>NZ_QRGR01000042.1 GCF_003367245.1 Pontibacter diazotrophicus | reverse complement strand
TATGGCCTGCGCAACATCAATGTGCTGGGAAAATCAGGCGCTCATAAGGTCATGCTCCTGGCTGCCGCTGCCTTCAACATAAGAAAGTACATGAGGAACAGACCGAAAAAGTCTGTGAGCATGGCAATAGCAATGGAAAGGGAGCAGCCACATGTTCATACCTTCAGCTATTGGTTTCACCCCTGTCGCTTGACCACAATCAAAGAGAGGAGCATTATATGCTTATTCCGAATAATGGCTGCAAGAAAGTCGTACTAAAAGCTGAGTTGTGCAACAGCCACTAACGTTTTGCGATACAAGATAAGGCAGATGCCTAGGGACTAGTGCTGGGCCAGGTCAGCGCAAGAAGAAAGGATATGTGTAAACCAGCTGAAGGATTAGCAAAGAAAAGCCGTTACCCTACTTCAGGACGAGGCAGCCACTTTAAAGAAAAAGGCTGGCAGTTATTGCATCCGGCAAGCTAATTTTCAGCAGGTACCCTGTAGGATGTAAGAGGTTCTGCCTTGATGATGGTGTCGGTGCCGATGTATTCTTTGTTTTTATTCCAGTACCACTTGCGCACCTTTGGCATCCGGATGCCGTCTACCATGACCTCCTCTTCCAGCAGAATGTACTCCCCGCTTTCCGGCTCACCGTGGTTAAAGCGGTAAGCCTCCATGGCATATGTCTCTGGGTTGAGGTAAAAAAACCAGTTATCAGAACCCACGGCATCATCATAGTTTACCTCCAGCACCCGGTATTCTTTCCCCTCGATTTCCTCGCTGCTGGCGGCCTCCGCTACGTTTACCCCTTCATCCGTCAGCTTCATGGGAAGCCCGTACAGGTAGCTGTAGAAACTGTGTACCCACTTCAGGTCATCGGGGGTAAGGCCGTATTTTTCCCTGTCTTCTGCGCTTATATCTCCTTTGCCGTCCAGCAGGTAAAACTCCTTGCCGTCGGCGATGCCTTTCACCGCTTCTTTCCCGTCCTGCCGGCTGATGTGGGCGAAATAGCCGGTGCTGTTGTCCAGCTCTATCTCGAAGGGGTTCTCTTGCCCGGCGGTATCGGCAGAGCTTAAGTAAAGGCGGGTTTTCAGCTCTGGCCAGTTGCCCTCCGGGTCGTGGTAAGCCAGCGTTTTCTCAAGCAGTTCTGAGTCAACGGTTGGCTCCTGCTGGCAGGAAATCAGCAGCAACAAAGACAGAAAACCAGTGATGCGCAGAAGGGGCCAGAAGCTGTTAGAGGTCATAAAGTAATATGGATTAGAACGGTTAGACTGCATAGTTTTGAAGTTTACGTAATTTGTTTTTAACTCATAAAGGCTGAGCGAAATATATTCCCGGCAGAGCTCTCTTCCTTCATGAGCCCGAGCCCAAAATGCGCTAAGTTGAGAAAAATGTTATCTTATATAATCGAGGTCTGAAAAGACCTGCACGCTGTTGTTGCCAATAAGTATAGGCTTCCCGAACCGCCCTTCCTCTTCCCCATTCTCCAGCTTCAAGACACCGCGGGGGCAGACGGAGGCGCATACACCGCAGCCCACACAGGAGGAACGCACGATATTCTGCCCTCTCTGCGCATACCACCGCACATCGATTCCCATTTCGCAGTAGGTGGAGCAGTTGCCGCAGGAGATGCACTGCCCGCCGTTGGTGGTAATCCGGAACCGGGACTTGAACCTTTGCACAATACCGATATAAGCCGCCAGGGGACAGCCGAACCTGCACCAGACCCTGTTGCCCATTATCGGGTAGAAGCCCACCCCTACCACCCCGGCAAAGGCGGCCCCTATCAGAAAGCCATAGGTAGCCCGCAGGGTATAGGTGTCGATGAACAGAAAGGTACCACTGCCAGTGAAATATGTGTACAGCACGCCAGCCGTCATCACCACAGCGAACACCAGCACACTGTGTATCATCCACCGCTCCACCTTCCATGCCTTTAGGGACTTGTTGGAGAGCTGGCGGTAGGGATCGCCCAGCGTCTCGGCCAGCCCGCCACAGCCGCACACCCAGGAGCAATACCACCTTTTGCCATAGAAATAGCTGAACAAAGGCACCGCCACGATGACAAGCAGGATACCCCAGATAAGCATGAACAGACCCACTGAGCCGCTGCTGGTAAACTGCTCAATGTTATAGTCGAAGAAGAAGTTATAGTTGAGGGGCCAGATATTCTTAAAATCGAAGTAAGGCTGGTTGAGCCGGATAAGGATTTCCGGTATCATAAACGCGAAAGCGGTCTGGAAGAACATCACCGAAAGGGTGCGGATGATGTGGTACCGGCTGTGGCGGTACTTGATGATCATGCGGACGCCCATGACCAGGATGGCCAGCGTGTACAGCAGGCCATAAAAAAACCACTGGCTGGCCTCGTTGCCGCTGATACGCTTGCTGATGGGGTCTGTGAGGACCATCCATTCCGTGATATACTCCGGGTACCAGTAGAGGAGCACATAAAACAGAATAAGGAGTGTGCCGATGGTATACCCGATCCAGCCCAGGCCGGTGTTCTGGCTGTGGAAAATGTGGTCGTTCTTGATACCCGGGAGCAGGCCCAGTTTAGGCAGTATATACAAGAAGGCACCCAAAGTGCCCAACCCAATAGTGAGGAGCAGCCACAGCCCGGTGTGTTCCTGAATGGTCCCGGTGGTGGCTTTCCTGGTCAGATAAAACTTATACTGCCCCGCCATGTACTCCTCCAGGTTATTGACCTCTGTTTCCCGGTTGTCTATCTGGTTGTAATCCTGGATTTTAGTGGCACTGGTGGAGAAGGCATCATCCAGGTCGCTGATGTAAGCGAACTTGGAAGAATACGTTTTCCCGAGCATTTCCTCCAGTTCAGCGCTTACGTACTCCAGCTGCCCGGTGTCTGTGACTACCTCTTCCACCATCTGGGGCGTCAGCCGGTACTGTCCCATGAAAGGGATAGCTGTGAGCAGCGCTATTGCCAGAAGAAACAGTGCCATTCCGGCTTTTTGTATTATAGGCATATAGTTAGTTCCCACCCTTCTTTAATCCTTTTTATCTAGAAAACGCCAAACAGCTTTTTTCTTATCTTCACCTGTTGTGGCTGGAATTTTCCTTTGAATTCCCTCATGATTTCACCTTCATGTTTCCTGTAAAACTCCGGTTCAAAACTGGCCGCCTTTAGTTCTGAAAATACCTGCTGTACAGTGGCGTTTGATTGGAGCCACCGGTCACACAGCTCATGGCGGTAGCGGATGCCCATCAGGTTAATGCCCGTCACCACTCCATCTGTCTTCCTGTAAATGATCCGGATAGCTTTCTGCCCGCTTTCATGCTCCCAGTACAGGTGTTCCTCGCCACGAGGAGCCTCTCTTGCTTATAAATAAGTATGTTACTTTATGATCTGCGGGCTTTCTTGATAAAAGTTTTTGTCTTGTGTCTCAGAACACCAGTTCTTTTCCAAATGACTGCCTCATCCGGAATGAAGTCGTCCTTACTGGTACTATTTGTTACTGAACTCAGGCTTCAGCTTATCCTTAAACACCTTCCTGAACTTTTCTACCTTCGGCCTTACCACAAAGCTGCAGTACGGCTGCGAGCCATTTTGATTGTAATAATCCTGATGGTAACCCTCGGCCGGATAAAATTCCGGCAGGGGCTCAATGCCGGTTACGATGGGGCCGTTGAAAGCACCCGAAGAATCCAGCTCCTGCCTGTATTTCCCTGCCCTCTCTTGCTGCTCCTGGTTATGGTAGAATACAACTGAGCGGTACTGGGTGCCCACATCGTTGCCCTGGCGATTTAGCGTAGTGGGGTCATGCGTATTCCAGAATACCTCCAACAGCTCGTCATAGCTTATTCTTTGAGGGTCATAGGTGATTTGGATCACCTCTGCATGGCCTGTAGTGCCAGAGCATACTTGTTTGTAGGTGGGGTTCTCCACGTGGCCGCCCGCATATCCCGACACCACTTTTTCCACTCCTTCTAAATCCTGAAAGACAGCCTCCGTACACCAGAAGCATCCGTTGCCGAATGTTGCTAATTCCATACTTGATATTGTCTTTATTCTTTGTCTTTATCTAATTTAAGGGAGACTGCATTTATGCAATACCTAGCCTGCGCAGGGGTCTGTTATCGTCGAACAGGTGCCCCATGTGCGCTTATAGGCGTAACGAACAGCGAACGCATCTGCGCATCTGCTTCATGCCTTGCTTTTACTTGTCCAGTTCTTCTACCGGCACAAAGTTCATAGACAGTGAGTTCACGCAATGGCGCACGTTCTTTGGCGTCATGTATTCGCCTTTGAATACATGTCCCAGATGAGCACCGCAGTTGGCGCAAACAATCTCTGTGCGGCGACCGTCTGCATCCGGCACCCGCTTCACGGCTCCGGGTATCTCATCGTCAAAGCTCGGCCAGCCGCAATGCGACTCGAACTTATATTCGGAGGTATAAAGGGGGTTGTTGCAGCGCTTGCACAAGTACACCCCTTCTGCCCTGTTGTGTTCATATTCGCCCGTGCCTGGATACTCCGTGCCTTTATTGACGATAATGCGGGCTTCTTCCGGAGTTAGCGTGTTATATGCTGATGGGTCTTTTGCTACTTTGATATTCGTTGTTTTCATTGCTTATTTCTATTTTTCAATTACATTATTCGGTTTGCTATACAAAAACAGGTTCCAGCTGAGTGGGCTGATTTAGAACCCGTATCTTGCTCTATCCTGTTTGGAGATGGCACAGAGGGCGGGAATCACAGCATTATCAAAAATGCGTACGCTGTTGCTCCAGCAAAGAAGAAGCCGTAATTGCTTTCTTTGTCTTTGGGAAGCTCTTCCTTGAAGGAATTGACAACAATGGCACCTGCAAGTAAAGCAAACAGTGAAGATGAGATGACATCAGGGATAGTGTAGACTAACCCAATGCCCCATCCTGCAACTACTGCCCCTGCCATTATCCAGCGACCGGTGTTATGGTACATCTTCTCATGGTGTTGGAGAAGTGAGTAATCGTTAATCAGGAAGTGAAACCCTAAAGCTATAAAAGTAAGGAAAGAGCTGGTGCCGTTTACTTGCAACTCATGGTGGAAGTAATAACCAATAAGAATGTTGAAAGCGGCAAACATGCCGATGTGCCACCAGAATATACTGTCCTCTATAGCCATTCCTTCATCTGATGCGTTCTTCTCTTCATATTTTATTATCGCCTTTTCAAGACCATAAAACAGGAGGACTCCTGCCAATGCCATCACATACAAAAAGTCCATGCTGAAGATTGCGGGCTTGCCATCTTCCTTTAGCGACTCCTGTAGGCTGTGGAGTTCCGGTAATATATGGACAAAAACGAATGCCACTGATATTCCTCCGGCCAGGGAAAGCCACTTGCATCTTGACAGGGTATGCAAGTGGGAAATATTGTTTGCGAACACGTGGATACAGGCAAGCATTGTAACAAAGAGAAGAGGTAAAGCCATAAGCAGCAATATCCTTAGGTGTATCTTATGAATTCACTATAAAATAGAGCAGATAACAACCACCAGAACGCTGTGTTTATTATCTGTTCTTAGGACCAGTTAAAGCAAATTTTACTGTTATCAATAAAAAGAATTTCTTTCAGGATGCATATTCATGCTTTCAAACATGAAGGCACCCCTTCTTTTCAATGAGATACCAGTAAAGCTGTGTGCAGCGTGCTTTTAATCAGGCTGTAGGCATTACAAAGCCCACAGCCTGATTAGGGATTCATTTAGTTTTAGCCACTCTCCAGACCATGCCTGTTCCCCTATCAAAATCAATAGGGAAATGCCCCTCCGCTATGCGCTTCAGGCTTGTTCTGTGCGAGCCAAAGTCAACGATGTACATGGCCCCGTCCGGGCCGAACTTCACATCGTACGGCCTTTCGATTCCCTCCCCAAGCCGGCCCTGCTGGGAAGCGGGGCCAGATTTCTCGTTCTGAATAAAAGCGTGCACGGTGTGCTCCCCGCTGCCGCTGGTCTTCATCCGAACAATACGGTTGCCTGCGAACTTGTCTCTCAAGGGGTTGGTGATCCACTGGAAGTCCCCGTACTCAGGCACAAAGAGGTGATCGGCATAGTCCCCCCAGCCCTCAGGCGCCACATCGGGCTTTGATGGGGAAGCGTTCACTTCATGCAAGCCAAGAATCAGCGATGTGTCTGGCTGCTCCAACCCGCTTGCCTTATGGTCAATGAGAAAATGCAGCTCTTTTGCCACTCTTTCCCTGCCTTTATAGGTAGGCGGAATGGCGGAGCTGTTGGGCTTGAACCTGGCATCGGTAACAGGGGAGAAATTAGCCGCGAAATCAGGCCAGCCGTACCAGGCGCCTTCTCTCACCCGGTAGGTGCCGTCGTGGTAGTCGTTGATGGGCCTGCCGGCGGCATTGTCATAACCATTTACCGCGATAAACATCTCATTGTCCCTGTTCCATGCGATTCCTATGGCATTGCGGAAGCCCCAGGCATAGGGCTGCACGGTCGCCTCGGCATTCTCAGGGTCGAACACCAGGATGGTGCCTCCCGCTTTTCTGCTGCCCTTGACTACCTGGCCCGGTTCTGTCGCTGTCCCAAAGGGCATGAAGGCACCCGTCAGTACCGTTCCCTTGCCGCCTTCCCGGAAATCAGGCAACTCGATGTTATAGCCTGTGAGCACGATGTCTCTGGCCGGGGTGGGGTGCCCATCAGGCGCCTTCAGCACAAACGGTATCATATTCTCGTCCATGTACCCGGAGTTGCCGCCTATGCCCACACACACATACATCCTTCCGTCCCTCCCCACGCGCACGTCATTGGGCTGGTGGTCAGACTTGCTGTCAACAATTCCCCCGAGTATCTGGGTAATCTCCCCGTCCGGGGTCACCCGGGACACGCAGCCGTATAGTTCCCTGTCCCGGTGGGTGATGTAGAAAGCGCCGTTGTGCCAGGTCATGCCGGATATGGCGGGGTAGATTTTCCCGTCCAGGTTGGCCACTTCCGTTGCCGTGCCGTTGGCTTTAATGCGCAGTATCCTTGCCGAAGCATCCTCCTCATCGAGGAAGGTGCCGCCAGCCTCCGCCACATACATGTTGCCCCTGTCATCCCAGGTGACAGAGGTGGGGTAAGTAAGGCCATCTGCTATCTTCTCAATCTCATAGCCTTCGGGTAGGCGGATCATGGGGAAGTTAGCCGATGCCTTCAGCCTCTTGCTGTCAGCGTCGTGTTTCAACTCTGTAAACTTTTCCCCCAGCATGTTCGCGCCAACACTCACTGCCCCTGCCATTGCAGAGGCGATAGGTCCTCGTCTCGGTTCTTTTTCTTCGTTTTCTTCCATAGCTTATTTGTTTATATGTTGTTAGATGATGTCGGTTTCCTTCATGAACGGCCTGTACAGTCTCCAGCCTGAGGGTAAAGGCCTGTGGACAGACAATCTCTATTGCTCCTGGGCCCTTGGAGCAATAGACCTGGGGTTTCCTCAGGGAAGCAGCAACAAGGCCCCGGCTTTTCTACCAAACGTTCGTTTGAATTTTAAGTTTGAACGAGGGCCTGCTTCACATTTGACCCGGTACTTTTACTTTAGGTAGGAGAGCACTTTTTGAGAGGTGGAGAGGAAAAACCTGTTGTCTTGGAAGAGCACCGAAAGCATGATAGCCCCTTCTATTTCCTGCACGGCCTGCTCAGCCATTGACCGGGCTTCCGCCTGGTCATACCGGGATTGGAAAATATGAGAAAAAGCGGCAATCCAATCTTCGAAGAATACCCTGATAACCTGAGTGAACCCAGGCACTACCTGGGCTGACTCTAAACCTATATTGGCCATCAGGCATCCCCCCGGCGCGTCAAAGAAGCAGCTCTCCAGTGCCTCCAGGACCTGGTTGAGCCGTTCCTTGTAGGGCAGGTGGTCTACATAGGCGAGCGCATAGACTTTGCTTTTCATGTACTCATGGTCGCTTATCAGCACTTGCCGCATCAGTTCTTCCTTGCTTGGGAAGTAATAGTAAATACTCCCTTTCAGCAACCCGCAGGCCTGCCCTATATCAGCCATGGAGGTATGACTGTACCCCTTCTCCCGGAACAGCTGGTAAGCTTTTCTGATGATTAACGCTTTGTCTACTCGTTTACTTTTCATGAAAGGAGCCCTGGTGAAGGAAGTTAGACGAGTCATCTTAGGAATAGTTTAATAGGTACACGAGGCGAAAACAGTATAGCACCAAAACTTTACATTTCAATTCCAGGCTGTAGAGCGGTTTCGCCCATAACAGACATTATGTGAAGTAGGGGAATTGATTGAGCAGTTTTCTTCTACTTATTTAGGCTTTATATTTACGCAACAGCCTGTTGCGCAATTACTCTAGGCGTCACGTTAAGCATTCCTGTAAGCACCTATCAAGAACGCGTATAGCAGACCCCTTATTTTTGATAATGGAAGAAATACAGAACAGTACACTACTTGTAAATGACGTTAAGCAACTTATCGCGCATAGCCGTGAGAAAGTGGCTTCTACAGTCAATGCCGAAATTACGCTGCTTTACTGGCTGGTAGGTAAACGCGTTAATGATGAGATACTAAAAAATAGTCGGGCTGAGTATGGCAAGCAAATAGTAACTACACTTGCCCAACAGTTAACGCTGGAATACGGTGCCGGGTGGAGCCAGAAGCAACTATTGCACTGTATCCGCTTTGCCAGTATTTTCAAAGATGAGCAGATTGTCTCCGCAGTGCGGAGACAATTAACCTGGACGCACATTAAGACGATTATTTACTTGGAAGATGAGTTAAAGCGCAATTTCTATATCGAGATGTGCAGGCTGGAGAAATGGAGTTCACGTACCCTGCAGGATCGAATAAGATCCATGCTCTACGAGCGCACAGCTATCTCTAAACACCCGGAAGTCACTATCCAGAATGACTTGCAACAGCTGAAGGAATCCGGTCAACTCACGCCTGAACTGGTGTTCCGGGATCCGTACGTCCTTGATTTCTTAGGTTTGGCAGATACCTACTCCGAGAAAGACTTAGAGTCCTCCATATTGGCGGAACTACAGCGCTTTATAATTGAGATGGGAAGTGACTTTGCCTTTTTATCTCGTCAGAAACGCATTACTATTGACAATCGTGACTACTACATTGACTTGCTTTTTTACCACCGGCGTTTGAAGTCCCTAGTGGCCATTGATCTAAAAATAGGTGAGTTTGAGGCTGGCTTCAAAGGGCAAATGGAGTTATATCTACGGTACCTGGAGAAATATGAAATGGTGGAAGGGGAAAACCTGCCCATTGGCCTTATCCTCTGCACCGGCAAGAACGAGGAACATGTAGAGCTGTTGCAACTGGATAAAAGCAACATCCGCGTAGCCGACTACCTGACGCAACTCCCGCCGAAAGAGCTACTGCAGGCAAAGCTGCACCAATCTATCGAAATTGCCAGAAGCAGGTTGGCAGATGAGAAGAGCTAGCGTGACGATGCTGCAGGGACTACAGTTACCCTAAACCCATTCCTGCTACTTTACTTACCTCTCAACAGAAGGAGCTACTAAACATAAAATTACTTATTGGCTTCAAACAAGGAAGCTCCTCGTGAAGAGGAGCCTCCTTGCGGTCTTTTCAGAGTGGAGGCAGTTTGCATTGGCCTCAACCTCGCTATCGCTCCATGTATCACTGCAAGTTGGTAACTAACTCATTTCCTAAAAGAGGAGCAGATTAGCGCTTGGTTCTAGTACATTAAACTTGAATTACTCTGCCAGTATTAGCCTTTCATTCTCTTCAATGGCATATCCTTTATTCACTGCATGGGCAATGCCAGAAGTCATGGCTGCTTCCACGTTAGCACCCAAGCGGGCATAGCCAAACAGTCGTGACACCTCGCGTATTAATTCGCTTTTGGGAAGGCTTATCTGGTTTACAAGAATTTCCCTGACGCCATTCGCAACTTCTTCAGGAGGTAAGTCATCGGCTTCTCTTTTCTGTGATTCCAAATCACTTACCCTAAAAGAAGAATAGGAATCAGGGTTGTGTTCATCTTTCCAGAAAATAGTGCTCTTGCCTAGCTGAGTCTTTTTTATAGGTAACTGTGGGAATAGATTCTCAAAGTGAGTATTTACCCTTGACCCGTTCCGTGAAATGCCCCATGCCGCCAACACCCGCCTGCACAGTAAATTCTGGCTGATGGGGGACTCAGTATTCACTACCTGGATTATTTGCTGGGCTACTTTTTCACAATTCAAGGGTTGCAGGAAGTCTTCAGAGGAGTTGGTCAAGACAGTTTCCAATTGGCAAACCTCATAGATTCTGGCGGCGGATACGGTTGCTACGTCAGATGTGTTCTCTGCCTCTTCTATGAAAGATGATGAGTTATTAGCTACGTGTTGGAAAGCCAGATTACCTGTGTTTTGGGGAGCAAAGCTTTCAACTGTGGTGGTTGGTTCATGCGCCAAAGCTTTCTGTTCCTCTGCCTGCTTAATAGCCATGAGAATATCATTGACTGTTCTTTCCGGGTTCTCCCACCAGTCTATAGACCAGATTTTGTGTATGTTCCAACCGAGCAAGCGCAGCACGTCGGCCTGCACAATTTCACGGTCTCTGGAGGTTTTGGCGCTGTAGTAACGATGGCCATCGCAGAGGATGCCAAGTACATATTCAGATGGATTGGCCGGATTTACTACTCCAATGTCAATTTTATAGTCCGAGCAGCCAATGGCTGTATGAACTTCATAACCCTGCTTCCTTATTTCTTCAGCCAGGGTATTTTCAAAGGACACTTCCTTGCTTGACGTTATTACAGAACGACCTGGGAGGGCTGACTTGCCCTTTTCGGCATAGGCTAAAAAGGCTTTCAAACCCGCAACACCTTCTGAGGCGGTACGCGTAATGTCTATCTGGTCTGAGCGCAGGGTAGAGAACACCTTCATTTCATACCGGGCCCTGGACACCGCCACGTTCAGACGACGCCAGCCGCCCTCACGGTTAATAGGACCGAAGTTCAGGCTTACTTTGCCCTCTTTGTCTGGCCCGTAGCCCACAGAGAAGAGAATGACATCCCGTTCGTCGCCCTGCACGTTCTCCAGGTTCTTGATGAACAAAGGTTCTTCAGTCTCCAGCGCTGCTTTCTCAAGATCTGGCCTTGCCTTAAAAACCTCCGTGAGTAAATCTTCTATTAGATTTTGCTGTACCACACTAAACGTAACTATGCCCAGGCTTCTCTTAGCCATTTCCGGATGCGACAGGCGCTGAATGATTTCCTCTACAATGGCTTTTGCCTCCGCCTGGTTCTGGCGGGTCTTTCCTTTATCGTAGAACCCTTCCACGGCCACGTGCTGTACTTTGGTGGTGATGTCATCTGTTGAAGGGAAAGTGAGCAGCTGGTTGTCATAGTACTTGGCGTTGCTGAAGGCAATAAGGCTTTCATGCTTGCTTCGGTAGTGCCACAACAGATAGTGTGAGGGCATAGAGAGCGCCAGACAGTCGTCCAGAATGCTTTCCAGGTCTTCCAGTTCTATGTTGTCCTCATCAACGGCATTCGTGCCGAAGAAGCTGGTAGGGGGCATTTGCTTAGGGTCTCCTACCACAATCACGTTTGTGCCCCGGGCAATAGCGCCGACCGCCTCGCAGGTAGGCATTTGGGATGCTTCGTCAAAAACCACCAGATCAAACTTAGTGGAGTTCGCATCAAAATATTGCGCCACAGAAATAGGGCTCATGAGCATGCACGGGCAGAGGCGCGGTAATAAGTTAGGAATGGAGTCAAAGAGTTTCCGGATAGAGGTAGCACGGCCATTGTTCCTGATGTTGCGCTGCAGAATCCCTATTTCAGAGCTTTGAGAAGCCTCCTGTGCAAACGACGGTACCTTGGCAGCCAAGCGGGCATATAGCTCTTCTTTGGTCAGCTGCTCAAAGCTGTTGCTCAGTTCCCTGAACTTCCTTATTTTCTCTTCAAACAGTTTTCCGTTGAAAGCAGAAAGCTGCGGGTCCTGGTCTATTATGTATTCTGCACAGGAGCGGTAAAGACCTTTCTTGAAACTGAGGGTTATTTCCTCGACGGCTATGCCTCCATTTTCATACACAGAGATAAGAGGCTGCAAGCCTACGGCTATGGCTTTCTCTCTTATCTGCAGCCAATTAATCCAGTCCCGAACATCGTCAATGGCGTTCAACCATTTGTCGGCATAGAATAGAGAGTTGCTCACCCAATGCGCATCCTCTACCTTAAGCCCGCCGAAATCGATGCCCAACAGCTGGTGCAGGTCTTTTTCTTTTTGGCCAATCTCGTTGAAGAGCCGCTGAAAGTTAGTCAGCGTCTGTTTATGTGAATCGAGATAGGCTTTGCTTCCCTCAGAAAACTGCTGCGCAAGTGCATTCCGCCATTCTTTTGTCCTGGCAGGGGTGTTTAGGGTGATGCCCTGTCTGTTGATGTCTATGAGGGTAGTGCAGATGGC
Organism: Pontibacter diazotrophicus; assembly: GCF_003367245.1. Taxonomy (GTDB): domain Bacteria; phylum Bacteroidota; class Bacteroidia; order Cytophagales; family Hymenobacteraceae; genus Pontibacter; species Pontibacter diazotrophicus. The sequence continues at coordinate 31,741 of NZ_QRGR01000042.1, read as the reverse complement.
TACTAAGTTATCCCAGTCACTGGTGCCATCCTGCCACAAAAAGCCTAGCAGTTGTGGCAGGTGTGTAGCCTTTTCAAGCGGTTCCTTTTCTGCCTGGTAATCAATGATCTGCTGCAGAAAGGCAGTGGTTTCCTCTTTCGGCAGGCTACCTGTTAAGCTAATTTTCTTCAGCCCTTTTGTAACAGCGCTTTGTTTCAGGAATTTAGGAAGAAACCATTTCTGATCTGCTATGGTCCAATCCTGCAGGGCTTGCTCCGCAGGATAGCTTAGAACAGTTTTATTAAACTTTTGGAGCAGTTGCTGGCTAAGAGCATCTCTTTTCTTGCCATGGGCTGTCAGCCCCAGTACCTGAGACAAAGTTTGCTCTACATGGTCTACATTCAGAAGTGAGGCGGGCACATCTGGCAGGCGGAGCAAAAGTGTGATGAGTTGCGACAGGGCCTCTGCCTGCTCCCTGCTGGTGAGCTGAGGTTCAATTTTGAGGATACGGCAAACGGCAGCCACTTCTTTGTGGTATTGGGAAAGGAGACTTTGGTAACTGCTGATGAGTTGCCTGGCATCGGTTTTTAGTTGCTGGGCATACTGATTAACCTGTACTGCCTCCAGTGGATGTTGGTGCGGATGCCCGCAGACTGCCCCAATCACTTGGATCTGATCTACGATATCCTGCCATTCGGCTAACTGGGAAGGGGTAAGCTGTTCTAATGCGGATGGAGTAAAAGAAACACTGCTTGGGGTGTGGGCTAACTGGCTGTATTGGGTGAACGCTTCAAAGAGCGAAAACCCAAACCCATACTTTTGATGCAGGGCCTGCACGTAACCATTTAACTCTGTGCGGGTAACCAAAAGCCTTTCCGCTTCCGCTTCAAAATCCTGTGGAGACGACTTCCTGTTTATCTCCGCCGCCCTCTTCAGTTGTTCCAGGACAGCGGACTTTTTGGACTTGTTGGAGTGAAGCTCCAGGCAGAACGAACCTATCCCGATGGACTCCAGGCGTTTCTCCACCACGTCCAACGCGGCTTTCTTAGCGGAAACAAACAGCACTTTCTTTCCCGCATATAAAGCATTGGCAATGATGTTGGTGATGGTCTGTGACTTACCTGTGCCGGGAGGGCCGTGCAACACAAAGCTTTTATCTTTAGCAGAGCTTAGTATAGCCGCGAACTGAGAGGAGTCTGTGCTGATAGGCAGGGCTATTTCTGCCGGGTGTAGCTCGGAGTCAAGTGCTTCTATCTCTGGCAGTGCTTCCGGTTGCCATTCCAGCATGCCTGAAATCAGGCTTTTTACAATTTTATTCTGGCTGAGTTTGTCTGCGTTATTATGTATGTCATTCCAGAGAATGAATTTGCTGAAGGAGAAAGTACCCAGAAGCGCCTGCTCTTCCACATCCCAGCGGGAGTGGGACATGATGCCTTTTCTGATGATGTTGAATACAAGCTTCACGTCTACGCCGCTCTCGTCCTTGGGCAGGTTTTCAAGCCCGCCTATGTTGATTCCAAAATCCTGCCGCAGCATCTCCAGTAAAGTAATGTTCATCATAGTTTCCTCTTCCCTGCTCCGGATGACATAGCCTTTTTGCGCTGACTTACGGATTATTTCAACCGGCAGCAGCAGGATGGGGGCGTAGCGTGGACGTTCGCTGGCTGGGGTTTCATACCATTTTAGGAGGCCTAAGGCAATGTAAAGGGTATTGGCACCATTCTCTTCTATAGCCTGGCGGGAGCTGCGGTAGATATTGGTAAGACTGTGCTGTAATTCTGTTTCAGTGAGGTATGAGCGAAGTCTTTTCTGAGTGAACTCATGCTTCACTAAGTCAGCAATAGGGTCAGATTGGTTAAGCGCCTGGTAAATACCTGTGTTACGGAGCGGGTTGTCCCAGTCTGCAGGCTTGGGTAATACCTGAAATTCCTGTCCGCTCGCTAAGCTGTCTTCAAACTGACTAAGATTTATTGAAATTAACTGAAGAGTTCCTTTGGTTAGCCTGATGTTCAATAAATTGTTGCGAAGAGTAAGGTCTAAGAGTTTCCGTTCCCAGAGTCGTTGCTTAGAGACTTTTATCTGCTCTACCTCCAGTATCTCAACTCCGGTGGTCAAGGCTTCCGGGGCGTCACTTTTGCGTTCTTTAGTAGGTTCTTCCTCAATGGTTTCCCAACCGTTGGGTGTATGGACTCTAAGGGGTAAAGGTCTGATGCCACTAAAGCGGGTACGCTTGATGTCGACAAACAATCTGAAGTCCTCCTCTTTCTTCATGTGTTGATTGGCTGCGGCTACCGCCTCATCAAATGAAGCTTGTTTCCCGGCATTCATGCAGGTAGCCTCCACCAGCACAATTTCATCAATGCCCTCTGCTGTTCTCTTGGTCAGCAGGGAAGGGTCATCATTGACAGGGTCCGCAAAAGACTCTTCTGTAAGCCAGCCGCCTATGAATGCATGACCTTTTGTAAATACCAGGAGAGGATGGATTCCCACCGCCTCTAAGCAAGCGGCATAGAGCAAAGAGATGTCCAGGCAATTTGCGAGTTTATGTGAGAAAATAGTATCACACATTCTGATGCGCTGCCCGTTTTCCTCAAAGCTGGCGGGGACACTGCAATACACCAACTGTAATTCCGCAATGGCTTCATATAGCGCCGCCATCTGCTTCCGTACCCGGTCTGGGTTTCGGCTTTGGTATTCATCAAAAGAAGGGCTGCCTGTCCATCTTTCCAAAACGGGAGCGGCCTTTCGTATAATTTTCTGGACCTCCGCATGGTTGGGAGTGATGAAGGCGGCTATCATCTCGGGGAGAATAGCCGCTCCGCTCCACTGATCGTAGGCCAAAACGGAAACAGGATAGTTGCCTGTGAAGAGAGGGTGATTTTCTGCTGAAATGACAAGGGTAAAGTTACCCGAAATCCGCTCTGACAGGTTGGATAAATAAGAGGATGATATTTTTAAATGAACGGCATTTAACTCAAAACTCTCCCCGGCTTTCAGTATATCTATTTGGTGTTGCCATACAGCTGCAAACGCTGGCTCATTGGTCAGCTCAATAGAGATATTTTGTAAATCAATTTCGCTCGTGTTCTTTATCCATAATTTACGCACCACCGAAACGTGGTTTTGTTGCATGGCAAAATTGATGGAGGGGGAGTAAATGAATTCAGTTTCTAAAGGTGCCGTCATGTTGATAAAATATCAGTTATTAAGTTTGAACGAATGATTAGTGATTCACAAACCGAGGACAGGTGATACGCGGAGGTAAGTTTTGTTTTTTAAAATGAACCAATTGTCCCTTGAATGTTCCGTATTTGTATTAAAAGAATCGAATATAAGGTTACAAATTCTAATATAAAAAGTATCCCCCGCACCAGTGAGAGAGCAGCAGTCTTTTCATAGAGCTGCGCCAATACAAACTCTTGCAGGCATAACAGGTTAGACTAAACAAGCTCAACAAATAAGCTTCAATGCTGATAACACCTGCCGCTAGTGCTCGTGGTCGTACGCTTACATTGCGCACCTGCTTTGGTCGTTCCGGAGCACCGCACACTTCCTGATGAGTTACTACTACTGCTAGTGGAATTAGTGCTTCCTTCAGTTTCAGTGGTGAAGGAGCTGGAGGTAGCAGCACTTGGTTTTCCTGTACCTGGCCGGCATACACTGCAGGCAGTTAATCCGTCGGCCTGCGCTTGTGCTACCGTTGTCTCGATCGAGCTTTTCAGGTAGCGGCACGTTTCTATATGGTATTTGCTGCCCGTCCTGGTTTTAAAGACCGTCTGCGCCTGGCAAAATAGAGCGAATAAAAAGAAGAAAAGGAGTAGTACGTGCTTTCTCATTGTTTTTTTAGCGGGATATACGAACATACTAATATATTTTATAAACAATTGCACTTATTGTTTTAGCCGCTCGGAACTTATATGCATGCTTTTATTACTACGTTTGAGAGAAAGGAACAAACCCTTCAGGTTTGGTGCAGGCTGTCGGTGTTTGTCATATACTTGCTATACTAAACCTGCGGGACAAGTTATGCAACAGAGAAAAGTCTGAGATAAGGATACTGTTACCTGAGAGGGTTGGGCCTCATCTGACAAAAGGGAAAAACATATGATGGAGATGCTTGAATGGTCAAAGTTTAAATGTGCTAAGCAAAAGCGAGTAAACTATTCTATACCCAATCTTTATGTAAGCAGCCTCACTTCCTTGGGGTGAGTTATAACCTCCAGTATGCCTTTGGTATTCATTAAATCAGATTTTTTTACATTTCTTAAACGGACATTAAAGGACTGTAAAACCCTTGCGGAAGGTGACACACAATTACCTTCTGAAATATTTAATTCATCAAACTGCCTGTACTGGTCACAAATTACCGACGGGAAGCGCACCCACTGATATGGCACTTTTAAAATTGTATGAAATTGCTGCTTGCTAGAGTAATCTTGTAGAAAGACAAATTTAGAACGCTTTGCTTTACCTAGTGCCAAATTGTTAAGCCCGACCACGCCTCACAGTATAGAGTTTGAGAGAGCCAGGTTTTGGCCCTAAGGCATGTTCTTTTTCTCAACTCTCCAGATTGGGTTCTTAGATAAACCTGCAGGTTCACCTGTAAATAGCCTGCCTGCCGCGCTGTCGCCCTTCAGCTGCCATTGGTACCAGGCGGTGGCAACTTTAGCAAATTCACCACCATGCGGCTGGCTGTAAGTTCCGGCATGCCCCACATCCATATTCGCCATGAAAACCGGTACATGGTTGATTCGCTTGTAATCGTCCATGCCATTGGCATAGGCTATGTCCTTTTCGCCTCCAAGCATATACAGGGTAGGCGAATGAATTTTCTTGAGGTTTTCTTTTGTAAGGTTCGGCATAGCACTCCTCCCGTTTCCGGGGGTATTAAAAATACCGCTATTATAAACCACTACTGTGCTTACACGTGGGTCGGAGGCTACTTCAAGCGTTTGCAGACCACCGCAGGACATGCCGCTTACGGCTACTTTGGTGACATCAATTTTATTGTAGTAAGGGCTTTTCTTGTCTTTATTCTGAGCAACCGTCCAGTCAATCGCATCTAGAAGCTGGGAGGATGTCGATTTCCCGGTCCCTTTTTCCCCTTCCTGTGGCATGGGGCCAATAGCGACGACTAAAAAACCATAAGAGGATACCTCAGACAAAAAATTAACATGTTCCCAGGGAGAATTGGCACAGGCTCCATTACCCCAGGCAATGATGGGCAGTTTATTTTTTTTACCAAAAGCGCTCAGGTCTTCCGGACGGAAGACGGTATGCGTGGGTAATGTACCTTCGGTAAGCATAATGGCGCTGTATGGACCGGTTCCGCCGTCTTCCACTACTCTTGACGCAGTTTGAGCGGAGGTAGATGGCCGCTGTGCATAGCCAGGACTAAAAGCGCTTAACAAAGACAAGGACAGGAAAGCAGAGAGTAAAATTTTAGTCATCATATAGAACTTGATTTTGTGTTTACTGTTAATGCACGTCACGTCATCTTTGACCTGAATTTCGATTGTTTGGACGAGTGACCTCTATCAGACCGCTTGTTATGGCAAGCGCCAGCCTCTTGGAAAGGCACCCGCTGGTTTTGCACGTTAAAGAAAGGATATGCTATACAATAGCACAAGCTTAAAGATAGACAATTTCCGGATGTTTTGCTTCACCTGGTGCGAAGCTGCTGATGACGCCCAAGCCTGGGCACCTAGCGCACAACAGTGGATGACATCGAGCAGGCTACCGGCTATGACCTGTTATCCGCCCTGTCAGTGCAGGTGCTGCAGGCGCTGGAGAGCTAGGTGGACATTGGGCCGACACGGTAGGCTTAAAATCCGAAAGTGATATTTTCATGAACCGGAGCTGCATCCTCAAACTCCTCCTTTAGGTTGGCTTGATGCATGCTTTTTGGACATGACCTCCTGGGATAGTCTACCACTTCCTTTTCTTCCCTTTTGTATCAAGCTTGTAAGAGCACACCAGCTCAGCGTAAGAAGGTTTAAAGAGGCCCTGCTATCAATTCATAGGGAATGAGGGGCAGGCAACAGAGAACACTGCCAAGCTAAAGGCCACCTGAAGCAGCTCTCTGGCCTTTGCTGCGCAAGACTGTCGTTCAGCATGACAGTCATACTGTATGGCAGTCATACTAAACGACAGTAATATAGCCCCATGCATGAAGGAGCAAACCGTTCAGGTCGTGTCATTGCATGAGGCAGGTGGAGCTTCTATAACAAAAGGGAAGAAGAAGTCCTCCATGGGGGTTTAAAGAGCCGTGCAGGCCTATCATTTGTGCCGATGATTAATGTGTGGCTCTACACAAACTGTTCCCTGATACCGCTGCTGGCTGATTTCTTCTCGACACCGGGCGTGAAAACAGTTCTGGAGCCTGCTGGTATCAGCAGCCAGTCTAACAGGGGCTTTCCTGACGCGCTTTAACAAGTCGAGCAATAGAGATATCGGCTGAAGCTTATATCAGCACCTGAGCGAGAAGTTAGGGGCGAGCTGCTGATACCATTATCCGAGAGAACACGCCCCACAACGTAGCCGTGATACAGACGCAGGACGTATACTCCTGCAACACGCAGGCAAACGGAGCAGTGGACTAGAAAAAGCTGACAGCGGAAGTGTCCGGAGTGCATCCTTTAGCAAATACTACGAATGATTTTATAGCGACAGAAGCAACATCCAGGGATAACATTTTCATTTTTATAGGTGATGTAGTCCCTTATAAAAACAAAGCCTCCAGGTTGGCAAGGGCTAGAGTGGAGAGGTTTGAAGAAGACAGCAAAGGCTCCGACTGGTGGAGGGTACTGATGTGGACACAGGGGTACAGGTCTTCTGCCCGCTTGACGATACATTCGGTCTTATAGATCAAGGACACAAGAAAAACTAATGTCATTCATGAGGTTCATGAACCCCTTATTCCTCGCGAACCGGTCGCAAGACACAGGCAACAAGGGCAAAAGGAAAAGACAGGCGAAACCAATCATCCGGACTTAAGACCGGAGGCAAATCACTTAGTGAGCTCATCTACTCGAAAGATAAAACGAGAGCGGAGCCGGAAGAGACCACAAACCAGGCACCAGCTGGCCAGGCAGTAGAGGAGGGAGGCGTTAGCGAGCAGGACTATCTCGATGCGGCCGACGTGCGGATTCCCTTCTCCACTATCATGCGGGCGGACCTGTACCTGAAGGCCAAGCGGGTGGAGTACTGGGACCGCACCTCGCTGCGCGAAATCATCATGGAGACTGCACTGGAAGCATACCTGAAAGACAATCCTTCTACTCAGATGCCGCTGCCAATCAAAGAACGTAAAAACCAAAGTCCCTGAAGCGGCCCGGTGACTACAAGAAGACAGCAGCCGCCAAACGGAAGAGTGAGAAACAGGGGGCAGTATGAGCAAGTTCCTCTTCTTCATAAAAGCCGGACTTGTCATGCTGTTCACCAGGCCCGCCAGCTGGCAGTGGGAGCGGGAGAAGCTGCGGCGGGAGTATGAGCAGAGGTTTATTCAAGACTACTGACGCATAAATGCGTCATGAAGGTAATTAGGTTGATTAACTTCATTATGTAAGAATCCAGGTTATGAACCTCTACCAATTCAACTACTGTGACCTGAGCCGCAGAGCAGAGCTAGTCTGGCAGAACGGCAACTACCTTTCCGTGCGGCACGATGGGGGATACAGCGTGGTGCTCTACCACATGGGCGAGTTCTTTGCCGAGGTATGGTACTCTCCGGAAGATAACCAGGTGAAGAACGTGCGCGGCTTTAAAAGCAAAGCCTGCCTGGAGCCTTACCTGGAGACGGTCAGCCTTCAGGAGCTGATGGGGAAGAAATGAAGAGCCCCTCCGGTGTGGACAGGCTTCAGACTGGTGATGGCATCAACTCTTGAAAAGCTCCAGGTATGGGGCGAAGAGGTAGATGCGGTTGCGGCTCTGACCGGTCTGCTCTACCAGTATTCCTGCCTTCTCAAAGCTTTCAATCAATTCTCCTGCTGCTTTCTTACTGAGCTGGCAGATGGTCTGGGCATCTTTCACCGTCACGACCGGATGCTCAAACAACTGGAGGAGCAGTTTCAAGGCCGACTGCGTGCGCCTTCCCCATTCCCGGTGTATGCTGTTCTCCAGGTCCTGCTTTAGCGTGATAACCTTTGAGAGCGTATCTACCGCCTCCTGGGCTGTCTTCTCCACGCCGATGAGAAAGTACTTCAGCCAGTGGAGCATGTCGTTCTTTTCCCGGACCCGTGTCAGGTTGTCGTAATAATGGGACTTGTTTTTCTCGAAATAGGAGGACAGATACAAAAGCGGCTGATGCAGGATGTCCTGGTCCACCAGAAACAGCGTGATAAGCAGCCGGCCAATACGGCCGTTACCATCCAGGAAGGGGTGTATGGTTTCAAACTGATAGTGCGCTATACCTATCCGCACGAGTGCCGGAACGCTGATCTGGTCATTATGCAGGAAGTTCTCCAAATCACTCATCAGTTCGTCCACATGAACATGTGCCGGCGGAACGAAGATGGCATCTGCCGGCCCGCTGCCGCCAATCCAGTTTTGGCTGCAGCGAAACGCGCCAGGCAACTTGTGGTCTCCTCTTACACCCGTCATCAACTTTTGGTGCGCCTGCCTGAGCAAACGGGAAGACAGCGGCAGCTTGCTCAGGCTTTTGATGGCGTCGTTCAGGGCATGGGTATAGTTGTTTACCTCCTTCCAGCCATTTCTTCTTTCAGGTCTGATCTCCTCTTCCGGTAGCATTGCTTCGGCAATGTTGGTCTGCGTGCCCTCTATTCTGCTTGAGACAACGGCTTCTTTTGTGACGTGGAGCGATATGAATAAATCGATGTTAGGCACTAGTCTGGCATAAGAGTTAAGCTCTCCTAGCCGGATGGAAGCCCTTTCCAGCAATGTGTTGAGCTGAGCATCCGCCCATTGCCACTGGTCGTTCACTTTTACGGGCAAAAAGATTTATACCCCGTTCCTGGCTGCCAATGGCCTGCCTTGTATTTCTCAAGCTGTATCGCCATGATTGCTTTTTTCTTTGCGAAAGTAAACTATAAATATCGTTAGTTTACTTTTGAGCTTAAAAGTAAACAGGATTATAAGAAGCATAGCAGGATGTCGGGCTTTGTAATCGGCATCATCGAAGGCCTTGAGCAGTACTTCAACGAGCGTGATAGGGTACGAGCTGATGGGGCCAGAGGGCTATGCTGAATATAAGGCCATAACAGAAAGCGTTAATAATCACGCTTCTGATTAGGATAATGTAGGTAATGAGGTTAATTAATTTCATTATTTCTTTCCCCTTTTCTAATAAAAGCCATGTACCACTGAAACTAGAGCGCAGGAGAAAATAGAATTCCAGCTCCAGGGGAGGAGCTGCCTTTCCCGCCAGACATGTGGCAGGCAGTAACTCTTTTCGAACGCGCGTTTGTAAAATGCTATAATAACTTAGTTTCGGGCTTGCTGTTCGAGGTTGGCGCTGCCAAAGCGAAGCCTTGCCGGCAGATTAATTTGATATTCCAGTCTTTTATATTAGGTGTGAAGGTCCAAGAGATTCGTTACAGTTTCACCCGCACTAAACACGCTACAGGTGATGTATAACATCAATCCATCCTTCTGTGAAAGTACCAAAAGCCCCCTCCGGGAGGCCCTGGAGACTGTACTTATCATGTTATACGGGCTATGATGGCCATATTTGTTATTTAATCTTACTCCTTCCTTTCTGCTCTTTATATTCAAGTTAATATACAATGGCAAACATAGGATCTGTTATGGGAGAAACCGCACCTACAGCCCGGAATCCGGGGTAGAAGTTTTGGTATTTTCAGAGGGGCATCGCCTAATGCGGTGTCAAGACCACTAGACAGAAAACAGCATTGCATCAAATTTTAAGAAGCTTAGCATGTTTCGGGTGCTCGCAGGTACTTTCGTCTTTACCTGTGTCCCATTATTTCCTCTATCTGTTCCTTCACTTGCCTTTAAAGAAGTTCAACCCCTCTAAGTACACTGAATTTCAACAAAAGGAAGTGGTTATAACTCTTGTAATGTCAAAGACTTTTAAATTGAACTATTTAGAATTTTTCTAAATAGTTCTTTCACTTCTGGGCATCCCTTCCTAAGTTTGTCGCTCTTTAGAATGTTTCTAAATAAACTTAAAGCCTATGTACCGTATTTTTACTATTCTTTTTGCTGTTATGGTGACAGCACACATGACCTTTGGACAAGGCTTTGGCCGTATTGAAGGCCGCATTGTCTCTGAACGGAATGAGCCGCTTACCGGCATCAGCGTGTCGCTGGAAGGAACCAGCCTGGGCACGACCACCGACGAAGAGGGCAAATTTGCCATTAGGATGGTTCCGCCTGCTAACTACACACTCGTGGCGAACAGCCTGGGCTACACGACCGTGAAGCGTGAAGTAGCCGTGGCAGCAGGTACTACTACCACAGTGTACCTGCTTTTGCCTTCCTCCGCTACTTCCTTGAACGAGGTGGAGGTATCTGCCAACCGCAGTGGCGAGTTTATTCAGCCGATCGGCTCTACGGCCACTAAAATGGAGGCGCCTATCAAGTCTGTGCCGCAGTCGGTGCAGATCATTTCGCGCCGTGCCCTGGACCAGATGCAGGTTATCAGATTGGAGGATGCCATGCGCAACGTGAGTGGCGTGACCATGGAAACAGGCTTTGGTGGCCGTACGGATATTTTCCAGATCCGTGGTTTCAGAACCAACACCGAGAGTATTTTTAAAAACGGCTTCCGGAACAGCGTGCGTACTTATCGCGAAACGGCTAACATCCAGCAGATCGAAGTGATGAAAGGCCCTGCCTCTGTGCTGTATGGCGTGAGCGACCCGGGCGGCATGATCAACATCACCACAAAGAAGCCAACCGCCTACACGTTCCAGGATGTGCAGGTAACAGCGAACAGCTTTGGGCAGGTACGCCCTGCGGTTGACCTGGGCGGTGCTTTTAACGAAAGCAAGACATTCAAGTACAGGCTGAACGCGGTGTACGAGAAAGGCGACACCTACCGTGATTTCGTAAGCACGGAGCGCATTTTTGTTGCCCCGGCCCTAACCTATGATTTCTCTGACAAAACATCACTTACCGTAGAAGCTGAATTCCTGAACCATGATCAGGCCTCTGACCGCGGTATATTTTCTGTAGGGGGTGTGGTAGCCGATGTGCCTGCCAGCCGTTCATTGGGTGAGCCCGACAACGTAGGCATTCACCAGAACCGCCTGGCGCAGTACAACCTGCAGCACCGCTTCAACAACATCTTCAGCCTGCGCCATGCGTCTAACTTCAACTACTCTTCTGAGCAGAGAACCGTTGTGGAGCAGCTTAGCGTGGTGAAAGGGTCGAACTCTAAGATCAGACGCCGCCTGCAGGACCAGTACAACTTCGAGCGCAACTTTGCCACGCAGAACGAATTGTACGCCACGTTCAATACGGGCCGCTCTTTCGAGCACAAAGCCGTGGTAGGGGTTGAAGCCGCCAAGTCGATGTTCGATATCTGGTTCAAACGTGCCGCCTACGACACACTGGATATTTACAACCCGCAGTACAGCTCTAAGCCAAAGCCTTTTGATAAGCTGAAACTGGGAAACGCTTACCGCGACAATACAGACCTGTTAGGTTTTTATGTGCAGGACTTTATCTCCATAAATCAGCGCCTGAAAGTATTACTGGGCGCACGTTATGATATCTGGGAGCAGGAAAATATCAACGCAAGAGATAACACGACCACGACGCAGCGTAATACAGCGCTGAACCCGCGGGTAGGGGTACTGTACGAAATGTTTGGTCCTGTATCGGTGTACGGTAACTGGTCCAGAGGATTTCAGCCGGAAACGGGCCAGACAAAAGACGGCGATGTGTTTGAGCCTGTTGTTTCTGACCTGTTGGAAGGTGGTGCTAAGATCGGCCTGCTGAACGACAAAGTAAACTTCAAGGCAGCTTACTTCAACATTACGCGCAGCAACGTGCCGGTAACGAATCCGGAAGATGTGAACTTTAACATACAGGTTGGTGAAGTGCAGAGCGAAGGTGTGGAGACCGATATTACAGGTGAAGTACTGCCGGGCCTGAACGTGATCGCCACGTACAGCTACACCGATGCACGCGTGACCAAGGATACGGATGAAAGCATGATCGGAACCGCTTTCAGAGGAGTAAGCAAGCACAGCAGCAGCCTCTGGACGACTTATGAGCTGCAGAGCGGCATGCTGAAAGGATTTGGCTTTGGTGGCGGTTTCTCCAGCTTCGGAGATCGCCCCGGCGATGCAAAAGACAGCTTCAGACTGCCAGGCTACACGCGCTACGATGCCACCGTTTTCTATGGTAACAAGCGCCTGCATGCGGCTGTGAACGTTCGAAATTTAACCAACATCAGATACTATGAGGGTTCTCAGTCAGCCACTGCCATCATGCCGGGAGCGCCGCTTCATGTGCAAGGTACTGTGGGCGTGAAGTTCTAGAAATAGGGTAACAACATATCATATTTATTACCAGCGGCGCAGCTCCTTTCGGCATCTGCGCCGCTGGCATTTTTGATTTAGAAGTCATGCGCAAATTTATCCTTCAGGTACACCTCTGGGTCGGCTTAGTAGCCGGGGCCGTGCTGTCGGTGGTCGGCATTACAGGCTCTGTGTATGTGTTCCAGCCAGAGTTGACGGTGGTGCTGTACCCACACTTGTACAAAGCAACGCCTGCTGCAAAGGCTGTGGAGGTACGGGAGGTACTGCACCAGGCCGAAGAGCAGTTCGGAAGTGAGGTGGTGACTATTAATTTCCCTTTGCGGGAGCTGGAAAACTACATCCTGAAGGTAAAAAGGAAAAAGGAGTGGCTGTTTTACGATGCCGGTACCGGAAGCTATCTGGGGGAGATGGAGCTGCGCAGGGGCCTGCTGGACGAGGTACTGGAAGTACACCGGACACTGACAGTAGGGGAGAAAGGCTCTGTTATTACAGGTACCTGTGCCTTATTGCTAGCCTTCGTGCTGGTCTCCTCTGGCGTAATGCTGTGGTGGCCTCGCAAAAAGCGCCGCCTGAAGGACGGCCTTCGCCTAAAGCCCGATGTCTCCTTTAAGCGCAGGACCTACGACCTGCACAATGTATTTGGCTTCTACTTTAGTATTCCGCTTGCTATCGTGGCGATCACAGGGGTCTATTTTGCTTTCCCGAATCAAACACAGGAAACGGTCAACACCATCACCCGCACCGCGGAGCCTATGCCGGACCCAAAGCAACTGAAGTCTGTATACCGCTCTGATGTGCCTTCTATGACGATCTACCAGGCCCTGGACCTAATGGACAGCAAGTACGGCGACTACTACAAGCGATACCTCATTCTGCCGAAAGACAGCGTGGGCTATGTGTATCTCTCTTACACCTACCAAGCTGCTATCAGTGCTGGTGCGCAATATCGACCTACCGTTTACCTGGACCAGTACACAGCCGATGTGCTGTATGAATACGATCCTACTGCTGCACCACTCGGGCACAGGGTAACGAGGAATTGGTTCATCCCTCTTCACTTTGGAGAAGTAGGTGGATATCTTACAAGAGGGCTGTGGTTTTTGCTCGGGCTGATGCCAGGTATGCTGTGGGTGACAGGCATCATTATCTGGCGTGGCAAAGCCCGAAAAGGCAAATATGTTAGAAGCGTAAGAAATAAGGTTGTCTCGTAGAACGGCCGGTTAAACTTCCGCCTACTTGTCTTTCACACCCTCGGATGATCTTTTCTAGCATGAGCAGTTCTCATACGCACAACCGCAAAACATCAGCCCCTGCTTTACACAAAAAAGCTTGTAGGCTAAAACAAGAAGGCACTTTGGAAACTGTGAAAACAAAAGAAGTAGTGCAATTTTTTCAGGGTCGTATAACGAAAGTTATGTAAAGGAGGAGAGAGAATAACCAGGCGATTAAATGAATGTGGGAGGGGGAACAGCCTATAAAGCAGCAGAATTCCCCTTACCTAGATACCCACCTCATGCTATACATATAGAATAGAATTTTCCTAAACCACCGTGTTAGACACATTTGAATAATAATATTAAAAAGCCTTAGAATAACCCTGAGGCTTTTTTAATGCCCGGTATAGCACAATTTACACTTCAATATCTATCCGCAGGTGTAAAATTTAAGTGTAAAATATTTTACTAACCTATAACCTTTACTAGCATAACCGCTGCAATAGCGTGGCTGACATCGGGAAATTAATCCAGCACCCATGCCCTTGCCTCACTATAGTCTTCAAACTCCTGACACGAGGCAGGCAATTTGCCATCAATGACATTCTTCCACATGCCATCCATGCCTCCCCCGCCATAGAAGCTTCCCTCCTTCACTACCGCCAGTTTCTCCAAGTTTGAAGCAAGTGGAGAGAACACCGGGTACCACTCTCTCCTTGCCCACACTTCGTCTGCTATCCGGAAGGCTCCTGCTTGGCTGATATCGCAGAGCCACCGTTTCACATCATGAGCCTTGGTGATTTCAATCAGAGCGACAAGTGACTCTCTATAATGGATATCTGTCGCTGTGCCGTAAAAGAAGGATTCCAGCAGTTTCTCCTTTTCACTGTAATGAATTTCAATGTATGTTGTCTGGTAAAGAATCATTCTGATTTTATTAATACTGCTTCACTCACTCCTATACGGTTGAATGGGGCACCCGAGAAATATTTCACCATAGCGCCTCAAACAAAATAAAAGACCAGCAGCACTAAAATGCCCTGCCAAATGTTGTGAAGTCCAAGAAAAGAATCCACATATATTTGAAAACTGATTTACTCCGTACACAGATGGTCCTGTTTGACAACAGTATTATCCGGTTAGACTACAACCCGGCTACCGATATCATGGAGGTAGAGTACCCTGACTTGCATGATTACCTACTCTCCGAGATAAAGCGCAGTATCGACACGCTGCTGGACACAATGAAGCACTATGACGTAAAGCGGCTCCTGCTCGATTCGACCAGAACCATCATCTCCGTTGACGATGAACAGAGACGGGAGATAGCCACCTATCTTGCTGCGGGAATGACGATGACCCGGGTGCAGAAAGTGGCACGAGTTCAATCAGCAAGCGCTTCCGAGGAGACAACAGCGCAGAACAACATCAGGCATATCCAAAAGGCGCTGACGCTCCCGTTCGAGTTGCAAAATTTCATCAATAAGACACTGGCTGTTGAATGGCTGATAGGTAAGTCTAAATAGTGCCCTCTTTTGCCTACATTATTCTTATCTTGCGTGTTGCTACCTTTTTCATGTAGCTGCAAAGGATAGTATATGAAGAACAACATTACCCACGAAGACAGGATGCACGGCTCTATTTTCGTCTTGCTCAAACGCTTCGTGGAAAGCTTATATGGTTATAGCACGTGGGTGAATCTACGTGAAGCAGCAGGTGTAAAACATGCGCCTTACCAGATGAACGAGATGTACCCCACCAGTGAAATCTTCGCCATTGTAGGCAAAGCCTCTGAACTGATGGGGATTCCACCGCACGAACTGATGGAACAGTTCGGAGAGTCCTTGGTGCCAGATTTGCTCCTGATATATAAAAAGTACGTTCGCCCGGAGTGGCGCACTTACGACATGCTGCTCAACACGGAAACGGCTATGCACGCTGCCGTCAGGAAAGAGGACAGCCGGACTACGCCACCCATACTGCTGGTCACAAAGATAAGCGACAGGCAGTTGCTTATAGATTACCATTCCAAGCGCAGGATGGGGGGAGTAGCGGTAGGAATCGTAAGAGGCATCGCTAAGCACTTTGACGAAAGCGACAAGGTAGAGGTAACGCTCCTGACGCCAGCGGGCGAGGAAGACGTTCAAGTAAAGGTAGACTTTCTGCCATAACATTCTCCTATAGAACAAACAACGAATCCGCTGCTTTCAAAAATTCATCACACCGGAACCTCTGCTATCAAGTGTGCTGGCAAATAAGCTTCTCCGTCCCGCCATCCTGACCTCGGCTCGAAGCTAAATTGAAACAGATGGCGTACCGATGCAGGCAGTGCAGGAGATATGCAGCACGAGGGAAATTGAAGAACAGCAGTAAGGCAAGGCTTCTGCCCCTACTTCAACACAGACAAACCTTCTAACAAGGCTAAATACAATCCGGAGGGATGTTTTTTGAATGTGAGTTGTGCTGTCAAATCTGTCCATTCACCATCAATGGGGATGTCATAGTCGACAGCGTAGCTACCATCGTCATACCCAATGAAGCATATTCTCTCCTTTTCCAAGTCCATCCGGTAAGGGTCGCTAATGGAAGGCATCCGCCTTTGTCCGGAGTACTCTAAAAGTGCCTCTGTCATGGTTTCGGCATCCAAAAGACACTTCTGCCATTGTCCTCTGGTTCATCTAACATATCACAGGCTTCATCCAGCTTGTTTTCAGACAAAAGCTTTACCCACTCCCTCATGAAGAGCGTGCATTCATCAAAAAAGTTCTTCTTTGTAAACATTCTCATAGCGCAACACATTCTTTCCTGCCGCTAAACATTGCAGTGAGTATCATCTTCTTGCAGAACGAGAGGGGCAACTCGACTGTTTATTGTGTCGAGGAAGTTTATGAATTTTCTAAAAAAAGAATTAAGTACTTATTCGGATTCAATTTAAGTAGTAGTCCCGCTGAAAGCCATGAATAACTACCGTAGATTTACATTGGCATTTATGAACAACTACATCAAAGGGTTGTTTGTAAGCAGGTTATCGGCAAACTGAGCCGAATAGGTGCTGCTGAGACTTTATCACATATCCGAGGTTCTCTGGATGACTGAGCGAGTTACTGTCAGGTAGCACCCAAGGATTAGCCGCTATAAGCACCGTTTCCAGCTTCAAAGCTGGTCCGAATCAAAAACTGCGACCATGGAAAACTCTTTAGGCAAGCCTATCATCCCCCAAAATGAAGAGCAACGGCTGGCAAAGCTGCGCAGCCTGAACATTTTAGACACCTATGAAGAGAACGGCACCTTCAAGCATATCGCAGCCGTTGCCTCCCGCATGTTCGGTGTGCCTATTGCGCTGGTGAATTTCGTGGTAAAGGACTATGTCGTAACAAAAGCCGGGGTTGGCATGGGCAGCACAAAAGAGGTGAGAAGAGATGTAAGCCTCTGTTCCCTTGCCGTGCTACGGTCTGATGTCACCGTTTTCGAGAACACCCTGAATGAACCCTGCCTACTGGCGAACCCTCTGGTGACTGGTGATTTCGGTCTTAGGTTTTACGCTGCGGCACCCTTGACCACGACTGATGGCTATAACATCGGGGCTGTCTGCATTGTGGACAAGAAGCCGAGGGAGTTTTCTGCGTCTGACCAGAAGATGCTGGAAACTCTCGCATCTGCCGTGATGGATGAAATAGAGAAAAAGTAAAGCGGCAACAGTGAATTATTACCCCAATGGGAGACAACTTTTCATATGAAGACCAGATGCACGGCACTATTTTCGTGCTGTGCAAACGCTATGTGGAGAGTTTGTATGATGACAGCACTTGGGCGAAATTACTTAAAGCGGCAGGCATAGAGCATGCTTCCTACCAGATGCAGGAGATGTACCCCACCAGTGAACTCTTTTCCCTTATGGCGAAAGCATCTGAACGCACAGGAATACCGCTGCACCAACTGTTGGAACGGTTCGGGGAGTTCTTGGTGCCTGACCTACTGCTAATGTACAAAAGGTATCTGCGCCCGGAATGGAACACCTATGATATGCTACTCAACACGGTAGCGGGTATGCACGCTGCCGTAAGGGAGAAGAACAATCGGAAAAGCCCGCCAATGCTACTGGTGACAAAGAAAGGCGATACGCAGTTAATAGTGGACTACCACTCCAAACGAAAAATGGCGACTTTTGCCGTTGGTGCTATCAAGGGACTCGCCAAATACTATGACGAAGACGATAAGGTAGAAGTCACGCTCCTGACGCCAGTAGAAAAGGAAAGAGTCCAGATAAGGGTGGACTTTCTATCGTAATGAAGGGGCGTGATAGCAAAACATCAGAAAGTAGCTTTTCCTGCACCTCAGTCTATAATTCTGAGCAGTTTCTCCCTCGTGAGCGGCTTGGAGAAGAAGGTCACTGCCGAATCCACGCCTGCCCTGTCTACACTTTTGTAAATCAGGCTACTGCTATTGAGTACAAGCTTCGTGCTGTTGAAGTCGACAAGGTTCAGTCTATGCAGTTCTTCCATGAAAGTGAGTCCATTCATAACAGGCATCTCAATATCGGAGATGATAAGTTCCGGCAACAGCTTTTTTTCAGTCCTCTCCTTCAACAGTTTCAAGGCATCCTCCCCGTTCGCAGCGGTTTGTACCTCCACCACCGCCCACAGTTGCCTGAGCAACCGCTGCGTGATGTATAAATAGACTGCGTCATCATCGACCAGTAATATTCTTGAAATCACCTTCATGCCTCAAATCATCTTTCCCCCGGCACCTCTTCTCCCTTCCCTCGCAACGGAAAGTAGACAAAGTAGATGTTTTCTGACCTGAGAATTGTTCAATTTAAGTAGTAGCACCTGCATTCTCAGTATTTTACTCCATGACGTTCATTATTAATCCGGCAGCAATAAAAGGGCAAGTGCCGTAATTTTGTAGATGAATTTTTTGTATGAACATATCAAGAAAGTAGAGGTAAAGCGGCTGAGTGCGTTTGAAGTCGCTCAATGCCTGTTCTACCTTCACGCTCTGACAAAGGAGGACCATGACCTGCACTGTGAAAGCCAGCCGCTCCGGGAGGAGTTGAAGGACAGGCTGCGGGAGTTGCGGAACGAGAAAGACAAAGTGCGAGGAAACTCGAATACGTTGCTGGCGGAAGATTAAGTGCCCTGCCTGATGGAACAGGAATTCTGTGCCTGTCGCTGCCTTTACCGCTGCCCTTTCAGACAGACGTGAAAGGTGGTGCCCTCGCCCAGTTTGCTCTCCACCTCAACCTTCCCCCCTGTGTCTTCTGCAAGCCTCTTCACGATGAACAGTCCCATCCCCGTGCCTTCTACATCCTTCCTGAGTCTGGTGTGCCGCTCGAAAATCGCCTCCTTCTTATCATCTTCTATGCCCACCCCGTTGTCGCTGACAGAGAGCAGAATAAAATCACCTGACGCCTCGGTTTTGATGAAAATATCTGGTGCTCTGTCAGGTGCCCTATACTTAACTGCATTGCTCAGAAGGTTATAGACGATGCTCCTGACATTCTTGCGGGACAAAATTATCTCGGGTACGTTTATTTCAGCCTTTATCTGTGCCCCTGCTTCATATATTTTGTCTTTCAAGGCGAGTTTGGCATCTTCTATCATATTTCCGAAATTCACCCGCTCTGGCACCTTGGCGAAGTCGGTGTCGCTCTCCCCTATGTCTGAGAGTTCCACAACCGTGCTGCGCAGGTTGCGCACAGACTGGCTCAACATGTCCATGACAGGCTTAGTGTCGGCTTCCTCTCCCTGCATGTCCCTCAATGCATCAACTAACCCTTCGATGTTGGAGAGGGGACCTTTGATGTCATGGGACATGGAGAAAATGATATTTTCATACCTCTTGTTGAGTTTCTCATACCGCCTCAGCATATCGATGCGGTCGTTGATGTCGATGAAGGTGATGATGACGCCATTGGTTCTGTTCTCTTTCCGGACGATGTAGGGCAGGATGTTCAACTGGTACCACCTTTTGTCGGTGGTCTGGATTTCCTTCTCCAAGTCCTTGCTGCTTTCAATCACTTCTTCGATGTTCTCGATGATGGTTGGGAAGCGGATGTTGCTGGACACATCGTCTATGTGTCTGCCCACGTCTTCGGCTGAGAGGTTAAAGTGCTTCATGGCAGGAGGGGTGAACTTGCGCAGTATCATGTCCGCATCTACAAATAGCTGAGGTATAATTGTGTTACTGAAATAATTTTCCAGTTCATCGTTCAGTTCTATAAGCTTTCTTTGTGACCGTGACTTCTTGGGTGGTTGCTCCATGTATAAAGATAACAGGTGAACGCCTAAGCACAAAGTAGCAAGGGTAAAATGCTTTTACATAGATAAATGACTGGCACAGGCAAAATGGCTTGAACCGATTAATATGCGCCCTCCACACAAACCCTGCTTCCTAATCTCCGGCAGCGTAGAATTGATTCTCACTTCACCCCTCACGTCAGCGACCAGACTTGGACGCAGGAAGTTCTGTTCCCGCAGCTTAGGCAAGCCAGCCTTCGAAGTTTTGGGGTGGTCGTGTAAGAGGCGTTTTCCGGCAGACTGTCACAGACAACCTATGCAGTAAGTCAAACCGGGGATTCAAGGAAAAAATAAAGATAATAGCTTTCATTGACTCGGCAAGCGCAGAAGACTGGCTGCTGGCAAAAAAATACTACCAACGGTTTCCTATTCCCTTGCTATCCCTCTGGAAAAGGCAGCGCCCATACTTTTCTCGCTCTATAAGGAATATTGTATTGTGATACTCCACGTAGTGTTTTGATGATAGACCAACCGAGGTCAGCAGGAGGCTTGGCTTTAATTCCTCCTGCCTTGCACATTTTAACGGGGCTGACGTCAGGCAAGAATATCGAGTAGGCTTTGCTTGGTGAGGGGCTTTGGCAAGTATGTTGCCGCCATGTGTCTTTTGGCTGAGGCAATGTGCAGAGGGTCCACAGATGAAGTCAGGAGCACGATTTGCGTATCAATCAGGTTCACCACCCGGAGCTTCCCAAGTTCTTCCAGCAGGGTTAAGCCACTCATATCGTGCATGTTGATATCTAGAAGGATTAACTGTGGGAGCAGCCTCTTTTTCTTTGCCTCTACCAGCAGTTTCATACCTTCCGAACCACTTTGCGCTGTCTGAATCTCCGCACCAGCGCACATGTTGCTCACAACTCTCTTTGTAAGGAAGACGCTGGTAGCATCATCATCGATGATTAGCACTCTTCTGATGTATTCCATGCAACTGCTGTAGGTGCTAATTTAATCTAAGTGTATAAACATACAAATAATAACTGTGCTTGCAAAAGTAGCCCCATCTTGCTCCGACCATTCCTGCTTATCTGTTCAAAATGGGTTATGATTCTGAGATAAGCTAAGTAACCACCACCCCTGCGTCAGTAAAATGGAGGCTACGTTTGCACCTCTAATTGGTAAGAATCGCTGTTCAACAAACTGTGGCTTTATCCCTTCGATACTGGATAAGCGTAACCTTACACCAACTGTTAATGCTTATGGAGACTTTTTGTGGTGAATCCAGCCAAAAACCGCAAATAATTATCCATAAACCATATAGTTCGAGTCCACTGCGGAGTAAAAGGAAAGGGGCTGTATGTAAAGGACTTTCTTTGGCTGGATAGTGATGGCATAGACTGTTCCATGTACAGCCAAAAGCTTCTCCGGGTAAGAAAGGCAGAGTTTACTACTTACCTCCTGCGGTAAGTTGCCGTATCCCTTATCATGGCGTACATGCTGGAATATATTAGGAAGTTGGATGTGGGGAAGCTGAGCGCAAACGAAGCAGGTCAGTGCCTGCTGTACCTTCATTACTTGTGCAGGGATAATCCTGACTTACAGAGGGAGTTTCAGCCGACAAAAGAGAAGCTGAAAGAGAGACTGGCGGAGTTAAATCACCTGTGATAGACACTACACAATCATACAGGTTACCATTCACAGTCTAAATAAAAACAGACAGATGGATGGTTTACTTTGGCTGCCGATGTAATACGCTCTCTGCTCAAAGTTGCTTCTTTTGTCTGATTCCTGCATTAGTGAGTATAGCATAGTACTCTCTTTCTGTGACTTCGCAAACGGATTCACCGCAAATACAAAAGAGGGTGTCCATGCATCTGTCATCTGCAATAACAATTGCCTCTCCCTCACTGCTGGCTTTGACTGCAACCCATGTCTTTACCGAACTATGAGAAAGCGTAAGCATAACCTTGAAGAATGTTTTCATAGTAGAAAAGTAGAATGTGGTATGTATTAAACAAGTAAGATTAGCAGTGAACACCACTAAGCATTTTTTGACAAAACTTTGCTGCCTGTACCAAGGTTGGCAGGTTACACTAATGGTATAATTACTTAGGCAGAATGATGTAATACTCTTCCTGAATAAATGTAAAGGAGTTATTTTTTAATGCATCCACATCCGCACACAGGTTGTGGTGCAGGTGGCGAATAAGATAGGAGCTAACACTTTGCTGGTGAAGGTATGAGCAGAATTCGTCAAGCCTTTCCAGATAAACTTCGTCACTGCCTGCTTCTGGAAGGGGTGCGTCCAGAAACCTTTCTATAGTAACCAGTTCCGGGAAAGAAGCCTTATGCATGGCTATGGTAGCATAAAGTTTTCCAACTATGATGCTAAATCTTTCCTTTGTACCACCGCTATCAGGCATATGCAATACTGTAGGCATCGTTGCTTTGTTTGCATCAACTTACAGCGCACAGATACAAGCTATGGTACAGGCAGGCTTAAATCAATCGGTTTACATATACACCTTGTCTGTTTATTGAAAGTTTAGCTATAGACAGGAAGTGTTGAGATTTAAATACAAAAGTTTTTGGTGAATAGTTCGCATTAATCGCAAAAGATACTTAGAATGATTATAAGTATTTTTAACATACTGTATAAGTATTTTTTATATACTGTTGTAAGTATGCTTATTAAAAGTCTAACCCATTACGTCAGCAAAATAGCATAGGTAAGAGAGTCGGCTTACTCAAGTTCTTTGTTCATAAATCCTAAAAGAGGGTCTACTTGTACGGTGATGTGATGTTTTATTCTACATAGGTGTAAGCTCAACTAATGATTATTACACTTAGAGGCTGTTTTGATTTAGCTGGATAAAAAAGCAGGTGCCGGCTGTTGGGTAAGAAAAGTTTGCAGACTTATGGCTTACCCCAGTGATTTAACCGACACCCAATGGCAATGTATAGAAAAGATACTAGAAGATGAAACACTTGACAGGAAGCGCATCTGGCCGCTGCGCAGCATTCTTGATGCCATCTTCTATGTGAGCAAAGGAGGCATTCAGTGGCGCATGATGCCCCTGGAGCTTCCGCCCTGGCAGACAGTCTACTACTATTACCGCAAATGGCGCCAGAACGGCGTGTGGGATTTGCTCCATGAGAGCCTGCGCAGCAAGGTCAGGGGCAAGCACGGAAAGGCAGACTCCCCGAGCGTGGGCATTCTAGACTCGCAGAGCGTGAAGACCGCTGAACAGGGAGGGCAAAGGGGCTATGACGCGGCCAAGCGGATAAAAGGGCGCAAGCGGCACCTGGTGGTGGACACGCTGGGGCTGATGATAATGGTGATTGTGCACCGGGCCGACATCAGTGAGCGGCGGGGAGGAATGTACCTGCTCCTGCGCATAGCCTCCAGGATAGCCCAATTTAGCAGGCTCCGGGTCTTCTTCGCCGACCAGGGCTACGGCGGGCAAAGGATGCGGGACTGGGTCAGGAGCACCTTCCAGTTGTTGGGCTGGAGACTTCAAATAGTGAACAAGATTCACAAGAAGGCTTTTGTGGCCTTGCCCAAACGATGGATTGTGGAGCGCACCTTCGGCTGGTTTAACCTCTACCGAAGGCTCTCCAAGGACTATGAACGCAGCACCAAGTCAGCCGAGACAATGATACAGATTACCATGATACACATCATGCTTAAGAAATTATCTAAATGAAATCAAAACAGCCTCTTAGGCCGTATTAAAATACCCCCGGTTTCTGTGACTGCATTTCAACCAGAGCAAAGCGCACATTAGGTAAGTTTCCCAAGAGGTTGCCCTGCTTTGAAAAGAGACTGCCGGTGATATGCTTGGATATATGAATATTGACTACCTTGCGCGCCTCAAGAGCTTTCTGCTCTTTTCATCATAAATGGTCCCTGCGGACTTATGCTTTGTAAAAGGAAAGGCTGCCCGATAAAGGCAGCCTTTCTTGTTCCGCTGAAAGCCAGGCGATGCGGCAGGAGGCAAAAAAGTACCGCTGTTTTAAACGCACCTCCTACTGTGCAGCACTATGTCAACAAAAGGGACACAACATCACACATCAAAAGCGGCACTCCGCAGCAGTAAAAGAAGCTATTGAGCGGTAGAGTAGGTTGATTCCCGCCATAACCGGCTGTGAACGGTCATGCTGCAGCTTTTTATTACACCTGTTGCTGAGCCGCCAAGGCTCCAGCAAGGCTTAGCAAGGCCCAAAAATGATGCAGCAACAGCCAGCAACAGCCCAGCAACAGCCCAGCAACAGCCAGCAACAACCCAGCAACAGCAGCACTAAGCGTTGCTCGGCTTAAACGGTCAAAATAGAAGAGACCCTATAAGCCGTCTCAAAATCTTCACGTTTTCTGGGAAAAGTTTGTCAATCTATATCAGGACGAGGCAACATAACAGCAACACTTTAGAAGGGTACAGAAGTAGCCAGAAGGGCCAGGAATGATGGGCAACACTTTGTGTTAATTATCATGAACGGGCGCAATAGAAAATACCCCTTAATCCTTATCAAGAACTCCCCGCTTTGTGTGACAGCAAACCATTGCAAGCCGGATAAAGCTGGGAAATATACTTCAACAGCAAGATTGTTGTGTAGAAACTATATATTATATTTAAAATATCTACCTTTAGAGCCTGTTACTGAATCACCTATACTTCATAACCGACGTTCATTTTTAGCCTATGAGAGCATTTATACTTTTTTGCTTTTTCACTTCACTCTCCATAACTGCATTTGCCCAGGTAGCCATTCAACCAGTAATTTTCAGTAGCATAGAAAACGACCGTATAGCAGATGCCGCCACAGCAGAGAACGGGGATATGTATGTGCTCATGAGCCTGGGGCGGTCAGAATATCCGGGACCTAATTGGGGTGATATCATTACACCTGACACCACAAGATCTGCCCTTTACTCTGATTACATGGTTATGATCTTTGATAAAACGGGCAAGCTTAAAGGACAGAGAAATGTAAGTAATATAGGAAACTACCTTAATTCAATAGCGATAGACAAAGCCGGCAATATTTACATTACAGGAAGGGAGTTTTCGTATTCTTTCGTAGTTGCCAAACTTGACCCGGACTTCAGGTTAATCTGGAAAGTTACTGAGGGTTCCAGCTCTACCTTTGCAGGTAATAAAGTTTTGGTGGATAAAGCGGGTAATGTTTACGTGGCTGGTGATATAAGCGGCTGGTTCGTATTTGATTTAAGACTTCGGGAGAGGATGTGCTGTGGCTCCTCCGCTTTCCTGGCCAAGTTTAGTCCAGATGGTAAATTGATTTGGGTGAAGGCCGGAACAGGAGATAGCCTCGATTCACACGCCAAATCCATCGCTTTTGACAAGGAAGGAAACATAGTGCTGGTAGGTTCTATGATGTATTCCGGTAAGTTTGGGGAATTTAGTTTGAGCACGGGCTATGGTTATGAGCGGTTGCTCGCTATAAAGTACACCCGGGACGGTGAAGAGGTGTGGGCTAAAATTTATGGTGAATACAAAAGCTATTCAGAAGCCAGCGATGTTGTTTTTGATGAGTTTGGTGACATGTACATAGCCGGCACCTATGCCTATAGCTCCACGTTTGGTTCCCATCCACTCCCGAATCGCGCTGACGTGAGAGACGCCCTGGTAGTAAAAATGGATACCAATGGGGAAGTACTCTGGGCAAAGGAGGCGGGCCTCTCTAAGGGCTTCTGCATGTTTACCAGCATCGCCTACAGCTTGGGAAAACTACATGTAACGGGCTACGAAGACTATGGTGGTTCCTACTATGAAAGCAAGCCTGTTATAGCCAGCTTTAACCAGGACGGCACCCATAACTGGACGTCCAGCCTGGGCCAGGGGAATAGCGCGAAAGGCTCCAAGATTCTGCTCTCACATGATAAGGTAAGCCACGTATTTGGTTCATTCAAATATGAATTCAACGTTTCCGGCCACACCTTTCCTACCTATGGTCCGGAAGGCAACTTCTATGAGGACAACTTTTACGTTCAGGTTAAAGACACGATTGCTTCTCCCTACGTTAATTCTATAAGCGGAAAAGTCTATCAAAATAACAGTGCCGACTGTAACCCGAGTGGTTCTGGCAGGGGCATCGAAAACACAGTCGTGATAGCAACTCCTGGCCCCTTCTTTGGCATAACAGATGCGGATGGCAACTATAGGATTGATGTGGCACCTGGCACTTACACCGTTAGCCCGGTACTGGAGGAGAGAGTTGGATTTGCAATCGCCCCCTCCTGTCCGGGCTCTGGGCATGTAGAAAATGTGGATGTGGAGGCGCTTGGCGGTGCTATCTCTGGCATCAACTTCGGCAACCGGGTCACACTCTCTCCCTACCTCTCCGTCAGCGTCTCCTCCACCCGCCGACGTCGCTGCTTCGAAAGCACCACAACCGTTCGCTATAGCAACTCCGGTTTTGCCACTGCACCTGATGCCAAAGTGTATGTAAAGCTCCCGGCGGAGGTAGGGTTGACCGCTTCAGACAAAGCCTATACCCGCCTGCCGGATGGCACTTATGTATTCGCCGTGGGTGACCTGGCAGCCGGCCAGCGTGGAACGATCACCATCGAAGACATTGTAACATGCGGCGACGAGAGCGTGCGTGGCCGCACCGTCTGCACCCGCGCCTGGATGACGCCTTCTAATAACAAACCTGCCCAACCGACACCGACCATCACCATCACCGGCCGCTGCGACGCCGAGTCAGGTATGATTCGCTTCGTCATCCGCAACTCCGGCGCAGCCGACATGGAACAGCACGAACTGTTCCGCAAGTTTGCCAACGGAGAGCTATCCTCCATTGAGCAGTTCCGCCTTGCCGCCGGCGACAGTATGGTACTACGGGTTCCTTCAATGGGCTACACCTGGCGACTGGAGGCGGACCAGCCGAATGGCAACGGCGACAATACACTAGCCAGCGTGACAATAGAGGCCTGCACCGCTGCCAATGCAGGCACAATTGTGAGTTCTGGCTTAGTGAATCTTATGCCAACAGATGACGAGGAAGCCGAAGTATCGGAAGAGTGCATGATGATTACCGACTCCTATGATCCAAACGATAAGCTGGTGACACCCGTGGGAAGAACATCTGAAAACTATACCCCTACCAACACCGCGCTCAAGTACAAGATCCGCTTCCAGAACACGGGCACCGATGTAGCCTACCGCGTGGTGGTGGTCGACACGCTTTCTGAGCACCTGGACCTGAGTACGCTGCAGGTCTGGGCCGCTTCGCATGCCTCCCGCTTTGAGGTGAGCGGCAAGGGCCAGCCGGTGCTTACCTGGACCTTCGACAACATCATGCTGCCTGACAGTACCACCGACGAGCCGGGCAGCCATGGCTACATTCAGTTCAGCATCAAACCGAAAGCAGATCTGCCGGAGAAAACTGCTGTGGAGAACTATGCCGACATTTTCTTCGACTTCAATTCTGCTATCCGCACCAACGTCACCGTCAACCGCATCTACGACATGCCACCAGTGGTGAACGAGGCGGTGCGGATGAACCTGGAGGATGTGCTGGCCACACCGGCCATCGCGGCTTTTGAACCTGCTGCCGGCAGGTTTGGTGCGGAGGTCATCATCACAGGCAAACGCTTCGTCGCCAATGCCACCGACAATAAAGTATACCTGAACGGGAAAGCCGCCACTGTTGTCAGCGCCACCACCTCAGAGCTGCGCGTGCTGGTACCTGCAGGTGCGACTACTGGAACCTTAAAAGTAATTACCCCGGACGGTGGAAACAACACTTCAGGAGCCTTTGAGGTTTACCAGCCACCTGTGTTAAACTCCTTCAGCCCTGCAGAGGGTTTGGTAGGCCAAACGGTAACCCTGCAGGGGCAGCACCTGCAACCGGAGCTGTTCGGAGTTCTAAGGCTGGGGGACCTAGAATGCGAGATTATACACCACAGTGGCAACTCGATAACGGTAAAGGTTCCTGCCGGAGCCACGACAGGTACCTTCGGGATCAGCACAAAAGGCGGTGAGGCGATGAGCGCCGCTCCTTTTGCTGTGTGGTACAAACCTGCCATCAGCAGACTGAGCAAAGAGACGGACATTGTAGGGGTTTCTATCACCATCACAGGCGAAAATTTTGCCGCTGACAAGGCACGGAACAAAGTGCTTTTTGGACAGGTAGTGGCGCAGGTGCTGGAGGCAACCCCTCAACAACTGATGGTGCGGGTGCCGGAGCAGGCAACGTCCGGCTTCATTACAGTAGAGACACCAGGCGGACAGGCAGCTACGCATTTCGAGGTGATTCCAGGGCCGGGATTCACGGCTATGCAGCCGGCACAGGGAAGCGTGGGAACGGTGGTGGAGATCAGCGGCCAGCACTTCGGCATTAAGGGGCTGCAGGACAGGATCGCATTCAACGGGCAGGAAGCGCTGGTTCTGGAAGCCTCAGGCGACAGGTATAAGGTAAGGGTTCCACGCGGTGCCACAACCGGCAAGGTACAGATAACGGGCTATGGTGGTAAAGCCTATAGCAACGCAGACTTTGTGGTGGTGGAGCTCCAGCCGGCAGAGGCCATACAGGTATACCCGAATCCTAACTCCGGCTACTTCACGCTTAATCTACAGCACGCCGACTTTGATGTGCAGTCCGTGGAAATCTTTGATAGAATAGGCAAGTTAATCCATACCACCACCGTTGATGGGCCACGGCCAGAAAAACTGGAACTGCAGATCAGGTCGGTAAAACCTGGCCTCTATACCTTACACGTTAAATCTGAACGCGGGATGATCATTAAGAAGATAACATTGCTCTAGTTGCCACATATTTGTAATAGTTCTAATAATCTTCATTGCTACCTCTTGTGAGAACAGGGAGGTAAAGTACTCTGGTTTAAATGATTTTATGGTAAGAGACCAGCAAGTCGTACTCTTTTAATAACGGCAAATTTTAGCCATAATGACCTTATGTATTAGCCGTTAACCTACTCTGTGGCTCCTTTCTTAACATAGCAGGCGTTATACGGCTTTGAAGTCTGTCGCCCGCCCAACTTTTGCTAATCCATAAACATGTGTGTCCGTATGGAAGGGTGTGTTTAAGTGATTTTAGAAAACAAGAAAGGCTCCTCGCGGTGAGGAGCCTTTCTTGTTTGTAGCCTATAAGCTACTTTATGATAATTACGAGCAGCTAAAAATATACACCCACGCGCAAAAGGTGGCCCAGCTCGCTAAAGCGCAGCTAGAAAAAAGGTTATTTAAGGAAAGTGGGTACAGGCTTACAATCTACCTGCCTGGGCCACTACCGAAGCACCGCTCCGGGCTCTGTTCCTTGTATTTTATAAAACATCAGAGTGAAGACAAAAATAGCCTTACAGAGCTATAAACCCTACTTTAGGTCTTGTTCTTGAGAAAGAGTGGCTACTATAGACTTCCAGATAGCTTTTATTCCTTAACTCGTACAAGCGTATCAGGCATTGGAAATAGTGTTTGGACTTCTTCAATACTCAACTAGAACCGTAGAGAGAAAAGAAAGTAACCTTAAAAGGCTTTCTCATCATGATTATAGTTCAAATGCGGGTTTACAACTTTAAAATCTGGATGCCCCTGCGCCTTGCTTGTGCTTTACGCTCTACTGATTTCTTTGCTTTCACCCGCTTTCCTGCTATTTACTGTCTATTGTTGGGCATAATTCTGCTAGTTAGCAGCTGCAACACCGCTACTCTTTCTTTAGACCCTGAAAATATACCTGAAGAAAGTGAGTGTGCCACCCGCACGCACGTTATGACTACCCGTGGCCATACTGTGCTGTCAGATGCGGAACTGGCCGCTGATTCTCTTCTCGCCCGTACCTTCTCAGATGATGCCCTCCAAACGGCCAATCTCTGTGGCGTAGCGCCCCTGCTGAGGGAACTGTTAGCCACATCCCCTGGATCGGTGCAGCGGCTACTGGTTCGCCAGCGCATAAGCGAGCGGTTGGATGATGTCTCGTTGGAAATTTCCAGCACCGCAGCTGTGTTGGATTGCGAGGAGGAACGCGCTGACCAAATCGCTGATTACCTGTTGGACGCAGCTCAATCGCGTGTTAAGCAGCTTACCTTCCTGACTATCCTGCTTGGGGCACTGGGTACGGTAGCCACGGGGATAATGGCTATATTGAAGGTGCGTAAAAAGATTTACCGCTCCTTAGGCATTGCTGTTGGTGTGATGACAGCTGGTCTTAGCTACACTGGCATGCGTACATCCGCTGCGGCCGATGTTCCCTTTTTACACGAGCGCAACGCATTGGGCGATATATGGCATGGAGAAGCTGAATCACAAATATTTCCGGCCACCGTCTGGCATTTCCTGTCTCGGCCCGGCATTCGCGGAAAGGGGCAGACCCCGCGGCGGGAACACTTGCTGAACCGGTGGCTGTCAGCTGGAGAATTGGGGGCTAAGGAAGAGGAAGAAAAGCAGCGGCTGGTGGATTTACTCTTCGGAGAGGGCGGTATCTACAAGGCGGATGAGTTACGCATCCGCGCCAACCTCCACGACCAACTTGAATCAAGTGTCAACTTAATGAAAAATGACCTACAGAAGCTCGTCTGGGAGATCTCAGAGGTGGAATAAGGCAATCTTGTCTTCTGTGTTATACCCATACATAGACTGTAAGGTAAAAGAGGCTGCTCCGGAAGTACGGGCAGCCTCCTGCTGTGCTAAAGTATACCTTTTAGGGAATCACCGTCTTAATCTCTTTCCCGATTAACCAGCTCACCCTCGGGTGTGAAGTACAAATTGTACTCCTGATCACCTCTTTCAACCTCAATTTTATATAGCTTTGCGTGTGCAGGTGTCTCCACCTCGTCAAAGTTATCACCCTGTTCCCAGGCAGCATACTCCGAGTTTGCAAGCGCAGTCAATACGGCCTGCGGCACTTCTGACCTGTTGACGTCTCGTTCTGTTTTTAACCATTCGCCATTAGCGCTAAATTTGGCTTCATAGGTCTTGCCGTCTCTGTTAAATGTGGCCTCGTACTTATTATCATCTTCTCTGTCCCAGGAAGGAGCAGTCATGTTCGGATATTTATTTTTAAAAGCATCCTGCACTCCCTGCGGGACAGAAGATTCCTGTGCAAAAACTATAGTAATACTGGCAATCAGGAAAATGAGAGTTGTTTGTATCATTTTTGTTTTCATAATCAGTTTGTTTCGTTAGCAGTAAAAAACCTGTTTACTATGCGAACAGTGCTTTTTTAAGTATTCTGCTCGATATTGTCCTATTTTTTTTACGCTGTATTGGGGGAAGGGTTTATGAGGTGCGCCTCCACTGGCATAGGCAGTTTGTAGAGCGGGAGCCGGAGAAGCTCTTCAGCCGGACTGAATTGTTGTAGTTCCTGCTGCTCTAGCGGCTCTCGCTGAGGATCATCGCCCGCCTGCTCGAGGTGAGTGTGGGGTGGCTGGTGCCGCGCGTGAAGGCGCTCTGGCAGCAGAGGCTTTGCCTTTAGAATCACTGGAAAGTACCAAAACCTTATCCTTCGATTCCAGCCTGTGGAGGGAGTTTCACTTATAACTCATCTTATGAACTGTGTCAAAAAGCAAGTGTTTTCGTCTGTTTTTTAGCAGTTACATTCAACTATTTGCACAGTAAACCTCCCCTGAATTTACGATACCAAACACCTGCTTAAGGAGTTTATTGATCACCGCTACCAAAGCCACTTTTTTTGCTTTCCCTGCCGCGACCATCCGCTCATATAGCTCTCGGCAACCTTTATTGTAAACCTTTGCTGCCATGGAACACATGTAGAGCGTGGCTCTTATATTTTTGTCACCTATCCGGCTAATCCCCCTGTAACCTCGGATTGATGTTCCTGACTCATTGATGCAGGGGCAGATCCC
>NZ_QRGR01000041.1 GCF_003367245.1 Pontibacter diazotrophicus | reverse complement strand
CCGTGATGAACAAGCTCATAAAACAGGTGTTTGGTATGGTAAGGTCCGGAGAGGTTTACGCTGTGAATTGATAAACGTACGCCTAAAAAAAAGCGCCAATACAGTTGCTTTTTAACACAGTTCATAACGATACTTATTTTACACTCGTTAAACGGACGTTTGAGGTTTGAAAAGTCCACTGACAGGTGCCCCGATATAAACTACTTCTATATCAGACCGCCTATTCAGCTGCCGGTGAGCAAGTGGCATGAGGTGATAGGCGAGAAGACGGTCGCCGACGCCATTCTGGACCGGATCGTGCACGAGGCGCACCGCATGGAACTGAAGGGAGAGTCAATGAGGAGGAAAGGCAGGCCGGAACAGGATAGCTCCTATCGGTAAAGCCGTTTAAAATCACTACTTTTAACAACGCTTCTGCAGCGTGCACCGCTTGGATTCGCCAGAGGAAGAGGTGGTCAGTTTCCAATGGAATACCATGGTCAACTTCTCCGGAATATACACATCTATAACCTAAAACCATCGATATTTAATAATATCTGGCCTAACTTCGATAAAAGCCAGTATGATGTCCCCTTAATTTATTACACCTATTCTTCTTCATTTATAATTAGTCCGACAGAACGTTTTTAGGAGGACATTACCCTTCAATGGCTTTTTCACTATAAGAACATAAAGGGTTTTAGAAAACAGATGTTAGTAACTCATGTGTAAGACCAGGTAATGCAACTACATCTCATTTTAACCATTCCAAAATTTCTTTCTTTATCATCTCCCGGTAAGTGCTGCCGATGATGATCTCCTCTTTAAGCTCGGTCTCTACAGTGTTACCATGGATTGCTTTTATGGCTGATTTACGCACGATATAAGAGCGACTCACCCTTAAGAACTGTGAAGAAGGCAGTCTATCCTCAATTTTAGCCATCGTCATGTGGGTTATGACTTTTTCGCCAGGTAAAAAGAATTGCACATAATCTTTCATTCCCTTAACCAGGATGATCTCCTCCGTGTTTATCTGAATAAGTTTTTTATCCTGCTTTACCCACAAGAACTGCGGTTGATTGCTTCTCTCCTGCGTTTCCTGCACCTGGGCAGCATTGACTTTCCATTGCAGGCTGGCTATTTCGTATACCTTATTGACCGCCTTCAAAAAGCGATCAAATGAAATTGGCTTCAACAAGTAACCGGCCACTTCCAGCTCAAAGCCTTCCAAGGCATAGTCCGGGTAGGCGGTCGTCAAGATGACATGTAGCTGATAATTGCTGATAACCCGCACCAGCTCCAGGCCTGTCATCTCGGGCATTTTAATATCCAGGAAGATAAGGTCAGGTTGCAGTTCTCTGATCAGTTCCAAAGCGTCAATGGCATTGTCGCATTTATCCAGTAAGTTCAGGAAGGGGACCTTGGCAATATATTTTTCAATGATATCCTGTGCGATTGGTTCATCGTCAACGATAAGACAGCTTAATGGTTTACTCATTGGTTTGTAGCGTTAAGATTACCAGGAAAGAGTCTGTTGTATCTTTGATCTTTAACCGGTGTTTACCTGGGTACTGCAGGGCCAGACGGCGTTTTACATTTTCCAATCCTATTCCTTCATTGAAGTCCGAACTGGCTTCAAGCTTAGCTGGTTTGCTGTTCTCCACTGTGAATTCTGTGGTATCCTTATCCTGTGTTAGACGGATACGTACCCATGCCCGATGCCTGGTGGCGTTGATGCCGTGCTTGAAAGCATTTTCAATAAAATTGATCAGCAGCAGGGGCGCTATTTTAACCTCTTCGTCCTGGATACCGCTAAAACAGTATTGAATGCTTACCCTACTGCTATGCCGGATTTGTTCAAGGCTGATATAATCTGAAAGGAACTCTACTTCCCGCTTAAGGGGTATGAACCCTCTATTACTTTCATATAAAGAAAACCGCAAAAGGTCGGAAAGCTTTAGTACCACCTGGGCCGCCTTTTCATTGTCCATGACAAGTCCGTAAACGTTGTTAAGGGTATTGAAAAGGAAATGGGGGTGTATCTGAGCACGAAGAAAGCTTAATTCCAGCTCGGCATTCTGTTTTTGCAGCAGGGCATATCTTTTGTGTGATTCGTAATTGTTTTTAAACAATTTAAGGGATAATGATAGCAAATTACCAAACACGATAATTGTAAAAACCCATATGAAATTGTTTAAGGACAGGAAATCCGCTAGCGAACGTATATAAAATTTTTCGCTTTGAAGCCGAATCATGCTATACTGAGGAAAGCTCTTTCCCAGGAAGCCCAGAGGTATCACAGTCAGAACAGAGAGCAGGTAAAGCAGAATCAGCAAGCCGGTAAAGAAAATCCACCTTTTGTTTTTAATCAGCTTTAAGCCTAAATAGCTTAGCGTGTAATGATTGAAAATGATGAAGAGAACCGTTATGAAAGCATAGACTAAACTTGGCAGCGCAAAAGTATTTGTTCGAAACAAGAAGGTTACAAACAACGAGCATATCAGAAACATCAATACCCATGCGGCTGAATGCACCAATATCCGTTTTTTCTGATCTGGATAAATTAAGTATTCACTTATGGCTGAGTTATTTTTCATCTGTGCGCTTGGCTCCACCTGCTGAATAAAGATTAATAATATCTAATATATATACTGTTCTAAGGCTACTATTTATTTACTTCAGTTGCTCGATTTTTGATCAATTGCTTCATGTGCTTAATGCTGAATTCCAATGCATCCACATTTTTATCCAAATAAACATCAGGCTCAAAACCGTAAGGATCAATAGGATTATCAGCAACATCTTTGGCTCGGACAGCATGAGGATAAGAAAGTTCAAAGCAGCCTATATTTTTAGAAAATACCATGAAACCATCCACAACTCCTGCGGAATTTTGCCCATAGAAGATGACCCTGTCACTTTGTTTGGCTCTAAATATGAAAGTTTCTGCAGAGCTTCCACTGTTTTCATTCATTAAAACAGCCACTTTTTTGGGACCTTTGTAAAGGGTGTCCGCTTCATAGGTGTAGGCATATTCACCGGGCTTCTGATAAAAAAGGGAATCCTCATATGACATTAACCAATCATAATTCTCTTTTTCTTTCTGAGTAAGATCTTCCGGGTTTTTACCCTTTCCAACTTGCTCATGCAAATAAGGCTGAAGATTGTCTTCACTCATCCACATACCCACATGAGGCATTTCAATTGGCCCACTTAGTACGTAAGGAAGAATAGGAAAATAGGCATAATCACTACCGCCTCCATTATCGCGTAAATCCACTACAATAATCTCAGCATTCATTAACTGCTCGTGATTGGCACTAATTGCCCTTTTAACATCTTCAGGATTCACATTGAAATCAGGAAAACGAACATAGGGTATATCATCAATCATCCTGATATGAAATGTGTGGAAAAGTTTGCTATTCTCACTCATCTCGACCCCGGGCCAGCTTTTTTGCCAATTTCCCACACCTTTGATGTTTAGCTGCCCTGCACTTGTCTTGCTTCCCGTCAAAACAATTTCTGAGTGGTCGGGCATAAAAAAGCTGATGTCGAATTCATCCGCTTGCTTCTTAGTCAGTTCCATTATGACATCCGATGGCTTCCAGGCTTTATTAGTGCTTTCCAATAGCACTCCTACAAAATCTCTTGCCCGCTTGTCAGACTCTGGGGCAGGCATAATGGCTACAGTGTATTCGCGCCATTTCCAAATACCTAAGACATCATCCTTATGATCACCCAATTCAGTATAATTAACCTTAAACTGTTGCTCGGTTACTTGAATACGCTCAAATTCCTGCTCGTCTTTTATTACAAGTTTTATCGAATTGTGCCCATCCCGAAAAAAGCCCAGCCATTGATCCAGCACTATTTTACATTCCTTGAGTCCTTCCGATTGCTTTGCCTTTTCCCGCATCACCTCAGTAAAGGCATTATAGATGGCAAGGTTGTTTTCCGTCACCTTATACCTAAAAAGGGAATAGTTTTTCTCATAGGTTTCTACTGTTGTTTCAAAGGCATCAGCACAGCTGCAATCCTGCGCCTGAAGGCTGGAAATACTACTGCAAATCGCAAAAAATAAAATGACAATGTTAGATGTTAGTCTCATCAAGAATTAGATTAAATGATTTTCTAAAAAGATAAATATCCTAATTGCTTTATTATTTAGCACTGTTCGGCTGTCCAAAATCAAAACTGTCTGAGGTCAATATAGATTCTGTGGGGCCAGCTATCTCTGATGAAAACCTTATTCTATTTTGCGACAAACTGTTATTGGATACACTTTTATAAGTGTTAGTTTGTATACCAATAGAATTCTTATCATCGATAATGTAATCTTAGCTTCCTCTTAGAGATGTAGCCTGGCTAATAATGTTATAAATGTAGATTTGGTTGAGCACCTGCTGATCACTCAAAGCGCCGAAACATGGGGCTTGTGGCAGAACTGCCAGCTCATAATTAATCGGGTAGACTCGATATCAGAAGGTTGAAAATCTATCATTTGATAATGTTCATTATTGCTCAAGGTAATCAGCAGGTCCACCTAAAGGGGAAAGGCGACTAAGTTGAAGTAGTATTTCTTGCCTAACAGTAACCCGTATATGATAGCTTGAAAATATTTGAGTGAAACTGTTCGTAAAAGGATACTTAAGCTATCTTTTTATAGATTGGTTCTTTAATCGACTGTAAATAAAATTAACAGCATCCCTTACCAATTCACCATTTTGATGATTAGACAATACGACGATGGCCTGTTTCCTTGACTTGCTGTATCTCATCAGGATTGAATTGCCAAAAGTGTCTCCATCTTTTTGATAATAGTTGTCTTCTATATCCCAACCTAGTCCTACCGCTCTTTTACTGTCTTCAAAATAAGTTTGCTGGGTAAGTTTCACTGCTGCGCTAAACTTATCGGAGGAAAGATGAGCTTTCAAATACTTCATCAAATCTACGGCATTAGATTTTAAACCACCTGCCGGATTTGCAGCATCTATAATCATATCAACCTGTGGTTCGCCATCTTCATTGTAGAGCCCGGCAACATTTGGGTTACTGGGTATGTCAAAGGATGTGGCGTTCATTTGCAAGGAAGTCAGAATAGTGTTCTCTACAAGTTCTGTGTATTTCTGATCATTTTCATTCCCCAGAATATCTCCTAAGAGTGAGAAAGCATAGTTATTGTACTGATATTGCCGATAACCAACAAGACTATCCGTGTTTTCTAATACCTTATAAAGGTATTCCCTATCAACAAAACGGAAAGGGTTCGTTGGGTCTCTTTTCAATAGCTTAGAGAAGTATTTGTCATTACTCAAGTTCGGTAGGCCAGATTGATGTGAGGCCAGGTCTGTGAGTTTTATCTTGTTTTTAAGAGTAGATGGAAACTCTGTACCTTCTGGCAGGTAGTTGTCTATAAAGTCATGTTGCCCTACCTCACTGCTTTCTATTGCATTAGCAAGGAGTAAACCTGTAAAAGTTTTTGTGGCGGAACCAATCTCAAATATGGTTGTACTATCCAAGGGTTCCTTACCATCCTTTGTTCTTGATCCAAAGGAATAATAGCTGGTTTTTCCATCCTGGTAAATACCTATAACCAAGCCTACCTCCGGATATTCATTTGCAACTCCATTCTGCCCGTACAACAAAGAATCTGTAACTGTACGAGGGTCTTGACCAAAGGCACAAGAACAAATGAAAAGCAATATGGTGGCTAAGCGTTCCTTCATGGTTTTATTTGTATCTGTAAAGTAGGTTATCAGTTTATTTAGTAAGTCGCGCAGCAGTTATGTTAACTAAGCTTCACTTATAAGAGGTGCTTCATAATAGGCGACTTGTTGAGCAGTAAGGTTCCACAAATGGTCTCTGTGCAGTTACTCTTTCAGGAGGAACTCGTTGGCATCAACGATGCTAAATGCTGGGTCATCTCTGAAAATGTTTTTTAGGGAGCCTATATGACCAACACCAATCACCAGCAATATTCTCTTAGGCTTTTGCCTGAGTTGGGTGGTGACGATATTGGAGTAAATCTTATAATCTCTGTTCTTGAAAACTGAGGTGAGCTCCGCCCCAATATACTTAGGGTTGACAAATGCTGTATCCACCATTTCATCCGGGTTTTTGAAAGTTCCATTGGTAACCCTTGCAGGAGTAATGTATCTTAAATGGTATATTTGGTTATAAGCTTTAGGTTGATTCAAGAATATAAGAAAATCTTTGAACGAAAGTTTCCCGCTTTGCAAGGCATCGTATTTTTCCCGGACAACCTTGCGAAGCTCAACCGTCTCGTTTTTGTAGAGCTCTATATTCTCACCATTATCTAATATACTCTGTGAGGTGCCTCCCTGTGAATTCACACAAACTATCCTGTCAAGTTTCAGGTTTTTCCCTATTCTGAAAGCTAACTGATATACTTCACTTCTGCCACCTTCCAGCTCATTCAGGTTAAGCTCATCCTTTAGGTAGAGTGAATACAAACTGTCAATTTCCTGCTGCCCTTCAGGAACAACTTCGATCATGACCATATCCGGAGAATACTGCTCTATTAATGATGTAAATTCCCGGATTGCCAGTTGGCTGCTGGGAGTCAGGACGTCTGTGTTAGGGTAGCCACTATCATATACTTGATTCAAATGGTCTGAACCCAATAACAATATCTCCGTCTTACCGGATTGTGCGGCTGCATTGAAATACACTCCTAGTAAAATGATAGCCAGATAAAGCCTCTTTCTCTTTTTCATTGTAGTTGTTTGTTTCATGCCGTTTCTTTTGTTTAAGGAACTGCCTTCTACCTGCTTCTTCACACAAGCAGAAGCAGGTAAAAATCGATGATGTCTGCTTTAAAAGTACGAGGCTTGAGAAGGATGACACAGCGGCCGGGTGCTACCTGACACTGCACCTTCACAACCAATTCACCAGTCAGTTAGGATTTGTCCGACTGAGCAACACGCAGATTATTCGCAGGCTGCCTTGAGGCCAGAAAGCGAAAGTCATACCTTCACAAGGCTATGTAGCGTCTCACCAAATAGCAGGTGTCGGTTCTAGCATATAAGTGAAGAAGAGCCTATAGCTTAACGGAGCATTACCAGACTATACTATGAGCATTCGCAACTTTTGGAAGGGGTATTATTTATTTAACCCTTCTTCAAATTCTTTTCTGACCTGAGCCGAAGAGATGGATTCTAACACCATAAGCAAATCAGTGGTTGTTTCAACCTTTTTACGATTGAGCTCTACCAGAAACTCCTGAAATTTATCCCTTCCAATTTTATTTTCTAATTGATTCAGTAAGTAAGGGCCTTTTACATAGATAAGCCCGTCTCCCTGAGGGCTGAATCTATCATTACCCAGTAGGGCAGGCAGCTTTTCAGATCTCTCGGCTAGGTTCTTCATTATTTCATTGAATTTATCCTCTCCCTGGTCGTGCCTGACAAACATATATTCTGAATACTCTGCAAAAGACTCACTCAGCCATTTTTCTGTCGTTAACGCATCCCCTCTATGCCACCAGAAGTGTGCTACTTCATGGGCTAAAGTAGCTATGTCATGATGCCCCTTTGAAAAAACAATACTGTGGCCAAATGATCGTGTTATCTTATGAATGGAGTAGGGAAGAGGCCTGTATAAAACTGAAAAGCTGCTTACTTTATCCTCTGCCCCAAAAGTTGTATTAAAGAAGTCTAGGATCCTACCTGCTGCGTTTCCTACATAACTCGCTGAATCTGGTTTATTTGAGAAAACATTAATGTTATAGGTATTGGCCATAACCTTATTAGCACCCATTCCATTAGCTTTATTATTGCTCGCCAGGATTGGATTGAAATAGTAAGAGGGTGTCAGGGAAGAAAAGAAAAGATCTTCTGTAACTCGTCCTTTGTCTAGATCATAGAAGGTGAACGTTTTGTCGTCTACGGAAGCATTGATCTGGTAGGTGAAGTTCTCAAGAGTAGTGAAGAGAGGTAGAATCATAAAATCAGGATCAACATCTATCCACTTGTATTCCTCACTCCAAAACCCCTTGCTTGGCTTACCTGAGTAGGCAAGTGAGAAGTTCATTCTCTCATCCTTAGCAACAGCATCTATGAAGTCAATTTTCAACGTGGCAAAAGGCTTCGCACGGGCATCGAAAGTATGACCTTTTACATTTCGACCCTCAACAGCATCTATTTTTACATCTGGTGTCAGAAAAAAGCTTAAGCTAGTCCGGGCGCTATCTGTGGCTAAATAAGCATAAGAAAGCCTTGCTTTCAGATGTTTCTCCTTAACAGAGAAAAGTAAC
This sequence comes from Pontibacter diazotrophicus, assembly GCF_003367245.1. GTDB lineage: Bacteria > Bacteroidota > Bacteroidia > Cytophagales > Hymenobacteraceae > Pontibacter > Pontibacter diazotrophicus. The sequence goes on along the minus strand of NZ_QRGR01000041.1, from coordinate 36,567 downwards.
TGTCCGTCAATAAAAGTAGTTGGCTTCTCTTCATGATGATCATCACTAGAGCTGGTTCCATCATAGAACAGACCTATCATCAACGCAAAAATGATGTTTGTAGCAATATTCATGTTTGTAAGCTTTATTTTTGGCTTGTTTGTAAATGACTTGCAGTTACCAAGCAAAGCATCGGCTTGATATATTGGTTTTCTTACCTGAATTTTCGACTTATATCTTAAAGGTATAGCTATGCTTCACTAATGCCCATTTTTTTAGACCAACTGCAGGGTATCTTCGACGTTGGACAATTTAATTTGAGAAAAGTGCGAAGCTCATAAAGAATCTAAACAGCAGAATGAAAGCATCTGGACAGTACGACAGGAATATATTGACCTAGCTGCCCCGGAGCTTCATATGTACTCACACTTGTTTGCCATGTGATGGTTTATTGGGTTAAAGGAGATGGAAAGGTTAGCAGAGAGCCTTTCTTGTTCTATATGCCTGCTATGATATCAGGATAGTTGGTTGAGGTACGGTTTTGTTTTACATAGCACGTGTTATGGCAATAATCTGCTCACTGGGTTGCACCCGCTAATGTGGTACTTTTGTTAGGGAAAGAGACTGCTGTTCATGGGGGTAAGCTTAAAGATAGACAATTTTAGGATATTCTGCTTCACCTGGTGCGAGGCTGCTGATGACGCCCAAGGCTAGGCACCTAACGCACAACTGTGGATGCCATCGAGCAGGCTAACGGCTATTTCTTGCTTGCCAGTGCAGGTACAGCAGGCGCTGGAGAGCCAGTTGGACACAGGGTCAACACGGTAGGCGTGAAAGCACCTCATAAGTTATTTTCATGGAAACAGTTATATGCACCTTTGTCGGTACATACATTGGATCTCCACTGTATAGGGAACTGTGAACTAAATTGAAAGGACCCGCCAGTCACACAGATGAGTACATATATTATATTAAAAAATATATATAATATAATGATTTGTAATATCTTAACTTGTTGTTTCTAAAGAGCCATGGAAACAGCAACTTAAGAATATCTGTACCTTACACTGGGGAAGAAAGAGGCCCTGGCCCTGTACTACCGCCTGACAGGTTTTATCAGGGAGCAGGACGCTTTTGGGTTCAGCAAGTTTATGACCTTCCGAGACGGCACGCTGAAAGACGATGCGCTGATGGGCTTTGTGCTGCAACTCATGATGACCCGGCACCAGGATATGTTAGCGCAGCTGCTAACCGCAACTAATACAAAAGCAAGTGCCTGACCAACAGCTTCTTTTTTTTAGTATATTGCCATTGAACTGGCTTGTGCAGCACGAAAAACTGGCAACGCCAAAGTTTTGTTCTCTACATATTTGTAAATAGAAATATTTATTACCTTGTGCGCCTCAAGAGCCTCCTGCTCTCTTTATCATATACTGGAACCCGGAACGGTTCGCTCCTGACATTGTATGATGTAAGCAAAAGAGGCTGCCCTATTAGAGCAGCCTCTTTTGCTTTGTCACGTTGGCTAATTGTGCTAGACATAGCCATTCCTCTCGTTAAGCGGCCGTGGTCACGGCAGGCAGCGTTGCCGTGCTTTTCTCTGCCTTCTTCGAGTACATCGAAGGGTGGTACAACCGGAAAAGGAGACATTCGGCACTGGGCTATCTGACGCCATGCCAGTATGAAGGCCTGCTGTACAATCAAGCTGTGGCTGCCTGAAAAAGTCTCCAGTAAAACATTGCAATTCCAGTTGCGAGATGAATTAGCCAAAGGAAGAGAGTGTGAGTCTGACCGCTGGAACGCCTCCGCCGGTCATGCTGCCGGCACAAAGGTATCTTCCAAATATCTAAATGCTTACCCCTAGCAGCCCCTCTCTTGAACATAAGATGTGTATAAAGCAAAATGTCCGTATTGCATATTAAATAACTCAAGTTGCGATTCGTTTTAGCTACACAGTGAATTGTGCACATCGCAACTCGAGTTACATGGTATAAATCAAGCACTGATGATAATCTGTTGTCTGAGTTAAATGATAAAGCTAGCTCTTGGGTAAGAGTGACATAATATGCCTTAGCTGCATCTACCTGAAACTAGAAAAGCTTTTTCATAACATATTATCCGCAGAATCGTTTTTAGGCAATTATTATAAACTATATTTGCATTTAGAACACAATTTAGCTGTACCCATACCTATCCTGAAACTTCTTGCGCTTAATTAGAAGACATATTGCCTGGTTTAGGAGCCTCACCTTTATCCTGATGTTGCACCTGTTTAACTACAGTATCAACATGGAGGATCATCGCCTCTGGACTGGGATGAGTGTCAGCGAGGAGTACAACGAAATAGAGACTTTCGCTGAGTTAACACTAACGCTTCTTTTTCAGGAAGATGGTGCCTTGCCTGATGAGGCCAACGATATAGATGAGACCAAAGCTGCAGCAGGTATAATTGCTGTAATGCCTGCCGCTTTCAGTTTTAACAGCCAGGTGTTTGCTTTCCGCGAACCCACTACTTTCCAGGATTACCGCAACGGATACCTGAATCTGGTATACGATATTTGTCCCCCTCCACCTAAAGCCCAGGTTTAATTTCGGATTTACAGCGTCTGCATTCCTGCTAACGCTAATGCTGCATTTGCCGCTGCGCCATGTGCACCGGGCTTGTATGCCATTCTATTTTCAAAACCGTTTTTAAACCATTTCCATGTTACGTTATATCTTTATCGTTATGCTGCTATTGTTCTCTCTCAGGGCAGTAGCACAAGAAGTACAATTGGCTGATACAGTCGAAACAAAACCGCTGAAACTTACACACGCAGAACCGCTTTACATCGACCTAATCCGTGATCTTGGGGCTCATAAAGGAGAAAAGGAATGGAACATCGGGGCTGGCATGACTGACAATCTGGGCTACGACCGCTATGAGTTGCTGGTAGAATACGAGTGGGCGCCCATCAACAGACTGGGTTTGGAGGTAGAAGTGCCGGTCTCCCTGTACACGTCCAACAGCCGTGATCCTAACCCTGAACTGAACCGGCCCGCCAACCGCATTGAGTCGGTGAAGCTTGCCGCCCAGTATACTTTTCTCGTGTCAGCCAAGTACCAGACCTCCATGGCGTTGGGTACCATCACCGAGTTCGAGCTAACTGACCTCAACAGGATAGGCAAGGATAATATGGTGGAGGGCTTTCTGTTCAACCCCTTTTTAATCATGGCCAAGCGCTGGGGCAGCAACATGCATTCGCTGGTATATACAGGCCCCCGGGTGCATTTCCCTTTCCACAAATCAGGTATAGAAACGGGCTACGAGATAAACAGTAGTGTACACTATATGATCCCAAACACGCGCAACTTTATAGGTTTGGAGGTGAACAAAGAGTTTTCAAAGGGGGAGTTCCACATGGTGGCCAGACCGCAGATGCGGATCACAATAAGTGAAGAACTGATGATCGGTGTGGTTCCGGGTATACCGCTTATAAGAGGAGAAGAGCGCTTGAGCTCTTTTGTGAGGCTTATATATGAGCCGCGGCACCGCAAATAAAGTTTAATTCACAAGCTATCACAAAATGCAGATTCTTTTAAGCCTGGCAGTTATGGTTTCCTTCTATATGGGAGGAAACCATACTTACATTGCAATCGATACGAAAATATCACAGGGGGTCCAGAGTAGTCGGGTAGTGGAAATGGATAAGATTGTCATGTTCATAACGGTTACCACGTACGCTTTATGTCTCCTTATTCCGGTTCTGTTATACCTCTACGGGAAATTCCGGCAACAAAAAGTTTTTAAGTTTATGGCGTTTCAGGTTATCCTGGCCCTGGCGTTAAATGCCTTGCTGGTAGGTGTAGTGAAATATTCAATCAACCGGCCCAGGCCATACACCGCAGTAGCATCGGTGGAGCAGTTGGCTTCGGCAGGGAGTCCGTCATTTCCTTCAGGGCACACAGCCTGCGCCTTTGTAGTGGCTGCTACGCTTTGCTTCATGTTCAAGGACAGGAGGCTTCGTTTTCTTGTGTGCTTATGGGCTGTTTCTGTTGCCTATTCCCGACTTGCGTTAGGTGTTCATTATCCGAGTGATGTTCTGGGATCTGTGATCATCGGCACACTCTGCGCTTTTGCTGGGCAAGCAGCTTTTACCTATAGGTGGAATCGCAACAGTCTGCTGAAGCCTTTTTCTTAGGCAGCCATACTTTGTTAGATAGCCATTCTTCATACCGGCAAGGAGTCAGGTAGCTCAGTGCCGAAAGCCTTCTCTTCCGGTTGTAGATTCTTGATGTAGTCAAGCACAGCCAGCCTTGCCTCCTGATTAAAGGAGACAGGGCTGGCACGTCTGTCGGTACTAGTCAAACGCAATACTTTCATAAAGCTGCCTAAGAAAAAGTCTCCAGTCAAAGTAGCAAGTTTAGTCCAGAATGCTGGAGATGTTCAACCATGTATGCTTTAAAGCGATTGCAGGGGATAAGAGAGCTTAGCAACTGAGGGGAGGCAGAGGTACTGTTTTAGTATCCATAAGAACACTGAATCAGCTCCCCCAGGCATGTATTCGGGCAACGTTTCCATTTCAAACTCGTCCAACCAATGAAGGATAGCTAGGATATTAACGCGTCCTACCTTTATGAGAAGAGTATTTTTAATTGTAACATCCCTCCTGATGAGCACGTTGTGCCATGCGCAGTACCCTGCAGACAAACCCGAAGAAAAGCCGACCTTGAAAATAGGCGGCGCCGTGCGCTTCAACTATAACCTTTCTACATGGAAAGAGGACCAGCTGGAGCGCGGCGGTGACTTTGGGTATGATGTGTTCCGCATCAATGTGGAGTCCGAGTACAGGGGCATCAAACTAAACGCAGAGTTCCGGCATTACTCCCAGGCCTTTGGCGGTGCTTTCCTGAAACAGGGATGGTTCCAGCACGATTTCTCCGAAACATCACAACTGCAGGTGGGCCTCAACCAGGTGCCGTTCGGCATACAGCAGTACAACTCCAACAACTGGTTCTTCAACATGACCTATTACATCGGTTTTGAGGACGACCACGACATGGGGATAAAATACATCCACGATACTGGCCGGTGGCAATGGCAGGCAGCTTACTATAAAAGCGCAGAGGAATTTGTGTTTGGTTTGGCGGAGCCCAGCCCCAACCGGTACTCTTATGACATCACCGGCCGCAACAAGGAAAACAACCAGCTCGACTTTAAGGTAGTCCGGCGCCTGGGCGATAGCCTGGAGCATGAACTGGGGGCTTCCCTGCAGGGCGGGCTGCTCTATAACCTGGACACGGAGCGAAACGGCACCCGGTATGCAGGCGCCGTGCATTATGAGTACCAGGCGGCACACAGCCCCTGGAACGTGAAGCTACAGGCAATGCTCTACCGCATTAACCCGGAATATGCTGCCGGGGCAGACCTTGATTTTGTAGAGATGGGCGCTTACGGAGCTAATTATAATGTAGCCACCGAAGGTGAGGTTTACACGGCCAGCCTGGCTTACCACCTGCCCATATCATCCCGCCTGCTGCAGGGAATCACCTTCTACGATAACTACGGGTATTATAACAAGCGGGTAGGCGACTTTGAAAACTCGCACATGAATGTGCTGGGCGCCTTGTTCACCGCCGGCCCCATGTACATCTACACAGATGCAGCGTTCGGCTACAACCAACCCTGGATTGGCCCGGAGTGGACAAATGCCCTTGCCCTGGGCACACCCGGGGACACTGACTGGCACCTGCGTTTCAACGTCAACATGGGATATTATTTCTGATTACCTAAACTGTTTATGAATGAGTAAAGTAACAAGAAGCGATACAAAGAAGTCATTCGGGCTGGAAGTAAACGGCCCTGTATTCTGGCCTTCTATAGTGATACTAATCATCAGCATCACGCTGGTCATTATATTCAGGGAGGGTGCTGAGTCTTTCTTTGGCGATGTGCAGGCTGCTGTTACCTCCAGCATGGGCTGGCTGTTTATCCTGAGCGTGAACATTTTCGTGGGCTTCTGCCTGTACATGGCCTTTGGCCGGTTCGGCAACATCAGGCTGGGCGGCAAGGAGGCTCGGCCTGAGTTCAGTACATCCTCCTGGTTCGCCATGCTCTTTAGTGCCGGTATGGGGATAGGGCTTCTGTATTGGAGCATAGCAGAGCCTATCAATCACTTTCAGACGCCTCCGATGGGAGAGCCCGGTACACCGGCCGCGGCAAGGCAAGCGATGAACTTCACGTTCCTGCACTGGGGGTTCCATGCCTGGGCCATTTATGCCCTGGTGGGGCTGGCGCTGGGCTACTTCACCTACAACCGCAAATTGCCTCTAACAGTACGGTCTGCTTTTTACCCTTTCCTGGGAGAGCGCATCCACGGCATCATCGGCGACATTATTGATATACTGGCTGTGCTGGCCACACTCTTTGGCCTGGCCACTTCGCTGGGCCTGGGAGTAAAACAGGTAGCAGCTGGCCTGAACCACGTTTTCCCGGCCATTGCCAGCGGTGTCACCACACAGGTATTGCTGATTGCAGCCATTACGCTGGTAGCCACGATTTCGGTTGCGACGGGAGTGGAAAAGGGCGTACGCATCTTAAGCGAGTGGAATATCCGCATTGCCCTGGTGATACTGCTGGCTGTATTGTTTTTAGGGCCGACTGTTTTTATACTGGCGTCCTATGTACAAAACACAGGCTCCTACTTTGGCAGCTTTCTGCAACTGGCCTTCTGGAACGAAGCCTACTCGGGCGGCAACTGGCAGGGCGGCTGGACCGTTTTCTACTGGGCCTGGTGGATTTCCTGGGCACCGTTCGTGGGAATCTTTATTGCCCGTGTTTCCAAAGGGCGCACTATCCGGGAGTTTGTGCTTGGCGTGCTGATTGTGCCTTCTTTGCTTTCTTTCCTCTGGATGACAGTTTTCGGCAGCACAGCGCTGCGGGAGGTGCTGGCGGGCGATACGACCATTGCGGATGCCGTGGCGGCAGACATGTCTACGGCGCTCTTTGTTTTCTTTGAGCAGCTCCCCTTCTCCACGGTGCTCTCCATTATAGGCATTGTGCTGGTGGCGGGTTTCTTTGTCACTTCCTCAGACTCGGGCTCGCTGGTAGTGGACAGCCTTACCTCCGGGGGGAGGACCGACTCCCCCGTGGGAATCCGGATATTCTGGGCGCTGGCAGAAGGTGCCATTGCCGCCGTGCTGTTGATTGGCGGCGGACTGCAGGCCCTGCAGACAGCCGTTATCATCACAGGCCTGCCATTCGCGCTGATTCTGCTGCTGATGTGCTTCAGCCTGTACAGGGGCCTGAGTGAGGAACTAGAGGAAGAGAATAAACTGGGTAAAACACAGCAGCGCAAAGAGTACCAGCAGTTGATGGCTGAGATGCTGGCGAAGCGTGCCGCAAAGCAGGAGAGCACTGTGTCTGACGGGAAAAGAGATTTACCACCACCTACTAAAACAGAACCAAGCATATGATTGCAATAGACTCCATGATGGTCTGCCTTGACCTAAGTGAAATAGATGAAAAGCTGGTGGCCTTTACCCGCTCTATATGCGAGCGCCTGCCGGTAAAGAAGGTGTATTTCGTTCATAACATCAAGACGTATGAGCTGAGTGATGACTTCCGGGAGACCTTCGGTGATGTGGACCTCAGCAAAGAGGTGGAGGCGAACATCGCTGACATTGTGGCGGAGCAGTTCGCAGGCGGCTGCGACCATGAAATACTGGTGAGCGAAGAGCCGAACACGGAACTGATGATGGCCGACCTGGTGAAGCGGTATAAGGTAAAGCTGACGGTGCTGGGCAAGCGGATGAGCGGCAAGAGCACAGGGGCACTGGGTACAAAGCTGCTCCGCATCCTTCCCTGCAGCATCCTTGTGTTCCCGGAGACGGCGCGCTTTAACATTGCCAGCGTACTGGCGCCGATTGATTTCTCAGACGCCTCGCTCCATGCGCTCCGGCTAAGCAAAAGCCTTACGGACCAACTGGGGCTGCAACTGGAGATTTTGCACGTGTACAAGCTCCCCACACAGTACTTCCCGCTTATATCAGAAGAGAAAGCCATCAAAAAGGCGGAAGAGGTGGTAAACGGAAGGTTCCGCGAGCTGCAGAAACGGCATCAGGAGATTGCCGGTGTGCCTTACCTGCTGGTTCGCGCCGCCGGTAAAAGCACGGCAGAGCGTATCGCGCTGCAACTGCGCAAAGGAAAGCACGGCCTGCTGGTGCTTGGCCTGAAAGGCAATAACCCCATCCCGTCCCTGAGCCTGGGAAGCGTGCCGTCAAAGCTCTACAACATGGACATTAATGTCCCGCTTTGGCTAGTGTATTCTGAGGAAGTGATACAGTAAAGGGGGAGGTTCTACACCTGCGCTGCTGCGAAGAGGTTGCTGATTCCGGTTACCACCATGTCGACACCGATGGCACCCAGGAAAAAGCCGTTGATGCGCAGCAGCAGTTCCATGTTCTTATCAAAGGCGGTTTGCACGCTTTTAGAGCGCATACCGCGGCGGATTTGCTTCAGCCCCATAATAATGATAAAGTTGATAAGCATGATGAGTGCCAGTGACACTACTCCCTGCCACAGTTCCAGCTGATCAGACATCAGAATGGTAAGGGAGATAGTGCCTGCGCCGACCATAAAGGGCAGCGCTATCTCAGAAGCCAGGTCGTGCAGGTCGCCTTTGATCTGGATGAAGGCTTTTTTGCCCTGCACAATAAAAATGTAGGCGAAGGAGAAGAGCACGATGCCGCCAAAGATCCGGAAAGACTCAAAATTGATGCGAAACACCTTCTGGAAAACGAGGTCGCCGAAAAGCAGGAACACCAGATAGATGAAGAAGGAAATCATGGTGGCCTTCAGAAACACAGCCCGGAAGTCCGAGTCCGGCAAGTCGTTCATCACAGGTTTGAGGTACAGGAACAGCGCAAAAGGGTTCAGCATCACCAGAAAACTAAATATTGCTGCTATCATAGGCTCGGATATAGGTTTGTTGCCCTCCTTGTTACGGGACGCTGCGAGGATGGATGCTCCCTTTGCCCTACAGTACAAGAGCAGACAGGTCTTAAAAGAGCAGGAATACCGTCGCAAAGCATGCGCTTACAGGGGCACCCTCGGGTAGTTCTGCACCTCCACCTCCTTGCCGCTTTTAATGTTGACTAAGCGGCTGGGGCGGTTGAGTTGTGCCACCTCATGTGCTTTTGTAAGCGCCTGCTCTTTATCACGGAAGGCCTGTACAAGGTCTTTGTTGTGATCCAACACGTACCATTGCTTCTCTTCCTCGTCCCACTGAACGCGGTATGTCCGCTCTATTGCCTGCGTCTTATTCCGGATTAAATCAAGTATTACCTTTCCGTCGCTGTTGCTCCCGTCGGGGTAAGGCATCGGAAGCAGTGCGAAGAAGATATAGTACAAGGAGAAATACGTAAACTGGTAAGTGACCATGCTGGGCTCCAGCACATTGTTATTGATCAAAGATATCACAGCTACTGCCGCCGCCGCGTTAAACAGGGCCCCGCCAGAGAAAATAAGGATATTGGCAAGGCGATGGTTGCGCCTGAGATTATCGAATGTGCAGAGGCCGTACCAAAAGTAGTACTTGCGCACTTCCAGCATACCGATCCTGAAAATCACGTCTCCGCTTCCAATAGTGACTTTGATGTTTTTGCCTCCCATCAGCCAGGCAAAGAACACGTGTCCTGCCTCGTGCAGGAAAGAAATAACCGGAAGCACAAGGAAGAAAGCTAGGAAGAACTTTGGGATGTCATTTACTCCAAACATGATTCTCTCTGTTACGGATACACGTAAACGGAATCCAGCTTTGCTTGCCTTTTTTGTACCGATGAATGGCTTTCAGGGCTGACTTGAATGAGAACTGCCTTCCCGGAAAAACTCCTTGTCTGGTTGCCTTCCTTCGCAGCGTCACCTACAACTGAATACTCTCACCCTGTTGTTGCCGATGTTCTTACAAATAACGCTATCCAGCGCTTGATGCCTTCAAAGATGACCCTTTTTAGGATTTTCCTCCAAGCCATTCTAAGGCAAGTGCCTTGCTGCTAAAATTCTGCAACTCGAATGGCAGCTTCTGCGATACGCTGATGTGCCTGATGTTGTGCTGCGCTGTGTTCTCCACAGTGGCGCTTGGTGACTGCACCCGTGCCACCTTTTGCACCCGGGTTTTGGTAAGCCCCGCAGCAAGATAGGTGGCAATTTCCCGGCTCTCTTTATCGCCAACGGAGATAATGGTTCTGGTTGAGTCGAGCAGGAGCCGCTTCACGTCATAGTGATTCACAGTATCCAATAAAATGTCGATACTGCGCTTTATCTCGGAGAGCAGGTAATCATGCAGGTCAGGGTACTCCACCTCCATAATGTCCGTAGCCGGGTTGTAATCCAATCTTATAAGACTGTTGTCAAATAGTACCATTTGATTATCACAGCGTAAGGTTCTCTACAAATATAGGTGTATTTCCATTGCACTTCACTACAGTTACTATCGCATTTTCGTGCTGTCGTTCTGCTGTTTTAAAAAGATGTGCTATGGGTATAGAAGCTTGATGACACAAGTCCCACTACTGCCCCCGAAAACTACTACTACTGTTTCCCCTCATTGCATCGCCCTCAGCCAGGCCAAGGCAGTGTCTTTGCTCTCAAAAGTTGCTATAATAATGCCCCTGATGCCATAACTGAGGGTTTTGTCTGTAGAAAGCTTGCTGTATAGGTCAGGGGAGTCTACCCACATGCCGGTGACAAGGGTTTACTTTTTCTCTATTTCGTCCATTACGGCAGAGGCGAGGCTTTCCAGCATCTTCTGGTCTGACGCAGAGAATACCCTCGGCTCTTTGTCAACAATACACAGAGCGCCTATGCTGTAACCATCGGATGTTATGAGTGGGGCGCCTGCGTAGAACTGCAATCCAAAATCACCCACCACCAGAGGGTTTGCCAGCAGGCAGGGGTTCTTGCGGGCATCTTCAAAAACAGTTGTCTCCTGTCTCAGTATGGAAAGCGAGCACAGGCTAGTGCCTCTGCTTATCCTGTTTTCTCCATCCACACCGACACCAGCCCTTGTTATTACATAATCCATGTCCACAAAATTTACGAGTGCTATCGGCACATTGAACATGCGTGAAGCGATGGATACGATATATTTGAAGGGGCCTTCCTCTTCGTATGTGTTTGTGATGTTCAGGCTGCGCAGTTTCGCCAGCCGCTCGTCTTCATTGTCTGGTATGATGGGTATTCCAAAGGTGTTTTCCATGCTGCGCAGTAAAGTAACGTATACCTGCTCTACAACCCGGAGGTTAGAAACTAGGCAAACGCTTGATTTGATTGAAAATACAGTAACAAAGCTAACTGTATTTTGGTTATCGTACGTTCCAAAGCCGGAGAGGCTGGCAACATAAAGCTTACAGCAACATCACCCGGATTGAAAGAAGCGCAGCTGGTGGTTAATAGCCTTTAGCAGCACCTGCTTTCTACTGCAGGCATGGCTTTGTTCAGAGTCAATTAAAAAGCCCGACCTCTGAGGTTGGGCTTTTGCTTTTCCGCAATACAAGCTCACCTAGCCTCACGACGAACAAACTAGTAGCTTGCCAATCAGCTTCACCAGCTTGCCGAAAAGGAATTTGCACCCTCTGGGGAATCTGAGTATATTTCAAATAATATGTTAATCGTGCCGTGCTGGCTACACACGGCAAACGCATTAGCCTCGGCTGTGCCTCGTCCACAGCCTGTCCTGAATACTACAGACAAAGAAAATGAATGTTACTCAATGGTTAAACAGTCATCTTGTTCCTGGCTTCCCTTCCGATAGCGTCAGCCCAGAGTTTCCGGCGTCTGATGTGCAAGTTGATTTAAACGTCCTGTATAGGACTTTAGACAACGCACATTTCGGTTTGTAGTTAAAGAGCGGGGAGAAAAGTTTGCCTGTGAAATAATGGTTGTTTCGCATAAACCTGGTGCAGTGTTCCCTCTACTCAAGAACCTGAAAAACAGCCAGCCATTGGAAAGATCTGAAGTGAAGTTTTACATACATGCATAATTGCAACACAATGGAATATAAAAGAGTCTTGTTTCTACTAGTCTTCATCGTCCTGAGCCTGGCCCCGGCTTTCTCACAAAACAGGGAGCCGGTAATAAGAGTGGATGTTCCCCTGGATTCCATTCGCCTGAGCGACCCTTTTATCCTGGCTGACAAAAAAACAGCGATGTATTACATGACAGGAACAGGAGGGATGCTGTGGAAAAGCAAGGATCTGGAGAAATGGACCGGCCCTTATAAAGTGGCCAAAACAGACCCTGCTTCCTGGATGGGAAAGAACCCGATGATTTGGGCCGCAGAACTGCACCAGTACAAAGGCAAATACTACTATTTCGCCACCTTCACCAACCGGGATGTGAAAATAGACACGGTGCGGGGAAATGTTATTGAGCGCCGTGCCAGTCATATACTAGTCAGCGACAAACCCGACGGACCTTACATTCCCATGCAGGACCCCGTCTACCTGCCCGCAGACAAACCTACCTTAGACGGCACGTTCTGGGTGGATAAAGACGGGAAACCTTATATGGTGTACTGTTATGAATGGCTGCAGAACTGGAACGGCACGATAGAAAAAATAGAGTTGAAACCGGACCTGAGTGGCTCTATAGGCGAAGGCAAGCTGCTTTTTCGTGCAAGTGAGTCTCCCTGGAGCAAGGAACGTGACGAAGCAGGCAATGTCATTCCGAATAAAGTAACCGACGGTCCCTGGCTGTTTTATACCCAGACCGGCAAACTGGGTATGTTGTGGACAAGCTGGGTTCACAATATCTATACGCAAGGCGTGGCTTATTCCGAAAGTGGTACATTAGATGGCCCCTGGGTGCATGAAACAGAGCCGATAACACCGCCCAACTATGGTCACGGCATGATGTTCCGCACTTTCAAAGGTAAACTGCTGATGTTGATGCACAGCCATAAAGAAGATAAAAGTGGACGCTACATCCGTATTCCCCAATTCTTTGATGTAGACGATTCGGGAGACAGACTCACTGTGGGGAAAAACCTCTGAATCAAGGCAACACCGCCCGGCCTGTATAATCTGCGCTATTTCAAGCTGCCCACCTGGGGCGGCTACAGGCATTGGTGGCCAAACTTTGGCAAGCGTTTTCACGAGAATTCTGTGCACGAGCTCCTCTACCATAGGGGCGGAGGTTTTGGTTTTAAGAAAGACAGATAGATGAAATAATATGTATTGAAGCAGCCCTTTGTTAGTTTTACCGTATGGATACAACCTTTGACAGTATTTATTAAAACATGAAATCAAATCCAATGACGAAAACGACGCTGGCCATGGTGACAGGAACGCTGCTTGCCCTGTCCTCCTGCGGAGATAATCCCTCTGAGCAATCACAAGCTACCGGCAGCGAACCTGCAGTCTCTTCCGTAGCAGCCCCACCGGTAGAAACCAAAGAACCCAACACAGCTTATCAACCCGCCTTTCCGGATCAGACCAGGGTTGCCGGATTAAAGTCAACTACCGCCTATGAGGGTAAGGTGCTGACAGACGATCTCGAAAAGCCATGGGGCCTGACCAGCATGCCCGATGGCCGGCTGTTAATTACCGAGAAAGCAGGCACTATGCGCATCGCTTCCTTATCAGGGGAGGTGAGTGCCCCCATTACCGGCATTCCGAATGTGAACGCTGAGGGACAGGGCGGCCTGCTCGGCGTCAGGCTTGATCCGGATTTTGAACAGAACAGAATGGTTTACTGGGTTTTCTCAGAACCGCTTCCGGAGGGGAATCTAACCGCCGTAGCCAAAGGAAGGCTTTCGGATGATGAAAAAGAGATAGAAGGGGCAACTGTCATTTACCGAGCCACTCCGGCCTATGAAGGCACACTGCATTACGGGGGAAGGATTCTTTTCGACAAGGACGACAATCTCATCATCAGTACCGGGGAGCGCTCGGACGCAGTCACCCGGCCGCAGGCGCAGCAACTCAACTCCAGCCTGGGAAAAGTTATCAGGATTACCAAAGCGGGAGAACCCGTTGGCGGCAACCCGTTTGAAGGGGAGGCAGGTGCCAAACCGGAAATCTACTCCTATGGTCACCGCAATGTGCAGGGGCTTGCTTTTCACCCGGAAACGGGGGACCTCTGGGAGAATGAGTTTGGCCCCAGGGGAGGCGACGAGCTCAATAGGATTGAGGCCGGCAAAGACTATGGCTGGCCAACCGTCACGTACGGGATTGAATACGGCGGTGACAAAGTAGGGGAGGGCATCCAGCAGCAGGAAGGGCTCGAACAACCAGTTTATTACTGGGACCCAAGTATCTCTCCCAGCGGGATGACTTTCTACAGCAGCGATAGTATCCCGGAATGGAAAAACAACCTTTTTATTGGTGGGCTTGGGGGCATGCAAATCGTCAGGCTTGTGTTAGAAGATAACAAGGTGGTGGGTGAAGAAAGGCTGCTGGAGAGTGAGAAGCAGCGGTTCCGTGATATTACCCAGGGTAAAGATGGCGCCTTGTATGCGGTTACCGACCAGGGAAGGTTATACAGGGTGTATAAGAAATAGGTTCATTTACCTGACGGAGCTTTTAAGCTGAAAGTAAAAGGGGGGTATCCGGTGCATGTTTTTTTTCAACTCTGCTATATCTTACAGATTCCCTGCGCTCCTGGCTGTGTGCCCCCTTAAGGTAGGGCCGTTTCATTCTAACGAATTCTCCCCTTGAGGGGAGCGGGAGGGGTGTTTACACCTGCGGAAAGAACGCAATAGGGTAAATCAGGCAATTAAGCTCCGAAATTTACACCCCTATAATCCCCTCAAGGGGATAGTCTTGGAGAATGAAACAGTCCTGCCCCCTTAAGGGACCTTGCCCTTTACCGCAGCCCGGATGCGCTCTTCTATTTTTCATACCTTCGCTCTGCCTCCGCCAAACAAGCTGTTGGAATAACGCCGTGGCAGAGAGCTTTTTTTAAGACGATGAAAACAGAAATGGTGTACCACCACAAGTCTGCCACCAGACAGCAGGCACAATTAACTGTGTTCAAATACATCGTGTGCTTTTACAACCGGAAATGGAGGCATTCAGCGCTTGGCTGCCTAATTCCTTGCCGATATTAAACCTGCTGTGCATCCAGGCAGTTGCTACCTGGTAAAAAATCTCCAGTAAAATGTTGCAAGTCCATGGATAGCCTGTACTCACTAACAATAGGTCAAAGTATTCATTCCTGAACTGTGTCTGGCAGACTCCGTAGGTTTTGGTAGGCTCCCATAAATCATTTATTTGACAATCTTGGAACAGTATCATGGAAAGAAGAGAAACGAACGCCCTGAAAGTGATTGTAAATGGGATCTCCCTTTTTCTTATGACTGGAATGGTAGCTTGCTATGGAGGAAGAGAAGTAGTAGAGGATGAGGTGGTAACATATGATCTGAATAAGCCCGAGGGTGTAACTGTGGATGATGTGGGTGCTACAGTTGATGTGTCTACGGTCGATACCTGGGACAGGGACGAATTCTATACTACTTTTATTCCCACTAACTACTATGAGGACTGGGATGTGAATGACGACAGCTTTTTAAATGAAGACGAGTTCGCCGCAAGTTTCTTCCAGATATGGGATACAGACAATGACGGAATGATAGAGGATATCGAATGGAACGCAGCAGTAACTGACTATGGTCTGGATGAGACAGACTGGGACATTGATGGCGACGGCTACATAGAACCGACAGAGTTCAACACAGGCTTTCCCGACACCGGTTGGTATGAAGCCTGGGACACAGACGGTGACGGATTGATAGAGCTGCGGGAGTACACAGACGGTGTCTTCACTATATGGGATAAAGATGATGACGGAGTACTGGATACTACGGAGTACGCTCTCTAGAGGACCTGCAACGGTGTCTAAACAAATCACAAATCGATAGATAGAAGCTATTGGTTTAAGCTAACTCAAGAATAGCAGCTCTGGTAAATGCTGGTCGTCTATAAAAAAAGTTCGGGAGGAAATCTGCTTGAGGACATAGCTACTCAAAAGCGTGCCGTTTATGCAAAACCTTCCTTTTCAACGCGAAAGCCAAGGCAGAGAACACAGCCAGAAGTGCAACTTCAATTATTTAGCGATTAGACGTTGTGATAGCGTATTCCCAGTCTCCGCTGGCAACAGCAAGCCCGACAACAGAGATGAAGGAATCGGTGAGATTGCCTGCTGCTGAACTGTCTGGTTCCTGTTGCTCCCATCACCCAATTTGCTCATGTTCTGCTGGGCCTGATACATCAGTTTCAGGAGGTATGCCGCTGGACATGGAGAAGATACAGCTGCTGAGTGCGGAGGAAAGGCGAAAGGGGAGGTACATTTCCTGAAAGAAATCAGTATGGAGTATATTATCAAGTTCGAACCTCTATGATTCACCCTGGCGGGTATAGTGAGTCTTTTGTCTTGACTGCTGCAGACCAGTTAGGTGAACGCTACTCTTATCTGCACCCGCTCGGCATTCGGCTCTGTGGCTGGTAGTACATTTATCTTTTCACCCTCATCGAAATACTGCGCAAGCCCCTTTATGATGCCGACAGCAAAGCCAGCCATCCTGCGCCTGGAATGATAGTCGATAACCAGCATGTTCTGCCCGACTTTGGAGACATGCAGCGGAGGCGGGTTGGTGGCTTCATTCTCCCGCTTTATGCCAGCGTGCATGTGGGAACCGATGTGCAGCAGCATCTCCTGTGTTCTCCAGGAGGGATCAATGAAGCGCTTGAATACCAGCAGCAGGTCCGGCACCAGGAACTCCCCGAATTTTTCCTGGAAAACAGGGTCAGACACACCCTGGACACGGGCAGCGGCTGACATGATAGTAAATAGCTCAGAGGTAGGGTATACTTCGTTCATCTGGTAAGGCACACGGTTACGCAGCCCTACTTCCTCCAGAATGTCGACCCATGTGTTATAGTTGTGCTTGTACTCTACGAACCGCTTTAGAAATACAAAGATCGACCCGTGCATGGTGTCTCCTGTTAAAGAATGCATCCTGTGTTTTCTTTAGTCAACATGATAAAAAGGAACATCAAATATAAAAATATATCCTGATATGATGTATGCTGGCGATGAATAAAGAGTCGTTTTGGGAGTTATCGGATTCTTGTTTGTTTGATCTGCGTTTGTAATGGTGTGCGTACGGAGGCACAAAGGGTTTGACCTGCTTTCTGCCTTGCCTTTGGAAATAATCTCAAAGGAAACCTTACCTCTTCCTTTTCCTCCTTTTTGTCCCGCCCCTGTAAAGGTATGTCTGAACTATCAAAAACTTGTTGATGTGGAGCAAGAGGGGGGACTGCTTTGGCACCCAAATAGTGTTAAAAGTGCTTAAAGAAGCCCACAGTTGCTGCTGAGAGGCTTTTCTGTAGACCGAGGAGTGAACTATCTAACTTTCCACCTGTATTCGGTTGCTGTAGAAGAGTATTAGTATATAGAAGATGAACAGTTGAATTATGTTTGGAAGGCCGAAGGTATCGGGTACTAAACAGTATGAGGTCTTTCTGGTAAAGCTTTACATTCTTTTAATATACTTTTTTTATCCTCCTTACCTCATAGGGAGCGATACCAAAGTACTTTTATTTTGAAAGAAGTGAGAAATCTGGAAAGAAAAAAATTATTTATCCCTGCAATAGTTGAATTCGCTATTTTAAGAAAAACCTGCGGCACTGATCGTTCCTGCTTTTGTGCAGGTGACTGTTCTCAGAACGTGCACTAAGCCAAAGCGCTAATTACTGACTTTCCCTGATCTGGAAAGCCGCTCCAGATCAGACAGACCGGCTTTCGTACTGTAGTAGCCGAAGAAGCGAAAAATTGAACCTCATATTCACAAAGATTTAGTGACCCTGGAGAAGTATCTGCAGATGGGAGATGCGTAATCCAAGTAAAGTTTTGAAGCGTGATTCTGCATGGCCGTTTGAAGTCATCTGCTTATAAGATTGTAGAACAGGTATGAGCAGGATAGAAAGTTAATCCACCTTTGGTACCTTGGTTCTGCAAAATGCTGCTTACTATACGAACCGTTGAATGTATAGCAGAAACAGTTTCTTTAAGCAGGGACATAGAGTGCAATAGGAGAGATGCCAATCCAGAATAAATGTAAATGACAAGAAGCCATGCATCAAAATAAGATTCTTACATCTATCATCTTTATCTTTTTTATAGCGTGTTTTTCGGCTGGCTTTACTCAGAAGCCAAAGCCAACGCTCTATATTATCGGCGATTCCACTGTCAGGAATACCAATGAAGGCTATGGTGGCTGGGGCTCCTATATACAGGAGTTGTTCGATACAATTAAAATCAATGTCGATAACCAGGCGATGGCAGGCAGAAGCACACGCACCTTTGTAAAAGAAGGCCGTTGGGACAACGTAATGTCCATGCTCCAGCCCGGAGACTTTGTAATAATGCAGTTCGGGCATAACGAGGGAAGTTCACCCGATACGTCCAGAAGTGGGTATAGGGGCGTGTTAAGAGGCACTGGCGAAGAAACAAAAGAGTTAACCTGGAAGAACGGTGAGAAGGAAGTGGTGCATACATATGGCTGGTATCTGCGCAAGTTTATAAATGAAGCCAAATCCAAAGGAGCTACGCCCATTGTGGCTTCCATGATTCCGCGCAACCAGTGGAAAGACGGGAACGTGGTGCTGGCCAACGATACCTTTGGCAAATGGGCTGCAGAAGTTGCGCAGGCAGAGGGGGTGTTTTTTGTGGACCTGAACCAGATAACGGCAGACAAGTATGAGCAGATGGGGCCTGAG
This sequence comes from Pontibacter diazotrophicus, assembly GCF_003367245.1. GTDB lineage: Bacteria > Bacteroidota > Bacteroidia > Cytophagales > Hymenobacteraceae > Pontibacter > Pontibacter diazotrophicus. Next base: position 17,829 of record NZ_QRGR01000041.1, on the reverse strand, counting down.
CAGGTGAAAGCGCTTTTCCCGACAGACCACACGCACACCAACCCACAGGGAGCCAGGATAAATGCCGCCTCGGTAGCAGAAGGATTAAAAAAGAATAAAAAGCACCCTTTGAACAAATACCTGAAGAAGTCCTGAGGAATTCATCAGCCTGTGCATGAATATAGCCTTATGAAGTTTACATTAATGATCCACCCTATATGTCTGAAGTAGTGTTTCGAAAAACAAGTTTTGTTTATTTCCTTTTTCTGTCCCTGTTGCTATCAGCTTCCTGTGCGGCAGTAAAAACAAACCAGGCAAAGCCTTCCTTGTACCTCATTGGTGACTCTACCGTGAAGAACGGGAAGGGCAACGGAGACGGCGGGCTGTGGGGCTGGGGGAGCTTTCTGGATGAGTACTTCGACACCACACAAGTGTCGGTGCAAAATTACGCCCTTGGCGGCACCAGTAGCCGCACTTTTCGCACACAGGGGCACTGGGGCAAGGTTTTACCGAAAATAAAGCCAGGTGACTACGTGATGATGCAGTTCGGCCACAACGACAGCAGCCCTGTAAATGATACGCTCCGTGCCCGTGGAACCATCAAAAGCAATAGTGATGAAATCCAGGAGATAGATAACCTCATCACCAAAAAGCACGAGGTGGTACATTCTTATGGCTGGTACCTCCGCCAGTTTATACAGGAAGTGAAAGCAAAAGGAGCTACACCTATTGTGCTCTCACCTGTGCCCAGAAACAGCTGGAACGAAGAAAAGCCGAACCGGAACAACCAGGACTACGGAAAGTGGGCCGCTGAGGCAGCAGAGCAGGAGGGCGCTCTTTTTATTGACTTAAACAAAATCATCGCTGACCGCTATGAAAGAGAAGGGGAGGAGAAGGTCCGAAGCACTTATTTCAACACCACCGACCGTACCCACACCATCGAAGCAGGAGCCAGGGTGAATGCCGCTTCCGTTGTGGAGGGAATCAGGCAGAACAAAAAGCTGGAGCTGAATAAATATCTCTCAAGGCAAGGGAAAGCAGCCGCCGGTGGAGCATCAGGAAGATAACCTGTTTAATTTCCCAGGCTTCACTTCGGCTCCAATGTCAGCAGAAGTTAAGCCTGCTTCGGGGAAAGAATGCAGCTGAACTTGAAATGAATATGAACAAAAGGGAAAAGCGGACACAGTTTAAACTACTCTCCTGTGCCTTATGATTTAGAGGCAGTTTCTCTTTGTTTTGCCTGCAGCCAGTCAACCGCATCCGCTCTGCTTTCAAAAAGCTGAACTTTTATTTGGGACCCAATTTTACCCCAGAGCATTGCCTCTCCCGCTGATTCACCAAATGAACCCGGGCGGGCTACATGCGCCAAATACCGGATGCCTGATGCATAGGCGCGTGGTAACCACTCCTCTTCTATCCATGCTACCGAGTCAGCCCATGGACCCGAGAAATCTGAGTTATCATTTAACCTGTAAGCACACTTGGTACGCTCATGTACCTCTAAACCGGCAATAATCGCTTGCTTTAAGTCCTGCTTTGAAGCAGTGCCGTGCCATATGGCTTCCACCATGTTGGCTCTGCTCTTATATTCTATTCTATAAAATGTCCTTCCGAAGACATTTTTAACTTCCTTCAGCATAAGATAGATGGGCTGCTATAGTAATGGTTTTTATCATTCATTCTGATCACTGACTGGAGCAGCCATAATTGGGTGGGAGCTTTCGATAGGCAGATTTTGGTAAAAATAATGAATTTTATTATATGAACAAAAGTTTACGCGATGCCACCGCCTGGTGGTACAGCAGGATGTCTTATTGGCAAGTACAGAAATAGAAATCTGAGGCAGTTTACAGCCCCAGGCAAGGCAGGGACGGGGAACGATTGGGTACTGGTTGAGGATGATGCTTCGCAAGCTTTTACAAGGCTTGGCATTATAACCTATCATAAATATGATTAGAAGCTTTGCAAAAGGATATAATAAATGGTTTATTTTAAGTAATATAGCTTTGAAAGTTTGTTTAATGCCTGATTACCTATGAAGTTCGAAGTCTTAAACCGCCGCCATTTTATTAAATTAGGAATAAGTGCTACTGCCATTGGGTTGGTGGGAGTGCCTTTTTCATTATCTGCCCGTGATAAACCCAACCCTAACCACTTGCCGCGCTGGCGGGGCTTTAACCTACTTGAAAAGTTTAACGATGCCCGTAACCAGCCTTACCAGGAATCGGATTTTCAGCTGATGGCCGAATGGGGTTTTGATTTTGCCCGCTTGCCTATGTCATACCATTGCTGGTCGAAGCCTGATAACTGGTTACAGATGGATGAGAAGGTGCTGAAAGAAATTGATCAGGCTGTTGCGTATGGCCGCAAGCACAAGGTACACGTAAATCTGAACTTCCACCGTATTCCAGGCTACTGTGTCAATCCGCCGGAAGAGCCGCTAAACCTCTGGAAAGATGAAAAAGCCCTGGAGGCCGCTGCTTTCCACTGGCAAACATTTGCCAAACGCTACAAAGGCATACCTAATGAAGAGCTAAGCTTTGATTTAATCAACGAGCCCTCCAAAGTAGAGGAACCGGATTATGTGCGCGTGGTAACGCGGCTGGTGGAAGCCATCCGGTCCGAAGATCCGGAACGCCTGATTATTGCCGATGGCATGCAATACGGCACCAAACCTGTTTTTGGCATCAAAGACCTGCAGGTGGGCCAAAGCACCCGCGGTTACGGGCCTTTCCAACTTACGCACTACAAGGCGTCCTGGGCATCTGGCTCCGATACCTGGCCTTTACCTACCTGGCCTTATAAACAAACCGAAACCGATGTATGGGACAAGGCACGCCTGCAACGCGAAGTGTTCGAGCCATGGAAGAAGTTATCGAATGAAAATGTAGGGGTGCATGTGGGCGAATGGGGGGCATACAAACATACGCCCCACGATGTATCCCTGGCCTGGATGAAAGATAACCTGGAAATCTGGAAAGAAAACGGTTGGGGTTGGGCCTTATGGAATTTACGCGGCGAATTCGGTGTGCTGAATAGCGGCCGGGCAGATGTTGCCTATGAAGACTACAAAGGGCATAAGTTAGATAGAAAGATGTTGACGCTGCTCCAGGCTTACTAAGAATCCTGCTTTAGCTTCAGACAGTTGGAGAAGTAGAAAGCTCCTTCTGTGTAAATTGCCGTTGTGCCGGTTAAATTATTCATGTAAGCCATAAGTATGCAAATCTTGGGGGCTCATCCACAGAAATCCTCTTACTAATAGAGTATGCTGCGCAGTTTACCCTTCGTGAGAGGCTTCTGCACGTATTCTGCCGCAAGATGCATTTGAGCCAGCTTTACGTCCGATGGGTCTTCGGATGCGCTGAGCAACACAATCTTGGTGTCAATCAGACTGATAAATTGAAGTTTCGCCAATTCCTCCAGAAAAGCGAAGCCTCCCATTCCCTGCATCTTGATATCCAGCAGGATAAGCTGGGGGAGCTGTCTCTTTTCCTTCGCTTCTTTCAGGATCTTCAAACCTTCCAGACCATTTTGCACATCCTGTACATTAGAACCAGTGCAAATGCTGCTGAGTACACGCCTGGTCAAGTAGATGCTGGCTGCATCATCATCAATAATTAAGATGCTCTTTACCTGTTTCATTAATACTGTTTATTGATAGCGTAACCAATCCTTCGCATCGGTTACATTACTGAACACTTTTATCTCGAAGGCAGTAATAAGACTGGAAAAGTTTGAGGCAGAGGACTCTGCCATAGAATCTGGGGTTATGATCAAGGCAAAGTACCTTATACCGGCCTTGGCTGCCAGTGGTGCCCATTCCTTTGCAGTCCATTCAAGTGAGTGGTCCCAACTACCAAGCACTTTGCTGTTGTCATTTAACACGCAGCTAAACCCTGATTCCCTAACAGCACTCAAATATGCCAGGGCACCTGACTGCACGTTATCTCTTGTCAGGTAACCGATCCAATCGTTGTGCACCCAATGATTCTTTTTGTCTATGTCAACAGTCAGGAACACTTTCCCGAAAATGTTTGAATACTCTTTTCTCATGACTACACCTTGTGCGGCAAAAATACAACTATTCATAACAGGTAGGTTATGTTGCAATGTTTTATGTCACTAAATTCGGGAGTGTATTTCAAACTGTGTCCGCTTTTTCTAATTGCTGTGTTTCTATATTGTTCCTTTTACCCGGCCTTTACAGGATGCGCCTCAAATCTCCTGGCGCTTCAGGTAGATGGTAAAAGTGGTTCCTTCACCTATAGCGCTCGTCACCGCGATTTTACCCCCGGCGTTCTCCACTATCCGCTTTACCATGAAAAGGCCGATGCCCGAGCCCTCCACATGGTCGTGAAAGCGCCTGAACATAGAGAACAGCTGTTCCTGTTGTTTGTCACTCATGCCAAGGCCATTGTCCTTCACTACGAGCACCATGTGTGCTGGCTCTTCGTGGCAACTTACCCTGACCAATGGAGGACGTTCCGGAGCGCGATACTTGACCGCGTTAGAAATTAGATTGTACACAATGCTCCGCAGGTTCTTATAGGAGAAGGCAATGGCCCCACACCTGTTCAGGTCTGTTTCTACTTTGGCTCCTGAGATACGTATCGGTTGCTCCATATCCAGAAGCACCTCATGCACCATCTTAGAGATATCTACCTGGGCTATATCGCCAGCATGCTCTTTCTGCAGCCTGGTTACATCAGTCAGGTGAGCGATTGTTTTCTTAAAGCGTTCTACTGCACGCTGCATAAGAGACAGCACGTGCTGTGTGTTGCTCAAGTCAAAGTTTCCATTGCTAAAATCATCGGTAATCAGGTGCAGGAGTCCTTCTATGTTCGCAATGGGGGCCTTCAGGTCGTGGGAGGCCGTGTAAATAAAGTTGTCCAGGTCTGCGTTCGTGTATGAGAGCTGCTGATTAACGAAGAGCAGTTCGCGGTTAGCGGCAGTCAACTCTGCTGATACTTGCTGCAGCTGCTCTTCAGAGAGCTTGCGCCGGGTGATATCACTGCAGGACCCTACGTATCCGACAAAGGTGCCGTCACTCAGGTAACGAGGCACGCCCTCTGCCGAGCACCAGTGGACGGTTCCGTCAGCATGAATTATCCGAAAGTCTGCCTGGTAGTTTGCGCGGGTGCGCGCACTACCAAGGAGTTTGCCTATCGCTTGCTCCCGGTCCTCCTCCAGAATAGAAAGAGCCCAGCCCTGTCCCAGGTGTTCCTCAATCTCCCTGCCCGTCCAGTCAATCCACGTTTGGTTGACGTAGGTGACAGCGCCAACGGTGTCTGTCATCCACAGAGCCACAGGAGAGGTGTGTGCCAGCCCCTGCAGCAGGACCTCGTTCTGGTCCCCTTTCTGACGTTCCGCTACTTGTTCTGTAACATTGGTTACCTGGTGGACGATATAGAGCACCTGGCCCTCCTCGTCGAGCACCGGCGTATTTAAAGGCAGCCAATAGCGCGTCTCAAACCCGCCTCCCAGTTCAGGGGGGCGAGGCACGTCATACTGCTGTACGGGCATCTCATGCGGTTGGCCGGTGGAGAGCACCTGCTGCAGGGAGGAGTTCAGGTTCGCAACGCCATTGGCATCCGGCACATCAGGGTTATCAGGAAAAGCCTCGAAAACATGTTTTCCTACAATATTTTCTCTTGTCGTAAGCGTTGCTTTCAAATAAGCATCATTCACTGCCAGGATGTACAGGTCCGTAGACAGGACCAGGTACAGTTCAGGCAAGGACCCAAATACCCTCTGGAAGGATAATGCTTCCCCACTCGGGTACTCCTCTTCTCCACCCGGGTACGCAAATAAAGTGTGTGTCATCAGAGACTAAATTTATGAAACGTTCAGAGACCCGCACAAAACTGTCTCCTGATTTATGCAGGTCTTCTCTGGGATGAAGAACAGCCGACAATCAGGAATAGGTTCGGAAGTACTTGCAAAACATCAGGTTTTACCGACTGCTTTGCAGAACAGAGTTTATAAGCCTATAAACTTGTTTATGTTCTATAAAAATCAGAGAGTGTTAAGAGTTGGCACATCTGGCTGTGGGGCTTTAATGGGCAGATTCAGGTATAAACATCAAATTTGATCAATGAACAAACGTGTATTCGATGCCTCCTTTAAAAAAATGGCCATGGAGCTGTCTTAAGTGAGGACCTATGCCTGCAACGAAAACAGCTGCCTGATAAAACCCAGAAAAAGATTGCAGTTCCAGTGCGAGGTGCCTTCTCTAATGAGTATAACGCGCCTTCATCTTCTTGGCCACGATTTCGCTTCATCAAAACGTATGTCTTCACCTCCGCATTTTGATTCTTAGATCCGGTGCGAAAGTGAGAAAAGACATAGTCCAGCTCTCCTTTAATAAAAACCTGTTAATAATCAGTAATTTACAGTTGAAAAACCAGCCCAGCCGTATACCTATGTAGGGAAATAGAACATGCCTTTTCCTGCCACCATGAAACCAAGACTAATTTAGTGACGGTGCTTTCCAGCCATGATCTGGCCTACCAGCGAAACGTTTCATTTGCGCAGAAGCTGAAGAAAACTCACTCATAATTTAAAAAGACTCTTATGATTAGCCTCAACCGAATTATTGTTCTGAATGTATTAATCAAACACGAAACACTTACTATTGGTGATTTCGCAAGAGAGGGAAACCTGGGTATGACCCCCAGCGACCACCATTTGCAGTATTTGATAGACGAATTAGTCGAGAGCGGGCACATAAGTATGCTTGCTGGGGTTACCCCCTGTACCTATACCATCACAGATAAGGGAATAAGGGAGGGCGCAAGGCTAACCCATGCGTAATCAAGCCTCGTTCGAGTTAATGAGCCGTTGCCCGTGGAGCAGAGGCGCCTGAGCTTTGGGGCAACAGCTAGCTTGCTTGAGGAGAAGCAAAACCACATTACTCAGTCCTGAAACAGTCGAGCCTTTGCCCGTCATGACAAAGCACAAAAGGGAAGGGGGAACCTGTGATTGGATTGGGAGTTCATCTATTCAAACTAACACACGAATTTATGATAAGACTTTCTGATAACAGGGACCCGAGCGCGCGCTTCGAGGGGCTGCTCCGGTATGCGTTTAATTGCGGCAAAGCGGAAGACCCGTTTGGCTATGCCAGGCAAGAGGAATTTAGTGGTTTTGTCGACGAGATTCGCTTCTCAGCCCGTAGAGCCCTGGCAACTGGTCTGATCAAACTGGTGATTGACAACCCGGACAATGAATACACTGACAGGCTGAAGGAACTTGAAACAAGTGTGTGGGAGGCTAAAACACAAGACCAAATAATTCAAATAATAGATGCGGCGTTAAGGCTAATGAACGATAAGGAATCCAAACATTAGGCAACAGGTGTGCCTGTGGGCGCAGTTTCATACCCGCTGGTGATAATGTACTGTTCTTTCTCTTCTATTATTTACCTGCTTTTATAGGGTGCTCCTTGTGGGCACCCTTTTTTATTTCAGTGCCTCTGCGTAAATGGCCGCTCATGGAGCCGCTTTTCCTTAAGGTTCACTTTCTATTTAATAACACCTTGTAAAAAGCAAAAAGAGATGCACGATAGGCAACCACAACTGCGTCTGTTAGATGAGGGCCAAAAGGTTTAAGTGAGTAGGAGAGGGGGGAGCCCTTTTTTGAGCTGACTTGTCTTCCGGCATAAACAATTCTGGCCTGTTGCCGTTTTTCAATGCATACATTAACAAACTACAACTATGATTCCAGCAAAAGGATATGCCGCTTTCGATCCTGTTCAGCCGTTAGCACCTTATGATTTTGAACGCCGCGACGTAGGGCCGCACGATGTGATGTTAGAGATCCTGTTCTGCGGTGTCTGCCACTCAGACCTGCATACTGTCAGAAGTGAGTGGGGTGGGGCCATGTACCCCGTAGTGCCCGGCCATGAGATAGTGGGGCGGGTCGTAAAAGTGGGTGATCTTGTAAACAAGTTTGAGGTGGGCGAAACGGCTGGCGTGGGCTGTATGGTTGATTCCTGCCGCTCCTGTTCAAGCTGCTCTGAAGGACTGGAGCAATATTGCGAGATAGGTTTCACCGGTACCTATAATAGCCCGGAGCCTGGTTTAGACACGCCTACCTATGGCGGCTACTCAAACCGCATCATTGTGCGGGAAGAGTTTGTGCTTAAGATACGGGAAGACCAGGACCTGGCGCGTGTTGCGCCACTGCTATGCGCCGGTATCACGACCTATTCCCCGCTCCGCCAGTGGAAGGTAGGAACAGGTCATAAACTGGCAGTAGTAGGTCTGGGAGGCCTGGGTCACATGGCTGTGAAGTTAGCGGCCTCTATGGGCGCTGAGGTTACTGTTTTAAGCACATCACCGGACAAAGAGGCGGACGCCAAGAGTTTAGGAGCACACAAGTTTGTGGTAACTAAAGATGCCAAGGCTTTAGAGGAAGTGAGAAACTCATTTGATTTCATCATCAACACAGTTTCCGCGAAAGTAAGCCTGGATATGTACGCCAGCCTGTTGCGTCGAGACGGTACCATGATATTGCTGGGTGTTCCGCCGGAAGCACCCGAACTGCATGCTGCCACGCTGATCTTCGGCCGTCGCCGCATTGCAGGCTCATTGATCGGAGGTATAGCAGAGACCCAGGAAATGCTGGATTACTGCGCAGAACATGATATTCTTTCGGATGTAGAAGTTATCCCGATTGACTCTATCAATGAAGCTTATGAGCGCATGCTGAAAGGCGATGTGAAGTACCGGTTTGTGATCGATATGTCGTCGCTCTAAATACACAAACTTTAAAGCTTGAAGACGGGCTCCTATCATAACAGTGAAAATAGATGCAATTGTGTGAGTTTCGTATCAGTGGTAAAAATGTTTAACGGTAAGCTTCTGGATTATTGGGCTGCTTTTTGTTTGTACACGGTCTGTATAATTTCAAAATTTATTACAGACCGTGTATCTTTTAAAGGGGAAATTCCTGAAATGAAAAGAAGTCATTGCTGTATCAAGAGCATGTTTAAACTTTATCCTTTGAGCTGCAAATGTGCGCTTTTAGAACCTGACTTCAGCTATTCTTCGCGCAATAGCGCTGCTATTACGCTCAAAATGAGCTTTGTCAGAACCTAAAATCACGCATTTTCGCTGTCAAAAACAAAATTTAAACAAGCTCTAAGTTTAGCACCAATTTACACTGCTTTGGCACGAAATTCTGCACTGGTTTAGCACTTTTTATATCGACTTCGCACAGGTTTCTGCATCGATAAGGTAGAAATAGCGGCTTATATGCGGTTTCAAAAGTTCTGCTGTGGTGTTAGCCGTTGCTATTATCAAGGTAGTCTATCATTTTCAGCCTGTCCCGCTGTCTCAGAAAACGTGGTAAATGAGGCTACAGGGTTTACTTAGTATATCTGGTACTCCCAGTTTACCTATTAAATGAACCACTAACTGGGGTAACTCTTATGGTAGCATACAATGTCACCGGATAATCGTGGCATGTTTTTAGCAATTGCACCATAATAGAAGGGGCCTGAAGAGATATCTTATTGGCTTTGTAAAAGCCGGCTGTCTTGTAAAGAAGGATTCTTCTCCATATTCCGCTCTGAAAGGATCTTTTTTAGTACCCTTTTCTAATTTGTTGTTGCAGTGACTGAGGCTCTGGAATTACGAAGTTTTAAAAGTATTCCGTTAATCACTAACCTCAGTTCACCAAATCTTCATGTCACAAAAAGTAAAGTTCATCAATACAAACAAATCAACATTCTTTGCTACCACCCGAGGAAAAGTAGAGGCCTATCTTAAAGAAAAAGAGATATCCAAGAATGCAAACAAGTCTATGTGGGCCAAAGCTATATTTTTCGTAGTAGGCTTCTTTTCCCTTTACCTTCTAATACTATCTGGCTGGTTCGGCACCTGGGCAATGCTTGGATTAACCGTAGTGCTTGGCGCATTTGCAGCATTCATTGGCTTTAACGTTTGCCACGATGCCATTCATGGCTCTTTCTCAAAGAAGAGCGGAGTAAACAAAGGGCTTAGTTACTTATTCTACCTGATAGGCGCCAATCCATACCTGTGGAATATCTCACACAACATCGTCCATCATACTTATACCAACATACCTGGGCATGATGAGGATATTGAGGTGGCGCCGGGTCTGATACGCCTGGACGAAAGTGAAGAGGTAAATAAAATTCAGCGTTATCAGCATTTGTACGCCTTTGGCCTCTATGGTCTTGCGTCTCTTTCTTGGGTACTGCGCAAGGACTATGTAAAATTCTTCCAGGGGAAGATTGGCCAGCACAGCACACAGCACCCAAAGCGGGAATATTTTAATCTGTTCTTTTACAAAATACTGCACTACTTCATTTTTATAGGTATACCCATGCTGGTGCTAGACCTGGCCTGGTGGCAGGCCGGTATAGGCTTTCTGGTGATGCATTTGGCTGAAGGCCTGGTGATGGGATTGGTTTTCCAGTTGGCCCATGTGGTAGAGGGTACTGATTTTCCTGTGCCCAATGAAGAAGGAAATGTGGAGGAGGCATGGGCTGAGCACCAGATGAGGACTACGGCTAATTTTGCCCCTAAAAGCGCTATAACCGAATTCTTCCTTGGAGGACTGAACAGGCAAATCGAACACCACCTTTTCCCAAAAGTCTGCCATATCCATTATCCGGCTATTGCTGCAATTGTAAGGCAGACAGCTGAAGAGTTCAATCTGCCTTACATCGAAAGTCCGACTTTCTCGTCTGCTCTCCTGTCTCATTATCGAATGTTGAGGAAGTTCGGTAAAGAGGCGTATCAGGTACAAACCAGCAGAGTGATGGAGAGGCATGCGTTGGAAGTCAATAATTAGCACCAGGAAGCCAAGGTGCTAATTACACCAACTTCCATAGGCTAACTTGGAATAACCCCTTGTAAGGAATTAGTTATGAACGCCTGTCGTATGCTTTTGAAACAGCATAAAGCTACTTCAACCACGGCTGCCGGGGGTGTCAGTTTTCAAACCTGTCTGGATTACTTGGAGAATTTTTTTGTTGAAAAAGTAACGGCATACAAGAGGATATTAAAAAATGCAGGCAGATGTTTTTAAGTGATTTGAATTGGCAGCAAAGGGGATTGAGACAAAAGCACTATAGCAGTCAGTATAGTATCCGCTATCATCCTTTACATTACCGGAATTAAATATGAGTTCTAAATGGCAGGCAATTGCACAACAAACTCCGAACCTTCACCTTCCCTGGATTTAACAGAGAGGTTGCCACCATAACCCTTAGCAATTGTATCATAACTCAGAGAAAGGCCAAGTCCTGTTCCTTCACCTGTAGGCTTGGTAGTAAAAAAAGGTTGAAAGGCCTTGTTCATCGTTTGCTGTGACATTCCAGTGCCATTGTCCGTCACAGTTATCAATACATTGTTGCCTTCCTTCATGGTACGAACTGAAACAGTTGGTTCAAAGGTGCCGCTGAGTCTAGCCTTCTTCTCATTAACAGCGTAGAAAGCATTGTTGTAGAGGTTGAGCAGAACACGACCAATGTCTTGGGGAATAGCCTGTATCTCGCCTATGCTTTCATCAAAGTGAGTTTGCAGTATGGCATTGAATCCCTTGTCTTTGGCGCGTAGTCCTTGGTAGCTTAAGCATAGGTATTCATTCACTAGTTTATTCAGGTCTACAGGTTCCCTTTTGCCGGTGCTTATTCTTGCGTGTTGCAGCATCCCTTCCACAATACTGTTGGCCCTTCTGCCATGGTGAGTGATTTTGCACTGATTTTTTTCAATGTCTTCAATGAGTGTTGGGATATTGTCTGTATTACCGGCTTGTGCTTTTTGCTTCAGTTCCGTAAGAAGCTCTGTGTTTACCTCCGAGAAGTTGTTGATGAAATTGAGCGGGTTCTGGATCTCATGTGCAATGTCGGCAGTAAGCTCACCGAGCGAAGCCATTTTTTCAGATTGGATCAATTGCCTTTGGGTGGCTTTCAATTCTGTCAATGCGTTCTCTGCCCTGCTCTTTTCCTCTTTCAGGCTTTGCAAAGCTATCCTGGCCTGCGTCAGGTCCTTGAATCGGGAATAGGCAAGGGAAAAAACGGAAGCCGCTCGTTTAAGCAAATCCCAACTTCCCTGCGAAATAACATTTTCGGAGGACTGGCCAATCGCACCGTTTGAAAATTTGTAAAGATGATAGGTATTGTCGGGTATCTCTTCACTATAATAGCCACGGGAAGGTTGGCCCCTTGTCTCGCAGTAGTGAATCCACTCTTTGCGGCTTTCATCTGTCATGACGATTGATGTTTCTTTGGCCTTTGAATGATAAAACTGCAGCATCTCACGGCCTACCCAAGTAACGTTCAAGTCAAACTCAAATTCGCCACTCACTAATTTACTCCCTGCAGTCCGAGGATCTTTTAAAGCAAACCAGCATTTCGATTCCCGGTCCGATTCATCATAAATATAAATACTACAAGTTTCCAATTCTTCCACACCCAGCATACCCATTTCATGACGAAAAACCTGTGTTATGTCTTTCAACTCCTCAGGTTGTTGCATGGCCTGTGCCCTGGCCCTGACTCGCTCTAATGCGGATTCTATTTGTGCATCCCTTGCATTCGTTTCCGCCTTCTGCAAATCAAGGAAGCGGGTATAGATTAACCCAAATACCTGCGCAAAGCGGATCATGATTTTCCGTTGCTCTTCCGTAATCGGCTGATTAGTAACCGCATTGATTGTACCTCCGGAGAAAAAGAACGAATAAAAATATTCTGTTTCATTAAATACCTGCTGTCTCGGTACTGAGAGGTAGGTTGCCATGGTCTGATAATACAACCTGACATCATTCCCGGAAAGTACAGTGAGGGCGTATAGCTTACCCTCCTGCCTGGCTGGAATGATGTTTTCAAATACAGAATGAATATGTAAATTAAAATAGTAGTGGATTTTGGTCATTTCCCCGCTATCGTCATAACTTGTCAGCCATAATTCCATGGCCTCGTTGGGATCGTCAAAAATGCCGACAGCCGTCCGGATTGTATGAATTCCCAGTTGGTTAGATTGCTGAAATAAAACCGCGGATGCATCGCCCAATTCAGAACTAGATCGCATGGCCCCCGCCCTTAGCCTTACATTATCAAGTGCCGCTTCAATTTCAAGTTGCCGGGTCTTGCGTTCCAGGTCAACAGTCTGGTCGAGCAGTTGTTTTTTCAAGCTGGCGTTTTCCTGGATTAGCTTTTTTTGCCACTGGATATCCATACGCCCAATTTTAATAATTAAAGATATTGATGTAGCTTAATTTCACGGATGGGTAAAAAGATTTCCTTTAATGCATCGAATTTACTGCATCGAACAAAGCGGGTATAATTAAATAATCGGTCTGACGCAACAGCTAATTTATTTCGCAGTCTCCAGATCAATAATATTTGATATTTCAGTAATGCTGTTAGCGGGGAATCCACCCAGCCGCGCGTGCTCACGGATCAGTTCTTCGCTCGGAGCGAGGTAAATACAGTAAATCTTATCTCCTGCCACATAGCTATGGATCCATTGGATTTCCGAACCAAGGATGCATAATACTTCTCTTGACTTTTGAGAAATTGCCTTTAAGGTTTCAGACGAAAACTTCCCCGCACCCGGTATTTGCCTTTCAATGATAAATTTTGGCATAATTATTTAGTTTGATTGAAACACCTATGCTGCTGGCAGGTATCAGATTTATGCTATCAATACCGGTCCAGCGTTTGCTTTTAATTTGTCTGTTAGACCATACAAATGGTTTTGTTACTTCATAGAAGTATAACTCACCTCCTTTTTATTGGTTGATTAGCTTATTGACATCAGGTGAATCATCGGCCAAGGGTAAAGACAACTATGAACATGAGGACCCTCCTGAGAAGATTCAGAGGTGCATCTATAATTGTACATTAACTATTTTAAAATGAACTAATTAGGGGGGTAAATATGTAAAACATGGTTGTTCTGCAGAATTTTTGATAAATTATAGTAAGCCACAAGAAATTGTGAAAAGTACAGCACATAGTCACTGCTGGATCTGGGAAAAATTACTGATGAATTCGAAGTGGTGGAGGACCTGCAGAGATGGGTGCGTAAATGGACGCAGAGCAAAGGACAATAACACACCCTGGACCAGCATTACGGGAACGAGGCTACTGCTTAACAGGTCCTGGATTGCATAGAGTACAACAGTTGCGGCACGCATAGAAGCAAATCATGATAAACTAAATCAATAATATCCTATCAAGCAAAGGTTAACAACGTTTAATAAATAGTTGGGGCTTCGTTTACCTTCACCTTATGTTAACCTCTTAAATTTTCAAGATGTCTAAATCCCGTCAGCTGGCCGCTATTATGTTCACCGACATTGTCGGCTACACAGCACTGATGGGCAACGACGAGCAGAAAGCATTTAAGATTCTTGACCGAAACCGCAAACTGCAGCAACCACTTATTCAGAAGCATGGCGGAAGGTTGATAAAAGAACTGGGAGACGGGGTGCTGGTTAGCTTCTCTAACGCTGCCGACGCGGTGCTGAGTGCCATTGCTATTCAACAGGCCTGCGCTGAATTTCCTGAACTTAAGCTGCGCATCGGCATTCATCTGGGGGATGTGATATTTGAGGAGAACGATGTTTTCGGCGATAGCGTCAATATTGCCTCACGGCTGCAGACCCTGGCACCAGAGGGCGGTATATTGATTTCGGAGCAGGTGTATAAGAATGTCGCTAACAACAAAGAAGTAGTCACCAGGCTGGTGGGCGATGAGGTACTCAAAAATGTAAAAGAGCGTGTCCGGGTGTACGAAGTGAACCCGAACAGCAGGCAAGAGGATCCGAAGTGGTTGATGCACAGAACAAAAAAAGTAGCTCCGCCAAAGAGCATTGCCGTGTTGCCTTTTGTAAACATGAGCAATGATCCGGAGCAGGATTATTTCAGCGATGGCATAGCCGAGGAAATCACAAACTCGCTGGCACACTTAAAGGACCTGCAGGTGGCCGGCCGTACCTCTTCTTCCCAGTACAAGGGAGCAAAAGTGGATTTAAGGGAAGTGGGTGAAAGACTAGGCGTAACCACCGTGCTGGAGGGCAGCGTGCGGAAACAGGGGAACCGGCTGCGCATCACTGCCCAGCTAATCAATGCCGCAGACGGGTTCCATCTGTGGTCAGACAAGTATGACCGGAACATGGATGACATTTTCGCCATACAGGATGAAATAGCGCTGGCGATAACGGCTCAATTGAAAGTAACCTTGTTTGAGAACGACCTTGAACTTGTCACTAAATCTCCAACTCTAAATGCAGAGGCCTATGAGTTGTACCTGAAAGGCATGTTTCATATAAACCGGCGTGGTAGCTCCATTTTAATAGGGTTGGAGTATTTCAAACAAGCTATTGCCATTGACCCGGAATATTCGCTGGCGTATACAGGTTATGCAGATGCGCTTGTATTAGGAGCTTTCTATGGATTTTTCCCGGGAACAGAGGTAATGCAGAAAGTGAAACAAGCTACGAACACAGCTATAAGGCTGGACGACTCCCGCTGTGAGTCTTACTGTACCCTGGCCAGTTATTATGTAGTGCTTGAATGGAACTGGGCGGAAGCAGAAATAAATTTTGTAAAATCCATAGAACGAAATCCCAGGTTTGCTCAAACCAGGGCTCTTTATGGCATGTCTTATCTGGCCTTCCTCCGGGGGAGGTTTCAACAAGCGGAAAAGCAGGGTAGGTTAGCCGTGAAGTTAGCCCCGCTGAGTGCCATTGTGTATGCTGATTTATCGTGGACACTCTATATTGAGCAAAAGTTTGAAGAAGCGCTCACTGTTGCTCAAGCTGGCATCGAACTCGACAACAACTCCTTCCTGTCCCATCGTATAGCGGGCCTTGCTTACTGGGCATTGAAACGGCATGAAGAGGCAATAAATGCATTTAATTATTTGATTAAGATTTCTAACCGGCATCAACACGTGGTCAGCTGCCTGATTTGGGTGCATTGCAGTATCGGTAACAAAGAAGAGGCAGAAGCACTAATGCATGAACTGGAAACGAAAGCAAAGACAGAATATATAGCCGGTACTCATTTGAGCTTATCTGCCGCCTGGCTAGGCGATTTGGAGAAGGCTTTACTGTTCCTGGAGAAGGCATACCAAGACCATGATCCAATCATAGTTATTTTGAAAAAGGACCCCACTGTTCCGGCTTTGCTTCGCAACGATGCGCGTTTCCGCAGTCTGATAGATAGTATTGGTATTCCTCCTGAGAAAATGAGTAATACTTTAACCTGACAGCACCAGTTTTATGCCCCCACAACACAAGCCTCTCACATTAACAGCGTGTCAATCCTGTGTGCCTGAACCATCTCCTCGCACGGTGACCAGGCGAAAGCTGTAAAGCGCCCATCCTGCGATGCAACCAGCGCAATGGCATCCTGCTGATCGTGCACAAACTGTGCCGCCGACAGATGCCGGGTCCCCCCGTTCTGCGTTGGGTGAACAACGCTAGCTTTGGAGCCCATGACCGGCTCGGTCACCACAATCTGCTCCACCGGGCCCTTTCCCACTGGCCGGCTTATCTTGGCACCGAAAGCGATCAGCTCATACTCATCATCGATGATGGTTGCCCCGTCTACAGCCGTGAGGCAGGCAACAGTGTCAACAGCCTCTTGGAGCGCCTCCTGCCACTGGCGCTTTACCTTCGTGCTCAGGTCCTGTTTCATCAGCTCAGAGAGCCCGTAAAAGGGAGGTTCTATTAAGTGCAGGATCGGGTGCACAATGGACTCATGCCATGCATCAGTGCCGGAGGGTACAATCAGAAGGGCTCCACCATGCCTGTGGGCGCGTATGGAGATGGCTACCTGCACCAGCGCATTTATAGGGTCGTTCCAGGAAGAAGAGGGCTCCAGGCCGAGTAAAGAGGTCACCAGCGTCGGGCAGTCGGGCAGGTGAGCGCTGCTCTCATCTATTACCTTTACCTTCTCCCCAATCAGCACAGCCATATTCTTGAATTTGACTGGCCCTTCGCCTCGCTTATGCTTGATGACCAGCACGCCAGGCTCGGTTACGTCTACTACAAAACAGGAATAGGGAAGCTGACGTGTGGTTCCCCACACGTACAGTTCCCCTTCCTCATACCAGACACCAAGGTGAATCCCGGGGCGCTCAACACCAGGTGCTATCTTCGTGAGGTTCTTTGTGGTAAGCTCCAGGCGCTGCCCGAAGAGTAGTGGCTGCATGGCCTGCTCCGGGGAGAGGAAGGCCAGCGATATTCTAGGAGCAAGCCCTTCCTCCCTCCGGAGACTTGTCCAGAACGCTGTATCAATTATTGCCTCGATAGCCTGCGCATGGGGCTGGGTCGCCTGCCTTTGTCCACTGAGATGACGGGTCGTGGGTATAAAGTGAGTGTAGTGGCTTTCCACCGTTTCGACAAGTGTCAGGGCCGCATGGTATTTTGTTACGGGAGTTGTTTGTATTGTTTCATTGGTCATCAGAGATGTGCTTTTAGAGGATGGGGTGCTCATGGCAACTAGAGCGCCTGTGCAAAGCCATGCTTTGCACAATTCATTTGAAGCATGCTTCACTGCATGCGAGGGGGCTTCTATTTTGTACGCGAATGCACATTCCCTGTTTCCTTATTTCCTTCTATGTCGTCCAAGAATTGTCCCTCTCCCTTCTCTGCTTCAGTTTGCAAAACAAAGCATCATTTAGAGTTAGAGCTATAACAGTGGGTTAATTAAGTTATAATCATTTGTGTTTATACTTAGAGGCTGTTTTGATTTAGTTGAATAGAAAAGTAGGTGCCGGTTGTTGGGTAAGAAAAGTTTGCAGACTTATGACTTACCTAAGTGATTTAACCGACACCCAATGGCAATGTATAGAAAAGATA
>NZ_QRGR01000040.1 GCF_003367245.1 Pontibacter diazotrophicus | reverse complement strand
GGATTACCTTAAATTTCTGTCTCAATCAATCTCTCAAAGAACGTAGTGAAAAGAACATCTTTCTTTTCCTTGTGGCAGTACAACTGCCGGTGTTTTTCTCTTGTTTCCGCAAGGCCTGTTGCCCTGTTTTGAGGAAGCGGATACAAAGGTAAGAATCTTTTTCTTAGTCCGCAATGAAAAGGAAGATTTTATTTTCCTGTTCCTTTTCTCTAACGACCTCTCTGCTTCCTTTTGAAGCGGGTTGCAAAGGTACGAAGAGTTTTGCTTTCCGCAATGCCAGAGCAGAAGTTTTTTCTTTCTTTTTCTCTGTCCGTAGAGCCTGTGTTAGCAGCCTCTCACTGACCGCCTCCTGCCGAAACGGGATGCAAAGGTAAGAAGCTTTTTCCGCTTTGCAAGCAGTGAGGAGAACTTTTTTCTCTCTGTACTGCGCTTCACTCTCTCTTTCCCGTCCCTGCCGAACGGGGATGCAAAAGTAGCAATCTTTCCCCTATCCGCAAGCGCCGCTTGTAAGAAAAGCTGCTGCCCCTTGCCTGATTCCACGCAAGTAACTGGTACTGCGCGGGAAAGAATTTCGGAAAACTTTGCTGTTTTTTTTGCTGCGGCCTGCCCGAGGCCTCTCTGATTCGCGCAAGGAGGCAAGACTGGTGCCCTTTCCTATGGCTTGCCCCGCTCTCTTTTACTGTTCCCGGCCCCCTTTCAGCGCCGGTTGCTGGGGATTAACATGCACAAAGCAGCCTGAAGTTCCAAAGGGGAAATAAATTTCTACAGCCTGTTTGTTTTTGCTACCTGCGTCTCAGGCACGGGGTAATCACGGGGTAAAAAGCCTTGGGAGTTCCCGCACATCAGAAGTTTTGCCGAAGACGCTTAGGAAAGGTTTACATTTTCTCTTATAGTTGACAGCAAGCTTGGACATAGAAAAGGCAGGAGCAACTACCTCTTTGCATTTGATACTATGTAAACTTATGTCATGGCATCTGTTCACTCTTTTTCATTGATGAAGGTACCTGCGCACGTGCCAAACAGGTGTGCAGCTACTGCTTAGGTGTGCTTGGGTTAAGTAATTTATTCAGGGTATAATCCAGCACCTCATCCTTATTGTCTAGCAGATGATCCCTTACTTTATAATCCGGTATTACGCCAGATAACTTTTCATCACCATTTGGACGAATAATATACCCTTTAGGGACTTTCACCATGATGCCTGTTTTAGGTAAGGGAAAGGAGAACTGGGAGGCATACAAGGTTGGCACATCTCCGGTTTCTTCACCCACTATTTCTGCAAACCCATAATCCTGAATAAGCGCTGCACTTACGGCAGCCATGGAATAAGTCTGGCGGTTCACTAATACATATACCTTCCCCCTAAACCGTTTGTCATCGGGAACTGGATTTTGGATTGGCAAATCATATTCAAAAACTTCCCCGTCTTTATGGTTCAAGATAGCTTTTGTATAGCTGTCCATATCTTGTGCAGGAGCGTTCTGCCTGGTCTGCTCTTTCAGAACTTCACTGGTCTTCAGATGAAACTTCGAATACCATCTGAAAGGCTTGTCTGCAAAGTAGGCTATCAGGTAGTCGCTATAAGCATTGTGCCCCCCGGAGTTATTTCTAAAGTCAATAACCAGATTTTCAATATTCTTTATGTTTATGTCTGAGAAAGCGGAGTCAATAAACGCTTTGAACTTTTCTTCGCCATCTGCATCTGGAGAACTAGAGGGGCCAGGACTGAGATAGGCGACATCATCGAAATAATGAAAGGTCCGTTCCTCTTTTAAAATCTCACCGCCTCTCTTTGTCTCATAGTCCATCACAGGGATAGCCTCTACCTTGTGTGTGCCCACTATCCCTTCAGGGCTCTTTGTCTTAATGTTGAAAGTTGCTTTTTCTCCAAACACT
Organism: Pontibacter diazotrophicus; assembly: GCF_003367245.1. GTDB lineage: Bacteria > Bacteroidota > Bacteroidia > Cytophagales > Hymenobacteraceae > Pontibacter > Pontibacter diazotrophicus. Next base: position 46,557 of record NZ_QRGR01000040.1, on the reverse strand, counting down.
GACCAGTATAGCCTGGGAAACGACCAGAACTCAAGTTTTGCATCCTTGAAATAAGGTCTCTCAGCGGAAATGTAAGGGTGTATCTCTTTCTGCAGTGATTTAATGGATGTGTTATTTATGCTAAGTATCTGAACCCCGGCTTTTACGTTCGAGTTACCTGCATAGCTTTTTCTAATATAAGCTACCCCATCCTCGAAAGCCAGTTCCAAAGGAAAAACCGTCCCTCCTCTTTGAGCATAAGCTATGTATGACTGGGCTGGGAAATCAACTTCGCTGTGACCTGTATTTCCGATAGCTGCAAACTTCTGATAGCGCTTTGTTGTCTCCAGGAGGCTTAAAGAGTCTTTGCTAATTGATTTTTGGATAGCTGTATAAGCGGCATCAAACTTATTCTTGTTCACATACCCATATAAATCATAGTGAGACTTCTCTAACGTATTGTATAGGTATTCTAAATCAGCTTTCACGTCAGAGGCAGAAAACTTCACCTCACTCCCCTGGGCTAATGGAACCTGAATTGAAGCAAAAGACAACAGCAGTGTTATCCATAGTGCTTTTTTCATAAATAATTTCTTCATCGTTCGTTAAGCCCAACCTCCACTATGCCACCTTTTGCTTCTGCTTACCTGTAGTAGCGCCATCAGCATACTCCTGCAGGTAACTATAGCGTGGCGTTAGTTTACCAGCTCTGGCAATAGTGCCGCGCTCCAGCATGCCTTCTGCATCTCCGTTGAAGAGGTGCGGAAACACATTATCGATTAGGTGGCGGCCAAAGTCGCGGGAGGCATTGCGCGGCAACTCACAAGGCAGGTTGTCCACAGCCATTACGGTAATGTTTTCCGGGCGGCTGTAGGCTGGCTCCAGTTCTCCTGTGTCCGGGTTATAGTCAAAAGCTGGCTCCTGTATGGTGGTGGAGCGCTTGGTGGTGGGAATAGAACCGTTGACATCGCAGGTAATGTCTGCAATGGTGTTTATTCTAAAATCTGGCTGGCGTGCCTCCTCCTCTGTGAACAATTTAGGTGCGTTCGGATGCCAGTAAGCGCAGGCCAGCAGCAGATCGGTCACGCGGGTGAATTTCCGGAACGTACTCTTGTATAAATGTGGATTGGTATAAAAGTCAGGTGAGTCCCACACCTCTACATCCGGGCGCATATTATAGTCACCGGAATGCAGTTGGGCGTAAACCGGCTCTGTGAATTGCTTGTACAGGTAATCGAACACGCTAACTTTTTTTATACCCATCTTATCCAGCACCTCCATAGCTCCGCTGGCCACACGTCCTCCTCCGGTTACGGCAATCTTTACCGGCGGCAGCTTTACCTTGAAAAACTCCTCCTGCATGTCCTCCATCTCATGGCACAGGTAAGCTGGCTTCAGATTGAACAGTTTCCATTTTTTGCCATAGGTCAGCATACCGTTATAGGCCCCTACTATACCTGCATACCGGCCAAAAGCTACTACACGCTGCCCCTGTGGGGTTTTGAGTGTTTCATAGTCTACCAGCGTAATGTTCTTATCGAGGATGGCCCGAAGCAGTCTGGCATTTTGCGGCTGCTTCTTTATCGTATGGGAGAAGAAGAAATAGGTCTTGTTGGGAATGAGCAAATCAACTGGCACCTCTTTTACACCAAGCAGAATATCGCAGTCGTGCAGGTCCTGCTGTACCGGAATACCCAGCTCGGCATACTCAGCGTCGGCAAAGCTCCGGACATCACTGGACTGCACCACAATCTCCATCTCGGGAAACTTCTCCAGCGCTTCCACACACTTTTTTGGAGTGAGCGGTACGCGCTTGTCTGTCGGTGTTTTACCTTCCTTTACAATGCCAATTTTGATCTTGCCCATGAATGTGCCCTTTTGAATTGTTGATGGATCAAATTTGTTAGACTAAAGCAAGCAAAAAGTGCTTTTACCTGTTATAGTTGAAAGGCTGTATTGCACATAAAGGCAATATCATGTAAGTAGCAACAGATAGCAGGTTAAAGCCCTAACTATTTAGTTTTGATGCTTCAATATAATAAACAATTACTATTACTTTTGTAGAAAATTACTGAGAATGGCGGAGGTCCGCTGCTTTCTACTATTTGCAACCATAATTCCCAATCTATATTCCGTTATGATTTTTAAAACCAAACCTGCAGATGTATTTAAGGAGCGCCACAACGGCCCCGATAAAGAGCAGATGCAGTATATGCTTCAGACTATTGGGGCAGACTCGCTGGACCAACTGATTGAGGAGACGGTACCAGCCGCCATTCGCTTAAAAAAACCACTGAACCTGCCAAAGGCTCTTTCTGAGAAAGACTTCCTGAACAAGTTCAGCCAGATTGCAAAGCAGAATAAAGTATTCAAGTCGTACATCGGCCTTGGATACAATGATACGGTGGTGCCCCCGGTTATACTTCGCAACATTATGGAGAACCCGGGCTGGTACACGGCCTATACTCCTTACCAGGCCGAAATTGCCCAGGGCCGCCTGGAGGCGCTGATCAACTACCAGACAATGGTGATGGACCTGACGGGGATGGAGATTGCCAATGCCTCTTTGCTGGATGAGGGCACTGCTGCTGCCGAGGCAATGGGTATGTTCTTCTCACAGCGCAAAGGCTCCCGCAAAAACGCCACCCGTTTCTTTGTATCGGAACAAGTGCTGCCGCAAACAATAGATGTACTGCTGTCGCGTGCCACGCCGCTTGGCATTGAACTGGTAATAGGAAACCATCGCGAAGCCAACCTGGAAGACGAGACGTTGTTCGGCGCTATGCTGCAATATCCGGCTGCCGACGGTGCGGTATACGATTATACAGATTTCATCAGCCGCGCCCATGCCCAGGATATACTGGTAGCAGTGGCTGCGGATATACTTTCGCTTACCTTATTGACACCTCCGGGTGAGATGGGTGCCGATGCCGTAGTGGGCACGACGCAGCGCTTTGGTGTGCCGATGGGCTTTGGCGGACCACACGCTGGTTACTTCGCTACAAAAGATACTTTCAAGCGTGTGCTCCCGGGCCGCATTATTGGTGTTTCTGTGGATGCGGCAGGTGACAAGGCTTACCGCATGGCCCTGCAGACACGTGAGCAGCACATCCGCCGCGAGAAAGCTACTTCCAACATCTGTACAGCGCAGGTACTGCTGGGCGTGATGGCGGGGATGTATGCCGTTTACCACGGGCCACGCCGCCTGAAGTACATTGGCCTGAACACTTATGCTCTGACGCAGCAACTGGAAAACGGCTTAAAGGCCTTAGGCTTTGAGCAGCAGAACGAGCAGTATTTCGACACGCTGAAAATAGCAGTAGAGAGTGCCGACCTGCAGCAGGCCATCCGCCAGGAGGCAGAAGCTGCAGGTATCAACTTCCGTTACTTTGGTGAAAAGAACATCGGCATTTCGCTTAACCAGAACACAGAGCTGCAGGATGTGAAGGATATCTTAGCGGTATTCGCGAAGGTGGCTGGCAAACCTGCCGATGTGTTAAACATAGACGAACTTTCTGCAGAAACAGACGTGACCTGGGCCGACAGCCTGATCCGTAAGAGTGCATACCTGCAGCACGAGGTGTTTAACAAGCACCATTCAGAGCTGGAGATGACGCGCTACATGAAGTCTCTTGAGAACAAGGATATTTCGCTGGTGCACTCCATGATTCCACTCGGCTCCTGCACCATGAAGCTAAACGCCACAGCAGAGATGATTCCGGTAACCTGGCCAGAAATCGGACAGTTGCACCCCTTTGCCCCGGCTGACCAGACAAAAGGCTATCAGCAGATCTTCGCTGACCTGGAGGCCTGGCTGTGCGAGGTGACACAGTTTGATGCGATGTCGCTGCAGCCTAATTCCGGTGCACAAGGTGAGTATGCCGGCCTGATGGTTATCCGTGCTTATCACGAGTCACGTGGCGACCACCATCGTACTGTTTCGCTTATCCCTTCTTCTGCACACGGTACCAACCCTGCTTCTGCGGTAATGGCCGGCATGAAAGTGGTGATTGTGAAGTGCGATGAGAAAGGAAACATCGATGTGGCTGACCTGCGTGCGAAGGCAGAGCAGTATAAAAACGAACTTTCGTGCCTGATGGTGACTTATCCTTCCACACACGGTGTGTATGAGGAGAGCATCATCGAGATCTGCCAGATAATCCACGACAACGGCGGCCGCGTATATATGGACGGTGCCAACATGAATGCCCAGGTTGGCCTGACTTCTCCGGCTACCATCGGAGCCGACGTTTGCCACCTGAACCTGCATAAAACCTTCTGTATCCCTCACGGTGGTGGTGGCCCAGGCATGGGACCTATCGGTGTGGTGAAGGACCTGGCTCCGTTCCTGCCGGGCCACGCGGTGGTGGACTTAGGCCGTGGTGAGGCTATTAATGCAGTGTCTGCAGCGCCTTGGGGTTCTGCTTCTATTCTGCCTATCTCTTACGCTTACATTGCCATGATGGGCGGCGAAGGTTTGACAGAGGCAACCAAAGTTGCCATCCTGAACGCCAATTACATTAAGGCGCGCTTAGAGAAGCATTACCCTGTGCTGTATGTAGGTTCTAAAGGCCGTTGTGCACACGAGATGATTCTCGATTGCCGTAACTTCAAGAAAGTGGGTGTAGAGGTAGAAGATATTGCGAAGCGCCTGATGGACTACGGTTTCCATGCGCCTACCGTATCTTTCCCGGTTGCCGGCACGCTGATGGTGGAGCCAACAGAGTCTGAGGCACAGGAAGAATTGGACAGGTTCTGCGATGTGATGATATCTATTCGAGAAGAAATCCGCGAGGTTGAAGACGGCAAAGCAGACCAGAAAGCGAACGTGCTGAAGCATGCGCCGCATACCTTAAAAGTTGTGATGACAGAGAATTGGGAAAGACCATACAGCCGTGAGAAGGCAGTATTCCCGATGGCTTACCTGCGCGACAACAAAGTATGGCCAACTGTTAGCCGCATCGATAGCGCATACGGCGACCGCAACCTGATCTGCTCCTGTGCCCCAATTGAGGCTTATAATGAGAATGGAAATGAGATGGTAGCTGTAGGCTAAACTAACGCTCAACTCCTGTTAAAATAGAAAGCCCCGCAGCAATTTTTTGTTGCGGGGCTTTTTTGTGCCTGTCCCAAAAGAGTGGCTCCTATATAGAAATCAGCCTAAAGCATGTGTAGCAGGAATAATTAGAACAATCATTCAATATTTTGTATATTCCGGTGCTGGAGGCACTGCCGCTGGCGCCGTTACAACAGCTACCGTATATACCTCGTTACATCCTTTAGATATCAAGAGGAGTTTAAAATGATGAAAGCCACCACACCCTTTGGCATTTTTTTCCTGCTATTTATTTTCCTGCTTTCTGCGAGCGGGTGCGCCCGCCTTCCACTGGCAGATGTACAGTATGTGTATGACCCCACCGTCAATTACAGGAAGTACCGTACCTTTGGCTGGTACCGGGCAGAAGTACCGACTCCTGTTGCAGGAGGTTCAGGCCCTGCATTCAGTACACTTGTAGATGATAGAGTAAAGGGAGCCGTGGCCAGTGAACTTGTGAAACAAGGGTTAGACCTGGTAGTGGATGGAACGCCGGACTTACTGGTGGCTTACGACATTGCAGTAGATACAGCCCAACTCGTGACGCAGGATTCTAACCTGCCTCCAAGTTATGGCTACGCCTACTGGTATGGGTATCGCTACCGTTACAGCTATGCAGGTGTGCCAAACTATATGGACATCAGAAGATACAACATCGGCACCCTGGTGATAGATCTCATTGATCCAAACACAAATGAGCTGGTCTGGCGTGGCTGGGTCGATTCTGAAATAGACCCTGCTGCCCTGGAGAACTCTTATATACCCGTAGTTGTGGCAAACATTATGTCACGGTTCCCTCCAACACCTGATATTACGCACTAAAGCTACACCTCACAACCTGTAGCTGATGTTAATACCGCCATAGTAGTTGCGGTCGGGGGCAGGCTGGAAATAGCGGCCGCCAAAAGCATTCAGATCGTTGCCGAGGCTGTACTTTTCATCTGTCAGGTTATCCACTCCTCCAAAAATCTCCAGCCCGATGTGGTAGCCTAGCTGCCGCTTAAAGCCAGCCCGCGCTCCCAGCACAAGGTAGCTATCGGCGTAAACTGTGTTGGCGTCGTCCAGCGGAATCTCATCCACGTAAGTGCCTGTCGCATTCAAGTAAAAGCCTAGGCTAGTGTTGAGATCGAGGCCTGCGGTGGCAGCGTGTGGCGCTGTGCCCGTTAACCTGTTGCCAGAGAAATCATCTTCGTCCCTTTGGTATTCGTCGAAACGGAAATGGTTGTAGGTATAACTGGTCCATGCTTTGAGCAAACTCAGCGCCTGCTCTGGCTTGTCTATGAACGTATAGCCTATACTTGTCTCGATTCCTCTCTGATTGGTAGAGCCCACATTTCTAAATACAGCCACACTCGACACATCCTGCCGGCTCACGATGGTCTCACTCAGCCGGAAGTAAAAGGCGACCACATCAAAACTCAATTTGTCTGCCAAGGCAAACCCGCGTACGCCTACTTCATAGTTTGTGCCTCGCTCTGCTTCTAAATCTTCGTTCAAAATGCCGTTGGAGGTGAGTATCTCCTCTTCGGTGGGAGGAGAAAAGCCTGAACTTACGCTGGCATGGACCGATATATTATTAGAAAACTGCTTCAGCAGGGCTATTCTTGGAGAAAGCTCCGCCTCAAAATCACGGGTATAGATATAGTCGCCGGTGACTACCTGCTGCAGCCGTGTTATTTCGTAGCGGGTGTCGTTCAAACTCAGTGCAGCGGTGGCAATAATATCGGCAGGCAGCTCAAACTCGGCCTGGGCAAACAGGAATCCTGACTTTGCCACCACTTCGTCGTCGGAGCGGAGGTCGCCTGGTTCGCCACCATTGTTGTCGTAGGTGCGGGACGCTTCGAAACCCCGCTGAAACTCACCTCCTACTGTAAAAGCAGTTCCTATACTTCCGAGGTTCATATCATAAACAAAGCTGGTGCGACCACCGATTTCCTGGCTGGCGTTGCGCTCATAGTCGGTATTGAAGGGATGGTCCCTGAAACGATGCAGCCCATATAACACGGTATTATTCCTGAACTGGTCATTGAACCTATACTCCTGCTTCACTCCCACGTTGATGCCTTCCTGGTTCATGGAGGCATTCTGTGCTTCGCTGCCAAACATGCCGCCCCGCGCCTGCCGTGGGTTCTCCTCATACTGCTCCCGTGTCAATCCGCCCGGCAGCTCATAGTACAGGTTGGAGTAAATAATATTTGCCCCGACCGTTCTTTTCTCAGAAGGGTAAAACTCCGATGTAATTAACAGCACATCACGGTTTATGGCTGATTGCGGACGGTAACCATCATACTGCTGTTTTGAATACTGCACCAGCACATTGGCTTTCTCGCTGCCAAACCCAGCGGAGGCCGTATACCGCCTGAAACCATAGGAGCCCGTGGTGGCACCAACCTGCAAAGCGCTTTCTCCTGGAGCGGCACGTCTTGGCTCCAACAACACGGTGCCGCCTGTACCAGCACCGTAAATACTACCTGCAGGGCCTTTCAGCACTTCAATTCTTCCAATATTAGCAGCATCCATCAGGTTCAGCGCTGTTGTACCGTTGGCTTCTGTGAAAGGAATACCGTCGTAGTACATCTTCACATTCCGGATACCATAGGGCGAACGCAGGGTGCTTCCCCGGATAGAAAGGCGGTAGCTGGCGGGAGCACGCTCCTCCATCCGCACACCTGGCACTGTGTTCACGGCTCTTACAATGGAGCTTTCATCGAAGCGCTCTATCACCTCCCGCTCTATCAGGCTCACAGCTCCGGGGGTTTGCAGCAAGGGCCGATTACTTTCATACCCTGTTATCACTACCTCCTGCAGGCTGGCAGCGCTAGGCTGCAGGAGCACACGCAGTTCCTCACCGGTTGGGGGAACCGCTACCCTTTGTGTTGTGTAGCCGAGGTAGCTGAAGACTAATCTTCTTGCTCTTTCCGACACGGATAAGCCAAAGTCACCCAGCTCGTTTGTAATAGCCTGCTCCCCGGTACTGGCCGTAACGGTAACACCTTCCAGTGGTAATTCACTACGGGCGTCCAGCACCCGGCCACTCACAAGCCGCTGGGCCAGCAGCGCCTGCGGCAGAAAAGCCATCAAAAAAAAGAGGAGAAAGGAGGATAGAGGTAAAGAAATCTTCATCAGAAACTGTTTAGTAATAATCTCAAAACGGAAGAAGCTGCTCAAGGTTTGAACACTATTTTATTATCTTTCAGCAAAGCACCCTTGGTACCTGCTTGTAACAATTCTCCATACTTCAAGTTATAGATAAGAATTAAACAGAAAGCATCCTGTTTCAGGATGCCGCTACGACACAAGACACAAAGTAAAACTATGAAAACATTTAACACCGTATTGGCAGTAGGGTTAGCCTTCACTTTTTCGGCTGCCACGGCACAAAACAGCGACCAGCCGATAAGCGCCTCTATGGAAGGGCACATTTATAAACCTGTTAAAGTACCCGCCACCGACGAACGGGTGCGCCAGCTGAAAGTACCTGCAGGCTTCACTATCACCAAGTTTGCCGAAAACCTCAACAAGCCCCGCATGCTGGCCGTGCATACTGACGGCACCGTGTATGCAACAGACCGGGACAAAGGCACCGTGACCATGATCCGTGACACGAATAACGACGGGAAAGCCGACCAGCAGAAAGTGGTTGCCACTAAAAAAGACATGCATGGCATTGCTATTCGCGACGGAAAAGCATACCTGATGACGGTGAATGAAATCTATACTGCTACCATCAACAAAGATGGCAGCCTCGGAGAACTGAAGGAAATAGCCAATGGCTTTCCGGAAGCCGGTCAGCACCCTGATCGCAGCCTTGAGTTTGGGCCTGATGGATTGCTGTATATACAGGTAGGCAGTACATGTAATGCCTGTGGGGAGACACACGAAGAAAACGCCACACTGGTACAGATGAAACCGGATGGCTCCGGCCGCCGCATCTACGCCAAAGGCCTGCGCAACCTAATTGGCTTTGACTGGCATCCACAAACAAAGGAACTCTATGGCTTCGACCACGGTATTGACTGGCTGGGAGACACGACACAGAAGGAGGAACTCAATAAGATTATTGATGGAGGAAACTACGGATGGCCTTATGTGTTCGAAGACGGCAAAGCCAACCTGGCCGATGAGCCGCCACAAGGTATGACATGGGAAGAATATGCAAAGAAAACAGAATTCCCTGTATTGATGTATGATGCACACGCTGCTCCTATGGACTTCATTTTTTACACTGGCTCACAATTTCCGCAGGAATACAGTGGAGACGCTATTGCAACAATGCACGGCTCCTGGAATCGAAGCGAACCTGTTGGTTATAATGTAGTGCGGGTGCGTTTTGAAAACGGCCAGCCTAAGCGCATTGAAGATTTTGTAACCGGATTCTTAATGGAGGATGGCAAGTCCCATTTCGGGCGGCCAGTAGGCTTAGCACAACACCGGGATGGTTCTCTTCTGATTGCGGATGATGATAATGGTGTTATTTATCGTGTAGCCGCCAAGAAGTAAGCTTTAGATACAACGAAGATTAAAAGACAGAAAGCAAAAATAATTTTAAATGAAAAAGCGGCTATCCAACTGGGTAGCCGCTTTCTTGTTGGTGTTTGTTAGAATTATACCGTTATCAATTGGATACTTCGCACGAAGCTGTTCTGCAAAACCCACCCCTACCCCCAGGAGGGGAATCTGCAGACAGTTAAAATGTAATGCGCATGAACCAACTGATAGTGATGTTAGTTCTTTTTGATGACGAATTCTGTACGGCGATTCTTCTGATGATCTTCCTCGGGGCATACCACACCATCCCCGCAGCCATTCACCAGTCTTGTTTTACCATAGCCTTTGGCCGTCAGCCTGCTTCTGTCTATGCCCCTGGATACCAGGTAATCTACGGCAGCCTGCGCTCTTCGCTCTGAAAGTATCTGGTTGTAATCCTGGCTTTCGCGGCTATCGGTGTGGGCACTCAGCTCTATCTCAATCTGCGGGTTGTTCTCCAGCAGCGTTGCCAGCTTGTTTAGCTCACTTGCAGCATCCGTACGAATATCCGATTTGTCAAGGTCGTAGTAGATGTTCTCCAGTACGATGGCTTTCTCCAGCTCATTCTTATCGAACAGCAACACAACTTCTACGGTGTCAGGGGCTGTAGCTGGTACCTCTGCAGTAGTTTGCATTTTCAGGTAACCGTGCTTCGCACCCATAAAGGTATAGGTATCCCCTGCTCTGCCATCTAAGAAGTGCTTACCGCTATTGTCTGTGACAAACACAGTAGAATCTTCTAAACTCTTCTGCGCCATTACGATTCTTGTTTCCGGAAGAAGCTCCTGCACAGTACGCTTCTGCTTGTCTTGCTTACGCTCGAGTGTAGTGATGGCAAGCACTACCGGCTTATTCAGGATATCGAAGGTGAATATGTCATCCGTTCCATTGCTGGCATCGCGGTTAGAAGAGAGAAGCCCTTTCTTGCCCGGCTCAGTAAACATGATGCCGTAGTCGTTCTTCGGCGTATTAACCGGGTAACCCAGGTTTTTAACTTTTTGCCAGTTGCCTTGTGTTCCCTCAGCTGAGAAGATATCGAGTTCACCCATACCTACGTGGCCATCAGAAGCAAAGAATAGCTTGCCCTTGGCATCTACATAAGGAAAACTCTCACGGCCCGGCGTGTTGACAACAACTCCTGCATTTATCGGTTCACCCCAGCTGCCATCAGCCTTGCGAAGGGAGTAGTATACATCTGTGTCGCCCATACCGCCCGGCATATCAGACACAAAGTACAGCACCTGCCCATCGGGTGACAGTGCGGGGTGCCCTACTGAATATTCCTCTACCTTGTTGTACACGAAAGGCTGAATATTGCTCCAGTTTCCGCTTTGTTTCTCAGCTGTAAATATCTCCAGGCGGTTCACGTAATCCTTCACCTCTGGCTCAGCCGCTTTTACCCAACTGGTTGGGTCAGAATTTACATGTGTTTTTCTCTGCATTACCTGCGTGCGGGTAAAGTAGAGCGTTTTACCATCCTCAGCGGCAGAAGCAGTAGCGTTGTGATAATCAGAGTTGATGACATCCTGCAGTGGCATTGGGTTGCCCCAGTTACCCTGCACATCCTGCTCAGCAGTAAACAGCTGCAGATAAGGGCGGCCGGTCCAGCCGTGCAACTGCGCCTGATCTTTCTTTTTATCGCCGGTGACAGGCTTCACTCCCCTGTCAGAAGTAAAGATGATGCCTTTGTTACCGTACTGCATTGGGCTGAAGTCGGAGTAGTTGGCATAATTTAATACTTGCAGCGGCTCTACCTTGGCCACGGCAGGCTGTTTCATCCACCTGGCTGCCATTTCTGTTGCCTCTATCAGCTCCTGGGCCTGCTCCGCTTTGTCAGGCATCTCTTCGCCCCATGCCATATACTGCTCTTTTGCTTCCGCATACTTGCCATTGCTGCGCAGTGCCTCCGCAAAGTAGAACAGGTTCATCGGCTCGCGGCCGGTCATCTTCACTATTTTACCGTACCAGTTTTCGGCTTGCTCTGTCTGGCGCGTCAGGCGGTATGCATCCGCAATGCGTGTGGCTGTCTCTAAATCTGGTGTGCGTTTCTGGATGGCCTCTTGGTAGTTTTCCAGCGCCAAAGCGAACTCGTAATTCTCATACTGTTTATTTGCCTTGCGAAGGGACGACTGGCTATGCGCCACAGGTCCAAAACCTAACATCGCCGCCACAACTAAACATAAGGGTGTGTATTTATATTTCATAGGTGTAAGCGCTAATTGTTAAAAGTACTGTGGTGTGAGCATTTTTGTCTCTTTCTTCTTTTTGAAGAAGTAGTATCCAACGGAAACTTCATGCGTATTGTAGCCACTCAGGCCGTTCAGCATCTTATCGTAAGAGTAGCCCAGGCGAAGTGTCTTGAGCACTTGCAGCTCCGCGATGAGCGCCACTGCCGTAGGTCTGCTTAAACCCTCTCCTTCCGCTTCACCCATCAGGTTCATGCTGGTACGGTAAGAGCTGCCCAGCCACAGGCGGTCGCCCAGCAGCACAAAGGCATTCAGGTCGATGTTAGCCGGTGCGTTGAAATCCTCTTTAATGAGCACGCTTGGCTTTACTTTCACAAAAGGGCTTACATCAAAAACATAACCCGTCGTGAAATAGAAGTGGCGCTCCGGCTCTATCTGCTCCATGTCTTTGTACTGCAACAGGTCTGAAGCAGACAGGCCAGCATAAAAACGGTTTGTATGATAGTAGGCACCAATTTTAACGTCAGGCTTAATGTATACCTCTTTGCCTGAAGGAATCGCGTCGTCACCCTCAAAGTGGCCGAGTGCTGTGCCGTCTATCATGTTCTGCACCAGGCCAGGCGCTAAACCTAAGCTTATCACAGAGTTCTCGCTCAGCTGCAGCTTCACAGCGATGTTGGCATAGGCGCTGAGCGTGCTCTGCGCACCAATCTCATCGCGTGTCAGGTTCAGGCCCACGCCCAGCCGGTCGTTTGCCAGCACGCCATCCACAGCCAGCGACTGCGTAGTGGGCGCCCCGTCAACCCCTGTCCACTGCGAACGGTGGAAGGCGTTCAGGTTCAGCACGTTTTTGCTTCCGGTATAAGCCGGGTTAATTCCCATGCTGTTGAAAATGTACTGGGAGTACTGCGGATTCTGCTGTGCGTTGGCTGCTGTTGTGAACAGCAGCGCCAGCAATAGATAAAATATTCTCATATTCATTAAAGTTTCAGATTTCATAACCACTGCTTATCGGAAAAGGGTTGTATAGCCAGTGAACTCTTTTACAACGCCCTCGCATAATGTTACCCTTACCTTAAAGAAGTAAGTACCTGGCCCCAATTTACTTGCACTCCAGTTGTTCTGGTAGTTGCTCGTTTTGTATACTTCAGAACCCCAGCGGTTAAAGATGGTCACCTCATTGGCGGTGAACTTCTCCAGGTTAGTTATCATCCAGGTATCATTCTTACCGTCTCCGTTCGGGCTAAAGGCTTTCGGGAAATTAAGCTGGCCATCGGCAAGTGAGACATCTATTGTTGCGCTGGCGGCAATGCTGCTGCAAGTACCATTCAGGGCGGACACAGTTACCTGACCCGCTGCAGTCGGACTATCCGCTGTTACGGTGATGGTGGTTGTTCCCTGACCTGAGGTGATGGTGAAGCCTGCCGGAACAGTCCAGGTATAACCTGTCGCTCCTGTCACCGCATCAATGGTGTAAGTCAGGCCGTCGCATACGTTGCTGTTATCTATAATGGCACCTGGTGAAACCGGCGGCACTGTGATGCTGACATCCTTGGAAATGCTTTGAGCGGTGCCGCAGGTGTTTGTCGCAATAACAGAGATGGTTCCTGCAGCTGCTGTTGTGTTCACCGTGATGGTGCCTGTTCCCTGGCCATCCACTAGTGTCCAGTCGGCAGGTACTGCCCAGGTGTAGGTTACGCCTTCTTCTACAGTAGCGAGGGTATACGTTACTGTCTCTCCGTACTCACACACGGCACTGTTACCCACAATCTCATTTGTTTCGGTCGGAGCCAGCACTGGAGCCACATTTAAAGTAGCGGCATTGCCTGTACCACAATCATTTATCACGCCTACTGTAACCTGACCTGCCTCTTCACCTACTTCCACTACAATGCTCGTTGTGTTCTGGCCGCTAACCAATGTCCAGGTAGCCGGCACTGCCCAGGCGTAACCTGTAGCGCCTGTTACAGCAGGAATGGTATAGGTCAGGCTTTCTCCGATACAGGCCCCTGCCTCTCCTGTTATAGCCGGAGCGGCAAGTTTGTCATTCACCGTTATGGCCAGCGTTGCTGCAGAACTGCCACCGCAGTTATTGTCAGCTGTTACACTGATAGCACCTGCTGCGGAGCCAACCTGTACGGTTACCTGTGCTGTGCCTTCGCCACTTACAATGCTCCAGCCAGTTGGCAGTGTCCAGGTATAACCGGTGGCACCTGTTACGGCAGCCACTGCATAGGTTGCTTCCGTGCCGGCGCATACAGTTGCCTCGCCAGTGATAGCCACCGGAGCTGCCGGCACTGGGTTGATGGTACTGTTATAAGTGCGCTCTCCGCTGTCGCCGCATTCGTTTGTTGCTTTTACTTTGATGGCACCTGCCGTTTCACCGGCTGTTACGGTGATGCTGGTAGTATTCTGCCCGTTCTCGATTGTCCAGCCATCAGGCACCGTCCACACATATCCTGTAGCACCGTCTACGGCAGCTATACTATACACATTACCTGTTCCTTCGGCACACACGGCAGACGGTCCGGTGATGGCACCGGGAGTTTCGGGTTTGTCGTTTACTGTTACTGCTAGTGTTGTAACCGGGCTGCTACCACAGCCATTGTCTGCTGTTACGGTGATGTTACCGCCTGCTTCGCCAACCTTGAAGGCAACGCTTGCCGTACCTTCCCCGCTAACGATGCGCCAGCCATTTGGCATTGTCCAGGTATAGCCGGTGGCACCTGCTACGGCAGCCACGCTGTAAGTTGCATCCGTTCCTGCGCATACAATTGCCTCGCCGGTGATGGCTGCAGGAGCTGCTGGTATTTCGTTTACCTGTACCGCTATAGTAGCAGTGCTTGTGTTACCGCATGCATTGGCAGCTGCCACGCTTAAGTCTACACTGCCCGGAGTGTTGCCAACCTGTAGCGTAATTGTCCTGGTGCCTTCTCCTGAAACAATCGTCCAGCCAGTTGGCACATCCCAAACGTAGCTATCGGCTCTGTTTATTGCTGCAGTGCTGTATGTTACCTGGTTACCTACACATACTGTTGCGCTACCAGTTATAGCAGTTGGCGCATTTGGTAAAGTAGTGGTGGTTATCGCTTTGAGTGCAGTATAGGTGTTACCGCACTTGTCTGTGATCTCTACCTGCACTACACCTGAAGTAGTAACATTTACAGTTATATTGTTATCCGTCTGTGAAACCTTTGAAAGGCCATCTGTAAGGGTAAAATTGTAAGTAGCTCCTGGAATTCGTGTTGCAGTGAACTTGACGTCATTAGTTCCTTCGCAAACAAGCGAAGCACCTGTAACTTCAACTGCTGTTATCGGTTCGCAGGTTACTTCAATTTCTTCTCCACCCGTATTGTCACCCGGTGTTAAATCCGGCACATTACCACCAGGCGATACAGTTACTGTGTTTACAATATTTCCCGGTGCGTTTATTTTCGCTATCAGTGTAAGCGTTGCCTGGCTACCTACTGCTAAGTCGCCGATTGTATAAAGCCCTGTAGTATTGTCATAAGCACCCTGGCTAACAGCGGCAGATACAAACTCCAAACCTTCCGGAAGCACCTCTGTCAGCGTTACTGCTTTTGCATCGTATGGGCCTGCATTGTTCACCGTGATGGTATAGGTCACGTTGCCACCTACATAATAAGGTGCACCTGCAGCTACTTTCGTAACGTTGAGGTTTGAGCTAATTTCAGGAACTTCAATGATTACCTCATCTTTGACAGGAGGGTCTTCTTCTTTTGTCTCTTCACTCTTTACAATAACTGTATTGACAATCTGACCTGCGCTTAGAATCTCAAACGTAAGCTTTATCTCCTGGCTCTCGCCGAACTGCAGGAAGTCTAATGACCAGATATAATTGCTTTCGTCGAACACGCCGACAGAATGAACAGCAGAGCCAGGTATATAGCGCAGGCTTTCCGGGAATCGCTCTTTCATATTCACGACCGTAGCCGTACCCGGACCTTCGTTATGCACTAAAATGGTGTAAGTAATGTGGTCGCCTACACGGTAGTTTCTAGCAGGCGCTGTTTTGACAACACTTAAGTTGGGATCTATAGTGGAAGGCAGATACAAGTTGTTCTTTTCTCCATTGAACACAACCTTACCTTCCAGCGATATAGCGCGGCCCTCTACAGTTACACCATTCAATATTATATCTCTTTTAGCCAGCATATTGCCTTTCATAGCAGATATACTACCTAACCTCACTTCTCCACTTATGATCCAGAAAAGGTTTTTTTCGTGGCCCCCATTCTGCCCTATAATACTGGCATTAGGGGATTCCGACAGGAGATTGCCATCCACTATGATGATGAAAACAGAATTATCGTCACCCAATCCCTCCAGTGTCAGCCTGCCCTGCAAGCTGAGGTCTCCGCTTATCTTATGAACACCCGGTGTTAACGTTGTCCCGGTTCCAATTATAGGGGAAAGCTCCTTAGCCTTGGGATCATCCTTCTGTGCTAAGAAAAAGTTGTAAGCGGCTAGCGCATCTTCCTGAGCATTAGCGGCAATGGCAGTACCTTTTTCGGTACGTCCCTGTAAAATGCTCATTCGCTCTTCGCCAACAATGGAGGTACCCGGATGCACCCCCACGTTTCCTGTCACCCCCGTCTGGTCTGCGTTGTTGATTATTTCTGTGGAAGCCAGCACGGTGAAGGTGGTTGCCCTCTTTAGCGCTGGGTCTGACTGTGCAAGGCTAAGGGAAACGCCCAAAGTCAGAAAGAAAAAGACTAGAAGTAAAGCTCGGTTCATATAGTGTTAGTAAAGCAAAATGGTAGTTCCTTTTTAGATTAATTCAAATATAAATAGATATAAGTACATATATATACTCTCCAATATATACTTGCCTTTCTTTATTTTGTTTCCGAAATAAAGAAAAAATTGTAATAAGATATATAAATCGATCTATATATACTGACTAATTTATACCAGAGGAACTTAAAGCATCCGCTTAACAGTGCCTGTAGAAAAAGCTATCGGGACATTCATGGTTTCTAAAAGCAAAAGTAATGATATTTATATATAATAAAACTATATGTTTAAATATATAAGAAATAAAATACATTTTATTCTTAAAACCTCAATAGCATTACATGCAGCACTATAATTTGATTAACTTCAAAAATAATTCCTTTGAAAATTGTGCAATAAAAAACCCGGCTACATCCTATGTAGCCGGGTTTTTTATACTCTTTGCTTATGTACAGTTTATATTAAACGTTTACGTGGCGCTCTGCGTGGTAAGATGACCGCACTAACGGACCAGACTCAACATACTTGATTCCTCTTTTCAAGCCTTCCTCGCGGTAATGATCAAACAGGTCGGGGTGAATAAACTCTGCCACCTCCAGGTGCATCTTGGTTGGTTGCAGATATTGACCTAAGGTCAGGATATCGCAGCCATTGGTTGCCAGGTCATCCATGGCCTGGTACACCTGCTCCCGAGTTTCGCCGAGGCCCAGCATGATACCGGTTTTGGTTCGCTTGCCATATTCCTTGGTGCGACGGATCTGCTCTAAGCTGCGGTCATACTTCGCCTGCGGGCGTACACGGCGGTACAGTTCTTTTACTGTCTCCATGTTATGCGACACAACCTCCTGCCCTGGAGAGATCATCGTAATCAAGGCATCCCAGCTTGCTTTCACATCCGGAATCAGCGTTTCGATGGTGGTAGCGGGAGACATGAGCTTCACCTGTTTCACCGTATCGTGCCAGACGGCAGCGCCACGGTCTTTCAGTTCGTCGCGGTTCACAGAAGTAATCACGGCGTGTTTTACTCCCATCAGTTTGATGGCCTCTGCCACACGGCGCGGCTCATCTTCGTCGTACTCGTTTGGGCGGCCGGTAGCCACAGCGCAGAAAGAGCAGCTGCGGGTACATACATTGCCTAAGATCATGAAGGTGGCTGTACCTGCACCCCAGCACTCACCCATGTTAGGGCAGTTGCCGCTTTCGCAGATGGTGTGCAGTTTATATTCGTCTACAATGCTTCTTACTTTGGCGTACTCCTTCCCAACCGGTAGTTTTACACGCAGCCAGTTTGGCTTGCGTGGCTGGCCCAGCGCGTTCAGCCCCTCGGGCTGTGCATTAGGCTGTATAACCGGAAGTGTCATTAATTCATCCATGGTGCAAAGATAGGAAGTTATAGGTTAAGAGGTTAACCTTGGGCTAAAAATGTAACCCTCACAGGTTTTGCCTCTATAACAAAGTGACTGCTCTGTTTGTTCGGGGGATGGGTTTGAAGCGTGTTTAAACTTTGTCTTAAAAGCTGCAAATGGATGTTTCCAGAACCTGGCAACATCCATTTGCACATTCAGAACCCGATTTAAACGTGCGCTAATTACGGCTTCCGTAGTACAGGTTCAGGTAAACGGAAGTGAACGTTTTGTGATTATCAGCATCCGGGATGATGACGGGTGTGTTGAGAAAGCGCTCTACCAGAAAGCCTACCTCTATGCCGGCAATACTTTCACGGTAGCGGCCATACTCAAAGGTGAGACCTGCCTTTAAGTGCACACCGGGGTTCAGGCTAGCTTCTCCGAGCCCCCTAAGCACGCTATCGCTACCAAGGATGTAGTCTCTGTCGAGGTGGCGGCTCGGGTCGTATTGCTCTGTGCGGATATCAGTACCCTGCCCGCCATAGTTATAATCAATATAATACGGCACCAGCAGGCCAAGTGACGGCCCTGCAGCTGCGAGGGCATTTACCTGCACCCCCGACTCCGGCGCCTTCCGGAACAAAACCAGGTCACGGCCATAATGCGGCCGCACTACAAAAAAATAGTTCTGTTTACCATCCACAAAGGACTCGCCGGAAATAGGGCTGAAATAGCGGTTTTCTTTCGGGTGCTTTACTTCTACAACCTCTATGGCACCAAACTGGTACATGTTCTCGTTCATGAAAAAAGTAGAACGAATGAAAGCGCCTCCAATAAGGCCGCCATTGGAGTTAAAATTAACGCCATAGCTCAGCTCATTCTGAAAGCCTTCATCTTCCTCGGACTGGGCTTTAGCCGGAGCGGCTGCCAACAACGCAAAAGCAAGCAGGATTATAAGGGATTTCACCAAGTAATTTTTGAGTTTTGAATTGTATAAAAGTAAGTATCTTTACGCTGATATCAAAACAGAGTTTATACCTATGGCTACTATAAGCAGCACTTACCAAGGAGGCTTGCGCACTACTGCTCAACACCTTGCCTCCGGCAATACTATCATCACCGATGCCCCTGTCGACAACAACGGCAAAGGGGAGGCTTTCTCACCAACTGACCTTGTTGCTTCCGCGTTGGGCTCCTGTATGATGACCATCATGGGTATTGTCGCCAACCGCGCCGGTATCGACATTGACGGCATAGCGGTAGAAACCACAAAGATTATGGCTGCTGAGCCACGCCGCATAGCAGAGGTGGTATTAGACTTCACCATGCCGGCCGGCAAATCCTACTCTGATAAAGAGAAGGCGATGCTGGAAAATGCTGCCCGCACCTGCCCTGTAGCACTTAGCCTGCACCCTGACATCAAACAGACGGTAACTTTTCAGTACTAAAGCATTAACGGCGTGGCAGCCTGATAATTATCTCTACGCCGTTACTTTTTTCTTCAAGGCATCTACACCTATGCTCATGTGGGAGGCATTGTAGGTGCAAACTCCATCCTGCACCAGCAACAGCTGCGGCGACTGGTGCTCTACCTGCAGCACCTCGGCTACCTCATTCGACACGGGCCGGTAACGCAGCAAATCCAGGTAATAGGTTTTTACATGGTCTAAGCCAGCGCCTTCCCACTGCCGCTCTATGCGGCTCTTAGCCGTGGCACTGATAGAACAGGAGGTGCTGTGCTTAAAAATCACCACCGGTGTCTCTTTCGATTCTTGTATTACTTCATCCAGTTGCTCCGGGCTTGTTAGCGGGTGCCAGTTCATAGCTGTCTCTCCTTTTCCTTCTTTAGTTCGTTTTTAATTTTTCTTTTGTTCCCGCTTATACTTTTTCTTCTTCAGGAAATGAAACCATCTCATTGGTTTGCCTCTCTCGTTGAACTGGTAGCTGGCCCGTTCATCCTGCTTTATCTGCCTGCGGGCAGCAGCCCCTTTCCTAAATGTATAAGCATTGGTATTCAGATGGCTTTCTTTGTAAGCAATATCAGCTTTGGCAGCTTCTTTCAGAGACTTGCGCATCTCCCGCCCATGCTTTTCCTGCGCTTTATGGCTAATCTGACCATAACCGGGCAGGGCTCCGAAAAGGAGCAACAGCACCAGGGGCAGCATAACTTTCACTGCCTTTTTCGCATCACTTCTTACAGTCCTTACTTCCATCTTCACTGGAGATTATACTGATCTTCAAAAAAGTAGTTTCCTTTGCTTACCATATGCGCCAGCCTCCTTTCTTCACTCTGCCATTCTTATCACGGGGTACTTTGATGGCCTCAAACCCCTGTCCTGCCTGTGTGGTCATTTTTACACGGTTCTTATTGCCCGTTGGCTTGGGGCAGGGAATACCTTTACGCTGGCAGCCCGTGCCCAACAGCAGCCCTATGCAAAGCGAGGCTAAAAGAAATGACCGAAGTATGCGCATGGCACAGGAGTTAAAGTTTTTTATATAGTATTTGTACAGTATAAGCAAATATAGCTTAATATGCCAACATGGCCTCCACTTTCTGGCGAAGGCGCTGCTTTGGCAGAAACTCCTGCTCCAGCGGCTGCGCAAACGGAACAGCCGTATCCAGGCTGGCGACACGGGCTACCGGAGCATCCAGCAGCTCGAAGCAGTTCTCGCCAACCCAGGCAGCTATCTCACCGCCAATACCGCCTGTCAGGGTATCTTCATGTAATATAAGCACACGGCCTGTTTTTGCAACAGCATCCCGCACGGCTTCTTTGTCCCAGGGCAGCAGCGAGCGCAGGTCCAGTATTTCCAGGCTTGCGTCTGTTAGCTCCTGCTGCAGCTGGCTGGCCCAGTGCACGCCCATACCATACGTGATAATGGTCAGGTCTGTGCCTTCTGCCACTGTTCTGGCTTTGCCAATTTCTACGGTATAATAGTCGTCCGGTATCTCTTGTGAGATAGAGCGGTACAGCAGCTTGTGCTCAAAGTACATCACCGGGTTCGGGTCTTCGATGGCCGCATTCAGCAAACCTTTGGCATCGTAGGGTGTGGAGGGGTAGACCACCTTCAGGCCAGGGGTGTGGAAAAACCACGCCTCGTTGCTTTGCGAATGGAAAGGACCTGCCGCTGCACCTGCGCCGGTAGGCATGCGCACCACCACATCGGCAGCCTGACCCCAGCGGTAATGGCTTTTGGCCAGGTTATTCACAATCTGGCTGAAACCAGCGCTCACAAAATCGGCGAACTGCATTTCCACGATGCTTTTCTTACCGCGCACCGACATCCCGAGGCCTACACCCAGAATAGCGGACTCACACAATGGCGTGTTGCGGATGCGCTCTTTGCCGAACTTATCCACAAAGCCCTCCGTCACTTTAAACACCCCGCCGTATTCCGCTACGTCCTGCCCCATCAGCACCAGTTCCGGGTAACGCTCCATGCTTTGGCGGATAGCATCCGAAACGGCATCCACAAAGCGACGCTCTGTTTTTCCTTCCGAAGAAGGCTTTATCACTTCCTGGTCAAAGGACTTATACACATCCGCCAGTTCTTCCTGCCGGTTGGCTTCCGGCATCGGCGTAGCATAAGCCGCCTGAAGCCCAGCCTCTATCTCGGCTGCTATCTCTCCTCTTATCCCATCCATCACCTTCTGCGTCAGGATGAGCTCTTCCAGCAGGAATTTTTCGAAGTTTTCCACAGGGTCTTTCTTCGCCCACTTCTCAAACAGCTCCTGCGGCACATACTTGGTGCCGCTGGCCTCTTCGTGGCCGCGCATCCGGAATGTAATGGCCTCTATCAGCATCGGGCGCGGATTTTTGCGGATGCTGGAGGCTGCCTGTCGCACGGTATCATATACTTCCAGCACATTGTTGCCGTCAATCTGCAGGGCATCTATGCCGTAAGCCGGGCCTTTATCTATAAAGTGCCTGAACTTAAATTGTTCGTTATTCGGTGTGGATAAACCGTAGCCGTTGTTTTCAATCATGAAGATGACCGGCAGTCCCCACACGGCCGCTACATTCAGGGCCTCATGGAAATCTCCTTCTGAAGCACCGCCATCGCCGCTGAATACCAGCGTCACTTTCTCTTTCTTTTCCAGTAAATCAGCCAGGGCAATGCCATCCGCCACCGCCAGCTGTGGCCCCAGGTGCGAAATCATCCCAACAATGTGGTGCTCGTTTGTCCCGAAATGGAAAGAACGGTCGCGGCCTTTGGTAAAGCCGGTGGTCTTGCCCTGAAACTGGGCAAACAAACGATCTAAAGGAACTTCGCGGCTCGTGAACACGCCCAGGTTACGGTGCAGAGGCAGAATATACTCATCTTTCTCTAAGGCCAGAGCAGAACCTACCGAGATAGCCTCCTGGCCGATACCGGAGAACCACTTGCTCACTTTGCCCTGCCGCAGCAGCACAAGCATGCGCTCTTCAATCATACGCGGCTTCAGGATAGCGCGGTAAAGGCTGATCAGTTCGTCTTCGGTATAGTCTTGGATGTTATAGTTCATCTGTAAAAAGGAAACCTTGTTATATGGTGGCAAGTTAATGTATTGGCGGGTGACCTGAAATTTATGCCGCTATTTTTTAATTTTGTTCTTATTTCAAAAGTTGAATGGCTAAATGGTTTAATTGTTAAACGGTTTGAGAGATAATCCTTGCGTTAAACGGCTGTAAGCTCAAACTTACAATTTAGCAATTCAACAATGTAACAACTACCTATGATAGAATTCAGAGAATTTACACTTGATAATGGCCTCCGTGTGATTGTGCACGAAGACCATACCAGCCCCATGGCCGTGCTGAACGTGCTGTACGATGTAGGCTCCAGAGATGAAGAAGAAGCCCACACCGGATTCGCGCACCTTTTTGAGCACCTGATGTTCAGCGGCTCGAAAAACATACCGGTTTATGATGAGCCCCTGCAGCGTGTAGGTGGTGAGAATAACGCCTTCACCAGCCCCGACATCACGAACTATTACCTGTCGCTTCCGGCGCAGAACATTGAGACTGGCTTCTGGCTGGAGTCGGACCGCATGCTGGAACTGGCCTTTAGCGAGAACGGCCTGGAGGTGCAGCGCAAGGTAGTGGTAGAAGAGTTTAAGCAGAACTACCTGAACCAGCCTTACGGCGATGTGTGGCTCAAACTGCGTCCGCTCGCTTATAAGGAGCACCCGTACAAATGGGCAACCATCGGAAAAGAGATTTCGCATATAGAGGAGGCTACGATGGATATTGTAAAGGCTTTCTTCCGGAAACATTACTCCCCGAGCAATGCTATACTGGTAGTGGCCGGCAACGTGACGTTCGAGCGCGCAAAGGAACTGACAGAAAAATGGTTCGGCCCAATACCTGCCGGTGAGAAATATGTCCGCAATAACCCGAAGGAGCCAAAGCAAACGGAGCCGCGCGTGCTGGAGACAAGTGCCGACGTGCCTCTAAATGCCATCTACAAAGCATACCACATGCCTGCTCGCACTGAGGATGACTATCATGCTGTAGACCTTATCAGCGACATACTGGGACGTGGAAAATCGAGCAGGCTGTATGACCAACTGGTAAAAGAGCAGAAGCTGTTCAATTCCATTACGGCTTCGGTATCAGGCTCTGTGGAGCAGGGACTGTTGATTATACAGGGCAAGCTGAATGAGGGCGTGGACCTGCAGGAAGCGAATGCTGCCATCGAGGCTATTAACCAGGAGTTGATGGACAAGTTGGTAGACGAGGAAGAACTGAACAAGGTGAAAAACCAGGCGGAAACCGCTATTGTATTTTCTGAGATTGAGCTACTGAACCGCGCCATGAACTTGGCTTATAGTAAGCTTATGGGCGATGCGAACCTCATCAACCTGGAAGGAGAGAAAGTGCAGGCTGTGACGCCACAGGATATTCTGCGTTGCGCAAAGCAGGTACTGGCCCCGAACAACTGTTCTACGCTACTGTACAAAGCGGAGAAAAAGAAAGTAAAGGAAGAGGCGCCTGTGGAAGCAGAAGCATAAATCCTGATTACATATTTCTGAATAAAAGAGGAATGGCTGCCATGTTATTGGCAGCCATTCCTCTTTTATAGTGATAGTGATGAAGAATTGTACTACATCAACCCTCTGCGTCTTCTGAGAAAAACCAGCTTTTTTCTACAAGAACTTATTTTTTCATATCGATAGAGGGCCACTGGTCATTTCCCCATTTTATTTCATTGATTCTTAATTTTGGCTTGCCCTCATCCTTCTTGTCATAAGCATGGAAGATAAGATAGTCTTTTCCATCAAAGGTGTAAGCAGCCGGGTGCCCTGCAGCGGCCCACTCCTCATTGCCCTGTGCTACTAATGTTCCTCCACCATGTATTAGCTTATTCCCCTCCTTGTCAAGGTACGGGCCGGTGATGTCTTTTGAACGGCCAACTAAAACTTTATACGTGCTTTCCAGGCCACGGCAGCAGCGGTCCCAGGACATGAAAAGGTAGTAGTACCCGTTTTTCTTGAATAAGAATGGTGCTTCGATAGAGCCACTTTTCATGTTCCTGGCCTGTTCCAGCAACTCCGGCGTATACAACTTTTCATAGTCCAGTTCAGGGTTGGCAGCGTCGCCTGCGTCACGCTCATCCAGTAACCAATTGCGTTCCCTGGCAGCAATGGTATGCCAACTCTGTGGAGTGTTGACAACAGAGGTCAAATCTGGAGTTAGCTGCACCAGCTTGATGCCTTGCCAGAATGAGCCAAAAGTCATCCAAGGCGTGCCCTTATCATCAAAAATCACATTTGGATCGATGGCGTTCCACATATCACGACCAGGCACAGAGCGAACAACGATGCCCTGGTCTTCCCACTTGAAATTCGGGTCATTGGGGTTCAACGTTTTATTGGTGGCCACGGCGATGGCTGAATTATTGCGGCCAAAAGCGGACACGGAGTAATACAGGTAATAGGTACCGTTGTGCT
This sequence comes from Pontibacter diazotrophicus, assembly GCF_003367245.1. Classification (GTDB taxonomy): domain Bacteria; phylum Bacteroidota; class Bacteroidia; order Cytophagales; family Hymenobacteraceae; genus Pontibacter; species Pontibacter diazotrophicus. Next base: position 21,732 of record NZ_QRGR01000040.1, on the reverse strand, counting down.
GCAGAATATCGGGAGCCCAGATATTTCCATCAAACTTTGGAATCATTTTAGTCACCCAGTCCGGCGTGCTTGCGAAAACCGGCTTTCCTTCTTTCCAGTTTTTCATGTCCTTCGATGATTTCACATGAATTCCCTCCCCCGTATGAAAAACATAGTAGGTGTCACCCTGCTTTATCATGACCGGGTCATGCGCAATAACGTCACGCGACTGTGCCAGCAGGGCCGTGTTTCCCAGCAGTAAAACCAGCATCAGGGAAAGGAGTGATTTAATATTTATATGAAGGTTATGCATATTTAAAATACAGTTTAATGATTTATAAATTATTAATTAAATGTATAAACTACATTTATAATAGGCAAGTAATTATGATGCGATTATACATGTTTATAGAAATTTAATTTAAATAGACGCCTTACATGTTACTTGAGCTAGGTTAATATAACGTGTAGCAGAACTTTTGCCATAAAAGCTACCTGTCCTGAAGAAGCTATCTGCTATAGCATTGCCCCGGCCTTCGTGCCCAACTCTGCCTTTTTCACCTATCATCTTTTTATCTTTTGCCTAAAAGTTCTTCATCGCTTTAGATAACTTTAGTGAAACCTTACTTACCAGAAGTCTTTTGCTCATACTGAAACCTTACACCTACAAAGTTTGTATATACAAATAACATTCATACCTTTGTACCCACTAAAGGAGTTATGCGCATAGAAGACGAAATACATCAGAAAAATTTTAAGGACGACCACCGTCGCCTGCTGGCCAACCTGTTGTTTACGAACAACTGGCTGAATCAGCAACTGATGCCTTTCTTCAAAGATTTAGGTCTTACCCTGCAGCAGCACAACGTGCTCGCTATTTTGCGCGGGCAGCAACCTGACCCGGTATGCTTTGGCGACATTCAGAACCGGATGGTGGATAGAAATTCTAACGTCACGCGCCTCATTGATAAGCTGATTGAGAAAGGCTACGTGACCCGCGACATCTGCCAGACGAATCGTCGTATGATTGAAGTACGTTTAACGGAGCCTGGCTTGCGCAAATTGCAGCAGGTGGACGAGAACTTCCCAAAGCTGTTCGCTAAGCTTCATAACCTGACGCAGGAGGAAGCAATTTTGGTAAGTAACCTTTTAGATAAGCTACGCGGATAGGCTATTTTTTTACCCATATACTTGTATATACAAATAATGTACAAACCCATAATAACCAGACTATGAAAGACATAAATATAAAAGACGCTACGATACCAGCACTGGGATTCGGTACTTTCGAATTAACCGGCGATACAGCGGTTGAATTGGTGACAGCTGCCCTGGATACTGGCTACCGCCACATCGACACAGCCCAGATGTATGACAACGAGGCTGCTGTAGGCAGCGCGATAAAGGAATCAAGTGTAGCCCGTGAGGAAGTGTTCCTGACCACAAAGGTGCTGCCTTCTAATCTAAGTAGTAAAGACTTCCTGCCCTCCGTGGAGGAAAGCCTGCAAAAGCTGCAAACAGATACTGTAGACCTGTTGCTCATTCACTGGCCAAACCCGGAGGTACCCGTGGAGGAATACATAGGCGAGTTGGTGAAGGCGCAGGAAAAAGGCTACACAAAGCATATTGGCGTCAGTAACCACACCACTGCCCTGCTAGACAAAGTGTTAGCCACAGGTGCCAACATCATCACCAACCAGGTAGAGTACCACCCTTTCCTCAACCAGGATAAACTGTACAGCTACCTCCGTGAGCACGACCTGACATTGACCGCTTACAGCCCGATTGCCCACGGCAAAGTGATGGGTAACGACACGCTGAAGCAGATTGGTGAGAAGTACAACAAAAATGAGGTGCAGATTACACTGCGATGGCTGCTGCAGCAGGATGGCGTATTAGCCATTCCGAGGTCCTCAAAAGAAAGCCACATGCAGTCCAACTTCAACATTTTCGATTTTGAACTGACACAGGACGAGGCACAGCAAATCAGCAGCCTGACCCAGGCAAACAACCGCCTCATCGACCCAGGCTTTGCACCGGACTGGGACTAGATTAATTATGAATTACGAATTATAAATTATGAATGAAGGTGGAGGGAACAGAAGCTTTACGATACTAGTAACTTTTTAACCCTCTAACTTTTTAACTTTCTAACTTAAGAAATATGTCTCAAGCACTTTTAAAACCTATAGATCTTAATGGCCTGGAACTGAAAAACCGGGTGGTAATGGCTCCAATGACGCGCAGCCGCGCAGATAATGAAGGCAATGTACCGAACGAACTGATGGTAACATACTACACGCAGCGTGCCGGAGCGGGCCTGATTATTTCGGAAGGCTCCCAGATTTCAAAGCAGGCCGTAGGTTATATTAATACACCCGGCATTTACTCGCAGGAGCAGGTGGAAGGCTGGAAAAAAGTAACTGACGCCGTGCATGCAGAAGGCGGAAAGATTTTCCTGCAGTTGTGGCACGTAGGCCGTATGTCGCACCCTGACTTCCATAATGGTGAGTTACCGGTAGCGCCATCAGCTATCAACCCGAATGATAAGTCTTACACACCAGAAGGTTTTAAAGACACCGTTACGCCACGTGAGTTGACTGTGCCGGAGATTAAGCAGATCGTGCAGGACTTCAAAAACGCAGCTGAAAATGCTATCGCCGCCGGCTTTGATGGCGTAGAGGTACACGCTTCTAACGGTTACCTGTTCCACCAGTTCTTTGTAACTACCGCCAATACCCGCACAGATGAGTATGGCGGTTCTAAAGAGAACCGTACCAAGCTGCTATTTGAGGTATTGGATGCCATCAAGGCAGTAGTTCCTATTGAGAAGGTGGGCGTACGTTTAAACCCAAGCCTGCACAACGGCTTCGGCATCACCGTGAATGAGGATACTATTCCAACCTACGACTATATCATTGAAAAGCTGAATAACTATAAATTGGCTTACCTGCACCTGTCAGAGCCGTTCTCAGATGTAAGTGATGTGCCACATGCAGAGTCAGATATTGCGAAGCGCTACCGCCCGATTTTCAAAGGCAACCTGATTATTAATGCTGGCTTTACGCAGGAAACAGGCAATAAAGTAATAGAAGAAGGAGATGCAGACATGGTGGCGTTTGGCGTGCCGTTCATTGCAAACCCAGACCTGCCGGAGCGATTTGCTCAGAACGTAGACCTCCAGAAACCAGACCAGAACACCTTTTACTCTCCTGGTGCCAAAGGCTATATCGATTATCCTTCCTTAGTGGAGGCAGAGGCCTAAGCCAAAGGCGCTTTTTCATATATATTTTTACAGCCAGCTTCCGCAAGGTAGCTGGCTGTTTGTTTTATTGCTCAGCTACCTTGAACGCTGAACTTGTGGATTTAACGAATAAGCGTGTCGGCTACTGTCCCGATACCAGCTTGCAAATAAGATTATCACAAGCAACAGTTCAGCAAAATCGCCGCCGTAGTACATAAGCTGCGCAGCCTCCCGTATCTGTTCCATATCGTGCGGTGTGTTTCGGGGCCAGCTGTAGGCGTACATGAACTTACTCAGGTAAGCATGGGCAGCAATGCTGATGAAGAGCACAACTAAGCGGGTGCGCATGGCGGGGCGCCCGGGTGCAGGGTCCGGTCCGGCAATGGACCATGTAAAAAGATAACCGGCAGCCAAAAAGTGAAGGTGCACCAGGTGGTGCATGTAAGGATTAGTGAGAGTAAGGGCGTAAAGCGGCGTCAGGTAAAGCAGGTACATGCCGCCAATGTTGAGCAAAAGGGCCGTAACAGGATGGCTCAGCCATTGAAACGCCCAGCTACGCAGCACAGACGTCACAACCCGCGCACTTTGTACAGGCAGCGTGCGCAGCATCAGCGTAAGCGGCGCAGCAAGTACCAACCCAAGTGGGGCAAGCATACCTATCAGCAAGTGCTGGATCATGTGGCCCCGCAAATCGTGATGGGCATACCGCACGAGCGAAGGTGACATGGCGACAGCAAGTAAGGAAACTCCAACAATAAAGCTGATGGTACGCCACCTGCTCCAGGGGCGTAAAGAATTGCGCTGCCGTGCTACAGCAAATAAATAAGCAGCCAGCGCCGCAGCTATCAGCAGGTAAGGAATAGCTACTGCTAAAGTACCTCCTCCGGCTCCTGTATGATGCTCCATTGTTTCCATTGCACAACCTCCGGATTACCTGTCTGCTGCTATAGGCTTTGTTGCCGCCCGCGCCCGAAAGGCCAGCCAGATACCTATCAGGAGGAGCACGACAGCTGCCAGGTTCCAGGCCAGATCGTAAGGCAGCAGGTTTACGCCGTAACGGATTTGGTGCAGCCGCAACACCTTGTGGTCTACTATACCATCAAAAAGCTGAAAGCCTCCCATCCCTAAGAAGAAGCCTGCCCATGCCCAAAGAGGTACTAGGGAATGGCGGCGGCGCAGATCGGCGAGCAGGAAAAACCCGGCCACTATAGCGATAAGTTCTGCCGCATGAAGCAGCCCATCTGTCAGCAGGCCAATCTCTAAAGTTGACTGATCGTAAAAGTGGTGCCATGCCAGCAGCTGATGAAAAACAATTTCATCTACAGCCGCCATTATCCCAATGCCAATCAAAATTCCCGCCCACCTGGAGCGGGAAATATCCGGATAATGCTGCTTGTCGTCATTCATAATCGGCTTGTTCTCTACGGGGCAGTATAAGTTCTTCTAAAAAAGATACTTTCTCATTCCATTGCTAAACTTGGTTACGCTGAATTTACCAAAGAGATTACCCCTACTTATACATGTGCAGCCCTGCGAGAAGCAACGGCACACGCAGGGCTGCTTCTATAGGATAAAGCGCAGCCATTTCATGCTGCTTTCAGACTATATCGCTTTCAAAAGGAACTCTGTTTGAACAGTCTTCACAAAGTGTAAACATCAAAAACCGGAATGCTTTTTGCCCACTTCAGCACAAATTAAGCTACTTTTACGTTTTAGACCTGCTGCTAAAGGGCAGCGCAACAGGCTCGAACACAAGTATAATCACATGAAACTGAAAATAAGAACCGGCTTTGGCTACGATGTGCACCAGTTGCAGGAGGGGCTTGATTTCTGGCTCGGCGGCATCAAATTACCGCACACACACGGAGCGCTGGGTCATTCTGACGCCGATGTGCTGATTCACGTTATCTGCGATGCCCTGCTGGGTGCAGCGAACATGCGTGATATCGGCTTTCACTTTTCCGACAAGGACCCTAAGTACAAAGGCATCGACAGCAAAATTCTCCTGAAAGAAGTGGTGCACCTATTGGCCATGGAAGGCTACGAAATTGGCAATATAGACTCTACGGTATGCCTGCAGGAGCCAAAGGTGAATCCACATATTCCGGCCATGAAAGCCTGCCTGGCGGAAGTAATGGGTATTCCGGAGGCAGATATTTCCATTAAAGCCACCACCACCGAAAATTTAGGCTTTGTAGGAAAAAAAGAAGGCGTAGCCGCCTACGCAACCGTACTGATTATGAAGCAGTAAAAGCAGGATTACAGGCTAAAGCACCTGATTACCGTAGAAGCAAACAAGCTACCACATTGCCGTACAGGGAAAAGCTGCCTGTTTAGTCTTTTATCCTTTGTCGGAATATCGTTTATCTAATTAATCACACCTTATCTAAACTAACAAATCTAACAATATGAAACACAATGCCTATGGGTATTTGCTGTTAGCCGCCCTAGGGTTCGGCTGCGCGCAAACACCTACCACTTCCACTCCGCAGGGTCCCGTTACAGATGTAGCCCAGCTAACTGAAGTCGCTCCCCAATATGCCAGCACTGTTACTGCCGCTGACCTCTCCAGACACCTTACTATTCTGGCATCAGATGAGTATGAAGGACGCAATACTGGTGAAAGAGGTCAGAAGATGGCCGCCGAATATATTGCCCGCGAGTTTCGGGAAGATGGCCTGACCGGGCCTGTACAAGGCGGCAGCAACCCCTACTATCAAACTTTTGACCTTGAAAGAAGCCAATGGGGAGACGGCTATATGACAGTTGGCCAGGAAAAGTACCTGATGATGCAGGACTTCTTTGTACTGGGCAGTTCTCCTTTCCAGACAGAGCAGGCTGTTGATGTGGTGTTTGCCGGCTATGGTATTGATGCCGAAAATTACTCCGACTACACAAATCAGGACGTAACCGGCAAAGTAGTAGTTGTGCTGGCAGGCGAACCAAGAGGCAGCAATGGCAACTTCCTTATCAGCGGCACCGATAAAGCCTCTGACTGGGGCAACGACTACCGCACCAAGCGCAATGCCGCCACGAAACACGGCGCAAAGGCAGTATTAATAGTTACAGGCACCAACGAGTCTGAATTTAACAGCCTGACGCAGCGCTACAAAGCCTACGCCAGCCGTCCCTCCCTCGGCTTAAAGAGCAGTGGCAACCAGGAAAATGCTGCAGTTGCTTTTGTATCTCCGGTTGCCGGCTCAACGCTGCTAAACACCACTCCTGAAAAACTATTCGCACATGGCACCCAGACAGGAGAAGCAGGCGGACCCGTGGCAGGCAATTTCACGGCAGCAACAGATGTGAAAATAAAAGCATCGCGCGACGCCTCCCCGCTTCCTACTGAAAACGTACTGGGCTTTGTAGAGGGCTCTGACAAAAAAGACGAAGTGGTGGTGATAACAGCACACTACGACCACGTAGGTGTAGACAGTACACTGCAGGGCGACCAGATTTTTAATGGTGCCAACGATGACGGCTCAGGTACAGTGGCTGTCATAGAACTGGCCGAAGCTTTTGCACAGGCGAAGAAAGATGGCTTCGGCCCACGCCGCAGCATCCTGTTTATGACGGTAACAGCCGAGGAGAAAGGCCTGCTTGGCTCTGAATATTACGCAGAGAACCCCATCTTCCCGCTGGAGAACACGGTAGCCAACGTAAACATCGACATGATTGGCCGCATGGACAAGGAACATGAGAAGACCAACGACAGCAACTACATCTACTCTATCGGGGCAGACAAGCTATCCTCAGAGCTGCACCAGATAAACGAGGAGATGAACGAGAAGTATGTAAACCTGAAGCTGGACTACACCTTTAACGATGAGAATGATCCGAACCGCTTCTACTACCGCTCAGACCACTACAATTTCGCGAAGAACGGTATTCCGATTGTGTTTTACTTCAATGGCGTGCACGATGACTATCACCAGCCGTCAGACGAAGTAGACAAAATCATCTTCGAGAGTGCAGAGAAAGTAGCAAGGCTTGCCTTCCACGTAACATGGGAGTTAGCAAACCGCGAAAACCGCATTGTAGTAGACAGCAACAAAAAATAGTATACTACAGCGGCCAGAACAGCCGTTAAGAGTATAAATATTTACAGCTTTATTAGCTTTCAGAAAAACACCCTAACTTTAAGGGTGTTTTTCTTTTTATGAGTACCTAAGGTGCAGCTACATACAGAGAAAGAACGTAGGGGAGAATAATTATGAGTAAACTGAAACAGTTTCTGCTCGACGCAGAGACAAAAGCATTTGACCAGGGCCATCGCGCAACCATCAAGTTTAACATCGGCAAGTATAATACTGCTGTGCAGCGTGGCCTTACCCAGTACTCCGACCATGAACTGGCCCGTGAGCGGGGTTCCTATATAAAAACAAACACCATCAATAACCTGGATAAGTACCTGATGGAGTTTGAATCTAACTTCACGGCACGGGGCGGCAAAGTAATCTGGGCCCGTGACGCCCAGGAGGCGCTGAAGGAAATAGGTGAGATTATGAAGCGCAAACGCGCCCGATCCGTCGTAAAATCCAAGTCGATGACGACGGAGGAGATTCACCTGAACGAGTACCTGGAGAAGAATGGCATTGAAACCGTAGAAACCGACCTGGGTGAGTACATTGTGCAGCTGGCCGAGCAGCGGCCTTACCATATCGTGACACCGGCCATGCATATGTCCAAAAAGGACATTTCTGAACTGTTTGTGCGCAAACTAGGGATAGCTCCCACCGACAATGCCGAAGAACTAGTAGGCGTAGCCCGTAAGCTGATGCGCGAGAAGTATACCGCTGCGGAGGTAGGCATTACAGGAGGCAATTACCTGATAGCAGACATAGGGGGCGTAGCCGTAACGGAAAATGAAGGCAATGCCCGCCTCTCCACCACCTTCCCGAAAACGCACATTGCTATTGTGGGTATAGAGAAGATGATTCCGTCTATTATGGACCTGGACCTCTTCTGGCCGCTCCTGAGCACCAGCGGCACGGGCCAGGACGTAACCGTTTACAATACCATCATGACAGGCCCGCGCCAGCCAAAGGAAAAGGACGGGCCGGAGGAAATGTATGTTATCCTGCTGGATAATGGCCGTACCGACCTGCTGGCACTGCCGGAAAAACGTGAGGCACTGAACTGCATCCGCTGCGGCGCCTGCCTCAATGTGTGTCCGGTTTACAAAAACATCGGAGGTCATACCTATGAGAGCACCTACAGCGGCCCGATTGGTTCTGTCATCACACCGCACTATAACGGAATGGCCGAGAATAAACACCTGAGCTTTGCCAGCTCCCTATGTGGCGCCTGTACCTCCGTATGCCCGGTTAAAATCAACATCCACAACCTGCTGCTGCTTAACCGAAAGCAGAGCGTGGATCAGGGAATGGCCGACAGCAGCGAGAAAACAGCCATGAAGTTCTGGCTGAAGGCCATGAAGAGCCGCACGCTGCTGAACCTGGCTCCTGCCTTTGCCAAGAACTTTGTACTGAAGCAGGTGCTGAAAGATACCTGGAGCAAGCGCCGTGAGCCACTGCAAGTGCCTTCCAAATCCTTTAACCAGCTCTGGAAAGAGCGTAACAAATAATAAAAAAGCCTGCGTAAAGCAGGCTTTTTTATTATGAAGCTTTCTTATTGTCCATCTTCTCTTGTAGAGAACTTATAGACGGTTGTTGTCTCGTAAGTGTTCCCCGGCTCCAAAATAGTGGAAGGGAACTTTGGCTGGTTCGGAGAGTCAGGGAAGTGCTGCGTCTCCAGCGCGAAACCGTAGTGTTGCTCATATACCTTGCCCCCACTTCCGGTGATGGTGCCGTCGAGGAAGTTGCCTGAGTAGAACTGGATTCCCGGCTCTGTGGTGAAGACCTCCATCACTCTACCGCTGGTCGGCTCATATACCGTGGCCGCCTTCTTCAGTGAATCGTCTGTGTTGTTGAGCACATAGTTGTGGTCGTAGCCGCCGCCCTCCACCTGCTTCACACGTGCGCCTATTGTCTGCGGCTCCCGGAAGTCCATCACCGTGCCCTCCAGGTCGCGCAGCTCTCCTGTCGGAATCAGTGACTCGTCCACCACTGTGTACTTGTCTGCGTTTATCGTCACAACGTGGCCCAGCGCGTCCTCGGCCTCGCCTGCCGCCAGGTTAAAGTAGCTGTGATTCGTGAGGTTCACAGGCGTTGGCTTGTCTGTTTTGGCCTCGTAGTCAATCTTTACCTCGTTGTCGTTGGTGAGAGTGTAGGTGACGGTCGTGGTAAGCGTGCCGGGGTATCCCTCCTGCCCGTCCGGGCTCACGTAAGTGAGGCGCAGGGCGTTCTGCTGGGGCAGCGGCTCTGCCTGCCACAGCACCTTGTCAAATCCCTGGAGTCCCCCATGCAGGTGGTTCTCCCCGTTGTTCGTGGCCAGTTGGTACTCCTCTCCGTTGAGGGTGAACCTGCCCTTGGCAATCCTGTTGCCGTAGCGCCCCACGATGGCGCCGAAGTAGGGCCCGCTCTTCACATACTCCTGGCTCTTGTAGCCTTCCATGCTGTCGAAGCCCAGCACCACGTCGCCCAGTTCCCCTTCTCTGTCGGGGGTAAGCAGTGAGGTGATAGTGGCCCCGTAGTCGGTAATCTGCACCTGCATACCCTGCGCGTTGGTCAGGGTGTAGAGCGTGGCTTCTTCTCCTTCCGGTGTTGTGCCGAAGGACTCTTGACTGATGTTCATTTCTTGCTGTTGGTCTGTTGTGGCTGTTATTTCTGTGCTGTCTGTTGTCTGCTGGCTCGAGCAGCCGGCAAGGCTGCCGGCACCGATGCCACCCAATGCCGCGAGCAGCAGAAATCGTTTACTGATTTGTCTCTTTTTCATGTTGATTTAAGGGTGCTTACGATATAGTTTTTTAAATTTATTCATATTTAGGATACTGCCTGCAAAATCCTGACCAGTTTAATTATCCACGCGGAACCAGTCAAAGACGGCTGTGGCATTTTCCGGGCCTTTCGCTGTCAGCCCCACACGCACACCCCGGTCCCAGGGCGGCAGGTAGAAAGCATCCACGGCTTCGCCCTCATTTAAGGGATGCCAGGTGGTGCCATCGGCGCTCCAGGCAAACTGCATTTGGTCGCCTTCTTCGGTGGTAAGCCGCAACTGCACCATCTCCTCACCAGCAGGTGCGGCTGCTCTGGCAATCGTAGACAAAGAGCCTCCTTTCATCGCCCAAAGTACAATCTGTTCGTCGCTGAGGGCGATGCCTACCGCATTATCAGTGTCGCCGATGGCAGTAAGACCCGCCATAATACCTCCATGCAGTGCGCTCTTTCTGATGGCCGTAGTTGCCGTGTAGTCCTCATCTATGGTACGCTTCCCTAATACCGTTCCTATGTTATCAGGAGAGGCTTCCAGCACCAGCAGTCCCTCGTTAAAAGTATAAGCTGGCTTCTGCTCTACCGGCCACTGCCAGGTGTCGGAGAGGTTACCATCATTAAACTCTTCGCTGATATCTAAATCTTCTGCTCCGGAGGCAGTAGCTCCCCCTGGAGCTGGTATTTGCGCAGTGATGGCTGGAGAGTTATTCTCGAAGTACGGCCAGCCGTCTTCTCCCCACTTTATCTCATCCAGCAACCCCTGGCGACCGGCGTACACGAAGCTATCGGTGTTGTAGGCATGGTATAGAAAATAGTCGCGGCCACTTGGGTCAGAGACTACGGTTCCGTGGCCGGGGCATTTCCACTCCTCGTTCTGCTTCATAATCGGGTTCTGATCATACTTCTCCCATGGCCCTTTGATACTTGTGGCCCGCGCCACGCCCACGCCATAGGTGCACTCACGGCCGCAGCACTTGTCGCCTGCATAAAAGTTGTAGAAATAATCCCCCCGGCGCACGATGGCAGGGCCTTCTACAAGCCCTCCCTCCCATGTGCCGGGGTCGTTGCGGAACATCTCGAACATCTCACCTGTCAGGGCGGTGCGTTCCTCATTCATGCGCTGGCCCCAGATAGGTGTGGGCAGTCCCCGGCTGTTGCCGTCTTCTTTCCAGACCAGGTACAAATCCCCGTTTTTATCCCTTATCTCATAGCCGTCTATAGAACCCACCTCCTGGCAAACCAGCGGGCCATGATCCACATAAGGACCTGTGGCGCTGGCAGAGCTAGCCACCCCTACACAGAGGTTGCCGCCTTTCTTCTTAGCTGTGTAGTAAATGTAGTACCGGCCGTTTTCGTGGGCAATCTCAGGAGCCCAGAAATGCGCCTCCGCCCAATCCGGCAGCTTATCCGGGAATACATGCCCTACCGTCTCCCAGTCCACCAGGTTTTTGGAATGCAGGATAGGAAATAAGGGAGCCCATTCAGAGGAAGTGGCTGTTGCCCAGTAATCATCCCCGACCCGCACCACCGAAGGGTCGGCATAGTCGCCGGGCAGCACAGGATTGGTATAGGATATAGTCTGAGTGGCTACAGGCTCACTGACAGCAGTATCCTGCTGGTTCATGGGCGTGTTACTGGTACAGGAGAAGGCCAGCAGCCCGACCAGGTATAAAAGCAGGGTTTGTTTTTTCATTTCTTTCATAGTTGTTACTTGTTAAAAGCCTCGCCTGCTTTCATACAATTACTATATAAAACGGGCTTGGATATTTGTCTTATTCCTCCTGCCCTGAAGGCACGGGTAAAGGCACCCCAGCCGGTACAGGTGTTCCAAAATCAGGAAAGCCGTCCGCTGTCCAGGTAAACTCCTGCGCCCGTATATTCCGGTCCCACCCCGGCTCCTCGCTTTTTTTAGAATGATACAGAATCCAGTGCTCTGTATTGTCCGGAGATGTGGTGAAGCTACAGTGACCTACACCCAGCACCTCATCTGTTCCCTCGAAAACCGGCCCTGATTTTACCCAGTGCGCGGCCTCCATTGGATTGAGTAACGTATCAGAAAGCGTCAGTTGGCCCAAGCGGTACTCCTTCAGCCACGACTCGCGGGTGGAGTAGATAATGAATACTTTTCCCTGATGCTTCAGCACCTGCGGCCCTTCGTTCAAATCCAATGGCCCACCTGTCTCCCAGGGCTCTTCCGGAGATGAAATTAACACCCTGTTGCTGCTAATCGTCCAGGGATTGCTCATGGTGGCCATATATAAATGTTGCTTTGTTTTATCAGTGTCCGCATCACTCTTCCAGCCCGACCAGATAGCATACAACTGTCCGTTGAGCGGCAGCGGCGTCAGGTCTATGGCCCATTTAGGTGCAGAGGCGGCATACTGAATGCTGTCGCCGGTGTAAAGCATCCCTTTGTCTACGTACGGGCCGAACGGATCATCCGCCACCGACTCCAGCACCCCGGACCGCTGGTGCAGGAATGGTCCTCCCGGCTTTTTGGCAGCGGCATAATAGATGTACCACTTGCCGTTGAAGTGGTGCAGCTCCGGAGCCCATACATTGCTCTTGTTCCAGCCTGTATCAGGTGTTTCCCAGACAAGTACTTTTTCACCGAGTTCTGTCAGCTTCTCTGATTTGGAGACCTGGATACCTCCATTGCCAGAGCTGCAGAAATAATAGACACCGTCTTTCTTATACACCCAAGGGTCGGCACCATCTGCAATCGGATTCGTGAAGTATGCCTCTGCTTCAGGCTGGCTGCTCTCCTGCTGTTTTACTGGCGCGTCAGCCGTGGTGCAGCCAAGCATAAACAGCGGGTACAGCAGTAGCCCGATCAGCGCCTTCTTCATCTTTATGTATCTGTAGTCAGCGGTATCCATTCAGTAGCATTTTTTTGTCCGGCTTCCGGTAGTGGCTTTGAAGTAAAAAGCCTGTGTAGCTTCTTTACTTTATCTCAGACTGCCTGTAGCCTGTTGCTTCATCTTAACCAATGACGGATCATATAACTTGGAATGAACCTGCCGCAGCTTCTCAGCCGGCACTTTAATTATTTTCCGGTCGTAGGTCATCAGGCCGTTTGTTTCAATTTCCACGTCGGTGGTCTGGGTATATACTGCCGCAGAAAGGCCTTGTTTTATCAACTCCTCTAGGTTTTCTGTGAAGGCTTTATACCGCTCAAACAGCTCGTCCGCATTCTTGAAGCTTTGGTAGCCCCAGTTGTCTTTCTGCTGCCATGTGTGCCCTTCTACCGGCAAACCAAGCCCCCCGAACTCGCCCAGCACAATCACCTGCTTCTCCCCAAACAATTCGGGGCGCGGCATCACTGGGTCCGGGTAGTTGTGCAGGTCGATAATCTGGCCCACCGGATGAAAGTTACCGCCGCTGGCGCTGTTTACCAGCCGCGACGGGTCGCGCTCCACTGTCCAGTTCGTGATTTCTTCTGTCTTAAACTGTCCCCAGGCCTCGTTAAATGGCACCCACACCACAATGCTCGGGAAGTTGTGCAAATCATCCATTATCTCGGCCCACTCGGTTCGGAATATCTTCTCCGATTCAGGAGTCCGCTCTTTTTCAGTACCGCGTCCTGTAACACCCGGGCGAGATTCCCACCTGTTGCCCATGTCGCCGCTCGGCATATCCTGCCATACCAGCATGCCTGTCTTGTCGGTGTGGTAGTACCAGCGGGCTGGCTCCACCTTCACGTGTTTGCGTATCATGTTAAAGCCCATTTCTTTCGTCTTATCAATATCAAAAAGAAGGGCTTCCTCCGTAGGCGCCGTATATAGGCCGTCCGGCCACCAACCCTGGTCCAGCGGGCCGTACTGAAACACGAACTCGTTGTTAAGCAGCATACGCTGCACCCCGTTTGCATCAGGTTCCATGCTTATTTTGCGCATGGCAAAGTAGCTTTTCACTTCATCCTGCACCTTCCCGTTCCGCACCACAGCCACCCGCAGATCATAAAGGAAAGGGTTTTCAGGAGACCACAGTTTAGCGTTGCTTACCTGCAGCACAGCCGGGCTATTGGCGCTTACCTCCTGCTCTGCCACTTTCGTTTTACCGTCCCAGGCTGATACCCTTAGCCGGTCATTTGCCTGCAGCTGCGCTACTTCAGCCGCCACGGTAACGGTTCCTTCGTCTATGTCCGGGGTTTGCCTGGTAGAGGCGATGTAGGTGCGGGGCACCGACTCCAGCCACACCGTTTGCCAAACACCGGTTACGGGGGTATACCAGATAGACTCCGGCTTTTTTACCTGCTTGCCGCGGGGCTGCGGACCATCGTCGCTGGGGTCCCATACGCTGATAGCAATGTCCTGTTGGCTGCCCCTTTTCAGGTATGGGGTGATGTCGAAAGAGAAAGGATCGTAACCGCCCTGGTGGGTGCCTGCTTTCTGTCCGTTTACATACACATCTGCTTGCCAATCCACGGCACCGAAGTGCAGCAACACGTTTTGCCTGCGCAATTTGGCAGGCACATTGATGCTTTTCCTGTACCAGAGCACACTGTCTTTACCCACAGTTTTGCCTACACCAGACAAAGCAGATTCAATGGCATAGGGCACCAGGATTTTCCCCTGGGAAGTAGTGGGGAGACTTGCCTGCTGCGCTTTCGGCACTATAGCGTAATCCCAAAGCCCGTTCAGGTTCTGCCAATCTTCGCGTACTAGCTGCGGGCGCGGGTACTCCGGCAAGGGGTTGGATGGGTTTACCTGCTCTGCCCAGGGAGAGGTGATTTTACCTTCTACTACTTTCCAGTCGGAGCTTTGAGCATGCAATATGTTTACCTGAACAAGCGAGGCAAACAGTAAGAGTAAACAGGTCTTTTTCATCTTATTTTTCTGAGATTAAAACAATGACCAGCGCCTTGATAACTACTAATGAGTCAAATTACTCAATTACTTTATAAAAATGTAATCAACTGTTATCCTAAGGCTGGTTTATCATTTTGAAGATACTCTATGATCCTGTACAAAAAATTAGTTCAGGTAAGCTTCCCTGGAGAAGTCGGCTTACCTGAACTAACTATTTAATTTGATTGAAAGATAACCTTATCAGAGCTCTACCTTTTCAACAGGTGAATAAATCATTTCTGCCACGTCGGCTATTTTCACACCAACTCTGGCAAAAACGTACCCCTTGTTGGCTATGTTAGCCGGAACTTCTAAGCTCATGCTCATTGGAGCAGCAACAGCCTCCTCATTCGGCCACCATATGTCTGTTACGGCCGCAAAGTTGTTCGCATCTACGATAGTAGTGGAGCCTAAATAATAGGTTACCCGCTCGATTTTTGCACCGGGGACTAACGCCTCCACATTCAGAGTTGTTGTTACGGCATTTCCATTATTCTGAAACTGCTCATTTCTGATTAAGAAAAAAGGCTGTACAGGAACTTCTACTACTGTGTTGCCCTGAACCTGAACATCGATGGTATCGGTATTATCTACCCAAGGGCCGTTTCCTCTTAACCGGGTGAGCTTGTAGTTTCCATCAAATACCATGGCAGAAAATGTTCCCTCCTGGTCTACATAAACGGGTATTTTTTGCAGCACCGGGTAACCCGGCTGCCATAACTCCAGCTGCACACCACTGGATCTGACGCCGATGGCTTGGTCCTGATAAACTACTTTACCAGTCAACATCGTTTTTGGCGGCTCATGGTTATCATATTCGCACCCCGAAAGCACTACAACCATGGCCATAATATATGTTATCAGTCTAAATTTCATATCCTTAGATTAATGGAATGGATTTCTAACAAGTTTTGGATTATTATTTAACACATCCTGTGGTAATGCAGCATAGTAGGCCGGAACCTGGAAGTTACGAGGTGCTCCGAACCTTGGAGCAACTAATTTCTCAAACACATACTTATTGTGTGTAGGATGATCAGGACGAATTATACGATAGGGATACAAAGCTTGTAACACTGCATCCGGATTGTTAGGGCTTCCGTTCCAGATCTCATGCGCTATTCTCCAGCGTTTTACATCCCATATTCTATGATCCTCGAAGGCCAATTCCACACGGCGTTCATTCCGAAGCCGCTCCACAGTTAATTCGGTCAGACTGTTCTCTCCAAATCCAGCTCTTTCTCTTACCGTATTCACATATCCAACCGCTTCCTGCATCTGTCCGAGCTCAAGGGCTGCTTCAGCTGCATTCAGAAGTATCTCGGCATAACGGAATCTTATCCACCACATTTCACTCCGGACACCTCTGGTGCTGGACATAGGTGTAGGATCGACATACTTTCTCATGTAGAAACCGGAATTTGACACCTCCGTGATAGAGCGATGTGGTCCTGAGCTACCGACAAGCGTTTCGCCATCCGTGTAGTCGGAACCCAGTTGGTTACCTTCTACGGTTTCATAGCCAGACCCATTCCAAACTTTTACGCCAGCCTGCATTTCTACTTCCTGTCCTTTGAAAGAAGCACCTGGATAAATTACCGTACCATACAGACGTGCATCCTTATTTTCGAATATGTCATCCAGCTCATCATAATAGATATAGTCGCTGTCGTCGGCTGTTCTGGTTCTCAGTTCACCTGATGAACCATCCAAGTATTCAAAATCCTCCACAAGGTTCAGAACAGGGGTAATGTTAGACGAGGAAAGGTTATCTTCACGTATACCACGGGCAATATTATCGTACGTAAACCAGATACGCTTATCACTCGCAGTAGAAAAGTCCTGCGCCAGAATAACCTCCGGGTTTGCCTGCTTCTTTGATATCGCCTCAGCAAAGTTCTCCCCCAGATGAGCCGAGTTTCCTTTGTACAGACTGTAAACGCCACTGTTAATGATTTCCTTGGACGCTTCGAGCGATTTAGTGTAATAATCGCTTGCCATGGAAGCCGGTATACCTGCTTCTCCGCCAGGAGTGGCCGCTATAGGTGCACCCGACTCATTATTATACTTCGCTATGGAAGCGGCATACAGCATGGCCCGGCTCTTTAGGGCAAGCGCCGTGAATTTATTCGCCCTCCTGATACTGCCTTCATTCCCTAGATCCTCTTTGATGGCGTCTAACTCACTGGCAACAAAGTCATACACTTCGTGCTCCTTATTTCGCGGGAGCTGCAGGGAAGAGGGGTCGCCACTAAAATCGTAGATAAGCTGCTGTGTTACAAGAGGCACCCCTCCCATGCTCCTGACATGCGAAAAATAGACAAATGCTCTTAAGAACCTTAGCTCTGCCTTAAACTGCGTTTTCTGCTCATCTGGGAGTGTAGCTGAGTATTGGTCTATGTTCTCCAACGCCAGGTTGATGTCCCGGATCAGACCATAGTTCCAGATTGTCCAGGTGAAGGGGCTGTAAGCTTGGATGTTGTTTTGCCCCTCTCCGTTACCAGACCACATCGCTTCGTCGTAGGCGGCAAAGGCCTGCCAGTTTGAAGAGGTTGAGTTATAGGTTGGTAAACGGTCGTAATAATTAGCCAGCAAGCTGGTAATCATTTTCGGGTCGTTCCAGA
This sequence comes from Pontibacter diazotrophicus, assembly GCF_003367245.1. Classification (GTDB taxonomy): domain Bacteria; phylum Bacteroidota; class Bacteroidia; order Cytophagales; family Hymenobacteraceae; genus Pontibacter; species Pontibacter diazotrophicus. The sequence continues at coordinate 4,205 of NZ_QRGR01000040.1, read as the reverse complement.
CCTGCTCTTCCTGGATAACGGTAGGCGGATCCTTCTCTAGGAATTCATCGTCGTCACAGGCCGTAAAAGGCATTAGGACCGCTCCAAGAATCAAAATTTTATATATACTTTTCATATTTTTTCAATTAGAAACTTACGTTAAAACCAAGCGTGTAAATTCTCTGCTGCGTGTACTGTAAACCATTACCAGAAGAGATCTCCGGATCAATACCAAACACTTTTGTATTATCGATAGTGAACAGGTTGGTACCATTGGCATACACTCTCAGCGCTGACATACCTACCCGGCTGATAATGCTTTCCGGCAGGCTATAGGACAGCTCCAGGTTTCTTAATCTGATGTAACGCACGTTGGTCACCCAGAAATCACTGTGGCGGTAGTTATGGCCAGCTCTTTCTCTTCTGATGGCAGGATACATTCCAGGCACCCAAGGGCTGTCGCTGTTATAGGGGTCCTCACGGTGCCAGCGGTCTTCCAGCATAAAGTTTGGTGAAGTACCATCGTTCTGGTAAGGATACATTAATTCCCAGTCACGTCGGTAAGACTGCATGGAAGCACCCGCAAAGTCCATCATCAGGCTTAATCCTTTGTACTGCACGCCGGTGTTAATACCAAAGCTCATATATGGGTTGGCGCCCTGCTGGTATCCGATTGGCCTTTCATCCAGGCCGTTGATGATGTTATCACCATTCACGTCCTTATAGATAAAGTCTCCCGGAAGCACGTTTCTGTTACCTTGCCCATCAATAATTACCGGATAATTATCTATCTCTTCCTGGGACCCGAACCGGCCAACTACCTGGTACCCCCAGTTAACACTTCCCCAACGATCCATCCAGGAGTTGCGATATTCATCCCATGAATTACCAAATCGTGGATTATACTGCTGCGCAATATCATAACGTCGGGCAAAAGTACCGTTCACCCCCACAGAGTAGCTGATGTCGCCCGCTGTGCCTGCATAGGTTAAAGCACCCTCGAAACCACGGTTTGCTTCAGAAAGCAAGTTTTCGGCCGGCAGACCGTATCCAACTTCACTTGGCAATAGCACATCATACCTGCCGGATGGCAGACCTTCGCGCTTCCGCTCAAACACATCGAACTGACCACGCAGATGATTGAAGATAGTGAAGTCGATACCGATGTTGCGGGTGGTGTTTGTAATCCAAGATAAGTTGGTGATAGGCAATCCCCGGGGAGCAAGGCCAGAATAATAATTATCGTCAAACACAGCACTTCCAACGTTAAAGGTATACCCTCCAAAGTAGCTAAACGGCGGAACCACATACGTATCGCCACTGATGATGTCACTACCGGTTCTACCCCACGATGCTCTGAGTTTTAAGTCATCCAGAAACCCGACTTTACCCTTCATAAAATCTTCTTCTGTGATTCTGTAACCTACAGAAACACCAGGGAACAATCCAAAACGGCTATCGGGAGCAAAAAGGAAGGAACCATCGTAACGGCCCAACACCTCCAGCAGGTACTTCTCTTTGTAGTTGTAATTAACACGGCCAATATAACCTAACCTGGCAGATTGGCTCCACTGATCAATAAGTAAATCCTGGTCAGCGAAGTACATGATAGGAACATAATTGTTAGGTGGCACCGTGTGCACTACCATGTACTTGTTATCATTGTCCTGCCGCTCATAGGCTGCAACCGCCGACACGCCATGGTTCCCGAACTGTTTGTTGTAGCTTAACTGGAACTGTGCAAACTTATCCACAATGTTTCGCTTACGACGCTCTCTCCAGGGGTTTTGGTTACCGCCTGCCATTTCGTATGTGTCGGTAGCCTCGTTGTAAGTATAGGCGTTGTACGTATACTCAAACCCGTCAAAATCAAAGTTCGTGAAGTTGTAGGAGTAGGTTGCTTTGGCACTCAGACCAAAATCAAAATCATACTGGGCATAAAAGTTACCCTTTGCGGCACGCGTGGTCTCCTCTATATAACCCGTGATATCTTTATCATAGGTAGCAGGGTTTACGTTTACGTTATGCGTCTGATTGATGTAATTAGGGTTATCATTAGCATAAGGTCTTTCAGTCGGCCACATGGTAAAAATACTCAGGAACGGGTTGAAATAGTCATCCAGTCCCGGTACCCCAATCTGAAAGCGATCTTCTACCCTACCGTAAATCTGCGTACCAACCCGTAGTCCCTTCGCAAGGCTCGTCTCTATGTTGGCCTGGAAGTTTGTTCTGTTAAAGTTATAGTCCTTTATCAGGGCGTCCTGGTTAATATGGCTGACAGAGAAATGGTAATTGGTGTTTTCTGAGCCGCCCGAAGCACTTGCATTCACATAATACTGTGGTGCCACCTCGTCCATTACCATGCTGTAATAGTCCGTGCTGATATACCCTTTTTCAGTGCCAACTCTCCACTTTTCTAATTCTTCAGCTGTGATCGGTGCCGGACGACCGAGGTTCTGCGCGTTTTCTACGAGACCGCGCATATGCTGATAGGCGTTGGCTGGTCTTGGATAACGCGTAAAATCCTGTAATCCATAGTAAGTATTTACACTGATTCTGGGCTTTTGATTCGCTCTTCCTTTCTTAGTGGTTACCAGTATAACACCGTTAGCTGCACGCAAACCGTAGATAGCCGCAGAGGCATCCTTTAATACAGAAACACTTTCAATGTCATTTACATCCAAGTTGTTAAATTGTGGTGCATCAGAGGTTACACCGTCAATAACATACAGAGGATTCCCCATATTCCGAACCTGAATATTGGTTCCAGCTCCGGGACGAGCATCTGCCTGACGGGCCGTGATACCCTGTATCTTTCCCACCAACGCCCCTGTTGCTGTTGTAGCGGTGGTTCTGGCAATATCCCTAGACTCAATTTGTGATACTGCACCGGTTACCGTACCTCTGGACTGCGTGCCATAGCCTACTACCACTACTTCTTCTAAGGCTTTTGCATCAGTACCCATCGACACATTGATAGCAGACCTGCTATTGATAGGTACCTCCTGCGGCTGGAAACCAATGTAAGAAAAGACCAGTGTACCGCTGCCATCCGGAACAGTGATAGTATAATTACCACCTGCGTCTGTAGGAGTAGCTTTAGTAGTCCCTTTAAGTAAAACTGTTACACCAGGCAGGGGCGTACCGTTCTCATCTGTGACTTTTCCGGTTACAGCCATCTCCTGCCATACAGGTGCTGAAACTCCTGCAGACCTTGAATACCCTGAGCTTGCCAGAGCTTCATCTAAAAATTTTGCCAGGGAGTTTGTCTCTAACTCATGGTTAGCTTTAACCCTGCCTGAACTGGAGTAAGCATCTGCTACCCCGGGAAGGGAGACACAGCATGCTGCAAGAGCCAGGCTATACCTTCCCAAAAAATGTGTAGTAATTTTTCTCATACAATCATCATTTAATTACTTAACCACGAAATAAATTGACATTCCTATTTTTCACGACCCTCTATTTTAGCAGAACTGATTAATCACTTATAAACAAATAAGGATTACAACTATTTAAAATGTGAATCAGGGATGTATAGCTTCTTACAGGCTATGCTGACAAAGCCATTCTACATTAACCTGCCTGCTCTAACGAAGCAGTGCGCCGGGCTGAGTTTTGCAGCTAGCTTTTCATAGCTAAACAATACAAGTACTTTCCCATTGTGCCACTGATACTACCTCCCTGACTCACAATCCATTTTATGTTCCGGAGAACTCTTTCTCTTACACAAGTACCTTTTCCATTGTAAACTCCGGCATCTGCATAATCTTACCGCCCTGCATGGCCGACTCGTGCGCCAGGATACCCACGCAGGTGATGTTGGCCGACTGCCGGGCGTTCGGGTAAGGCTCTCTTCCTTCCACCAGCGCGCTCACGAACTCGTGCACCAGGTGCGGGTGCGAGCCGCCGTGCCCCGCCCCCTGGATGAAGGACAGGTGCTGGTTGTCGTCCGAGTCATACACCCCCGCCTGCGTAAAGTTCTGAATCTCCTCCGGCAGCAGGTGCGCGTAGTCCGGAATCTTCACCCGCTCCGGCGTCTCGCCTGTGTGTATCACGCTGTCCTCGTGCTCTATCTGCGTCCACTCAAAGCTCTTCTTCGAGCCGTATACGTCGAAGCTCTCCCGGTACTGCCGCGCCGTGTTGAACAGCGAGCGCGTCACCTCCGCCGACAGGTCCGAGTCGCGGAACTTGATGTGGCAGGTCTCGATGGCGAAGGGGGAGCCGTA
>NZ_QRGR01000039.1 GCF_003367245.1 Pontibacter diazotrophicus | reverse complement strand
AAGTGCTCAGAAGGGTAATCAGGATAGGCAGGAAAGAAAAAAGAAGAGACAAGAACGGGCTACTAAAACCATCACCAAATGATATACTTTATCCTTAGCCTGACGGCTATGGTGTTTTCACCAGCAAGCGCTATACTGCCGAATTAAAATACCACTGAAGGATAATTGTTGGGAAAAAACCAACAACGGCTAAGGATATATTATATAGCAGAGTCCTTTACAGACTCAGAAAAAGCCTCTAACACGGCGTCAGTCATATATTCTAGCATCTTCTCTTTAGATAATCCCTCAATAGAGTCGTAGGAGATAAAAGAGCATGAAGGCGCCAGTACATGTTTAAATACTGGTCTTGACAGTTCATTCATTACCTTTTCCTTTCTCTCTATTGGGGCAACAATGTGTGCCTTTATATTAAGATTCGGCTGCAAGGCCATTAGGTCTGCCATTCTTAGTATACCTGAATAAATAGAAGTAGTGTGTTCTACCTCAAAGGCACGTACAATAGAGCGGCCTTTTATCCAAAGCACATCAATATTTTCGATGGTGTTCAAGGTGTCGCTATCATAATTGAGTGGTAAATCCTGTAGAACAGAGTTCACTTTTGTCTGCCAAACTTCTAATACCCTGCTCCTATCGTTCTTTGGGAGCCAAATTTTGTAACCCATACGATCACCAATTTCAGCAAGCAGCGCCTGAACCTTAATTGAATCACGTGTTAAGGGCTTTTTAACTGCTAATTCTGTAATCTCATCCTCAACTACAAAATTTGCAGTGTCGTTGTCGCCATCGGAATCAATATTGAAAGGAATAAAATGATCTGTTTTTTTGAGGCTAAATTCTTGATCTAGTAAATCGCAAGCAGGTTTATCTGAAATTGGCTTTGATGCCTGTATGTACTTTAGGCTCCAAAATTTTCCTCCCGTCTGTGATAAAATAGAAATGTCAAACGGTTGGCAATATTCTACTTCTTTCACCTTCAAAGAATGTACATACTTTTCTCCATCAGGCCAAGGCTTTAAATCCGTTAGCTTATCAAGCTTAAAACGAGCGCCACATAGTGTCTTTTTGCCCACTTTGGCTGCTAAATATACTAGGTCGCCAGGTTGCGGTCCTCTGTTCTGGAATCCAGCGACTTTTTGTTCAATACAAATATTGTAGTTCTCTATAGCTGATGAACAGTGTAGTATCCTTGTACTCATTAGGGACGGAGATATCTGTTTTGCTAATATAGGACAAATTTTATATGTTGTTAACATCTCCTGAACTTATCTCCTCCTACCGTTTCACCTTAAACTCTTTAAACCCCGCCAGACTTTCCATTTCCTTCACCTCTACCCTCTCTACCTGTGCTCTGCGAGGCCCTTCATGCGCCCACTGCTCTAGTTGTTTTAGAGCGGCAGGGTCTCCTTCGGCCTCTATATAGACGGTGCCGTCCTCCTCGTTCTGTACAAAACCGGTTATGCCAAGCTCCTGTGCTTTCTCTTTGGTGCTGGCCCTGAAGAACACACCATGTACTTTGCCATATACTTGTATGGAGATATGCTTTCTATTACTCATAAATAAATGATTTGCTGGTTGTATTCTTGTTATCCGTATTTTGTTGTACCTGTAGAAAGCCCGCCTCTGCTTAATGATGGCATGTTCTGCAGTGCCGGGCAAATCCATTGCCGACAGCATTTCGGCTACTTGCCTATAATCCGTCATAGCAATAGAACGTGCCAGCGGACTGGCGGTTCTACAGGTAAATAGCTTCAAACCTACAGGACGCGCCGTTTAGCTCTCCTGCTGCTCATCTTCTTCACACGCCTGCCTCACATCTTCCAACTGGGTTTCATTGATCCATCCCATTTTAACTGCATGTTTTGCAGCTGAAAATGTTTCCTCCACTAACTCCATTTCTACTCCCTGCTCTTTCACCTGCTCCGCTATCGCTCGCACTTCCTTATCACGCTTGTTCGGCGACACGTCCCGGATATAGATGCCCAGAATGCGACCCGGATAATCCTGTGTTATTTGCTGATAAACCTCGGGGTCATGCTGCCCGCTGTCGCCGATGCAGATAAACCTGAGCGAGGGGTATGTGTCGAGGATGTGGCGGATCCGATCGCGCTTATACTCTTGTCCGCTGGTCTCGAGGTAGCCTTCATTCAGGCGGATGCCTTTGTCCCTTAGAAACAGTGGCCCTTCCGGGATATTGTGAGAGCGGAAAAAGCTGATCAGCAGGTCATACAGGTTCCATTCACTGCCCGACACAAAGAAGAGCGGGTTCTGCCTACTGTTGTCGCTGCCCTTGCACAGCGCTCTCAGAAAGCCGGCTATACCTGAGAAAGGGCTGCGCTCAGTCGCGTTCTTTGTCAGCATCAGCTTAAGCCGCTCCAGAAAATGAGCGATTTTAGATACCAGCACCGTATCATCAATGTCGGAAATGATACCGAACGCTGCATCCTCGCCCGGAACAAACACATGTGCTTCTGCTTCTGTCCTGTCTTCCGCTGTTTTCTGCTCCTGTAAAGTCAGCTTTATTTTATAACCGGTGCTGCTGTAATCAAAAGGTGCGTCTGTTCTGAATTCCGCTTCAAAGAAACCTTCCGGGTCAGTCTCCAGCTCTATCTTCTGGCCGGCGAAGGTTGCTGTTAGCTTTATACCCGGTATTTCATCTGATTCATAGCGTTTGTAGGTGTTTACAAGGTGCGTCAGCGTGCTGTCTTCGTCTTTCGATTTTTTTAGCTTTTCATTTTCAAGCACTCTTCCCTTTACATACACATATTTATCGTTACCAAAACCATAGTAAGGCATAATGTTAACCGGGTCCAGTAAATGCAGCTTTTCTTTTGCTTTATACTTTGCCATAGATAGATTATGCTCCACCTGCTGAAGGGCCGTTAGAAGGTTATTCTTTATTTTATGTGTTACGTCTGCCATAAAGCTGTAATGTAATGTGCTTGAACGAGCTACAGCCAAAGGAGTTAGATAGAAGCAAAAAGGATGGAGTAGAACGTTTACCGGAGGCAAATTTGTTATGTAAGAGGCGTGTATAGCTGCATACAGTAAATGTGATTATATTGGCCGCCCTGGCGTTCTTAGCCGGGATTTATAGGAGAAAGAAAACTATGTCATTATTATTTAACGATTTCAAGAGCTGGGAAAAGCATTGTGCCGAAACCGGAGAACCGCTGTACCAGCCGGTGCTGGAATACGAAATAGAGCAGAAAGGCCGCTCAGAAGAATACATCTGGGAGAACATTGCCAAAGCGTATGAGGTGATGAAGGATGCGGTGCAAACCGGTCTTACAGAAAACATGCAGTCCCGCTCAGGCATGGTGAACAACAGCGCGAAGAAGGTGGCGAAGGCGCCGATAACGGTGCTGTCACCGGAATTTCAGATGCTGATTTCACGTGCACTGGGCGCCAAAGAGGTGAACTCCTGCATGGGCCGTGTGGTAGCGGCTCCCACAGCAGGCGCATCGGGCATCTTACCGGGCACGCTTACCACCTTGCAGGAGCTGCATGGACTGGAGGATAGAAGCATACACGAAGGCTTGCTTGTAGGCGCAGGCATTGCGCTGATTATTGAGCAAAATGCGTCGCTGGCCGGTGCTGTGGGTGGTTGCCAGGCCGAAACAGGCAGTGCGGCAGCCATGGCCGCAGGTGCTATTGTATATTGCCTGGGCGGCAACGTGGAGCAAGTGTTTACGGCTGTGGCCATCACCATACAATGCATGCTGGGCCTTGTCTGCGACCCGGTGGCGGGGCTGGTAGAGGTGCCCTGCATTGTGCGCAACGCCAGTGCAGCAGCCATTGCCTTTTCCTCGTCGCAAATGGCGCTTGCCGGTGTTAACGCCGTCATTCCGGTAGACCAGTGCGTGGCAGCCCTTGGCGAGGTAGGCGAAAGCATGGAGCGCAAGTACAAGGAAACTGCGGAAGGCGGCCTGGCGAATACACCTAGAGCGCGTGAAATTGAGAAGCTGGTGCTGGTGCAGGACGTGGATATCCTGCCGGACGAGGACGCAGAGTAGCGTTAAACTTTTTGTTTGAAGAGAGCACAGAAAGGTAGGAAGCGAAGGCTTGCTGCCTTTTTTGTTTTCTGGAATATCTGCTGGTAAAAAATATCAAGGAGGCCGGGCAACCACCGGTAGGTGGAGAGGGTCTTCTAATGTAGAAGACACACCATGTATTGACCGGGTAGAGGAGGTTTGTTATCTGGAATAGTTACGGCTGGAGCTTTAAATTGGCGTCATATATGATAAGCCTATATTTGAGAACCTAATAATTTATAATCTGCTAAGCATCAACTCCTAAAACTATGAAAAGCTGTCTTGTAACCTCGTCGCTGGCTTGTATGCTGGCTTTTACAAACTGCACGGTGCCGCACATGGCGGTATCCCCTGATCTTCAGCAAAGCGCGGAAGAACTGCCTATAGAAGGCCGAAAGTTCCTGAAGCCGAATGGCAATTTCCAGATAGGCAACTATACGGTGGCTAACGTACACCGCGGCTGGAGGAATATGGGGGGTTTCTCCATTTTCAGCTATAACAACATCAGCGCCAGGCAGCAGTACGAGTTCAGTTTGCAGGATGGCATGGGCAGCGAGTGGTACGTATTCGGGGCCAGCAGGCTCAAAGACAAGTCACTGCGATCGAACACTGGTGTGACCATAGATGTAGGCCCGAACATGGAGTACTACGCCAGCCATTTTACCTCCCCGGAAAGCGGCCAATGGCACCTGCTCACAGTAGACCCGGGCAATTACCTGGAACGCAAAAAGTTCAGGGGCGAACTGTCTAACCGCAAGACTACTTACACCATTGCGCCTGTATATAAGTTCGAGGGCAAAGGGCTGCCCATGTCGGATGTTATTGGCTACGAATTTAAAGAGGGAGAAAATGTGGTCGGTGCAGTGCAGGTTATCAACAACGGAAAAGTTTGGGTGAGTTCGCAGCTAAACCCTGATACGCGTATGGTTTTGGCCAGCGGCATGGCTTCTCTGCTGCTCTATGAAAAGCTAAATGAATCGGTAGAGAATTTCGAATTTAATTGAAAGCAGTCCCGTTGAGGGGGAAAAGGTAGCGGTTTGATTTTTAACTAATTAAACCCAATTTGAAATATAAACCGTAAGCTTTTATACGTTTACTGTTTATAGCTTCTTTGGAAGCCTTTTTCTCTTGTTCAGCTGATCGTTTATACATGAAAAGATTCTTTTGGTGGTGTGCCGGTGCCGACGATACCATACTTGATAAATGCTCTAAATCAGAGCATATAAAATATGCCGGTATTGGCGCTACTGTGCTGTTTACGGGCCTTTTAGCCAGTATTTCAGGCGGATACGCTCTCTACACCGTCTTCGACGATGCTCTGATGGCCATTGCCTTTGGCTTGCTGTGGGGTGCTGTTATCTTCAACCTCGATCGCTTTATTGTTTCCACGTTGCGCAAAGAGGGCAAATTCTGGAAAGAGCTGCTGCAGGTAATGCCGCGCATCTTCCTGGCCCTGGTGCTGGCGGTGGTTATCTCAAAGCCGCTGGAACTGAAGATTTTTGATAAAGAGATTCAGGCAGTGCTGAAGGAGAAGCAGGCAGAACTGGCCATTGCCCATAAACAACTGGTGGGGCAGCAGTATGTGGAGGTAGATTCCATCAAAACAGAAATAGCCGGCATACGTCAGGAAGTAGATGCGAAGGTGCAGGAGCGCAACAGGCTCTACGATGCCCTTGCCGCTGAAGCTGATGGCACAGGCGGAACAGGCAAGGTAGGCAAAGGCCCTATTTTTGAAGAAAAGAAACGGCAGTACGATAAGGTAGACGAGGAACTCAAACTGTTGCAGGCGAATGCAAATGAACGCATCCTGCAGCGGGAGCAGCGCATTAACGAACTCATGCAGAACTATGACGAGACGGTGGCTGAGGGGCAGGAAAGCTTTTCGAACTACGATGGTCTGATGGCCCGCATCAACGCACTTGACGAACTGCCCTGGCTACCCGTTTTCTTCATCACGCTACTGTTTATATGCTTAGAGACAGCACCTATATTCACGAAGCTTATCTCCAGCAAAGGTCCTTATGATGATATTCTGAAAGGTATTGAGCACGAGCGTACGACGCAGGAGATGCAGCGCGTAGCCGAACGCCAGCAGCAGTACGATACCCGTAAAACGGTGGCCAACGCGAAGTTCGCGGCCCGTACCGATTATGAAGTGGATGCCAAGCGGGAGGAAGAGCGCCTGAAGTCTGATGCCCACCTGGAGGTAGTGCGGGAGTCTGCTGCAGTCTGGAAAGAACGCAAACTCAAAGACATCCATCGCAGCCCGGACACTGCTGCAGAGCTCCTGAACGACGGCGAAGAGAACGGGTATTATAATTGGTAATTAAGTAGTTTGTAGATAGATTCAAACCGCCTGGACCTTTACTGGTTCAGGCGGTTTTGTGTTAGAAAAGAGGGTTTCCAACCTATTTGTCAGAATTAGGATTTTCAGGATTTATAGATTGACAGGATGAAGTAGTGCTCAAATGCTCTTCCAGACTTCCTGGTCCGGAAGCTAACTGTCGGGGATTTTCTAATCCCCGTGTACTACGCTGTCCGGCACGCGGATTAGGAAATCCGCTTCAGGTTTAGTTCTGGACAAAGATGTCCGGAACAGCACAATACACCACAGTGCTCTCTCCTGCCCGGCACCCAAAACTGCTACAGGTAAACAATCCCGGCTTTTTGTTGTAAATTTGCATAAACAGCTGTAAGCTATGGCAGAAACCTATGCATCTGATTTCGGAACAATCCTGCTCTTCCTGATAGGGGCTGCTATTTTTGTGATGATTGGCCTGTTTACGAGCAAAGTGATTCGTCCGGACCGGCCCAACACAGAGAAGCTTTCTACCTATGAGAGTGGCGAGGAACCGATTGGCAATGCCTGGATACAGTTTAACCCACGGTTCTATGTGGTGGCGCTTATTTTTATCATTTTTGATGTTGAGCTGGCTTTTCTGTTCCCGTGGGCAACGGTGTTTGGCCGCCGGGAGCTGATTGAGGCTACCGATGGCGTTTGGGGATGGTTTGCCCTGATCGAAATGTTCATCTTTATTGGTATTCTGGTGCTGGGCCTCGCCTACGCCTGGGCCAAAGGGCATTTAGACTGGATTAAGCCGGAGCCAGTGGTCCCGAAAAGCCGTTCTAAAATACCGGTGGACATGTATCAGCGCGTAAACGAACGGCAGTACGGCCCAGGTAAAGCAGAACCAGAAACTACGGAACCCAGGGCATAGCAACTTTAGTTTAATGTTTGAATAGAAAGAATGGGGCATTAAATACTTCCCCATTCATCATATATAATATCACCCAATATGGAAGCAAAGACTGGAGAAGGCGGAATAGTCATCACAAAGTTAGACGACCTGTTGAACTGGGCCCGGCTGACCTCGCTGTTCCCGATGGGTTTTGGATTGGCCTGTTGTGCCATTGAAATGATGGGTGCCTATGCATCCGGCTACGACATGGACCGTTTCGGCATTATTCCGCGCGCCTCACCGCGCCAATCTGATGTCATGATTGTGGCAGGTACCGTTACCTTTAAAATGGCTGACCGCATACGCCGCCTTTACGAGCAGATGCCGGAGCCGCGCTACGTTATCTCAATGGGTTCCTGCTCTAACTGCGGTGGCCCTTACTGGGAGCACGGCTACCATGTGGTGAAGGGCGTGGATCGTATTATTCCTGTGGATGTGTATGTGCCCGGTTGCCCGCCAAGGCCAGAGGCTTTGATAGGCGGCTTCCTGCAGCTGCAGGAAATCATTCGGAAAGAAAGCATCCGTGCCCCAAGAGCCGTGCAGCAGATTATGGCAAAGCGCGCGCAGTAGGGGCAATTGGTAGCTGATGGAGACAAAGCACCAGAAGCAATTCATCATTCATAATTCAAGAAGCCGTGTCTTTCGAGGAGTTAAGAGATTTTATAGTTGATGCATTTGGTGCGGAGGTAGTGGTAGCCGAAAAGACAGATAACCTGCAGTCCTACCTCGTGCTGCAAACAGAGCGCCTATCAGAAGTGTGCCTTGCCTTGCACGACCACGAGCTAACGTACTTCGATTTCCTCTCCTGCGTGACCGGCATCGACAACGGTCCGGAGGCAGGCACCATGGAGGTAGCCTATAACCTGTACTCCATCCCTTACGACCACCACCTGATGCTGAAGGTGCAGGTACCGCGAAACAATACGCAGGACCAACCGATACCGCAGGTGCCTACCGTCAGCCACATCTGGCGCACCGCCGACTGGCACGAGCGGGAGGTGTTCGACATGGTAGGCATCTACTTTAAAGACCACCCGGACATGCGCCGTATTCTGTGCGCTGCCGACTGGGAAGGCCACCCTCTCCGCAGAGACTATGAACTGCAGGAGTACTACCACGGCATTAAAGTGCCTTTCGACCAGCACAACGAGCTGAATGGATTCAAAGGGGAACCGCAGCAGCTGGTAGGGCAGCCCACACCTTTCTCAGATAAGCGCGAGAAGCCGGAGTAGTAGATTTGAAAATTTGGAAATTTGAAGATGAAGAGATTTCACCGATACGGATATGATGAACTGGCCGTTGTACATCTATTTTCCTAAATGCGACAGTTTAACTCTCTAACTTTCTAACCCTTTAACTTTCTAACGCTTTTGTCATCCACTCTCTATAAAAACTACCTGCTGCAGTCAGAGCCGAACAAGTTCAGCCTGGACAACCTGAAAGACGGCGAAATGATTGTGAACATGGGTCCGCAGCACCCGAGTACGCACGGCGTACTGCGCCTCGAGGTGGTAACGGACGGGGAAATTGTGACGGACGTGGCACCCCATATAGGTTACCTGCACCGCTGCTTCGAGAAGCATGCCGAGCACATGGCCTACAATCAAACCATCCCATACGTAGACCGCATGGATTATCTGGCGGCTATGAACTCAGAGCACGTGTGGTGCATGGGCGTGGAGAAATTGCTGGGCATCACAGATCAGATACCGAAGCGGGTGGAATATATCCGGGTATTGGTAGCGGAACTAAACCGTATTGCCTCGCACTTTGTGGCTATCGGCACCTACGGCATCGACATTGGCGCTTTTACGCCTTTCCTATGGATGCTGCGCGACCGCGAGCACATCCAGCGCCTGCTGGAGTGGGTATCTGGCGCACGCATGCTGTACAATTATATCTGGGTAGGCGGCCTGTACTATGATTTGCCCATCGGTTTTGAAAAGCGCTGCCAGGAGTTCATCGACTATCTGCAGCCGAAGTTGGACGAGATAGACACAGTGCTGCTGGAGAACAAGATATTTATCGACCGCACCGCTAATGTAGGCATACTTCCGATGGATGTAGCCATTAATTACGGCTGCTCCGGCCCCATGCTGCGTGGCTCCGGCCTGAAATATGACCTGCGCCGCGTAGACGGTTACAGTGTATACCCGGAACTGGAGTTTGAGGTGCCAACCGGCACCGGCCTGGTAGGCAGCGTGGGCGATTGCTGGGACCGTAACTATGTGCGGGCGCTGGAGTGCCGGGAGTCAGTAAAAATTATACAGCAGTGCCTCGACCGCCTGCAGGGCGACCACAAACGCACTCCAGACTTTGACCCACAGGCAGGCTGTCCGAAAAAGCTCCGCACCACCGGCACGCAGGAACTGTATTTCAGGGCAGAGACGCCGCGTGGCGAATTAGGATATTTCTTCCGGACAACAGACCGCAGCGATATGCCTTTCCGCTGCAAAGGCCGCTCTCCCTGCTTCTCTAACCTGTCGGTGCTGCATGAAATTGCTAAAGGCTGCATGGTGGCCGATCTCATTGCTATTGTCGGTTCCGTAGACATTGTGCTGGGCGAGCTGGACAGGTAAAGGCATTAGTATAAGCAGATAGTATAACAAAATGTACGTCCTGTATAAAACCCCTGGCAGTAGCACGCGTTAAATTTTACGTAATAATTCCGTAACATCAAAAACGGAAAAGACTCACGCCTACTGCATTTATATGAGATTGAACAAACTTCTAACAATACACCTACTTTGGGTAAGTGTGTTGTTTGGTCCTGCTGCAGCTGTGGCACAAGTGCAGCCACAGCCCCAAAAGGCTACCCGAACCGATACGCTTAAGGTGATATCGGATGATGCGTATATACCGCCAGACACAGTACTTCCCGGGCAGAAAGAGCCATTTACAAAGTCGCAGCGCCTGGAGGGTGATAATAGTCGCTTCTTTAAGAGGGCTGTTATTCCGGCTGCGGTGCTTATCGGTGTGGGTGTCTACACCACTGGGGGCAGGGGCATTATAAACAGCCAGGATATTTTTGACTACAGGACCAGGGTATTTCCTGAGTTTGCCACCAACGCCGATGATTTTCTGATGCTGGCGCCACTGGCAGGACTGTATGGATTCAATCTTATCTCTTCGCAGAACCGGCACGAACTAAGCCGGCAGACATTGTTATTACTTTCTGCCGGGGCACTTACCTCGGCCATTGTATGGCCAACAAAAGGACTAACCGACATAGACCGCCCGAACGGAAAGTCACATGCCTTTCCGTCTGGCCACACCGCCTATGCCTTTACCATAGCCACTTTTATGGATAAGGAGTTTCGCCATAAGAGCCCCTGGGTAAGCGTGGTAAGTTATGGTATTGCGGGCGGAACAGGCGTGCTGCGGGTGCTCAACAATGCCCACTGGATGTCGGATGTGCTGGCCGGAGCCGGAGTAGGTATACTTTCTGTGAATACGGTATACTGGATACATGCCAAGTTAACTGAAGGAGGCGGGTTGAATACTGCTGTGGTACCAGTGATGTTACCAAACGGTAGCCCAGGTGTAGGATTCCATATGCAGTTTTGATAAATAATAATCTGATTTACAGGCCGGGGCGCTTTTTCTGTAGCAGGACAAGGCGCCTTTTCTTTTATCTTTACCAAATGCCACTATCACGCTTTCTCCTGCTGCTCTGTATTTTGACTTTTATTAGTGCGGCTTCCTATGCACAGGTGCGTGAGGTGCAGGGAGTGGTACATGATGCCATAACCGGAGAGGCGCTTCCGTTCGTGAGTATAGCAGCCAATGGCGGAGAGACGGGCACCACTACGAACCTGGACGGAGAATATCGCTTGCGGCACAACCGCCCGATTACGCGGCTCCGTTTCAGCTATGTGGGTTATGCCCCGCAGGTTATTTATCCTGATTCTTCTCAAAGAATAGATGTGTTCCTGCAGCCATCAGCAGCACAGTTGCAGGAAGTTGTAGTGCTCGGAACCGGTGAAAACCCAGCGCACCGCATTATCCGGCTGGCCCACCAGAACCGTGACCGGCACCGCCCCGAAAACCTGCAGGCCTACACCTACCGCACCTATAATAAGTTTGTGCTGACAGCCACCGATGCCCGCGAGTTGGATTTAAGCGACACGCTGCAACTCTCGCCACAGGACTCCGCTTACCTGAGAATGCGGAATTTGCTGGATCAGCAGCACCTGTTTCTCCTGGAGAGCGTGACGGATTACGCTTTTCTACAGCCGAACTTCACAAAAGAGACCATACTGGCCACGCGGGTATCAGGCCTGCAGCAGCCGAGCTTTGGTGTGGTAGCAGCCGAATCGCGTGAATTTTCTGTGTATGATGACATGCCCGTGTTCTTCGGGAAACGCTATCTCAGCCCCCTGAGCACAGGCAGTATACGGAAGTATGATTTCGTTTTGCAGGAAACAAACATGGTAGGGCAGGATACGGTGTTCATTATTTCCTTTAAACCACAGCAGGGAAAGAACTTTGACGGACTGCAGGGGCTGCTGTACATCAACAGTGATGGCTGGGCAGTACAGCATGTGCTGGCGCAAACTACTGCCGGTGACGACAAGAGCGGCATAAAGCTGCAGCAGCAGTACGAGCAGGTAGGGCCGCAGCAACAGTGGTTCCCGACAGAGCTGGATGTGGAGTTAAGTGTGCAACAGTTCAAGTTTATGGGCCACCAGCCATACGGGCACCTCCGCACTTACATCACTAACATTAACCTGAACCCAAACCTGCGCAAGTCTGACTTTGGCGTTGTTGCCCTGCAGCAGAAGGCAGATGCGCACCTGCAGCCCGATGATTTCTACCAGGGCTATCGCCCCGACTCGCTCAGTGCCCTGGAGCAACGCACTTACCAGCGCCTCGACAGTGTGGGCAAAGCTAAAAACCTGGACCGCACCGTTCGTATTACGGAATATCTAATGGCCCAGCAGATCCCCATTGGCCCTGTTAGCGTGGACCTGAACCGCCTGCTGCGCATAAGTGCTTTCGAAGGGCTGCGCTTAGGTATAGGAGCTCATACAAACGCATCGTTTTCTGAGCGTTTTAGTATAGGAGGCTACTACGGGTATGGTTTCAGGGACAAGAAAGCAAAATATGGTGCGGATGCCGCTGTGGTACTGCACCAGCCATCAACGCTGCAGCTAAAAGCCACATTTTTCGAGGATGTGCTGGAGCCAGGCGGCAGGCGCTTGCCTTTTCAGCAGCGCAGCCTCCTGGGCGATGTGCGTCCCGCTTTACTGCCTGTACTTGACTATACCACCCATAAAAGCCTGGCACTGTCCGGGAGGCTGCTCCGTTACCTGCAGGCGCAGGCAATGCTCCGGCAGGAACAACGCCGGACTACTTTCGGCTATACTGCCGCTGATGCGCCGCAGCCCGCTTACAATCTGACAGAGGCCGTGTTAAGCTTCCGGTATGCGTATGGCGAAAAGTTTATGCAGCAGTTCAACCAGTTGATGCCCATGGCGAACGAGTACCCGGTGCTGTGGCTGCAGTATACCCGTGGCATAGATGGTTTGCTGAACGGTAATTACGGCTATAACAAATATGATGTGCGGGCAGAGGCCACCTTCCGCCACCGCACTTTTGGCGAAAGCAATTTTACCTTGGCCGGAGGGCTGGTAGACGGTAATGCTCCGTTTGTTAATCTTTACAACGGCTATGGCAGCTACAACCGGGAATATTATATGTATGCGGGCGAAGGTTTTGAGACGATGTGGCCGTATGAATTCTTCTCCGACCGCTATGCCGCCCTCTTCTTCTCACAGAACTTTGGTAAGCGCCTCCTGCGTACCCGTTTCTTTCAGCCAGACTTAATTGTTGTCTCCAATATCGGGTTTGGTGACCTGAAGCAGCCGCTACAGGATGTAATCCCACAGGAAGCATATCAAACCATGGAAAAGGGCTTTTTTGAATCAGGGCTACTGCTGGCCAATATTATCAGCTCCCCTTTCGCAGGTGTCGGTGTCGGGGCTCTGTACCGCTATGGCCCCTACTCTTCTGATGCTCCGAAAAATAACCTGAAAATCAAGATGACTTTAACAGTCGCTTTTTAAGTTGTCTGACTGGTGATTACTTGCCTTGTAGGTTTGGCAGAAGCTTTTATCCCTCATCTGATTTCAGGAAATAAGTGGTTTCTTATCTTCTAAAGAAGAACCTCCATATTCAAATCTTAGTATATTGAGGAAACTCATCCGTTATCTATGAAACTTCTTACCGCTGCACAAATCAGGGAAGCTGACGCTTATACTATTCAGGAGGAAAATATGGCCTCGTTGGAGTTGATGGAGCGTGCCGCCAGGGCTTTTACCGGTTGGTTTGAAAACAAGTTTTTACCGACGGAAGAAGTCTTTGTTTTCTGTGGCCCTGGTAATAACGGCGGCGATGGACTGGCAGTAGCACGCCTGTTGCATCAGCGGAAGTACAAGGTGCAGGTATTCATAGTGGGTGATACTGCCAAAGCCTCCGAAGATTTCAAGGCAAACCTGGAGCGCTTGCCGGAAGAGGTGCAGGCGCAAACGATAGAAGAGGAGAAAGACATTCCGGAGCTGCCACTGATAGCCTGTGTGGTGGATGCACTCTTTGGCACTGGCCTAACCAGGCCCCTGACAGGTTTGTATGAAGAGGTAGTAGAGCAGCTGAACAACAGCGGCGCCTGCATTACCTCCATCGACATGCCTTCCGGGCTTTACACCGACAGCCAGACTCCCGAGGGTTGCACGATCATAAAAGCAGACAACACGATTAGCTTTCAGCTGCCGAAGCTGGCTTTCTTCCTGCCGCAGCACGAAGAGTATGTGGGAGACTGGCAGGTGGTGCCCATTGGGCTCAGCGAGCAGTTTGTTTCAGGAGTTGAAACGGATTTATACTATACCTCCAGGCGCGATGTGCAGCAGTTGCTAAAGCCCCGCAGGAAGTTTTCGCACAAAGGCACGTACGGGCATGCACTGCTGCTCTGTGGCGGCTACGGCAAAATGGGTGCCGCCGTGTTGGCAGCAAGGGCATGCCTGAGAAGCGGTGTCGGCCTTTTAACTATACAGGCACCGTCTGCGGGTTATACGGTGCTGCAGACAGCGGTACCGGAGGCGATGACACTCACAGATCCTAACCGCAGGCATCTTTCCGAGTTACCGGAAGCCATTGATAAATTTGATGTCATTGGCGTGGGGCCGGGTATAGGGACAGAACCTCCTACAAAAACCGCTATCGGGCAGTTGCTGGCAACTTCGTCCCATCCTCTGGTGATAGATGCAGACGCTATCAACATTATTGCCGGCAGTGATAGGCTGAAGGAGCAGCTTCCGAAGAATAAAGTTATTTTCACGCCTCATCCGAAGGAATTTGAGCGCCTGGCAGGCAAGGTGAACAACGATTACGAGCGCCTGCAGCGCCTCCGGGATTTTTGCCAGGAGCATCAGTGCTATATTACCCTCAAAGGCAGCCACACCGCCATTGGCACTCCTTCCGGCAAAGTGTACTTCAACACCACGGGCAACTCCGGTATGGCAACGGGGGGCACCGGCGACGTGCTCACAGGGGTTATTACAGCGCTGGTAGGGCAGCAGTACAATTTAGAGGAGGCCTGCATCCTGGGCGTATATGTGCATGGGCTTGCTGGGGATTTGGCCCTGCGTACGGTAGGAGACATCGGTATGACGGCGTCAGACCTGATCGACCACCTGCCAAAAGCATTCATGTGCCTGCAGCAGCCTATGTCATAGCCAGGTAAACCAGGCCTGCATGTAGCAGCATGGCGCCGTCAGCCAATACGGCATAATATATACGGGGCTTTCTTTCCGAAGAAAGTAATATGACCATAGCAGCTCCTGCTACACTGCCTATCAAAGCCATTAGCACCAGGCCACTTTCGGTGTTTAGTAAGAGCAGCACATATAGCAGCAGCAGGGCTAAGGAGAGCAGCCTGGTATTTTGCACGCCTATCCACCCTGGAAAGGTGAGGGTATTGGTGTTGCGGTCATAGGTATAGTCCCGTATGTCGAATAGCAGGGCGAGGGCGAGTATGAACAGGAAGCGGCGCAGGAAGAGCCACAGTGCCTCAGTTTCCCACAACTGAATACCTGCATCCATTAGGGGAACCAGGACTGTTACAGCCGCCCAAACATACGCTATCAGGAAGACTTTCAGAAGCGGGACGCTCCTTAGTGGCTTTACCACCTTTTCCTTATACCTGATGGGTACGGTATACCCAATGGAGATAAGAGCCAGGTGCAATAGAAACCAGCCATTTATTCTCAGGTTAAAGCTAAAGTATATCAGTGCGGCAGCAGCTATACTCACAAGCCCCACTCCGGCCAGCAGTTTCTTGTTGCGCTGCCCCCAGGGTGCATGTTGCCCGGGGCCTCTTTGCTGTGGATGGCGCAGAACGCTCTGCACACTGCTCAGGTTATAGGTGAACAGCGTGGCCAGAAAGACAAAGGCAGCGAGGGGCAAAGACACCGGCACTTTTGCCAACAGGTATGTTTCTATCGTCAGGCTATAGGCGCAGAAAGAGATGAACAGATGGCTGTACAGCAATCCCCCTGCTACGCGCTCCAGTAGCGTGTAGAAATCAGATCCTGCTATGCTTCTGCTTCTGTACTGCTTCATCCTTTATGCAAATACGCAACAAATCAGCCTTCACTCAAAAGGCTTTTTATTTCTGGCTTTTATCTGGTTCTAAAACAAAAAGCCCGGCACAGAAAAATCCACGCCAGGCTTAACAGGTAAAGTAAAATTACTAAAGCGCTTTTGCCTTCTTCTGAGGCTCGCCAAAGGTGGTGTTGTACAGGTCAATGCTGTCCTGAATGATCTTGTACGCGTGCTCACGGCCCAAAAACTGCTCTACAATCACTTCTTTGTGCTCCAGTTTCTTATAGTCTTCAAAGAAGCGGCGCATTTCCAGTAAGGTGTGCGGCGGTAACTCCGAAATGTCGTTGATGTGGCGTACTGACATGTCGTTATTTGCGACGGCAATAATTTTGTCATCCTCCTCATTGTTATCGATCATCTGCATTACGCCGATTACCTTCGCATCAATCAGGCACATAGGCTGCACGTCTATTGAGCAGATTACCAGAATATCAAGTGGGTCTTTATCGTCGCAGTAAGTTTGCGGGATAAAGCCATAGTTGGCAGGGTAATGTATAGATGAGAAAAGAACGCGGTCAAGCTTTAGCATTCCGCTTTCTTTATCTAATTCATACTTCGCCTTTGATCCTTTCGGGATTTCAATGATAGCTGATAATACTGCTGGAGCCTCCTCACCGTAGCTTACACTATGCCATGGGTTGCTGATATCCATATTGTTCTCCATATATTTTTTTTTAATGTTGTTTAGCGCCGTCTGTTTTCTGTCTCGGGCATTATGGGTTTATTTCATGTATTCCTGTAAAGGTCTGCCCACGCTTCCGTTTGGCTCTTGTATATGGAGCCAGGAAGCAATGGTAGGTGTGATGTCTGCTATTTCTGTCGGAACAGAACTTTCTCCAGGGTTCACATTCCAGCCATACCAGATGAGTGGCACGTGCGTGTCGTAGTTGGAGTAAGAGCCGTGGGTAGTGCCTTTGCCACTGCCGTATCCTTCAAACCACCCTGGTTGCAGTAATACGATAACGTCTCCGGACCGTTGAGCATTATAACCGTTCTCTACTCGAGCCATCATTCCACGGTTCCAACTGGTGCCTTGCAAAGCGCTGGCTGTTACAGCTCGCATCACCCCCTCAAAGCGCATCACGTAGCTTGCCACGCGCTGCTGTACATCTGCTAAGATAAGCTTTTTGCTGTCTATAAGCGCTCTGTTCAGGTAAACCTGCTGGTTTGTGTAGCGCTCTACCCATTCTCCGCTGCCGTACATCTTGTCCAGGTATGCTTCGGTAGAGTCTCGTATGGTGCCGGATGTTGCCACACCCGATGGAATATTCATTGTCTGAAGAAAAGCCGGCACCTGCGCTGCTCCATGATCTGCGGTAAGGAAAAACAGCACTTCGCCTTTTCCTACCTCATCTTCTACTTCCGCTATCAACTCAGCCAATTCCATGTCCAAACGCAGCATCGCATCCTGGGCTTCTATGGAGTTAGGCCCGAACTTGTGGCCAATGTAATCTATCGTAGAAAAACTGACGGCCAGGAAATCTGTATACGTTCCTTTTCCTAAATTTTCGCCTCTCAGGGCTGCCAGTGCAAAATCCTTCGTAATGGTGTTGCCTGCAGGTATAGAACGCAGCAGTTCATAGTCATTCTCCCTGATGGCAGGAATGTTGTGCGGGAATACCGGTGCCTGTTCTCCTGGCAGCGTTTCCTCCCAAGGCGTGTTGTCAGCTGTACTCTCTGTGTATTCGGCTATTGGCAGCAAAGTGTTCCATGGCTGACTCAGGTACTGGTCGGGATACTTTTGGTTATTGAACTCCTGCACCCATTGTGGTAAGTCCTCGCGGTAGTAGGTGCTGGTTATCCAGTTTCCGCTTGGCGAGTCAAACCAATAGGCAGTGTTCGCCAGGTGACCTGCAGGTAATATAGCGCCGCGGTCTTTTAAAGCGATACCAACTACTTTAGAGCCCATGTTAGTGGCAAGGCGCAGTTCGTCTGTAATGGTGGTGGTTAGCAGATTGGCAGGAGACATTTTGCCGGCAGTAGAGGTGCTTCCTACCGTATTTACTGTTTCGTCTTCTACACAGTACACCATTTTGTTCTGCCGCCGCTCATACCAGTTGTTCCCGATAATACCGTTGATAGCGGGCACACTACCCGTATATACAGAAGCATGTCCCGGCCCTGTATAGGTGGGCACGTAGCTGTATTGGTTGTTCTTGAAGTTAAAGCCCTGTGTTACCAGTTTTTTGATACCGTCGTTGCCATACTTGTCCCAGTAACGGTAGAGGTAATCATATCGCATCTGGTCCACCACAATACCCACTACCAGCTTTGGCCTTGGCAGCACATTCACAAAGTCCTGTGTACGCGCTGCTGTGCTACTTTCTGTAGGAGTGGCTTGTTGCGTTGTACCCGCGCATGCACTTACCACCAGCAAGCATACTGCTGCTGCTTTTGTTATGATGCCGCGCATGAAAAGCTTTTGCTCTCTCATTTCTGATAGTTTCCTGTTACAAATATAACAGGTACATGTTTGTTCTGCTCTTTGGAGTGTGCCTAGGCCTTTATTTCACAATTTGTTAACCTTGCCTGCACAGGTACCCCAAAAAAACAAACAGCGCCCACCGTGCTGATGAGCGCTGCTGTGAAAGGCTTTAATTTCTTATTTTGCTGCCAGCGCCTCTGCACCCCCCACGATCTCCAGGATTTCCTTGGTGATGGCGGCCTGGCGCGTCCTGTTATAGGTAAGCTTCAGCTGTTTCAGAAGCTCTCCTGCGTTCTCAGTCGCTTTGTCCATGGCTGTCATACGGGCACCGTGCTCAGCGGCGTTAGATTCCAGCACTGCCTTGTAAACCTGTATCTTCAGCGATTTCGGGATCAGCTCTTCTATAATCTGCTCCTTCGACGGCTCAAATGTATAATCTACTAACAGGGCGGCTTTATCCGTTACCTCAACCGGCTTCTCCTCGATTGGCAGGAACTGCTCCTGACGCACAATTTGTGTGGCTACATTCTTGAACTCATTGTAAACAAGGTCTACCTGGTCATACTCTCTAGCCACAAAGCCAGCCATGGCCCGCTCTGCTGCAGGACGAACGTTGTCAAAGGAAATAGTAGCGAAAACGTTACTGTAGTCTTCAATTACAGGCACGCCTCTTTTTTTGAAAGCATCCAGTCCTTTTTTACCGATGGTAAGAACTGTAACATGACCGGCAGCTGCCTGGCTTCTGTACTTACTATCGATCCGGGCTACAACGGCTTTCACAATATTTGCGTTGAAAGCACCGGCCAGACCACGGTCTGAGGTGACAGCAATGATAAGCACATTATTTACCACTTCGCGCTTAGCAGAGTACATGTTGTTCTCAGAACCTTCTGTTTGCGACGACAGGTTTGCCAGAATTCCGCTCAGGCGCTGCGCATAAGGGCGCATGCGCAGAATGTTATCCTGTGCCCGTCTAAGCTTTGCAGCCGACACCATTTTCATGGCTTTTGTGATCTGCTGTGTCGAAGATACCGATGTAATACGGCCTCTAACTTCCTTTAAACTTGCCATATTGATTTATAAGCATAAAATTGGAGGTTAAAAGCGTCACACTTTTAACCTCCAACCATGACTTTTCTATTTTCTGTACTTATCTGACAATTCTCTTGCCACCTGCTTCAGTGTGCCTGTTATCTGGTCATCCAGTTTACCGGCTCTTAATGCGCTCAGCACATCAGTATGTTGTGCACGAAGGGTGCGCTGATAGTCTTGCTCAAACGCTCTTACCTCGTTTACCGGAACATCATCCAGCAATCCGTTGGTAGCGCAGTAAATAATAGCAACCTGCTCCTCAACCGCTACCGGAGAGAACTGCGCCTGCTTCAGGATTTCCATGTTACGACGGCCACGCTCAATTGTCAGCTTAGTAGAAGCATCCAGGTCAGAACCGAACTTGGCAAACGCTTCCAGTTCACGGAACTGCGCCTGATCCAGCTTCAGAGTACCTGCTACCTTCTTCATTGACTTGATCTGAGCCGAACCACCCACGCGCGATACAGAGATACCTACGTTAATGGCCGGACGGATACCAGCGTTGAACAGGTTTGTCTCTAGGAATATCTGACCATCCGTAATGGAGATAACGTTTGTCGGGATATAAGCAGAAACGTCACCTGCCTGTGTTTCGATGATAGGAAGTGCCGTTAGTGAACCACCGCCTTTTACCAGGTGCCTGATTGAATCAGGAAGGTCGTTCATGTTACGGGCAATCTCATCAGAGGTAGTCAACTTAGCGGCACGCTCCAGTAAGCGGGAGTGCAGGTAGAATACGTCTCCCGGGTATGCCTCACGTCCTGGAGGTCTTCTTAGCAGCAGCGACACCTCACGGTAAGCCACGGCCTGCTTCGAAAGGTCATCATACACCACCAGTGCCGGACGGCCTGTGTCGCGGAAGAACTCACCGATAGCGGCACCTGTAAATGGCGCGAAGAACTGCATTGGCGCAGGGTCAGCTGCAGAAGCAGATACTACTACGGTATATTCCATGGCACCACCTTCCTGCAACGACTTCACAATTTGTGCTACAGTAGATGCTTTCTGGCCAATGGCTACATAAATACAGAAAACAGGCTCACCTCTTTCGTAGTACTCGCGCTGGTTCAGGATAGTATCAATCGCTACAGCTGATTTACCAGTCTGGCGGTCACCGATGATAAGCTCACGCTGGCCACGACCTACCGGAATCATAGAGTCAATCGCTTTAATACCGGTTTGCATTGGCTCGTTTACCGGCTGGCGGAAGATAACGCCTGGTGCTTTACGCTCCAGCGGCATCTCGAACAGTTCCCCTGCAATAGGGCCTTTGCCGTCAATCGGTAATCCAAGTGTGTTAACCACACGTCCTATAATGCCTTCACCTACCCGGATAGAGGCAATACGGTTTGTTCTTTTTACAGTGGCACCTTCTTTAATCTCGCTGTAGTCACCTAACAATACGGCTCCTACGTTGTCTTCTTCCAGGTTAAGTACAAGTGCCTGAAGTCCGTTTTCAAATTCCAGGAGCTCTCCAGACTGTGCCTGGGAAAGACCATAGATACGAGCGACACCGTCACCTACCTGTAGTACAGTTCCTACTTCCTCCAACTCTGCCTCAGAGCGGAAGTTAGATAACTGTTCTCTTAATATGGCTGATACTTCATCAGGTCTTACTTCTGCCATGATTATAGTTTATTAATATAGGAGTTGTCTTTAAAATCAATTTTTAGCTTGCGAAGGCTGTTCTTCACAGAGCTGTCTATTTGCTTGTCACCCACGCGGAGCACAAAGCCCCCGATAAGTGACGGATCAACCGATTCTTTCAGTTGAATTATTTTACCTGTTTCAGCAGTAAGCTGCTTGATAAGGTGATCTCTTTGTGCGGGAGCAAGCGGAGCGGCGCTGTTTACCGATACCACCTGTATACCCTTAAATTCGTTGTACTGCTTTTCAAACTCTGCTGCCATAAAAGGCAGTACCGACTCACGGTTTTTCTTTGTCACGATGTCGAAGAACATCTGTGTCATCTGCTGCACTTTACCGCCAAAGATGCTTGTAAGCACCGCCAGCTTTTTGTCTGGCTTGATGATTGGGTTCGTGAGCAGTAGTTCAAAATCTCTGTTCTGAGAAACAACTTTAGAGAACAGCAGCATATCGTTGTGCACCTGCTCTAAAACTCCTTTCTCGTTCGCCAGTTCTATCAGCGACTTCGCGTATCTGGAAGCAACTCTAATATCAGACATAGTCTTTTATATAATGATGGTGCCTTTCACGCATGTCTGGCATCATCAAGCGTATGTTTAGGAAAGGGATACCTCGCTTACGTAGCTCTGTGCCAGCGCCTGCTGTGCCTGCGGATCGCTCAGTTCTCTTCTGAGGATGCGTTCTGCGATTTCAATAGAGAGTGCTGCCGCTTTGTTTTTCACATCTGCGATGGCCGCACGCTTTTCGTTTTCTATCGCTTCGCGGGCAACGGCTATCATACGGGCACCTTCTTCATTCGCTTTCTCTCTGGCTGTTTCAACCAGCTTATTGCCTGCCTCCGAAGCTTCTTTCAGAATTTTGTCACGCTCCATGCGTGCCTGCGCCAACAGCTTTTCGTTCTCCGCCTTCAGGCCCTGCATCTCCAGCTTTGCCTGCTCAGCAGCACTCAGCGCGTTTTCGATGGAAGTCTCGCGCTCATTCAGCGATTGCATGATTGGCTTCCAGGCAAATTTACCAAGCAGGAACAGCACGATCAGGAATGTGACCGTCTGCCAGAAAATCAAACCTATACCCGGGGTTACTAATTCCATTGTTTTATAATTTGAAAAATGAGTTTCTCTTTATTTGGCCCGTTTGCCACCGTAGTGGCACGTCTGCCTAAAAACTGTATTGTTTAACTATATCCTACATTTTTGGACTCAACGTCCAGACCATACGTCTGGACGTGAGACCAATACTTAAGCTGATTAGCCTAAGAAAGAGATTAGCAAGCAAACTACCACACCGAAAAGTGCAACACCTTCGATAAGGGCAGCAGCGATAATCATTGCAGTCTGGATACGTCCGCTAGCCTCAGGCTGACGAGCGATAGACTCCATGGCAGAGCCACCGATTCTACCAATACCCAAACCAGCACCAAGGGCTACAAGACCTGCACCGATACCGGCACCCATGATAGCCAGACCATAATCAGTCGCTACTGCTGCTGCTTGAAGCAAAATTGCTAATAACATAATTGTAGTTATATATAGTTAAAAAAAATAAAAATTCAGATTAATGGGCTGCTGCACCGGGTGCAGCATGTTCTTCCCCGTGCTCATGCTCGTGCTCTTCCACAGCACCGCCAATGTACATCGCAGAAAGAAGGGTGAAGATATATGCCTGTAGCAGCGCCACAAACAACTCCAGGAAGTTCATGAAAGTTGCAAACGCCACGCTCAGCGGCCCAACTGCCAGGCTTTCAAATATAAAGATCAAGCTAAACAGCGACAGGATGATGATGTGACCTGCTGTGATGTTTGCAAAAAGACGTACCATCAGCGAGAAAGGCTTTGTCAGGATACCAATCAGTTCCACCGGAATCATGATTGGCGCCAACCACAACGGCACACCTGGAGTAGCAAAAATGTGCTTCCAGTAGTTCTTGTTTCCGCTGAAAACAGTGATTAGCAACGTAAGCAGGGCCAGTATCAGTGTTACCGCAATGTTACCTGTTAAGTTTGCACCGCCTGGCATCAGGCCCAGCAGGTTGTTGAACCAGATAAAGAAGAACACGGTAAGCAGGTACGGCATGTAGCGCTCATACTTAGGGCCGATATTTCCTTTGGCAATGTCGTCACGCACAAATATAATGATAGGCTCGAAGAAGGACTGAATACCTCTTGGTGCCTTGCCTGCGTTCTTTTTGTAACGGGATGCAATTGTCAGGAAAATACCAAACAGCAGCGCCACGCTAATAAACAGGGAAACTACGTTTTTGGTGATAGAGAAATCATACAATCCACCATGATCTTCCAGCGGCTCGCCTGCCTCATTCACCCGCACGATGTGGCCATGCTCTATCGCATATCCCTGATAAGGCACTGTCTCGTGGTTATCATCGTAAAAGTTATGGGATGAGAAAACCTTCAATTCCCCGTTATCTACCAGTATAACTGGCAAATAAAGAACAACGCCATCGGCAAAGTGCCAGGTGTAATCATCGGCGATGTGATGCGTGATCATATCACCTGGCTTAAACTCGCCACCTTCAACGGGTGCATCAGCAAACGCATTCAGCGTCAGGAAAGAAAACAATAGAACGAATAACCTCTTCATTAAGAATGATTTAGAAGTAATATTTTAGAAGCAGCACTGAACCGTTACTCCTGCTTTTTCAAATTGGGCCGCAAGTTACTCAACAAACTGTAAACTTCAAACCCGGTAAAGAGAAAATATAAGGCAAAGAAGTTGAAAACGAACATCATTCGGTTTTCTTTGAAAAAGTAAACATATAGCAGCACCACACCTATGCTCAGCACCATCCGGAAGCCCATGGAGGCAAGGTAATACACATGCAGGTTCCCCGGATCGTTTTTGTTTCCTAATTCGATAAGGTAATAGGTGAAGCCGGTAATGAAAACAAAGAAAAGAAGCGTGTGCCAGATAAGCGGATGCACCAGCGCATAGCCTGTAAACTGCAAGAAGGCACCAATTACTATACAAAGCGCAGCCGTTAAGAAAGCCAGGTTTCGATAAAATTTCACGTATACTATTTTTTATTTATAGATAAAATCGTCAGAACCATTGTTCCGATCACCGCCACCAGCAGCAGTACAATAGTAAACCAGGGCTTTTCAGTGCCTGCGTACCCATCCAGCCACCTGCCTGCCAGCGCAGCCAGCACCATGGCTCCTATCATCTGAAAGGCCATGCCTGAATATTTCACATAGGGTTTTATGCTGTCCCCGCGCGAAGGCTTCTTTTTCTGCTCTGGCGTGTTCTCCATATAGCACTTATAGCACTGGTTTTTACAAAAGTACTCATTTTAAGCAGTGATTTCTGCTGTGCATGCACAAAAGCTATATCCGTAGAAACTCTTGCCCGGTCTGAAACCATTTACATTTTTGGATAGTTCAATAGCAGGCTGTAAAACAGCCGCTTGCTTGTAATTGGCAGATTGTTGTATTTTTGTAGGAGGTGCTTTTACACTTAGGTCGATATAAAGCCTTTCAGGCTGCTTTGCCCCATACTTTAAGCATAGGCTACAACGTTTATACCTTATATATAAAGTGCTAAAACACCCTGCACACGCTATTGCCTTGAACATAAAATCACTGTACATATTCTTTATTCTGGCAGGTATGCTGTTGGTGTCTTGCTCGGTGGAGCGTAATAACCCGCTAAGCAAGACATATCATAACACCACTGCGCGCTATAATGGCTATTTTCTCGCCAAGGAGAAGATGCGCCTGATAGAACAGGGACTGCAGGATCAGATGGAGTACGATTACAACCAGGTGCTTCCCATTTACCCGTTTATTGATTCTACCACAGCCACGGCCTTCGAGGCTGACCTGGAGGACGTGAAGAAAAAAGCCTCTCACCCTATTCAATACCATAAGAACAGCAAGTGGATAGATAACTCTTATATAGAAATAGGGAAGGCAAACTATTACCAGCTGAATTTTGCTGAGGCAGTGCGCACCTTTAAGTATGTGAACGCTACCAGTAAAGACGCTGCTGACCGGCATGAGGCGCTGGTGTGGCTCATGCGCTCCTTTATGCAGCTGGATGAGATGGAGAATGCGCAGCAGGTATCAGAGTTCCTTCGCAAGGAGCGCCTGAACAAAGCCAGTGCCCGCGAACTGTACCTGGCCCGTGCCCATTACTACCGCCTGCAGAACGATACGGCACAGGTGATAGAGAACCTGGCGCTTTCGCTCCCCAATTTCGATGTAAAAGATGATCAGTCGCGGGC
Organism: Pontibacter diazotrophicus; assembly: GCF_003367245.1. Taxonomy (GTDB): domain Bacteria; phylum Bacteroidota; class Bacteroidia; order Cytophagales; family Hymenobacteraceae; genus Pontibacter; species Pontibacter diazotrophicus. The sequence goes on along the minus strand of NZ_QRGR01000039.1, from coordinate 25,498 downwards.
GCGGTATACGCTGGCACAGCTCTACCAGCTCAAAAAGCAGAACAAAGAGGCCTACGCGGAATACAGCAAGGTGCTGCGGCGCAACCCACCTTACGATCTGGGCTTTTTCAGCAGGCTGAACTTAGGGCAGGTAACGGAGCTGACGGATGAGCAGGATAAGGAGCGCATTGCCGGATATCACCAGAAGATGCTGAAAGACGATAAGAACCTGGAGTATCGCGATAGGATCTACTATGAGATGGCCCAGTTCGAGCTTCGGCAGCAAAACTACGACAAGGCACTGGTGTTACTGCAGCAGTCGCTGAAAACGCAGGGAACGCTGTCAAACCAGAAAGCCTACAGCTACCTGTCGGCAGGAGAGATTTATTTTGACAAACTGCAGAATTTTGACCTGGCTGCTGCCTACTACGACAGTGCCGTGCAGGTGTACCCGCAGCGGGCGCCGGAGTATGAGGCTGTGGCCGAGCGGCGGGATGTGTTAGCAGATTTCGCAAAGCAGTACAGCACGATCCAGACCCAGGACAGCCTGCAGCGCCTGGGCCGTATGGGCGAGGCAGAGCGTTTGGAGTTTCTTCAGGCGCTGGTGCAGCGCGAAGAGGAGGCACGCCAGCAGGAAATGGTGCGGCAGCAGGAGCGACAGCTGCTAGCTGAAAAGGAGACGGGCAGGAGCAACAACAGGCGCTCACAGAACGGTGATACCTTTGCCACCGAAAGCAGCACCGGTGGCGTGTGGTATTTCGATAACCCTACGGCGATGGCCTCTGCACGTGCTGAGTTTGTGCGCCGTTGGGGCGATAGGCCTTTGCAGGATTTCTGGCGAAACCGCACCCGTGGCGAGGCGGAGAGCCAGGCCGATGTGGCACTTGCCCCTGTTCCTGTAGAAGCCGAGGAAAATCAGGCTTCACCGGAAGAGCGCGCATCAGCACAGGTACAGCTTTATTTGCAGAATATACCGGTGACAACGGCAGACATGCAGCGCTCAGAAAAGATGGTGGAGGAGGCGCTCTTCCGATTGGCGAACATTTATGCGCAGAACCTGAATGACCAGGAGCGCGCCATCCAGACTTACCTTTCTTTACTGCAGCGTTTCCCTGGAACAGAGCATGCTCCGGAATCTTATTACAGCCTCTACCTGCTATATGGCAAGGCCGGGGATTCTCCGCAGCAGCAAGCCTTTCATAGCAAGCTAAAGCAGGAGTTCCCGAATACCACTTACGCCCGTTTGCTGGACGATTCAGATTTTATGTCGAAGAACGCGGCAGAAAACCTGAAGGCGTACGCGCTTTACGACTCTGCTTACAGTTTCTATGATGCAGAAGAGTACGAAAAGACAACAGCGCTACTGAACCAGGTTATCAGCCAGTACCCGCTGAACGACATCAAGGATAAAGTAGCTTTTTTAGGCGCAATGGTTACAGCTCGGACGCAGAAGCCGGAAATGTTACGGCAGCAGCTACAGCAGTTTAAGGCAGCCTACCCTAAAAGCCCGCTGCTGCCACAGGCAGACCAACTGCTGGCAACCTATCAGCAACTCGAAGAGAAGAACGAGCTGCGCCTGGAAGCCCCTGCACCGCCGGAGCCGAAAGAGCCCAAAGCTGCCGTTGCCATTACACCCGAGGAAAAAGTTAGCACAAATATTGCTACAGTTATAGCGTCGGTGGCCAAAGTCACGCCGCAAATATTGCCGCCCGCTCCTGTTGCTCAGCCTGAAGAGGCAGAGCCGCAGCAACAGCAGCGTGAGCAGCAGCGCCCGGAAACTGCAACAACCACACCACCTGTTGTTGAGCCGCAACAGCCTCTGGCTACAGCTGCAGAGCCAGCTGACTCTGCAAATACTGCGGTAGCGCCTCCTGTTCCGGCTGTGGACTCACTGGCTTACCAGGCTACTGACGACTCAGCTTTTTACTTTGTGCTGATTTACCCTGCTGATGAGGCCGCTTTTAAAGATGTGCAACCAAAGTATGAGAAGTATAACAGCACCTACTATAAGCAGCAGAACCTATCGATAGACTCTGTAGACTTAGCAGATGGCAAAAGGATGTTGCTGATGCGCACTTTCGCTGATCCGAAGCAGGCAATGGCTTATAGTGTGAAACAAAAAGCACCGCAGGCTCCTGTAGGTAGAATTAGAGGGGTAGAATTCACTACCTTTGTCATCTCTTCTGCTAACTATCAGAAGTTTCTGCAGAAAAAAGATTTGGAGGCATATCTGGCCTTCTTTAAAAACAATTATTAAGTACATGGCTACGCGTCAAAAGAAATCTGCACCTAACACAAAGAGTAAAGTTTACCCCAAAGTAATTACCGCATTATGGCTGTTCTTTGTGGGTGGCCTGGCGATCTTTATTCTCTATTTGTATGCCGTTAGCATCAACTTCCTGAACCTGTTTGGAGAGCTGCCAAGTACGCGTGCATTGGAGAACCCTAAAAGTGAGCTTGCCTCTGAAGTTTACTCTGCCGACAACGTGCGGTTGGGCAGTTACTTCCGCGAGAACCGGACACCTGTGGATTATGAAGACCTGCCAGACAACCTGGTAAATGCCCTGATTGCAACAGAAGACATCCGTTTTGAGGAGCATTCAGGTATAGATCCGGAGGCAATGGCGCGTGTGGCTGCTGCAATTGTTACAGGCCGGTCTAAGGGAGGTGGCAGTACCCTGACACAGCAGGTGGCTAAAAACCTTTTCAGAACCCGTGGCGATGAGTTAAACAACGGCCTGCTAAACAATGTACCGGGCGTGCGCATTCTTATACATAAGACAAAGGAGTGGCTGATGGCCGTGAAGCTGGAGCAGTCTTATACCAAGCGCGAGATTCTGGTGATGTATCTCAACATCTTTGAGTTCGGCAGCAACGCTTTTGGGATAGAGTCCGCAGCAAAGACCTTCTTCAACAAAGAGCCGGGAGAACTGGAGGTGCAGGAGTCTGCTGTGCTGGTGGGCCTGTTTAAGAACCCTACCTACTATAGCCCCCGATTTAACCCGGAGAATTCAAAGCGCCGGCGCAATGTTGTGCTGTCGCAGATGGTGAAATACGGCTTCCTTGATCAGGCAGAATACGATAATCTGAAGGTGAACGACATTGAGCTGGACTATAAGGTAGAGAACCAGAATGTGGGCATGGCCCCTTATTTCCGAACCGAGGCCAGCAAGTTCCTTCGCCAGTGGTGCCGCGAGAACGGCTTTGATTTGTATGGCGACGGGCTGAAGATATATACAACCATCGACTCGCGGATGCAGCAGTATGCCGAACAGGCGGTGGCAGAGCACATGAAAGACCGTCAGAAAGCGTTCTTTGCACACTGGAAAGGCCGAAACCCTTGGGTAGATCAGTCGAACCAGGAAATCAAGAGTTTTCCGCAGCAGGCCATAAAGCGCACCGCGCGCTATCGTAGCCTGAACCAATTGTTTGAAGGAAACGAAGATTCCATCAACTATTACCTCAACAAGAAAATACCGATGACCATTTTTGACTGGGATGGGGAAAAAGAGGTAATGATGAGTCCGATGGATTCGCTGAAGCATTACAAGCACTTTCTGCAGACTGGTTTTCTGGCCATGGAGCCTCAGACCGGGCATATCAAAGCCTGGGTGGGCGGTATTAACTACAAACACTTTAAGTACGATCACGTGAAGCAGGGGGCGCGCCAGCCAGGCTCTACATTCAAGCCTTTCCTGTACACAGCTGCTATTGAAAGTGGCTATTATCCATGCTATGAAGTAATAGATACGAAGGTATGTGTGCCCCTGGAGGATGGTACCATGTGGTGCCCGGACAATGCGGATAACAAGTATAGCGGCGAGAAGTATACGCTACGCAGAGCCCTTGCCGAGTCTGTAAACTCTATTTCTGCTTTTCTGGTGAGCAAATTAAGCGCAGAAACCTTGGCGTCGACAGCAAGACGAATGGGTATAAGTACGCCACTTGACCCTACTCCTTCCTTAGCTTTAGGAGCGAGCGATGTGTCTCTTTATGACATGGTGGGTGCCTATGGTACATTTGTAAATGGTGGTACCTGGGTGGAGCCTAATTTTATAACAAGAATAGAGGATAAGCACGGAAACACGATATACGAGCATACTCCTAAATCTGTAGATGCCCTAAGCGAGGAAACAGCCTATATGATGGTGCACATGCTACAAGCTGCTGCGGAGCCAGGTGGTACCGCTTATTATGGCCTGCGTTACCGCAATGGGCTTAAGAACGAGATTGGTGCTAAAACTGGTACCACTCAGAATTATTCTGATGCCTGGTTTATGGGTGTAACGCCAAATCTGGTTACCGGTACCTGGGTAGGCGGGGAAGATCGTTCCATTCACTTCAGAACGATGAGCGAAGGACAAGGAGGCAAGTTAGCCATGCCTATTTATGGTGCTTTCATGCAAAAGGTGTACAACGACAAATCTTTAGATGTTTCGAAAGAGCCTTTCCCTAAACCTTTAACGCCTTTATCTGTAGAATTAGATTGTGAGAGGTATAACGGGGGCATGCCTATAGACTCTTCTAATCAAGATGAGTTTCTGAACCTGCCAACGGAAATTGACCTGGATGCCGAGATCTAATTCTGATGTTATATGCCAGCGAACGAGAAGCTGAAGGAGAAAATATCGCACTTGCCGCACAAGCCCGGCATCTATAAGTTTTTTGACGACAATGGTATTATCTATGTAGGCAAAGCAGTTGATATCAGGAAGCGTGTTTCCTCCTACTTCAACCGCTCTGCCCAGCATAACAAGAAAACACTTAAGCTCGTGTCGCAGATCAAGGACATCGAGTTTACCATTGTGGATACAGAGGCGGATGCTTTTCTGCTGGAAAACAACCTGATCAAGCAGTATCAGCCCAAATACAACATCCTGCTGAAGGATGGGAAAACCTACCCTTATATCTGCATTGTAAATGAGCGCTTCCCGCGCGTCATCAGCACCCGCAATAAGATCAACGACGGCTCCCGATACTTTGGGCCCTATCCGAGCGGCACCACCATGCACGTGGTGCTGGACCTTATTCGGACGCTTTACCCGCTTCGCACCTGTACCTATAATCTTTCTCCTGAGAATGTAGCAGCCGGTAAATTCAAGGTTTGCCTGGAGTATCATATCGGGAATTGCAAAGGACCTTGCGAGGCTCTGGTAGACGAGACAGAGTACAATGCTGCCATTTCGCAAATCAAGAATATCCTTTCCGGTAACCTGTCTGTAGCGAAGAACTATTTTAAAGAACGCATGGCGGCAGCGGCGGCAGACTATCAGTATGAAGTGGCGCACCAGTTTAAGCAGAAGCTGGATATGCTGGATGATTTCCAGGTCAAATCCACAGTTGTTTCCAATACGCTTACTAACATTGATGTGTTTACCATCACCAGCAACGAAGATTGTGCTTTTATCAATTACCTAAAGGTAATGAACGGCTCCATCATTTTGACTCAGTCGCTGGAAATACACAAAAAGCTGGATGAGGCTGATGCCGATATTCTGGCTTCTGTGGTGGTGCAGCTACGGCAGGAGTTTGAAAGCACCTCTCGTGAGGTGATTACAAACATTGAACTGTCGCTTCCGCTCGACAGCATCAGTATTACTTATCCGCAGATTGGGGACAAGAAGAAGCTGTTGAACCTTTCGCTCAAGAATGCCCTCTACCTGCGCAAAGAGCGGGAGAGCCGACAGGAGAAAAACAAAGACCTGAGCGAGAAGCGTGAACTGCGGGTGCTGGAGACCATGAAGAAAGCTCTGCGCCTGACAGAGCTGCCACGGCAGATTGAGTGCTTCGACAACTCGAACTTTCAGGGTGATAATCCGGTGGCTTCGATGGTTTGTTTCAAGAACGGGAAGCCCAGTAAGAAAGACTATCGCCACTACAATATAAAGACGGTGGTGGGCGCCAACGATTTTGAGTCGATGTATGAGATTGTTACCCGCCGCTATAGACGGCTTCTCAACGAAAACCAGCCACTACCGCAGCTCATCATCATAGATGGTGGTAAAGGGCAGCTTAGCATGGCTGTAAAGGCTCTGAAAGAGCTGGATGTCTATGGTAAAATAGCTGTGGTAGGTATTGCCAAGCGCCTGGAAGAGATTTTTTACCCGGGAGATGCCCTGCCCCTTTATATAGATAAGAAGTCTGAGTCTTTAAAATTGATACAACGCTTGCGGAACGAGGCCCACCGCTTCGCTATTACTTTTCACCGCAGCAAGCGTGATGCCGGTACTTTAAAAACAGAGCTAACGGATATAAAGGGCTTAGGACCTAAAACTGCTGAAGCGCTCCTGGCGAAGTTTAAATCTGTTAAAAAGCTTAGGGAGCTCTCGCAGGAAGAACTATCTGAAGAAATAGGTAAAGCAAAAGCCGCGCTGCTTTACAGTTATTTTCATGAGGCGAAAGAAGTAGAATAGCTGCCGCTGCTTTTTCTTATTATAGGAGGTTTAACATAAAAAAGAAAGGGAGACTCAGCTGAGTCTCCCTTTCTTTTTTATGTTAAACCTATGTGCTTTTTAGTAGCTCCAAAGGCTATACTCGTATTCAATTAGTGCTTCCAAAGCATCCTGTGCAGCAAGTAGTCCTTTTCTGCCACCACCGTAGATATCTGCCAGACCTCTGTCGTTAGGGTTAGAGATTTTAGTGATGTAAGAGCTGAACAACCAAAGGTCGAATGCATCAGCTAAGTTCTTGTGCTGGGCATCGTTCTGTGCGTTATACCAGACAGCCATTTCCGGGTTACTACGGAATATTCGCACCAGGTCGTTCATTCTGAAGGAGCCTACTGTTTGCTCAAAGCCTAAGGCATTCAACGTAGCAGGTACTTTAATGCTGATTGTCTGAATATCGTGGTACATGCGCGAACGCTTCTTATCGAAGACCACATTCTCCTTCAGTTCTAGCAGGTATAACTGCTTTGGGAAATATTCAGTACTTACAGGAGCTGCTGTTTCTGCAACGGCGTCATCGCCTAAGGCTGCGCCCCATGCATCTAACTCCTCCTCTTCTTGTTCCTCACCAAAACCTGCAGCAATTTCTTCCTCGCTTAAACCACCAGCAGCTTCCTTTGGAGTCATGTTCGCAATGAATTCCTCCCGGGTTAATGGTGTGTTAACAGAGTCAGATTTATAGGCAGTCAGTTCACCGCTTTTCACCGCGTTGATAATGATCTTGGTGATTTCCCTGTTTTCAGAGAACATAGGAGTATTCTGCTTTTCACGCAGGTCAATTTTACGCCACACTGTTTTCTTGAACAGAATATCTGATTCGGGAATCGGTCTTGCGGAAGGGTTACTTTCCGTTGTATTTGAAACCTGTTGCGCCATAGCACCTACAGATAACATCATAATACCGGCTGCTACACCTATTGCTTTGATTATTTTCATACTCCTGTAAGCTTCTAAATTTTAGTTTAATGGTACTGTGAAGTTACCTTCAACTCCTTTAACAGCTGTAGCCTCTCCCTTATAGTTCAGGCGTCTCACATCAACAACTTCCATTACTACCCTGTCTCCTTTATTTGCTTTGGCAGCAAAACTTGTGAGGTTAGCAGTTGGGCCGTTGATTTCCTGCTGTGCTATTGGCTGGTTATTTCTTACCAGGTACGCATTCCATTTTGTAACTCTGTAACGCGCTTCGTTTGGTAGCAACTGCTTGAAACCTTCATCTGCAACAGCATCCATTCTTACTTCTCTGAATGAAGCAGCTGGAACACCACGCTTGAAATCAATTGGCTTTCCATTTACAAACGCAACTAACTCAGGTTTAGGTAAAGGACGAACCTTAAAAGTTTCTTTACCGATAGCATTACCGCCGCTGCTTACGTTGATGGTTACCTCTGTAGCATTCGGAATAATGGTTACTTCACCTTTCTTCGCTCCTTTTACTGCAGCACCACCGCTGGCGCTAAAGCTTGGGTCATATACTGCGCCCAGAGCAGGAACCTGGATGTTTAGTTCATTCGCGCACTGGAAGTACAGCGCCTGAACTGCAGCAGACTGCACCTGGATAACAGGCTTCGCTACCACATATTCTTCAGTTACTGTAAATGTTGTGTCACGACCGTTCTGGTTAATGGTAACCTGGCCTTTCCATGTCTGCTTAGAGTTGCCGTCTGCATCATAGTTGGAGGCAGCTGCTACAAATTCAACCGCACCCATGCCATTGGCAACCGTTACCGGCTTGCCCTGGAAACTCATCTTCGGAACGATGTTGTCAGAAGATGCAGCGATAAACATGTCTGCTTTATACTTCGTGCCCGCCGCTACCGTCTTAGACTCAGCACGTGCCATTGCGAAGATTTTCTCGAACTTGATGATGTCAGCACCAACTTCAGCAGCAAGCTTCTGCAAAGCGTCGGCTTCATACTTCAGTATCTCATTCTCTTTCTGAGAAAGTACAGCTAAAGCAGCTACCATTGGTGTTTCTTCGAAGTTCAGCTCGGCGAAATCTTTGTTTTTCTGCGATGGGTCTCTGCTTGCAATCGGATCTTCTGCTCCGTCATATGCCAGCTGTGCCGGCATGTTTGGGTTATACTGCTTCAGGAACTTTGCATAGCCGTTCAGCTTATCTTTCAACTCATAAGCCAGACCGTTGTTCTTGTTGGCAGCACCAATCATGGTGTTGGCTACTATGTCATTACCCTCCGGGTTTTCATAGCCGCCTTCCGGTGCTTCGCCTCCTGTTTTCTCAACCAGCGTATTACGGATGCCTTGTATAAAGGCTACCATTTCTGCTGTTTGCTCCCTTACTTCCTGTGCTCTTGTTAGCACACGCTGGTCATTTGCAGATGGATTCTTGTTTTCTGCAATGGCAGTCCTAATGTTTGATACGACCCCGGCGTTATCTGAAACTGTTCTCCGGTTCACTTCCTGTAAACTGTCGTCCAGGAACTGAAACTTTAACAGGATAGCCGAGCTCACATTCAAGGCAAGCATCGCGGTCAGTACGAGGTACATCATACCGATCATCTTTTGCCTTGGTGTCTCTTTTCCTCCAGCCATTTTATACTCTTATAAACTGTTGTTTTCTTGTTAATTATAGAACTGAATTGGAATTAGCTTCTCATTGCTGTAAGCATGTTGCCGTACACCGTGTTCAGGTTGTGCAGGTTCTGCGTTAAGCGGGAAACTTCTTCTTTGAACTGCGCAGTGTCTTTGCTGGCATCCGTCAGGTTTTCCATTGCCATGCTCAGGTTACCATAGAACTTGTTCATCGCCTTCAGGTGGTTGTTAGCATCCTGAAGTTCCATTTCGTAAACAGCGTTCAATGCGCCTAAGTTCCTGGTCATGTTCTGTACCTGACCGTGGTACTCTTGTGCATCTACCGTAGAGCCAGCCATTTGTGCAAGGGCGTCAGCAGTAGTAGCATATGCCTTGTTTATCTGGCCTAACTGGTCAGCAGCAGCTCTTACTTTTACATTATAGTCTTCTGTAGCAGCAGTTGCCTGGCTAAGATCAGCCAATTGAGCTGTTGTATCACTCAACCTGTTCAGGCCAAGGCCAAGGCTGTTAATTGTTTCTGGTGTGATGTCAGCATTACGCATCATTTCATCCAGTTTTCCTGTAACTGACGGTCCATTATTAGCAGTAACCGGAACAAGTCCTTCACCTGCATAATCCTCCGCTAGTTGTGGATATACTCTTGCCCAATCTGGCTCGTGTGGTTGTGGCTGGAAAGCACTAAGGAAGAAGATAACTGCCTCCGTTAACAAACCAACTATAAGCATTTCGTTTGCATAATCCCAGTGTTGGATTTTGAACAATGCACCCACGATTACGACAGCAGCACCAATACCGTAGATTTTAGGCATCAACACGTCGAATAGGAAATTACGACCTCTAGCTTTGCTCATTTTGTTTTCTGATTAATTGTGAACGTTAAAAATAAGGTTGAAAAGGGTTTGGTTGATTTTTATAATATAAAAGGATACTATCTAAACTCATTGCCAGATGATCTGCCCAGGTAAATCATCGTGTTACGGAAGCCTATATAAGATCTGGCCGAGTCCTGGTACTCAAAGTTACGGGTACCTGTCTCCAGGAAATAAGCGATGTCTTTCCATGATCCGCCTCTTACTACCTTGCGTGGCTCGTCGGCTACATCATATACAGGGTTCAGGTCCCACGTAATCGGCACACTGGCTTCAGCATAAGCATCTGCACACCACTCTGATACGTTTCCGGCCATATCATACAGGCCAAAGTCGTTCGGGAAGAACTGTGCTACAGGAGCTGTATAAGTAAACCCGTCGCTGTAATAATCACCACGGCCTGGCTTGAAGTTTGCTAACAAGCAGCCTTTTGCGTTGCGCAGGTAAGGGCCGCCCCAAGGATAAACAGACATATCACGACCACCTCTGGCAGCATATTCCCACTCCGCCTCTGTCGGCAGACGGAACGCTGGCATCGGTGCCATTCCTGCTTCTGTATTCGCCTGGTTTTTGTGCTTCGTGCGCCACTCGCTGAAGTATTTGGCAGCAAACCAGTTTACTCCTACTACTGGATAGTCGTCGAATGCAGGGTGAGAAAAATAGTACTCCATTAAGGGGTCTCCCATATGGTAAGTATAATCTCTTACCCAAACACTCGTGTCAGGATACAATTGATCCATGACATATTCTTCACCTAAAACATCTATAGAATCCTCCATCATCACATTGATGAATTGGCGGTATTCATTGTTAGTGATCTCAGTTTCATCCATATAGAAGCCACCAATCGTCACTTGCTTGTTCAGGTTGGCCATTGACGCTGCTATGTCCTGGTCTGCCTGGCCCATATGAAAAGTACCACCCGGGCAGATAACCATGCCGTAAGGCACCTCCTGTGGATTGTACTCTGGACGGTCCTCGGCTCCCACAAGATCTCCCTCGGGGCCGCGTCCCATTCCACAGCCTGCAAGCAGTACCACCGCTAATGCGAATGTAGACAGCTTAATTAGTTTGTTCATGATGACTATTAAAAAGAAGTAAAAGTTTCGATTATGATTTTAACACACTTTGACAGGTGTAGCAAATATATAAGAAATAGAAACAAATAAAAAAACAATTCCCTACATCCCGAATTTATAATTTTTAAACGAGGTAAGGTGCTGATTATTATCCTTATAAATAACAAATTTTTTTTGCCCTGTTTGGAGGTTTTCTCCGTAAACAGTGCAATTATGAGAGGTGCTCTGCTTTATCTATTTAGTAAAATAGTAGCGTGGAGTTCTTACGGGTGGTTTAAATCTGATAACCGGCTCTGGCAGACGGTAATTCAGCATCACCTCATGCGAGGTGGCCGCTTTTGCTGCCTGGTTAAAAGTAGTAAGATCTATTGCGTAACCAACTCGTAGGGCATTATCCTCAAACAGAGACACTCCCACAAGCGCACTAACAGCTTCTTGATGTCTATAATTCAATCCGGCCCAATATTTCTCCTGATAACTTACCCGGCCACCCGCGTCAAACGAAAATGTCTCAGTATCGTGCTTGAGTAAGATGGTTGGCGTTAAGATTAAATCTGAGGAAATAGGCAAATTGTAGCCGGCTGTTACATAGATGTGGTTTTCTCCTAAAACGGTTCCTCTGCCCGTGTTAGTTGAATCTGCAAACTCATATTCGGCATGCAGGAGGTTGGTTACACCGCCGCCTGCATAAAATGTCTCAGATTGATACCAAAGGCCTGCTCCCAGGTCAAACTTTGTGTCCTCACTGTTAAATGGCACATTGGGGTCGCCGCCATCTATTGCCCTGTAGTTTCCTTTTTTGTAGTTGTTTATATTGCCCTGTACTCCAATACCTAATCTGCCGGTTTCGCCTATATTAATATGATAAGCGTAAGAGACCGCCGCAGTGAGCTGGGTGGTATTGCCTATTCTGTCGCGCATCAGGTTCAGGCCTAAGCCGCCATGCAGCAGGCGCACCGGTGTGCTGGCTGTTAGTAAGAGTGTCCTGGGGGCGCCGCCATCATCAAACGAGGCGTCATAGCCCAGCCATTGGTAGCGGTAAATGGAAGTGAACTCCGGCCTGTTTGTGATGCCGGCATAGGCAGGGCTGATTTGCATCCCATTAAACCCGTAATGGGTAAACTGAGGTTGTTGCTGTGCTACTACTGCAGGGGCACAAAAGAGCAGCAGCAACATCAAAACAGGTAGAAGCTTTTTCATAGGCCGTGGCAACATGGCGAAGTATGGTTGCAAAGTGTTGTGGATTGGCACCCGCTGTTCAAATATAGTTATTAAACATTAAAACGCAAACGCAGACTACTTTGTGATAGTATGCGTTTGCGTTTTACTAACTATGCAATACAGAGATAAAAGTTGCGTCAGGCGCCTACTTTTTTAAGTGCTGCTGCTGGTTCTGTATGTATACTTCAATAGCTCCCGTCATGGAAGGGGCATTTGGCATAGGTGCCTCAATATCAAGTTCCAGCCCTGCATCCCGCACAGCCTTGGCTGTTGTAGGCCCAAAAGCAGCGATACGGGTGTTGTTCTGCTTAAAATCAGGGAAGTTGATGAACAGCGAGCTGATACCCGACGGACTGAAAAAAGCAATGCAGTCGTAGGTTACCTCGTCCAGATCAGATAAGTCGGCAGCCACTGTCTTGTAAATGATTGCCTCTGTGTGCTTGATCTTGTTTGCAGCAAGAAAGTTAGGAATATCTTCTTTGCGGATATTAGAGCAAGGGAACAGGTATTTTTCACTCTTATGCTTCTTTATCACCTCAAACAGGTCTTTGGCCGTTTTCTCGCCCACGAACAGTTTGCGCTTGCGAAGCGTGATGTACTTCTGCAGGTAATAAGCTGTCTGGTCAGAAATACAGAAGTACTTCATGTCAGCAGGCATTTCTATTTTGCTTTCCTGGCAGATTCTGAAGAAATGGTCTACCGCGTTACGGCTGGTAAATATAACGGCCGTATGCGACAAAATATCCACTTTGTCTTTCCTGAACTCCTTGAAAGGAACGGGCTCCACCTCTATAAAAGCCCTGAAATCGACTTTAATGTCATACTTCTCAGCAATCGACAGGTATGGAGAATTGTCGGTTGTGGGCTGTGGTTGTGTAACCAGAATTGTCTTGATGGGAATTTTGAACCTTTCAGGGTTTGCAGTGCCCTTTGCTTTGCTTTCAGCCATAGTCAGTTGGAACGGTTTTAAAAATTTCACCTGCTGCAATACCCGCTGCTAATGCCGGTTTGTGTTTTTAAAAGTTAAAAACAATCAACTTTAGCATGATGGCAAGCGGAATTACTTCTGTGGCGCAAAGGTATGAAAATAAATGCAAATTTAGTACTGGCGCTTTTTTATTTACTGTTGCAAACACCCGCATAATAGTGATTACCAGCACAAACGACACTGCAAGGTTCGATATTAAAAGAATCGTTTCCGGTATTATAGTGTACAGAGACAGGTAAAGGAGCATGACCAGCGGCAAAAACATACCCAGAAATAGCATCGATCTTATAAACTCCCGATACTGTAATTGCACTACCTGCTCTAACCCAAAGATAAAACCCATGATTTTCAGGAAAAGGTACTTGAACAGGATAATAAAAAATATAAGCAAAGTATAAAAGAGCACCTTGGTGGTGATGTCGGCCTCGGAAACAGGGAAGAGGCGGTTGAACAGGTTTATTTGCTGCACATTTGTGTGGATAGCCGCAATAAGCAGTGCCAGTGTGAGCGAAAAGGCCAACACAAAAAGCAGACTGGAAAGAGAGCGGATCGGCTTCACTAAAACGCCTTCTTCCAATGCATGGGGGTTCAGGAAGGAGCCGAAACGGAACAAGCCGCTAAAGTCATTCGGGAAGTTTTTCCGAAGGGCGCCGTACACCAGCCCGATCACCAGCAGAAACAGGATAAAGGCATTCTGATTCACATACTCGCGCATACGTACGGAAAGCGGCCTGTCATTTAGTTCGTTTACCTGTGCCTGGGAGCGGGGCTGGTTCTGGAATGAGCTGACATTAGGCTGCTGCTCCGGATGCCACACCGTTAGCAGGAACTTGCCTTCCACAGGGGCCACACCTTTGCTGTGCTTTGCCAGATCTATGTTGTAATTAGCAGAAAAGTCGGCCTTAAAAATGAGCTGGTTGTTCAGAAAGAGGCACAGGTCCTTTGGAGCAGTAAAACGAATATTAAAAGGCTGGGCCTGCGTAATATTCAGCCACTGGTGCAGGGCGTTATATGCAGCGTGCCTCCCGGCCACGTATGGCACTAACTGCGTTGCGCCCTCCCGCCGCACCATCCAGTCGGCTGTGATAGCGTTTTTCTGTTCCAGGGGCAGCACCTGTGCCTGCGCAGGCCCCAGCCATGTGATACTATATATGAGGAAAAAGAGGCTAAGCTTTAACTTTTGCCTTGGAAACACTTTGTGCACTATGTGATTTATAAACTCCTAAAAACACACTTAATACGACCGAGAAAGCGAACAACACCATCAGGATTTCCAGGTTGCCCCAGTCCCCGAAGCTCACTACAAACACAATGACCAGCATGTTGATCATGGCAAGGATAAGCACAGTGGTGATTTGGTTGAAGCCCATTGCCAGCAGGCGGTGGTGGACGTGGTTTTTATCAGGAATAAATGGCGATGAGCCTTTCATGATACGAATAAAAGAAACGCGCAGTGTATCGAAGAGCGGTACGAATAGAATGCCTAAAGCCACAGCAGGAGACGCCGGTTCAGGACGCATCTCTATAAACTGAATAGCCAGAACGGAAATAATGAAGCCACATAACAGGGAGCCGGTATCGCCCATAAAGATGGTAGCCTTGTGGAAGTTATACCGTAAGAAGCCAAGTACCCCGCCGATGAGGCAGAAAGCAACGGCTGCGTAGTTATTATAAGCAGTGCCACCGAACAGGTAAAAGTATAAGCCGAATGTGCAGGCTGCGATCAACACTAGTGTTCCTGCCAGTCCGTCCAGTCCATCTATCAGGTTGATGGAGTTGGTTATGCCGATAATCACTAAAAAGGTAAAGGCATAGCTCAGCCCTATTGGCAGCTCTCCAATGCCAAAGATGCCCTGAAAGCCTGTGATACGGATGTCTGCCATAAACATGACAATACCAGTGGCTAATAACTGCACAGAGAATTTTTTAAGCGCAGAAATAGTAATCAGATCGTCTTTCAGGCCAATAAAGAACAGAATAATGCAGCTGGCCAACAGCTGTTGCACACCATTGCCAAGGCTGGTGAAGATAGTAAGTGCCGACATAAAGCCTGCAAACATGGCCAGACCTCCCAGACGCGGCGTAAGTTCTGCATGCACCGTGCGTAAGTTAGGGGCGTCCAGGATATTCTTGAGATGCGCCACTCTGATAATAGACGGAACAGCGAACATGGCAATAAGGAAAGCCCAACTGGAGGCAAGTATGAGTGGTAAAATTCTCTGATCCATAAGCACAAATGGAAGTAAAGCGAAGGGTATTCCTTACTTCTTTAAATTAACAACAGCGCATCCTCTCTTTAGCCACAGGCTAATAATGAGGTAAATATACAATCAATTTAGTATAAAAAAAGGTTTGTGCTTTTGAGTTAGAGTCTGCACAGGCAAAAATTTAACTAACTTATGAATGGAGCACGCCCTGCATCTGCAGCATACCTATGTCAATCAGGTTTTCTTCCTGAATGGAGTCCGGCACAAACACGAATTTTTTGTCAAAAATCTTACCGTCAATATAGTAGCTTACCCAATATTCGTTGTTAATGTGGAAGATTGCCGGGTCTATTGGCTCAATCTGCACAAAGCTCTTTGCCTCCACGCGCTCGAACATGTGGCGCAGCACAGATGTCTTTACTTCATTGCCGTCTATAACGCCGTAGCCTTTAGAAGCAATCAGCACGTTCTCCACAGCAAAGGTATTGTTATTAAGTAAATAAACATTCCAGATGGCTTCTCCGGATTCACTTAAGGAAGTGGCAATCGCTACTGCGATGCCCTCTACTGCTCCAAAATCAATGTCTTTCTTCATGTACTGCTGTCGTAATAGTGGCGCCAAAGAGGGCTGCCAGGTGCTTCTGTAATTTTTCCTCGACCTCCGCCAGTGGCACTTCATGCCCCAGTTCTTTCGCCAGCGACGTTACCTGCTTGTCTGAAATGCCGCAAGGTACAATGTTATTAAAGTAGTCGAGGTTGGTGTTGATGTTAAAGGCAAAGCCGTGCATGGTAACCCAGCGGCTGCACTTCACGCCCATGGCGCATATCTTGCGCGGGTTGCGCTGCGCCTCGTGGTCCAGCCATACACCTGTAAGCCCCGGAATGCGGCCAGCAGTAATGCCATAGTCTTGTAATGTCAGGATAATGGCCTCCTCCAGGTAGCGCAGGTATTTGTGTATATCAGTAAAGAAGTTCTCGAGGTCCAGGATAGGATAGCCCACAATCTGGCCGGGGCCATGATAGGTGATATCTCCGCCGCGGTTAATCTTATAGTAAGTCGCCTCTTTCTCCTTCAGTCCTTCTTCGTTGAGGAGCAGGTGCTCCTCGTGGCCGCTCTTGCCCAGCGTGTACACGTGTGGGTGTGAGCAGAACAGCAGGTAATTGGGAGTAGGCTGCTGTGCGCCCGCCTCTGCTTTACGGTTCTGCACCTTCAGGTCCAGAATGCTGTTAAAGACTTTCTCCTGGTACTCCCACGCCTCCTTGTAGTCAACCAGGCCCAGGTGTTCGAATTTTATCTCAGTGTTTTTCTGCACGCTATTTTTTTGAAAGTTCGCCTTTCAGATTGTCAATATTATCAATGGTATTTGGATCCACATTATTTAGCTCCGCCAGGTATACAGATACCCAGTCAAACATGTGGATGAGGTGGAATGCCTGCTCCAGGAAAGTTGCGCCCCGGGCCTCCATTTCCAACACATCCTGCGCCTTGCGCTCGAAGACTTTTTTTGTCAGGTCCATGCGCAAACGCACGCGCGGGTGGTCATAACTCGTTTTGATGAGCAGCACTGCAGCCTGTGCGTATAGGTTTTCCGGGTGCTGCCAACCCTCAATTTCGTTGTGGCTCATCTCCGGGAAAACGTTTACATGGCTCAGTTGCTTTGCATTTTGGCTAATCTGTTGCTGAAAGCGTACTGCCACCGGCTCCATTGCGTCGCTAACGTACAGCATCGGCAGCTTATTATGGAAGGCGTTCGCTAAAGCGCTGGCCTGCACCTTTATACTTCCCGATAACTCCTCTAGGAGATTGATGCTTTGCCTTACCTCTGTTTTAAAAGTGTCGTCCAGCAGTTCGGCATGGTGCAGTAGGTACAGCATCTGTACAAGTGAGTAACCCAGGCAGGCACGAGGCTGCTGTGATTCGCCGGGTATGGCGATGTAGGGCATGCTGTTTTCCTGTGCGATGCGCAGCAATTCGCCTCCAGAGGTAACAAAGCAGACAGAGGCGTCGCTGCGCATGGCGGCTCTTACCGCGGCAAGCGTCTCCTCTGTGTTTCCGGAGAAAGAGGAGGCAATAAACAAGGTGTCCGGTCCGACAAAGGCCGGGACTGTATACCCTTTGTTTACTATAACAGGTACAGAAACTTTGTCGGCCACGTAAGACTGAATGATATTGCCACCAATACCAGAGCCTCCCATGCCCGAAATCACTACATTATTATATTTAGGGCCGGAGAAAGTGACGGTGGCCTTTTCCCCGATATCCATTGCATCGCGTAGTTGTTGCGCAAAACCTTCAACAAGTTGCTTCATAATTCGTCTTTAATTCTGATGAACAATCATTTAATCTCAGACTGGTGCAAATTACGAGATAATTAATGGCTTCTCAAATTAACGCCCACATCCTCACCGGGCAAACCGGTGAAAACCGTGCCGCAGCTTACCTGCTGCAACAGGGTTATACTATTGTGCGAAGAAACTTCAGGCACAGACGCGCTGAAGTGGACATTATTGCACAGAAAGAGAACCTGCTGATTTTTGTAGAGGTCAAAACCAGAAGTACTGATAGGTACGGATATCCGGAGGAGGCAGTTAACTACAGGAAGGAAGAGATGATACTGAACGCTGCGCAGGCGTTTATCTACAAGATAGACTGGCAGCATGACATCCGGTTCGACATTATCGCCATCACCTTAAACACACCTGTAACCATACACCATATAGAAGACGCTTTTCACTAACGCTTTGCCTGGGAGCGCTTGTCCAGCCTGTCTTTCTCATAGATGAGCGTTCCATGCCGGTCATACTCCTTTACTAAGTAAGGTTCAAAACGCTCGTCATACACTGTCTTGGGGTACTGGTACTCGTGATGGCGCCGGCCGCGGAAGTCGTAATAATGGATCCAGGTGCCTACTTTGCGGCCTTTCTCATACTGCCCGGACCACTGCACCTGCCCGTTTTCATAGAAACGGTAGTAGGTACCCTGCACCTCGCCATACACATAAGGTACCACCTCTTTGATTTGTTTCTGAGCACCGTCATAGTAGGTGACCACGGCATCGCGTACAAAGCCTTTTTCATAGTGGTCTTTCCCAACTAAAGTGCCTTCCTCGTCAGGTCTGTATTTTTCCCAGCGCAGGTGCTTGGTACCTATATAGAAGTAACCTTCCTCCACTGTCTGCCCGTCAATTTTCTTTACATAAGGGCCGTGCAGCACCTTATAACGTGCCTGGTCTACTTCGTTGTTGCTGGTGCGGTATAGCTTGCGCTTCTTAGTGTCATACAGGTATTTGAGAGGGGCATACGGATTGAGTTCTTCTTGCTCAGGAAGATAACTAAAAGTCTCTATGGTCTGGCGGGCACTGCGACCTGTTTTGATAAAGCCACGCTTTACCTTATAGCCCAGGAAATAACGCTTGCTTTGCTTCTGCTTCTTTCGCTTTTTTTCTCCCTCTACCTCCTCCTTTTCCAGTGCCTTCCGCACTTCCACATCAGGGTTTATAGTATCTCCGGAGGCAAGGACATCGGCTTTGGCGCCTGCTTTCAGGCGCGCCTGGTCCAGGTGGTAGTCACTGTTCCATTTGGGTTGGCCGCAACCGCCTAAGGTAAGCAACCCTATGCCTGCTACAAAAGTCAACGCCAGAAGAAGAGAATGCCTCATGTTCAATTTTGAATAACTGAATTTCGAATAACTGAATAGCTTGATGGTTGAATGGCTGGTTCCGCTATGTTGCTCTTGTTGTTCAACAATTTAACAATTAAGCCATTTAACCATCATCCCAGCAATCAGCTGTCAGCTGTCAGATTTTAAACGTAAAGATGAACATAAATCATATAAGCACCAATACGCAAACTGCCCCTATAACTTTACATATGGCAGGTTAGTTTCATGAGGCAGAACGGCAGAAGCAAAAAAGGCAGCACCCTGTGGGCACTGCCTTAAACTGTTTGGTATAATTTTTAATTTGTAAGTTCTTTTCTATTCTTTCGTCATCAGCTCAAAGCTGCGTTTCACAAAAGTAGTAAGGGCTGCACCAGAAAGCATGTTCTGCGACAGCAGCGCCAGGTCAAACGCCTGACGGGCAACGGCAGACTTGTCGTCGCCTTCGGCACTCAGCACGCGCTGGTTCAGCGGGTGGTTTGCATTGATGGTTACGTTGTAAGTGTCCGGCATATCGCCCATGAACATCATGCCGCCACCACCGCTCTTATTCATGTCCTTCATGCGGCGCATAAACTCAGGCATCGTAATCACCACCGGTGCATCGTCCGGAGACATTGGCGCTACCTCTACGTGCATGTGCTGGTTGTTGATAGCCTGCTCATAAGCCGCTTTCAGGTCTTCCTTCTCCTTATCGTTCAGCACGCTTTCCTTCGCCTCGTCGCGCTCAACTAGCTTATCGATGGTTTCAGAGTCCACACGCTTCAGGGTGGTTTTCTCCAGCTTCTGCTCCAGCATGCCAATAAAGTGGCTGTCGATAACTGAGTCCAGCTTCAGCACATCGTAGCCACGGTTCTGGGCCGCCTCAATAAAGGCGTGCTGCTTATCGGCATCTGTGGTGTACAGGAATACCAGTTGCTCGCTTTTGTTTGTCTGGTTGGCCTGCACCAGCGCTTTGTACTCTTCTATTGTATAGTACTTGCCTTCGGTGTTCTGCAGCAGCACGAAGTCTTTGGCTTTCTCATAGAATTTATCATCAGAGAGCATGCCATACTTCACAAACACGTTGATGTCGTCCCAGGTCTTCTCAAACGTTTCGCGGTCTTTCTTGAAGATATCGTTTAGCTTATCAGCTACCTTTTTAGTGATGTAGGTGTTGATTTTCTTTACGCTGGAATCAGCCTGCAGGAAAGAGCGGCTTACGTTCAGCGGAATGTCCGGTGAGTCGATGATACCGTGCAGCAGCATCAGGAACTCCGGCACCACGTCTTTCACCTCATCGGTGATGAACACCTGGCGGGAGTACAGCTGAATCTTGTTGCGCTGCAGCTCAAAATCGTTCTTGATTTTAGGGAAGTACAGGATACCTGTCAGGTTAAACGGATAGTCCACGTTCAGGTGAATCCAGAACAGCGGTGGCTCTGAGAACGGGTACAGCTCTTTGTAGAAGTTCTTGTAGTCCTCGTCTGTCAGGTCAGCAGGCTGCTTTGTCCAGATGGGGTTCGGGTTGTTGATAACTTCACCCTCAAACTCAATCGGCACTGGCAGGAACTTGCAGTACTTGTCCAGGATAGTGCGGATACGCGCTGTTTCCAGGAACTCATCAGAATCGGGGGCAACGTGCAATATCACATCAGAGCCGCGGTCTTCTTTCTGAGCGTCCGTAATGGCAAACTCTGTGCTACCATCGCAGGTCCAACGGGCTGGCTCTGCGCCTTCCTGGTACGATTTGGTCACGATATCCACCCGGTCGGCCACCATAAAGGCAGAGTAGAAGCCCAAACCAAACTGACCGATGATCTGGTCTTTATCGCCATCGGAGTCTTTAAAACGCTCTACAAACTCAGAGGCTCCTGAAAACGCAATCTGGTTGATGTACTTCTTGATTTCCTCCGCCGTCATACCGATACCGTTATCCGATATCGTGATGGTGCGGTCATCTTTGTTTACCGCTACCTTTACCTTCAGCTCGCCCAGGTCGCCTTTATACTCGCCAACAGCTGCCAAACGCTTCACTTTCTGTGTGGCATCTACAGCGTTACTCACTAACTCACGCAGGAAAATCTCGTGGTCAGAGTATAAAAACTTCTTGATGATGGGGAAAATATTCTCGGTGTGAATCGAAATATTACCTCTTTCTTCCATGTTGCTACTATATATGTTTTTTTGAAAATTCTTTTAACCGACAGGCTACTTTTGGCAAAGGCTTTCAAATCCTGTTCCAGAGCAGCTGAAGCATTGCTTTTGTGACAGGATGTCAGAAAAGCTTGTATAAGTTGACAAGACTGGGCCTGAAAAATTTACTTTAAGGAACATTCCGGCGGTATCTGTAGTAGAAGAAGGGTTGAAAATGCGGGACTAGCTTTATACAAATGCAACATTGTGGAATTAATTGTACATTTGCTGTGGTTCCTATATAAAAGGTGCAGTCCTTCCTGAAATATATCGCCCTATTCCTGCTCCTGCTTTTCTGCAGGGCGATGGTACCGGATGCCCTTTTGCTGGATCTGCACCCGCATACGCACACCGTACATACCGACCACACGGATACGCATGAGGCGCAGGTTGGCCTGAAGCACAAGCATTGTCCGGTAGAGGATATGTTTGGCAAGCCTTATCAGGGCAGCTTTCCTCCCGTTGTTTTAAAACCTGCTGTACATCGCGCTACCTATGCCGTGCATTATACCGGCACATGGCATAGCGCAACTCATACCTCTACTTTTCTTCGCGGCCCACCTTTGGCTTAGTTTTAGCTCCTTACCCGTTTTACCTGATTACATGCATGTCTGTACATGACTTTTCGAGCAGGTGCGGGTATACTTTAATTATTACAATAGCCCCATTAGGCTCGCCGGCATCATTTGTTGCAGGGTGCCTTTTTTGGAGTTTGGCAGAAGCTATGATAGCCTTTGCCGATTATTGCTAAAATCTTAGCCGTGTTCTTTTTCAAATACTTTCAGCATAGTTTTTTGCTGATACTTCTTTTCATGGCAATGCAGGTGCAGCCGGCACTGGCGCAGCTGTTACCTCCTCCTGATTTGGAAACAGGAGAGGAACAGGACTGTGGCCTTACCTTATCAGGCAAGGTGCTGGACCACGACTCCCGCGCTACGCTTATTGGTGCCACTGTGTCTATTCCGGAACTGCACAAAGCCTCCGTGGCTGATGCGTATGGGAATTATCATTTCCACCACCTGTGCCAGGGTACTTATACTGTGCAGGTGACCTATGTGGGGTATGAGCCGGAGAGCTTTACTATCAGGCTGACAGGTTCCTCTGTCAGAGACCTGCAACTGCATACAGCTGCCAGAACGCTGGGCACGGTGGAGGTAACGGGTGCTCATCTGCAGGAGCAGGCGCAGTCGTCGTATACGCTGTCGGGGCGGGAGTTGGAGGAGACGCGCGGGCTGTCGCTGGCAGGAACACTGCAAGGCATTGCAGGTGTTACCACCATTCAGACCGGGCCTACTATTTCCAAACCTGTTATCCATGGCATGCACAGCAACCGCATACTCTTGCTGAACAATGGCGTACGGCAGGAGGGCCAGCAGTGGGGTTCGGAACATGCCCCCGAAATAGACCCCTTTGTGGCCACCCAGATGAAGGTGATAAAAGGAGCTGCCGGTGTGCGCTATGGAGCGGATGCTATTGGAGGCGTGGTGATCGTGGAGCCGCGGGCTTTGCCCACTACGCCGGGTGTTGGCGGCGAGGTGAACCTGGTGGGCAGCACCAACAACCGCCAGATGGCCGCGTCAGCTACCGCAGAGGGTAACTTTGCAGGTATTCCGCCGCTAAGCTGGCGCCTGCAGGGCACCTATAAGAAGGCAGGAAATACCCGAACGCCGGATTACTACCTGGAGAACACGGGTTTTGAGGAGCAGAACTTCTCGGCAGCACTAGGTTACCGGAAGGAAAAGTTTGGCGGAGAGCTGTTTTACAGCCAGTTCAATACAAAGCTGGGCATCCTGCGGGCCGCTCACATCGGTAACCTGACAGACTTGAACTATGCGATTGCCCGTGGCAGACCAGCCGGAGCCGAAAACGTGGAATTCACCTACGAAATAGGTCGGCCTTACCAGAACGTGCAGCACGACCTGCTAAAGGCAAAGGCATACCTGCAAACCGGCGAGGCAGGCAGGCTGGAGTTTGTATACGGTTTGCAACGCAACAGGCGGGAGGAGTATGATGTGCATGGTCCTGCAACCGGAAATCCGGCACTTTACCTTAACCTGAACACGCATACCACAGAGGCCATCTGGGAACACCAGCCGCTGGGCAACTTCACCGGATCAGTAGGCGTGAGCACTATTTACCAGCAGAACACCTATAAGTACAGCGACTTTCTGCCTTACTATACCGGTATAACAGCCGGCGCTTTTGTCATTGAGAAGTGGCGGAAGGACAGGCTGCAACTGGAAGCTGGTCTCCGATACGATTACAAATATTTGCAGGTGAAGCGTTTCTCGTCGAGTAGAGAATTGTTAAAGCCGGAGTATGATTTTAACAACGTGTCGGGTACCCTGGGTGCTTTATATGATGTGGGCTATCACCTTACCTTCGGCCTGAGTGCCACCTCTGCCTGGCGGGCACCTAGTGTAAACGAGCTCTTCAGCGATGGCGTGCACCATAGCGCTGCCACTTACGAGGTAGGCGACCCGGAACTGGGTTCGGAGCAGGCGTATAATTTTGAGGCCTCCGTAAATTATTTCGGCAACACGCGCCTGAATGGTCAGCTGAGTCTCTACCACAATTTTATTAACAATTATATCTATCTGGCACCGCTTGCCAACCCTGTGCTCACCATACGGGGTGCTTTCCCGGCTTTCCGGTACAGGCAGACGGATGCAACCTTTAGTGGAGTAGATTTAAGCCTGGAGTACAATCTGCTTCCGAACCTGGTGATAGACTCTAAAACAGCTATTGTGCGTGCCAGAAACACAGAGGCAGATGATTACCTCATCAACATTCCGGCAGACAGGTTTAACAACAGCCTGCGCTATGAGTTTGGCCAGTCAGGCAACGGGAGTCGTTTCTCAGACGCCTATGTTTCCTTGGGAGGTACCTATGTGGCGGAACAGACGCGCGTGCCGGAAAAAACGGATGAGGATTTTGCCCCGGCACCAGACGCCTACTTTTTAATGCAGGCAGCGGCAGGTGCTACAGTACACTTTGGGAAGCAACCGGTGGAGATAGGAATTACGGGTAACAACCTGCTGAACACCACATACCGCGATTACCTGAACCGCTTCCGGTATTTTGCTGACGAAGCGGGCCGCCTGATCATGTTCCGGATTAAAGTGCCCTTGGATTTTAGCAAAACTTAAAGTGAATTTTTTGACATCAGCAATGTGCTGGTGTATCACGTAATTTATTTTTTACCAATTAAACTTTTACCAAAATTTATCAACTTATGAAAAACCTATTTAGACCTTACCTGACTGCTTTAATGATGGGATCTTTGTTGTTCGCTTCCACGTCTTGCGAGGATGATGATCCAACGCCACCAGTTGAAGAAGGTGAGTTGATCACAACTGTAACCATCAACCTTGTGCCGCAAGGAAAAGGACAGAATGTAACCGCTGTTTTCAGCGACCCGGATGGACCAGGCGGTACTGATGCCACTATCCAGACATTAAACCTGGTGCCTAATGCAGTTTACGATGCCACCCTTACGTTCTCAGACGACAGCCAGACGCCATCCGAGGATATTACAGAGGAGATAGAAGAAGAAGGGGATGAGCATGAGGTGTTTTATGACGCACTAGGCGGCCTGAATGTTACGGTTAATAAAACAGATATGGACAGCAACAACCGTCCTATTGGTTTAGAAGCCACCGTCACAACTGGCGAAGCTAGCACCGGCACGCTACGCATTACACTAAAGCACCAGCCCGGCCTGAAAGGGAGCACCAGCAATATAGCAGTGGGCGAGACGGACGTAGAAGCCAATTTCCCTACTGTAATTCAGGAGTAAATATCTTGCAAGCACAAAAAAGGAGGCGCAATTAAAATTGCGCCTCCTTTTTTATTTTATATGGTACCATCTGCAGTTATCTTGTATCTACTGCCTCTCTGCCAGTTGCGCAGCTACATTACTGATGCGTTTGGCCCTGGTTTCGGGTCTTTTTGCCTCCAACACCGCCACTACATACTCTTTCCGGTGCGTAAACGCCAGCTGCTTAAATTGTTCCAGCACGCCTGCCTCCTCCAGTGCCTGCTGCATGTCTTCGGGTACTGTTACTGTTTTTGTTTTCCTGTCGATGCCCGGTAAATCCACTCCAAACGTAGAAACTTCTTTCCGCTCTGCCTGGTGCCTGAACCGTAAAGCCGACCACGTTTCATCAATGGCAACCTGCCTTACACCGGAATAGCCTAAGAGGCTGTTTTGATTTCATTTAGATAATTTCTTAAGCATGATATGTATCATGGTAATCTGAATCATTGTCTCGGCTGATTTGGTGCTGCGTTCATAGTCCTTGGAGAGCCTCCGGTAGAGGT
>NZ_QRGR01000038.1 GCF_003367245.1 Pontibacter diazotrophicus | reverse complement strand
AGTTTTCTTGTCTACAGCTTAGGTACTTGCTTTATCTGTTTTAGATATTATTTTCTCTGATCAACAAAAGGGAAAAAAGAGTAGCTAAAACACTGAGAACAAACATAGGATGTAAAGTAGGGGAATTAATTAAGCAGTTTTTTCTACTTATTTAGGCCTTATAGCTACCCAACAGCCTGTTGCGCAATTACCCTAGGCGTCACGTTAAGCTTTCCTGCAAGAACCAATCAGGAACGCGTATAGCAGACTCACCATTTTATATAATGGAAGAAATACAGAACAGTACTGTACCCCTAAGGATGGAGAAAAACTAAATGTTTAAGCAGGGTTTAAGGAGAAAAAAGAAAAAGTGCCTCAGCACTACGCTGAGGCACTTTTTAAGTGAGGTCGCAGAGAGAGCGGGATTTTTCCACTCATCGTAAACCATTTATATTCAACACTTTAACCCTAATAAAAGGCTTGGGTATCCGAATTTGAACCCTCGCTAAATCGACAGGATTTCTCAAAGCAAAATTACGTCTTAAAGCACAGAAAATCAACCAAATAATAACTATAGTCAGAGACATCTACCTTTACTACTGATTAGGTCATGATAGTTCGATTCCCCTACGGGCTACCAAAGGGGAAAAGTCTGTTTCACTACCGCTTTTCCCCTTCTCTTTTTCCTCCATTTTCTGCGAAATCCCTGCGGCAAGGCCGAAAAAGCTGTTGGCCCTGGTGGTTCGATAAGCCCCTTTTTCACGGTCATAGGCTACCCCTTCTGGAAACACCAACGCCTGCAGCCTCCTGCGCTTCCCAGCGTCCGCCTTCTCCCGTGAGGATGAGAGGTTTAGCATCATTTTCAGCCCTTTTTCCAGCATCGATTTCTGGTTCGATAAAGGCACTGCCACTTTCTCCAGGTTTGCCTCTATCTCCCGCACCTGTGCCTTCAGCTCCGCGCTGAACTTAGAGAATATCTCCCTGTCTATCTCCCCGTAGACGTAGCGCCGCTCCAGCGTCTCCTGCTTTTTCTTAAGCTCCGTCAGCTGCCCCTTCAGCCGCTTCTCCTCCTGCTCATTATCCTGCGATAGGCGCCCGAACACCTCCTCCATCATCTGCTGCACCTGCGGCAGGAGGACAGGGTCTATCTGGTAGTCCTCCAGCAAATCCTGGTAGAGCCCGTGCCTTTTCTCTGCGTTCAGGTTGAGGCAGCAGCCTTTGGTGTTGCACTTGTAGTAGTGGATGCCCTTCTTCATCTCGTAGCCTGTCAGCGGCTTTTGGCACTCGCCGCACCTGATGCGGTGGCGCAGCGGCAGCTTTGGAATTGCAATGTTTTACTGGAGACTTTTTCAGGCAGCCACAGTCTGGATGCACATCAAGCTTTAAGATTGGCATGGCGTCAGATAACCTAGTGCCGAATGTTTCCTTTTCCTGTTATACCATCCTTCGATGTACTCGAATACGGCCAGCTTTGCCTCTGCCATGGTGGTAAACTTGTGGTGGTACACCATTTCTGTTTTCATCGTCTTGAAGAAACTCTCAGCTACCGCATTGTCCCAGCAGTTACCCTTGCGACTCATACTCTGCACCACCGGCATTCCTTCCAGCTGCTCTCTGAAAGCGCTGCAGGCGTACTGCACGCCCCGGTCAGAGTGGAACAAAAGGGAGTGGAATAGGGGCCTGTTTCCCACCGCCATCTGCCAGGCCGCCATGTTGGTCGCTTCCGCCATTTGCTCAGCCGGCCAGGGTCTATGCCCAGCTCGTCGGCTACCTCTTTTACCGAACCTCTGGCATAAGAGAGGTCAATAGCCATCCGCTTGAAAGAGGCGTCAAATACTCGTCTTCCCATGATAGTCAAATTTAGTGCTTTTAGTAAATCTGCCTGTCAAAAGCCTCCAGTCAAATATAGCAAGTTCACCTTGGGCGTCATCAGCAGCCTCGCACCAGGTGAAGCAGAATATCCTAAAATTGTCTATCTTTAAGCTTATACTATTGGACAACCATATTTTTCCCTTTTAGAAGTGCAAACACAGCGGGAGCCTTTCCAAGAGGCTGGCGATTGCCATAACTAGCGGTTGATAGAGATCACTCGTCCAAACAATCGAAATTTAGGTCAAGATGACATGGCGTGCATTAACAGTAAATACAAAAACAAATTCCATATGGTGACTAAAATACTACTCTCTGCTTTCCTGTCCTTGTCTTTGCTAAGCGTTTTCAATCCAAGCTATGCACAGCGGCCATCTACCTCCGCTCAAACTGCGTCAAGAGTGGTGGAAGACGGCGGAACCGGTCCATATAGCGCCATCATGCTCACCGAAAGTACATTGCCCACGCATACCGTTTTCCGCCCGAAAGACCTGAGCGCTTTTGGTAAAAAAAACAAACTGCCCATCATTGCCTGGGGTAATGGCGCTTGTGCCAATTCTCCCTGGGAACATGTAAATTTTCTGTCTGAGGTTTCATCTTATGGTTTTTTAGTGGTCGCTATCGGCCCCATGCCACAGGAAGGAGAAAAAGGAACCGGGAAATCAACATCTTCCCAGCTTCTAGATGCCATTGACTGGGCGGTTGCTCAGAATAAAGACAGGAAAAGCCCTTATTACAATAAAATTGATGTAACCAAAATAGCAGTAAGCGGCATGTCCTGCGGTGGTCTGCAAACGCTCGAAGTGGCCTCCGACTCACGTGTAAGCACCGTGGTGGTTGCTAACAGTGGTATTTTTAGCACCCCGGGAAACGGCAGGAGCGCCATGCCCAACTTAACTAAAGAAAACCTCAAGAAAATTCATACGCCAACCCTGTATATGCTTGGAGGCGAAAAGGACATAGCCTATGCCAATGGCATGGACGATTACGAACAAATTAATCATGTCCCGGTTTTCATGGCTAATATGGATGTGGGGCATGCCGGCACTTACAGTCAGCCGCATGGTGGTGAATTTGCTAAGGTTGCCACCGCCTGGTACCAATGGCAGCTGAAGGGCGACAGCGCGGCAGGCAGGCTATTTACAGGTGAACCTGCAGGGCTATCAAAGAACCCAATTTGGAGAGTTGAGAAAAAGAACATGCTTTAAAGTAAAGAACCGGGCTCTCTCAAATTCTATGATGTGAGGCGTGGTCAAACTCAACTATTTGGCACCAGGTGAAGCAAATGATTCTGGAATTGTATCCCTTCAGGCCTTCTTCTCATTAGCAGCAAGTAATTTCCTTTTATAAGTGCAAAACCAGCGGGTGAAAGTGGCTACTATAGTCAATGCCGAAATTACTCCGCTTTACTGGCTGGTTGGTAAACGCGTTAACGATAGAATACTAAGAAATAGCCGGGTTGAGTATGGCAAGCAAATAGTAACTACACATGCCCAACAATTAACACTGGAATACGGTACCGGGTGGAGCCAGAAGCAGTTACTGCACTGTATCCGCTTTACCAGTATTTACAAAGATTAGCAGATTGTCTCCGTAGTGCGGAGACAATTAACCTAGATGCACATCAAGACGATCATTTACCTGGACGATGAGTTAAAGCGCAATTTTATATCGCGATGTGCAGGCTGGAGAAATGGGGCTCACGTACCCTGCAGGACCGAGTAAGATCCATTCCCGGAGGAGGTACGGGTTCTGGTATTTTACGGGAAAAGGAATAGGCTGCAAGGCCTTCTGCCATTCATTCCGAAAGGAGACGAGCCCAACTTCATTCTCTGAGATCATAAGGCATGTTGTAATGTAGTATTATCGAGTATAGCCAAAACAATGGAAATTATGTTGCTTTTGGGCTTATTGTATTTATGATAAAGGCATCTGTTGTCTGCTATTACAATCATAACCACCATCGCACTCATCAGGCACTGAAGTTCCGAACACCGGTGGAATTACTCGATGAAACTGTAACTTAAAAAACCAACTTCACGATGGCCTAAGAGCATGTTTAAAATTCATCCTTTGCGCTGCAAACTGCCCATAAAGGAACCTTCCTTCACAGTTTTCTCGCTCCATAGCGCTGCTATGAAGCTCCAAAACCGTTTCGCCAGAACCCTTCATGGACAATTTTCGCATCCAAAAACAAAATTTAAACATGCTCTAAGAACCGGGAAAGCTTACACTAAACCCGCACAATTTCTTTTCGCAAAGAGTACAGGATGGCCAGCACCTCATCTTTTTCCTTTTGGTCAATGTGATTCATGTCAAGGGCAACTAATATATCGTCGACTACCTCCATAAATTCCTGCTCACTTATGTTCATCCCCCGGTGGGTGTCAAGCATATTTCTGCCGGTATAGGTTTGAGGTCCCCCTGTGCCCATGGCCATAAATTCAAAAGCCATGCTTTTTACTTTGGCTATGTCAGAATACTTATAGCGGGTACTTACTACCGGGTTTTTCAGGTGCTGGTCCACAGAATCATTTGCAATCGAAGCAATCCCTTCCGCGCCACCAAGCCGCTCGTATAAAGTAATTGTTTGTGGTTCTTTTACAGTTTCCATAGTTCGCTTTTTATGTTATTGATAACATGAATGATTTTACAAATTGGCAATACCTGCAGAAGTAACTTCTTTTTCAGGAAATTCAATAGTATCAGCGTTAAGCTTTTATGTTCTGATTGAGGTGAAAAAAGTTTGACGGGTCATATTTCTGTTTGACCTTTAACAGGCGGTCATAGTTATCCCGGTAGGTGGCTTTTACCCGCTCCTGCCCTTCCTCCATCATAAAATTTACATAGGCGCCGCCAAGAGAGTAAGGATGGATGGCTTTCCAGTAATCCTTTGCCCACTGTGTAATGCGCTCATTGTTTTTCGCATCCGGATCTACCCCTACTATCACCTGCGACCAATTGGCTTCCCGGAAGCTAAAAGCAGTATCCTCCTTGCCTACCCGGTTCACAGCGCCGTCGACAGGATAAAGGTGCATGGTGGATTGCATAGTAGGCAATTCGTTGGCAAACTTCACGTGTTGTTCAATGGCCTCATCAGGTATTTCTTTTACAAAATCCCCACGCCAGTACCAATTGTGGCCTTTTGGATACAAAGCATCGAAGGCGCTTTGTAAGGCAGGATAAGGCATCGCTCCCACATGCTCAAAAATGGGCGGAAACTTTTCCCGGACCTGGCTCAGGGTTTCTTCGGCCTGATCAGATTTGCCACAGTGGCACCACACAATTCCGCAGACTTTCTGTAAGTGCAAATGTTCAGGAAAGGAGGGGGCCGGAGGCACGGCCATAAAAGCAAAGAAACCATTCAGCTCCTCCGGGGCTGCAGGGAGAAACTCCCGGTACCACTTGAGAATCTCAGGTGCACTTCCCAACTCCCAAAACATAGGGCCGGCATAGACTGTGCTCACCGGATGCAGGCGAAAAAGGAAAGAGGTAACTACTCCAAAGTTGCCGCCTCCTCCGCGAACAGCCCAAAAGAGATCCTGGTGCTCCTGTTCATTGGCGGTTACCACTTCACCTGTGGCCAGCACTATTTCCGCTTCCAGAAGATTGTCGATTGTGAGTCCGTATTTACGACTCAGATGGCCATGTCCTCCGCCCAATGTCAATCCACCTACCCCCGTGGTAGAAATGATGCCACTGGGCATAGCAAGGCCATAAGCATGGGTAGCCTGATCTACTTCTCCCCACGTGCAGCCTCCCTCCACCAAAACAGTATTTGCCTCCTGGTTTACCCTGATTAGCTTCATTTTGGAAAGGTCGATGCAAAGGCCATCTTCACACATCCCCAAGCCGGCGCCATTGTGGCCACCAGCCCGCACGGCCACATCCAGATTATAAGCTCCGGCAAAGCGCACGGCCTTTACCACATCTGCCACCTCACTACAATAGGCAATCAACCCTGGCTGTTTGTCAATCATGGCATTATACACCTTCCGGGCTTCATTATAATTCTTGTCTCCTGGTTGAAGAAGCTCCCCCCGGAAGTCAGATTTGAACGTACGAAGAATTTCACCTCCTAAACTTTTAACGGAGGCAGATTTTGTTGTTGCAGTAGCCATAAATAGATTCGTTTAGGGTTGTAGTGAAAAATGATTTATCTATGAAAAGCAGCGGTTAATGTGCTGCTTGTTCTAATTTAGCCTTTACATGCTGTAACACATGTTCCATTTCATGTTTTGGGCTGAACTCTATAAACTCCACGTCTTCTTCCACCACTCCCGTATGTCCGGCTGGCCAGTAGTAGAGATTCCCACCCTCGGTTACTTCCTCCGTTCCATCCTGGTAGCGGATCCGAATTTTTCCTTTCATCACGTATCCCCAATGCGGACATTGACAGTGGTCATGGGGAAGGCCTTCCAAAAGTGGGGCAAGATCGGTACCTTTACTTAAGCTTGTAAAAGCGACCGTTATATCCCCAAAAGCTTCGCTCGTAATTTTTGCTCCCGGCACTTCAAGTGTAACAGGGAGTTGGTTTAGTGATTTTTGCATAATTGATATGTTTTAAGAATTTGACATCGCACATGCCTTTTATTCTTCTCCAAATGATAAAAATCCTTATCAAAAAGCAGGATTAGCCAACAAACAGAGAATTATCACCAGCATGTTTTTATATTATCAAAGATAGGATGAAACGCAGAGCCCCTCTGCCACATTTGATTCAAAGGCTAGCAAATTTGAAGCAAGTTGATGGGGAAAGACAGAAATTTAAACCTGACCGGAGGCAGCCACTGCAGTAGCGTAAATGGAAGGAAGAATATTAAATCTTTTCTGGAAACACTTGGAGAAATAGGAAGGGCTGGTAAAGCCTGAGTGGTAAGCAACTTCGGAAATGCTGCTTTCCTGGCTTTCGATAATTTCTACTGCTTTCGTTAACCTGTACTCTTTCACAAAATCATTGGGAGAATACCCCAACAAAGAAACTGTTTTTCTGTAGAATTGTGATTTGCTTAACCCAAAGGCTTTTGCAAAATCAGGAATGGTAAATCCGGTTTCGTTCCAGGCTGTTTCGGTAATATCATACAACTGGTTTAAGAACCGCTCCTCCGGCAGATTCAGCGTTCTGACCAGATGACCCTGGTTAAAACTACCTTCTTCCTCCTGTCTAAAAAGGTCCCGCACCGTAGCAGAAGCCACTACATGACCTGCACCAGGTACCTTACATAGCCTGTTTGCCAACTGAATCGCCTGCCCGAATAAGTCGCTGCTGCCATTTACGGGGGTACCGGCACTTAAGCCAATTTCCACCTCCAGCTTTTCGGTTGCTGTATTGCTGTTATGTTTGCGGAGGGTTTCCTGTATTTCGACGGCACACAGCACGGCTTTGGAAGCAGACATAAAGGAAGCCAGAAAGCCATGCCCGGTATGCCGGACTTCTTTTCCATCATATTTCAGCAAAGCATTCCTGATGATTTCATTTTGCAGGCAGAAAAGCCTTTGCGCTTCGTCCTGTCCGATTTTGGAAGGCAACAAAGCAGCATCACTTAACGCCGTCGCCATGATAGTCCGAAAAGCCGGATCATCAAAAGCAAACAACGCTGAATCGGTTGCAGTTTCTGAAGACTGCGGGTCCTCAATTCTACCCAGAAAAGCTTTCACGATATGGCTTTCAACCTCTATAATTTCAAAAGGAACCAGGCCATGGGCTTCGTCGTGCATTTTCCTGACTGATTCTTTGTCTGGACCCTCAACCAAGCAGAAAGCCATTTGCCTTTCTTCGTCGAACCAATAGGTCAGTCCGCGGCACCCATACTTTTCCTGAATTTTCAGGTCCTCCTGATGAGCCGCTGCAACATCTTTTGCAGTGACTCCAGAAAAATCATGCCTGTCCATGTATATTGGCATAAGCGGTTCCTTTGATTAAATATAAAAAAATTTAATCAAAGGAGGAAATTATAACACCTATAAAATATTGAAGAAGAAGGCGTTAGGTTTATGGCAATTGCCGCTGGTCTTTATTTCAGAAGCCTAAAGTGGCCCAGAAACACATAAATAGCAAGGCTTTTGCCTCTCTACAGCGGTTACCTGCCGATCTAAATGCGGGCCACAGCGGGAGGCATTCTGCAAAATTTGGTATGGCTGCCTAACTTGTTTTGCTATAGTTATTTGTAGTTTTTTAGTACAGGATTCTATCATGAGACAAGCGTACTCCAATATTTTCGGAAAGGTGTACCTGGAATTGCAACAGTTTACCAGAGGCTTTATGTTAGACAGCCATTTTCTTTTGTAGGATCCGTTCTCCATACTGGCAGGGGGTAAGATAGCCTAGCGTTGAATGGCTCCTCTCCCTGTTGTAGAAGACTTCCATATACTTCAATATAGACGACCACTGCCATCCTGGCTTCTTCCACTGTCAGGAAAGACTCGTGGTAGACCATCTCGGCTTTCATGGTTTTGAAGAAGCTCTCTGCCACGGCATTGTCCCAACAGTTCCCCTTCCTGCTTATACTCTGCCGCACCGATTTGTCTTCCAACTCATTCCGGAACTCCTGGCAGGCATACTGCATCCCTCTGTCAGAGTGGAACAGCAACTCTCCTGTACCTAAACCTGGCAAGGCTCTACCCAAAGATATATTTATAGCAAGAAATGAAAAGGGTAAATGGTTTTCTTACAGAAACTCACTTGTAAAAGAGCTGAACAGCATACAGCCACTGGAACCGTTTTACACAGACTCTTACATGTCCCAGAACGCCAAGTGCTTTGCCAGGGAATCAGCCGAGTTAGGTATAGTAGGTCATAAACGTGTAAAGTGTGAGAAGGAAAACTATGCTGAGTGCTGTGCCTACGGTAATGAAACAGGAAGGAAGATAGCATTACAGTTTTTGATCGACTACGATGTGCCCTCCCTGCGACACAGAAACGATTGCCTCACGCATGTGTATATTAAGGTTAGTTTGGGATATGAGGAAGCCCATCCAAGATATGGTTCAACGCTGGTAATGGTGCTGGATTAAATTCAGAGGAAGAACATATGGGTAACATCATAAAAGCTGTGTGCCAGTGCGGATTGGAATCAGGCGAAATCTACCAAGGCATCGGTTTCCGATACTTTGAGAACGGCATTAGGATTGAGCCAGCCTACTGTGGCGACTGCGGAATCATCGTTGGCAGGGACATGAGCAAGAGCTTCTCCAAATGCCCGCAGTGTCGCAAGAAGGTAAAATTTTACAAAGAAGATGTAGAAGAAAGCGAAATTGAAAAAGAGTTGGGGCTGGCTACCGATGATTACCTTCCAGAAAAAGAGCAATGGCTTTGCCCAAGGTGCAAGCGGGAAACATTAGGATCCGAATTCATGGGTATGTGGGATTAGCCGAACCAGCATCATATGGATATTCGAACACCCACAACACCTGTTACCTTGTTGAGCAGCATCAGAAACATATCGAAGTTCTCTGGATAGGCATTAGAGCCATATGATCTGACACTGATACCCTTTCCGCTTACTGTCAACTCCCACTGCGTACCATCGAGTATATTGCTGTCATATCTTCTCTTCCAGTTGCAGGCTTTTAGGAATTCCAACAACAGTTGCCAATCTATGATATCGTCAACGGCAAGCACTTTGTCATGTCCTGGAATGGGTATGCCTTGATACTCAGAAATGGTTAATGTACCGTTGTTCAATATTAAACAATAGCTGTTATCACGTCCATAACCGCCAAGGTAGAAGCTAAAATTCATACGGAGGATGAAAAGTGGCTTTGACTACAACTATTTAAATTTTTGACTAAACCTAAAATAAAAAGTCTCAAATTGCTTAAAATCAGCTATTTGAGACTTTTGCTATGCAGAGAGAGCGGGATTCGAACCCGCGATACCCTTTTGAGGTATACACACTTTCCAGGCGTGCTCCTTCAACCACTCGGACACCTCTCTATTCTTTTGGTAATGCAAAGATACGGCATTTGCCGGCAACTTTGCAAATGGAATGTAGTACCTATTTTTATTTGCGTATGTTTAAAAATTGTTTTTGATAGTGAAAGTGAGCGCTTTAGGTTCTATAAGCGTGCATTTGAAGTTCAAAAAGATAAATTGAAACCGGCTCTCAGAGTGTTATTTCGCCCCGCAGGTCCTGCGTAAGTAAGTCGATGGTTTTGGCGGGAGACAGATCCTGCCCGAGTACAAACATCATTTTTGTGATAGCAGCCTCCGTAGTAATGTCGGCTCCCCCAATCACGCCCATTTCTAATAGATACCTGCTGGTTTCATAGTGACCCTGGTCTACGCGTCCTTCATCGCACTGCGACACATTCATGATCAGAAGGCCCCGCCCGATTGCCTCCCGCAGCAAATCCAGCAGCCAGGATGAGGTTGGCGCATTACCGGCACCAAAAGTCTCCATCACCACCCCCCGCAACTCTGGTGTAGTCAGAATACTTTTAACCACCTGCGGCGTTATTCCCGGGAAAAGCTTTAGAATAGCCACACGGTAATCTAAGTTATAGTGTGCTTTAAAAGGTTTTTTTGTATGCGGGCGAATGGCTGTCCCGTAATAGTCTATGTTCACGCCTGCCTTGGCGAGAATCGGGTGGTTTTCCGATTTAAAGGCGCTGAACTGGGTGCTCTCCACTTTTTTAGCCCTATTGCCCCGCAACAGCAGGTTGTGGAAATATATGCATACCTCCGGCACTACTCCTCCCCCATCGTTCTTGGTAGCGGCAATCTGAAGGGCAGATATCAGGTTCTCCCTGGCATCTGTGCGCACCCGGCCAATCGGAACCTGCGCCCCAGTAAAGATGACTGGCTTCTGTAAGTTCTCCAGCATATAGCTCAGGGCGGAGGCACTATAAGCCATGGTGTCAGTAC
The DNA here is from genome assembly GCF_003367245.1 of Pontibacter diazotrophicus. GTDB lineage: Bacteria > Bacteroidota > Bacteroidia > Cytophagales > Hymenobacteraceae > Pontibacter > Pontibacter diazotrophicus. The sequence continues at coordinate 45,353 of NZ_QRGR01000038.1, read as the reverse complement.
CGTGCAGAATCACAAAGCCGTCGAAGTCATTATAGTTCTCCTCCACCAGGCGGGCCATCATCATCCAGTCGCCAAGGTTCACATTAGACGAATCAATGGCAGGCTCTATGCTTACCACCGACAGCAGGTAATTAAACTGCCTCAGCTCTGGCACTTTCTGCAATATCTGGCTGAAGTTGAAGGGCACGAGGTGCTTGTGCTCCTCATCGAACACCATACCGATGGTTCCGCCGGTATAGATGATCATGATGGAAGCTTCCGGATCCTGTGGCGCGGAGGTGCCTATGTTCACTCTTACGATATTCATGGCTATAGCTTAAACAGGTTCAACGCATTGGCTGTTGTTTTCTCAGCGACCACCGCTACTGGCTGCTGCATCAGTTCGGCAACACGTTTGGCTATTAAAGGCAGATAAACAGGCTCATTGCGTTTCCCACGGTGCGGAGTGGGCGCTAAATAAGGGCAGTCTGTTTCCAGCACAAGGTTATCCAGCGATACGTGCGGAAGCACCTTGTCCAGGCCACCGTTTTTGAAGGTAGCCACCCCACCAATACCCATCAGAAACCCCAGCTTCCTTACCTTTTCTGCCTCCTCCGCAGTGCCTGAAAAGCAATGGAAAATCCCGCGGAGCGTACCATCCTGCGCAGCTTCTATGATCTCGAATGTCTCATTAAAGGAGTCGCGGGTATGCAGCACGATCGGCAATTGGTGTTTTTTTGCCAGCGCCACCTGCACTTTCAGCGCCTCCTGTTGCTGCGACAGAAAAGTTTTGTCCCAGTACAGGTCTATACCGCATTCACCCACCGCCGCAAACTTTCGTTTCTCCAGCCACTCCTCTACCAGGTACAGTTCCCGCTCAAAGTCATTGTCAACAGAGGTAGGATGCAACCCCATCATCGGAATGCAAAGTTGCGGGTACTTCGCCTCTGCCTCCAACATGGTATCAATGGAGGTATGGTCGATATTGGGCATATAGATTCGGCTTACCCCCTCCTCCTGTGCCCTCGCCATAGCATCTGCTCTGTCTTCGTCAAACTTCTCTGAGTAGATGTGTGCGTGCGAGTCAATTAAATTCATTGGGCGAGTCATTTTAAATACTGCAATCTTCAAGGGCAAATGTCATACCTACGAATGAGGCGCGCAAGTAGCCGGTTGAACAAAGTTTCAATTTAATGTACCTACCTGAAAAATGCTATGTTTTGATTCCTTTTCCCTCAAAGTATATTGAAACTCGTTCTTCAGGAATCAAGAAAAATATTTGATTTCTCCAATAGAAATAGAGCTGCTCGTTGTTTAAATAGAGCCTTTAGAGTTTAATACCGCTACCTCTTTAACTCTCTAACTCCTAAACTCTCTAACTCTTAATACTTCCTCCCTTTCCAGGAGATGGAAAGCGGCAGAAAAAAGTAAAAAATGAGGATAACGGACGTGACAACGAGATAAATTTCAAAGGCAATGTAAAACCACCAGGGCGCCGACTGGCCCAGCCGCTGCAGGCAGATGTGCACATACAGGCTTTGCAGTGACAGCTTAAACACGAAGATAGCCAATGCCACCCCCACCGAAGTATAAGCAAAAAACGGCAGCAACACCGGATAATAAGCGGAATGCAGAATAAAGATGATGGCCATATAGAGTGGCAGGTGCATAGAGCCCCGCATCCAGCGCTTGCGTTGGTGCAGGTAATCTGTAAAGCGAACAGCAGGTGTCGAAAGAGCTAAAACACTTTTATCGTAAATGTTCCGGAAGGTCCAGCCTTTCTTTATAATGGCATTGAAAATGGCAATGTCCTCGGTAATAGAAAAGCCAATTCCTTCGAACCCTCCCACTCCCTCGTAGGCCTGCCGGCGCAACAGCATGTTGTTACCCATTGTGGATACAGGCAGCTTCAGATCCGAAACCACCTGCATCAGCCCCAATGCATACAGCCAGTCCATGGCCTGCAACCTGGCCCAGAAGCTATCTCCCGCAATAGAGGTAATGCCCGTCACCACACCAACATCCTCCTTCATCTCCGACAGCATTCCCCGCACCCATTGCGGCGGCACGGCAATGTCGGCATCAGTATAAAAGAAAAAGTCGGAGGTGGCGTGCTTTGCCAGTTGTGCCAGCACATTCGCTTTTCCTTTGGTGGTTCCGGTGTTTTGCCTGATGGAGATGCAGCGGTAGCCGGGCTTGCCCTGTATAAATGCCTCTACCACGGCACGCGTACCATCTGAGGAGGCATCGTCTCCGATGAGCACTTCTATTTTCCCGTCAGGGTAATCGAGCGCGGCTATAGCCTGCAGGCAGCGCAGAATGGTATGTTCTTCATTTCGGGCGGCAATCAGGATGCTGATGCGTGGCTGGTGCGACTGCTGCAGGGCATAGCGTTTCCTGTTGAAAACCAGCAGGATCAGCAGCCCCAGGAAAAGTAAAAAATAAAGTATAAAGTAGGCTACAGATACAATCATAAAGTGTCGAAGGTATAACCTAGCCGGGAGAAGTGCTCCAGGAAGCGCGGCAGGGCATACATCATATTACGTTTTGCTTTCAGGCTGTCGTGAAATACGATGATGCTGCCGCTTTGGGTATACTTAATCGCCATCTTCAGGCATTTTTCCGGGGAGAGGGTGGCGTCATAGTCGTTGGTAAGCATATCCCACAAAACAATCTCATACTCATACCGGAGGGCTGCTGCCTGCGTTTTGGAGATGCGCCCGTAAGGAGGCCGGAAGTATTTTGTGCGCTGCCCAGGCTGCAGCTGTTCCAACACCTCCTGGCACTGCGCTGTGTCCTGCAGGTATGCCTTGCAGGGTGTTCTCCAGCCTTTCAGGTGGTGCTGGGTATGGTTGGCCAGCAGGTGCCCCTGCGCCAGCGCCTGCTGCGCTATCTCCGGGTACTTTACCAGGTTTTCGCCCACGCAAAAGAACGTGGCCTTTGCCCCGTATTTTGCCAATTGCTCCAGCACCCAGGGCGTTACCTCTGGAATTGGCCCATCATCAAACGTCAGGAAAAGCCTTTTCTCCTGCCCTGCCCGATGCCAGGTGTAGCGGGGCATCAGTTTCTTCAGCAGAAAAGGCGTTTTGTAAAGGCGGATCAAGTTTTAATTGTTGATGGTTTGATTGTTTAATTGTTATTCATAGACAAGAGGTAATTTCTGCCCAAACATGCTGAACCAACAATTAAACAATCCAGCAATTTAACAATGTCATTTACTTAAACCGGCAGGAGAGCAGCGTGATGTCGTCGTTGAAGCTGACCTCTTCGTTGTAGAGGTTTATTTCGCGGAGCAGTTGCAGGTGCATCATTTTAGAGCTCAAGAAGCGGTTCCGCTTCAGAAATTCAATAGTGCCCTCAATACCAAATTCCGCCTCGTCCTCATCAAAAACCTCCGTCAGGCCGTCAGTATAGCAGAGCAGTACCGCATTTTTAGGCACCGTTACCTTGGCTACTGACATAAACGGCAGCACATCGAATACACCCAGCATCGTACAGCCCTCGTTCAGGAGCAGGTGTGAGTTGTTCTCGTACAGCAGAATGGGTGAGTTGTGGCCGGCATTCACATAGGTAAGCTCGCGGGTCTGCCGGTTGTAAAGCGCTAGAAAAGTGGTGATGAACTTTTCGGCAATCGCGTTGCGGTAAATCAGGTTGTTGAGCTCTGCCACCACCGTATTCAAATCCGAGGTCTGCCGGAGTATGGTCCGCAGACCAGCCTGGAAGTTCGACATCAGCAGGGAGGCAGGCACCCCTTTCCCCGACACATCGGCCACGCAAAACAGGAACTGGTCCTGATCTATTTCAATATAATCGTAGTAATCGCCCCCGATAGAAGAATGGGGTATATAACTGGCATGTATGGCTACGTCGGTATCGTTCGGCAGCGACTTCGGGAACAGCATCGTCTGTACCTCCCGGGCAATCTCAATCTCCCTCCGGATAGACTCCTGCGCCAGCCGTTGCCGCGCCATCTTGTGGTTCTCGATGGCCACCAGCATAATGTTACTCACCGTCTGCACAAAGCCAAGGGCACCCAGATTATGGTAGTAAGGCTGAATTTTCCCTATCATCACAAAGGCCAGCACTTTGCCGTTGTGCACAATCGGAATCACGATGTCAAAGGTGCGCCACTTCTTATCTACATGCAGCTTAGCCGTCTTTGTTATCTCTCTGATATTCTGGATGGCATCCGGAAGCTGCTGTTTGGTGAAATCCTGCTCGGTACCGAAGCACACCTTACACTCCCAGCTCTCATCGTGTACAAAGAGCACCAGGCGGCTGATCTGTAGCTGTGCCAGCAGCGTAAACCGATAGATCTTGTACAGCGCCGGCTCCGGCAGGTTATCGTTAATAGCCTGCGTGATTTCAAGAAGAGCCGAAAGCTCCAATTTCTTCAGATTCAGTTCCTGCTGTGTATTCGGTGTAGTGATATCAGGCATTTGAACTCGTGATTTTTGAATCATACGTATCGCGGAGGCCACAGCTTAAATTGCTCTAAGCCACAACCATTCTACTGATGTATATACCCGGTAAAACTACTAAAAAAAGATTAGCCCCGGCATCAAACGGGTAAAAACCTTCCTGCTTCGTTCAAACAGATCCAATTTTAACTGCAACTGAGCGCCTGAGGCCTTGAAAATGCTCCTCCATGGCCAGAACTTGTACAAGAAGTACTGGGTTCATCAGCCTTGCCTGTGCCAGGAATTGAGCTTTAAATAGAGTTGTGCATAACCAGACCTGCCTTGGTCGCCAGAAAATAGTAATCCTGGCAATGCTGCCCGAAGCTTGCCGCATTATATTCATGCTCTGTATCCTGATCAGGGTAAAGTATCTTGACATAGCCCTGCCTGATGAGCGACTCCAGCGCCGCGCAAAGCTCCTCGTCAGTAAGGGAGAGGGTGCTTCTGAGATCAGGGAAAGACACTACAAAATACAGTTCGTCCAGTACGTCGAATTCGTTATCACTCATGAGTTATGGATTATTCTTCCTTTCCAGCGGTAGCGGCCCAGCAAGCCACAGGTACCGGTAAATACCACGTAGGGCACGTACACCAGCTGCAGCGGCAGCATGTACCACAGGTACCTTCGTTTTCCTAAGAAGCCGAGTACGCGTTTTAAAAATAAGAAATCAACTGCAAATTTGGCAACGTATGCCCCTATAAAAACCCATAAGGAGAGGCTGCCGGTTATAACGAGGGGGATAGTCAGGAACAGCAGGAAGTTGACCAGAAACACGACTACGGCAATCAACTGCACCGGCAGGCTTTGATACGACTTCCATTTACTGGCCCACCTCACCCGCTGATATACAAAGGAAATCAGTGTTTTGCATGCTGATGTATATACTATTGCTTTATGATTCTTCAGAAAGGCTACTCTACCCGGATACTGCTCATGCACCTTATGCAGCAGGAATTCATCGTCGCCGCTGGCGATGCCTTCGTTGCCGGCAAAGCCCGCCACACTATCGAATATATCCTTGCGGTAGGCCAGGTTGGCCCCGTTGCACATGTTGGGCTCTCCCACGCCAATAGAGGCCCCGCCTATCCCGATAAGGCTGGAGAACTCCACCAGCTGCATCTTCTCGAATACTGAATGGGTTTGGTGGAAGCTTACAGGTCCGCTGATGAAGTAAGGTTGCTGCATCCGGTACACGTAAGCATACTGCCGCAGCCACTCCGGGCCCACCCGGCAGTCGCCGTCGGTCAGCACCAGCAGCTCTCCCTGTGCCAGCTCCACCCCTTTCTGCACCCCGGCTTTCTTCAGTTGCATGGCAGGGTAATCCTTAAGCTGCAGCAGCCTGATACTCATTGTGGAACCTGCTTTGTATTCATTTATAAGTTCAACTGTATTATCCTCTGAATGGTCGTCCACAACCAGCACCTCCAGCAGCTCTTTCGGATACTGCTGGGCCTCCAGGTCCTGCAACAGCAGCAGGATGTTCTTCGCCTCGTTTCGGACAGGTATGATAACAGAGAGCCTGACATCCGGGATATAGCCGACAGGAGCATCAGAGACCGGCAAGTCCTGCCAGGCATCCCAGCGGCGCAGGATAATCCAGGCGTAAGACAGCAAGGCAACAGCGAGCAACCAAATCATGCCGCCACTCCCTTCTTCGTTAACCGGAGGCGCAGCACGAACACCAGCCCTACCGCACTTGGCACCGCTATGTTCAGCAGCCAGAGGCTAAGGCTGGCACTAAGCACCTGCAGGCGCACCTGCCCCAATAACCCAAACAGGTACATGGCTGACAGCTCCCGCACCCCCAGGTCAGAAAGCAGGCTAACGGAGGGCACCACAGATTTGAGGAAGAAGGTGCCGGACACGCCGCTGATATATTCCAGCGGGCTCAGGTGCACCCCGAACAGCACCAGCAGGAGAACAAACTGTAGCAGGAACACGAAATAGCGGCCCAGCGAAAGCAGCAGCACCCGCGTCATTTCCGGCGTACTGTAGTCTGACATCACCTCAATATATCTCACAAACTTCTGCAATGGCCTGATAGATGCCACTACAGCCACCATGGCACTTGCATTGTACAACAGGAGCATCACAGCTACATTCAGCCCCATCAACAGGAACATAACACTCAAGGAAACAGCGGGATACTTCATCCAGTAAAAGTGAAAGATGAAGTACACCAGACCTAGCGAACCCGCCAGAATCGTAGCTACTAACTGGCAAAACCTGCCTATAAAGATGGCGCCGATTGCTCCTAAGCGCTCCTGGCTCTTTAGCTCCAGCACACGCCCGGCATAGTCGCCGAGGCGATTCGGAGTAATGAAGCCCAGGGTGAGCCCCACCATCACAGCGCGGTAAGCCCGCAGGAAAGACATCCGCTCGATTTTCTGCCCCAGCAGCTGCCACTTTCTGGCCTCAAACCCCCAGTTTAATGGTATCAGAACAGCCGAAAGCACTACTATAAAGCGAAGCGGGCTCTGCCATGCATTCCGCAGGATGCTGCCCCATGTCAGGAAGGCGTCCGGAGCAGTGAAGACGGTATAATAGAGCAGGTAGAACGTCAGCAGCACGACCAGCGCCTTACCTATGAGCAAAAGGAATTTTTTATTGCGATTGATGTTCAAGATAATGTTTTAATTTTGCAGACCTATGGCTTACTCTTCCGCACTACCCCCTAACAAGTTTATTCTTGGCATTGACCCCGGCACACAAGTAATGGGCTATGCCCTTATTGAGGTGACAGGTTCCAAGGTGCAGGTGGTACAGTACGGTGTTATCCACCTGAAGAGCTATAGTAATCACGCCATCAAGTTAAAGAAAATTTTTGACCGCATGATACAGCTCATCGACGAGTACCTCCCCGACGAGCTGGCTATTGAGTCGCCTTTCTATGGCACAAACGTACAAAGTATGCTGAAGTTGGGTCGGGCACAGGGCGTTGCCATTGCCGCTGCCCTCTCCCGCGACATCCCATATGTGGAGTACGCCCCAAAAAAAATAAAGCAGTCTATTACGGGCAACGGTAACGCCTCAAAAGAGCAGGTGGCCAGTATGCTGATGCAGATCCTCAAGATACAGGATGCCCCAAAGCTCCTCGACGCAACCGATGCCCTGGGTGTGGCTTTATGCCACCACTACCAGAAAGGGAACAACGCCAAGCAGGGTGGCAAGTCCTGGAAGGCCTTCCTGACAGATAACCCGGAGCGGCTGGCTGGCAAATAGTTCACAAAAAACAACTTTTATATTATAAACTGAGGTTACGCAACACCAGTTTATAGTTTGTTTTAAGTCCCGGCGGGACGACCTGTTAATAGCCCGATGGCCAGAAACCACCCTTAGCTCCAGCGGAGCGGCCTGTAAACATATCCCCAACAGGCCGCTCCGCTGGAGCTAAAGAACAGTGAGACTCATTTTTTCTATCAACAGGTCGTCCCGCTGGGACTCTGGCGTACCGTCACATTTGAAATCACCTGTTCAATACAGCTCCTACCCTTCCATGCTTCCAAATCTGGCAAACCGAGGGTACATCTATTGGCCATTGGTCTGTGTGACAGCTATAATTTGCTGTAGCCAACCAACACCCAAACTTTACGGTTCATCAGCTATAAACAATAAGCTAGCGCCCTTTCTTGAAAAACTGGTTTATACCGCACCATGCAGGTAACATCAAGGCAATGCATACGTTAGGTTTGGTAGAAACAAAACTTTTGAATTACATTGTCGGCTTTTCCCGCTATCATTTCAGCCATAGATAAATTTCTATTACTTTTACGCTATTTCATAATCAGCCGGTATCTTTCAAACCCTGCCCTTCGCTCGCGTCGTATGTGGAGGTAAGTCTTTTGGAAGAGTATACCTATTGACTGGTTTCAGTAAAATCTGATAAAACCGGTTTTCACAAGACAGCTAAATGGATCAAAGCAATAATAAGACAGAAAATAGCACCCGAACGCGCAGCCACTTAATTTCCAGAAGAGTAGACCGCATTTTCCTGGAAATCCACCGGGTTTTTGCTTTCAATGTCCGATTTTTCAAGGAGGTTTTTTTCCCTCCTTATGAATTCAAGGAAATCATTAAGCAGTGTTATGAGGTAGGAGTCCGTTCGCTGCCGCTGATCTCAATCACTGGTTTCATCATCGGTATTGTATTCACCAACCAGTCAAGGCCGTCGCTACAGGATTTCGGAGCCACGTCTCTGTTGCCGGCGCTCATTTCGGTTGCGATCATAAGGGCCATCGGGCCGTTGGTAACGGCCATTATCGCTGCCGGCAGGGTGGGATCCAGCATTGGAGCGGAATTGGGCTCCATGCGCGTGACCGAACAGATAGATGCCATGGAGGTGTCGGCTACTAATCCCTTTAAGTTTTTGGTAGTTAGCCGGGTGCTGGCCACCACTTTCATGATTCCGGCGCTCACCATGTATACCACGCTGGTCTCCTTGCTGGGTGGTTACCTGAATGTGCACCAGGTTGAGCAGACAACGATAGTCACTTTCTTCAATCAGGTATTTGACGCCATCACTTTCCTGGATATTATTGCTGCATCTGTAAAATCAGTGTTGTTCGGGTATACGATAGGTATGGTTGGCTGCTACAAAGGGTTTTATTCTTCTAAAGGGACAGAAGGCGTAGGAAAGGCAGCGAACACCTCTGTGGTGACGGCCATGTTCCTGCTCTTTATCGAAGAGCTTTTAGTAATGCAGGTAATAAACGCTATTCGGGGAATGTAAACCATGACAGAGAAAGAACTAAATCCGAATATCGACAGAAGCCAGAAGGTTATCTTTATCAGGGGGCTAAAAAAAGCGTTTGATGATAATGTAATCTTGAGGGGAGTAGACATGGACCTTTACAAAGGCGAGAACCTGGTTGTGCTGGGCCGTTCAGGAACAGGCAAATCCGTACTTATTAAGATTATTTCAGGTTTATTAACGGCAGATGCCGGGGAAGTGAACGTCCTGGGGGAGGACGTCTGCTGCATTACTCCCAAAGAAATGGACAAGCTGCGGCTTAAAATCGGCTTCTCTTTTCAGAACAGTGCCCTTTACGACAGTATGACAGTGAAGGAGAACCTGGAATTCCCCCTGGTACGGCATGCCAAAGACATGACGCAGGCCGAACGGGATAAACTTATAGATGTAGTACTGGAAGCGGTGGGACTAAGGAATGCCATTAACCAGATGCCCTCAGAGCTTTCCGGCGGGCAGCGCAAGCGCATCGGTATCGCACGCACCCTCATCCTGCGCCCTGACATTATGCTGTATGATGAGCCGACGGCAGGTCTGGACCCCATTACGTGTATTGAGATTAACAACCTTATAAATGAAGTGCAGCGGCGGTTTAACACCTCCTCTATTATTATTACGCATGACCTTACCTGCGCCCGGGCAGTAGGTGACCGCCTGGTGATGCTGCTGGATGGAGAGTTTAAGCGGGAAGGCACTTTTGAAGAAGTTTTCGCTACGGACGACGAGCGAGTTCAAGCATTTTACAATTACAACTTTTCAGAATAAATGAGCACTGCAGACAATAAACGAGGCGTAATAGTAGGCATTTTCGTGTTTCTGGGTATCGTGATCCTGGTGGCCGCAATTTTTACACTGGCTGGCCAGCAAAAGCGCTTTATCAGCACAATATCACTGAATGCCGTTTTCGATGACGTAGGTGGCCTGAGAACCGGGAACAACGTCTGGTTTTCAGGAGTGAAGATAGGCACCGTCAGAAGCATTCAGTTGTTTGGCGAATCGCAGGTGCTGGTGACCATCAGCGTGGAAGAAAACACACAGCAATACATCCGCAAAAACGCCATAGCCAGAATCAGCTCTGAGAGCTTTATCGGAAATAAAAACGTCGTGCTGGAAGGCGGCACCCAGGAAGCGCCTCCCGTAGAAGATGGGGACAGAATTGCAGCCGTAAACCCGCTGAACACAGATGACCTGATGGAGACGCTACAGCGAAACAACGAGAACCTGGTAGAAATAACGGGTGATCTAAAGCAGTTAACTTCCAGGATAGTACAGGGTGAAGGCACCATTGGTAAGCTATTAACAGACTCTACCATGGCAGAGGATTTTGAAGCCATGGTAAACAACCTGCAGCAGACTTCCCGTAACGCGGCGGGCGCATCGCGGGAGCTAACCCAGTTTACCTCTAAGCTGAACACGCCTGGTGGCCTGGCAGATGAGGTGTTGACAGACACAGCTGTTTACGCTCAGATAAGAAGGTCTATGGCCCAACTGGAAGAAGCGACCACCTCCGCAGCAGCTTTGGCAGAGAACCTCCGGGAAACCAGCAACAGGCTGAACAATGAGAGCAACGCGGTGGGTGTACTGCTGAGCGATGAGGATTTTGCCCGCAACCTGAAGAGCACGATGCAGAACCTCGAGACTAGCACAGAGAAATTCGACGAGAACATGGAGGCCCTCCAAAGCAACATCCTGTTCAGAGGTTTCTTCAGAAGAAGAGCAAGAGATGAAGCGAGACAACAGGAGGAGTTGCAGGAACAGCAGCAGTTAGAGCAGCAACAAATCCAGCAGCCGCAGGAGCAGTAAAGATAGATGGCGATGACTTCCACTGTGGTGTAAAACCCACCCCTGCCCCTCCCAAGAGGGGATTTTTACTCAGGTAGAATTCCCCTCTTGGGAGGGGCAGGAGTGGGTTCACAGTAGGGAAATATACAGTAAAAAGAGAAGGGCTTAAACTGGAGTTTAAATCCTGTTCTAAGCCCTTCTCTTTTTTGTTAGTAGATGCCAAATACCTTTTGACCTTCTACTTTAGTCATTTATTACCCTTTATAGGCAGCTTTTATTTTCTCCGCTGTCTCCTCAAACTCCTCTTTGCTGAACTTCTGCTTATTGGCAAAGTTCATGTCCTGCATACTATTCATCGGAATCAGGTGCACATGCGCGTGCGGCACTTCCAGGCCTACCACCGCCACGCCTATCCGTTTGCAGGGAACTGCTTCTTCAACAGCAGCTGCTACTTTTTTAGCAAAGGCCATCAGGCCCAGGTACAGTTCGTCGTCCAGGTCAAAGAGGTAGTCAATCTGTTGCTTCGGTATTACCAGCGTGTGGCCTTTTGTGGTCGGGAACACATCTAAAAAGGCGAGGTAGCGATCATCTTCTGCTATTTTGTAAGCAGGAATCTCGCCGTTCACAATCTTTGTAAATATCGAAGTCTCCATGGTTTACCGGCTTATTTCTAAAATCTCAAACTCAATTTTACCTGCTGGCACTGTAATCTCGGCTACATCACCCACTGACTTACCTAACAGGCCTTTGCCAATCGGTGACTTAACAGAAATTTTGCCTGCTGCCAGGTTAGCCTCTTCCTCCGCCACCAAAGTATAGTCTACTACCATATTGTTCTTCAGGTTTTTGAGTTTTACCTTCGACAGGATCAGCGCCTTGCTCATGTCAAGGTTCGACTCATCGATAAGGCGGGCGTTCCCCACAATTTCCTCCATCTTGGAAATCTTCAGTTCCAGGTGGCCTTGTGCATCTTTCGCTGCATCGTATTCAGCGTTCTCGCTCAAGTCACCCTTGTCGCGCGCTTCAGCTAACTGGCGTGCCACCGAGGCACGGCCTTTTGTTTTGAGCTCAGCTAGTTCGTCTTTCAGTTTCTGCAAACCTTCTGCTGTGTAATAGGAAATCTTGCTCATATTCGTTCTTACGTTTAAAACACAAAAGCAAAAAGAACGGTTATGGCCTGCATAACCGTTCTTTTTGCCAAATATATAGTTTATTTAATTCATCAGCGAGGCAGCAGGCATATGCGTTATATGCAGCCGCCAACGTATGGCATACGCTTTCAATTTATCCGACAATAAAGCCATGGGCAACTCCCAGGGGCTTCCTGTTTAGCAAATATACAAAATTAGGAACACAAGTAGCAAGAGGACTTTTAATTGTTGATTGTTAATTTAGTTGTAAAATGGCTGTTTTGTTAGATTGTTAAACCTTCTTTAAAGAAGAGTGAAAAACTTACAACCATCTAACAATTTAGCCATTTAACAAAACTACAACACCTGCTCTACAATACCTGCCGGATTTTTTCAACCAGCACCTCGTTAATTTTTATATAAGATTCATGCGTCCAGCCCGCAATGTGCGGTGTGAGTATAACGTTTTCGGCAGACACAAGGTAATTGAAGTTTTCCTGCTGGGCTGGGGTGAGGTTTAGCAGCTTTTCGTTTTCCAGCACATCGAGGGCAGCCCCTTTTACTTTCCCGGATGTAAGGTGCTGCACCAGTGCCTCCTGATCCACTACATCGCCACGGGAGGTATTCAGAAACCAGACAGGCTTGCGGAAGCCACGGAAGAACGCATCATTCGCTAAACTGAGGTTCTCCGGTATGTAAGGAATGTGCAGGCTCACGACATCAGCTTCAGCTTGTATTTCCTCTAAGGAGGCATAAACTGCAGGTGCACAAACTTTTTCGGGCGCAAAGCGATCATAGGCCAGTATACGGCAGCCAAAACCGCTCAACACCTTGGCGAAGCTCTGCCCCATGTTGCCATACCCGATAATGCCTACCGTTTTACCGCTAAGCTCCTCCCCCCGGTTTTCTTCCCGCAGCCACACTTTCTCCCGCACCTGCTTGTCGCTGCGGGTGATATTGCGCAGCAGCGACAGTAGTAGCCCAAGGGTGAACTCTCCTACCGCCTGCCGGTTTCCCTCGTTCGCCCCAAGCAGCGCAATACCCCGCTCCTGCAGCGCCTGCGCATCAATATTGTCGACGCCCGCCCCTGCCCTTGCAACAAACTTCAGCTGATTAGCCAATTCCAAAGTATCCGCTGTAATGCGCATCTTGCTCCGCACGATTAACCCGTCAAAGGTGGCAAGAGCCTCCCGCACGTCAGCAGCCTTTATGTCCGGCCTGTAATCAGCCTCGGCTCCGATGCCTTCCAGCAGCGGAAAGATACTGGGGTGCATCTCGTCGATAATCAGGATATGCGTAGAAGGTGACGCCATACAGTACAGGGATTTGTAGTTTTGGGTAATTTATGTTGTAGTTGGGAAGATATTAATAATCAATTTGCCTCATGTGACAATCAGCAGTTCAAGGTTATGGCCGCTTGAACAGATTTCAGTTCTCTGCGCCCAGGTTAAACTTTACACCAGAATAAAGAGCATTCTACATTTCATACAGCAGATGTGCTATCCCAAAGTAAATAGCCAGCCCCAACAGGTCGTTGGCGGTGGTGATAAAGGGACCTGCCGCCACAGCGGGGTTGATGCCGAATTTATCCAGGATCATAGGCGTAATGGTGCCCATCAATGAGGCCAGTATCACAACAGAGAACAATGCCACAGACACGACAATGGATAGCTTCAGCTCGTGCCGGAACAGGTACGAAAAGGCAAAAACCAGTGCAGAAATGATTAAGGCATTCAGTAGCGCCACCAGCACTAGCTTTAGAATACGCTGCGCAAAATTTTCAAATATCACCACATTAGACGAAAGGGTCTGTATGATGATGGACGAAGACTGTATGCCCACGTTACCGCCCGTTGCCGTAATAAGCGGCACAAAAAGGGCCAGGGCAGGCAGCATGGCAATATCAGCCTCAAACACACCCATGAACTGCGCTGCCAACAAACCGCCCACCATTCCTATTACCAGCCACGGCAAACGCGAGCGGGAAATACGGAATACACTGTCGTCCTCCTCCACATTCTCCGTAATACCCGTCATCAGCTGCCGGCTCAGTTCTGCCTGCTCCTGCATCACGTCTACCACGTCGTCAATGGTGATACGGCCTAATAGCCGGCCCTGTATATTCACTACGGGGATGGCCTCCAGGTCATAACGTTGCATCACGTTTACCACTTCGTTTTCATCACGAAACGACTCTATTGAAATCACATCGGGGTTATAGATGTCTTTCACAGGCGTGTCGTCGCGGGAGAGCAGCAGTTTCTTCACGCTTACGCGCCCCACCAGAATGTCCCGTTTGTCTGTGACATACACCGTATAGATGCGCTCCACGTTTTCAGCCTGCCGGCGAATCTCCTCTATACAATGCCGCACGCGCCAGTTCAGGTTTACCTTAATAAGCTCCTTTCCCATCAAACCACCGGCGCAGTCTTCTTCGTAGTGCAGCAGGTCCAGGATGTGCTCGGCCTTCTCCTCATTGTCTAGCAGGGCAATCACCTCCTCGCGCGTCTGTACCGACTGCTCGTTCAGGATATCCACGGCATCGTCGGAATCCATCAGGTTGATATAGCGGGCAATCTCTTCGCTGGTAAAGTAGCCCAGGAAGTCCGTCCGGATGTCATAATCGAGATCACTGAGGATTTCCGCTCCCACTTCCGGAGGCAGCAGGTCCATCACGTACTTCGACTCGTTCGTATCCAGTTCATAGAGCACCGTCGTGATATCGGCCGGGTGCATCTCGGCCATTGTACTCAGGACAAATGCACTGTCCTTCCGTTCGATGGCTTCCTCCACTTCCTCAATGTACTCCCGTGTTATCTCTACCTGCTGCATGCTCTTAAATATTCTCCTCTATTAGTTGGGTTAGCGCCACAAAATCCTGCACCGACAGTTGCTCCGCCCGCTTGTCAAAAACAGGCTGTGTGGTAACTTCTGCCGGCAGGTTGAAACTACGAAGTGAGTTGCGCAACGTTTTGCGGCGCGTTCCGAAGCCCAGCTTCACCACCTGCTTAAACAGCTGCTCGTTGCAATCCAGTTTTTCCACCTTATTTCGCACCAGGCTGATAACAGCCGATTTCACTTTTGGCGGTGGATGGAACACGTGCTCGCTCACGGTGAATTTGTAGTCAATCGTATAATAGGCCTGCAGCAGCACACTTAAGATACCGTAAGCCTTAGACCCCGGAGGCGAGGCCAGCCGCTCCGCCACCTCCTTCTGAAGCATGCAAACCACCTCCGGCACTACATTATGGTGCTCCAGCACTTTAAAAAAAATCTGGCTCGAGATGTTATAAGGGAAATTCCCAATGATGGCGAACTTGCCCGGGAACAGGCTGCTCAGGTCCGTTTTCAGAAAGTCAGCAGAGATAATGCGGTCTCCCAAAACAGGAAAATGCACCTGCAGGTAGGCAATAGACTCGCGGTCGATGTCCAGCACCGTGGTGCGGTACTCCGGGTGCTGCAGGAGATACTGCGTGAGCACGCCCATGCCCGGCCCTATTTCCAGCACATCTTTCACACCGTGGTGCAGTGTGAGCTGCTCCACAATCTTTGTTGCAATGTTCTGGTCTACCAGGAAATGCTGGCCCAGGTGCTTCTTCGGACTTACTTTGCTCACGTGGTGCTTTTTTAGGAGTTTCAGCTCAAAAATATACTTTTCAGCTAAAACGCGTTATACTTTTTTGTGCGTCAGCTACTATTGCCACAACGGCAGCAGCTTTTCGCATTACGTATTATACTTACTATATTGCAGCCTCAAAGATACAAACGACAGATGCCAACACAACTTAAATACGACACAAGCTTAAGTAATAATACCGATCTGGCTCTAATTGCAGCAGCCGACCAGGTAGCAACTTTGTCCGAGCTGCAGCCGGAAGAGCAGCAGTACGTACAGGAGCAGGTGCAGCAGGAAGCAAAACTAATTTCGCTGAACCGTTACTCGCACCGCGTTTATGTAGTAGTGGCACCTGAGGGTAAAACAGAAGCCGCTAAAAAAGAAGCACTTCGCCAGGCAGGCCACAGTTTGCTAAAGCAACTGAAGACCGATAAAGCAAAGCAGATCACGCTGCTTGATAAAACAGCATCTGAAGCCAGTCTGTACCTGGCAGAGGGCCTGTACCTGAGCAATTACCAGTTTCAGAAGCACAAAACAAAAGATGCCAAGCCCAGCTCCCTGCAAACCATCACGGTGGCAGACGAAAAACTAAATGAGCAGGCGGTGCAGGAACTGGCAAACGTGCTGGAGGCAGTGTATAAGGTGCGCGACCTGGTAAATGAGCCACACAGCCACCAGACGGCCACCCAGTTAAGCGAACAGCTGGAGGCTTTAGGTCAGGAGGCAGGATTTGAAACGCAGGTGCTGGACCTTATTAAGATACAGTCGCTGAAGATGGGTGGGCTAATCGCCGTGAACCAGGGAAGCGAGGAGCCTGCTACTTTTAATATACTGGAATACAAGCCGGAGAACGCGAAAAACACAAAGCCTTACGTGCTGGTAGGCAAAGGCGTGGTATATGATACGGGCGGCTTAAGCCTGAAGCCAACGCCTAACTCCATGGATTACATGAAGTCTGACATGGCCGGCGCTGCCGCCGTAACAGGCATCCTTTACGCTGTGGCCAAAAACAAGCTGCCTATCCACCTGGTTTGCCTGATACCGGCCACCGACAACCGCCCTGGCGGCAACGCCGTGGCACCGGGCGATGTGATCACGATGCACAACGGCATGACGGTGGAAGTGCTGAATACAGACGCAGAAGGCCGCCTGATTCTGGCCGATGCGCTGAGCTTCGCCAAGAAATATGACCCGGAGCTGGTGATTGACTTTGCTACCCTCACAGGTTCTGCCATGCGTGCCGTAGGCAAAGAAGGATTAGTAGTAATGGGCACGGCAGGCGACGAGGTAATGGCCGCTCTGAAGAAAGCAGGTGACAACGTACACGAGCGCACGGTAGAGTTCCCGCTGTGGGACGAGTATAAAAAGCAACTGGAATCTGATATTGCAGACCTGAAGAACCTGGGCGGTGCGGACGCAGGCCACATCACGGCTGGCAAGTTCCTGGAGGCATTTACCAGCTATCCGTGGGTGCATTTCGATATTGCCGGCACTGCCTACCTGCACAGCGAAGACTCCTACCGCGGCAAACTGGCCACCGGATCAGGTGTCCGGCTTGTTTACAATTTCCTTAGCGCACTGTAATCTTAAGATGGATAATAAATTTAAAGTAAAACTCGGCATCAGCATCGGCGACACCAACGGCATCGGGCCGGAGGTGGTTGTAAAAACACTTGCTGATCAGCGCATACTCAATTTTTGCACCCCGGTTATTTACGCTTCTGCTGACCTGTTGAAACAGGTAAAGCAAGCCCTGCGGGAGGAGCACTTCCAGTTTCAGGTAGTGGACTCGGCGCAGGCGCTGGTGCCACGCAAGGTAAACGTTATTTCCTGCTGGGAAGATGAACTGGAGGTAAACTCCGGCAACCCGACACCAGCATCTGGTAAGGCCTCTCTAGACTCGCTGCTGGCAGCCTGCAAGGACCTGAAAGCCGGGTTGCTGGACGGACTTGTAACTGCTCCTATTAATAAAGACAACATACAGTCAGAAGACTTCCGCTTCCCGGGGCATACTGAGTTCCTGACTTCATACTTCGATGCTCCGGAGAGCCTGATGCTGCTTGTAAGCGAAGGCCTGCGGGTGGCTACTGTTACCGGCCATATACCTGTAAAGGAAGTGTCCTCGAAGTTAACGGAAGAGCTGCTTATCCGTAAGATGACCATCCTGCTTGATTCACTGCAGAAGGACTTTGGTATTCAGAAGCCGCGTATAGCCTTGCTGGGACTCAACCCACATGCGGGTGAGCAGGGCTTGTTGGGGCGTGAGGAAGTAGAAATCATACGCCCGGCGGTGCTGCACATGAAGGATCGCGGGCACCTGGTGTTCGGCCCCTATCCTGCCGATGGCTTCTTTGGGATGCGCCAGTACCAGCAGGTAGATGCCGTGCTGTCCATGTACCACGACCAGGGGCTTATTCCGTTTAAGACACTGGCCTTTGAGAGCGGGGTGAATTATACAGCAGGCCTTCCTATTGTGCGCACCTCTCCGGATCATGGTACTGCTTATGATATTGCGGCAAAGCATAAGGCCAGTGAAACCTCATTCCGTGAAGCACTGTTTCTGGCCTACGACATCGTTAGGAAGCGCCAGGAGGCAGCAATGCCAACAGTATAAATGGGACAGAATATTTTATTTGTCAGAATAATGTTCTAATTTTGCGTCTTGCAATAAACAGTCGAGTGTGAAGAAGCTAAGAGACTATGAAATCGGCATCGCCAAACTCAGCAACAAGCAACACTTGTATGAGTTTGAGCTGGATGATTCCTTTTTCGATCTTTTCGGGAAAGACATCATTCTTGGCGGCAACTTAATAGCCCATGTAGAGTTGGATAAGACAGAGTCTATGCTGACTTTCCATATGGATATTAAAGGACATGTGCGCCTTACCTGCGACAGAAGTCTGGATGAATTTGATTATCCGATTGATGTGCAGAGCAAGTTCCGCATCAAATACGGCGATGAAAACGTCGAACTTGATGATGATTTGTGGCAGATAACACCTAACACGCAGGCCATCAACATAGCACAGCACCTGTATGATTACATTGGGCTGGCCGTGCCGATGAAGAAGCTGCACCCCCGCTTTGTGGAGGAAACGGATGAGGACGACGATGATCAGGATATCCTGATTTACTCCTCCCGCAACGCGGCAGAAAGCGATGATGAGGACGATGACGACGACGAGGATGTAGATCCGCGTTGGGACGCCCTCCGGAACTTGAATTAGTAATTTTCAGAAGTATAAAATAAACACAAGTAAATTAATATTAAGAAAAAATGGCACATCCTAAACGTAAGATTTCGAAGACCAGAAGAGATAAGAGAAGAACTCATTACAAGCTCTCTGAGAAAGCCATTGCTCTTTGCCCAACTACTGATACTCCTCACCTGTACCACCACGCATACGTGGTAGAAGGCGACCTGTACCACAAAGGCAAACTGGCAATCAAAAATTATACAGCGAACGCGCAGTAAGTTTAAACTGCTTCAGTTTTAGTTCTGTATAATCCAAAACACCCCCGTAAATGAGAATCGCTTTAGACGCCATGGGCGGCGATTTTGCACCTGAGGCTATTGTGAAGGGTGCAGTAATGGCTGCCCATGAGCTTAAGAATGATGAAGTTATCCTACTCATTGGGAAGGAAGACATCATTCATTCACTGCTCAAAGAAAACGGTTACACAGGCAGCAACATCTCTGTGATGCATGCTCCCCAGGTAATTGAAATGGGTGAACACCCGACCAAAGCACTTACACAGAAGCCTGAGTCCAGTATAGCTATAGGGTATGGCCTGTTAAAGGCCCAGAAGGCTGATGCTTTCTGCAGTGCCGGTAATACCGGAGCTATGCTGGTGGGGGCTATGTTCAGCGTTAAAGCGACTGAGGGTGTGTTGAGGCCATCTATTGCGAGCTTTGTGCCTAAACTGAGCGGTGGCTTTGGCGTGATGCTGGATGTAGGAGCCAACGCGGACTGTAAGCCGGAAGTGCTGGAGCAGTTTGGGGAGCTTGGCTCTATCTACGCCAAATACGTGCTGGATATCCAGAACCCCAAGGTTGGTCTTATGAACCTGGGCGAAGAGGAAGGCAAAGGCACCGTAAACACGCAGGCTGCGCACCAGCGCCTGAAGGTGAACAAAGACATCAACTTTATCGGTAACATTGAAGGGCGTGACCTTTTTAATGATAAGGCGGATGTAATTGTGTGCGACGGCTATACAGGCAACATCATCCTGAAAATGGCAGAGTCGCTTTACGAAATTCTGCACGAAAAAGGCATGACCGACCCTTTCTTCGAGAAGTTTAACTACGAAGCGGCGGGCGGCAGTCCAATTCTGGGCATCAACGGCAATGCGGTGATAGGCCACGGCGTATCAAGCCCAAGGGCTGTGTGCAACATGGTGCTGCAGGCTCAGAAGATGGCTGCATCAAAACTCTCAGAGCGTTTTAAGAAAAACTTTAGCAGTTAGAATCACTCCGCAACGCGTGATTAACATCATAAAGCTGGCATAATCTGTTTCAGTAGTTCTTTTTGAGAGACTGACAGTTTATGCCAATTTTTTTTAGTTAAATTGCCTCCCGAAATCATCATCACCAAAGGAAAATAAAATAATGAGTAAAATTACTGCTGCCATAACAGGCGTGAGTGGCTATGTACCTGAATACGTGCTCACAAACAAAGAGCTGGAGACATTGGTTGAGACGAACGATGAATGGATTACCTCCCGCACCGGCATCAAAGAAAGACGGATTCTGAAAGGTGAGAATATGGGTACCTCTAAAATCGCCGTGCCAGCAGTAAAAGAGTTGCTCAGGAAAACGAATACCAGGCCAGAGGAAGTTGACATGCTCATCTGCGCCACCACTACCCCGGATATGGTGTTCCCGGCAACAGCCAACATCATTACCGCAGAAGTGGGCGCAGTAAATGCCTTTGGCTACGATCTGCAGGCAGCTTGCTCGGGCTTTCTTTTTGCCCTTGCCACAGGTTCCAAGTTTGTGGAATCCGGCCAGTATAAAAAGGTAGTCATTGTGGGGGCTGATAAAATGTCTTCCATCGTGGACTATACCGACAGATCAACGTGCATCATCTTCGGTGACGGAGGAGGCTGCGTTATGCTGGAGCCGAACACAGAAGGCCTTGGTGTGCAGGACCAGGTGCTGAAGTCAGATGGCACAGGCGCCCCATACCTGCACATGAAGGCAGGCGGCAGCCGCAGACCAGCCACAAAGGAGACACTAGAGGCACGTGAGCACTACGCTTATCAGGAGGGACAGCAGGTATTTAAATTTGCTGTAAAAGGCATGGCAGATGTAGCTGCAGAAGTGATGGAGCGCAATAACCTGACAGGCGACGATGTAGCCTGGCTGGTACCGCACCAGGCTAACAAGCGCATTATAGAGGCAACTGCAAACCGTATGGGGTTAAGCAACGATAAAGTGATGCTAAACATCCATAAATACGGCAACACCACCAGCGGCACTATTCCGCTTTGCCTGTGGGAGTATGAGAGCCAGATGAAGAAAGGTGATAATATTATATTAGCAGCCTTCGGTGGCGGCTTTACCTGGGGTTCCATCTTCCTAAAATGGGCCTACGATACAAAGCAGGATTAAAAACAGCTTCGTGAAAAATTTAAAAAAGGCGGCTTCAGAGGAAGTCGCCTTTTTTATTGTTGTTCTTCCTAATACAGCTTCATAGGTTCAGTAATTTGCTGTCATACTTCCTGCCAATAAATGACAGAGGGTGACACATGTATCGGGAAGAAAAATTAAATATATTTTTTACATGTCTGAAAACCTATGATATTCCTATCATATAAGTAAAACCTTATATCAGTTCTGATTTAAAGGAAGAAATGCATCAATAATTAGACTTTGGCACCATAGTTGGGCACTTAGAGCCTGACATGTTAAATAAACAAAACTTACTCAAGCTTCGTAAATTTTGTTTTTAACCTATTTTAATGAGTAGGGAGTAATGTTTATCTCCTGCTAAAATTTATTTTTAACCCAATCCTTAAATCTTATGGAATTGACGAAGAAAGTGAAAGGGACTATTGCAACTGCATTTGTAATGGCATCTATGTGTTTTGGATCTGCGGCATCCGCTCAGGGAACAGCAACTCCTCAACCCCAAAATCAGCAACAGCAAATAGAGGATTTCTCTGACGAGGAACTGAAAACTTTTGTTCAGGCGAGTGCAAAGGCCATGACAGTTCAGCAGAAAAGTCAGGAAGAAATGATGGCTGTTATCGAGAAAGAAAACTTGAGTATTGATAAGTTCAATGAAATGATTCAGGCTCATCAGCAACAAAAACTGGAAGAGATAGAGGCAACGCCGGAAGAAATGGCTGCTTTTAATACTGCGGCGCAGCAAATTGTTGAAATGCAGCCTAAAGTACAGGAAGAAGTGCAACAAGCTATCGAAGAAGAAGGATTGACAGTAGACAAGTTTGAGCGAATCATGCTTGCATACCAGCAGAATCCGGCTGTTCAGGCTAAAGTAAATGAGTTAGCAGAACAGATGCAGTAAAATGTTTTATTTGCCCCAGAGTAAGTAAAAGACATTGGACAAGCACTTTTGATATACAAAGACCACCAAAACGAATGTTTTGGTGGTCTTTTGCTTTTGCGTCAAAGGCAGCAGCATTTTAAATTTGCACCTGCAGTTACCTGTAATTGCAAAGAAAAGGGGCGGTACACATAAATGTGCCGCCCCTTTTCTTTGCAATCTGCCTGTTCTTAAACCTGAGCCTACGGCATGTAAGAAACATCCACCCTGAACTTTGAGTCAATTGCGCCAAGCTTCTGGTATGCCTTCTTAGAGATGCGTACAATCACTTTGTCATTGGCTCCTGTGTCTGGCAGTTTTCCTATTACGCGCACATACACCACCTGCCCGTTCATAGCATTCTTCACCTGCATAATCGTGCCTACAGGGGCCGTCTTGTGCAGGGCAAGGTACTTATTCGTGTCGGCCTTTGGGTCAATCATCTCAGCCATACCGCTTTCCATTATCTTCTTTACTCCGGAGGCACTCTCTTCAGCTTCTTCCTCCTCCTCTGCAACGGCTGTAGTTGTCACTGGGGCAGGCTCAGGTGTTGTAGAAGCTGTTGTTACGGCTGCAGTTGTGGCAGGTGTAGCAGCGGCAGACTCAGCTGGTTCCGACGTCATCTCATCATCTGATTCAGGCATATAAACCGGCTGCTTTGTTGGCTGCGCAGTGCCTTTCGCTACAATCAACTTTGCTCCAATGCTGATACTGTTATCAGGGAGATTGTTCCAGCGCCTGATATCTTCCACAGCCACCCCATGCATTTTAGAAATAGAGTAAAGTGTCTGTCGCGGCTCTACCGTGTGTAGCTTATTACCAGCCTCACTTACGGTATAGGTACGGCTGCTCGCTGAAGGGGCAGCCGCCGTCGCTTTGGCAGCCGAAGCCACAGCATTAGAAGGGAAAGATTTACGTGGAATTAAAACGACTTCACCGATCCGGATAGCCGTCTCCACCGTTGGGTTTGACTCTACTATCTGCGAAACCGGCACACTGTACTTTCTGGAAAGGGCATACAGGGTTTCTTTCGGCTCTACTTTGTGCTGCACAAAGAGCTTTCCATTTTTACGCTCCACTCCTATAGAGTCGCGAACAGCCGACACATCGAGGGCATTGGCAGAAAAAGAAAGCACGGGTGCTACTAAGAGGGTGATGAAAAAGGATCGTACCATGGCTAAAAAAATTACTATGCTAAAAGTCGATATACTTCTAAACTGGTTTTATTCCGGATGAAGTATAAATCGTGCATAAAGATAAAAAAAGTATCTGAACCAATTCCACTTAATCCGTCAGCGAGCTGCTCTTTTAGTAATAAGCTTCCATCTAAATCAAACACGGCAACATAATTCTTCAGCGTGTTATCAACTGCGCGTTCATAGTAGCTTACCACCAGCGCCGTATCCGTTTCCGCATATTCCAACCCTGACACAACCGCTGTATGGAGTTGGGTCGACAGAAAATTTTTCACCTCATCGAAATAGGCCTCCCCTGCCAGGTAAAGCACCGGGAAAACAGCATTCCGGAAGCGGGTATGGCCGAAGTGCACCACCTCATCTGCCGCCTGCTGCTGGGGAACTCCTGTTCTGACTGGTTGCCCGGTGTCCAGCTGAAGCACATCGAAAGGTGCCTCCGGCGTAGCCGCAGGATAAGCGAATACCCCGTCCGGCACAAATCCATAGAAAGCCAGTTCCGGCACCTCCCATGCTACTTTACCGGATGCCGCCGCAATAGCCCTGATACCCTTGTGCTGGCCCAGTTTACGGTCGCCGTAGCCATGCAGGAACAGAAAGCCTCCCTGCGCGTCCTCCAGCCCCTGCCACCAGCTCTGGGCCTGAGGCAAAGGCAGCGGCATTAAGGTATAAGCGGAAACATCTAAGGTATAGAAGGAGGCCAGCAACAGGTCGGCATCCCGCACCTCCAGTGCCAGCCTATTTGCAGCAGTATCGAGGCGGATGCGCCACACTGCGGCGTCAAAATCGTATTTAAACTGTAGTGGAAGAATATGCCGTTAATTTTTAGTATCTTATATCCAGTATCAGACATCAACAGCCCTAATTTATGAAAACCTATCCAAAGCAAAAGCATTTTACAAGCATGTATCTGCTACTCTGCCTTTTGCTGCTTCCACTATTTACTTTTGCTCAAACCACCAAACCGAAGGTTTTTGTGATGGAAGTGAAGGCGGAGATAGACCCGCGCACCAACCGCTACACCGAAGTGGCTTTTAATGAAGCAACAGAAGCAGGCGCTGACCATGTGCTGCTGGTGCTGGACACTTTTGGCGGCGCACTGCAGGATGCCGATGAAATCAGAGAACGCATCCTACATTATCCCAAACCTGTATATGTTTTCATCGATAACAATGCCGCTTCAGCGGGTGCCCTGATTTCTATTGCCTGCGACAGTATTTACATGTCGCCAGGGTCAAGCATTGGGGCTGCCACCGTGGTAGGCGCCGACGGAGAGGCTGCTCCGGGCAAATACCAAAGCTATATGCGTTCTATTATGCGCGCTACAGCCGATGCCAATGGGCGCAACCCACGCCTGGCAGAAGCCATGGTGGATGCCAGCGTAGACAGCACCCTCTCTGCAGGGCAGGTGCTCACATTAAGTACAACAGAGGCTGTGAAGTTTGGTTTCTGCGATGGTGTGGCCAATGATGTGGAAGGCGTGCTGGCGCTGTTGAACCTGCAGGATGCAGAAGTCACCTATTATGAACCCGGTACTGCTGATGCCATTATCTCTTTTTTCCTGAACCCATTCGTCAGTGGTATCCTGCTGTTGGTTATTGTGGGCGGATTGTATTTTGAGCTACAGACGCCCGGCATCGGCTTTCCTCTTATAGCCGCTATCATAGCGGGAACCTTCTACCTTGTACCCTACTACTTAACCGGCTTAGCTGAAAACTGGGAAATTCTGTTGTTCGTGGTAGGCCTTATCCTGATCATGCTGGAGGTATTTGTTATACCAGGGTTTGGCGTGGCAGGCATCAGTGGCATTCTGCTGACCGTAAGTTCGCTGGTGCTGATGATGCTGAACAACTATAACTTCGACTTCACGTTTGTTCCCTCCGAAGACCTGATGAAGAGCCTCATTTCTGTGGTGCTGGGTATGATAGGCGCTGGCGTGCTCATCGCGCTTAGCTGGAACAGGCTTGTCAGCAGCACCGCCATGGACCGGGTGGTGCTCAAAAACAGCTTTCACAGCAACGAAGGCTACCGTTCTTCTAATTCTGCGGTGCATTTGGTGGGCAAAACAGGCTTCGCCCATACCCACATGACTCCCACAGGGCGTGTAATGATAGACGATACCCTGTATGACGCCCAGGCCCGGGATGGTTTCATTGAAAAAGGGGAAGCGGTACAAGTGATCGACCATAGTACCTTCTCGCTTCGGGTAAAGAAAGTCAGCTAGTTTACCCTCACCCCCCACTCAAGACCTACTACATGAAATTCAGATTAAACTCTTATGCTGGTGTTGTTGCCGCTATCACCCTGCTACTTTCAGGATGTCAGCAGCCCCAACCCGGGCTGGAAACCGAAACAACCCAAGCCACGCTTCTCTGGACAGGTGAAATAGCTGCGGATGGCTGTGGCTTTGAGGTGGTGATAGACGGCGATAAATATTTGCCTGCCAATGAAGAGGCCATAGATGACGATTTCAAAAGCAGCGACAGCACGCAGGTACAGCTTGAGTATGTAAGGCTGCAGGAACAAATCGACCGCCAGTGCGGCATGTTGCCTCAACCCAGGGTGATGGATGCCATCAGAGTTGTGTCGATACGGCAGATTTGAGTTACACTTTTTATGTCCCCTCACCTGGCTTTTTCTCAATAAGAAATCCTTATAAAACGAAGTGTTTCCTTAACTTTGAAGAGCTGCTGAGGCAGTAGGAAATCAACAAAAGAAACTAGAATGGACGTATTAGGCATCATTCCGGCACGCTATGCCAGTACCCGTTTTCCGGGTAAACCACTGACTGACATCAAAGGCAAGACTATGATACAGCGGGTGTATGAGCAGGCACAGAAATCTGGGTTAGCAGAAGTGCTGGTGGCAACAGATGACCAACGTATATTGGAGCATGTAGAAGGGTTTGGCGGAAAGGCAGTGATGACGGCCGCCCATCACCAGAGCGGCACCGACCGCTGCTTTGAAGCGTACCAACTGCATGATGCCCCTTACGAGTACATCATCAACATACAAGGAGACGAACCCTTTATCCAGCCGGAACAGATAGACCTTGTCGCTTCCTGTTTTCAAAAACCACAAACACAGCTGGCAACGCTTGTAAAAAAAATAGACTCCCCGGAGGAACTTCATAATGTGAACGCGCCCAAGGTTGTCATCAACCAGGCCAGGGAAGCGCTATACTTCAGCCGCCAGCCTATCCCCTACTGCCGCAATGTGCCCCACGACATCTGGCATCAACAGCATACGTACTACAAGCACATTGGCATCTATGGCTACCGCGCTGATATCTTAGAGCAGATCACGCAGCTACCGCCTTCCGCCCTGGAACTTGCTGAATCGCTGGAGCAACTGCGCTGGCTGGAACATGGTTTCCGGATCACCACCGCCCTCACCGCCTTTGAAACCATCGGCATTGATACTCCCGAAGACCTCCTAAAAGTGCAACAGCACTTTTAGGAATTATGAATGCTGAATTAAGAATTATGAATTGAAGATTAGTGAGTTACATTAATTCATAATTCTTAATTCAGCCTCCTGCTTTTTTTACTTTGTAGCCTGCGTCTTGTAGTACCTGAACAGCTTTATCGCGGAAGTCGCCCTGGATAAGGATCTCACCGTCTTTGGCAGAGCCGCCTACGCCGCATTTGCTTTTCAGCATTTTGCCCAGGTCCTTCAGGTCCTCATCAGTTCCTACAAAGCCGGCCACCAACGTGACCTGCTTGCCGCCCCGCAACTTCTTATCCAGCATGACCTTCAGGTTCTGCTGCTGCGGAGGCAGCGTTTCTGCTGTATTCTCCTGTTCGTAGTCGTAGTTAAAATCCGAGTTAGTAGAGTAAACTATTCCCTGGCGGCCTTTCTTATTTTTATCCTTCATCGTTGGCTAATTTGTGGCGTTACAACTTTTAGCGACAAGGGCTGTATGTGCACATCGAATGTAGCGGTTTTGCCCATATATTCCCCATCCGCATGGTACATCATCGGCTCCTCTGTTTCTACCTGTACGTGTTTTGTTTTAAAATATTCGGCACTGTCAGAGTGTGCCAGCTGGTTTGTGAGCATGCTGTAGCTCAGGTTCAGGGCCTTTATCAGATCCAGCCTGCGCACAAGGCACACGTCCAGCAGGCCATCCTGTATATCAGCTTCCGGGGCTATGTACGCGTTGTTACCATATTGCGCTGCATTGGCAAAAGCCATCACATAACAATCCGTGTCCAGCACACTTCCGTTGATGCTTGCTTTCACAGGCAGGTGCTTATACGTGCGCACCTCCTTCAGCACCAGCTCCACATAACTCTGTAAGCCCCGCTTCTTATTACCGGCAAAAACAGAGCTGATGTAGGCGTCGAAGCCAATGCCCGCTGTGGTTACAAATGGGTGGCCATTTATACTGCCACTGTCAATAGAGCTGATATGGCCCTCATTCAGCACACGCAAGGCACCTTCCAGGTCCATCGGCACCAGCAGGTGGCGTGCCAATCCGTTTCCTGACCCTTTCGGAAGAATGGCCATGGCTGTATCGGTATTCAGCAGTCCCCGTGCCACTTCGTTCACGGTGCCGTCTCCGCCCACCGCTACAACAATGCTGCAGCCCTGTTCTGCTGCCTCCCTGGCAAGGTCAGGGGCATGGCCCGCATAAGCAGTATAAACAATCTCGTGGCTGTATTTCTGGTGGTTGAGGTGCAGCTTAATGCGCGCGGCCACATCCACCTTACTTTTTGTACCAGAAGTAGGGTTAATGATAAAACGTATATCCGGAATTTTGCTCATGCTGTCGGCTTTGGGGCTGCTACAAAAATACCTCTTCCGGAGAAGAATAAAAAAGGGCGGCACTGCGTGCAATGATGAATTATGAATTCCGAATATTTGCTTCAGCAAAACTGTTCTTGCCTTGCTAAAGCAAAAAGTCTCCCCTCTTTGTGCTTAAGGGAGACTTTTTGCTTTAGCGGGTTTGGGACTTTCGGTGAGAACTTGCTAGCGCTGCCCTGTTGCCTACTTTAAAGGAAAAGTAAGCACCGGGATAGTAGTATGATTGACCAGATCCTCGGCGATGCTACCGCTAAGCAGGTGCGCCAGGCCTGTCCTGCCGTGCGTGGCCATCATGATGAGGTCAGCACGTATGTCGGTCGCAAAGTGCAGGATACCATCTTCTTCTATTACATCGTTGTACACATTCACGCTGTAGTTCTGAAGGCCGTACTTTTTAGCCGTGTCGTCCAGCTTTGTATAGAGGTTGCCACTTGACTCAAAAGCGCCAGGTGTGTTTATGTACACCAGGTGCAGCCGGGCTCCGAACAGCGCCTGAAAATCCTTGAACCGTTCCATGGCGTGGCGCACCTCCCGCTTAAAGTCAGAGGCCAGCACAATTTCTTGCACATCAAAGTTCGGATGCCGGTGTTTTACCGTTAACACAGGGCAATCTGCTGTGCGCACCACTTTCTCCGTGTTAGACCCTATCAGGAACTCCTCAAATCCGCTGGAACCTTTTGAACCCATCACCACCAAATCCACATCATCTTCCTTAATCGTTCTCCTGATTTTACTGATAGGTCTGTCTGCATCCACTTCCTGCACAATACCTACCCCTTCATGATCTACTGATTCAATAAACTGGTTCATCTGCGCCTTCATGGCCTCCATCAGCTGCAACACATACACATGTTGCATATTATTCGGAGTGATGACATCGCCTGTGGCACTGAAGCTCGGCGAATAAGAAGTGACTCCCTCCACCACGTGTAGCAGCTTGATACCTGCCCCTGCTTTACGGGCAATAGATACGGCCACTTCGTACGCATGGTGTGCCTCTTCTGAAAAATCGGTGGGTACTAAAATTCTTTTCATAACAGATAGTGCTTTTGGTGATTTAGTTTCTGACTAAAAGTATAGCTATTTCTTAATATAACAGATGACATTTATCACTTTATACTCCTGCGCCTCGAAGTAGTTTAGCAGCTGTGTTAGCAGCGGAACAAAACAAAAGCCCACCTTTTGCGGGGTGGGCTTTGTGTCTGGATGTGAATCGTGTTTTATCCGATACGCATGATCAGGTCAGCGGCGCGGTTAGAGTATCCGGCCTCGTTATCGTACCATCCCACTACTTTTACAAGTGTTTCGTTAGCCGAGGTCATCTCTGCATCGAATATACAAGAGTGGGTGTTACCCACGATATCCACAGAAACAATCGGATCCTCTGTATACTCTAGAATACCTTTCATGGAACCTTCAGCCGCTTTTTTCATAGCAGCGTTGATTTCTTCTTTCGTAGCAGCTCTTTTCAGCACACAGGTTAAGTCAGTCAGTGAGCCATCCGGAATTGGAACGCGCATGGCTACACCATCCAGCTTTCCTTTCAGGTGAGGCAACACAAGACCTACAGCCTTGGCAGCACCTGTAGAGGTAGGCACGATAGAAAGGGCAGCAGCACGTGCTCTGCGCAGATCTTTGTGCGGTGCATCCTGCAGGTTCTGGTCAGCAGTGTAGGCATGCACCGTAGTGATATAGCCTTTCTCTATACCGAAGGTATCGTCCAGCACTTTCGCCATTGGCGCAAGGCAGTTGGTAGTACAAGAGGCGTTAGAGATGAGGGTGTCCTCATCTGTCAGCGCGTCGTCATTTACACCAAGTACAATCGTTCTTACGTTTCCTGACGCAGGAGCTGAAATTACTACTTTGCGGGCACCAGCCTCCAGGTGGGCACTAGCGCTTTTATCATCCGTGAAACGGCCGGTAGACTCCAGTACAACGTCAACACCAAACTTGCCCCAGGGCAGGTTCTTAGGCTCACGCTCAGCAAGTACCTGAATTTCTGTGCCATTTACTATAATACCTGTTTCAGAGGACTCCACGGTTCCATCGAATCTACCGTGTACAGAATCATATTTCAGCAGGTGCGCCAGCGTCTTCGTGTTCGTAAGGTCGTTGATGGCAACCACCTCTACATTTTCCTTTTGAAGCAGCGCCCTAAATGTAAGTCTGCCGATACGGCCAAAACCGTTAATTGCAACTTTAATTTTAGACATGATAACTAGTTCTTTTAAGTTTTATTTATGATGCGAAGTTACAATATACCATATTGTAAAACCAATATTTATTTTTTATACTGATTTAAAGGTGCTTACGTTTTAAAATAAAAAAATAAAAACAGATGCTTTGCAAGTAAGAAAATACCCGTATCTTTGCACCGCAATACAGCAACAAGGCCCGTTCGTCTAGGGGTTAGGACGCTAGATTTTCATTCTAGTAACAGGGGTTCGATTCCCCTACGGGCTACACTAAAGGCCTCCAGTTCACGCTGGAGGCCTTTTTTCATTTGCTTCGGACACTATTCGGACACTAAAACCGCCACCTGTAAATTTTCCACCTCTCGATTAGACAAATAATTACTTTTTTGGAGGAGGTAAAGCTTGGGTTGTTAACCTTATTCCTTTTGTGCCCTTCCCTACTGTTTGCCTTTAGGTGAATTCATCAGTTAGCCAATGAACACCCTTTTCATGATATCTACAACGTCTCACTTACTCATCTCTAAAACAAATCATTAGTTTGATTTGTGAGACGGCAAAATAAGACGCATTACAGGCTGCAGGGGCAGGTACCGCTGCAGGTTCAACAATCTAAACATTCCAACGTTTTTTGGGAAAAGATAGGGCCGTAGCCGAGTAACTTACTCATGAGGAATGAGCTCTACTCACTTGACTCTTGAAGTAAAGCTGAATCAGTCCTTGAAGCTAAACAGTAAACCCATAAAGAGGAAGAAAAATGCTTGCGCAGACTGTAGCCATTTTTTCACTTTATTTAGCTGTTGAGTTTTTATAAAAATAGAATAAGAAATAAAATTCTTTGAACTTTCTTATTTAAAATGGAGCACCACCATGGCAGAATCCTAAAGGTAAGGTGGGCAAACCTGACCAGCTGGCTCTTTTTAAGCACTGGCGCCATTTCACTTAGCATCCAGTTCTGGTCTGCAAACTTCAGGTAGTGGATGGCCCGCGTATCGCTCAGCCATTACCTACTTTTGCTTTTCAAAACAATGCATTTCAGTGTCATGATAAATTCAGCTTTAAGTGTACCCGGTATTCATTTTCCGGAGTCTTTTCTGTAACGGCCAACGTGTATTGACCCGGATACAGCAGGTCAAGCCGTCTGCTCGTGTTGGCAAGCCCTATACCGCTGCTCTCCTCCAGCACTACCCGCTTTTCATGGTGTACCGTGTTGTGTACAACCAACTCTACTACCTCCGCCTGCTGGTGTATGGCAATATGGATGTTGCTGGGCAGCAAAGCACTTACGCCGTGCTTAAAAGCATTCTCCACATAAGGCAGGAACAACATTGGAGCAACCGGTATATCCCGTACAGGGTTTGGTTTATCAAACGTTACCGTTACTTTTTCTGTCAGCCGCAGTTTCATCAGGTTAATGTAGTCCTGCATAAACTCAATCTCCTTGCTGAGCAGGGTGGTGCCGGATTGTGTCTCATACAACACGTACCGCATCATCCGTGACAAAGTATGAAGGGCCTCCCGTGAAGTTTCGATGTTGATCATCGTGAGGGCGTAGATGCTGTGCAGGGTATTAAAGAAAAAATGCGGGTTTATCTGTGCCTTCAGAAAAGACAATTCAGAAGTAATTTTTTGCTTCTCCAGGCGCTGTCTGCTTGCCTCATCTGTTTGCCATTTCTGCACCACGCTGATGGTGGTGCTGATGCCTAACAACATAAGGGTGGTTAAAGAAAAAATAGGGTGTGGCCGGAATGAAAAATTATTTGACTGCGCCTCTATTTTATCCGGGAACGTTCTGTGCATCAGTTCAGGCAGGTTGAGCCAATAGTCAATGGCTGAAAATAAGAAGAGAACCACCACGGAGGCTCCCAAAATAGCGAGTACAAACCAACCCATCCGGTTCCGGAGCAGCAGTCGAGCCACCAGTAACTTTATGTTCAGGTAAAACAGCCCCACCCACAGGGCGAATACGAAACTCTGCTTTACCCAGAATTGAACGGGTAGCTCAATATTCCAGGCTAAGGGCTGGCACAGGAGCAGCAGCAAGCCAAGCAGTACCAGCAGTTGAATCAGGAGGTACCCGTGGCGATTAATGAAGGTGTTTGCCATTACAATGGTTAAGTTATCGAATAAAGACAAACATCAATTTAGTCTACTACGAATGCCTCTCTTTTCTGCCGAACAGGCAATTTTACCGACCGCTTGCCGCTATTTCATCTACAGTTCACTACATGGGCAGAATGTTCAACGCATATATCTAACCATCGGCTGCCATGGGTAACTCATCGGTGTTTCGTAGGAGCCAGTCTATTCTGTTTTTTGTCATGTTAAGAAAGATTTAATAATACACCACTTGCAGGTCATACAGAACTGGCTCGGTTCCGCTCTACACCAGGGCCTAACACCTTCCATAACATAGAGGTGCAGTACCGGTATGGCCGCCTGGTGTGGCAGCTTATTCCATACTACAACTACCAGTTTATCTCCCCAAGCTACTGGGACCCTCACTCAGGATTGGGAGTTAATTTTTTTAGCTAGTTAGCTAGTAAGAATTAACGTATTGAGGAGCATTAACCCCAATGTCAGCAGCACAAAAGCTATTCGTGCAACTACTAAATTCTGTTGATGTTCCATGTGCTTTACTTCTTGTTTCTATTACTCTATTCAAACATTCACTGGCAGGTCCGCCAGATTTGAACAATATGCTCAAAGAGCTTTATACTTACGCTTTATGGCCTTTGCCTGTAGCTGCCGCAGAGACTTGAGCGTTATTTTAATTTCAGCAATTTCGGCCAATAAAGCGGCGGGCACTTTCCTGTTCATCTTTGAAGCCTCAAAAAGACGCAGCAACTTCTGCCTGTTGCCAAGTTCTCTTTCTAAAATCTGAGTTGGATCCATTCTGTTATTAATTTGATGCTTCGACATAAAACCGTGGATTGTTTCTTACCTGTAACTGTTTGATAGAAGGTATGAGGAGCAGCATGCCTGCCCCTCATACCGCCTTCCATCTACTGCCTGCTCCTGGCACCGCCACGCATTCCGGCACCCTGCATGGTGCGCTCGGCTTCCTGAATCTTCTTCAGGTTTTCTTCGCCTACCAGTGCCTGTATCTTGGCATCCCTGTTCTCCGTCAGCGTGTTCATTTTGCTTCGGTCGGGCCTGCCGGTGCTTTGCTCCCGCATGGCCTTCATCTCCTTGTAGTAGTCCGTGTAAATAGCACTGAGTTCAGCCCACTGGCTGTCTGACAAGGTTATGTTCTGTTTCAGGTTTGTCGTGAGCTGCTCTACACGCTGTTCTTCAGACATATTTTGCCTGTTGCCCGGCCCTTGCTGTGCTGTACTGGTTCCGTAGATTGACAGCATCAGGGCTGCCGTTAAAATCAATCTTTTCATGTGGGTTACTGTTAAATGATTAGAAATAAAAACTATCCTTGTGGAGGGAAAGGTGTCGGCGTTCCTCCCGGAAGCGGCCCCGGGAAGTCTCGTTCCTGCGTGGGTGCCTGGCTGCCGCTGAAGTTGCGCAGGTTATAAGTGAAGGTCAGCATGAAGTAACGCTGCAACACACTCGACTGCACATCCTCCACGTAAGCGCTCGCCAGGTTGCGCTGCACACTTACATTCTGCTCCAGCAGGTCGTTCACGCTCAGGCTGATTTCGCCCTGCTGGTTCTTAAAGAGTTTTTTGCTGATGCTCATGTTCCAGAGCAGGTAGCTGTTGTCCAGGTTTTCAGACAATCCAGCGTTGTACTGGTGGTTCAGTTCTGTGCGGTACACCAACCCTTCCCAGAAAATCCAGTTGTACTTCAGGCTGGTGTTCTGATTGAAGTAGTTACTGTTCAGGACTGGCTGCAGCGAGTTGCTGACCACATTATAGGTTGAGTTGGAGGAAAGCGTAAAGTCCACGTTCTGGCTGATGTTGCTGCTAAGCGTCAGGCCAAGGCCGAAGTTGGGTGACGAGACATAGGACAATTCTCCGTTGTTCAGACCGGGCGTTCTGGTATAGCCAATGCTGCCGTGCAGCCCTAGGTTAGAACTCAGCACGTTGAGCGGCTGGCCGTAATGCGCAAAGGTGCGCAGGTTCACGTAGCCGTCCAGGTTCACAGGGCGGATAAGCTGCTGCCCCTCCTCCAGCACGGTACCGTCTTCCAGTGTCAGAGCCTCTCCTGTCGCCCTTGTAATGCTGCTGGCCATATAGTCCTGCACCAGGTTGCCGAAGAAACCGACGAAGAACACCTGATTCGTCACCATATCGAAGTTGCGGAAGCCACCCCGGAAGCTGTGCTGGTAGCTCTGTGTAAGCAGCGGGTTACCCTGCGTTAACTGCAGTGGATTGGCATTGTCAATCACACGCTGCAGTTGCTCTACAGCTGGCGCGTTGGTGCTGGTGGTGTAGTTAAAGTTCAAGCTCTTTGTGTTGGAGAACTTATAATCTACCCGGGCGTAAGGCAGCACATTGGCAAAGGTCCTGTTTAAGCTGTAGGTCTCCGGGAAGAGCCCCTCATTCTGCAGTTCCGCCACCTGGTATGCCGCATCTACCTTTAGCCGCAGCTTATCTGTGCTGTACTGGTAGCCGGTCGTGAACCGCTGCGTCAGGTACTGGCTTTCGAACCTGTTGCTCAGGGTCGTATCAAGCAAGGTATACGCCTGCGTCTCTTCTGCATAGTTCAGCGTCTGCTTATCGGAGTCTCGCCACTGGTTGCCGATGCCGTACTGCAGTTGCAGTTGCCCCCGCTCCCCCATCGGCTCGGTATAGGTCACATCCCCTGACCAAGTATAAGCTTCCCTCGAGAGAGCGGTAAATTGGTTTCTGTACTCGGATGTGCTGTCGTTTCTGTAGAAGATTGAGTTAGAGAGCAAAGAGTTCTCTGCCTCGGTATTGCTTATACTGGTGTTCAGGCTGGTAGCGAGCGTACGGCCCGGCCTGCCGAACTTGTGGCTGAAGTACAGGTTGTTTTTAAAGGTATAGCTGGCGTTATCAATGGTGGTGGCATTCTGCGTCTCGTTCAGCGCTCCGTTGTTGTTGATGGTGTTGCCGTTCAGCACATTGTCTGCGGTGTTGTGCTGCACGCTCAGGCTGGGCGTAAGCAGCAGGCGGTTGTTTTCGTTGATGTTATAGTCGAGGCGCAGGTTGAACAGATGGCTGGCGTTTGTGGTGGCGCTCGTTAAGTTCTCAGTATACACCTGCCCGGAGTCGGCGGGTAGTATATAATTTTGCAGCCGGAACTGGTTGTTTTGAATCTGCCGCTCTGTAAAGTTATAGTTGCCGGTCACCTCTATTTTGCTTCCCCACATATCGCTGTAGTTCAGCCCGAAGGTGTTGGTGGAGATAAGGCCGGTGGTGGTGCCTCCGCCAGATGGCGGGCGACGGCCGCGCATGCCGCCGCCGGGTGTTTCCCCTACCGAAAAGTCCAGCATGTTGATATTGTTGGAAAGCCCTGTCACAGTGATGCGCCTGTCCCCGTTGAAGAAGTTCAGGCTGGCGCCCAGCATATAGCGGTCGTCGGTGCCGTAGCCCGCCGACATTTTCCCGAACACGCCATTGCGTTTGTCTGCTTTTGTGACGATGTTGATGGTCTTGGCCTCGTTGCCGTCACTCACGCCGGTGAGCTCGGCCTGGTCGCTTTTCTTGTCGAATATCTCAATGCTGGCGATGACATCGGCTGGAAGGCTGCGCAATGCGGCGCTGGGGTCGTCCCCGAAGAAGCGCTTTCCGTCTACCAGCACCTGCTTCACGTCCTGCCCCTGCGCCTGCAGGGTGCCGTTGCTGATGGTGATGCCCGGCATCTTCTGCACCAGGTCTTCCGCGCTGGCATCAGGATTAGTTTTAAAGGCACCGGCATTATAGCTGGTGGTGTCTCCCTTCTGCTCCCCCAGCGGCACACGCCCTACTACCTGCACCTCCTGTATGGTGGTAGCGGCTTCCTCCAGCTCCAGCGTCCCAAGGTTGACGGAGTTCTGCTGTACCGTAACCTCCTTCACCAGCGGCTTAAAACCCAGGTAATTCACCTCCACCGTGTAGTAGCCTGGCGTTACCCTCTCAAACCGGAAATTGCCGTTGGTTTCGGTCACGGTGCCGGTTTTGTCATCAAACGTGACGCGGGTCAGCGTTACGCTGGCACCCGGCAGCGCCGTGTGGTCTTTTGCGCTCTGCACCGTGCCGTTGATACTGATTGTTCCTTGTGCCTGTGCCATATTAAGGCTAAGGAAAAGCACAAAAAACAACAACAATTTTGCAACTACTCTTAGCTTATTCATATCGTTTGTGAGATTAAAAAGGAAGCCTTTGTCCATGTGAAACCCGCTAAGGATAAAGTCATGGAAAATGACGAGCCCTAGGGTGACCTGTTGGTTACTGTCTTCTGACCGCAGTTGGCACGGAAGTCAGCGCTAACAGGGGTATAACAGTTCAAGCCTTTCATAGAACCCAATGCTTATCGTTTAAGGTGAAGGATTTTCCCTCTCTGGTAAGCAAAGGTGGTTTATTATGGAAAGGAAGGAAAGGAAAATGAGAGTGAGGCGGACAAAGGCGAGGGTGAGGCGGACAGGCACTTGCTTAAACAAAATTGCCTTTCCGGCTTTATGTCGTTGCATAACCCGGAAAGGCAATTACTCTACAAGAAAAGCGGGTGCTATCGCCCTGCAAGCCAGCTGAGAAACACCGGGCTTTTGGTCTTGCTCACGATCACGTCCTCCTCAAAGGGGACCGTAAGGGCCACGTGCAGTTTACGTCCGAAGTAGTGCGAGGCCTCCCTTACCGCCTTCTTATGCACCAGGTGCTGCCTGTTGGCTCGAAAGAAATCAGGCCCCAGCATGCTCTCCAGCTCATCCAGCGTATGGTTCACCACAAAACTCTTCTGGTCGAAGCACACTGCCCGCGTCAGCTGGTTTTCCACGTAGCACAGGGCAATATCCGCCGTCGGCAGCGGGATGATCTTGTCGCGCTGGTACACCAGTATAGAGCTGCGTTTTGGGGCGAGCCTCCGCTCCAGCAGCTCAAAAAGGCCTTCATACGACGTCTCTGTTTTGGTGAGGCTTTTCTGCAACTGCCTGTACTTGTGCAGCGTGTTTTCAATCGAGTCCCGCGTGAAAGGTTTCAGCACATAGTCTATCCCGTTGGCGTTGAAGGCATCCAGGGCATACTCGTTGTAGGCCGTGCAGAACACCACTGGTGCGGAAATAGGCACCGCCTTGAAAATCTCAAAACTCAGGCCGTCACCCAACTGGATGTCTGAGAAAATCAAATCCGGGAAAGCACCTTCCTTAAAATAAGCCACCGCCTTTTTCACAGAGGGCAGCACGGCCTCTATCTGTATGGAGCTGTCGACCTGCAGCAGGGTGTCTGCCAGGTCCTCTGCCGTCAGCGGCTCATCCTCGATTATAACTACTTTCATTTGTCTAAAATTGGCAGTTGCACGGTGAAAAATTCCTCAGAGTCCACAATGGTGATTCCCTCCCCGGAAAGCACCTTATACCGCTCGGTCAGGTTACGGAGGCCGATGCCGGACGAGGGCTCGTTTACCAGCTTTGGCTTTTTATTGTTCCGCACCACCAGGTGTCCGTTTTTATTATAGGTGAAGTGAATGCGGAGTGGTTCCTCTTCTGTGAACCCGTTGTGCTTGATGGCGTTCTCCGCCAGCAGCTGCAGCGAAAACACCGGCACATAGGCTGTCTCCTTCAGCTTCGGAGGCAGGTCTATTTTGTAGCTGAAGGCATTCCTGAACCTTACTTTCTGCATCTCGAAGTAATCCACGCACAGCCGCAGCTCCTCCCCCAGTGTCACCGTATCCCGGGTATTCGAAAGTGATGCCCGCAGGAAGTCAGAGAGCCGCAGCAGGTAATCCTCCGCCTCCTGCGGCTGCTTCCGGATTAGCGTCTTGAGCGTGTTCAGGGAGTTAAACAGGAAGTGCGGCTGCAGCTGGTGCTTCAGGTGCTGGTGCTGGGCCTGGATGCTGTTCATCTTCAGCTGCGTGTTCTCCAGCTCCACCTGCGCCTTGTTCCGCTGCAGCACCACTAGGTCCAGGATAACAAGCACAATGATGTTGTTGGTGAGGGCGGCGATGAGCGGAAAGAAAAGCGCTCTCCCGTACCTGGGGCCAGGGGTAAAGTTTCCCCGCACCAGGAAGTAAAGCGAGATAAGCAGAAACATGCCCAGGAAGCTGGCAGTGTAGCGGATGATGCTTTTCTTCCGGTCTTTTAAGGGTAGCTTTCTGAACCTGTCGTAAAGCAGGATGTTCATCACCCAAAGAACAAGCATCATCAGCGTTGCCATGAGCACGCTGAAGGCAATGTCCACCGGCGGGCGCTCTCCCATTAGCCTTGGCCCCGGCCCCATACGACCGGGAGGCGGCGGCGGAGCCACAAAGGAAAGGTGAGAATGAATCAGCGAAGGTAAGACACTGAACACCCCAAAGAACAAAGAGGTCAGAACCGCTACGATAACCAGGTCCTTTATATAACTTTTCTGCTTATACATCATGCTTCTTTGAACCCACAAGAGGGCATTGCCTTTCTCTGCGCTGATACTATTTTAAATAAACCCCTGCTAAAAGCAAAAGCAAGATACATCCTGTCGGCCACTTCACCGCTTCTTTCAGTCCGAGGCAGGCAAAAAGGCACCTGAAGCAGAGATAACTTCTCCCTCAGATGAGGAAAAAGAAAAGCCTGGCAACATAAGGCCAGGCTCCTCAAAATGCAGCGGCCAAGCTGTAAGTAAACAAATATTATGCTGTTCGTCCGGCAAAAGGGAACTCCTTAACCGGTTAGTTCTTTAGTAGTCGCTGTCAAGGGTTGGGTCAAACCGCCACAGGTCGTCGAAGCGGTAGGTCCCGCTGGCGCCGGTGGCGATGTAGCCGTAGTTCCCGATGGCGAAGCCAACCGCCGCCTCCCGGGGACTTCCCTCAAAGGGGTCTTTCTGCACCCACAGGTCGCTGGCCACGTCATACTCCCACACATCAGAAAGCGCCGCGCCGTTTGTTCCGGAAACCAGGTAAGCCTTATCGTTCACAACAAAGGCAGTGGCAAAGGCTCTTGGAGAAGGATACGCCTCCCCTTCACGCGCCGTCTCATTCAGGTTCTTCAGGTTTCGCCAGCTGCCCGTAGCAGGGTCATACTCCAGCAGGTCCGACTCAAAAATCCCGTTGTTGCGTCCACCGCCGATGTAGCCCTTCCCGTTGAATACAAAAGCAAAGCCATTTACGCGCTTGGCACCAGAGAGGCCCACTTTTTCCACCCACGTGCCGGAGGCCGGGTCGTACTGCCAGAAGTCCTTCAGGTAGTTGCCGTCATAGCCAGCGCCCACATAACCTTTCTCGTCAATTGACATGGCCACGGCACCATAGCGGGCAGAGCCCGCGAAGTCCGCTATCTGCGTCCAGGTGTCTGTCGCCGGATCGTACTGCCAGAAGTCTTTCAGGTTGTTTGTGCCATCGTAGCCCGTGCCAATGTAGCCCATTCCGTTTGCTGCAAAGCCCACTGCGCCACTGCGCGCCGCACCAGGAAAGTCCGCTTTCCTAAACCAGGCATTCTGG
This sequence comes from Pontibacter diazotrophicus, assembly GCF_003367245.1. Taxonomy (GTDB): domain Bacteria; phylum Bacteroidota; class Bacteroidia; order Cytophagales; family Hymenobacteraceae; genus Pontibacter; species Pontibacter diazotrophicus. The sequence continues at coordinate 5,371 of NZ_QRGR01000038.1, read as the reverse complement.
TCCGGGTCGTACTGCCAGAAGTCCTGCAGGCGGGCAGAGCCGCTGTGGCCGGTGCCCATATAGGCCTTGCCGTCGATGGTGAAGGCGACAGCGGCGCTTCGCGCCACGCCGGCAAAGTCTGACCTTTTCTCCCAATCTCCCAGCACAGCCTCATCATCACTGTCACTGTCACAGGAAGATAGGGTGCCAAGCGTGAAGCCCACAAAGATCAGTGTAAGCAAAAATCGAAGGGTGATATTCATTTTCTTCATTTGTGTAGTAAGTAATATGATAAACTTTATTTGGTTTTAGTGTAGTAGATTTTAAGCTTGACCCTTTGTGTAATTTGCCCTGGCCCTCCCACCGCAAGCCGGTTAACTGTTTGGGTAAAGGCGCTGGCAGGGGCGGCCAGCATCAACGTTTCACTGTAGTTGCTTCCGCTGAGCCTGTTGATGAGGTATTCCGTGATATTAAACTGGTACCTGCCCATGGTGCCGTATTCGTTTCCTTCTGCATAGAACGCCTCCTGCACCGCCTCTATCGAGTAGTTCTTATAAAGCGGATAGATGGGTTTGTTGCCCTGATAAGTCTCATACAGCGCAAGGGTGGCAGGCAGCGGAAACGGGTATTGGGTGGTGTTGGCAATGGGACTTACTTCCAGCACGGCCGAGCTGATGAGGGCCGGTTCCACTGTGTTCAGCAGGTTCGTCAGATACGGAAAGTCCAGCCTGATCATCAGGCCAGTGCCTGACTGTGCAAAAGCCATGTTTTCTGCTGCTGTGCTTGCAACCGCCGCCCCTCCCCGCGCTATACCGTTCAGGTAAGATGAGCTGAAGTCGGTGCTGAGCTGGTTGTACTGCGTGGTTCCGGTCGTGACCGGGAAGTCATGGTAATAGTGAAGGATACTTTCTTCAGAAGGCACGGAATAGTAAAGCCTCAGAACGGCACCTGTGGCATTAAACCCAAGCACTGCCCCGGAGGCACTTAGCCTCATGCCCCTGAAATAATCCAGGAAATTGGTGGCGCTTGTCAGCTTCAGGTCTGCCTGTTGCTTTAAGCGCAGCCATTCCCGCCCCATCTCGTCCGGCAGCGGCACCAGTACGCTGTCCCCACTGGTAGGCCTTGCCTTGAAAGTATAACTGCTGAGCGGTGCCGCCTCTGCCTTCGTGTGACTGGTGTTATATAAGCCGCTGCTCGTGTAGAAATAAGAGCTGGCTTCCTCCGAGCCTACCTGAAGCGGGAGGCTTTGGGCCGTGATGTTTTCCTGCAGCCTGTAAGCCTCCAGAGTAAAAGTCTGGGCGGTATCTCCGTAGCTATAGGCCGAGTAAGGCAGAATAAGCCTGATGGAGTCGAAGACAGCCGCATCATCCAAAGACCATGCCTCCCCCAGCCCCACCTGAAAGTAAGCGTCGGCTGTTGTTTCACCTACCAGGGCATCGGTATACTGCCCCACTAGCAGGGCACCCGTTCCGGATGTTACAACAGAATCAAGCCACACCGTCGATACATCCACGGTAACGGTATCAGTAAAGTAGGCGGAGAGGTTATCTTCCACTAAGCCCAGCCCTACCTCATTTGCATCTTCGCAGGAGGTTAGCAGTATTGATGCTGACAGCAGCAGGCAAAATGTAAAAGACCTGTTGTACGCGGTCAGGAGTTTTCTTTTCATCTAAAATGGTATTTATAGCAAAAGGATCCGGCTTGCCTTCAGGGCAGGAAGCTTCTCTGCTTTTGATGTACAGTATATCCTGAGCAGGCGAAAAGCCCCGTTTGAGTAGCACCGTAGCACAAATCCTGAGGCAAAGGTGGGCTATAGCAAGAGGGGTATCAATGGAAAAGTAACTGAAGCGGACAAAATGAGCGGTGAAATGAACGGAATACACGTTCGAAAAAGAAGGCTTCCCTTTGTATGAGTTTTGGGACTGAGACATAAAGCCTGAAGGAGCCTCCCTTCATCAGAAAGGATGTCCCTGGTGATGTGTGGTACCAGCAGGTGCAGGTACAGGAGTAAACAGCGTTCCGGCAGCACGGACTGAATGGATACCAAAACGATAAATACGGATCGTGTTATAGTCAAGAGATCACATGTTAAATGAACTTGCTACACTTGACTGGAGGCTTTTGATAGGCAGATTTACTAAAAGCACTAAATTTGACTATTAGAGAAAGACGAGTATTCGACGCCTCCTTCAAGCGGATGGCCATTAACCTCTCCTATGCGAGGGGATCGGTAAAAGAGCACAAAAAAGAGCTTGTCTGCACTGCCCTTCATGCTCATGGAAGCATGTTCTGAGAATTTCTCAAACACACGAGGCTTGCCTTTCAGGTCGTACCGAGCATGATATTGCCTCCATAGCACATCAAACTCCTCAAGTAAAATGAAAACTCCTTTACGTTCAAAGACGTTAAACTCACCATAGAGCGGTCTTCGGTTTGGCTTTTTTTCAGGTAGTGCAAAACCTTAAAAGCTTTGCCGGGGCCGCTTTAGTTCGTTTTTATCTCGTAATTGATTTATCGTAATAGCCTTTATTACTTATTGCCGTTGCAATGCTTGTTTAACTGTTTCTTTGTTGGGTTTAGAGACGGGTATTTTTTCTCCAGATGTTAGGAGTAGGATACCACCATCTTCTTTTAACCAGCTTTTTACATATTTTGGATTTACCAAATGACTTTGATGAGTTCTTAAAAATCCGTTAGGGCGCAGTAAATCTGCATATTCTTTAAGCGATTTAGAAACCAATATTTTTTCGCTATTGGCCAAAAAGAAATAGGTATAAGTATTATCTGCTTCGCAACGTATAATTTCTGATAAAGTAACATACCGTGTTTCGCTTTGCATTTGTATGGCAATTGTGCTAACGTGCGTATCCGTTTTTTTCAATTGTTGCAGTAGAAAATCGAGCTGAGAAGTCTGTATTTGTGTTGCCAGTTTATATTCAGCTTTATTTACCGCATTTATCAATTCTTCAATATCAATAGGTTTTAAGAGATAATCTAAGGCGGCAAACTTTACAGCTTGTATGCCATATTGATCGTAAGCGGTCACAAAAATAACCTCGAAATTACGCCTTGGAAGGAGTTTCAGTACATCAAAACCTGTCTGCTCGCCCATTTGAATATCCAGAAATACTAAATCAGGTAAATACTTTTCAATAGCATCAACCGCAGCACTTACACTTTGCGCTGTTGCCATTATAGTTACCTTCGGACAGTGCTTTTCCAGCAGAGTCCGAAGGTTTTCTAAGTTGGAAATTTCGTCATCTATTAAAATTGCCCTCATTATGTTATAGCCAATCGGATAATGTTAAGCTTACTTTAGTGCCGTTAGTGGCTGATTGTATAGCCAGCGTAAAGCGATTTTCTTTGTAAATGCTGTTTAACAGTGCTACTCTGCTTTCACTTAATAGCAAACCCAAGCCATTGTTCTTTTTTTCAGTGTCAAATCCGTTTCCATTATCGGTAACGGTTAATGCCAAATCATTTGCCTTCTTAATAAATGTGATGTTAATTTTTCCATCAGTAGCTTTTTTCGATATGCCGTGCTTCACCGCATTTTCCACAAAAGGTTGTAGCAGCATACTTGGTATTTCTATATTTTCTAAATCTAAGTCTTCGGAGTGATTAATTTCGTACTTAAAGCCGAACCGCAATTGCTCCATTTGCAGGTAATCGTCCAGTAAAGTTTTTTCCTGTGACAAACTAATCAGTTCCTTCTCGTCAAGTACGTTACGGGTTAATCGGGCAAATTTAGAAAGGTATTTATTGGCATTATCTATTTCGTTTTTGTTCATTAAATTTTGAATGCCAGAGAGTGCATTGAACAGAAAATGAGGGTTTAATTGAGAACGAATAGAGTTAAGTTGAAGTTTTGCCGTATTTTTTTGCTGCTCTTCTTCTGCTAGCTTTCTTTTGTTTCTTTTTTTTGTGAAGTAATGAATATTAAGAAAGACTAATCCAATAGAAAATGCGACGATGAGCGTATATATTCATAATTCTTTTTTGGTGTAGTTTTCTTCATCTAAAGTTATAGAGAGCGTATGTCTGGTTATATACTTTTCTATGTCATTTGGTAACATATCGCAATCTCTGCATCCAGTCCATTTAATCAACGGCTGAATGATGATTTCATAATCTCCTGACTTTTTAAAAACGTTTTTGTCGATATTTATATAAGGTAAAAACTCATGTTCTTCAACGTAGCCGCCATATTGCCAGGCAGTGGATTCGAAAATTATTTTATTTGTTTCCTTGTCTCTTATGGAGGTGTAGTAGAGATAGTCTATAGCTGGTTTGTCCGATACAATTGTTAGTTCGTCGTCTTTTTCAGTGAAAGTAAGGTCTGTTCTTACTATTGGTTCGGTAATGTAGCTGTAGTCAACGCCCTTTTTAACTGCAAAACGCTTTGCAAAGCCTTTGATTTTCGCTCTCGGAATGGGCTTCCCGTAAAAAACAGATTTGTCAATATCGAGAGGCTTTTCGATGCTGTAAATTAGTGTTGTGATAGTTTTGCCTTTTATAGGGAAAATACCAAGTGTTGTAGAGCTGAATGCTTCGTGTGGATCTATATCAACATCTTTTAGTTGCGCTTTGTTGATTGGCTTGTTTACCACTAGTGGTTTGTCATCCACCAAAATTGTGTAGCGATAATGCTGTACACTATCATTCTTTCTAAAATAAATTTGGATGCTTATATTGTTGACTTCAGGCAAATAATTAAAGGAGGTGCGAGGTTGGTTGGGGAATATAGTGTTGTAATAAACGTTTTTGGCTGCACTATCCACACTCATGAGTAGCTTTCCTCCAGCAGCGTACGTTCTGGAAAAATCGATGCCTTTTTGTGCATTTACTGTAGATACCGCAACAATGAAGCTGAGAAGTATGAAGATTATCTTTTTCATAATGTTAAGTTTTATTTTCATCTAACTTATGGCAATAATAGCCAAACTAAAACCATGAAACAGGGAATGCAGTGTTTGAAATAGTATATATATTGTTTTGTGCAGTATTTAAACATTGCAAAAATAGTATATAACGGATAAATGTGGTTAACGACAGCAGATGCCAGCTTTCATGCTGGCCAACAAACGTGGCGAAAAAGCATTTTCACTGAATACACAATTTCTTTGGGCACTTTTGGACAGCTAAAAATTTCCAAATCTAACAGCTTTAAGCTTTGTTCATCCAGGTCTTATATTTAACATATAAGGCGTTATGAAACCTGTAAGGCTCCCCTAGATGAGGAACCTTCCTTGTTTGTGGCCTATAAGGCTAGGTTATGAACTGTGTCAAAAAGCAAGTGTTTTCGTCTGTTTTTTAGCAGTTACATTCAACTATTTGCACAGTAAACCTCCCCTGAATTTACGATACCAAACACCTGCTTAAGTAGTTTATT
>NZ_QRGR01000037.1 GCF_003367245.1 Pontibacter diazotrophicus | reverse complement strand
TTTAGTTGAGGAAGCAAAATAGAAACAAAACAACTTAGAAAAATTATGCCGCACATCCGCACCGGAAAAGCGCTAAAACAAACACCCAGCCTATCTGGTGCGGCATAATCTTTTCTGCGGCATTATGTATCAGCTCATGGAAGAGCGTAGCGTGGTAGGCGTGGGGAGAAACAAAGTACTTCAGCTCCGGCAGCTGCACCCTGTCGCTCACAGGGGCATAATAGGCCTGCGCGCCGCCGTGCCCGATGTGGGGCCGCGGCATAGGATAATTCTCCACCACACGCTGGCAGGCCTCTATCACCTGCAGCTCGGTGCACTCCACAGCTTCCGGCAGGGCAAAGTCCACGCCCTCTACCTGGTCGATGTTGAACACGGTCCAGATAAAGGGGACAAACTTTCTTCCGTGCTCTTTCTCCTCCTCTGCCTGCTCATTGACATTTTCACCTGCTTTCTCCTCTCTGATTTTCCAGTAAATGATAGGGGTGCCTTTCTCGCCTTTCTTCACGTGCCCGCCCAGTTCCTTTGCCTGTTTGAAGGTAAGGAAGTAAGGCGTGGTGAAGTGCCTCTCTTCGGTGATGTAGTGGAGGTAAAAGGCGTTGAAGCCTTCATAGGGCCGGCCGGAGAAGTAGTTCTTCGGGAGCCCGTAAGAAGTCCAAGGTTTCTGCCAAGGCACCTTGCCCTGCTCTAGCTGCGTGATGACCTCATTAGTTACCTGCTCTGCCAATTGATTGAATTTTCCGTATGCGTTCATAGGAGTAAAATTTGATGGATGATTAGATAAGTAGTATTCTGCATGATGGTATAAAGGCTTCTGACGGCTTGTTTAGCCTTTGGGGGGCTTCTCTCCTTTGGGCTTTTTCCGGATATCAAACTGGCCGCTTCCCTCCAACAAGGCGTCACGCATCTTCCGTAAATCGGAGAGGAGGCCGGCGTAGTGCGTCCCGTAGGTGCCGGCATCGCTGACCAGATACTCAGCCAGCAGCGTGTATACCTCGTCCAGGGAACGGGCCATCTCCAGCGGGCTGTCTTCTTGAGTGAGCACCTGGAGCAGGGGGGCCATGTCAAAGGTGCTTTTAGGAGCACGACTATTAGTTGCCAGCCTGTAAAAGGGCTTCTGCAATTCCGGATTTGGTGTGGACTGTTCCATGTTTTCTATTTCCTGGTGAGGTATCTTTCTTTTAGTTCTGTTAGCCTGTGTCTGGCCTGCTCTTCTGTCCAGGTGAAGCACACCAGGCAAATGTTGGCGGCCTCTCTGTTTGTCATCAGCCCCGCCTCCCGCAGCTTCAGGATGTTGTTCCATAGCTGCTGCTGCACCGCCTGCAGCGGCATTTCTTCAGATGCTTTCTCTTGCGCTGGCTTCTCCTGATACTGCCGGGTATCGTTGAGTTTCATTGCCTCCAGGAACGCCTTTGCCCACGCCTCGTGTGTCTCCCGCTCTTCCTCTGTAAAAGCATCGCAGTAGATCCAGGCACCGTTGCGGTAAATCTTCACCTCTCGCATCTTCACGCGCCCGGCTGTTTTGTAGGTCTTGAAGCCAACTGTGTACTTTGCTCCCTGTTGACTGTTTCCGTGCTGTGTTGAGGTAGTTCCCATAGAAATCGCTTAGAGGCTGTGACGGAAGGATAAAACTCGGTTCTGAAGGATATGCGTCAGGTCCTGCACACGCCCGCGCTCGTCCGTAGACTGCAGCGTCTGGGCTCCTTTGCTGATGGCTACCTTCACCGCGCGCTGCCTGGTGGTGTAGTCGAGGCTACTGGCCTTGCATATCAGCTGCCCTTCTCTGGTTTGGAATATTGCTTTCAAGACTAATATCTTATACATACCCAAGAGTTTGAAGAAATAAAAAAGGCTATTCCCCTTTCCTTCTATATAATATTATACGCAAAAGAACAAGATTATGTTTGGTATACCCAAGAGTTTTATTAAAAAATATTTACTCTTTTTTCTTCTTCTTGCCCTTGTATTGGATAGGATAGTAAATTAGCTTCTCCGGCGGAAACTTCTCTGTGTCAACATATCGCTTTTCTTTACCGTCCAAAGATTGCTCAACATGCACCTCTAGCTGGCCCCGCTCTATGCGTTGATATATAGCAGAATCCGACACACCGCAGAGTTGCGCGTATTTATAGGGTGTGACGAATCGAGGATGTGCTTTGTCTGCCATTTGATGCGGTTTACGCAAAGCTATATAATATGTTAGGTGTACAAAAGATATGCTTCAACAATTGCTATATTTGACTTATCGCTTTCTTTCCCCTTTTGTAAATTTAAATTATAATTTCAAGGCATGATTGAAGTCAAACACCCGCTGGAGCATTGTAACCGGACACAGGAGGCAACAATTACGAAGCTACCTGAGGACCAGCGGCGCTCTCAAGAGCTTTTATACAGCTACGCCAACGCTGTCTACCGCTATCACCAGGCGGCGGCAGAGCACGAGCCTACGCACCAGGATTACGAAGAGTGGTTGGAGGGCCTGCCGGAGAATATTTCTAGGGACATGGCCGCCAAAGGATTCGAATGGTGCCGGACAGTGCTCTCCTTCACCAGGTACGTTCAGGAAAAAAACGATGTGGGGCAGGAGAAGTACGTGCGCGGACTGATGGGGGATGAGGAGTACGAGGAGTATAAGGCTATGATAGAAGAATCTGACAAGTAATGCTCCTCATTAAGGTAATGCGGATAATGAGGTTAATTAACCTAATGTTATGAATAAAGAAGATTTAGCAAAGCAGATGTATTCCAAGTATAGCGACAGCCTAGAGGAGTCGCAGGTAATGCCCTCTTGGGAAGAACTCTCTGAAGCGGAAAGCACTGCGTGGGTGGCTGTTGCCGAGTATGTAATAATGGACATTAATTTTTAAGGATTAATGTCTTCCATTATCGTCATTAGGTTAATTAACCTCAATACTGATCATGAGATCCGTTAAAAAGCATAGAAACGAAAAAGTGTATCTTTACTTTCCTTTTTCATCTAAAAGCTAAAAAAATGCTCATCTACAGCGGGATAATCAACCTCAACTACGATCCTGTATCGGATGTCCTGGTCACAAGCATGCCGGACGTAAGGCAGTTTGGGATGTCAGAAGTAAGCTTCTGCTTAGGGCTTATCGTTGACAACATCAGAAACTATGACATCAAAAAGCTCCTGTTGGATTCAAGCGAATCAATGATTGAAGTTGAGAACGAAGCCTATAAGGCCATTGTCTTACAGTTTGGCATGGACTTAATGAAAACCCGCCTGAAGAGAATTGCCCGTGTCGCAACCACTAATGCGACTCGTGAGGAAAGTTCGGCTAAACTTTCAGGGGAGATCAGGCAGGAACTAAATCTCCCAATAGAGTTCAAGAACTTCATCGACAAAACAGAAGCCATGGATTGGCTGTTAGAGAAAGTTTAATTATCAACGCAACCAATATATTTACCTTTACCCGTGTTGTAGCACGGTTAATTAGTGAGAAGTTTAAATGCATACCATTTTCAAAGATCACATGCACGGGTCTATCTTCGTATTTCTGAAGCGATTCGTGGAGTACAAGCATAATTACAACACCTGGATTGACATTTTAGAGGAAAAAGGACTTCAGAACCGCAAGGCCTCGCCTTACCAGATGGACGAGGTTTACCCTATATCAGAGTTGGTTACCATCATGGCCGCTGCTGCCCGCCAAGAGAGCATCCCATATCAGGCGTTTCAGGAAAGGTTCGGCGAGTTCCTGGTGCCTGACCTACTGCTGGTCTTCAAAAGATTTGTAAATCCCACCTGGAGAACTTATGATATGCTACTGCACATCGGCTCGCACATGCACGGGGGCATCAGGAAGGAGAACGACAATATTAACCCGCCGCCGCTGCACGTGACCACAGTCGGAAAGAACCTCCTCATCATTGATTACCAATCCAAACGCAGGATGTCCGGCTTTGCCATCGGCATCATCAAAGGACTGGCTGGTTACTTTGACGAGAGTGACAGAGTCAACGTAGCCTCTACTACAGAACCTAGTGCCGAGCGGGTGCAGATAAGAGTAAACTTTTTATAGTCTATATTAAAAGCAAAAGCCACCTGGTAGTAGGTGGCTTAGTTTACAATAGTTACTATAGTGAATTGATTACCTCCGGTACATTGTTATGCGGGGAGTTTACAAGCCCGGACACGGCATAAGCTTTCATCTCATCTGCAGCATATGGCTTTAGGAGCGAAAGCAAATCCTCCTGCGACTCATGCTCATCGAGCCATAGTTCTTCTGCCTCAGGCGATAGTATAACAGGCATGCGGTCATGGATGGGCTTTACCAGGTCATTAGCCTCCGTGGTGATGATGGCGTAGGTGTGCAGTATCTCACCGGTGCTTTTATCAATCCACTCATCCCACAGCCCGGCAAAGGAAAACATATCCTCGCTCCTGAGCTGGATGCGGTGAGGCACCTTCCCGTGTTCTGTTTTCTGCCACTCAAAGAAACCGTCTGCTGGTATTAGGCAGCGCTTTGATTTCAGCAAGTTCCGGAAGGAAGGCTTTTCTGCCAGCGTTTCAGACCGAGCATTAATAGAACGCTTCACTGACTTCACATCCTTTGCCCAGAAGGGCTGCAGGCCCCAGGAAAAGAACTGAAGCTCGTTTGGTTGCTGGTTGGTCACCACAGGCAGGGCCTGTGAAGGAGCCGCATTGTAATGCCCCTCTTTCAGCTGCTTCTCAATCAGCTTTGCAACCCGTGAATCACCTTTGGCTTTCGGGACAACTGTATATCTGCCGCACATAGGAAGTTTAGTTTAGAATTTCCTTACTCTACGATGAGCATCACCTGTGGGTGGCAGAGCCCGCCTTCTATTACATAAACCTTTTCATATTAAACCACTTACTTTACCTTTATGATTTCCCCTATTCTTGTAGTATAGCAAGGCGAAACGTTCTCCTGCTTCAGGGCCCACTCGTCTTTGAAGCCCTGTACGCCATAGCGCACGCTCTTATGCCCAAACCTGTCTCTCAGGCTGTCCAGTGTATTCATCAGCTTCATGTCACGGTCAATGTTAGGGCTGCTGAGCAGGTTCAGCTGCACCTGGTTGTCCGGCACAATGTCCTGCAGGATGATGCCGGTCTTCTTATAGCGGTAGCCTTCCCGGTAGATGTTCCGCAAAGCGTCCATGGCACAGCGCAGCAGCTCCACCTCACTGGCGGTCGGGCAGTCGAGTTTGACGGTGCGGCTGTTGAAGTAGATTTGGTTCGGATCGTTGAAGCGGCTCGTTTCCAGAAAGACAGTAAGCACGCCGGCACAGCTACTCTGTGCGCGGAGCTTAGTGGCGCAGCGCACAGTGTGCGTGGCCAGCGCCCCTTTTATCTCCTCCAGCTCGGTGAGGGGGGTACCGAAGCTTCGGGAGGTGCAGATGTTCTGCTTCGATGCCGGTATCATCTCCAGGTCAATGCATGCCATGCCCCTCAACTCCTTAACAGTTCTAAGCCCCATAACAGTTAGGTGCTTCTTGGCAAAGGCGTCCGACACGTTGCGAAGCTGCCAGGCGGTGGTGACGCCGAAGGTCGCCAGCTTCTTGGCATACCTTGAGCCGATACCCCACACATCTCCCACTTCCGTGCGCTTCAGCGCCTCCTCTATGTGCCTTTCGTCTGTGAGCACCAGCACGCCATTGGCCTTCGCTGACTTCTTGGAGATGCGGTTGGCTACTTTTGCCAGTGTCTTGGTGGGAGCCACGCCAACGGCCACGGGAATACCTGTCCACAGCCTGACCGTGTCCTTCATGGTGCGCGCGTAGTCCTTAATGTTCACGTTGTAGAAGTTGCCCAGGTCCAGGAACGATTCGTCTATGGAATACACCTCCAGGTGCGGCGTGAAGCACAGAAGCGTATCTACGACTCTCCTTGACATATCCCCATACAGTTCATAGTTGCTGCTGAGCACCCTAATATCGTGCTTCTTTACGAGCTCCTTTATTTCGAAGGCGGGAACGCCCATCCTGATGCCCAGCGCCTTTGCTTCATTGCTGCGGGCAATCACAGCACCGTCATTGTTGGAGAGCACCACCACCGGTTTGCCCTCCAGGTCCGGGTTAAAGACGCGCTCACAGGAGGCATAGAAGTTATTTCCGTCTACAATAGCGAAGAGTGAGGTCATGTGTTGTTCGGTTATATGGCATAAATACGAATAATATTAGCAAAATCTATATATTAAGCTAAAATAATTAGCAATATTTATGGGCTTGTAGTATTGCTCATTAACATCATGAAGTCCATTAATTACATTATCTTAATGAGGTTAATGAACCATATTACTTTCATTTCCCTTTTGTAAAATTATGTTATTGGTAAGCTTTAGTTAGACTGATAGCCAGTCTACTAGAGAGGCGGTGGCGCTTGCTTTGCGAGGGGAGGGAAAGCCACTGTTCTGACAGCTGAAGAATGGAGAGCAGCGCAATGATAAGGCTGGCTGAACTGTGGCCAGCGCACGGGAAGCTCTCTGACAAATTAGCATAATTTGGCGGAGTGCTGGACGGTGGGTGCAAAGCTTGCCGGGGAGGGCCTACAGCTGGTGCCAGCCACCTCCCTGCAGCAACGCATTCCTTAGCCTGCGAAGGTCATAAAGAATGTGGCCATATTGTTGGCCGGATGTGTTAGGGTCATTAGCCAGGTACTCCGCCAGTGTTGCATAAGCATGATCCAGCGACTGCGCCATGCCCATAGGGCCGTCGTTCTCCATTAACACATCGAGCAATGGGACTGTGTCAAAAGGTCGGTTGAGCGCACACCCCCGCGGGAACGGAATAAAAGGGCGCTCCCCGCTTGGTGCTGTGGACTCTTCTTTTGTTTCTCCTCCTTCGTTTTCTGCCATCACACACTGCCGTTAGTTTTGCAAATCACCTGCAGTATGAATATCTGATTATATTCACCGTAACACAATGCAAAAAATACCGATGTTGTAACATAGCTATCCTATTCTTTTTCAGCCAGATTACATATAAAATCAGCTTAAATTTTATTTTATAAGTGAAAAATTCTGCATTCTGAAGGAGGTTTGTAACATCTGAAGGAGAAAGCTTGACCAGGGTTGCTATTGGTTGGCCATGAAGGAAGGTCTAAAATCTACCTTAGCACCCCACTCTATCGGTGCGTAGCCCTCAAAAAGAATTACCTGAAGCTGGCCGTTAACAGAGAAAACATCCCCAATGCTGGAGGATCTGCGAGAGTCACCAGGTAGCAGCGCTTTCACATGCCTTCCCTTTACCCAACTGCTGTACCCGTTCTGTGTCAGGTTCCATGCATCACCGACTGCGTCAGAGTCTATTTCGGCCACGGCTTCGTAATCCTCTTGGTTTATCTGGACATCGGCTTCAAGCACAATGTTAGGTTCGTAGTTAACCCGGTGGTAGACTTCTATCATGTTACAGCTATTGATTGGCCTTGTAGGTAAGTTCTTTTTGCACGGTGTCGGAGTCTTCTGTGAAAGTGTAGGTTGTCTCATCCAGGAGCTTATCGTTCCGGTAGACAGTTATCTTCAGCCCCATTTCCGCTGGGACATCTTCCGTTGGGTTAAAGCCAATAGTGGCCATGAAACGGAGTTCTCTTACGCCCTCTGCCTCATAGGAGTAAGTTGTTCCAGTAAGGTCTTCGTCTAGGAGCAGGGTTGGCATTTCCTCCTGGGTGCTGGTTTTGTAAAATTTCCCGCCACTGATTGAGATAACCTTAATAAACTTCTCGTGCTCCCCTGTTTGCTGAATATCCACCCGAAAGGTAGCAGCATCAGGCGTAGGGTCATCGCCCCCGGAATCGTCGCAACCAGCCAGCAATAAAATAAAAAACAGGAGTGCAGTTAATTTTGACAGTGTTTTCATAAGCTTGTTTTTTGGAGTTGGATTAAATTATATTTTCACCGCTAGTCTTTTTTTTTGCGCGGCAGAAGGGTGAATCAGATCATTAAAGTCTTTTGCGCCACTGGCCTTGTGCACGTGCAGGCCGGAGCGGATACCCGACTCCCGTTCAAAAGCACGCAGGCTGAGCGTTGATACAGGTATTTCAAATTTTTTATCGCTTACCGTAAAGTGCAGGCTGTCGGATTCCTTCCGGAAAGAGGACTCTTTTCCGGCGATGGCCGTGGCCAGCACGATATCATATACCCTGCCCTGGTAATCATTGTCAAACAGGGTTCTCTTTGCTGCCTGTGGCCAGTGCTCGAGTGCCAGGCGAATCTGGTTCCGGGCAATGCCACCGCCAAAGGATATGAAAACCGCGGTCTCCATATCCATTTCCCTGCGCCTAAGCTGGTAAAAGCTCATGGCATCAATGGGGTTTTCTGCGAAGAACACGTTCTGGGTGCGCGCCGGGCTGCCGGCGAAGTCCGCTATCCACATGCCGCTTTGCCTGTCTGAGCCGGTGGCCACGGCCTTGAAGCCATAGTTGCGAAGGTCATGCCCGACAACAGCATCAGAGCCCGGCTTTGTGAGTGGAAAGGCAATGTTGGCATATGCCTTATCCGGGTCTTTGGCTGTGTCTTTTACCAGGCCAATGAAGGGGAGGAACTTCTCTACTGTCTCCCTTTCAAGGCCGCGCTCCCGGGTGAGGTAGTGGAGCCTACTCACTGACAGCGGCTGAAGTTCATAGCGGCTCGCATCGAAGGCTTTAGGCGGCGGAGGGGTAAAGGCAGGCTTGAAGGTCTGCGGCTCACTGGCTAGCCGGGAAAGCACTTTATTGACGCCTTCTGTCTGCGAGGGGAAAGTCTCTTTGAACCGGTGGAGCCTGCTGGCCACGAAGTCAATAACAGATCCCCGGTCGGTGCTGCCGTCCCGGTTAAAATACATCTGCCTGCCCGGCTCACGCGGGTTATTGATGACAACCGTATCCCCATCCGGATGCTTGTACTCCAGGCTTCTGCGCCCCTTGCTCAGGTCCACCACGTAGCCCAGTGACTCAGCTGCCTGTGTGATGGCGACTCTTTCCCGGTATTCCTTGAAACTCATCATAACCTACATCTCTTTAGCGCTTCGGTCCGGAGGGCTTTATCTCTCCAGCATTGCCTCCCACTCCCCTGCTTTCCGATTGCCCGAGCACCTCAGGCTTTGTGGTGAATCCTCGGGGCTCGTTTAAGTCCACCCGGGCACGTATAATTTCATCTCCTCCCTTTGATCTGAGTTCTATTATATTGCCCTGGCGGAGCTGCTCTTTCTGATCTGAACTAAGCACAGCGTCCTTTATGGCGCTGGGCACGATGAAGTCGCGCACCCTGGCTTTAAGTATCTCATTGGTTTCCCGGTCGAGCTGGAAGTAATGCGGCTCCCTTTCCCCATTCAGGGCAACATGCTCCCGGACCAGCAGGCCTCCCGCCTTTAGCCTTTCCAGTTCCTCGGCCGTGGCGCCGATGTCGTTATTTATTTGGGCACGGATAGGGTGCACGTTAATCGAAAGCGAGTTATCGGGGTTGCGGAAGAGCGAGAGCTTGGCATCCGTCTCAAACCGTTGCCCGCCGGTCAGCTCCACAGAGAAGGTCCGAAGGCTGGTGCGGTTACCTGACAGCAGAGCAGCAAGGTCCTCGTTCATGTTCAGGACATCTTTCCTGTTCAAACCTAACTTCTCAAACTGCGCATACGGGAGATCCTTGATGTCAAAGTTCATACTTATACTTTAAGCGTATAAATTGTTTCATAATATAAAGAAGCAGTAACCTAAGAAGGAGAGCTGCTGAGTAGCTTTTTTACTTCCACCAGCTGGGCGTTTACTTCCTCCCCCAGCAGGGAGAGCCGCTCCACGGCAATGCTGTTGTAAGGGCTTGTGAGAGATTCCCCGGCTGCGCCCATGACAATTTCAAATGTATCTGCCAGAATGTACTTGACCTGATAGTTGCTGCTGTAGTAGTTTAATATCTGCAGCAGCAGCTCAATGCTGCTGCCCTCTCCTTTCTCCAGCTTGGAGATTTGTGTCTGGTGGACACCCATGGCCACAGATACCTCCTTCTGTGAAAGGCCCAGTGTTTTGCGGAATGTATTAAGCTTTCCCCCTATGTCTGATAGTGTAATATTCATACTTGAAACGCGGCTATAAGTGATTCAATGTCCTTGTTAATCTTAATGAAGTTTGCTTCAAGTTTGGTTATACGGGCGGCACTAGAACCAAATTTATAAAATATTGGCATATCAACATACTGAGCCTCCTCTTTTGTAACCTCCTTAAGGTTAAGATTGACTTTGCAGTTGTACGTGCTGCTTACGTGCCTTCCATCATATACCGCGTTGTCAAAGGCAACCTGCCCCACCATTTCCCCAGCCCTCAGGTTAGCTATTTTGGAGGCGGGTATGAGCGGGCCCATCTCCTCATTCATGCTCACGGAGGTTCTGTTCCGGTCGATGCTCACCCCCTGCTTCTGCTGCCTTACCTTTCCGAATATCTTCTCCAGCCAGTCCAGCGTTTCTTTGTTCCTGACAGAGCCTGAGAGTACGTTGGCAGCCACCGCGCAGATAGTATCGGCTGTTTCCCTGCCGTACTGCTGGCGAAGCTGCGGTAGTTCCTGCAGGCCCAGCAGCACGGCTATTTTGTTGCTTCTCGCTGTGGCTATCAGGTTCTCTACCTTGTGCACGTAAAGCGTCGGGGACTCATCCACTATCAGACCACAGGGCAGGTTTCCTTTTGAGTTAATGAGCTTGGTCATGCGATTCAGGATAAGGGCATTGCAGGCGCTGTTGATGCTCTGCGTGGAGGGATCGTTGGCAATCACAAGCACAGACGGAGCCTCTGGGTTGGTGATCTTCAAATCAAAGTCATCGCCGGAGAGCACCCAGAAGGTTTCCTTTGTGGCCAGACGGCCGATGTTGATTTTAAGCGTGCCTATCTGCCCTTCCAGCTGGTCGAACGCTTTGTTCATATAAGCCGTGCGGAAGGGAGAGAGCAGGCTCCCCAGTTGTGGTTCAGAGAAAAGCAGGTCAAAGATTTCATCATAGCTCAGGTTGAGCAGGGACAGCACATGCGGAAAGGTCGAGAACCTCCCTCCCTGGTACCGGCTCATGAAAAAGATACAGCTGGCCAGAAAGTTTACGGCCGACTGGGTGAAGAACTGCGCAGCCCCTGACTCCTTATCGTTTTTGTTGAGCGACTGCAGGAGCGCCTCGGCGGTCTCAATCGCATCGGCCAGCGTAGGCAGGTACTCGGGCTTGAGCGGGTTGAACCTGCGGCTATGCTCCACGCTGTTGAAGTTGATAACATGAAATTTGTGGTTTTTGAGGGGGCCTTTCTTCTTGTTCACCAGGTAGTGATAGTAAGCGAGTTTCCCTAAATCGGGAAACTTAAAATCATACAGTGCCATAGAGAAGCCCTTGGCCAGCATTTGCTTGATAAACGGGTTCACTATTGAGAAAGACTTTCCGGAGCCGGGTGTGCCTATCAGGAGCGTAGCCCGGAAGGGATTGACGATGTTGAGCCAGCCCTTATTAATTTTCCGCTTGTGATAGTAGAGCATGGGGATGTTTACCGAGTAAAGCGTGTCCATCAGTTCCCGCGACTGCTCGAAAGACTCATTCTCCACGTTAAACCTGTCCTTCATCAAACCGCTCTGGATAGACTTTGATATATTGTTGAGCGCCACGTTTATCATGATAGCACCCATTAGGGAAAAGACAATATAGAGTACTTCAAAAAGCGTGATGCCGTAAAGAAGCATCGTCTCACTCACGTAGAAATAGAAGAATCCCGAACCTAGGAATAACACCACTCCCATAAAAAGCGGCAGGAAGACATGCTTTATCGGGTCGAAATTTAGGTTCTTCTGCGCCTTGGTGCCCAGGGCCACTATCATGATCATCCCGAAAGTGAAAGCCTTGGAGAAATAGATGTTCTCGTAGATGGGGAGACGTGAGAGCCTATCCACTACCGGCTTCACGCTGGCCAGAAAAGCCGCATCCGCATACAGGAGCACGGCAAACTCCACTATCAGGGTAAGGTAGACAAAGCCCTGCAGAAACGAGTATAGCTTTTTAATCTCGCTTGATTCTTCCATAGCAGTAAAGACTTACAAAAGGGAAATGAAAGTAATGAGGTTCATTAACACCATGATGCTAATGAACCTATAGCGTATCTGCGTTCAGCACGTCCCTATAATTGACTTTAAGCGATATAGTACGTCCTGACACCTGCTCTTCTGCCACTTCCATGTTGAGCACCTTCTCATCAGGGAAGGTGAATTTGCGGAACACAAACACGTTGCGGTATTTGCGCTTGAAGTGGTCCGTGTCGTAGAGCGTGAACACTGGTTCTACCTCCAGCTGCTGGAAGTTAGTGGCCTTCACTACTTTCTTATCCTCAATCAGGAAGCGGATCTGGTCAATGTCGTAGGCAATGTTGGTGCGGTTCTTCATCGACACATCCATAAAGAAGTAGTCGCCCACGGTGTAGATGTTATTGAGACGGATTTCAACCTTCTGCTTGCGGTTCGATACGTGCAATACCTTCGGCTTTCCCTGCACGGCCGCCAGTGCAAAGCGCTGCATCTCCTCGGTGCTCATGGCCACGGCCGGGTTGATGAATTCATCTACCTGCGCGGGGTCTATTCTTACCTCTGACTGCGCCCCGCCTGAGGTTTGGGCATAGCTTAGCTTGTACTGGACCATGAACCGCTCGCCTACAATAGTCACCACGCCCAGTGCTGGTTTTCCGTTCTTGGGCTTTACCCGCAATATATTGGCTACCGGTATATCACCGGCTACATCGTCAGTAGAGATGTCAACATACTGGATAGGCTCCGGGCTGACAAAATGAGTGGAGATGTCCTGGTGTATGTAGATGGTTTGCGGATCCTTCTTCTGCCCGAAGGCGAGCACAGAAAGCAGCAGGAGAGAGAGCATGAAAGTGAGCTTCTTCATTTTATCTTTTTTTGGCTTTGTTATCAATCAGGTAGACAATCGTGTTGTATTTGAGCTTTGCTTTGTTGCGTTTAATGGCGCTGCCTGCTGCCCGTGTCGCAGTCTGAGCCATGCGGTCTGCCATGGAGTAGAGCATTTCAGCTGAAGAAGAGGCATCAGAGCCAAAGTTCACAGACTGCCCCTGCGTGGCACGGCTGGCCAGCTCTTTGGTGAACTCCCGGAACTGCGAGTCCGGCACATACAGTCCCTTCAATCCGTCGTTATCATACACGCTCAGGCTGACAGGCAGCACCTCCTCCCCCTGCAGGATAGAAGTAATGGTGATATCTACTCTTTGCGCGCTGAAGCCTGAGACAAGGCCGTAGAGGTAGCTGCCTTTTTCTATTTCCATGTCGGCGACATAAATGTCGTCGAGTAGCCTAACGCGAATTCTGCCCCCTTCCCCGACCTTCAGTCCCTCATCCAGAATAGCTTTGATGAACTGCTCAGCAGGAGCACCTGAAACCGTGTTGAAGTAGGCACTGTTAGCATTTGCCGTCTTGCTTACAGCCAGTGCCTCCGGTTCCGGCTCTGCGGGTAAGGCCGCGTTTAAAACGCGGGCTGGCTTCTGGGGTGCTACCGCCCCCTCTCCTGCCCTGGACAGACTATCCACGTAAGCCATCTGCTCACGGAACAGACGCATTTCCTTTTCATAATCAGACTCTGCCTTTCGGGGCGCTCTCCTTGCCGGAGCAGCGGCCGAAGCGTAGCGTGCGCTCTCCTGCCGTTGGTTCACCCGCTCCATGAATGGGGCAGGCTGCTGGCCAGCCAGTATCTGGTTATTGAGGCTGTCAAGCAGAGCCTGCTCCTTCGCTGAGTACACACTACCATACACCTGGTTCGCATTCTGTTCCCCCTCCAGCTCACGTATAGCAGAATAGTCTATTCTGTTTTTGTGCTCTTCCCTAGAGGCTGAAAATTTATCTTTTGTCTCGCGGGTTTTCAAATTAGCGTCCGGAAGCGCTGTGTTGAAAGTTGTTGCTTCCACCGGCGCCGCCTCGATAAGCTCTGAGGAGGTTTCATTACCAGATCCGAAGGTGTCGAGGTAGAGGTAATTAAATATAAAAAGTACCGGCAGTACGATGAGGGGCAAAATATAGCGGCCGTTTTTGAAATCTATCTTATTCATGGATGATATTGTTTAGCTGTTGGTCTATACCCTTTAGAAAAGCGCTGTCGCGGGCCGTGAGGCTATCGGGATTGATAGCTTGCACTTCTCCATAGAGACGCATCATCTCCATTACATTTGCAGTCACAGGCCGCGCCTGGTACTCTTTGTTGAAGCCGGAGTAGAGAAGCTTAGTTGTAGCATCAAAGCCTCCCTGCTCCTCTCTGGGCCTGGCTACAAGCCAGACGATACCGGTGACCATTAAGCAGAACATGCCTATCACCACCGCCTTCTGGTGAGCATTAGCCCAGTTAAAAATTCTTCTTCTCCACATACTTCAGGTCTTTGTTAAGCACTGTTTTCCAGTTTTTGATGATGAGCCCATGGGGATTATTATCAGTTCTGGAAACATCCTGTAGATCCCCCTCTGTAATCAGTGCTCTTGTGGCGATAGAGGTGGGCCTCTCGATGCGCTGTTTGGCGTAATAGGTAAAGTGTCCGTTCTCATCCACGGTGATACTGTCGGTCTGGATAGTGAGCAGCGCGGAGCTGGCCAGGATAGAATTGTAGTAGCCTTTCTCCCTGAGGTTGTTGTATTGTGCCAGGCCTGTATCATCCACCAGGTACATGGCTTTGTTCAGATTGTTCTTGATGTACTCATCATCGGGAGGGAGCGTAAAGAAAAGCAGGTGGAACATATTCACGTGCGACTCATATTCTACCTCCCTATTGGTGCCGTGCTCCGTCTGACGCACCAGCACCGGCACGTTGTGGTCGAGCACGTAGATGTTTTTGCGTTGCTCGTTTACTAGGCTATAGGCAAAGACAAAGGTTAAGCCGACGATGATAAGGCTGGTGACAAAGCTGCCCACGCTGATAGCCAGCGCGAGCTTTATTTTCTTTTCGATGTTTTGAATCATGGTGCTTACAGAGTATGCCTTTAGTTATGATTGCGAGATTTATCCTGAATCTCGTTATAAGATTATCTTGAGAGATTGCGCATGGCCTTGCCGGCTCCCCCGGCGATAGAGCCAATGGCCTGACCTACTCCTGAAGTGTTAATTATCCAGGTGGAGATTACCGGAATAGTGAGCATGGTAAGGCCCGAGATGATGAGGCTGACGATATAAAAGCTGATGCTCCCTGAGGAAAACGAAACGTAGGCTATGAACATCTCCTCATTGTCCATTACAGCCTTAAGAATCTCAATCTCCTTCATCAGCCCATACTTCACCAGTACAAAGGAGATTGATAAAACGATGTAGGCGATGGTGGAGTACAGCCCCACCGAGATGTAGCGGCCTATCCAGGTGAGGTATGAATCGCGGAAGCCGGGCATAATGCTGAGCGCAAAGGCGAAGGGGCCCAGTATCACCAGAATACCGGCAAAGATGATTTGCAGGAAGAAGACAATGTAGATGCACACCTGATACAGAAGTATCACAATGTACTCCACTACCCGCATCATCGTAAAGTGCATTTTGGCCATGAGCATGACGTAATAGCCTTTCATTTTATCGAAAATCGGATCAAGGTCAATACCCATTTTCTCCATCCAGTCCTTATCCTGCGTCTGGGACTGCACCTGCTCAAAGTCTGCACTTGAATCTGAAAGCCTGATGGCCACACTGTCGATAAGCGCCACCCTTTGAAAGTGCAGGTCCTCTACCTGGTCTATCTGGCCAGCATACATAATTTTAGCGCTGTCTCTGACAACTGTGAGCGGGAAATTCAGCACCTCTATAAAGCCACCCCAGAAGATGATGACCATCGAGAGGGCAAAGGGCCTGAACAGGGCCATATAGCGCAACTGCTCATCTCCCACCATCATCTTGTAAGCCTCCACAGCAAAGTAAAGTAGCATGCCAATGGCCGCCACGGCCTGAGCGTCTGCCAAAAAACTACCTGCCAGGTCCTGCATGTTGAGGAACAGTGCATCAAATAAGGTAAATATGGATTGGTCGATGAGCTCGCGCATCTATTTTGCTAAGTTATTGGTGGTATGATACAGGGAAATAATCCGGCGGTAGTAGCCTCTAAGTGTAACCAGGTCTGCCAGCTGTCCGCGGAAGGATTCAGCTTTCAATGCGTCATCCTCGTAGGCATCTTTCGTGAGCTTGATATCTGTATTTATCCGTTCATTCTCTGCCCGGAGCTTGAGCAGAATATCTATATCCACTCCTGCGGCAATGGCTTCCGCTTGTAGTGCCTCCAGCTCCGTGTTCAAGGTCTCTATTTTCCTGCCGTAAAGCAGGTGAAAACTCTTGTTCAGGCTACGGTCAGCGCCTTTGAACATTTCCTGCTCCCAAATGGTATTAACCTCTTCCTCTTCCTGCTCCACTGCCTCCACGGTGCCCCGAACCGCGGCCATGGCAGGAAGGAGCTGAAGCATGTTGCGTCTGTCTTCTCCCTTGCGGTATTTGTTGTGGAATAAAACATAGTACCATTTTGGATCGAAGTTATTCCACCGTGTCGCGACTTCACGCTCCATCTGTTGGCGCACATGCTTCCCGTTAACAATGCTGACAGGAGCCTGCGCCTGGCTCTCCTGCACAGTGATAGACAGCGAAAGCACACCTAAAAAGAAAATATGACGATTCATTGCCTTACTTTTTGATTGTCTTGTATTCTTCCATCAGAGATTGAATAATAGCCTGGCTGTTGTCAGGATACTTAAGCCCTAGCGGGTTCATTGTCCTTATGAGGCCCGCGTGCTTGGCCACCCGCATTTTCTGTGTGATGGAATAGGAAAGCCCCCGCATGACGCGAAGCTCATCCACCACGTGGCGTATAAGGTTGAGGCGGTCTGCATTGCTCATCAGGTTTACATCGGTACCAATCACGGCCACCTGGTAGATATAGGCAAACAGGTCCGCTGAGCGGTTCACAAGCGCCAGCTCTGTCTTGGCAGCGATAAGGAGTAACTCCGGATCCCCCTGGGCAATATCCATCATCTGCGCCTGGTACTTGCCAATGTCCTGCGCAATGCTGGAGGCGTAGACGATATTCTTGCTCTGGCCAACAATTGACTGGACCGACTTAAGGGAGTTGTACATTTTCTCCTCCAGCTCCTTTATCTGCGCCATCTTCACGGTGATGGCCTGCTGTGCAGCAAAAATTTTACCCTCGCTGTCTTTAATATCCTTCAAAGCTTCCTGCTGTGCGGTGTGGTTCACAACGAGCGTAGACACCACGGCGGGGTCAAAGACAAGCTGCTGCGCCTGCGAGGCGGTCCAGCCGAAGGTTAACGCGCTAATCAAGTACAGGTATTTTCTCATGGCTCTTTGTGTTAATTAGATTAATGAATTCAATTGTCTTCATTCCCGACTCTCGGAGGTCCCTCACAAACACCTCCAGTGCCTGCCGGTAGGTGGGGTAGCGGTCCACGTACACCTGCAGGGCCTCTTTTTCCCTGCGCTCCGTGGTGAAGGTGAAGTACTCATAGAGCGACACCTCCACGCCGTACACCTCGCCGGTGCTACCACGTTTGATATAGACTTCTTTGAATCGGCCCCGCCCTTCTTTGTTGTCGAGGTTGTTGATGGTGAAGATTTTCTTTTGCTCCACCTCATTGAGTGAGAGCAGGCTGGCTATCGCAGCGAAGTTATCTTTGAACTTGGTCTGGTCTAAAAGGCAGATTGTGTCTGAATTGCCTATAATGGTATCCTTAACAACCGGATTGCCTATAATATCATCCAGCTCCTGTGTCACAACAATTGCCTCTCCCCAGAACTTGCGTACTGTCTTGAACACGTATTGTATATATTCAGCCATCAGCGGTGATGCAATAGCTTTCCATGCCTCTTCAATTATGAGTACCTTTCTGTTCTTTTTCAGGCGCATTTTCTGAAGAAACACGTCCATGATAATAATAGTCGTGATAGGGAAGAGTATCTTATGCTCCTTGATGGCGTCAATTTCAAAGACGATAAACTTCTCATCAAAGAGCGCAGCGTCCATCTCATTGTTTAGGATGGTGCCATACTCGCCCCCGCGGTAGAATTTTTTAAGGATGAAGCGGTAGCTGGTGATATCGAATGGGATGGCTTCGGCTTTGGTAATGGCGCCTATCTTTTCAATGGAGAAATCATAGAAACTATGAAAGCTTAGGTAGCTGCTGTCTTTTCCCTTCTCGTAATAATCTTCATAGTAGGCCGAGACAACTGATGAGAGGACACTGTCCTCTATCTGGTTGACAGTACCATCAGCCCCTTTCCAGAGCAGCGATACAAGCGACTTTAAAAACTCCCGCTTCTCTTCGTTGAATTCTTCTCTCGCTATGCGGAATGGGTTCATCGTGATTGGCTTCTCTTCTGAGTAAGTAATGTACTTGCCGCCATAGTAAGCGCACAGGCCACTGTAGGAGTGCCCAGTGTCCACTAAAATCACATCCGTGTCCTGCAGGGCATATTGGCGGATGAGGTGATTCATAAAGAAAGACTTGCCAGCGCCCGAGGGTCCCAGCACAAACTTGTTGCGGTTGTTCATGCGGTTGGTGTCGATAGGCATATCGCTTGTGTCAATGGCCACCGGTATACCCTGCCGGTCTGAGAAGAAGATTTGAAAGCCTGACTTCTCGTCCTTCAACAAACCTTCCTTAAACAGCAGGCACAGTGCCGCATCAGAGGTAGTTTGAAACTTATCATATGCCTTCAGTTCCGAGGCATTGCCGGGCAGTGCGCAGCGGAAAAGCTCCATCTGGTTATGGGCGTTATGTGAGGGGATGATGCCTATTGAGAACAGTGCGCTCTCAATGTAATTCACGGCCCTGTCAATGTGTTGCTCCCTGGCAGAAACCAGTATGTTGTAGTGTCCCTGTACGAGCAGCTGATTGTCCTTTGCGATGTCAGCCATCACGCGGTCAATATCCTCCACGGCCAGATCATTGGCAGGGTCCGGCATGGAAGTGTGGCGTTTGCGTTTGGCTGTAAGCCTACCCAGTTCGCCCCTTTGGTCTGGTATCTGAATCACCTGATGGTAAACCACGCAGTCCGTGCCGGGGACTCGATTCAGGAAGTGCAGCAAGTCTACCGGAAGTGGAAAACCAAGCTTTACATCTGTATAAGGGGCGATAGCGGCAGGGAAGTTTATTTCGTCAACGTCCACCAGGGAGATACTTTTAATGGTCTTGCTACCCACCCGGATCCCCTCCTCTGATGCGCTGAAGTTGTTGAGGCCATACACTTCATCTGAGAAGTTGAAAGCCAGCATGCGGCTTATAAGCGACTTGATTTCCTTTTCTATGAGCACATGAGGAAGGAAGCCCTTCGACTCCAGCAGGTCCACTACTTTGGTGACGTTGCGCTGAAAGGCTTTGAAGTCCTTCTCGTCATAAGTAAAGAAAGCCGATCGCTTTACGTCCCGTGTTATAACCAGATAGGTGGTAATGTCACGGTACTCCCTCCCCTCAAATGCTTCGTTGTATTTTTGGCTGAGGAAATCGGATGAGCTTCTGCTCTTAAACTTCTTTAGCGCAAAAATATCCAGTTTCTGCAGGGTATAACCAGAGCCCAGTATTTTCACTATGTTGGAGAAGATGCTGTGAAACGCTGCATAGGCCTCTTCGTCTGCAGCATACTGAAGCACAGTGTTTGTAATGCGGACGATAACGGAATGATCGCCTGCCTCATGATAGAGGATATCATGCACATGGCGGTTAATGCCAATGTAGGGCAGGTTGAATTTCTTGTTCTTCATAAGCTAGGGTAGATAATATAGGCAACAGGGCTACTGACGGCGGCTAAGCCGGGAGGGTATGATGTAAACCCCGACTGATTTGGTCTTTGCATGCAGGCCTTTCTTCTGCCGGAAGTTGGTGTAAAGCAGGCCACTCATTGACACGGCGATAAGTGTTATGAATCCGGCCATGAAATTAAAGACAACAGACACTAGTAAAGCTGAAGCAAAACCGCCCATCGCACTGCCCATCGCCCAGTATATAAAGCGTCCTTTGAAGTTTTTGAATACAAGGGGCTTCTGTAACCCCTTGTAAACATTGTATCCTTTGTGCCTCCCGCTGCTCATGGGTTACACGCCGAAGAAGGCTTTTACCACGGCACCCACCAGCATCAGGAATATACAGGAACCTGCCCACGCCATAAGCTTTTTCCCCACGTCCTGAGAGCCGTTTTGCCACGCGATAAACACCGACACCCCCCCAACAAGTGCAACAACTCCTCCCAAGGCAATAATTAAATTTGTAACCGGAGTGACATACTTCTTAATCTCACTAGTCCCTGCGTTAATGCCTTCCTCTCCCTGGGCGAAAGCAGCCTGAGCGAAAGCAAGCATGGTTACTGCAGTGAATAGCACGGTGGCCCTAACTCTTTTAGATGCCATGGCGCGGTGCATGGCAGAGCGAATGATTAAAACTCCCTTTTTCATAAAGATGTGATTGAATTGGTTTTAAAATATTGAACTTGAATATGATTTAGCGTCCTTCAGGAATTCATCTAGGGGGATTCCCTGCCCCTCCACTCTTAAAGCAGGCTCCGTTGCCAGCTTCCTTTCTGCCAGGAAGGCTACTGCCGGCGCTTCTTCCGGTTCTCCCCCAACCTCCACGGGTTGCTCCTCTTCGCCCATCAACTCATTCAGGTTATAGTGCACACCTGAATCGGCTGCCGCCTTCTGTTTTCGTGAGAAGAATAAATCGTAGAGGAGATTGAGCGCGTAGTAGACGGCGTACGCTCCGACCACAACTCCTAAAAATGTACTCCATGCCATAACTCAATATTTAAAAATGAACATGCTGCTTTCTACTCATTGAATAAATTCTTAAAAAGAATATTTATTCCTAATCTAAAAGCTTGTTGCTTCTTTTCTCAACCAACTCCTGAATAAGCTCCTTGTGCTTGCTGAAGAATTCTTGTAGCAGGTAACTCACCAGCACATTGGATTTTATCTTTGCCTTTTTCTTGAGCAAATCAAGCACTTCGGCGCTCTCCTCGTCCACATAGACCGCCTTCCTTTCAATTTCCATATCCTTCCGAGCAGCCTCTAACACCTTGAACAACTGCATAAATCCTCCCTCAGAAAGAATCATATCAATGTCCTGCGCCTGCTGGGCAGCAGATAGTTCCTTCTTGTCTGGGGTAGCAGCAGGGGTGGGCTGCTCTCTCTCGGGCACGACCTTCAGGGTAACTGCAGGGGCAGCTCCTACAGGTGAATTTTCAGCACCTATTTTAGCTTTTATGCTATCTAATAGTGAATTATTTTTACTCATTGACATACGCAATGTATACGTTATATGATTAAATTTAAAAATATATTCCTTAAAAGATTAAAAACATTTTAAGCATAAAAAGAAAAACCCCTCAGAAACTAATCCTGAGGGGTTTAAATATTAACTATATAGTAATTACCTAATATAATTGTCGTATATAAAGTCGAATGATTCCTGCACCACTCCCCTGGCTTCTGAACTGATAGACACCGTGTCGATGCGCTGCAGGGCCACACGCTCTGCTATCTCCGGAGCTATCTCACCGAAGGCGGCCATTGCTTCCCTCACTTTTTCTTTTGTCTCGTACTTGATGGCTTTGTTAAGCCTGGTAGGAAGAAAGACAATCTTGTTTTCTGCATTCAGGTGCCTGGCCACCCTTGCAAATACATGGGAGGATTCGAACACGCTGCGCTCGTAGGCGATGGGGCAGATGATAAGGTCTGCGTCTTTTATCACGGCCAGGATAGAATCATCATCCAGCCGGCCCGGCATATCAATGATAACCTGGGTACCTTGTTTCAGCGCTTCGATATCGGCGGCATACTTAGGGTAGTCCTCCAGGTCAAGCTTGAGCACCTCATACAGCGGATCGTTGGAGTACAGCTCCCGGTCGCGCTCCCACTTGGAGTAGACGGTTTCCTGTGAGTCCAGGTCAAAGATGACTACCTCTTCATTTTTATCCAGTGCCAGATAATTAGCCAGCAGCACACAGGTGGTTGATTTTCCGACTCCGCCTTTCTGGTTTGCTATTACAATTTTCATATCCTGTTAATTAGCGTTTTAACCTCCGTTTATTTTTCCTTTCCTGCTCAGTTGTTCGGCTGCCTTCCTGAAGGCCCTCGGCCATGAGCTGGAGTAATTCCGTGATAGAGCCGGAAGAGTGCTCCAGCTGGCGGCTGGTCAGCTCGCTCAGCCCCCTGTCCAGATCCAGTACATCCACTAAGCCGAAATCAAGGCGGCGGCTGGTCAGCTCGCTCACCGGGTGGATGGCTTTCTCCCTTTTGTCTAACAGGTAATGCTGCCCTTCCAGCCTGGCAATGCTCCACCCGGTGCTTTGCAGAATATCGGGCAACGTTTTGCCATTGGCCAGCATGCTGTTTAATCTGTCAGAGGCATACTCCCGCGCCTCCTCGTCTTTGGGCCTGTTTGCCTTCAGGCTACCGGCATCAAGGTGGAACACCCGCTGCAGGATCCGCGCTTCCGCCTCACTGGTGATAGCCCACCAGCTGGCCTGCTCCGTACGCTGGGTGTGGCGCTGCTCAGCCGATACCTGGCCGGCAGTACTCAGCAGCTCGCTTAGCTTCATAACCTGCGAACCCTTAAGCACCTGCTTTTTGGCATGGTCGATTATGGAGTAGCCGTATGGGGTATCCCTGCCTTTGGCCTGGTGAAACACCAGCTCCACCCCGAACTTAGTTTGCAGCAAAGCCCTCAGCTCCTTTTCATCAAGCCCCGGCTTGTACTTGGTGATGAGCGCCCGCAACTGCCGGATGCGCTCCTCAGGTTGGGTGTAGGCTTCCAGCTTAGCAGACAGAACGGCCTTGTCCATTTCGCTTACCCGGCTTCCGTACTTGATGAAGTCATACACGTTATCCCGCTCCCCCACCTTCACGCCTCCAGACTCCAGCAGCAGCTTGAACTGTGCAGAGGTGGAGAAATTATAGCCCAAAGCTTTGCGCACGTGCGCCTTCACCTCCTCGCCTATATCCTGCAGCAGGATTTCCTTTATCGCTTTCTGGCTCCTGGTACGCTCAAAGGAATCGTCAATCTTTTTGCCCTCCTCATTCACGCGCGAGGAGACGATGTGAACATGGTTATTGTCCGTGTCTGAGTGGAAGTAGATCAGGTACGGGTTACTGCCGTAGCCCATCTTCTTGAGGTACTCAACAGCAATATGCTGCAACTCCTCGGCGCTTTTCTCCCTGCCCTCACAGGAGATGACAGCATGGAACTGCGGTTGCTTCACTGTCTGCCTGTTGTCATCAGACCGGGACCAGGAAAGCAGGTAGCCTTTATAGTCCATGTCTGCGATGCCGGAGGCGCCAGTGTGGAGCATGCCGAAATTCTCAGAAGCCAGCAGCTGGGCCGTACCTTTGGCTATCTTGTTTTCATTGTAATGGACCCCTGAAAAGGTGGCGGAAGAGGAAAGTATCTTGACTATCATAGCTCGGTAAATGTATGGGATAATCACAAAAGCGAATCCGCATTACGGAATACGGAAAACGCATTACAGATTTAGCGGACCGTGCGCAGGTAGGTGCGGATAGCCTTCACATATTCCTCCTCCACCTGCAGGAACTCCTGAAAGTGCTGGTTGTACTCGGCTATCACTTTTCCCTCCACCATGTTATTTTTCTCAAGGTAGTGCACGTAGCGGGCAATTTGGTTGATGTTGGTGCCTACCCTCTTGAGCGCCGCGCCTGTTTTATCAATGGCCCGGAACAGCTGCTTCGGGTTATGGATGGGGGTATGGGCAGGGGCAAACAGTTTATTGCGGGCATAGACGCTCACATCGTTATAGCCTGCCTCGCTGGCCAGCTCTGCCAGGTCTTTGCGCTCCTGCTCAGTGAGGCGGATCCTTAGCATGAAGTCCCTCCTCTCCCCTGCCGACAGCTTCGGTCTACCGCCTTTCGACTTCCATTCTGACAGCTGCTCTTCGTTTTCCATTTTGCACAAATTTAAGATTATGAGTCGCGAATAATCTGTACCCCGCTTCCACTACGTGGAAAGTGGGGCAAGAGGTTTCTGTTGCTACAGAAACACATCTTGCAAAGAAATCACCGGAGAGGTAAATCGCACCGCATACGCTCCCGAACTCTGGCCGCTGACGGGATAGCCGTAGCCGCTGTGAGGACTTTGGAATTTGGACATAATATGGGCCGTGTTTCCAGGTGGTGCGCTTAAAAGGGCTGAAAATGCGCCATCTGATTCCGGTAGCTTTTGAAGCCTGTTGCAGCTGGTTCGGGAGGTAGGTAGTTCGTTTGCGCTGCAGCCTGTCAAATCCTGACACAGATAGTCAAAGATTGATAGCCCGACACCTGGTGTATACTTTACATATAGCAGGTTTGCAGCTGGTGTCGGAATGACCGAGGGCAGGTCCCCAGACTTTCTAGATTTTGGCAAGACCCAGACTTTGAATCCTCGGTCACGAAGAGCCGGTGCTTATGGATGCCCGGCTTGTAAACCAGTTGTGCTTTGATAATAGACCAAGCTACATTACGGAAAATGCAATGCGTAATCCGCATTGCGCATAAGAGTTGGTATATTCACCAGGACCGACTGTAGAGCAACGTCTCGGCTATGAATAGTTTATGCACTATAGGTCTTGTTGTACGCTCGTTCTTAGTGGAGCACGTTTAGTTGCCTTAATACTGATTTTGTTATCTCTTTTCTACAGGGGCCAAAATTAGGATTAGGCGAGTTTCGATCCTTTATAAGTCTGGTAGCGAAGAAGTACACGTTGTCTTCTTTTTCAATATAGCCTACCCACCAGCCAGTATCTTTCCCACCGTCTCTTGTCCACCCGGTTTTTGCTCTTAGGGTATAGCTATCGTTTTGCTCTTCTTTCATGATTTCCTTCAGGATTTTGAAACTTCTTTTGGAGAAGGGCAGGGTTTCCTCATAAACACCAATCAAGACCTCGATTTGGTTAGCGGGTGATATGGCAAAATTTCCAAAGTTCCAGAAGTCTGAATCATTGATAGACACATCCGCATTGCCATAGTTTGACTTTGTTAGAATATCCTTATACCTGGTCTTTCCAATCTTTTTCGCTAATTCAACATATACCCAACCCGCTGACAATTTGAAAGCCTCCTTTAGACTCATATTGTGGTAAATATTAGGGCGGTAGCCGTATTTAACTGTATCAGTCTCCCCCGGCCAACTAATAATTTCATTCTCATCAGCAATGACACCCGTCTCTAGAGCAATCAAAGTGTTGATTATTTTAAAGGTGGACGCTGGCAGTGTAGCCACATGGCTGTCATTGACATTACTGCATGTCCACTTCTTCGCTTGGTAGTCATATATGGTGATGCTTCCCTTGATATGACAATCTTGGAAAGGTGTATTTAGATCAATCTGCCCATATACCCGTGAGGCAATGAAAAATAAAAGAAATGGTATTGCTAACCTCATTTTTAAATTGTGTGGATAACGGTTTGTAAACTGGGTGTTGGGCATTTGATAGCACCTCAATTTCCTGTTGCCGTTTAATTTTTTAAATGATTGTGATGCCTGAATATCTAGTATATGCCCAATAACCTGTTTGCAGTGTTACCTCTCGTTTATTGTTTGGTTGCCCACTCAATTGTCGGCAACACCCATTCATCTATTGGCTGAAATATAAATCCGTGTCCTAGTCCAGTAGTTAATTCCACCTCATTGTACTTTCTGACTCCAGAAGAGCTTGTTTTGATCGATAAACAGCTTCTACCAATATTATCGGACTTCTCATAAATTGACAAGATGTCTCCATGAAGATCGATGGTAAGGTTCTCTAAAACCCAATTATTACAATTCGCCAACAATACAAAATTAAGTTTAGGATTAGCGAGCTTTGTTGAAATTAACATTGCGATAACAGATCCTTTGGAGGCTCCGACGACTGTTATGTTTTCAGGATTTACGCCAGAATAAATCAAATCATTAATCTGATTGGCAACCTTGGTGGAGTATGATTCAACATCAGTGCCTTTGGGTCTAGGTTCGCTAATTACTTTTATATTATTTTTTTCAAGCCGATTAAGAATTTTCTCGTATTCATATTTTCCAAATCTTTCGCTGGAAGCATGGATCCCCTGATCTTCAACTATTTTCCCATGTAGATAGAAGAGGTAATATTGTGTGTTATCAATTCCAGATGGGATTTGAGAATTGCTTTGAGTACAAGCAAAGAAGCCTGCAAAGAGTAAAAAAACGCAGAATATCTTTTTCATCTTAAATGAGAGGTAACGTCTGGGCTAAACGACGGGCGAGGCCGTCGGCCGTAGCATGATTTTTCAACAGTGTTAGCTGAGGTTTTTTCTTTACCCAAGCCCGTACTTTTGACCGTATTCTCTAACTGTCTCTAAAAAATGGGGATTCTTTATTTCACTCAGAGTTGCTGTGTATTCTGCCTTAGCTCTGTCGAATTGCTTTGTTTCCCCATATACTATCAACTTAACCAATGGAGCAGCAATGAGTTTTTCAGAATCGAGAAAGTCCAGAAGAGCTTCTTTAGTATTTAGCTTCCTGAAATATGGAAGAATAAAGTTTTCAAGGTTCGCATGCATTTCCGAAATCAGCTGACTTTCTTCTGTATTCTCGTCAATGTCGTACCAAGTATCATTTTGGCTTCTTAATTCTCCAATCCTTTTTCTAATCAAACACTCAGGTTCAGTCGGGAAAATTGGAATTTGTTTGTCTTGGTTGTAGAACAAGCCTTTCCAATACTCTGGCAAGAATATTCCTGTGTTAATGGTGAAGTTGATATGGTCCTTCGAGTAATAAGAGCTTTTTTGGATATTTATTATCTGTCCTAAATTTTCCAGTTGTAAATAGAAGTTGTTGCCCTTCTTGTTGAACCCAAGTGGTTTTAAAACTTCATGAAACCCTACTTTAACTATTTTGTCATATTTAACTTCTGTAGGTGTCTTCATTCTTTACTTGATTTTTTATTCTTAAAATCACAGCGTGTTGGTGTAGACCATGTGCGAGGCTATCAGCCGAAGCATAGGGTATAAACTGTGTTGTGCTAAGCTTTTCTTCTTAAGCATCCGCCTGTATGTACACCCTTGATGCTTTTTTGGTCTTAATATTCATTTCGACTGTAATTCTTGGTCCGAAACGACTTTCCCCAGTAGGGCGGAAATCAATTTGATAAATTCCTGGCTCTACAGAAGAATTACTGTAGCCCACTATTTCATATTCCTTTATTTCTGTCTGATTGAACGGGAAGCTATATGGGTCTGCTGGGAAATTCTTTTCTCTTTCTTTCTTGGGCTTCTTAATGTTCCTAACTGAACGATGGATAGCTTCAATTGCCGCTTGTGTTACATCTTTATCCCATGGATACTTTTGCTCTTGCTGGCTTTGATAAATGGCTGAATATGCAGAAGGATTCTTTTCATTGCCCACAGATGAGCAAGAAGTAACAGAGAGAATCATTATTGAAATGTAAGTCAGCATTTTCATCAATTTAAGTTAAGCATAACGGATTCAGCTTTGCGGTGGCGTAGCTACCGTAAAGGTTTGGTTGGCAGCAGGGCTTCTATTTTTTCTTTCTTTTGTCTTCGCCAAACCTGATAGGCAAAGTGTATCGCACTGGCACTTTCTTGCCTGACTGCATACCTGGGTAGAATTCCAGAAGTTCAGTCACCCTCAGCGCTTCCTTGTCTGCCTCATCTGAAAGACTTTTTATTGTCATAGGTTCGGTTACTCTCCCAGTTGTGTCAATGACAAAAGAAGTGACCACCACTCCCTTAAAGCTTTCATCAGAAGGGTACTGCAAGTTCTTCTGGATGAAATCCAGCATACCCTTTTCACCTCCATGCTTATAGACGGGCATTGCCTCCATAAACACCCCATAAGCCTGCTCTGACTGCGCTTTATCGTGGTTATGGTTGCTGTTAGTGCAACTGACTGTCTGGGCTTGTAAACCTCGGCTGAAGGCACTAAACCCGAGTGCCAGCAGAACGCTGGCAAACACTCGTTTAAGGTGGAACGGCTTTTTACTCGGAATCTGGAGTAGCTGTGATTTATGAAAGCGCCCACATACCTGCCCCTCTTGTTCCAGCACTGCATGCAGTTCCTCCATGCCTTTGTTTGTGAAGTCTACTACTGTTTTGTCACAGTCTGAACAGTGCCTGCCGCTGCTGCAAGGCATCATCTTATTCCAATCCCTGTCACAGAAAAAAGAAAGCTTAATGTTTTCTATAGGTGTTCTCTCATTCATAATCGAATTTACCTTACTGCCAACGGTACTCGTACATGAGGTGAGCGAGGCTTTCTCAGCCGAAGCTTTGCTCATGTGCAGTGTTAGCTACTTTAGTTCTTTTAGTTTTTCGCACTCAATTCTCTTCATAGAAATATTATGCAAAAGCTTTTTTAAGTTTTCTCTCCCCTCATTGATGTACGCATCACTAATGATTCTCCCATCCTTTAACTGCAGGTCGAACTCACTAAACTCCTCATGACTGTGGTGTAATTTTACAAGTTTAACAGTAGTATCAAAGGCGATGCTACTGACCATCCTTGTTAACATCTGGCTTTCTGATGAATCAAGAAAACCTTTTACATTTTTCACGCTATCGCTACAATAGTACTCAATAGTATAAGTTTTACCTTCGCCAATGCTCATTTCGTAATAGCCGCTTTCCATATAATTAACAAGCTCATATGAGACAGCTTGAGATTCATCTAATGATAGACGTGACTCATGTGTAGCAAAATCACAGGAAGAGGCTAAAAGGAATATTAGAAGGTATTTTTTCATCCTATTCTATTGGAGCTAACTAGCGGATATACGACAACATACGCTTATATGCACTATGTGCGAAGGTGGTCTGTTGCATTCCTGCGGTGAAATTTGACCTTTTAAGGGCTATTATACTTGTTTCCGTCACCATATCTTGCTTATTCAATATAAGAACTTTTGCGAGAATACCCGCTTTCCATACTTTATTTTAGGCAAGACTGACCCAAAATTTAAAAAAGGGTAGTATGATTTTGGCTTTAGGCTCCTTTTGGACAATAAAAGAGGTGCTTACTTCTTGTTTAGAAAGCGAAACTAGCCGATAAAAGGTAGCTGTAACGATAAAAGCACAGCTATTCAGTGCAATTCTTCCAAACCAGCTATCCGCGTTTAAACGCTTATAAGCGGCTATACACGGCTACAGCTCGAAAACAGCTCATTTGATACTCTTTGTACTTACCATTACTTTGGTTATAGTAAAAACTGCCTTTCCACTCACCTGGAGGGATACTAGGCTTATCGACAAATTTTGATTCGTTTACAAACCACGTATTGCCTAATCCTCCTTGCACAGTGCGTAAGTCGCGTTCCTGAATGCACAATGCGTAACACTCCTGTTTCTTTTAAAAGGCGTTTAGGGAAACGGTTGGACCTGGCTACACATTTTCGGGTAAAACACCCGCCTTGACCAACAACCTGTATTACATTATGCGTAATCCGCATTGCGTTTTCCGTATTCCGCAATCCGCATTACTTATAAAAAGTCGTTTTTAGGTATGTGCCTTTTTACTCCTGTCACTGAGGTCAGAGGTTCCTGCTCTGTTTCGAGGTCTAGCGGAAAACCGATTTTAAGCCCCTCTGAGCGCGCCAACTTTCAGGTAAGGTAAACCCCTATTTTTTCCTTAGGCGTCCAATAGCGTTAAACTGTGGCTTTTCTATGGCCAAAATTCATAGGAGATCCCACCGAATCCCCTCCAGCCGCTGAAACTTTGGTCTCTCCTATGAACTAAAAATTTAGTTCACGCACCCTGGTGCTCTTTTTCCCCTTTTGTCTTTTTTTGCTTTTTTGCCTCCATGTGATCATATCTCACCTACCGGTTTATTGAGTTCCCTAAAGACTATGGCGCGAGAGCGCCCAACACAATTTTGTGTATTTGTAAGTATTTGTTCTATTTGCAGGGCGTGTAAGTATCAGATATACAGTAGTATACAACGACATACAACGACCTTTTATAAGCGGAAAACGGCTTTTTATAAGTGAGAAACGACTTTTTATAAGCGGAAAGACGACCTTTTATAAGTCTATCGACGACCTTTTATAAGCGAAAAACGGCCTTTCATTTTAATAGTCGTTTTATTTGTTTCTCTTTCCTATATTCGCATAAAACCTCTGCGATGCCTAGTCCTAAAGAAATCGAAATACGTCAGCATAACGCCATCACCACTGCGCGTTATGACTATTCAGCCTGCCAGTTGGATATTCTCTTTTACCTGCTCTCCAAGCTCAAGAAGGAAGATGCCCCGGACCAGACGTACCGCTTCTATAACAGGGACATTGAGGCCATGACCGGGCGCCAGTGGAATTACCAGCAGCTCAGGGAGGCTACAGAAGACATGGGCTCGCGCATGTTCTCTGTGGAGGATAACAAAGAGTACCGGCAGATGTGGATGTTTCAGGAGGTAAAGTACATGAAGGGAAAGGGGTGCTTTGATATTATACTCTCCAAGTCCATACAGCCCTACCTGTTTGAGCTGAAGAACAACTTCACCTCCTACCAGCTGCACTCTGCCCTGAAGCTCACCAGCAAGTACGCCAAGCGCATCTACCAGCTGGCCAGCCAGTGGAAGGACATCGGCGAGACGTGTGTCTATCCTCTGGACGAGCTCAAGACAATGTTCGGCCTCAAGGATCCGAGCGGCAAGAAGGCAGAGCAGTTCGAGCGGATAAGCGATTTAAAAAAGAAGGTGCTGGATGTGGCGGTGCGCCAGATAAACGAGCACACCGACCTTACTGTAAGCTACCACCTGGTAAAGGAGGGCCGGTCCTTTCAGGCTGTCCGCTTCTACATCACCACCCAAAAGCCGCAGCAGCTCCCCATACAGTTTGACAGGCCGGTTGAGGAGACGCGCCAGCACAACGCCCGACAGGTGCTCGAGGGATACGGCATCCAGGACCCTAAGCTTACTCAGCAGATACTATCAGACGAGAAACTGACCGACAACCTCTTCAAGTTCAACTACGAAATGAAGACCGGCAGGAAGAAAGCAGACAAGAACCCAGGCGGCCTGCTGCTGAAAGTGCTGGGCCTGCGGTAGCTGCGCAAAGAAATAAAGACAAAAGGGGAAAGAAAAGCAAGAGCTTCTATCCCGTCTACTCCCACTAGATGTGCTAACCATGATTTCTGTACTAGCAATGCTTGCTGCTCTTTATTTATTAACCCTGCATTCATTTGTAACAATACTTTATTATCTAACATTTCTAACATAGTTAGAGCATATAACCCATATAGATAATCAGCGGCCTTGCCAGGCTGTGCAGGCACTATAGGGCAGCACCCTGATTTTTATATGGCATCTTTGTTGTTACTTGAAACGTTACAAGTTATACTTGCAGCATGATTGTGAGTTTTAAACACAAGGGCCTGGAGCGGTTCTTCCTGAAAGGGGATGCTTCCAAGCTCAACCCGATGCACCTTGACAAGATCCGGAAGATACTTATCCGCCTGCATACAGCGCAGAACGTGCAGGACGTGAATGTCCCGGGCTGGGACCTGCACCCGCTGAAAGGCAACTTGAAAGACCATTGGTCAGTGAAGGTCAACGGCAACTACCGGGTTACCTTCATCTTTGTGGGGGAACGGGTAGAGGTGCTGGATGTAAACTACCTGGATTACCATTGATCATAACCGTTCTCTAAAAGTGGGGAGCAACTTGAAACCATATTTCTTAGCTACATAAATTTTCAGCTATGTTAATGTTTAACCCGCCGCATCCTGGCGAAATCTTAAGAGAGTACACTGACGCGACAGGGCTGTCCATCACGCAGATTGCAGAGAAGCTGCACATGAGCCGGAAGGTTCTTTCACAAATTCTCAACTGCCACGCCGGCATCAGCGCAGAGATGGCATGGAAGCTATCGGTGGCCTTCGGCACTACGCCCGATGTCTGGATCAACCACCAGAAGCAGTACGACCTGTGGCAGGCAAGCCAGCGGGTAGACCTGTCTAAAATCGAGCACCTGCTAAACCCCGCAGCCTGATGTGCTCTTACAACTTTAAAATTAGAAGTTCTTCTTAAGCTAGATATTCTAGCATTTAAATTGTTTCTAACATTGTTAGATTTAATAGAGAATATAACATATATATAAGCTATAGAAATGATTACATGTATAGTAATTATAACTGTACTAACCTTATAAGTAGAGATAGAGAGAATGCCAATTCTAACAGTTCTAAATAACAAAGGCGGTGTAGCCAAGACGACAACGGCCATCAACATAGCTTCAGGGCTTGCGGCAGAGGGCAACCGGGTGCTGCTCATCGACCTGGACTCGCAGGCTAACCTGACCATATCAACAATAGGGCAGGAGAACGATGCGCATGTGGGCCACTGGCTGAGCGGTGAAAAGCCGCTGTCAGAGGTGGTGCAGCCATATGTACCGAACCTGAGTATTATACCCTCATCTAAAGCGCTGGACATATACTCGAAGTTTATAGGCTCGGAGGAGGATTATCAGTTTAAGCTCAAGGACCGGATAGACTCTGACAGGCTAACAGAGCAGTACGACTACATCTTAATAGACAACGCACCTTCCCTTACCACGCTGGCTTATTGCTCGCTGGTGGCAGCAACACATGTACTCATCCCCTCAGCTCCTGAATACTTCTCCTTCGCCGGTATCGACAATATCATGCAGTCAGTGGCCAATGTGAAGAAGCGCTATAACCGGCAGCTGCAAGTGCTGGGCATCTTCTTTACCAAGTACCACACCTCTTACCGCAAGAAGGTAGCAAACGATGTGGTGGAGGCCGCAAGAGAAACGTTCGGGGACCTGGTGCTCTCATCCACCATCCGGATAAACGCCTCGCTTGAAGAGGCGCAGATGATGCGCCAGCCGGTGTACAATTATGCACCTGACTCCAATGGTGCGACAGATTACGCCAACCTTCTAGAAGAAATAAAGACAAGACTATAATGGCCAAGCAAGCAAAACCAGATTTCAAGTCCATAAGCCGTGGCATGACAAGCTTCGACCGCCAGATGTATGAAGACAAGCCAGAGCAGGCGAAAGCGCCGGAGCCTGCCCCTGAGGAGGCCGGAGAAGAGGAATTGATGCCTTTTGCCACGAGGCTCCCTGCCTCGCTTGTGATGCGGATCCGGCAGCATTCGTACTGGGACCGGGAGGGGATTATGGAAACCGTTACCAATGCCGTGGTAGAGTACCTGGACAAACAGGAGGGGAGTGACAAGCCACTGCCTCCGGAGGTGCTGAAGAAAGCTTCCAGGGGCCGCAAGAAGAAATAGATACTCCGGAATGAAACCGTTTGACCAGCTTACGCCACGGCAGCAGTTCTGGCGCCAGAATATTGTCCGGTTCATTATCTACGGCAGCTTTGCAGTTGTGCTGCTCTGGAGCATGTCTGCAGTAATCGAGCGACAGGAGAGGGCCAATGCATCAGCACAAAATGTAGAAGATACCTTGATAGACTTCTACAGAACGCACAGAGAGCAAACTGATACTGCAGGCATGGCCAACTACATGAAACAGCATCTTTCCTCGAAAGAGTATCAGTTGTGGCTAAAGATGGGAGATTACAGTTATTATCGTTAGAAATGTTATTTATGTTAGAATAGTTAGACAGTAAAGAACTACGTCCGCTGACCAAGCGCATGAGCAAAGCTCCGGCTGAAGCCTCACCCATGGTCTGTACAATACTGTTACCTAACATAAAGCGGCTTATGAGTTATATCAGAGAAGGGTCCTCATCACGGAAAGCTTTGCCTTCTTCTATAACGACAGTTATCTTAATGAAAGACTCTATGTTGAGCAAATTTCTGAATACTGTCAAAAGTAAAGAAAAGGACCGTTTATCTTACCGAGAGGAAGGGGATAAACAGTCGTCGATAGTTTTGCCAACGGTTGGTACATAAAGCGAGCGAGGCGCAGCCAAGCTTGGCTTATGTGCGGGGTTAGTGGATGTTATTCTTAGATACCCCAGCTTTCGTACTTGATAAACTTAAACTGCTTTTTCTGCTCGTCAAAAGAATAGACTGCTCGACCACCACCAGAATTTAACAGCCGTATTTCTCCTTCCACTTTTTTAGCACCTAAAGGCAAGATTGATACATCAAACTGACCGTTATGAAATCTTAGAGGGAAAAGGTAATGGTAAATAATTCCTTCTTTTCTATTGAGAATTTCGCTAAGCCCACCTTCGCTTTCTTTGACTACTTTGATAACCGTATTACCAACTTTTGTCATTAGATTATCAGTAACTACTTCGGGTTGATTGCTCAAGTAAAGTGTATCATACTTTACAGTACTCTTTTCAAGATGCTTGATATATTGAATTAATGCATTATTGTAGATGTTGCTGTGCCCTTTTACTTCTGTTGAATTAATGCTCTGCCCCACTGTGAGGAATGGTATCA
The DNA here is from genome assembly GCF_003367245.1 of Pontibacter diazotrophicus. Taxonomy (GTDB): domain Bacteria; phylum Bacteroidota; class Bacteroidia; order Cytophagales; family Hymenobacteraceae; genus Pontibacter; species Pontibacter diazotrophicus. Next base: position 23,620 of record NZ_QRGR01000037.1, on the reverse strand, counting down.
GAAGTAACAAGGTCAGAAGCTTTACCATTTTTTCTTTTTATAAATTAATATACCCACTAACTATGGTATAAACGGAACTCTATACGGCTTATATGTAGAAATCGACAGATAAGCCGAACTGGACTAACGAATATACTATATAGGTATAGCATTGTAAATAAATCGCTTGTTTCCTTTCCATTTTAAGACGATGCACCTAAGCTTTCGAAACAGCTGTAATATCAGGCAAAAAACTTGGTAAAGAAATCAAGATTAAACTGTTTTCTTAAAGAACGAATCAATTTACCATAACAACGTTAGTGGAAGATAGCTGAGCTGCGGCTTATTGCTATGCCTTATCCCTCAAAACGGCGGAATACTGCTTTCAAGTTGTGGCAGAGCCGTTCCTCTGCAGACATCCCCTCAATGTTCAATCCCGTACCTTGCAGTACAAACTGTTGCAGCTATATGAACATCTATCAATTCAACTACTATGCGTTGGACCAACGAGCCGAGATGGTTTGGCAGTATGGCAGCTATTTAGCAGTCCGTCATGATGGTGGCCACAGCGTGGTACTCTACCACATGGGTGAATTCTTTGCCGAGGTGTGGTACTCGCCGGAAGATAACCAGGTGAAGACCGTGCGCGGCTTTAAAAGCAAAACGTGCCTGGAGCCTTACCTGCAGATGGTAAGCCTGGAGGAGTTGATGGGGGAGAAGTAAAAAGCCCTTCCAAAGAGGGCAAGCTTCAATTATTTCATTTCCGGAAAGGGGGTATACTGCACAATGTCCCAGGCGCAGTAAACATGCTGCTTCTCCAGCTTGCCCTGTAGTGTTTTTTTATACTCCTGCATCTGCGCAAGAGAGTATTTCTCCATTACCTGGACTACCTCGTCAACCTTAACCTCGCCAAGGCAACTGCCACAAGAGCTGACTCTATTCATAAGTTGTTTGGTAATTATCTCTTCTGCCTTTGTCATGTTCTGTCTTTTCCAAATTTCCACAACACCCCTCTCTACACTAGCCTAAGGGGCTAGCTTCTGATGTTACAAGGTTAAGAAATCACTCTTTTCAAAATTTTATGATGATAAGGTTTTAAATGTTATTTGTATATTTATATATAACAGTATATTATTATATTAGTTGATTTATTTAAATAAATTATTGTAACAGAATAGAAGAAACCCTTGTAAAACAGAAGCTGCGCACCTTGATTTGCCATGCTGTGAGTCCAGAATTACTAAATTTTCGGCAGCCTCCCATTGATACGGGACTATAACGCTCCTATCTCTTCAACTTTACATAGCACCAGTTATGGAGAAACCGCGTTCCCCACCTCCTCAAGGAGGTGGGGAACGCTTTGTGCGGGAGGGAAAAACACTGTCCAGCGCACCTCTCTCTGACAAACTAGTATAATTTGGCGGAATGCTGGACAGTGGGTGCAAAGCTTGCAGGGGAGGGGTTGCTTAGCGGGTGCGGACTGACCAGCAGCTGCAACTGGCCCGCTCTAGCGCTTTGCTTGTTATTGAAAACAGCCTTTACTTCTCATCAAAAAGTAACTCTTAAATCATCTGCCTTCCATTCCTGAAGACTACTTGTTGTTACAAAAGGGAAGAAAGAAGGGCAGGAGTAGCAGAGGTGCCGGACCTGGTGATGAAGGATGAATCCTATAGAAGCTCAACCTGCGCCCTTGTAAAGTGAAGCCAATCCGGAAGCTTCCCCGTACTTCATTAGCGCGGATGCAGCTCAAAGAATATCAAACTCTCTAACTTGCAGCTCCCGCCGCAAATGCCACTGCATATGGCAGCGGCAGGGGAGCTCAGTTTAACCTGAAGATGATGCTTAAAAAAACCTACAGATACTTCCTGCTTGTTTTTATTCTACTCTCGGGCTGTCAGGATTCCGAGGTAGCACCGCAGCAGACGCTCACGCTGGAAGAGGAGCAACTGCTGCTGGGCAACCCCAGCGGAGCCACAGCAGAAGAGAGCAGCTTCAACAACTACCTTATCACAAAGCCCCAGTTCGCGCTCTCCTACAGCCGGGAGCGGGGCACACCCAACTGGGTGAGCTGGCACGTGAGCCAAAACTGGCTTGGGAATGCACCGCGGCAGAACAATTTCAGGGCAGACCCGGTGCTACCTCAGGGGTGGTACCGCGTCACCACTTCCAGCTACACCGGCAGTGGTTTTGATAGGGGACACAACATACCCTCGGCAGACAGAACGAAATCCGAGGAGGACAACTCCGCTACTTTCCTGATGACAAACATCATCCCGCAGGCTCCCAACAACAACCAGGAGACGTGGGCGAACCTGGAGGACTACACCCGGGACTTGGTGCGGGACGGCATGGAGGTGTATGTGGTGATGGGCAGCTACGGCGTGGGCGGGACAAGCGACAGCGGCACTGCCAGGACCATCGACAACGGGAACGTGACGGTGCCTAGTAGAATCTGGAAGGTGCTGGTGGTGCTGCCGGAAGGGGAAAACGACCTGCAGCGGATAAACACCGGCACGCGCGTAATAGCCGTGGACACGCCCAACAGCAACACAGTCCGCTCGGACTGGGGCACCTACCGCACTAGCGTGGATGCCATTGAACAGGCCACCGGGTATGACCTGCTTACTGCCTTGCCGACACAGGTGCAGCAGGCGCTGGAGAGCCAGGTGGACATAGGGCCTACGCGGTAGGGGGAAGCTAAAGTCGGAAAAAGGGAATGTGGAACAGGAACAAAGAAAAAAGCAGGAATATAGCTGACAACATCCTATCGCCTCATTTAGCCATCTCAAAAGCAGGCTAAGTGGCGGAGTACTGGACGTGGGAGCAAAGCCTGCCGGGGAGGATTGCCTTTCTAATGGATTATACTTTGGCAGCGCCTAAACTGATACAAAGGCCTCGGGATAGCAGCTCACTTTCTAATTAGACCTTTCAGCACCCAGTTCCATTTCCCCAGTAGTGCTTCCATTTAACATAACTCCTGTTATGAGCGACACACCTTTCCAGCCAACTGAAGGGGGTAAGGGTTCTGGTACTCTGTTGGGGTTTGGGAATCGTCTGCAGGCAGGTTTATATTGCTTTGGTTATATTGTATATTCGGTAGTCCGGTTACGGTTATTTGTCGAAATTTACCGATAACCGGAACCGACTTCCGTTTATCCCTTAGTTCGGTGTAACACGTAAAAGCGACCAAGACAAAATCATGGCAAATATTAACCCAGGAGTACATCCCCACATTGACCTTACAACCGCTGGTTTTTTTCGTTCAGAAAAACATTTAGTATGGCAGCTTAAACATGTATGGTTTATAACGTTTGCAAAATATCAAAACTTTAAAGGATCTGACTATTCTTTTGTATTTGTAAGGCCAACGGATAAAGTTCAAGAATCTTTTCGGTTAGAAAGGGAAATTTTAGTTCTCATGTCGAGGTACGACAATTTTGACTCACGTACTCTTGATTTCGTTGACAAATTGATGTTCGAATTTCACAACCGACTTGATAAATTGTGCTTTATATTGATAAGCAATGATAAAAACATTCAGGAAAAAGTAAAAGATATTACGATACGTGAACCCGAATCTAGAATTATTATACCGTATCATTACGATGAATTCTTCAAAGAGGACTCTCAAGAAGTAATATGGAAACGCTTAAAAGAACAATTCTATGGTAGGGACCTTTATTCATTTGAGTCCCCTTTACACAATGACACCTATTTCTTTGGAAGAAATGAATTTGTTCACTTTTATTATGACAAATACCGCACAGGAGAAAATTCAGGGCTTTTTGGATTACGAAAAATCGGGAAAACATCAGTTCTATATGCCTTAGAAAGACAATTGTCAGCAAGGGATGAATTTTCAATATACATAGATTGTCAAGACCCATCACTTCATAAAAGGAAATGGAATGAAGCTTTACAATTTATTATTCAAGCAATATCCTTAAAACTAAAGGCAAAAAACAACTTTGATATTGAACTTGAGAATGATTACAGCGAGAAAAATGCGTCTATCTCTTTTGCCACAGATTTAAAAAAAGTTTATAATAAAATAGGACGAAAAAGGATTCTATTAATATTTGATGAGATTGAGAATTTGACATTTAGTTTAAGTCCAACTGAACATTGGAAATCAGGAGAAGATTATATTTCTTTTTGGCAGGCAATAAGGTCATGTTATCAAGCTCATAACAATATCTTTTCATTTTTAATAGCTGGAGTAAATCCAAAAATAGTTGAAACGCCAACTGTGAATGGATTTGACAATCCAATTTACCGAATGATAACTCCGAAGTACTTAACTTTTTTTACCTACGACCAGGTAAAAGAAATGGTTGAAACTATCGGAAACTACATGGGGATTAATTACGATGATGAAATCTATACATTTTTGACAGAAGAGTATGGAGGGCATCCTTTTCTTATTAGACAAGTTTGCAGTCTAATACACAATGACCTTTCAAAGGATAGACCAATAAAAGCGACAAAATATTTTTATAAATCTAATAAAGAAAACTTTGATAGGCGACTAATAGACTATGTAGATTTAATTATCCAAGTGTTACGAAACTGGTATCCTGAAGAATATACCTTGTTAGAGAAAGTTGCATTAGACGAAAGAATATCAAATTCGTATTCAACAAAACAAGAAATACTGATACAGCACCTACTTGGATACAATTTAATTGTTGAAGATAACGGCAACTTCTATATTCAAATTAATGTCATCAAAGAATTTCTAAAGCAGAAGACTAAGCTTATTCCCACACAAATTTCATTAGCTGATAAATGGAAGACAATTGCAGAAAAAAGAGGCTTTGCCGAGAGAAAGCTTAGGGAACTTGTAAAACTGAACTTGAAAATACAATTTGGCGCAACAAAAGGCCGAAGTGAGTTTTTACAAATCATAGATTCATCATCTTCAAGATACCAAAGGTTGTCTGCAATTAGCATTGAAGAAATATTTAGCGGCGAACATGAGTTATATTTTGAGGATCTAAGAAAGTTCATCTTAAAGAAATGGGAGCTGTTTGAAAAGGTATTTATCGATAAACAGCTTTTTGATATTTACTTAAATCTAATAAACAGACATCGTGCAGATGCTCACGCCAAAGAAATTGACAATGATGTATATCAATCTGTAATGATTGCAATTGACTGGTTAAATGACAAATTGGATGAAGTGCTTGATTAAGAGCTACGCCTAACAGAGCATTTGCGAAAGCATGGCTGAAGTGCTAACTTTCAGCAGCATAACAATATTCAATAACAAAGCAAAAGAGAGGATGAAGTAATTCTATTTCCATGCTTTCGCAAATGCTCTAGACGCTACCTTTCTATTTATCATAATCCAGCTTATGAGGCCCTTTATAACGGTTATAGGAGTACCGCCACCACAGAACGAATATAACAATAACACTTACCTCAAAGTGAATTGATAAAATTTTTTATTAACTCACTTTGATATTACTGTAGTTAACGAATCAATGAGATATACAATAAGTAGTTATCTATATGATTTTTTTTATTTCATAAAAAAGCCTAATGGTTTTTTCTATGAAAAATTACCCACAACTGCAAAAATAAAATATCTCTGTTTCTCTTTTCTTCTAATTTTTGCAGGAGCTTTTTTTTCTGCTTTATTGTCTCAGATCTTAAAAGTTAGTGGCATTATGCCAAACTTTCGAAATTTAGCTGTGCCCTCCCTTCTAAAAAGCTATAATATTTTCATTGTATATACTATCATCGTAGTTATAGCTCCTATTATAGAAGAGTTGGCATTCAGAGCATTACTTATATTTTCGAAGTTCAATTTGGTCATTTCATCAGGATTTCTGTTTTACATACTTATCGCTTCTTTTGTAGGAAATGGATATTTATTTAACACAGCAACATATTATAAAATAGCAGGAAGTATAGTTACGGCACTTCTAGTTAATGAGGTTCTCAGTAAGGAGAATATCTATAACAATATAAAAACTATTTGGGAAAATTTCTTTCCTGTAGTGTTTTACACTTCAGCAGCTATATTCGCCTATCTACATTTATTTAACTTTGGTACAGTAAAACTTGAAAAGGTTTTGTTCAGCCCTATCATAGTGCTTCCGTTCTTTATATATGCTATTGCGTTAGGTTTTGTGCGAATTAAGCTAGGCCTACTTTGGGCTGTGTTACTTCACGTGATGTTAAATTTCTTCGTTAGAATAATCCAGACTGTTTAATTTAGATCCTGTTCGGGAGTCGATTAGCAGTCCCTGCCCCAGAGACTAAGGTTGTTGTTGCGCACTGTTGAGTCTTGACGGCTTAACATGATGTCAAGTTAGGAAGACCCTTTTTGCCATCAGGCGGCTGTGGGAGTAATGAAATGAGACGCAAGTACGGCAGAAGCTTGCCTTTAGGCCCAGTTGTGAGAACGAGCCTATAACGAAAGTTATGTTCACCAGGACCGACTGTAGAGTGAGCTAACGACTAGTACATAAGGCGAGCGAGGCGTAGCTTGGGTTATATACGGGGTTAGGCATAAGTGCTTTTATTTTTTGTTACTGTTCTTAAAAACTCTGTCACTAATTTATGGGGTGTTTCAACGGATGAGTTGTCCTGTGGAACAAAAAGTGTAGCAATAAAAAAAGGATGATTCTCCAATTCTAAAATTCTTGCTTCCTTATGTATGTCTGTGCCAACAATTTTAAATCCCTTTCCGTCAAGTTGGTTTTGATACTCTGGATTAAGCCCAAAATTGCAGTGATATCTTTCGTTTATTCTCTTCGTTCCGAAAATTTCAAATATTTTGGAAGTTTTGTCAGTTAGTTCAATTTCAAGAATTTGTCCTGCCAGTGAACAACTTAATGGATTAACAACAAGTTTGGATGAGTAAGGGTCGTATTCTGCGTGTTCTGCGTCTGAAATTCCTAATACGTTTCTGGCAAACTCAATTACCATGTGTTGAAATCCTCCACAAGTACCAAGCGTTGGTATACTGTTTTCTCTTGCATACTTGATAATTCGTAATGCTCCTGCCATACTTTTATACGGACTTCCTGGTGCTATCCAAAAGCCATTGTAAGTGGAAATAATTTTGTTAAAATCTGTTTCAATTGTATCCGTTGCAATCCAATCATACTGAAGTTGGATATCAAACTTTTTAATAGAATGTTCGATTCCTTCATTTGTCGCTTTATGTGGTCTAAAAGTATCATTGTAGTCTCCAATAATTGCAAGCTTTGTTTTCATGTTTCTATATTTACTTATACATATTATTAGTTGCTGGTATTTTGCCTAACGGTTTGCTGATTGCCGAAGGCGGGGCATTTTAGGACGACTGTTCATTTAGAGAACTACCCTTCAATCATACGAAAACTATCAACCGAAGCACTACAGCAATGTGCTGTTATAGGGCTTTTCATTTCTATCGAGTTACTTTTCACACTCCTGTTTCAGCAAGTCAAGCCACTTTTTCATTCCGCTTCCAAGGGTTCTATTGAATGCTTTTTTAAAAAGCCTTACTAAAAATCCTTCTATACTTTCTTCAACAAGAACTTTCGTTTGCCCGTTAGTTTCGCTTAATATCCAATTATGAATAGCAAAAGTTCCTAATGCTTTCCCTGTCCAACCGAATCTTTTAACCGGCTCAATGGTATGCAACGTGGAATGAATTTTTGCTCCGCCTGCTTTCCAATCAAATGTTGATTCGGGTTGTAGTTTGCCATTTAATTTTACGTTGCTGACTTCTGTGTTCCAAGTTGTCCATTTGTCAATATCGGTCAATACTGCCCAAACTTTTTCGCTGCTTGCGTTGATAATGATTTCCTTACTGCACTTTGCAGGTGCACTGTTGTTAATCCCTTTCATTGTATTATTCTTTAGTTGAACAATGCAAAGGTCATTACAAAATCCACGTTTGCTCTTGATAAAAATCAAGAAGTTTTGTTAGTCGTATTTTTTCTCAGGCGGCTCAATGTTTCTGGTGTTATTCCAAGCATAGAAGCCAAATACTTCAACGGCACTTGATTAAATAACTCTTTGTTGAAATTGAAAAGCTGTGAATAACGTTCTTCTGCCGACATTGAAAGATGTTGCACAATTCTGTCTTCCAAAACAGTAAAGCATTTAGCAATGAAGAGTTTTTCCAATTCCCTCCAGAGAGGAATTACCTGTCCGATTTTTTGATAGTCGTTGCTGTCAATGACGTAAAGTTCGCAGTCGGTCAATGCCTGTATGTTCCAACGTGCAGGTTGATGAAAATAAAAACTCGATAAGTCAACGGCAAAATATCCTTTCGTGGAAATCCATTTGGTTACTTCTTTGTTGTCAATATGCACAAACTCTCTGATGATACCCGACTGCACAAAACCAAGTCGGTCGGAATATCTGCCTGTTTTAAGAAAGAAATCACCTTTGTTTAAAGTTAGAGGCTTGAAAAATGCACTTATTTTGATTAGGTCGTCCTTGCCAACTCCAAAGTAAGTTTGTATGTATTTTTCAAGTTCTGTCATTTTTTACACGGTCATTTTAAAATTCCCTATAACGTACTTGTGTAGACGACGTGTGAGGCCGTCGGCCGAAGCATGAAGTATACACGTGGTTAGCGGAAGATTTACTTGGTCAGGTTAAGTAAAAAATAAAAGACTTTTTCTATTCCTGTATCAAGCTCCAAGTAGTCTTTTTGCACATTTAAGCTATAAGTTTCATCACCATAACCTGCTCCATCATTATCCATAAAGTTTCGGCTTGCTCGATAGCTTTTTGCCAACATACTGTTAGGGTTCTCAATGATAATAGTGGCTGTATCGAGCTCCACAATTTGCAGTTTAGTGGTATCATAAAACCTTTGATTCCCCTTGTTTTCTATTAAATAAAGCCTTGGATTATATTCGAGACTATTTCCATCTGTATCTATTCCTAATGTAGTTAAGCTTGTGGGAAGCATAACTCTAAACTTATGGTAAAAGGCTACTTTTTCCGCATTGTTTAATTCAGTAAACATTTCATACTGAATAGTCCCATAATCTCTGTAAGCCTCTCCATAAATTGAAATTTTTTCAAAAACGCTTCCTCCGAAATCCTGCGGATGAATCCTAAGCTGCAAATAGAACTGAATTAAAAGGAACGTAACTGCAAGACTCACTAACATCCACTTTTTAATACTCGTTTTGGTTAACTTATAGATAACAAACCCGAATACTAATGAGAAAAATATAGCTGTCGGAAAACATATCAAACCACCAAGTCCTGTATATGGAAAGAGCCAGAAGATAATTTCTTCAACTACTAACCCTAAGAAGATGTAAATCCCGAATGTAAATTTTCTTCTCTTACTATTCATCTTAATTTACCGCTAACGTGCTGGTATAGCAGATAGCGAGGCGTCAGCCGAAGCATGACTGCTATACTTTGTTGGTGGAAGTTATTCTTTATTATAGTTCTTCTTATCAATCAACACTGAGTCAGCAACTTGAAGAAACACTGTGTCACCTAATCCATTCTCTATAATTATGGTTTTTGTGTTTTTATCAAGAGTTAGGGTTTCGGATTCGGCAAGTGTTTCTAAGTCAGTTTCAACAGGCTCATTTACTTCTTTTAAGATAACACCAAAGTAGATAACAAAGCCGCCAACAACTAAAAGGTGTGTTAGTAGCGAACCTTTATTTGAATTATCAGAAGAGTCATTAAAGAGTCTAATCAATCTGCGAATCAGGAGAATCGTCCCCACTACTAATACAAGAAACCCAATCAAGTGGTGAATCCCAGGTGCATGTACATATTCCCAGCCAAATATCAAATAAGCTGCCCATGCTATTGCGAATCCAATTGCATAATATGCTGCCGCCCTTAAACCACCTATTAGAAATTCTTTTTCCAATTCATAATTGTTATTACCACCAACTAGGGGATATGCGTAAACATACGGTTATCTGCACTATGTACGAAGGTGGTCTTCTCCATTCCTGTGGTGGAATTCGGCCTTTTGGCGGCTAATTTGCTTGTTTCCGTCCTCATATCTTGCTTCTTCAATATAAGAAACTTTGTGAAGATACCCGCTTCCTTAATCCTGTTTTAAGCGTGGATGGCCCAAAAGTTCTACAGAGGGTGGTGTGATTTCGGCTAAAGGCTCCTGCTGCACGCCAAAGCAGGCGTTAGCTCGCTTCTTAAGAGGAGAAACCAACAGATACAGAATAGCTGTAACGCTAAAAGCATAGCTGCTTGGTGCAATTGATCTAAACGTGTATATCCGAATGATACGCTTGTACACGGATATACACGGCTACAGCCAAGAAAATGCTCATTCCTATAGCTCCAGGCAGAGGGAGCATGATCAGATGTGTCTTCCACGAGGTCAACAGTCGGCGCGTTCAGTGCAATTGCTACAGCTTAAGGCTGTGGTTGCGGAAGCAGGCGAAAGCTGTAGTTTACTGCTCTACCTTGTATCAGAAAACGGCCGAATAATGGGTCAGTGGGGCTATCCATCAATACCTGCCCCTGTGGCCTGCATTGTCTCTCGCTTTGCCGTCTCGAAAATCAAAAGGGATTTTCTGTATTTGAGACGGGTAAGTGAGACGCTGATGAAGATAGGACCCTCTATTGGCCATAGCATTTACCAAATACCCAAAAATCGTAGCTGGGGCGCTGATCATACTTCATGGGGTTGACAGTATTCACTGAATTAATCATATACCGCACACATCGCAGTAACCCTTCCGCCGCTTCTTGCTGGCCAGGCGTTCCAGTTCCACGCAGGCCTGCTCAAACGTGTCGTACCATTCTTCCTTGCGCTGTCCGCTCTTGCCGATCCGGCCCCACTCCCGCACCAGCGCGAATTCGCCGAAGAGGGTAGGGGTGACATACAGCCGGTAATAGCGGCGCATGTTCTTTTCCGGCTGGTGGCGCTCCAGGTAGGCGGTGGTGCTATCCGGCGGCACGGCCCGTTTCCTCCTCTACTATATTATAGATGGTCTGCTTGCTGATATTCATCAGGTCCTGAATCTGTTTGAGCGTATGCGCCTTGCTGTTGTAGAGCTGCACCACCAGCTTGCGCTTGTCCTTTCCCAGACTGCGCGGCCGTCCCCCTTTGCGCCCACGCGCACGCGCCGCCGCCAGCCCGGCTTCCGTCCGCTCCTTGATCAGGTTCCGCTCGAACTCGGCCAGGGCCCCGAACATATGGAACACCAGCTTACCTGCAGGGGTGGAGGTGTCGATGGCCTCCTGCAGACTCTTCAGGGCGATGCCGTTCGCCTCCAGATACTGCGCCCAGTTGATTAGGTCCTGTAGGGAGCGGCCCAGCCGGTCGAGCCGCCAGATCACCAGGGTGTCGCCTTCACGCAACTGCTCTTTGAGCCTGGTCAGGCCGGGGCGCTCGGAGCGGGTACCGCTGATGGTGTCGCTAATGATTTTCTGGCACCCGGCCTGCTGCAAGGCGTCCTGCTGAAGGGCGAGGTTTTGTTCTACTGTCGAGACGCGGGCGTAGCCGATAAGCATGGGCGGGAGAAGGTAAAAAAGTGAATAGTCGTATTATCCGCTCAAGATAGTCAAAAAACATAAATAAGCGGGAGTATTTAGGCGTTAATTAGTAGACCGGGTTTTTAGACTGATTATTGCCAGAAAAGGGTAGGGTCGGCGGGGGAGGCCGGAGGAGTCCAGAAAACGAACGTTTATTGGACTCTCTCGACGCGTTGACCCGTCCTGAAAAACGGCAGCCGATTTGTTGCTGATCCTTATTTAAGTTGACCGAAGCAGGCGCATCCTGCTTGGTCAGGAATGACCGACCAAAGGCGGCGGGTAAGATCCGTTGACAGAAGGGAGAAAAAATGCGGAAGGTGGTGCTGGGCTGGCGTGAGAACTTTGCAGTGTTTTCTTCTCCCTTTCGTATCCAGGGGCCTCTGGAAAGCCTACACCCCTGGGCTTTCCTCAAATCAGTTCGGAAACATCACTGTCTCCTCAACCCGTCTCATTTACTGCAACACTGGTTTCATTTCTGAGACGTCAAAGCGGGACGCAAAGAAGGTCCCATCATGTGGTTACGACGGATGTTTACCGAGTCCCAGGATTCGGCCGTTTTATGGGATGAAATGTAAGACACAAAATATTACTAAATTGAATCACTTTGATCAGAGTACCGTATATTAATGCAATCTCCAGGTTGTAGAATCACCGTTTGAAAGAGCATAAAAAGTTACCGAACCGAAGAGCATAATTAATTGGACTGGAGATGACTGTAAAACCAAGCTCAAAAAGCTTGACAGTTGTCCTATTGTTATGTTTTGGGGTTATTTCTAAAGCGACATAAAAGGCACTGCCATAGCTAACGAGCTGAGGCAGTGCCTTCTTCTTTTAAGGCGCTGTCAACTATCAATAACTGTTCAACATGTTTATAATAGTAGCCAGATGTCTCGTAAACGATACAACAAAGAAAAGCACAGCGGTAACGAAGGAAGTAGCTTTTTCAAAAGGTTTTCAAAGAACCCTATAGTGCAGAGGGTGCTTTGTTTGATAGCAGTTTTGATTATAACATTCGTTCTAAACTACTTCACAGGGTGGGAAATTGCTTGGCTGTTACCGGCAATAGTGCCATTATTCCAGCCTTCTAATTAAAGTGAAGCAGTTTATAGGAAGAAAACGCTATGGCAATCCATGGTAGCCTTGCCAGCAAGATAGAAGGCAGCGAACATCCATAGCCCGAAAGAAAAAGCAGTTCTTTTGCAGTCCATAATTCGTATTTTTCTTACATGAGACACAGCAGCCGGAGCCACATGAAATCACGTCAGGGCCCTGCAGGCTCTACCTCCCGGAATATTCCCTTAACATAACATCGGTTATAAAGCAAACCGCCCCCAGAGCCTGGAATTAGGGGCAGGGGTTTTGGTACTTTAGGGAAACAGAGACTGCCGGAAGGCTACCTTATATTGACCGTTATATATAGTATATTTGTTAATCAAACTACATTTATATCACCACACCAGTACTAAGGCGTGCCTTGCATAGCCATCATAAAACTTATAAGAGCTAAATACTTTAAATGAAAATAGATAGCATACTTAACAGCAGAGAATACGAATGTAAGCTCAGTGAACATCTAACACAATTACTAAGAAGAACCAAATCTGCTAGTACAGAGGCTGATGTCGCTTTTGCCTTTGAGTCAGAGATTTACATATTCGTGAGGAGAGTATTCGGCATCGATCTGAATTTCCAAAAAGAGGTATCTCAGTCTACATTGAGACACACTTTTAGCGGAAGAATGGATGCTGTTTGTAATAACCTTGTGATAGAATACAAAAATAAAGGGAAGCTAGATAGTGATAAAGACAAAGAAAAAGCTGAAAAACAATTATCAGATTATCTAGACCAGCTTCTTGAGGCAGAAAGAAACCAATACCATGGCGTTTTAACAGATGGTGTTAAGATAAAATATATCTACTATCAAGATGGTCATCTACATTCTACAGCATATAAAACCATTGATAAGAGTGACCTTGAAAAGCTTATACTATCCCTGATTGACGTAAAAAACAAGAAATTTGTACCTCTAAATATCGTCAATGATTTTAAAATCAATACGAGGAATCAAACTACTTTAAATCTTGCTAGGTGCCTTTTTGATAGCCTATTAAATACCCCTTCAGGAAAAGCTCTAATGTTGTTCCAAGAATGGGAAGTTCTGTTTCATCTCTCAGAGACAGATAAAGGGCAAAATGAAGATATCAAAAAGAGAAGACTTGCATTAAGCAATTTGTTTGGAATAAAAATAACAGATAGTGAAACAGATTACAAAGCATTATTCGCACTCCAAACAACATATGCAGTCATAGTAAAATTGATTGCTTGTAAAGTAGTTACCAAAATTGAATTCAATGAAGACATAGAGTACTTTTCGGATTTGTCAAAAATTGATTCGCCAACTCTTCGACGATTTATTGAATACATAGAAGATGGTTATGTTTTTCAAACTGGAGGAGTGCGGAATTTACTAGAGGGAGATTTCTTTTCATGGTATTGCAGTGAAGAGATATGGACTGATAAGCTGTCTTCATTAATCCTTGATATTGTTCATGTTTTAGAGGGGTACACGATAAGCTTCTATAAACATGGGTACACTACAATAGATATTTTTATAGACCTCTACATGGAAATTATGCCTCCAGAAGTTAGGCATAGCCTTGGGGAGTATTTTACACCAGCATGGTTAGCTGACTATGTTATTAAAGAAAGTGTATCCATAGTAAATAAAGAACATTATCAAGCCATCGATCCTTGTTGCGGTAGTGGTGTGTTTGTAATGTCAATTATAAAGAACATAATTGGAGACACTGATATTGTAAGTTTAACAGACACAGAGAAAAAACAGCTGCTAAACTCAATATTGAAAAGGGTTAAAGGGGTAGATATTAATCCTTTATCTGTTTTAACTGCAAAAGTATGCTTCTATCTATCCATCAAGCCCTTAATCAATGGAGATGATATTGAAATCCCTATATATCTTGGAGACTCAGCAAACATACCTGCAAACCTTGAAATACAAGGCATTCGCTGCTATCAGTATACAGTAAGTACAAAGCAAGAAAATATAGATGTCGTTTTGCCTAGTTCTTTTGTTGAAAGTGACTCATTCTTCTCTCAAATGAGCAAAGTTCAAGCAATTGTAAAAGCTGAGGATGCCGACTTAGTTTTTCAAAGCTTTATTCAAACTATTGATAATAAAAACCTTAATGAAGATATAGTAGATAGGATTAGATCTTTATCTGAACAACTAGTGCGTTTACACAAAAGTAATTGGGATGGAATATGGATTAGAATTGTGTCTAACTTTATGCTAGTTGCCAGGATTAGGAATATCGATATAGTTGTTGGGAATCCACCTTGGATTAAGTGGGAGTTTTTACCACAGGCTTATGCTGAAAAAATAAAGAAATTATGTTTAGATAGACATCTTTTTTCAGGACAGACCTACATGGGAGCAATTAGTTTGAACATTTGTGCATTAATCGCAAATGTTACGGCTTCAACTTGGTTAAATAAAGATGGAGTTCTTGCCTTTTTAATGCCTCAAACCCTGTTAACTCAGGACTCATATGCAGGCTTTAGAAATTTTTATACAGATGTGAAGAGTGGTAAACGAATGTATCTCCAAAAGCTAGATGACTGGACTAAGTCTGGAAACCCCTTCATTGACACTCAGGAGAAGTTTATGACTTATTACTATAGATATAACAAAGTAGATTATTTTAAAAATGGCATACCGATCAAAGCATTCACAAAGAAGAAAGGTACAAACATCTTAACGATTAATGAAAAACAATCATTTAGGGAAGTTCAGGATTATTTCGATAAATCGTATCCTAGAGCCTTCCAAATGGATCTTGAAAGAACAGGATACACGACTTTCGATGAGGAGTTTATTGCTAAAAAAGACCTGTTTAATCTCATCATTGGTGAGTGTAAATACAAAGCTAGAAGTGGCGTTGAATTTACTCCAGCAGAGGTCTACTTCATAAAACCGGTTAAATCCGTTTCCTCAAAAGATGCCTATTTATTCAAACCTGAAGAGTTTACAAATTCAACGCACAAATCACTAACTAAACTACCTGTACAGTTAGAAACTGAATTTATTAGGCCTGTAATAAAAGCTCCTGAAATCATTCCTTTTGGATTTAAACCTAATTTTAACTACTGTATTTTCCCTTACGAGAATGGAATTTCTACTTCTGTAAACCCAGCCACTCTTTCCAAAAAGAGCCCTAATTTGTTAAAGTACTTCTCTAATAACAAAAGTATCATTGGAAAACAGTCAAAGAGAAGTTTAACGATCTCTAGAGGTTCTGCATTTTATTCGTTGTCTAAAGTGGGTGGTTACACATACTCTCCTTACCAGGTTACTTTTAGAGATAATACGAAACTAAGTGCTGCTGTCGTAGAAAGAGTGAAAACACCATGGGGTGTAGAAGTTATGCCAATATGTGCAAAGCACTGCCCTTATATAAGTAAGGACGTTGATGGAAGAGACATAACCGAAGATGAAGCTTACTATTTGTGTGGCATATTAAATACCCCTATTGTACAACAGTACTTTAAGTTTACGTATAGCACGAGGTCTTTCAGTATAAACTTTAATATTAAAATGCCTCTATATGATGGTAATAATGAATATCAAAAGAACATCATGGAGTTGGCTAAAGTAGCTACCAAATCAGGTCCTACCAATGAAATACTTTCTAATCTGGAAACGAATTACTTGGCTTTATGCAGTAACATGTAAAAAATAAAACTTCGTATTACAATCTAAAGGCGGCCTTTGCCAGTGCTAACTGACAGGGGCCGCCTTTCTATTCTCCTCTTTAAATTTGATTCCCTGTTTATCATAAGGTGGCTTATGGGTCGACAGGGCCCGTTGCTATTTGTTGCCACTCCTTTGGCAACAGCTGTTGTTTTTGATTGCTGGATGCGTTGCTATTGCCCATGCAACCGAGGAACACTGAGACGTACCCCGCGGTTGCACCTGGTTTGCAAACCGAAACCAAACATAAATCATGCAGGACCACGCAATTAGGCACGCTACTGATCATGCAGCGTTTCAGTCCTGTCGCAGATCGTCAAGCGTTCTATCCGGACCGGCAGCTAACCGACAACCAGCCCCAGCCGGCCAAAAACCGGCAAGAAGCTGTCCAGGGAATGGCAAAAGCCACCCATGGTAGCTGCTGTGCTTTTAAGTTCTGAGTAGGACCTGGCAACGGCAATCAACAGCTCCGGCAACATCTGATGGCAACAGAAAGCAATACTTCCCAACATGCCAGTAAAGCTGCTCCTGCTGTATTAGAGTTCCCACGTTTTCTGGGACAGCAACCGACATAGCCCTTAGTCTGCAAACCTGCTGCAAACTAAAGGTAGGCACAAACCACGCTCGGCACCATGCATTTTCACGCAGCACACCCCGCCACTGTGACGTTGTAGTGATGTTTTCCAACTGCACCTGGGCAGTTGGAAAACCGGCAGAAAACCGGCAGAAAACCGGCAGAAAACCGGCAGAAAACCGGCAGAAAACCGGCAGAAAACCGGCAGAAAACCGGCGTTTGCAAACTGCCTCATTCGGTGCTTGATTCTGTATTGAAATTCCGCCGTTTTAAGGGACGGCTGATTTCAGCACAAGACAAGGGCATCAAAAATCGCTAATCGTTGGGCTTATGCTTGTGAGGTTTAAGAGGAGGATACTTTTCCTTTTTTTCTGGCGTAACACGTCTTCTTTTATCTAATGACCCATCATCTTTTCTTGGTTTTGGGCCTGGCTTAATAGCTTGAATTTCTTCCATAATGCTTTTTTTTAGAATTAATGAACTCGATAAAGTAAAGAGTGAGAAATTTTGTGAAGAACTGCGAACAAAGTTTTCAGGTATTCTGCTCAAATGGCTATCCATATTGCCTCTTATTTAAAGAGGCTCAAGCATATGCGGGTATTTTTATATTAGTTATTTCTCAAATAGACTAATCTGATAAGGTACCCCGTGTACTGAGAAAAGCTTCTTTCGAAATTCGTACCATGTGGAACAGGTCTGCATCACTGCTATTGCTTCGTCTCTATATTGGATTAATTTCTCTTGCCCTTCTTCAGTTAGATACTGGAAATGTTTATGCACTCTGATGCCGAACGGAGAGGCTGGGTTAAGAATCCTAAGAGCCGGTAATACATCCTTAGTGAATCTGCCGTAAATAACTTCGTTTATCCAGGAGGCCACCACTGTTGGCTTCATATAGTCGTTAGGATTTTTTCCCTTCCAGCCATTCAATCTGTAGATCTCGCTAAAGAAAGGAACGCTATTAGGAAACATAGGGACATATGGCTGCAAAGTGGCGGTAATGGCAGCATTTATCTCGCTGATGGAAATTTTATGGCCTCCCAGCAGCTCAATTACCTCCTCTTCCCTCTTTTGCTTCCTTAGTAGGCTCTCCTTGACTAAATCATCAGGTTGCTGAAGAAGCATGCCTCTAAGGAGCAGCCTTTCTTGTTTTGCCTCTTCACTTATCTCTACTCTTTCCTTGTAGGGAACGGAAGGGGTGGGATTCTGAGCCGAAGCAACCTGTTTTTCCTCTTGTTCTTTCATCGAATCTAAAAGTAAACTTCTGGTTTAAGATTTTGTACTGCTTCCTCAACAGGCCTTTGCCAAGGTATGTCTAAAGACTTAATGCACTCCTCAATATCTGGGGAATTCTTCCTGGCTATCGCCCAGGCCATTCGGTTACTCTTAGGCGCATCAAAAGCATTGAACACATATATCAGGCTTGAATGGATATGGTTATTAGTCGCAAATTCCGCGACATAGGCAGAGTCATGGATATAAGGCCTTATAGTTGCGGCTTTCTGTTTTGAAAACAAGTATTCGCGGGCAAAGTCATCCGCATCTTCCTCCCTCTCACGAACTGAGAGCTGTTCGTTAGAATCGTCGGTCAGATGGTATTTATTTGCCTTGATCTCTTCCCAGTCGAAAAGCACGTGGTAGAGCTCATGGATCAACGCAAACCATAACGTGGCATAGAAGCCTACGTAGTTCGTCAGAACAATACAAGGCTTGTTGTTGTGGCTAAATGTTGCACCTCGGAGCTGCAGCTTTTGCAGAGGTGGTTGATAAATCACGGTAATACCGATTCTATAAAGAACTTTGATAATTTCTAATAGCCCACGTTCAACATTCATTGTGTGCCAACGGATTCTCGGGAACACCTTAATTAGTTCCTCCCGGTCATATGGATAGGGATTGTCTATCTCATTGAAGCATGCCAAAGCGGATTGGATCCAAAAGCTTCTGGTCAAGTCGTTCTCAGGCTTGAACAGGCCCGAGCTAAAGGCTACATCGATTGGAGGCTTCCTGTATTCGAAAAGGGACCTTAGGCCCAACCGGGAGATAATTCTCTTCTCTATATGCTCAAAGTCAGTTATATTATTGATTAAGCCTGACTTTCTTAAGACAGCTAAGTCAAAGTTTGATTTAATAAATTCTATTTTCTCGGGCGAAATATTGTAAGTTGGGAAGTTCTCCTCTACAGCCTCTAGAAACAAAGCAACTACCTTTTCCTTAGGGAGTTGAATAAAGTTGGCAATCTTAGTAAGGTTAGTTATGTCTACTACCTTCTGTGAGCCATTAAGTATTCCTTTTATGGTGCGGGATTGTATACCAATAATTTTATAAGCGACAGTAGGAGCAAGCTTCAGCTCATCCACTTTCCTTTCAAAGAGATCCTTAAGGGTCAGCTTATCAGGCGCTACGATACCATTCAAAAGGGCATCTATATCTTTAAATTTATCGTCCATGATTTGCTATAACAAAAAAAATGTATTGTTACATCAACAAATATATAGCTTTATATTAAATAACCTCGCGAAATAACAAAAAAATTGCATGGTTACATCAATTTATTTTAGCCATACTCATTCTGTTATAGAGCTCTCCAGTAATGGATTAATTGCGCATCCTAAGTTCCAATAAGGGGTGCAGTTACTGAAACGCACACAAACCGCCACTTATAAAAGATCATGAAGACTCTTTTTAAGATAAGTTATGGAGATACGCGTGGAAAATCATCACAGTATTCCCTTGCATCAGGCTTTGCGGAGAATATTATATATAATTTCAGTATTTTTGCGGAGATTAAGGCATATATTTACCGCACAAGCCAACGATCATGAGCTTCTATATCCATCAGCACCCAAACTGGCCCCGCTTTACCTGGGATGAAGGAAGCCTCTCCAAGCTGCTGGGGGAGGTACGGTACGTGCAGGGGCGTGTGGTGGGGCGCATGGAGGCGCTGGGCCTCTCCATCAGGTCCGAGGCCATGCTGCAGACCCTGACGCAGGACGTGCTCAAGTCCACTGAGATAGAGGGGGAGCTGCTGAACCCGGAGCAGGTGCGGTCCTCCATAGCCAGGCGTTTGGGCTTGGACATAGCCGGCCTTATTCCCTCAGACCGTCATGTGGAGGGGGTGGTGGAGATGATGCTGGACGCTACCCAGAACTACCGAGAGCCCCTCACTGAAGAGCGCCTGTTTGGCTGGCAGGCCTCCCTTTTCCCGACAGGCAGGAGCGGCATGTACAAGGTCATCACCGGTGCCTGGAGAGCCGGTGACGAGGAGCCCATGCAGGTGGTGTCCGGGCCGTTGGGCCGGGAGAAGGTGCATTTCCAGGCACCTGCCGCCTCCCAGATAGAGAGCGAGATGAACAGATTCCTGGATTGGTTTAACAATAAGGCGGAGCTGGACCCGGTGCTGAAGGCCGGTGTCGCCCACCTCTGGTTTGTCACCATACACCCCTTTGACGACGGGAACGGGCGCGTGGCCCGGGCGATAGCCGACATGCAACTGGCGCGCGCCGACAGGGGCGGGCAGCGCTACTACAGCATGTCAGCCCAGATAAGACAGGAGCGGAGCGCCTACTACGCCATCCTGGAGAAAACCCAGAAAGGCACGCTGGACATCACGCCGTGGCTGGAGTGGTTCCTCTCCTGCCTGCACGGTTCCCTAAGCCTGGCGGACGAGAAGCTGGAGGCCGTGCTGCAGAGGGCGCGTTTCTGGGACCGGCACGCTGCAACGCCGCTCAACGAGCGGCAGCGGCTGCTCATCACCAGGCTCCAAGACGGGTTTTTGGGCAAGCTTACCTCCTCCAAGTGGGCCAAGGTCGCTAAGTGCTCACAGGATACGGCCGGGCGGGACATACAGGACCTGATTCGGAAGGGAATCTTGGAAAAAGAAGCGGCCGGAGGCAGGAGCACCAGCTATGTGCTGGTCGAGAGCGCATCAACATAGAAAGCCCTGATGGTATTGAACCGCTCCAGAAATCTCTCCAATTCTAGCGTATACGACCTACAGAAACATCCTTCACAACATCCTATGCTTTAATTAAGACTTTGTGCTCCCATCATCATATTATAATGCTCAACGTGCTTGGTGTGAACAAAGATATTCTTGAAGACTTCAAAATATTTATCTACAGTTGCTGATTGGCGCTCAATGAACAGATCGTCAGGTATACTATGAGAGCCATCATTTATCCAGCTTATCATTGATCTGCATATTTCTTGCTCTTGGTGGTTAGTGAACTTTTGAATTAATTCATCATCCCCGTACTTGCCGAGAATCTTAAAGTAGTTCTCTATAATCCTGCGCATTGTGTTTTGAATGGTAAGACCCGAATTATGATTTTTATTCTTTAATTCCATCCAAAGGAGTTCATAAGAGTTCTGAATCGGGTTCTTCATTTCAAAACTTTGGATAGAGGAAACATTGTTAATTTTTCTAAGTATCCAAAAGGCTGTTTCGTTGCATTCCTTCGTGCGCCCGTCAATAAAAGACACCTCCTTATGAAAGTATACATTGTGAGTCAACAGGATGAGTTGTTTTATATTGCCTTCACACCTCTTAATCTTCTTTATGATTTCCTTTAGTAAGGAGCTCACTACAAACAGAATATTGCTGTCTAAACTGCAGATCGGATCATCTATAACTAATATTCTTTCCTCGGTAATGCTCTCCTCCGAAGTACTTCCCTTCGCCAACTGTAAAAAGTAGAGGAAAGTAATAAATGTGACTTCGCCCTCACTTAAGGTGGACTCTGCCAAAGTTCCATCCTCTCTCTGAACTTGGTATTGGTTCTTCATCGTTTTGCAAGGGACGATGCGGAAATTCTGAAAGCCGTACGAACTAAGTAATTTGTTTATTTCATCTACTGAAGGCTGGATGCTTGTTACATTTTTATTAAGCATTCTAATCTCATCATCAAGCGCCTTAAACTTTAATCGTCGATCGTCAATACGCTTTGTAAGCGCAGCAATGCCTTTTTGTTGCCCCGTTTGATGCTTTAAGAAGTGCTGGATGCGCAACCTGCTTTCTTCTACTATACACTTCCAAATTGACTTAATTAACTCAGCTCTTTCAACAGTATAGTTTGCTACAATAGCATTGTGCTTTCCAATTTCTGAATTAGCTATAAGTATTAATTCCCTAATGTTGACCAGCTGCTCGTTTACTGACACCAATTCTATGCTTCTGCTCGGCTCCTTTACTTTGCTGTGAGACAACTCCTTATTAGAGACGAACTGACTTGATAAAGTTTTTAAGTAAGCAGAAAAAGTCTCTATGTCGAGCTTTGTATTTTTATTCGCTCTTTCTGCCGACTCGATTTGTTGCAGAACATTTAGAACGTTTTCTGTACAGACACTAAGCTCCTCAGAATAAGACTTGATAAGTCTTGTATCTTTTAAGAAAGTTTCGTCAAAATAGCCTTCAAGTTGTTTCCGGAAGTTTTCCGTTATCGTCTTTTGTTGGCAAAAGGGACAAGTTGCATCTCCTTGCAAATGCTCTCGACCTTCGTTTACCCAGTCATTTAAGTTCAACCTTTGTATCAAGCTGCCAATCTCAACATCAGCTTTCCCTACAAGTTTCTTTTTCCAGATACTGTCTTCGCCAATTTCTACAACTCGGACAAAATCAATGCTCTTAATTGGAGGCATTGGTGCAGGTGCTTCCCCAAAGACAGTATTGGCCTTTTCTCTTAACTCATCGTGGGATAAGAGTACAGAAGTATTAGTTTCGAATTCATCAAGGAGCTTGTTTTTAAACAGCTCTTTTTGCATTACTCCTCGGAAAGCCTCTTTATAGTCAGTCTCGTACTTCTTATAAATCTCAGTCCATGCCTCCTCCTTAAAGTCATTTTCAAGTTCCAGAAGCTTATTATTTAAGTATTCAAGAGACTTTTTTTGTTTCCTTCCCTCCTCTTTGATTTCCTGGCGCTGCTTGCTCTTTTTTTCAATTGCTTCTGTTTGCTCTTTTGTGGCTTGCCCAAGGGTGAAAACTCCATCAATATTCCCCTTGCCGAAGTTCCTGTCTTTAAAATCCTTGTTGTAGACTAATGCTTTTATAGGCATGCCATCTAACCAGCCTAAGGCGCATTTTTGGAATATAGCATCATTAGGGTTGTAGAGGTACTTAGTGATAGTTGTCTTGCCGCTACCGTTAGCACCGTATATAAAGTTCACTTTCTTTAATCCTGTGATTTGAATGCCATATTCATCACAGGTTGCAACTTCCTTAATAGAAATGTGTTCAATCATATTCTACGCATATGTGGTGATATTAAGCCTATTGCTATAGAGGAAATGAATCAAAGTTTATCTTGCTAACTATAACCATATCTTAAATCCCCCTTTTCCAAAGCATTTCTCTTCGTCTAAACAATCTAATGATATATTTAATGGCTAATATAGAAATATATCACAGGTGGTTAAGCAGACTTTAGCAATTAAAATATATTTTTTTTGCATACTTAACAGTGTGGTTTAAACTGGTAAGGCTCAGAAGTTCTTTAAAACGGCTATTCCAAACCACAACTGGAGCTATCTCTTAATGGCATTATAGGACAGCGAAACGAAGGATCTTAATTGGGGTAGCAAGAGCTCTCTTCACCGGTGCACATACAACCACAGAGCAAGTGGCTGCTTGCTAAGCTTAAGGATAGCGCCTTCCTTTGTGCAATTGTAAAGTACCCCTTACTTTACATCCTATGTTTGTTCTCAGTGTTTTAGCTACTCTTTTTTCCCTTTTGTTGATCAGAGAAAATAATATCTAAAACAGATAAAGCAAGTACCTAAGCTGTAGACAAGAAAACTGGGTAAGG
>NZ_QRGR01000036.1 GCF_003367245.1 Pontibacter diazotrophicus | reverse complement strand
CCTATTCGCCTCGTTAGGCAGGTAGTGCCCTGACTGCTCTTCAGGTATAGGTAAAAGTTACATCTATGCCTGGTAATATGAAAGTATAGCTATTGGAAAAATGATATACTGCTAATCTAAAGGTTAGCCCTCATTACATAGAAGATAATGAAAAATCTGCTATAGGTAACTGGTTAAAAGCAATGGGATTTGAAAGAATTATAATTATATTAACCTATCTTAAACAATGAAATTTTTTTTACTTGCCCTATTACTGATTAACACTTCTACCTCTATTGCACAGCAAATACAGCGTGAAGTAATGATACTTGGAACGGCTCATTTTGATGAGAAAATTTCATCACAACAAAAGCAGGATGAGCTTAACATAATCCTCGCAAAATTAGAGAAATTTAACCCTGACCAAATTTTCATAGAACAACCTACTCAGAGCGACTCTTTGTGGTATAAAATATATACATCGTATTCCCTCCATCAAGATGAGCCGGATAACCCTTGGCTTAAAAATAATGAAATTTTCCAGCTTGGTATAAAACTAGCAACTCGCTTAAAGCTTAAAAGTGGTGTAGAAGGTATCGATTGGCCTGATCCTAATACAAATGATCCATCCAAAGCTCTCTCGGAGTCATACGAGTTGTCCTATTACAATTATGTAAAAGATATAAGAGCATTGAGTGCAGAACGTAATGACAGTATCTTGGATAAGAAAGGTTACGATATTTATATAGAACATTTGGAAAAATTAAAACCATATTTACACCTGACTGAAAGTCTTTCCCTTGAAGAACATTTGTTAGCTTTAAATGAACATCAGAATATCAAAGATTTATACTTGATATTGCGTACAGGAGAGATGCTTCTAAATATTTCAGATATTGGCGCTGAACTCTCCAGTATTGCAGTGCATAGGGATTATAAAGTATTTAGAAACGCCTTGACCAAAACGAATGACGATTCGGGTAAAATTTTAATCCTTTATGGAGCGGGACATTCTTTTATGCTTCGACAATTGTTTGATTTGCACCCGGGTTTTAAGTTAATTGAACCTTCAGTTTACATACATTAATACTCTATAGTTAAAATCAATAAACGAGGGCTAATCGAGTAGCCTGCCGTGGGCAAAATCACCCACGGTGAGGCTCTCAGTCGAGTAGCGCCAGGGAACCTCCCCCTCACGCCCTCACAGAACCGTGCTTAAAGCTCTCGCTTTACACGGCTCCTATTATCCAACCCTTACGGCCTTACCCCCAGCTGCCAGTGTGCAAACAGGTTCGGAACGGCTTTAGCCACTCTCCCTAACCAGTCACTCGCTCTGACTTTGTGGCCCCGCAGTTTCTTGTATTTCTGCCTGGCCCAGCTCTTGAGAACAAGGTTTAAATATCCCAATACCTCCTGCAGTTCCGATTTGTAGAAGTGTCCGTAGTAGTTTATCCACCCTTTCAGAACCGGATTGATTTCCTCGGCCAGCCTTGAGAGGCTACTGCCACTTCTACCCGTCAGTTTCCATGCCCTAACCCTTTCCCGGATTGCCTTCTTGGCTTTATCGCCCACTGCCGGTAAGAAACCTGTAAAGTGTTTACCCTGCTTATTCCTTGACTTCCTGCTTCTGAATGTATAGCCCAGGAAGTCGAAAGACATATTCGGGTAAGTTTTGCGTCGGTCCTCGTCCCTGCAGTAGACAATTTTGGTCTTCTCCGGATGCATCTCCAGGCCACACGCTTTTAATCTCGCCTTCAGGTCTTCTCTTAGCTGCTGAGCTTGCTGTTCTGTGAGACAGTGTAACACACAGTCATCTGCGTAGCGCTCGAACGGGCAGTCCGGATAGTTTATCCGAAGCCATTCATCCATACAGTAGTGCAGGAAAAGGTTGGCCAGCAGAGGGCTGATGACAGCCCCCTGCGGTGTTCCTTTCTCCCTGTCTGTAAGCCTGCCGTCCCGTTGCTGAACAGGCACTTTGAGCCACCGCTCGATATAGAGCAGGGTCCATTTGCAGTCTGTGTGCTTGCGTACTGCCTTCATCAGCAGCTCATGCGGAATGTTGTCGAAGAAGCCTTTGATGTCCAGGTCCAGCACCCAATCGTACCTCCAGCATCGTTGCCTGGCTTTGCCCACCGCATCCAGTGCGCTTTTCCCGGGCCTGTACCCATAGGAATCCTCATGGAATACCGGCTCTAGCATCGGACCCAGTGTCATGGTGACTACTATGACCGCTGCTGACTTCTTGGCTCATAGAAACCGAATCTATTCCAAGACCTCCCCAGGTAAGACACTTATCCTTCCACCTAACCCTGCTGCATCTACACAAAGTCGTTTGTTGGTCAGGGGCTTTGCAAAGATGTGCTTGCTTACCCACGACTCCCTGCCTCTTATGCAGCACTACGTGCGCTCTTTTCGCACTCCCGTGCTCAAGAGTATTCGTCAGTTCAGGCTTTTGCAGTCCCGCTTTCTTCAGTGCATCGGTCACCCCAAACCACCTTGCGGCTTGCTAATCGGCTTCACCAACTCGCCGATAAGGGATTTGCACCCTCTGGATAATCTGAGTATATTCATTGCTGAATATAACTCGCGCCATGCTGGGCGCACACATCATCCCGCAGGCTCTCAACAACAACCAGGAGACGTGGGCAAACCTGGAGGACTACACCCGGGACCTGGTGCGGGACGGCATGGAGGTGTATGTGGTGATGGGCTCCTACGGCATAGGAGGGACCGGTGACAGCGGCACCGCCAGGATCATCGACAACGGGAACATAACCGTTCCTGGCCGCAACTGGAAGGTGCTGGTAGTGCTGGAAGAAGGGAAAAACGACCTGCAGCGGATAAACGCCGGCACACGCGTGATAGCCGCCGACACGCCCAACAGCAACACCGTTCGCCCGGACTGGGGCACCTACCGCACAACAGTGGATGCCATCGAGCAGGCCACTGGCTATGATCTGCTTACTGCCTTGCCGGTACCGGTGCAGCAGGCGCTGGAGAGCCAGGTGGACACAGGGCCGACACGGTAGGAATAATGAATATAATGAGGTTAATTAACATCATTATGTAAGACTCCAAGCCATGAACCTCTACCAATTCAACTACTGTGACCTGGGCCGCAGAGCAGAGATAGTCTGGCAGAACGGTAACTATCTTTCTGTGCGGCATGATGGGGAATACAGCGTGGTCCTCTACCACATGGGTGAGGCTTTGTTTTAGTTGCTGTAAGTTCGCAAGACATCTTGAATTCAGAGCGGTGGGAGTGGAGTAGGGCGTAGATCCCTATGCGAATTTCTGGAGACAGCCCTCAAGGACTACTACCTCTACAACCTTGGCATAGACCTGACCTTTACTACGCCGGAAGTGGCTGGCTTCTTTTCTCGGTATCGTTACAGAGCGAGTAGAAGAACACCTCAGCCTCTACCTTCAGTATGTTCCGGAGGTGCGTCAAGTCGCCGCGTGAGTAGCTGGTTATCATTACAATCATGAGGTTCATTAATCTCATTAGCTTCGTTTCCCTTTTGTTATGGTAGTTAAATACGTAAGTATCCTTTCTTATAAAGATCTCATTAACTCGTCTCAGAAATAGAAAATGATTTTGATTTTTGAGACGGCAAACTGAGATTGTTTAGAGGCTGTAGGGGCAGGAGCCGCTGGAGGTTCCACGATCTCATTATTCTCACGTTTTCCGGGACAACGGGAAAGAAACCAAGGCCCCAGCTGTGAACCGCAAAGAGCCCAGAAATCGTGTTGGTTTCCGTTGAGGATCATCTCTCCCGCCCGTATCATAATTCCGCCGTTTCTTGGGACGCCGAAAAGTGGTGGCGGCGGTTTGACTCGTCCTGAAAAAAGTTGAACGAATGTTGTTAATCCTCCTTCCACGTTGCCTGCGACTGCCGGTAAAGGCTCCCGCCTGTGACAGGTTTTCCTTACCCACCTCAAGGTGCAGTAGCAACTTTCCCCTTACCCAGTGCTTTTGCCTACAGGAAACGTCTGTGGCTAATGTAGTGCCGCTACAGGAATACTAGCGCATTGAGCCCAAAGCAGGTGGAGAAAATAGTACTGATTTAAGATAAAGCCCATAACTTTGGAGTTGAAATGAGCATTGGTGCTGATTTCGTGTACCACAGTCAGCATGCAAACTCATACAGTCTACCTAAAGATGAATACTAATGTTGAAAAGCCCAAATTCCGCCCGTCAGGAGGAGAATAATAGCCCGGCTGTGCCATTTCACAAGGTCTTCGAAACGCTGCCTGGGCTAATACTTCTTCTATCACCAGACCTGGTCATAGAGGCTGCCACGGATGCCTATCTGCAGGCAACGCTAACGACGAGAGGGGAAGTTGTCGGCAAGCATGTCTTCGAAGCCTTCCCGGATAACCCGGACGGGCAGGCGGCTTCCTCAGCCAGTCACGTGGGCGCGTCCTTCCAGCAGGTTATCTCCTCTGGGAAGCCGCACAAGATGGGTATTCTTCAGTATGACATTCCCGACCCCGACAGGCCTGGCGGATTCATCGAGCGCTACTGGAGCACCACCAACACGCCCGTGCTGGGCGAGCAGGATGAAGTGCTCTACATCATACACGAGACGACCAACGTTTCGGATGAAGAGAGGGCGAAAATCCTTCTGGAACAAAGCCGGAAAAGGGAGCAGGGAGCGCTGGCACAGGCCGAGCAGCAACGGCTGCGCCTGGAGCGCCTGTTAGAGCAGGCGCCTGCCGCTTTCGCCATGCTGGAAGGCCCGGAGCTGGTTTACAAAGTCATCAACAACGCGTACCAGCAGCTCTTTCCAGGACGCCAGATGCTGCACCTGCCGCTTTTCGAGGCGCTGCCGGAGCTAAGGGATCAGCCCATCTACGAAATCGTGCAGCACGTCATCACCACAGGCGAGACTTTTGAAGGGAAAGAGGTGCTGGTTCCATTGGCCAGGTACGAGGGGCAACCCCTAGAGGCCATCTACTGGAACTTCATTTACCAGGCGCTCTATGATGCCGAGGGGCAAATCAGCGGCATGCTCATCTTCGCGCTGGATGTTACCGATTTTGTGGAGGCCCGCCGACAGGTTGAGAAAAGCGCCGAGTCCCTGCAGGCCCTGAACGCAGAGCTGGAGGAGCGGGTGAGGAGCAGGACCCAAGCCCTGCAACTGGCGCAGGCGGAGACCCTGCAACAAAAGCAGCAGCTCGAGGAGCTGTTCATGCAGGCCCCGGCGGCCATCATGATCCTGGAGGGCCCTGAGCTTGTCCTTCAGCTGGTGAATCCGGTATACCAGCAGATATTCCCTGGAAGGGACATACAGGGCAAACCCTTGCTGCAGGCCCTTCCCGAAATGGAAGGCACCCCCATTCCCGCTGTTCTGGGCAACGTGTACCGGACAGGCGAAACCTATATGGCCAATGAGCTCCCCCTGATGCTGGCCCGCCATGAGGGAGGCCCGCTGGAGGAGATCATCTGGTCCTTCACCTACCTGGCCAGGCGCAATGGGGAAGGCGCAATTGACGGGGTACTTGTCTACGCGCACGAGGTGACCGGCCAGGTGGCCGCGCGGAAATCCATTGAGGCAACTGCGCAGCAGCTGCAGCTGATCACAGACTCGCTGCCTGTCCTGATTAGTTACCTGGACAGGGACCTGAAGTACCGCTTTGCAAACAAAGCTTATAACTCTTGGTTCGATTTGAAGGAAAAAAGCATACTTAATGTTCCTATTATCGATGTAATAGGAGATAAAGCCTATGAAGAAATAAAAATATACATTGAACGGGTCTTGGCAGGAGAAAAAGTGGATTATGAAGCAGCCATGCCCTACAGGGAAGGGCTAAGGCATGTTCGCACCACTTATGTTCCGGATTTCCGCAACGGTCAGGTCGTGGGGTTTTACTCCCTGGTGATGGATGTGTCCGACCAGGTCGCGTCCCGCAGAGCGCTGGAGGAAAGCGAGCGGGAGGCCAAGGGCACCGCAAGGGAGCTGGAGGCGGCAAACAAGCAGCTGACGCATATTAACGCGGACCTGGACAACTTCATCTACACCGCGTCCCATGACCTGAAAGCCCCCATATCCAACATCGAGATGCTCATGCAGGAGCTGCTCTTGGAGCTTCCGCAGCAGAGCCAGGAGCAAGAGGAGCTGAACAAGATCCTGGGCATGATGGGGGGATCGATTTCCCGCTTCAAGAAAACGATCGAAACCCTGACGCAGATATCAAGGCTTCAGAAGGATGAGCCTAGCCTGGCGGAAGCGGTAAGCCTAGAGGAGGTAATAGAGGAGGTAAGCCTGGATATGGGGCAAATCATATCCAAGTCCGGGGCGCAGCTGGAGATGGCCATCGCCGGTTGTGACAAAATCATTTTCTCCAGGAAGAACCTTCGCAGCATCGTTTACAACCTGCTCTCAAACGCCATCAAATACCGGGATCCGGCAAGAAAACTGGTTGTGAAGATCAGCTGCCGCGAAGAAGCGGATTTAACTGTGCTACAGGTGAGCGACAACGGGCTTGGGCTTAGCGGGGAGCAGCAAAGCAAGCTTTTCACGATGTTCAGGCGTTTCCATGACCATGTGGAAGGGTCCGGCGTTGGGCTCTACATGGTGAAAAGGATAGTGGACAACGCCGGGGGAAGGATAGAGGTGCAAAGCACGCCTGGAGTAGGCACGGCTTTCCAGGTTTACTTAAAAAACCAGTACTGGGGACGTTAAGCTCACCTAAATCTTTCTTATGCTTGAGAGCCCCGCGCTGAACGCTTCACCTATTTCACTGGATGTGTTCTCCTGTTTTGTTATCTGTTTCGTTATTCCCTCTATTTCCGGGACAAAAGCAAGCACGGACAATGGTTAGCGTTCGGGAGCAATCTAAAGCAATAACTATGTCCAGAATAACTCTCTGCTGTGCATAAGAGCATTTATGATCAACACTCGATCTGCCTTAGGCTCATGATTCCTCTATTTCCGGGACAGGAGAGCAGCAGGAACAAGCATAGGCAAGCAAAAACAAGCAGGAGCACGCGGAAGCAATATCTGGATTGACCTTCAAAACCTATATCGGTAAAACGGCCGTTTTCTGGGACAGCGGGACAGGCTGAAAGGCTACACTACTTTAAAGCTACTGCTCAATACCACAGCAAAACTGCTTAAAGCCGCAAATAAGCCACTGTTTTTAGCTCATTAGTGCTGAAACCTAGTGCTAACATAGTGCGAACCTAGTGCGGAATTTAGTGCTAACATAGTGCGAATTAAGAGCAGATATAGTGCGGACCTAGTGCTAAATAGTGCGAACCTAGTGCGAGCTCCAGACATCATCAGTGCCCTTACCTCTTATTGACGCTTACCGGCTATACAGCTAAATCCAGTACAGCAAAGGCCTCTTTTTAAATCTCAAAATTCCACGTTTCGCGGGACGAAGCATAGCAACAAACCGCAGCTCTGCCATCTTCCACCAGTGTTGTCTTGGTTAAGTAATTCGTTCTCTAATAACACAGGTTCATCTTGATTTCTTTACCGGGTTTCTTGCTTTAAAATACAGCGGTTTGATGAGCTTAAGCGCCTTATCCTAGAGTGGAAAGTAAACCACCGTTTGTAATACACCAACCTAAAGCCTCTTGTGTGGAGTGCGGAGCAGAAAAGGATGTGTATATCCGGCAACGATTATGGAACATCCATAGTAAAACAGGGAGCGAGCGCACCCAAGCCTGCAAACCATGGATGAGAAAATTAACTTCGGATTCGGAATATTTGATAAGCTGTTTTTCCAAGCAAGTAAGGTGCTATTTGTTTACGATGTGGACGCTGCCTCCATCACGTACCTGAACGCTGCTTTCAGCCACCTCTGGAACCGGACAAGGGAAAGTGTGATAGCAAGCCCTGCCATTCTATTGGAGACCGTTCACCCGGAGGACAGGGAACACCTTTTCAGAGAATACCATGAATTGACGGAGGGTACACCCAAGTACGGAATTGAATTCCGCATCCGGACTCCTGACGGGTCGATTCTGTGGCTGCTGCTGACCCCGCAGTTCTTCACCGATGCTACAGGGGGTAGGTGCATAGCAGGTATGGTCGAGGATATTACTGACGCAAAGGAAAACATCGACACGCTACACAAGCATGGGGCTAAGAAAAACGCCATTCTGGAAATTCTCTCACATGATTTGGCAGGACCACTTGCCAGCATCCAGAGTCTGGCGGACGCCCTCTCCGAGTCGACCAAAAGCTACGAGAACGCTGAGGCAAACAACCTTATCAGGATTATCCGAGAGAGCAGTGAACGGAGCCTCCGCATGATAAGGGACTTTGTGCAGCAGGAATTCCTCGAAACGGCTGAAGCAGCGATGGTGACGAGAAGGGTGAATCTGGTTAAGAAAGTAAGGGAGGTGATGGAGCAGTTGGAAGGCGGGGAGCGTATCATAAACAGGGAGTTCCGCTTCAACTCTTCCAGCGATAGGCTCTACGTCTACATCGACCAAGATAAGTTCGGTCAGGTCATTACCAACCTCATTTCCAACGCCATCAAGTTCACCCGTGACGGTGGAGTAATCGCTGTGGATATAAGCGAGCAGGAGACATCGGTGCTGATAGCGGTGAAGGATAACGGCATCGGCATCCCTGAGCGCTACCATGACAAGCTGTTCGAGAAATTCACCCCGGCAAGACGGGAGGGGCTGAAAGGGGAGCCGTCAACAGGGTTAGGGTTGGCGATTGCAAAAACCATCATGGAGTGGCACAAGGGGAGCATCTGGTTCGAAAGCGAGGAAAACGTGGGAACGACCTTCTACATTGAAATCCCGAAGGAGTAGAGAGGATAGGAGGGACATGGTCGTTACTTAGGCTGCCGCAGGAGAAGAAGCGGCTTACCTGCCGTTCTTCTGATTTAACTCCGCCAGTCTCTCTTTCAGCTTCTCTTTTGTTGACTGGAACTCCCTTTGTAACTCGACATTGTCCTTAGATAAGTGATAAATGTACAGCAGGCACTGACCTGCTTCGTTTGCGCTCAACTTTCCCACATCCAACCCCCTTATATATTCCAGTATTCCAGCATGTACGCCATGAAAGGGGATACTGCAAATCCCGCAGGAGGTAAGTTGTAAACTCTGCCTTTTTTACCCGGAGAAGCTTTTGGCTGTACATGGAACAGTCTATGCCATCACTATCCAGCCAAAGAAAGTCCTTTACATACAGCCCCTTTCCTTTTACTCCGCAGTGGACTCGAACTATATGGTTTATGGATAATTATTTGCGGTTTTTGGCTGGATTCACCACAAAAAGTCTCCATAAGCATTAACAGTTGGTGTAAGGTTACGCTTATCCAGTATCGAAGCGATAAAGCCACAGTTTGTTGAGCAGCGATTCTTGCCATTTTGAGGTGCAAACGTAGCCTCCATTTTACTGACGCAGGGGTGGTGTTAGTTAGCTTAACTCAGAATCATAACCCATTTTGAACAGATAAGCAGGAATGGTCGAAGCAAGATGGGGCTACTTTTGCAAGCACAGTTATTGTTCGAATGTTTTACTCAGAGAGGTGGCTGCGGCAGCATTCTTTGAGTAAATAAAACAATCAACATTATTTATTCGGAAGCGTAATGCATACTAAATTTTAAAGATGGAGCAGCAGGTAAGGTTGAAGAAAGTGTATGGCGATGTGTTTTTCACAGCCACAAGAATCGACAATGGCTCTATCCTGTATGCACAGTGGTTCGGTGTGCAGTCGGAGGAGACTGTTAAGGAGGGTGGCTACAAGCTGCTGGCGATGATAAAGGAGCAGCCCTACTCGAAGCTGCTCAATTGCAACAAGAATGTGGTCGGTTCTTGGGATACGGCACTTGATTGGGTAGAGACCACGTGGACGCCTCAAATGAAAGCCGCAGGCTTGCGTTATCTGGCGCAGGTAATTCCGAAAAGTATTTACGTTACCCTAACCATCGAAAGCCTAATACAGCGGATTGACAAAGATTTTGAGATAAGGGTTTTTGAAGACGATAAAGAGGCTGAAGCCTGGTTACGTTCCATTAGAGGATAACAACCTAAGCTTCCTCCTCTGAATGAATTTCTTTATGCTTTCTCAATATCATCCATCACAGCAGCAGCAAGGGTTTGAAGCATCTTCTGGTCTGAACCAGAGAACTCCCTCGGCACCTTGTCGACAATACAAACAGCCCCTATGTTATAACCATCAGATGTGGTCAAGGGAGCGGCAGCATAGAACTGCAAGCCAAAATCACCTATAACCATGGGGTTCGCCAGCAGGCACGGTTCCTCTCTGGCATTCTCGAAAACGGTGACATCAGACCTTAACACAGCCAGAGAACACAGGCTTATAGCCCTGCTTACTTCGGTTGAGCCTTCCACCCCCACACGGGCTTTTGTGACTACATAGTCCTTATCAACAAAATTAACCAATGCTATTGGTACATTAAACATACGGGATGCAATGGCAGCAATGTGCTTAAAGGTTCCGTTCTCTTCGTAGGTATCCAAAATGTGGAGGCTGCGCAGCTTAGCCAGTCGTTCATCTTCATTATCGGGAATAATGGGTATCCCAAAAGTATTGTCCATGTTAACAGATTATATGTATAATAAAGTGAACCTAAAAGTGTAGGTATAGTACAAAGCTGATTAGTTAACAGTGCTGAATATATATACAACGCTGTTAGCATAAATGAAGCATTCAGCAGCAGAATGGTTGCTACTGGTAAAACTAATCAACTGCAACATCAGTTCAGAAATCCACCCTTATCTGGACTCTTTCCTCTTCAGCCGCAGTCAGCCGTGTTACTGAAACAGTGTCGTCCTCATGAAAATGCTTTGCGATGCCTCTGATGATGCCAACGGCTACTCCCGACATTCTGCGCTTGGAGTAATAGTCGACAATTAATTGCCTTTCGCCTTTCTTTGTCACCAGAAGCATAGGAGGGTTCGCCCTCTCGTCTAATTTCTTCACTGCCCTATGCATAGTGCATTCCGTGTTCAAGAGCA
The DNA here is from genome assembly GCF_003367245.1 of Pontibacter diazotrophicus. Classification (GTDB taxonomy): domain Bacteria; phylum Bacteroidota; class Bacteroidia; order Cytophagales; family Hymenobacteraceae; genus Pontibacter; species Pontibacter diazotrophicus. Next base: position 47,337 of record NZ_QRGR01000036.1, on the reverse strand, counting down.
TATCGTAGGTGCGCCAGTTCGGATTCATGTACTTGCTGTAAATCAAGAGCAGGTCTGGTACTAAGAACTCCCCAAACTGCTCCATTAAGGTATGGTTCGGGATACCTGTTACTTCGGAAGCCTTGTTAACAATGGCAAACAGTTCTTTTGTGGGGTACATCTCGTGCATTTGGAAGGCTGCTCCTTCCAAGCCTGTTGCTTGGAGCAGTTTTACCCAGGTACTGTAATCGTATGAGTTTTCTACAAAACGCTTCAGCAGAGCGAAAAAAGAACCATGCATCTTATCTTCGCTGATTATGCTATTATTATCCATTCGGTAAGTAATACTATTAGTAATGTGGGCAGTATGCTGGATGTATCAAATTGAGAGGGTTTGAAGCCGAGGCTTCGGTAAAACATCACTTTTTAACCACTCAAGAGCAGCACTAACCTCTGTGAAACGCTGGATTTTCACCGAAAGAGTCATATTGTTCAAAAGATTTAAAACGACTTTTTCCCTTTTTGAATCGGGTGTGACAATTCGGGCTACCTTCTGGACTCTGGTTGCCATTAGGTTACGGTAGAACTCGGAGATAAGGCATGCATAGCTGTCCTCATACACCCAGATGTTTGTCTGTCTTGCATCCAGCAACACCCTCTTAACATCGTATTTTCGCACATGCTCCACTATAACCGCTAAGCTTCGCTCCATCTCTGGCATGACAATATCATCAACATTCGGCATCTCAAAAGTGAGAATGTCGGATGCTGGCTCGTAGTCCAGCCTTAAGAAGCCGTTCTTGTATATAACCATCTTCTACAATCTGTTCTTGCTTAGTGAGCCAAGCCCATTTCACCTAAAGGAGATACGCTTATTCACCTTCAAAAGTAATGGTTTTATAATATAGGATTTGCTCAAAAGTAGAAATAAGTCTACAAGAGGTGATAGAGTTACAGTTGTTACGTTTTTTTTGAGTTGGATTAGAAGTTTGACAGGTGTTATTGGAAGTGACAAAGCAGAGAATCGAATATCTTCGATTTTAACCTTATGTTCTTTCTAAAGTAATGGTGAGTCATTCCAGTGTCTTCAGCTAAGGAAATCTACCTTGATTTGCACATTCTCTGCATCAGCAGGTGAGAGCAGCATTACCTCCACCTTATCGCTTTCATTAAAGTACCTGGCAATCCCTTTGACAATGCCCACCGCAACGCCAGCCATCCTGCGCTTGGACGAATACTCTATCATAAGCTGGTCAACACCCTTCTTTGTTACCAATAGCTTAGGTGGATTAGTTCTGATGTCCTCCCTTCTCGCAGCACCGTGCATCGCTTCCTCTGTATTAATCAGCATCTCATAAGTACGCCACTCTGGTCGGACATACCTGCTGTACAGCAGCATCAGGTCTGGCACCATGAACTCCCCGAACTCCTCCATCAAATCAAAAATAGACTGTCCTGTGGTCTCGCTCAAACAACCGACAATGGCAAAAATCTCATGGGTAGGATACATCTCCTGCATGTGAAAAGACATATGCTCAACGCCTGCCTCTTTAAGCATTTTTACCCAAGTGCTGTGGTCGTGGGTGTTTTCAACGAAGCGTTCAAGCAGCACAAACATGGAGCCGTGCATCAGGTGTAATGCATCGCCTTGTTTTTCCATACAGAAACATTTTATGTCTGTACAATATAGCAAAATAATCCTGTTAGATATGTTAAAAGGCAAATTTCCTGTACCAGTTTCTAAGGAAGCCAAGCTTTGCAAGATAGGTTCTTTGCTTCTTCTGTTCTCTTTAAGTTATCTCCCCCAAATGATGCACCCTCACTTAAAAACGCTTTTCTGCTCCTGGTGCTGCTCAACCTCTCTTAAGTATGTATAATATTCAAACGTTTATTTTCTCGTGAATAAACAGTGCTTTTTTGACCTTAGCGGAGGCTCTGAATGAAATATTATATTGCAACTTAACCTACTGCTATGATTAGTTGTAACTTTGTAGCACAAGATGTATTCATGAGAAAAGAATATCCAAATATTTTCGGGAAGGTGTTCCTGACTGTTGATATAGATAAAAAGAATGAATGGGTACACAATGACTGGATTGGTTACCTGACAAGGGATAACGTTCAGTTTGGTGCCTTGGCATATTTGAATGCTGTAAGGGAATCAGGGTTTAGCTGTGTATTGAATGACAACAGCAAAGTACTGGGTAGTTGGGACCACTCACTTGAGTGGACTGCAAAGGAATGGGTACCGCTGGCAGCCAAGGCAGGTTTAAAGTACTTTGCAATGATAGTGTCCCCAGATTCCTTGGCAGAGTCCTCGGTTTTAAGTTTTGCTAATCTTATTACATCCTTCGAGGTAAAAGTATTCAGTAATATAACCGATGCGAAAAGCTGGTTACGCTACCATTCCTTAGGAGCAAAAGTGTAATCATGCATCCAATAGAGAGTGTGTTAATCATTGATGATGCAACCAGCATCTACCTCACTAAGCGTGTGCTCAGCAGCATTTGTATTGACTCTCGTGCAGGATGTGCGAAACGGTTTGGAAGGACTTAAAGGTCCTGAGACAACTAAACGCAACCACTTTTGGTGATTGGAGTAGTCTGTTGATGTGTTCATGGGGATATGTATCATTCAGAGGATTCACTTGTCTCTGCGTCCGAGTTCCGCACAATTCAACTATTTAGAGTGTTCGCAGTAAACACTAAGCACAAACATTCAATGACCAATGGATCAAACCAGCAATTACGAGGTGTTTAAAGAATTAATGAGGCAAACAAGCAAGGTACTCTTCTCCTACGAGGTAGACGCAGCCTCATTTACCCACCTTAACCCTGCTTTCTCCTACCTGTGGAACAGGACGAGGGAAAGCATCATGGCAAAACCAAGCACCATCTTAGACACCGTTCACCCAGACGATAAAGACTACCTTATAAAGGAGTACCATGAGCTGTTAGATGGCATCATCAAGTACGACATAGAGTTCCGAATCATCCTCCCCGACAAGTCTGTCTCTTGGATGCTGCTGAACCCGAAGCTTGTCACCGACAAGCAGGGGAGGCGGGTACTGGCTGGTATCGTGGAGGACATCACCGCTGCCAAGGAAAACATTGCCAACCTGCAAAAGTTTGCAGCCAAGAAGAACTCCATCCTGGAAATACTCTCACATGATTTGGCTGGTCCCATCGCTAACGTGCAGGGCTTAGCCGACTTGCTATCGGATTACACGAAGGAGTATGGAAACAGTGAGGTTGATAATATTGTAAGAATAATCCGTGAGAGCAGCGAAAAGAGTATCCGCATGATCAGGGAGTTTGTGCAGTATGAGTTTCTCTCTTCCTCCAACACGGCTGTGCTTAAGAGGCGGGTTGACCTTGTGGAGAAGTTGAAGGAGGTGATGGAGCAGTATGAGGATGGGGAGTTCCTGATTAAAAAGAATTTCCAGTTCACTTCTTCCAGCGAGGAGCTGTATGTGTATCTTGACCAGAACAAGTTCATGCAGGTTATCAACAATCTTATCTCGAACTCCATCAAATTCACCCATGATGATGGGGTGATACTGGTTGACGTCAGTGAAAAGGAGGCATCCGTGCTGATAACAGTGAAGGACAACGGGATCGGCATCCCAAAGCGTTACCATGGCGAGTTGTTTTTAAAGTTCACACCAGCAAGACGTGAGGGGTTGAAAGGAGAGCCTTCCACTGGACTCGGCATGTCCATCATCAAGACCATCGTGGAGTGGCACAACGGTAAGATCTGGTTTGAGAGCGAGGAAAACAGGGGCACAACCTTTTTCATAGAGATACCCAAAGAATAAATGGAGGAAAGCTGCGTCAACTGGCACCTCACATTGTCTTCTCCCTTCCCTTCTTAGCTCGGTTAGCCTGCCCTGTAGCTTTCTTCTGATGTCTACACTGTCTCCCCCTATCTCGGTATCCTGCCTCGACATGTGGTCGAGGTAGAGGAGGCACTGGCTCACCTTGCTTGCGCACATCCAACGGCTTGATATAATCATTCATAAAACCATGGGTAAAATCAAGGGAGTAAGCGGTGGTGTGTAACGGGATTAGTTCTTAATCTGCATCGGGGAAATACTTAAAATGCTCATTTTATACTGAAACAGTCACGTTTCCTGTGGGGCGACTATTTGCGGCAGTAGTGTTTTTGATTTTTTTTCATTTATTTCGATAAGATGGAAAAGTTCAAAGGAAGAATTGCGCCCCTGTTGGAAAGCGATGAGATCAGGTACCAAGCCAGCGGTGTCGTAAAGTCCATGTCGGTAGATTATTTCAGCAGCAACTTTAGGGAGATAACTGTTACTGAACTGCCAAACATAGGGCTAAGCTCCTACTACTATCAGAGCATTGAAAACCCTGACTTAGTCATGCATTTCAGGATTTCCGAAACTGCTGGTCTGTCAGCAACGCTGATGCTGTGCAGAGACTTTGAAAGTAAATTGAAGGAGACAGGTATTTAGCCTCTCTTGAAGTTATCTGTGAGGCAGAACAGGTATTGACTCGCCTTAAAGTCTATTTTCCTTGCGACCACCAGAAGCTTTTTCCCATGACGTATGCTCCACGACCATGCTCAGGCATGCTGGCGTTGCCTGTGGATAGCATCCTCGGGGATAGGAGTGAAACTGTGGTTTTTTGCCAACAGCCACTCCGCAGCACTATCCTGATCGAAGAAGTTTTTCATCTTGATGCTGCCCTTGAAAACTGCCATTGAATTCCTGCGCACCTGCTCTGCCACTGTTTGCAGAAAAACGTCCTGTGACATGATCACTGCAATCCTTCGGAGGCTGGTTCCTGCGAGCAGTGGGGCAAGCACCTCCACCGACCATTTCTGATCACTCATGTTAGGTGTCGAGAACTTAGAGGCATCGTAGAGCCAGAGGCTTAAATGATGCTGCTTTATGTGCCCGTACAAGTGCAGCATGCCCTCTCTGTACATTTCGCTGTCAACACTGGTAAGCCACCTGCTTTGGACCCTATTGGCGCTGTTTTCCACATGGCAGGACCTATAGTTCGTGAAATTCTGCATTTAGGAATACAGATATACTATGTTATAAAAGGAAGGAAACTGCTTGAATAGATGGAATGGGTGAGTAAACAGCCCTTTTAGGAGGGTGTAGGTTGTGAGAGTGTATAATATAAAGCAAAACTTCGATACATCTTGCCTTTCACCAGACTCGGAAAACTGCTTATTAGCTAATTTGCGCCTGCTATTAGTAATCTCTAAATATATTCTTTGGGTTATTCCTTTTTAAAAAATAAATAAAATAATATATTTAAATACAAGGCTATAATATCAACTGCATGACTACTGCTGTTTCCACAAATCTTAACGTGCAATTGTTAGCACCTGATGCATTAAGGTTATACTACATCTTTAATACTTATCTGAGAGGCTGTTTTGATTTGTTATTATTGCTTTACAAGTGCCTTTAAGTGACTATTATTGAAATTCAAGAAAGTACTTATATAAGCTGATTTTAGCGTTTCAAGTTTTTTTCTTCTGTTAAAAAAGCATTTTTATATAAAATCAAAACAGCCTCTGAGAGAGAATGATCATAAAGCATTCTATAAACTTTTAGATTTCAAGTATGAATTGAATAAAAGTGATGAAGAGGTGATGATGTATCTTATCAAGATAATGAATGAAAAGCACCCTGCACAGTTACAAGTGTTGCTAAGAAGTATTATACATTAAGATGTTATTATTCTTTAGATTTGTATTGAGCCGACAGAGCTTTAACTATTCTTCCGATCTTCAATACATTCTGCCCTCACCCGATTAAGTGTATTCCTTTCACTCCTGCCTCTTTCTGCCAGCCATTGAGCCATCACAGCAGTGTTTACATCACTGTTGAGTATTAATGTATAATAGTCATTAGTTGAGCTTACACCTCCGCTGGATAAACCATCACATCATCGTACAAGCAAACCCTCTTTCCTGTCTCTGAATAAAGAGCCTGCGTAGCAGTTCTCTTGCCCATACCGTTCTGCTGCTCCGTGTTGGGTGTTTAAATATTTACAATAGTATATAAAAAATACTTATACAGTATGTTAAAAATACTTATAATCATTCTAAGTATTTTTTGCGTGTAGTACGAACTATTCACCATAGATTTTTGTATTTTCATCTCAAACCTTCCTGGCTATAGCTAAACTTACAATAAACAGACAAGGTGTATATGTTAACCGATTGATTTTAGCCTACCTGTACCATAGCTTGTATCTGTGCGCTGTAAGTCGATGCAAACAAAGCAACGATGCCTAAAGTATTACAAATGCCTGATAGTGGTGGTACAAAGGAAAAATTCAACATCATAGTTGGAAAACTTTATGCTACCATAGCCATGCATAAGGCTTATTTCCCAGAACTGGTTACTATAGAAAGGTTTCTGGACGTAAACATGCCAGTATCAGGCAGTGACAAAGATTATCTGGAAAGGCTTGACGAACTCTGCTCATACCTTCACGAACTAAGTGTTAGCTCCTATCTTATTCGCCACCTGCATCACAACCTGTGTGCGGATGTGGATGCATTAAAAAATAACTCCTTTACATTTATTCAGGAAGAGTATTACATCGTTCTGCCTAAGTAGGTATACCATTAGTGTAACCTACCATCCTTGGTACAGGCAGCAAAGTTTTGTCGAAAATGCTTAGTGGTGTTCACTGCTAACCTTACTTGTTTAATACATACCACATTCTACTTTTCTACTATGGAAACATACTTCAAGGTTATGCTTACGCTTTCTCATAGTTCGGCAAAGACATGGGTTGCAGTCAAAGCCAGCAGTGAGGGAGAAGCACTTGTTATTGCAGATAACAGATGCATGGACACCATCTTTTGTATTTGCGGAGAATCGGTTTGTGAAATCACAACAAGAGAGTACTATGCTATACTCACTAATGCAGGAATCAGGCAAAAGGAGCAACTTTGAGCAAAGAGCGTATTACATCGGCAGCGAAAGTAAACCTTGCATCTGTCTGTTTTTATTCAGACTGTGAATGGTAACCTGTAAGATTATGTAGTGTCTATTACATAATACTCCCCCAAAATAATATGACCTCGCCCAAACCACGCTTTTCCGCTTCTGCTGCTAACCAACCTCTCCTGTAAAAGTCAACCAAACATTCGAACGTTTATTTGGTACTGTAAAAGTGAAGTTTTCTACTCACAAACATATGAAATGGAAGTAGGCTTATCCCCAAATACAGTAATGTTTCTCTACAAAGCGATTAAGTAAAACGAACATAGAGCCATGCATCCTGTCTTCCTTAAATTTCACCTTCTCCATAGGGTGGGTAAAATGAATTTGTAACAAGCTGTAACAGGCTTAGGAGTATTTCAATTCAAGGTCAGAGAGCCTGCTGAGAAACATTTCAGATATTTCAATCAGCTTCTCAAAGCCTATTTGCGCCTGGTCAAACAAGTCGCTTCTGTAAGCTTCTACCACTTTATCGGCAAGATAGGAAAACTCCCTGTGAAGACGCCTAAGCTGTTCCAACTCTGTGTCGTTACTGTACGTGACATTGCCCGTGGAGACGAACCACTGCGTCACGGGGTTATTGCTCTGGAAATAGCCCTTGTCATAGTTTCCCCCATGAAGGACAGAACGCACCTTCGATTTAAAGGCGAAGTGCTTTATCCTGAGTTGCTGGAAATCCAGTCTGGCTAATTCCATATAGGCTTATTGTGGGGCATGTCTGCGGCATTATTTATTGATACTGTTCTCTCTTCTGCCAATTTCTACCTGCTTGTTAGGCTACCCTTCTCAGCCATGTCATAACCGCAGACCATGATACCTGTTATCTTCTGGTTCTCGTTATAAATTGCCTGATAGATGAAAGTCAGGTGCATCTGCTCAGGCATGCCCATGTCATAGCGGTCTATCATCACGGGGATGTTCTCCGCCACATAGTCCTTTCCAGTGGCGTATACCTCGTCCAGAATCCCGACAAAGCCCTGCTCAGCCACCTCTGGCAACGCCTCCGCAACCGATTTGCCAATCAAGTGCTTATTTGGCATCAGTTTCTGGTACTTCTCGTTGACCAGCTCGTAGCGATGCTCAGGTCCTCTCAGTACACAGAAGAATACGGGAGCTTTCATGTTCAACTGCTGAAGCACCTTTCGCTCCGCCTCTGCCTTGACGTAAGCCTGCTGCAACTGCTCGGAGAGTTCCACCATCTTCTCATACGACTCTTCGAGTTCATACACCAATTGGCGTGTGTCGTGGATATCCACTGCACTTCCCACCCACATCAGGACGTTGCCTTGTTCGTCTCGCATCGGAACGCATCGGGTGATGAACCAGCGGTAGTTGCCTCTGCTGCTACGGAGTCTTAACTCCGCCTGAAGCTCGGTACCGTTCCTTAATGCTTCTTCCACTTTTCCTTCCATTTTCGGCAGGTCGTCAGGGTGTACGACATGCTGCCATCCATGCTCTTCCAGTACCTCAGGTCTTGCACCTGTGTACTCATAGAATCGCTTGTTGAAGAAGGTGACTTTGCCTGTGGCATCAGCGGTGAAGATAAGCTGCGGCAGTGCGTTCATCATGAACATATATTTGGATTCTTCCCACTCTGCCGCATCTCTGGCAGCCTTCCGCTGTGTCACATCGGTTGTTTTGTGTATAACATACTCCACATCACCATTCTTGTCCAACACGGGCTTATGCACAGCCTCCCAATACCGTTCAGTAAAGCCTCCCCCCTGTGACTCTGGAGAGGGAATGGTGTAGTGGCGGGCAGGTAGATGGTCGGGCTTTTTGCTCTGTATGGCTCTTGTTAGGGAGTCGAGCAGCAACTGCCTGTTTTTAAAATCAGGTTTGGGAGGGTTATCTGGAAACAAGGAAAGGAACTCTTTCCCGACCAGTTCCTCCCTTGTATAAACCATTGCTTTCAGGTAGTCGTCTGTAGCATCAAGTATTTTCAGTTCGGGTGACAGAAATACCACTGTGTCTGGCAGGTTGACCAGTAGCTTGTATGAATCCATTACAGTTTTATGTAGAGCAGTTTAAAATAATTCAGTGGGATACTAATATCTGGGAAAAATGATTACTATACAATTAATAGGCAGTATAAGAGCTTTAAATATTGTTTTTGCCTGTTAAAGTACTATAAAACACTGACGTTAAGGGTGCAAATTTACAGAAATGTTGGGAGCTTTTCTGGTTCATTAGGGCTTCCAATAAGAAGTTTTAAGTTTTTTTCTTTCATTAAGAAGACCCAGAATGTAAGGCATTGTATATGCGGAATCTAAATGAAAATATACTTCAAGATTTTGTTCAGCAGGTTCACTATTTTGTAGATGGAGAACTACAAAAATATTATCTCTCTCGCTGCACGAGCCACTCCATGGCAGGAGCAATATCTGTAAAGTTCTTAAACTCTAAGGTAAGCTTGTTTTCGCCATAAACTTTCTTCACAACATTTTCCCTTACTGTACTGGATGAGACAATTCGAGCCACCTTCTGAAGACGAGTCGCCATCAGGCTGCGGCTGAATTCTGAAACTATGGCTGTGTAGATATCTTCATCAATTTCTATCTCTGTTTTCCTCGCATCTACCAGGAGCCTTTTAACATCATAGCTTCTTACATGCTCCACAATGATTTCTAAGGTATGCTTTACCTCGGACATGTTAACAACATTAACAGTTGGCATGTTAACAGACAGAACATCTGTAGTAGGCTCGTAGTCCAGTTTTATGAAGCTATTATGAAAAATATTCATAGTCTAACTGATGCTGTTTGTTTGCTTGTGTAAGTGAAGCTAATTATGAGCAAAGATAGCCACTTTTACTTTTATCTAAAGTGGGAACTGCTGTCAGCTTATCTCGAAGCTGTTTAGTGTTTTAGTTTTTTGTTGATTTTTCGGACAAACTTCACAATAAATGCCAGCCAATGTAGGGCCTGCCAGTGCTGAGCTTTCGTTTCAAAACGTATGAGCAAGGCCTTAAAGCTATCCAGCCAGGCATTGGCATGCTCAATCACTACTCTGCACTTGAAAAGCTCTTCATCAAAATAGACATACTCCCCGTCCGCTCGCCCGTTTCTTGGATTGAAAGCAATGTTAGCCTCTATGCTCATCTCTGAGCACAGGCCCCTGAAGCCCCCAGAGTCAAAACCCGCATCAGCATTGAGAAACAATCCCTCCGTTTCGATGCCTGCTTCCTGGAGCAGGCCGCACAATTCCTTGAACACCCGCTCTATCTCGAACAAGTCATGATGGGCCCCTGACACAGGTTGGCTACAAGCCAGCAGGAGCCCCTTCCTATCAGCCAGAAACAGACTGTTGCAGCTTTTGGCCGCTTTCCTGGTTTGGTAGCCAATGCACTCCCCGCCGTTCTTGCAGATGGTCTGGCTCCCGTCCAACTGCACGCACGACAGGTTCAACAGCCTGCGCTGGCTTTTCAGGAGCGCTATCCAGGCTTTTCGCAGGCTGCCGTCAGTTGCCCACTTCTTGAAGTGATGGTACACCCCTTGCCAGCTAATGCGCCTGCCCCCAAAGCACTCCTTTGTGCCGGCGCCGCATCTTTGCAGGAAAACAGGATAAGGAAGAACAGGAAAGGTGCTAGGCGCAGATAGTTCATTTTTTACTATATTAACTGCCTTAAATATAGAGCCTTTAGAATGATATTCACTAGTGGAAAGAGAGAAAAAGGCATGGTATGATAACGCCTTCTTTACGCGCAGCAGCTGGTTCCTTTTCTCCCTGAGTGCATCCTCCAGCAGCGAGAGCAGGAAGGCGTATGCCAGCCTGACTGTTTGCAGAGGCTCCTTTTATCCCAGAGACAGCTCCTGCAACTCTCCATGCCATATAGGAAAAGGCAGGCCCACTCCGGCCGCCCTTTCCTTGCTTCCATAACGCTGAGGCTATTTTACCGTAACCGACACCTCTTTATAAGAGCGGTTAGTTTTCCTGTCCGTGGCATCCACCCCCAAAGAGTAGGTTCCGGAGTTGGCATTGTCCATCGAAACCAGTGTGTCGAACTCCACCACCCTTTTTCTCAGCACTTTCGTGAAGTCAACCAAAGGTGTTTCAGCGGAGGCTCCCTTTACTGTAAAACGCATATAGCTTACACTGTCCTTATCAGACGCAGTAACGCTAATGCGCAGCTGTTCCCCTGTTCTCAGGCTTTGGCTGTTGGCAGGGGCATTCACAACTAAATAGGGGACAGAGCCATCGGGCTGCAGGCTTTCATCCTCAAATAAATATTCACATGAAGTGAGCATCAGCAGGACTCCCAGAGAGGCAAGAATTGATTTGATTTTCATTTGGCTAAATACTGTGAATTGATAATAAATGGTAGTTTCTTAAAAATGAGCAGGCTCAACAGGCCTTGCTGAATGCTGTGACAAGGCAGTAACCTGCTATGCAAAACCATAGGGTATCCCCTACAGCAAGGCCTTGTACTTCCCTTGCCAGGCGTGATGCACACCGAGCGTTGTGAGATACACAATGACCGGGAACACCTGGTGAAGCCGCTCTACAGCAGCTCCTGAATAGAGATGGTGATATCGTGCGGCGCTGCCTCATCACCTCCAAAGTAAGGATACAGCTGATACCCCTCGCCCTTTCCGTTGCAGTTCCTTGGCAAGGAAACGGACTTTCCGTCCATGGTCAGCACATAAGCCTGGTCTTCCAGCCTTATTTCGCATGCGGATGGTTTTCCCAGTGTTACATAGCCTATAAAGGCCGATTCCCGGACCTTGTTCCTGTAGGTGTAAGCATGCACCTCCAGGCGCTCCCCGTACCAGCGCCAGCCGAAGCGGACGCTGTTGGTGTGGTGGTCGCTGCTGCAGTCGGAAAGGCCGTACAGCTTGTTCATGTCCCGCTGGTTAGCCGGGTCCTTTGTGGCATAGACTGCAGTACTGTCGAAAATGACAGAAAAGCGCACACGCTCCGTGCTCAGCACCTTAACGAAGTCAGGGTCTGCAGCGAAGGCCCTGAGTGCGTCATGAGTCCCCTTCTTAATAGTGTAGACGGTAGTTTTCGGCTCCTGCTCCTGGCCTGTGATAAGTTGGCACGACTGCAAGGCACAGCTAAGGATGAGCGCTCCGGCAAGGCAGCGCTTCTTAAAAAAAGGCAACATTAGATAAAAGTAAAATTTGCAGCGGTTATAAGTTTTGTGCACGCTCTGTGCTGTTAATTAAGCCTGGAAGGCGATAAAGAGCCAAGGTGTAATATATGGTTGTACTCTATAAATGGAATCAAACTGTTTAGCAGGCAAACCTTGAATATCAAAAAGCTTGTCAAACACCCTGCTCCCGCCCTCGCGTTTGCTGGTACATAAAATATGGGCAGTGTGTCAAAGCCATCAGCCGCTTCCTGCCTGAGGCTTCCCTCTCACGGCTACCTGTTACAGGTGCAGTTGCGGCAATAACACCCACAAGGAGAGCAGCGGAAAGAAAAGGCATTTCAGACTGGCTCACCAGATAACCACCTGCCTGCTGTTGCGCTGAACGGGGGCCAGGTAAAAGGATAGGGCCACCTCGCTGGTGTTCATGCTGGTGTACCTTGCCGCCGTAGGCACCTCATACGCATAGGCCAGTCTGAGCTGGTTCACCAGGAGCCCTGCATTGAAGCTGTATGCCTCGTCCCTGCGGTAGCCGCCGCCCACCCAGAACATGTTCCGGTAAATTGCCTTCAGCTGGCCCTCCACGGCCCCTTCCAGGTTTCTGTCGTACTGGTAAATGCCGTTGACTGCTAAGCCCACCTGCTCGGTGACGGCCGTGCGGTAGCCTGCCTGCGCGATGTGCCTGCGCGTGTACAAATCCTTGAGGAAGCTGTCCCCATAAATCATCCTGTCCTTCGTCACCTCATGCATGGCGTAGCCAAGGTAATACCTCTCGGAGGTCAGCATCAGTCCCAGGTTCAGGTCAAACTTGCTGATACGACTCCTGTTACCCAGCACCCCCAGGAACTGTGGGTCACTCTCGTTGTCCACTGTCAGCCTATGGCCGTCCAGGCTTATAGAGCCGTAGGTAAGGGCACCACCCCAGCGAAGCCGCGTGCGCTCGCCAAGCCGCACGCCGGAGGCGTAGCTTAGCAACAGCTGGTTCTCTGCAAAGGGTCCGAACCTGTCCCCAAGCACGGCCAGTCCCACGGCATGGCTGGCTTTATCCTTCGAGGCATGCCCCCTTTCTTCCTGGCCAGCTGCCCGACCCGTTAAATTCAGCTCTCCCGAGGCAAACATTGTCCTGGGAGCACCCTCAAAGCCGGACCACTGGCTACGGTAGAGGGTTTTTACCACCGAGCCATCAGAGCCTGTGAGCGCCGGGTTGTAGTACTGCTGGAAAAGAGAGAAATTGGCGATGTTCTTCCTGCCCTGTGCCTGCACGCCCAGGGCAGAGACTAAAATCAGGACTGATAATATATACCTCTTCATCTTTAATCACTTCTTAAGAACTGTCACAACACCTTTCTTCACCACGTTGATGTCCCTTATCTGGACAATGTAGAGGAATCCTCCCTCCAACACCTTACCGTTCCTGTCCATGCCGTCCCAACCCTGCTCAGGGTTGGTCGTTCTGAACAGCCTTGCCCCGGCACGGCTGAACACCTCCACCTCCACGTTGTTGTAGAATCTCAGCTCAGGGATAACCCAGGTGTCATTGATGCCGTCGCCGTCAGGAGAGAAGGCGTTCACTATCTTAAGTTGGTTTTCCGGCTTCGCGTAAAGCTCCTTGTCCAGCCTGAAGCTTTTCTCAATGGCGTTATGGTATGTATCTGTGCTGCGCACCCTGATAGAGAACTGCACCCGACCGGACATACCTTGATTTGATTTCAGGTGGAGTTTATCGCCGCTGATTTCAAACAGGCTGTTGTCAGCACTTCCCTCACCGCCTACCAGGGCGTAAACAAACTGTGAGTCATCAGGGTCGGTTGTGGTAAGAACGCCAAGCGCGTTATCAGCGGTCGCTTCCGGCGTGAAAGTAGCCGTGCTGAGGGCAAGGGCGGTAGGGACTTTGTTTGACTGTACCTCCACTGTAATCCTGGCTGTTATACCAGTTAGGTTTGTCGTCATCGGTGCAGGCACCAGCACTCCTGACAGCTCATAGGCACCAGCCACAAAACCGTTGTATCCGTCCTGCCCCCACGCTACCCGGACTTGCTCCCTTATGCCTGTTGCGTAAGCGACTTCCACTGTAGCCGGCAGCGGCACATCCGCGCAGGCAGTTCTGATGGGCACCCTGATGGTTGCAGGTGCTGTAACATCCGCAATGTCACGGGTGATTTTCACCACTTCTGCTGTTACAACCGCGCCTTTGTTTCCGGCGGCATCCTGCAGGTACACCGCTGCTGACAATGTGCCGTCGTGAAGGCCGGTCAGGTCAAGGGAAGAGATGTCGAATCGGGCGCTTTCCACAGGAGCGGTACCTGTCACAGGTGTCCCGCCCTGGCTGCTGGTGATAGTGTAGTGCAGCGTTGCACCAGTTTCCGCACCGCTTATCCCCATAGAGACATTGCCCACATTCCGAATGTCCACAGGGCCGGTGTTGAAAACGACGCCGTATCCGGCTGGCGCCGTGGCGTCATATACGATGGCATTTCTTACCGCTCTCACGTTACCCGCTTCGTCTCTTAGCTCTGCATAAACAGTCTTGCTGCCATCTCCGCTGGCCAGCGTCCAGTTTTTTGTGGCGCCTGCTGTTTCCCAGGCGCTCCAGGTGCTGTTGTCGTTGGAGAAGCGCATCCCGGTTACACCGGATCCGGTTCCGTCGGCGGCTGATATGGCTAAGGCCACTGAAGCACTGTTGGTATAAGCCGCTCCGCCGTTGATGGCAATGCTTCCTGTCGGCGCCGCCTTATCCAGCCTGAAGCGAACGGTTGTCGTGTTTTCAGCCGCATCCGACACTGTCAGAGCATAGTCCCCTTCCGCGCCTACGTTAGAGCCGCTGGCAAAGGGCTCCCCGTTTAAAGTCGCGGTGCCCTCGTTGAAGGAGATGGTAATGTCACTGTTGTAAACGCCGTTGTCAGCTATGCCCTCTACCAGGGGAGGCGTAAAGTCCACCCTCATAACAAAAGGCTCAGGGTTTATCTCTGTTTCCCAGAGCACGCTCCAGTTGGAGCCGTCCTTCAGCAACGCAGCGTATTCAGCTGTAGTCTTGCCTGCCCTGGGCCCTACATACTGCTCAAGAGGGTCTATAAACATCCCGAAGGTCATGCTATAGTCCGCTAAGTCAGAAGGCAGGTAGGTGGTTGCATCACCTATTTTGCCTGATGTTGTCCATGTGAAAGGCCAGTGCACGATGAGCAGGGCGGTTCCGGTAAAGGTAGCCGTCTCGCTGTTGGCAGGAGTAAAGCCCGTTCCATTGCCATCGGTCTGGTATACGGTTATCTGGTCACCGCACCCTATTTCCAAAGAGGGGTTACTCTTCCCCGAGTTGCTGAACACGGTGGTGGAGCCAAGGCTTGTCGTGTATGGAGATGCTGTCTTCAGAGCAATGGTGGTGCCTGCTGCAATGGTGCTGCCCGTGGTGTTCGTCCAGGTGGCAACCTGCTCTTTGTTTCTTGCGTTTCCGGGAGCCGTAGTAGCCCCTGCACTCCGCCAACCGTTGTTGGTGAACCTGATCTCTGTGCCAGGAGCCATGTCTACCCAGGCCACAAATCCTATGTCCCCGTTGCCGGCGTTGAAACCTGAGACAGCGACGTCACCAGGCCGGAGGGCTGTTCCGGTATTGGCTGAAAAGTAAGCCTGTGCCGGCAGTTCCCGGGAGTCAGCAGGAAAGTAGGATAGTAACAGGAAGCATACGAGCAGCACTTTCAAGAGCGGATTGAAAAAGGCGCACCGTGCACTCTCCCTCTCCTGAGAAGAGGGAAGGGTAAGAACTTGCATAAAACGAATAGGTTGGTAGAGGTTGTGCTTATAAATAAATTTATACTTCCGGCAAATGTAGAAACTTTGGTGAATTGTAAAAAACCATTCACCAATTTTGTAAATAAATATTTAAGTATATAAATGTTACGCTTTTATAATCCTTTAAATAAAAGGCTTCATGTGATTCCTAAAGCCTTTTTTGCTTGACTAATACAGAAAGTCAATAGAGCCTTTAGCAACTATGCCGGGTGCTCTCAGTTACATTAAATATGATTTTTTCTGTTTGTTTTATTACTACAGAAGAACAACCCCACTAGAGAGTTAAATTATCGCTTGCTCGATTTGAAACTCTATCTGTCTGGATATTCTACCTGTAAAGCCTACCCTGCGTTTAAACATAAGTTGCTTAAACGCAGCATCTCACTACCACATAGATACTCTGGAAGCAGTTTCCCGCACTTTTCACCCATGTTCTTTTCTAAAGGCACTTGTCTACCCCGTGTTATACCTTTACAAATTAATGGGAAGTTGGTAAAAGCGATACCGGGTAAGATGTGCAGACGAAAAGAAAGGAGGCAGGCAACGCCGGCTCAGGAAAAGGCTTCTGATAAGGTTCCTGCCAAACTGAATATTGACTATTGCATGTATGCATGTAAGTTGTACCCGCTCGATAACCTGTCTCAGGTGGAATCGCAACGTTTTACTGGAGAATTTTTTCAGGCAGCCACAGCCTCCATTCAAATGTAGCAACTCCAGGACAAGGGTTCCCTATAAAAAGCACTTTCAGAACAATGTGTTTGTCTATGAAAAGCCGCTGCTAGTCATTTCAAATAAGTACAACATAGAATGGGATGGTGCACCGCTAAACTTTCTGGGCATTGAAGATCTGGAGAAAATAATAAACCGCTACAGCCATAAGTACCAGATAATCTACAACAGGCCCCTTGCTACTCAGATTGTGGCTGATAACAGTGAAATACTTGATTTGAAGGAGCACTCCTGGCTAAGGGAAAACCATCCGGAGGTACTTCTGGTCTGTGATCTGTACCAGGAGCATAGGGCCATTGTAAATAATTTCAACCATTTACAGTTAATGATCTACGCTAACTGCGACCGCTTTATATCCATGCACGGGGGGACTGCCGCACTCGCCAGTTGCTTCGGGGGAGTGAACGTGATACTGTCTAAAGGAAGCCCGAAGGAAGTGCATCTGAACGAATTCTCAACTATTTTCCCCGCCTTGTCTGGGGCCAGGATTCTGCACGCCAACAGCAACGAAGCTTTATTTAGGCATCTCGAAGAAGCATTTTAAGTAGTATGGGCTTAGCCCTGTAGAGACGCTGTATTGTGAATGGCAGGCGTTCTCCCTGCCATAGCATGCAGCAATGGGGAGGATCATCTTAATTTAATGACACCTCCTGTGCTGCCGCTTGCTTATGTCATTATTGCGTCCTTGCTTTCAGTCATAATACAGGATGCGGCGACTATGAATGTAAAAACACCGCATCATTAGAGCAGCTCACAAATATTCTACCCCCATAAGGCGCACCAGATACTGTCTGAGAGGCTGCACAGCATTGCACAGGGCTCAAGCACTACATTGGGCTGGGGCTCTTGGCTTCCTCCTGAGTTTGTGGAGTGCAAAAAAGGGTACTACTAAGTCCTTGTTCCAAAGAATAAACATACCCTATGATGAAGAGGAAAAGAGGGGCTTTTTTTCAGAAACAAGGAGAAAAGATTGCATAGTGCAACGAAGGTAATGCCCGGTTATTCCTCTTTATAAGTCTCAGTGTTTGCCGCCACAACCGCAAAGTGAAGCCACCCCGTCACTTTACCGTATTTTAATAGTGCGCCTGCGCCCATATTCTTCAACCTGTTGGCATGCACCTCCCGTATCAAACGCCACTACTTGTAATGACGGCAGGGGAACATCATTAAGTTAAACAGGTTTCCTTGCCATTGCCAAACAGGACACAAAAGGGTGCTGAGCCGCCTTATGCGCTTAGGCTCTATGTCTTGCTGCTTTTATATGTTGTCTGTATGTCGGGAGCCGGTAAAGCAAGGCTACTATTAAATTCATTTATGTATTTCATTAATATTATAAATAATAATTAATAATAAGCAGCGTCTATATTTGCAGCGATCAAGACACGTTGACACTCAATAATACTAATCCGATGGCTGCCATAGGTCAAAACATACAGAGAGCAAGCCGGCTTTTGTCTGGTGGAAAATTAGTGGCTATCCCGACTGAAACGGTTTATGGCCTCGCGGCCAACGCACTTGATGCGCTTGCCGTTGAACAGATATTTTCAGTTAAAAACAGGCCACACTTCAATCCACTGATCATCCACATTGGGAGCAGCAATGAACTTATAAAGTACGTCACAGAAGTGCCCGCGGCAGCTCAAAGACTGATAGAGAAGTTCTGGCCAGGACCCTTAACTTTGCTGCTTCCCAAAAAAGAAAATGTGCCGGACATTGTCACGGCATCGCTCCCTCATGTAGCTGTGCGGGTTCCCGATCACCCCTTGACCCTTAAACTGCTGCAGATGCTGGAATTCCCGCTGGCAGCCCCAAGTGCAAATCCCTTTTGCTATATAAGCCCTACACGGCCTGAGCACGTACAGCAGCAGATTGGTGAGAAGATACCGTACATACTGGACGGCGGCCCCTGCGATAAGGGGGTGGAGTCTACAATAGTTGGATTCGAGAACAACAAGCCAGTAGTTTTCCGGCTTGGTGCCATTACCCCTGAAGAGATAGAAGAAGTAGCGGGAGAGGTTAAGGTGCACAAGCAAACTGGCAGGAGCCTTTTAAGCCCCGGCATGTTGCCCTACCACTATTCTCCCAGAACCCCGTTGTACCTGACAGACAGAGTGGAGGAGTTACTGGAAAAGTATGGCGCTGCAGAAACGGGTATCATCACATTTCATAAGACCATGGACAACCTCCCGCAGGAGCATCTTGCTGTCTTGTCGCCCACTGCCAACATGAGTCAAGCAGCCAGTAACCTGTACCACTCCCTTCACCGGCTGGATGGCATGAACCTGAAGAGGATTATTGCTGAAAAGCTTCCGGAGAAAGGTCTTGGAAAGACAATAAATGAGCGCCTGAAAAAAGCCGCAGGAAGAATAGTGGCCGAATCATGATAGGCATTTTTGTATTAACTGCCTACTGAGTCTTCTTAACCCTTAAGTAGCACCACCAAAATATTATTCCCCAAGTCTTGTACTTGTGTCTTTGAAAACTAAACCCTAACCCAGCAAATATTAATTCATGAAAGTACTTAAAACAGCCCCTTTTACAAGTGGCCTGGCTGGCCTGCGCGAAAACTTTAAAAGTGATGCCCTCTCTGGCTTCCTGGTGTTCCTGATTGCCCTGCCCCTCTGCCTTGGCATATCCTTGGCCAGCGGTTTTCCCCCTGTGGCAGGTATACTTACAGCAATCATCGGTGGCATGGTAGTCAGCTTTCTGGGGGGCTCAGAACTCACCATAAAAGGGCCGGCTGCCGGACTTATTGTGATTGCCCTGGGCGCAGTGGAGGAGTTGGGGCAGGGGGACTCCCTGCTGGGATACAAGCTGGCGCTGGCTACCATTGTAGTGGCTGGTGTCATCCAAATCCTGTTCGGCTTATTGCGAAGCGGAGTGCTGGGTGACTTCTTTCCTGTAGCAGCCGTGAGTGGTATGATGACCTCCATCGGTATCATCATCATCTCTAAACAGGTTTTCACCCTGATGGGTGTGAAGCCTGCCGGCAAAGAACCCTTGGAGCTTTTAGTTGAAATACCCCAGGGAATTGCCAACCTGAATCCTCAGATAGCCATCATCGGAGTTACCAGTCTGCTCATTCTGTTTATCCTTCCGCTCCTGAAAAACAAATATTTGAAACGGGTACCGGCACCCCTTCTTGTGATACTGATATCTATTCCGCTAGGGCACCTGTTCGGCCTGGCGCACAGCCACACGTACCTTTTTCTGGACAAGCACAATTACAGCGTTGGTCCCGAGTTCCTGGTAACACTCCCCAAGGACCTGCTCAGTGCCATCACTTTCCCGGATTTTTCCCAAGTATTCTCTGGCACCTCTATTAAGTACATCATCATGTTCGCAGTGGTTGGTTCATTAGAGAGTATTTTGAGCACCAAAGCCGTGGATACGCTGGACCCCTACAAGCGCAAAGCTAACCTGAACCGCGATATGGTGGGGGTGGGCATCGGCAACACCCTCGCCGGCCTGATTGGTGGTCTGCCTATGATCTCAGAGATAGTGCGCTCTTCTGCCAACGTCAATAATGGAGGCAAGACACGCTGGGCTAATTTCTTCCATGGTGTTTTCCTGCTGGGGTTTGTGGCCCTGGCGCCTGGCCTGATACACCAGATTCCGCTTGCCGCCCTGGCTGCGATGCTTATCTACACAGGTTTCAGACTGGCTTCGCCTACTACTTTCATTCAGACTTTCCACAAAGGTTGGGAGCAGCTGGTGATATTTCTGATTACGATCATCTTTACCCTCTCCACTGATTTGCTCGTGGGTATAGGTGCTGGTATAGCCGCTGAACTGCTCATCCTGATGATAAAAGGGCTACCGGTGAAAAGCATCTTCAAGCCGGGCATCAAGCTTCAGCAGCACGAAGACAACGACTACATACACATCGCCTTGTCAGATGGAGCAGTGTTCAGCAACTACATCAAATTACGAAAGTACCTCGATAGCCTGCCACGCCAAAAACACCTGGTGCTCGACTTTTCTGAAACCATCGTTGTGGACCATACTGTAATGAGGCACCTGCACCAGTACCGGGAGGAGTACATGGCGCAGGGAGGATGGCTGGAGATGACAGGTTTGCACGCTCACAAACCTGTGTCCAAGCATCCGCTTGCGGCCAGGGTCAGGGCGCAAAAGAAAAAGCAGGTGAAAGTGGCCGCTTAAAGAGAAGGGCTGTTTTGATGAGAGCCGCTTATTGCTGCTGCCTTAAATCACTTTATTTAAAGGTGTAAATTAAGCCTCCTGCTTTGGTAATGTTTCCATCATCAAAGCAGGAGGCTTTCTGCTGTAGCTGTAAAAGAAGAGAAACAGAAGCCGTAGCGGCTTAAAACTGTTCAAGCCATCCAAACCATTCCTGGATTGTTCTGCTTTTTTCTTTTTGTATGTAGTCTAAAAATGAACTCGCAACAGGAGAAAAGCTTTTGTTTTTTAACCATATCAGGTTCCAATTTGATTTTATGGGGAATCCCTTGACTGGGATGATCTGCAGGTCACCGTTGCTCAGTTCATTCTTGATTCCTATCAACGGCATGATGGAATAGCCCAACCCGGCAATCACAGCCTGTTTTACCGCTTCATTAGAGGTTAGCTCCATCTTTTTTATGACAGGCAGGTTGTTCTGTTTGATAAACTTCTCCATTATATGCCGGGTGCCTGATCCCGGCTCCCGGTAAATCAGGGGGATAGTCTCCAGAATGCTCTTTTCGTGTAGCTGTCGTTTAAATTCTTGCTCCTTATTGCCAACCAGGTGCAGTTTGTTTTCCATCAACTCAATATTGTCCACCTGCAGGTTCTCCGGTAAGACGGACACCAGGGAAAAGTCGACCTCGTTCTTTTCCAGGCTTTCAATTACCATGGCCTTGTTCGTCACGTCCAGCACTAACTCAATGCCGCGGTGCTGCTTCAGAAAATCAGACAGGAAATAAGGCATCACGTATTTGCCGGTTGACACAACCGTGATTTTCAGGCGGCCGATCAACTGCCCCTTGTATGCGAGCGTCTTGTAGTTAATGGCATGTACCTCATTGAGAATCCTCTCTGCTGCAACAGCTATTTCCTTCCCGAAGTCAGTGATGAAGATTCTCCTCCCAATCACTTCTGTCAAAGGAATCTCGAACTGGTCCTGCAGGTTCCTGAGTTGTATGGACACGGCGGGTTGTGTCAGGTGCAGCTCCTCGGCAGCTTTTGTGATACTTTGGGTCTGGGTGATTTTCAGGAAAACCTGCAACTGGTGCAATGTGTAGTTCATAAGTTTTGTTTATGGGTGGCATTAAAAGTATATATTTTTATTTATATAATCAATTAGCGATTTTTGTAGCACAAATAAATCACACATGAGCGAAATGAGATTAGCTGAAGGCTACGGAAATTCTACCGAGTCGGTGGATGCTCCGGCTTTGACAAGAATCACCGTTGCGAAAGGCGACGGCATCGGACCAGAAATCATGGAGGCTACTTTGAAAGTGCTGCTTGCGGCTGGGGCTAAACTGGAAATTGAGGAGGTCCAGGTCGGGGAAGGCGTATACCTCAATGGAAACAGTTCCGGTATTTCCAAAGCATCCTGGGAAGCCATCAGGCGCAACAGGGTTTTCCTGAAGGCTCCCATCACGACCCCACAGGGGGGTGGGTACAAAAGCCTGAACGTGACCATGCGTAAAATGCTGGGCCTGTATGCCAACGTGCGGCCCTGTGTTAGTCTCCACCCCTTTGTAAAGACCAAGCATCCTGTTATGGACATGGTGATTATCAGGGAGAATGAGGAAGACCTGTACGCCGGTATTGAGCACCAGCAGTCTGATGAAGTGGTGCAGTGCCTGAAGCTCATCAGCCGTCCGGGTTGTGAGAAAATAGTGCGTTACGCGTTTGAGTATGCACGGCGGCATAACCGCAAAAAAGTCAGCTGCTTTACCAAGGACAACATCATGAAGCAAACCGACGGGTTGTTTCACCAGGTTTTCAATGAGGTTGCCAAAGAATTCACCGGCATCGAAAGCGAGCACTGGATTGTGGATATAGGTGCCGCAAGGCTGGCCGATACACCTGAGGCCTTTGATGTGGTAGTGATGCCGAACCTCTACGGCGACATACTATCCGATGTGGCAGCGCAGATAACCGGTTCAGTCGGGCTAGCCGGTTCAGCCAATATAGGCGAAACGTGTGCCATGTTTGAGGCCATCCATGGTTCAGCCCCGCCTATTGCAGGTAAGAACCTGGCGAACCCATCCGGGTTGCTTCAGGCGGCCATTATGATGCTAAACCACATCGGGCAAACCGAGGTGGCCCAAAAAGTGCAGAACGCCTGGCTCAAGACCATAGAGGACGGAGTGCATACAGCAGATATCTATAAAGAGGGGGTTAGCAAACAAAGAGTGGGCACGAGGGAGTTTGCACAGGCCGTCATCAGAAACCTTGATCAGAAGCCATCTTCTCTGAAGCCAGTGGCCTATGAAAAAGGGGCATCATTCAACCTGCCCAAATACCAGCGGAAGCCGGCTGCTAAAAAAGACCTGCTTGGAGTGGATGTGTTTGTCCAGTGGAATGGCACGAGTGCAGAAGAAATGGGAGAGTTGATTCAACAGCTGGACACGCCTGAAGTGAAGCTTACTATGATCTCTAACCGGGGCATTAAAGTTTGGCCCGAGGGGTTTGAAGAGACTTTCTGTACCGACCACTGGCGTTGCCGCTTCAAACATGTGGAAGGGAAATTCATCACGAAACAGCACATCCTGGCTATTTTATCGAAGGCCATAGAAAAAAACATTGACACCATCAAAACAGAAAACCTTTACGCCTTTGACAACAGAATCGCCTTCTCTCTCGGGCAGGGGCAATAAATACAATACCTTAGGTAGCTTATCACAGAAAGATGATTTCGTT
Organism: Pontibacter diazotrophicus; assembly: GCF_003367245.1. GTDB lineage: Bacteria > Bacteroidota > Bacteroidia > Cytophagales > Hymenobacteraceae > Pontibacter > Pontibacter diazotrophicus. The sequence goes on along the minus strand of NZ_QRGR01000036.1, from coordinate 23,878 downwards.
TTTAGGTTGGATTCCATTAATTATCGGCTCTTTCATCACAGCCAAAAGTGAGGCTGTCCTGTTCACGGAGCTTTTCAAAGCTTTAGCCGTCATAGTTTGCCTCGTTCTGCTTCGAATTATTTCTAACAACAATAAAAACAGTTCTTATGACAACAATTAATCTGATCATGGGTGACTACACCCCGATGGAGGCCAAAGAGGTGCTTCTCAAAGTTGTAGAAAGCAAAATCAACTTTCATAAAATCAGAAATCTAAGCGCCTATGTTCATTTCGGCAAAGCTGACGCTGATTCAGAAACAAGAATTAAAGAGCTGAAAGAGGCGAGAGAGCAAATTATTGCGCTGGTTCAAAAAGCAATAGACGACAACACCATGATTGAAATCGGTTCAACGATAGATATTGCCTTCAAAGTCAAAGCTCAACCTGAGGAGAATGTTCAAGGGCAGGAGGTTGCTGATAGCTACCAGGCATAAGAAAGAAAACGTGATAGCCCCCCTCTTGGAGGAGGCTTTCGGGGTAGAATGTTTTGTTGCCGAGGATTTAGATACGGATAAGTTTGGCACATTCAGCGGAGAGACAGAAAGGAAGGATGATTCCATTACCACCGTACGGAGCAAATGCCTGGAAGCCATGGCCATGTATGACTGCGACTTAGGCCTTGCCAGTGAAGGTTCGTTTGGGCCTCATCCTTCCTTTTTCTTCCTTCGTGCTGACGAGGAAATCCTGGTGCTGATAGACAAAAAGAACAGCCTGGAAATCATTGTCCGGGAGTTGAGCACCGAAACCAATTTTGGCGGGGAACAGGTTCACTCAGAAAGCCAGCTGTCAAGCTTCGCTGAAAGAGCGCAGTTCCCATCGCATGCCTTGATACTCCGCAAGTCGAAAGAAAACAATGACGAGGTTATAAAAGGTATTCAGGGCTGGAGCCAGCTTAAAGAATCTTTCCATCATTTTTTAGGAAAGCACGGCACAGTGTACGTGGAAACGGACATGAGGGCCATGCTGAACCCCACGCGGATGAAAGTAATCGGACAGGCATCCCAGAAGCTGATAGATAAAGTCAGCTCACGCTGCCCCCAATGCGCTACTCCTGGCTTCGGCATTACCGGAGCTAATCAGGGACTGCCCTGTGAATGGTGCCGTTACCCTACCCGTTCCACATTGAGTTATACTTATCAGTGTCAGAAGTGTGCCTTCATAAAAGAGGAGAAGTACCCGCATCAAAAGACCCACGAGGACCCAATGTACTGCGATATGTGTAATCCATAATCAATCAGATTAGAAAAAGATTATTTAAGGTCTACTTATAAGCCGGAGATGAAAACGATTATACGCAACGCTAATGTCGTAAACGAAGGAAGAGTGTTTGTTGCAGATGTGCTGATTGCAAAAGATAGAATTGAGAAGGTTGCTCCTGAGATTACTTCCTCTAAAGAAGGAAAATTTGTGGAGATTAATGCTGAAGGGTTGTATTTGATACCGGGTGCTATTGATGACCAGGTGCACTTCAGGGACCCCGGCCTGACTCAAAAAGCAGATATCTTCTCCGAGTCAAAAGCGGCTGTTGCGGGTGGTGTTACTTCCTTTATGGACATGCCCAATACCGTTCCCAATACGCTGACGCAGGAGTTGCTTGAAGAAAAATACGGTCTCGCTTCTGAGAAGTCCCTGGCGAACTATTCCTTTTTCATGGGCATTGGGAAAGACAACTTAGAGGAAGCCTTAAGAACGGATACAGAAAACGTTTGTGGCATTACCGATGATGGCCTCTACTTTCATAATGAGGAAGGAATACTGGCTAATTATCCTGTCTTCTTGGAAAAGCTTTTTTCACGTACAGAAACATTAGTTGCCCTGCATAGTGAGAATGACAGTATTATTAAAAGGAATACTGCTGTATACCGGCAAAAGCATGGTGATGACATTCCCTTTGACTGCCATCCTCTGATAAGAAGTGAAGAAGCTTGCGTGAGCGCAACGAAAGGGGTGCTACAGGTAGCCCGAAAACACAACACCCGCCTTCACCTTTTTCATATTTCCACACTGGCAGAAACAGAGCTGCTTGATAATCAGGCAAAGGTCCGGGAAAAGCGAATCACGGCTGAAGCCTGTATCCATCACCTATGGTTCTCAGATAATGACTACCATCGTTTGGGCGCAAAAATAAAGTGGAACCCGTCCATCAAGACAGAAAGAGATCGGGAAGGTTTGTTACAGGCCCTGCTAGCCGACAGGCTGGATATCATAGCAACAGACCATGCCCCACATACGGTAGAAGAAAAATCAGGCAATTATTTTCAGGCGAATTCCGGAGGGCCCCTGGTACAGCATGCCTTACCTGCCATGCTCGAGCTTTATCACCAGGGGAAAATAAGCCTGGAAAAGATAGTTGAGAAAATGAGTCACCATGTGGCTGAAGTTTATAGAATCAGGGAAAGAGGCTACATTCGGGAAGGATATTTTGCCGATTTAGTTTTAGTTGACCTCCATTGCCCCTGGAAGGTAAGTCCACAAAACCTCCTGTACAAATGCAACTGGTCTCCCTTTTTAGGACAGGAATTCAATAGTAAAATTACCCACACATTTGTAAACGGAGATTTGATGTATGCAAAAGGTCAGGTTACGAGCGATACAAGAGGTAAAAGGTTGAAGTTTGAAAAGATAAGGTAAGCATGAGGAGAATCTTTGTAACGGGCATTGGTACAGGAGTGGGCAAAACGGTGGTTTCAGCCATTCTTGCAGAAAGGCTAAAAGCCGATTACTGGAAGCCTGTTCAATCAGGCGACTTAGACTGTACTGATACTATGAAGGTTCGGGATTTAGTAGGCAATTCAACCACAGTATTCCATCCGGAAAGGTATAAGTTCACACAACCTCTTTCTCCACATGCGGCAGCTGAAGTAGACGGCGTAACAGTAAAGCTGGAAGAGTTTTTGACTCCAGAAACAAATAATCATTTAATCATAGAAGGAGCCGGAGGTTTATTGGTCCCACTAAATAAGCAACATTTAATAGCTGACCTCATATCACACTTGAAAGCAAGTGTGATCCTGGTGTCCAGAAACTACCTGGGAAGCATCAACCACACCTTACTCACTATTCAGGAATTAAGGCGCAGAAACATACCTGTTCTTGGTCTTGTTTTTAACGGCAGGAGCACACCACAGACAGAAGCCATTATTCAACATTATTCTCAGTTGCCAGTCTTGTTCAGTGTTAAAGAGGAGAAGGAAATAAACAAACATACTGTTTTGAAATATGCTAAGAACATAGAGATATGAACAACAAACTTTTTCTTGTCTGCCCCGATAGCCTGGTAGAGCCCTTCATCCGGGAACAGTATGGGCAGAATGTGCTTTTTCTTACCGCTCTTGGCGCTGTCTTCAATTTCAACGAAATACACTATGTGGAAGCAGTAGACGATCTGCTCCAAGAAGAAGCAGTTGAAGAAATCTTCATTGTAAATGATCTTTGCTGTCGCTTCATGACAAGTATTCTGGAACGGGAAAAAGGTTTTGGAACAAGAGCAGAGCAGGAAATGGTGGATCTGTTCATCGAAAATTATTCAAACATAATGGCAGGCCTTACTCTGAATGATAGGAAACAAAAGTTCGCAAAACTGAATATCCACCGGCAGGCCTTCGAATTGATATCCAACGAACGCTTGCTGTCCCGGATTTCCCAGGCAAAGATTAGCCTGAAGGGGCTTATCACGTCAAAAACACAAGGCCAACTCAAAGAAATGAATATAAACCTTCAGGAGATTTGCAAATAAATACATCCGCCCCCATTCCCTGTTATGGAGCTAAAAAAATCAGCCTTACACTCCTCACGGCATATGGCAGGCTACAAAAGGCTCAACAGCTTTATTGCTTCCTGCTTCGGTTTTACCTTGGCTGTGACGCTGCCCACGGTAGCAGATTATGTGACTTTGTTGGTCTTGAACTGATATGTGATGCGCCTTATAATGGCCCAGCTCATCGGCTATGTGCGGGGATGGGGCAAGGCAAAAGCTTCGGGTAAAAACGGGTGGACATATTTTGCCGGCAACAGCCTTTTCCAAATCGCAGCACTTGCCCTTCTGGCTTACCAAACAGGCAAGTTTAGTTGCGGTACAGGATGGCTATTTCAGTAGTGCACCTTCTTTTACTATCTTGTTTTGCCGGTAATAAGGGAGTTGCAGCTATAACCGTATACAATGGAATTCAAGAATACAGACAGGTTGCTTAAGCTAAGGTTCCTGGGCAGGCACAGAAAAGAAATCAAAGCAGAGTACCTGAAGCATGCGTTAAAGACGGGCTATGTCTTTATCAGGGCGGACAGTAATTTCCGTGCTGCCGGAAAGCTCAGGTTTATAGAGAGAAGCTTTGATGAAAGCCATTTCAAAAGTCTCTGCGAGCAAGAGGCTAGAGATGAACATACAGCTGCCGATGAGGGTAAATGGGTATATTATGAGGTGCATTGGAATTCAGACAAAATATCTGACCATCTCAAAGAACCTTTCTAACCGCTGTTCTTTGGACGCAGCGGTACGGATGCTCAGGCTGAAAGTGCCCCACAAGCCGCGGTTGTTTGTAGCTCAAGGCCTGTTGCTTTGTTGCTATCTAAGAATCAGTAGGCTGTAGTAATAATCATCGGGTATGACAATTGAAAATGAGCAGGATTGCCGCCTACAGATAATGGAGCTGTTTTACAACTACCTCTATGAGGATACAGATGCCGGGACCCTGGTAAGCGAGCTAAAGAAAATCGAGGCCCTGGCTCAACAGAGCCTCAGAGGGTCTACAGGAGAGTGCGTTTTGTTCCGCTTCTTTGAAGGCGGTAAGCTTACAACCGTAGGCGACATGGAAAAGGTGCTGGCAGCGCCGTGCCACCCAAACTACGCCCAGCTCCAGGAGGCCCTGAAACGCGCGGTTCTAAGAAATGAGTTACAGGTCTGATACCTATAAGTGCAGCTTACAAACCTCCTGCCTCATTTCAGCAGCACAGTTGATGCAGAGGTAGCAGGTGGCCCTGCCGATGCCGAATATCTAGGGGATTTCTTCCACAGTATTCCAGGTCCTTCCGGAGTCACATCTGGGTCTTGAAGTATTGCAATACATTGCTGAAGCATGATAAAGCCTGTCACATGCCTGTCCCGGGGAAGAGCTGCGCTCATTCTTCATCACACGCACGGGCTGGTGAACCAGGGGGATTCTTAAATCGATGCCCTGGAGCTGCCCTCGCTTGCCGTGACCGGCATGAAGGAGGGGGAGTCTAAGCGAACTTGCTACCTTTTACTGGAGGCTTCTTCTTAGGCAGATTTAAATTTGACTATTATTAACAGACGTGAACTTGATGCTTCCTTCAAGCGGATGGCCATTGACCTCTCCTACGCGAGGGGTTCGGTAAAAGAGGTGGCCGACGAGCTGGGCATAGATCCCGGCCGGCTGAGCAAGTGGCGGCAAAAGGACAGCTCGCCAGTCCGCCCCACGGAAGGTCTGACAGACGAGCAAAGGGAGATAAAGCGGCTACAAAAAGAGTAGAAGGAGGCGCAATTAGAGCGCGATATGGACCCGATGCTGACGCACGTCTGCGGGTCAAAAAAGGCGATGAGCATCTTCTCCAGGGGAGACGGGCGGTATACAGGTTCATAAAAGAGCACCGAAACCGGTTTCCCGCCAGAGAGGATGTGTAAGGTGCTCCAGGTAAGTACCAGTGGCTACTATTACTGGCTCAAACATCCGGTTGGGATAAGAGCGGACAAGGAGCAGGAACTAGTGGAGCAGATTAAACAGGTTTATGAGCAGAGCAAACGCCGCTACGGCTCCCCCAGGATTGCTGTTGAGCTCAAAGAACAGGGGATTCACGTGTCGCCCGCCTGATGCAGAAGCATCAGGTCAAGAGCATTATACGCAAGAAATACCGGATGCGGACCACCGACTCCAGCCATGCATACACAGTGGCGAGAACCACCTCTCGAGGGATTATCAAGCGGCAGGACCGGCGGAGAATTGGGTATCCGACTTAACCTACATCAGAACCGGGGAAGGCTGGCTCTACCTGACGGTGGTGCTGGACCTGGCGGACAGGAAAGTAGTAGGCTGGGCACTGAGTGAGACCATGGAAGCGGAGGCGACCACCGTGGCGGCCTGGCAGATGGCGGTGGGAAACAGGCCCCTGTTCCACTCCCTTTTGTTTCACTCCGACCGGGGCGTGCAGTACGCCTGCAGTGCCTTCCGAGAGCAACTGGAGGGAATGCCGGTGCTGCAAAGCATGAGCCGCAAGGGTAATTGCTGGGATAACGCTGTGGCAGATAGCTTCTTCAAGACGATGAAAACGGAAATGGTGTACCACCACAAGTTTGCCACCAGACAGCAGGCCCGGCTGGCTGTGTTTGAGTATATTGAACGATTCTATAACCGGAAAAGGAGGCATTCAGCCCTTGGTTACCTGACGCCGTGCCAATATGAAAGCTTGTTGTACAACCAAGCAGTGGCTGCCTGAAAAAAGTCTCCAGTAAAACATTGCAATTCCACTTCAGGATTACTATGAGTGGCTGGAGGGACTGCCGGAAGATATCCGCAAGGACATGCGCCGGCTGGGGTTTGAGAAATGCAAGTCAGCCCCTTCCTTCACCAGGTATGTAATGGAGAAGAACGACGTGGGAATGGAGGAGTACATCCGGCAGCACATGGATCCGGAGGACTATGCTGCCTTCAATGCAATGAGAAAAGCTTTATGATGGTATTATTATAAGAAAGTGGTAGCATAATCAAAAATATTATAGGATTATAATGTTAAATCTCAAGCTAATGCTGCTACCTTTGGGTGTGGCTAACGACTTTTAGCGAAGTGGTTACTTCATGTTTGGTTATTTGTTTGGATGATAGGGTAGTCTATGGCTACCCTTTTCTTTTCTCTGCCTGGCTGAAAGGCCCAGAAATGATTCAGAAGGCTTTCTAATGGCTAAAAACAAGCCGCAACAACGTGTTGCAACAGAATCGCAACACGAGGCATTGCTAGGCATAAACGGTTGAAATAGAAGGCATCCCTTAAACCGTATCAAAATTCCCGCGTTTGGCGGGACGAGCACAGACAGCTATTCTGGGTAAGTTATTATGCTGCACCTTCTTCGGCTCCGACACCAAGACCGTGGAGGAGATAGCAAAGATTCTTGGCATTGGCAGGGCCACCTGCTACCGCTATATCCAAAGCACAAGTGAGGCAGTGTGAAAGGGAGCGCTAAAACTGTGGCAGTTCAATTGTATCCAGGTACGGCTCAGGCAACCATTGGCTGGTGAAGCCCTGCACCAGCACAATCTCATTGAATGCAGGGTCGTACCACATCTCGCAGAAGAACCTGCCCATGTGGTAAAGCGCCAGGCCATAGTTGCCCTCTGTGCGGGTAGAAAGGAAGGTGCCCCGCTTCCATACGCTGGCGGCTCTTTCGCTGAGGGGCAGGGTGTTAAATTCTTGCAGATGCATCACAAGGGCTATACGCCTGCGACCTCTGCAGGTACATAAGCGAAAGCACTTGGAGGCTACAGAAACTCTATCATTACAGAAGATTCCGCAGTGGCCGGAGAGCAGCGGCATTATTCTGCTCAGGCCGGAATTATTATCCCTGCGACTGTGTCTGGCTTTTGACTCTGAGAGGGTTTTTTCATGAATTGTTAGTTGAGGTCTGGATGAAGGGGTAGCCGGTGGCTGCCCTTTTCTTTTGCCGGGCCAGGAGCAGGCACTCTTCAAACTGCACCCGGGCAGTTTGAAGAGTGCCACAAGACTTGCTGTTCCCCTGAAGATGAGGAGCATCTTTAGACACCATGGCAACGTATGGCAATGGTGCCTGTCATCAATAATAAATGGGCATGGGAAACCTGCCCTGACTCTTTTCCTTCAGCTTGTGCTGAAGCATGTTTTTTAGCAACAGAATGGAAAGTATAGAAAGTTTTTTAAAGGAATTAGGCCCCATATATGCAGCTCTTCTGGCCACCTTGTTCACCTGGTTTTTGACCCTTCTTGGCGCCTCCATGGTTTTTCTGTTCCGTTCCATGAGCAGGGCGTGGCACGATGTGATGCTGGGCTTTACAGGAGGAGTGATGCTGGCGGCCAGTTTCTGGTCCTTGCTGGCCCCATCTATTGAATTAGCGGAGAAAAAGTATCCCGGCTTTAGCTGGGTGCCGGCAGCCATCGGCTTTCTGGCGGGTGCCCTTTTTATTTTCGCACTGGATAAGCTGGCCCCACACCTGCACATCAACTTCAAGGAAGACGAGACGGAGGGAATCAAAACAAACTGGCACAAGACAACACTGCTCATTTTGGCCATTACCCTGCATAACATTCCGGAAGGGCTGGCGGTGGGCGTGCTGTTCGGCGCAGCTCACATTGGCCTGGATGGGGTGACGTACGCCTCTGCCATTGCCTTGGCCATTGGTATTGGTCTGCAGAACTTCCCCGAGGGCTTTGCAGTGGCTATGCCCTTGCGCAGGCAAGGCGTCAGCCGAATGAAGAGCTTCGGGTATGGCCAGCTTTCAGCCGTAGTGGAACCTGTTGCCGGTGTTGTGGGAGCAGCTGCCGTAGTCACCATGCAACCCATTCTGCCTTATGCCCTGGCCTTTGCGGCGGGGGCCATGATATATGTGGTAGTGGAGGAGGTGATTCCAGAAACACAGCGCGATAAAAACACCGATGTCGCCGTGCTGGGACTGATAGGGGGGTTTGTGCTGATGATGGTGCTGGACGTTGCCTTCGGCTAATTACATTGCTACAGTCGTCGGTGTAGAGTGTCTTGTCCTGATATAGGTGGTTAACGCATACATAACAACAGCATAGCAACGGCGTAAAACTTATAAAGCATTGCGATACAGTAAGTGGCTAGAGATCATTGCACGCTTTTCTGCAATGCCAGCAATTGTGCTATGAAAACACAAAAAGACAAACGTTATGAAAAAAGTATTAAACATCTTTATAGCAGGGGTATTCGGCACTGCTATTGGAGTGGCCTGTACAAACGGAACCACTACGACTGCTAACACCACTGAAGCTACAGCGATGACAACCCCGGCTACTCAGGCAGCGCAGCCTGTACAGCAAGATGCCAAGGCGATGGTAAATGACTGGCCCGAAACCGCAAAGATGGCGGCCAACAATATGATGATAAGTATGGGCAGCCAGCAGAGAGCACTCCCAGCAGGCTGATATGGTATAACACGGGTCCATTTAAACGCACCATTGTCTACAGAGAAGAAGTACAGCACGACTTCCCGATGCCGCACAAGGATGTTCTGGAGCAGTTCATCAACTATCAGGTGCCGGCCGACAAGTTTGATGAGCTGGCCATGTATGACGGCAGTGTGATCGCAGAACGCACAAAGGGTGAATTATCAGCCCGCTGCGACAAGGAAGGAGCCAATATTCTGGCACTCAACTTGGCCGATGATGTGGTAAAGGGCAAACGCTCCGTAGATGATGCCCGACAGTTTTACGCTGACGCAATCATGCAGATGATGGAAGGGCAAAAGCCCGCTTACATGGAGAGCCTTCAGTTTAGTGCTCCGAGCCAGGATGTTGGCTTTACTGATAGAACCGTCCTGGATATGTCGAAGGTAAAGGAAATGAAGCAAGGAAATTAAAGACTGTAGAAAACGGACAGAGTTGAATCGGTCACCACCAACACAATATCGTAAGGGCCCTCTGCCATCCGCATGGTGGCCGCGTCCAGGAAATCAGAGGGTTCCCTTGTTTTGTCAGTTGTCAGGGCTACCGGCTCCACCAGGTGGAATGACCATGGTATTTCCGTGGCAAAACTCATTTCCGGCTGCACATCAAGCATCAGCTGCTTCAGAAAAGGCTGCATGACCTCCGGCGTGACTGCAGGGCTGTAGGCAAGCAGAACCCCCACATGCATTTCTGCAGGTGGCGTTTTCCCTTGTGCATCCCTAAGCTCATTCAGAAAGCGCTTAGAGGAGGTAAGCCCTCTGACGAAGGTAGTCGTCGTGGCAACCCGGCTCAATTGCAAGACCCTGATGGCCCTGAGCAGGCGGAATGCCCTGAAAGCAGGTATGAAAAGAGCCAGTATTGTCAGCCAGTTTTTTTTCATGTAGCTGACTTTGTCGGCGGAGAGCACCAGCTTCGTCGTAAGCTCCAGCACAAAAAGAAGCCATATCAGAATCACCAGCTTTTCCTGAAAGGGGGACAGGCCTTTTGCCAGTTCCACGATAAAAAGGTACAGCCATACTATAGAGAGCAAGAACATGGGCCCCTCCAGCCAGGCCTCGAGCTTGTAGAGTATGCGGAATCTTTTTTTCTGAATTTTCTCTGAGGTCATGCTGTCTGAGACTGGGTGAATGAAATACAGCGCCCGCTGCAGGCTTTAGCTCACAGCACAAAGGCATTCCGGTATTCCTGCTATACCTGAAGTCAGGAGACTTTGTTGGAATGCAGCAATTGAAGGCTCCCTACCCGAGATTTACTCGATGTGGTGCCCTGCTAAACCAATAGTATCTATCTTGATTTACCTTTATGCTGAACGGAGTGCGCTACTACTATACCCACGCTGGCGGCGGTGGCGGGCACTGCGTAGGGATGAGGCTGTACCCGGAGGAGGTCCAAGAGCGGGGGTAAGGATTACATTAATCTGACAGAGAACAACCAGACAGAGCGCATGGAGATAACTAACTTAACCGGCTCAGCTATGATCTGGAGCAGTGAGAAAGACAATGAACCGTACTTTGATCACGGGCTGAAGACAACAAACCATACGACCAATAGCAGCTGCAAGCCTACATGTTGCCTTCCCTATTTAAAGAACCTGCCCATCCCCAGGGAGAAGATCATCACCCCATAAAAGATTAGTTTTGTAAAGAGCTGTGGTGACCTCCTCCCATTTTTAGATAGGTGCTATTATGGGCTATTTTTATTTTGTCCAACCAACTGTTTTCTTCCATTTCTCAATTTCCTGTTTCCTTTCTCCAAAGTTTTGCGGTGGTAATTGATTTTCAATTTCTGCTTGTCTTCTTATAATATCCGTTTGTTCTTCAAGGGTGTTAAGTCCGATTGATTTTCTCCTTTGATTTACTTTGGTCAAGTCGTCAAAAAGTTTCGGGCTTAACTTTCCGTTTTCGTCCCAATCAAATTGAGTTCCATAAAGTTGAGGCTTACCTTCGAATCCAGCTACTCGGTCGGTCAGGTAAGCTAAATTCTTTGGATTGGCTTTGTTTTCATTTACAGCAACTTCTAATAATTTTAGGGATATTTTCATAAATACTGGCTGTCCGATTGAGTGTTGTATCACCAACCAAGCTGCTTCACTGGCTTCTTTGCCTCCTTTGTCAACGGTAGGATAACCGATTTTGTCTATTATCTGATTTAAGATTTCTGCATTCCTGTTATGTATCTTCGCCATTTCTTCGTTATAGCCTTCACCAAGTTGCCCGTTTTCAATAAGCTTGTCCCGAAATTCCAAGTCAGCGTTTTTCAGTTCAATTATTCTTTCAGCAATGTCTTTGTAATTCATTGTGCTAATTGTGTAGTTATAATCTTGCCCTTAACTACCAGCTAAACGTGAACGTGCGCTTATCTGCATTATGTACGGAACAGTTATAAGGCTGACCTTCCTGCATTTTCGAGGTGCGTTTGCGCATGCGGGAGGGATTAAAGCCATACCTCAATACAGCAAATCTCCAGTAGGCTTTATTACCGCCGGCTGCCTTTCAGGCTCACTCAATCTAATGGAAAGCACAGAGGCTGTTGCTGCCTGTTGCTCTAGGCAGGCTGCAGTCCCGCCAAACGTGGGTTTTCTTGAGAAGCTTTACAATCAACAGTCTCCGTACTTGCCATAATAGGTGTTATAAGCTGGAGGAAGTGTATTTTTTCACTTTCTTCTGAATATCTTCATAATTTGGTAAAAGAACGCCAGAGTAGCAGCGATAGCAAACATGCCGGCCCAGGAACTGGGTCTTTTGAAAGCATCATGGTAAAAGCCGCAGCCGCTCAGCGTGAGGGAAAAGAAGAGGCAGATGAGACTGTAGAGCCACTTGAGACGCAGTTTTATTATGGTCTTATTCTCTACTTGTTTGATTGAAGGAAACTGCTGAATCCGTGGATATTTCTGCGCTACTCAATCACCATAGTAGATGCTTTATTGTACATACTCAGCTTCATCCAGTACTTCATCCCCGTCGGTGTCCCATATGTTAAAGGAACCGGAGATGTACTCCCGCTCTTCTATCAGCCCGTCACCGTCTGTGTCCCAGGTGCCGTACAGGCCCGTTCTGGGAAAGACTGCGTCAAACTCCACCCGCTCTATGAAACCATCCCCGTCGGTGTCCCATGGTTGCCAGTCTCTTGCGTCTATATTATAGTTGTAGTCCGATGTCACTGTGGTCCACTCGCCTGTTGAGACTCTTCCGTCTTTGTTCAGGTCCCAGATTTGATAGAAACCTGAGGTGAACTCCTCCTCACTCAGGAACCCGTCACCGTCCACATCCCAGGCCTTATAGTAAGATGTCATTAGCGTCGTGTCAATCTCCTCCTCAATCAGGGTGTCAGTTACAGCCACATCATCGGTCTCCACATCATCCTCCGCTACCTCTGTTTCGCCATAGGTGCATGCTGTGATGGCGGCCAAAATGAAAAAGCAGCGTCCGTTTCTTATCGCTTTCAGGCTCCTTCTCTCTTTCATGGTTAGACTTTCCTTTAAGTTTATTGTATTAAGGTTCGTAGGCGCTTGCTAAATTCTACGGGGCCTGCCTGGCTTCGTTCTGTGGAAGACTTCAGTGTTTTAGCAGCCTGCCTGGCGACAAGATAACGTGGCTTCCTTAGGCCCGTACAGACTATACGTTCGGCTCCGGCCGCTGCCCTGCCCTTTCAATACTATAAAAATGAAGTTTCCAGACCCTGCTGCATATATCCCTTCTGTTCCGCCCGAATGGGTAAAGCGCCTGGCCCAGATTGGCCTAACTGCAAAAGGCATTGTTTACTGCCTGCTCGGCATATTGGCACTGGTAACGGCTCTTGAGTTGGGCAGAGACACACGGGAGATAAGCAGAAAGGAAGTCTTCCTTTTTATTGAGGAGCTGTTCCTGGGAAGAGCCCTCTTGCTGATTGTCTCCGTCGGCCTGGCGTGCTACTGTGTCTGGAGGCTGCTGCAGGCTCTTACAGACACGGAGGGAAAAGGGACCGACATCAAAGGACTTATCTACAGGGCGCGATACGGAGCCAGCGGCGCCTTCTATGGGCTTCTGACATTTATGGCGGCCAAGCTGGCAGTGAGCAGCGGCAGTGACAGCGAAAGCATCAGGCAGTCGTTCATCGCAGAGGTACTGCAAAAGCCCTTAGGCCAGTGGCTTGTTATCTTTGGTGCGGCGCTCATTGGCCTTGGCGGGGCTTACTTCATCTACGAAGGTATCTCTGAGAGGTACAGGAAGAAGATAAAAGAGGCCGGGTTAGGCCACAAAGCGGAAGAGACGATGATAAAGACCGGGAAAATAGGCTACGTGTCCCGGGGCGCGGTGTGGGGTATCTTCAGCTACCTGCTCCTGCGAGCCACCCTCAACGCCAAGTCAGGCGGTGCCGAAAGTGCCTTTCACTTTCTGGAAAGCGCTGCCCATGGGGCTTACCTGCTGGGGGCTGTGGCGCTCGGGCTGATCTGCTACAGCCTTTTTGTTTTCATAGAGGCCCGGTTCCGGTACAGCAGCAGATAAAAGCCATGGTCTATACCTGTTGCCCTGCCTATTTAAAGAACCTGCCCATCCCCAGCGAGAATATCATCGCCCCGTAAAAGAAGTGCTCTATCACCACGATGGGCAGGGAGTTGTACTTCCTGTAGGTGTGGCTAAAGACAAAGCTGATAAGGAAGGCGCCGATGATGGCAACCCAGTTGCCGAAGACAATGTGGGAGAAGCCAAAGAAGGCGCTGTTCAAAAGGACGGACATCTTTTTGTTTGGGAAAAGGTCGCTGTAGCGGTGGTAGTACCAGGCCCTGTAGACTATCTCCTGCGGGATGACAGACCAGAAAGGGTACAGGGCCACTGCCAGCAGGTAGCGGTCGAAGTTCTCCTGCGGCAGGTAGTAGAGCATGTCCCGGTGAAAGAAGCGCATAAACCCGTAGACCAATGCGGAGAGGAACACAAACCTGCCGACCAGAAACTTCCAGTTGACGGGCACCAGTCTTAAGAATCGCCTGTTGTGGAAACGCTTACTCCTGAGCAGGAGGATAAGCAGGAGCAGGCCCATTGCCAGGAGAGGCACCAGGTTGTATATCCCGTGCAGCTGGTATGCGGTGAAGAGCGGTACGGCAACATAAATCAACAGCAGCTCAACAGTCTTCCATATCATGTTCCGGCTTTTCTTCATTCTCCAAAGGCAACACAGGTTATCCCGCCCTGGCCTTCATACGGCTAGAGCGGCAGCTGTAGAGGGGTACCTGCTTCAGGGGCTGTAGGTTTCATCAGCCGCTCAGGCAGGAGGAGTGCAGTTGGGCTAACTATAAATTCTTGCGCCTGCATCAAGAGGCAACAATTGCATTTGTTGAAGTGCTCCAACAGGAAAGGAGTGAAGCAACACGTAACATAAAAGTTGTTATCAGTTGCATGAGATGCTTTTTCGGTCTGGTAAGAACGGTGCTTCAGGGCGTATTATTATCCTGAATTCCGCGACTTTTTGCGCGCGCCTGCCATCTTTCGCGTGCCCACTTCTGCAGGTCCTCCACCGCGTCGAACTCATCGGTGATCTCCAGGCCCAGCAGCGTCTCGATAATGTCCTCCATGGTCACCAGGCCCGCCGTGCCGCCGTACTCATCCACCACCAGTGCGATGTGCTCCTTTCTGTCCATCAACCGGGTAAACAGCTCCGGCACCGGCATGCCCGGGTGCACGGCCTGGATGGGGCGGCTGATCGCTGACAGCGGCAGGTTGCCTTCGACTTCGATGATGCGCTGCAGCACCTCATCCTTAAGCACAAAGCCTGTGATATGGTCGATAGAGTCTTCAAAAACCGGAATCCTGGAGAAGCGCATGTTGGCCGAGTTGTCATAGAACTCCCGTATAAGCTGCTTCTCGGGTGCGGCCTTTACCACTGTGCGGGGCGTCATGATGTGGCTTGCCAGAATCACATTAAAGCCCAGCACGTTGTTTATCACGCGCGACTCATCTCGGTGCAGGACGCCTTCTTTTGTGCCAATCTCCGCCATGGCCGTGAAGTCGGCCCTGCTCAGCACGCTCTTCTCCTTGTCCTGCTTCATGCGCCTGGTGATGAACTGCGAAAACAGAATGAAAGGGTAGAGGGGGGAGTAAATCAGTATCGAAGAGGTGTTTCAGTAAAAAAAGACCGATAGTACAATGCACTGCAAGAGAAGAAGTCCGAAAAACTAAAGGGCTCCAGTTTCGCAGTTCCCGACCCTAAGAGTACCTGCTTCAAGAGTAAAGTGTTTCACCCGCCGATTATCCATGGCTCAAACCTTTCACCGGATTTAATTATAACAGACAGATTGATTTCTCTAGATCTCAGGAGGGCAAATAGCGAAAGCTCTGTTCTGCTCTCTAAAGCATAAGGTAAGAAAAGAGCCACCTCTACAAGAGGTGGCTCTTTTGGAATCATGAAAGTCTTGTGCTAAACACGCCCAAAGACGTGAAAAGAAGACGAGTCTTGTTATACGGAAAGTCTCCTGCTAAGGTCTGTACGGAACTCAGCTCCTGTGATTGTAGTAACTTCTAAAAGTTAGCTTCCTTTGTTGGGGCAGGCAAAGTGTGTGCTCTTGTCCGGCATCTTTCTATTAAACCTGGGTATGTCCGGGTTTTCCACTGTTTGGATATCCTGAGCTGATTTCCTCTCTCTATTAGGCTCAGTTCCTTCCAGGTGGTGCCTGATTAGCGGCAGGAGATCTTAGGTACTTTCGAGTTTCCCCCCTACGTTACGCAGCACCTCGCAATCGCAATACCAGCCAGACAATCACTTTGTCTTCCTCCAGGTGATGTTCCTTCAGGAATCCCTCTGTGAACGCAAAAGAACGGTCGCATTCTTCTGTCTGAAGCTGTTCTTCAAGTAAGTCCAGTAGTTCCCTGAAATGATGGGCCGGCATAGGCAAACGATGCTGGAAGCGCTCTTTCCCGCTTCTTGCCAGTTATATAAGCAGCTGTTCCTGCCCCTCTCTTTCCTCGCTTATTTTCTTTATCTCTTCTTTCGCTTATGCTGCTGCTTTTATATTGCCCTTACCGGTAGCTGGCTTTCTTACCGCTCAATCAGCACATGGACTCTTAAAACAACGCATGTAACCTCTGCCAGGGGAAGAGGCCAATGCACTATGGGAGTTAATTTTAACGGCGCAATTATCAAATTGTTAACCATTTTGTGCCTTTTTTGCCCTTTTCCTGCTTGCCTGGCTGCTCGGTTCATTTTTCGGTATTGCTTCCACCCTAAGGCGCTTGCTGGCTTGCTCCTTTGACTGGTGCAGCGTCTAACCTTTCTGCTGTGGCAGGGTATAAGGTTTTACTGCTACAGCGGTAGCAGGAGGCGCCCTAACCTAAAGAAAAAGTTTCTATGCGATTAGTGACTGTAAAGGCCCCTGCGGGACAGGGGAAGGACGTGGTGGCCATAGCACTGGAGGTGGGGGTTTCCCACGTGTCCGTGCACCAGGCAAAGGAGCATATCTCCGATGGCAGGGAGGTGACGCAGGACGTGGTGGAAGTGGCGACGGCCACGCCCAAGGCAAAAAGGTTCATAGAAAACCTGATGGAATCCTCCTTCTACGAACCGGCAACCTATACTTTCACTGTCCGCCATCCTGAGTCCCTGTTTGGCTCCCAGCCCCCGGAAACGGAGACCCACCCTATTACCAGGCCTACCACGGACGTGTACGAGGAGCTGTGGCAGTTCACAAAGGTAACGGTGAGCCTGGTTGGGAGGGTGTTCCTTTCCTCCGTGCTTCTTTCTTACGGGATGGTCAAGGACATGCTGCCGCTCATCATCGCGGGCCTCCTGTTTTTGCCTTACCACCACCACATGCTGGCGACAGGGCTTGGCGCCTGTATCAGTGAGTGGCGCCTGCTCAGGCAGGGGCTGCTGGCGCTGCTGCTGACCACTGCCCTGATTTTGCTGGCAGGTGTCTGTGTGGCGGTGTTTACAAAACCTCCTATTGGCTGGGAGGAGTTCGGCAGCCCCGTGTCCGGCTTCTTCCTGTCCACCGCCATCGGCATCGCAGCCGGGCTTGGTGCCGTGGATGACGCCGGGCGAAGGGAACTCATAGGCCTTGCCGCCACGGCCCATATCTCTGTTTACCCGGCCTGGTTCGGGCTCAAGCTCGTCTTCGGCTTCGATGAGGGGGACAAATGGATAGAGCACCTGCTGACCTTCGCCATCAACGTAACCTCGCTGACTCTTGCCGCCGGCATCACCTTTGCCCTCATGCGCATGAAGGGCGGGGGTATCCGGCGCTTTGTAAGGCAGATGGGCCATGCCGAATAAGGGAAGAACAGCCAAAGACAACAAGCGGTTTTTCGACAGCCTCCTCCCTTGAGCTCTACAAAAGGACCAAGCAGTACCTTGCTTGATTAAACATACCACTCCTATGAAAGATAAACTAAAACGCTTTCTGCTCATCCTGTTTCTTGTCATCGGCACCTTTTATCTCTTTTTTCACGGGCTGGCGCTGGCAAAGGGCGTGCTGGCCCCACTTTTCTTGGCCGTGATTCTGGCCATGATGCTCGCGCCGGTCTCCAACTGGCTGGAGGGGAAGGGCGTAAAGAGGGGGTGGGCCGCCCTGCTCTCTGACCTGGTCTTCTTTTTGTTTGTCGTCGGCGTTTTCTGGGCCGTGGGAATGGAAGTCCAAAAGCTCACCTCACAATGGCCTTCCATCCAGGACCGGCTGAGCGACAAGTTCGGCCAGGTGGAGTCTTTTGTCGAGGAGAACAGCGGGTTCTCTCTCGATAACCCTTTTTCGCAGGGTTCACCTCAGGGGGAAGGTGAGCAGGCCAGCCGGGGTGGGGAAAACAGAGGAAGTTCGCAGCAAACCAGTGGGGACGGGAAGGCGCAGCAGGCCAGCGACAGCGGCGGAGGAAGCAGTGGCATATCGGTGAAGAGTATTCTGACGACGGTGGCCTCCAGGCTCTTTGGCTCCCTGAGCGCCATTCTGCTCATTACCGTCTATATCTTTTTCATGCTGCTCTACCGCAGGAGGTTTTACCAGGCCGTGCTGAAGTTTGTTCCTGGTGACAAGCAGGAGGAGGGCAAGCAGGTTCTTTCTGAGATCGTGAAGGACGCCAGGCAGTATCTTGTCGGTAACCTTATACTGGTTGCTGCACTGTCTGTCATCTATGCCATCGGCTTTTCAGTGTCAGGGATGGGGAGCCCCTTCACAACAGCCTTTCTAGTCGGCGTCCTGAGCCTGGTTCCTTATGTTGGCAACATAGTGGGTGGTGCCATCGCACTGGCCATTGCCTTTGCCACGACAGGGGATTTGAACGCGGTGTGGATTGTGCTGGGCACCATCGCTGTCGCACAGTTCGTGGAAAGCTACCTGATTGAGCCATACCTGGTGGGAAACCGCATCAAAGTGAATCCTTTGTTCACCATTATTGCCGTCGTCGTCGGGTCAGCTGTATGGGGCATCATCGGCATGATCGTGTTCCTGCCGCTGTTCAGCTTCATCAAAGCAGTGGCCGACCACGTGCCGATGCTAAAACCTCTGGGATACACCATCGGCAGTGAAGGCGCCAAAGAATAAAGCCTATGATGAAGAGGAAAAGAGGGGCTTTGTCAAACTGAACGCGATCACGCTGCTCTTCACGCTTGGCGGCATCATATTAAGCATCATTTACCTGGCCCTTGTGGTTTCCCTTCCGGCACTGGTAGGCAACCTGGGGCTGCCAAGTACTCTTCAGACTGTTACACAATGGGGCAGATGGCTTGTGCTGGCAATATTTGTTATGCTCGGGCTAGCTTGATTTATAAAGTAGCCCCTAACAGAGACAATCCTCAGTCTAAATGGGTGAGTTGGGGTTCTGGAATAGCCACAGTTCTGTGGTTGGTAGCTTTCCTTTTATTTTCTTGGTATGTGAACAACTTCGGCAGTTATGAAGCAACCTATGGTTCCCTTGCCGCTGTCATTATCCTCATGTTGTGGCTTAACCTTACTAGTTTCGTCACTCTTTTGGGTGCAGAGATCAATTCTGAACTGGAGCATCAAACCGCTAAAGACACCACCGTTGATAAGGATAAACCTATGGGGCAACGCGGCGGCTTTCACGCTGACCATGTGGCAGACGAAGGATCCCGGCAATAAATAACACTTATTCGCACCGACAAGACCTCCTCCTGAATGAGAGCTTGTACAGCAACACTTTATATTTTTAAAGGGGGCTTATGAAACTGAACACCAAGCAGATACTGTAAAACAGTAAAAGCCGCCATGGGAATTAGCGGCTTTTACTGACTATGAAGTCGAGCATTCTAATGTGCAACTTTACATCTATACGGTTTTAATTACGTCATGTTTTTTTACGCCTTATTTAGGGAAGATGACACAACTATAACAATCAAGCAGTGCAGGCTCATCGAAAGTCGGTACAGCGGAGTATAGGCTCCCATGGACTGCTGTCCTTCTTCCTCTTAGTGCCTGTAGTTGTAGCTGTTTCGCTGTGTTGTGTGATCAGCGGTGATGTTTAAAACATGTAGCTACACTTATTCGTACGCAATCGGTATGAGTACCAATAATTTGCCAAAGGCGGCCCTGGCCCCGGCCATTTGAGGTACCTTATACATCCTGTCCACAGAAGCACTTCCAAAGAGCAACCCTCTTTTTATCCAGAAGCACTTCCAAAGAGCAACCCTCTTTTTATCGCTACCATGCGGGCCCTGCCCGTGGGGCTTGTGCTCTTTCTCTATTACAGGCAACTGCCAAGAGGGGCCTGGTGGCTTAAAAGTTTACCCTTTGGCAAACAGTGGGAGCCATTGTCATAGTAACACCAGTGGTGTCGGGTGAGATAGGGCAAAGCAAAAAGATGCGCAGGAGATGCCTGCACTTTTGCAATCGGCTCAGACACAAAGCAGTTGCTTTCGTCAAATGGAAATGTTCGCATTCACCCAGTCGTACTAATCTAGTATCACCTCTGAATCAGATCATATAAAATGGAAGAAGTTATTTCTCTGATCGCAGGCATCGCCATATTGGCCCTGGCGTTCTGTGATTTCTTTTACACTACCCTTTCCGGTAGCGGAGCAGGCTACTTAAGTAAACCATGTGCAACCATCACGCATAAACTGATACTGCTTCTGGAAAGAAAATTTAGCAGGAAAGTGTACAGCATATCCGGTTTGGCGGTTAACCTGGCGGTGTTGTCAATGTGGGTGCTGCTTATATGGCTGGGGCTGTTTCTGGTCTATTCTTCTAACCCGGAGGCAATTGTAAACAACAGTGGGAGGGAAGCCTCTGCGGTGGAACGCTTTTACTTTACGGGCTATGTTTTGTCCACACTTGGAGTAGGGAATTACCAGCCTAAAACACCATCTTTTGAGATACTGACCAGTGTCTTTTCTTTTTTCGGTTTTGTTTTCTTTTCCACTTCCATGACCTACCTGCTGTCAATTTCCTCTGCAGTAGTGCAGAAGCGTTCCCTTGCCTTGTCCATCAGGAGCCTGGGAGGAACACCATCTGGGATCGTAAAGCGCCTGCTGGAGGTGGATATATCCTTTGGGTATCAGCAAATCTCAAACTTACAGCAGATGGTACACCAGCACTCTGTCCTGTACCAGGCCTATCCTGTGCTCCACTTTTACCACAACACTGACAATGCCGTTTCACTGAGCATCAACCTGACAACGCTGGATGAGGCGCTGAGCATCATGCTTAACAGCAGCAAGTTTGAGTCTTTGCATGAGGAACTACAGTCACTGAGGGGCTCCATTACCCTGCTGTTAAAGCACTTGGAAAGTCGTTTTGGGACTAAAGCAGGCGAGAAACCGGCTATCAACTGGCATGAACTGCAGTTGCCAGAGAGTGTTCTGCAGGAAGGCTTTTCAGAGAACCCCGACCTGTCTGATAGGAGAAAGGTTCTGACGAGCCTGTTACGCAACGAGAACAGGAGCTGGAAGGATGTTTACCCTGGTTTAGATTTATAGAAATCAAACACCAGGATTTCATATACTAAAATCCTAGGATTTAAACTGCTTACATGTTTCTGTATTGCATCACGAACATGAAATTTGTGCCGTGGCAGAAAGGCAGTATCTGGTTTGTAAACAGCAGAATTGCATCCCAGAAAATATAGGTTTTCTTGAGATGCTTTTACAACCAACAGTCTTCGTACTTACCATAACTGATGTTATCAGAAAGTAAAGCAGTTTTTTTATGTTGAATACAAAGGTGACTTATTTTCGCTAGTACTTCATATTTGTTAATTTAGACATACCTAAATAGAGGCGCTAAAGATTCAAACGGTTTACAGCATACTTACCTAATGGACTACCTGTACATGAAAATATTCCGAAAAAATGGAAAAACGATGGGAGTTAAATCTTACAGTAACAGGAAATCCCATCAAACTAATGAAGATCTTTTCCCGACTGAGTGGGAGATCCTTAAGCAAGGAAAGATGATGGCAGGGAAGGCGGCGTTAAGACCTGCGGAATTAGAGGATGGTTATTATCCTATAGAACATTTCAAACCCATACATTTTGCCGCTGGTGTTGTTCCATACAGGGACTACGTCGAAAGCGGAATATCAAGTCACTTCTATGAGTATACAGGGCCAGGAGGAAAGGCCAGTCTTAATATGACATCAGAAGGCTGTTGTGACCTTGGCTGATGACTTTGCCTTGAAATTGATGTAAACAAAAAAAGGAGGCTCGAGTCATTTTACAGACTTGAACCTCCCGCTCTTAAAACAAAATGATTATCTACTTTTTATACTTGTAGTGGCTCAAAGGCAGTTGCTGAAGCACGGGTAAGCTCTCCCTGCGCCCAGACCGGTTAGCTCAGTTACCGTAGCAGGTGCTGCTCTAATTCGATGTGCTGTTTCACCCAGTGCATCGTCACTGTCGGTATACCCCTAAAGTTAAAGATGAGGTGCCTTCGGCGGGTCAGCAGCTGACTACCTGCGCTAGCTTCCCCTGTTCCGGAGTCAAAGAGTATCCTGGCTGACTTTGCCTTCTCCATGGCTGCCTTTGACAAACCGACTGGCCTGCCGCCTTTCCTTCCTCTGGTTTTGGCTGAATCGAGTCCCGCCTTTGTTCGTTCGCGTATGATTTCCCGCTCGAACTCTGCCAGTGAAGCGAAGATGTTGAAGGTGAACCTGCCGGTGGGCGTGGCCGTGTTAATGCCGTCCTGCAGGCTCACAAACTCCACCCCCCTTTCCTTGAACTCTGACACCAGGTCAATCAGGTCCCGCAGCGAACGGCCCAGCCTATCCAGTTTCCACACCACCACTGTGTCGCCGCTCCTAAGCTGGCTTATCATCTTCTCCAGCTCCGGGCGCTCCTTGCTCTTGCCTGATTTCTTCTCTCTGAATATCTGGCCGCACCCATGTTGGGTGAGGGCGTCAAGCTGCAACTCCAGCTTCTGGTCCTGGGTCGAGACCCGGGCGTATCCTATCTTCATATCAGTATCATAAACTCATCTCAAAAATAAAAAAAGATTTTGATTTTTGAGACGGCAAAATGAGACGCCATACAAGCTGCAGGGGCAGGTTCCGCCGGAGGTTCCACGATCTCATTAATCCCACGTGGCTGTTGCACAACCGGCTGAAGATAGCCGTTAAAGGATAATGACTTATTGCTTGTAACTATGCAGGGCAAGAAAACTTTCAAAGATGAGAAGGAGCTGCTCTTCTCGCTCTCGGCGCACGTGCCGGAGCACAACTTTTACCGCCGGCTCAAGCAGCAGCTGGACCTGAGCTTCCTTACCGAGCTGACGCGGGGTTACTACGGTAAGTGTAGTCAGCAGAGCGTTGACCCGGTGGTGTTCTTCAAGCTCTGCCTGGTGGGCTACCTGGAGATATCACCTCAGACCGCAGGCTCATCGAGCACTGCAGCCTCCGCCTGGACCTTTTGTATTTTCTGGATTATCAGCTTGACGAGCCTCTGCCCTGGCACTCCACCGTATCCCGCACCCGCCAGCTTTACCCCGAGGCCCTTTTTGAAGCCTTGTTCAATAAAGTTTTCACGCTGTGCGTGGAGAAAGGTATGGTCAGGGGGGACACACAGGCCGTAGACTCAGCGCCCGTGAAGGCCAACGCCTCCATGGACAGCCTGCTGCTAAAGCAGCCAGAGGAGGCAGTGCAGCAACAGGAGACAGGCAAGCGCCACAGCAAGCCGGCACAGGTCATCACCGCTCCCGCCCATCAGCTCAGGAAGCTGGAGAAGCATCAGGAGAATATCAGGGGCACATTCACCTCATTGGGGTCAACCCATGAGAAGGCACAGCTGGTCAGCAACAAAACGCACTACTCCCCGCATGACCCCGATGCCCGCATATCAGTGAAACCGGGAAAGGCCCGGAAGCTCAATTACCACTGCAGCATGGTGGTCGATACGGCCAAAGGTGTTATCTCCCATATCCGGGCAGACTTTGCCGACGGCAGGGACAGTCAGCACCTGCCTTCCCTTGTGGTGCAGGTGCAAAGCAAGTTGAAATCAAACGCGCTGCTCATGCGGGACCTGCTAGCCGATACCGGCTACTCCAATGGCTCCAACTATTTCATGCTCGAGCAGCAGGGCATTACAGGCTGGATTCCCGTGTTCGGGATGTACAAGCCCGAGATAGGGGGCTTTCCCTATGAGAAGGAGAACGACCGCTACATCTGCCCCATGGGCAAGCCGCTCCCCTTCAAGGGCTTTGACCGCACTGCGGACGGCAGGCTGCTGAGAAACTACTGGGCAGCGCCCAGTGACTGCAGGCAGTGCTCCT
>NZ_QRGR01000035.1 GCF_003367245.1 Pontibacter diazotrophicus | reverse complement strand
TGCCTCGAACTCCTTCAGGATTTTGGCGATCTGCTGCGGGGTAAATGTCTTTCTCTTCATAAATAACTGTTCAAAGTTAAAGGTTTTACTCTACTTCAAAACAGTTCTATTTGCTGGGGAGCTGACAGGTGTACTTAAGGCGCCAGATTTAAAAACAGTCTATAGCTATGATTCAACTGGCTTTCTTGCTAAAGAGATATTGTACCACGATGGGAAAGGTGTAGTACAAATAGTCAACATCAAAGAATATGAAAATTAAATCCCATAACCCAGTGCAACCTTAACCCTTGCTGCGCTATGGGCTTAGGCTGCACTATACCGTGATACATAAAAATAGATGAAAACACTTAAAAGGGTCCTAGTAAGCCTTATTGCGATAATTCTAATAAGCGTAATTGGGGGATATTTTTACTTCAAGAGCCAGTTCCAGCCTCCTGCCAATCAACTTGTACTCGGGGATTCTATCACCCCAACTCCTTTTGTCTGGCTTGGAGATTCCACTGAAAACGGAGTAGATGAGTATTCGGCCATGGTCTTACCTGTAACCTTGGAAGGAATCCCTGGAACTTATTACATGCAGTTTGACCTAGGCGCGCCCTACTCCCTTTTTTATGGCAAAGTACTAACATCGCTTAATGAGAAGTACAATAAAATAGTGATTCACCAGAATGGAGATGCATCATCTTTAGAGCAGTTCAGCTTCAAAGTTGGGAATACCGACATTTTTGCAAAAACGATAAAAGTAAAAGATTACGGGAGTGCCATAGACTGGAATGACAGCTCTCGGGCCCGTATTGTCGGTACCATTGGAGCTGACTTCATTGAAGACAAGGTTCTAACGATTGACTATAAGCATGAGAATATTTCGGTAGCATCTGAGATTCCACACGAGCTTGCTAATGCGGCTCAGTTCTCTGATTTCAGATTTGAGAGCAGAAGAGTGCTACTGCCCTCTAAAATAGATGGCCAGGAACAAACATTGCTTTTTGACACGGGCGCCAGTGCATTTGAGCTTTTGACCGATAAAAGCACATGGAATGAACTTTCTAAAGCAGGCTCAAAAGAAGAAACCTATGAAGCTAATTCGTGGGGCAAAAAATTAATTGTGCACAATATCCAAAGCAACAGTCTGATTGCGTTTGGCTCCGTGGAATTGCCCTTATCGATGGTAACCTATATAGAAGGAACAGGCTTTATGCAGAACATGCTTATGAAGTTTTCGGGAATGGGCGGTATGATAGGCAACAAGCTGTTCATCGGTAACATCTTAGTGCTTGATACTAAGAACCAGAAGTATGCACTAATAGAATAACGTATCACAACCAAACCTATAAGATAGCTACGCCACCTTATAGCAGAGTCCGTTAGGCATAATAGTAACAACCCTTAAAAACACCCTGCCTTTTATTTCGAACGTTTCCGATTTTAAGACTTCATAAGTATACTTATCTACATTAATACTCAGTTAGTCTGGATCAAGAGGACAAGCAAAGATGACAAAGTGGAGATAAAGCACCTTTTTAAATGCATTGCTCTCATAGTATAATGGTAGGAATTAGCCAGTTCCCGCTTCCTATAAGTGATTTCGTCAATAATCTACCTCATGGAAGCGTCGTTGTTTACTTCTATCCAATGGCCGTCCGGATCCTGAAAATAAACCTGCTTTACACCGTCCACACGTACCGTTGGTGCTTTGGCTGTACCAGGCCAGTTGGTATACTCAACCTTATGATTGTCCAGGTTAGAGATAAAGTCTTCAATAGACAGTACACTAAAGCACATGTGGTCATTTTTGTCCCGCTTTATGTTTTGCTCTGCCCCCTGAATCAGGTGTAGCTGACCTGCAGGACCAAGGGTAAACCAGGTATGCAGGCCATCTTTAAATGGCTCCGGAATCTGCTTCAGTTGCAATACATTCTCATAGAAAGCGGTGCTTTTCTCCAGGTCATGCACGTACATGGCAATGTGGTTCAGCTTTATTGTAGCAGCCCCACCCGAATCTTCTGATTGGGCTTTTACTGCATGCAATGAGAGGCTGAATATGACAAGTAGTAAGAGGCGAAGAGCGTTTCTCATAAAAGCTTTGGATTTCAATAAAAATCAAGATACGGATAATTTACGTCAATTAAGATACGGCTTCAAACAAAAGGAGCATAGCCGGATAATGCAGAAAAGAAGGAATCTTTCTCACAGGCTATTCACTTCCCGCTGCAGATTTTGCCTTGCCTGTGCCTCCAGGCTATTTTGAAACGTCGCTGTCTTGTAAATAGCAGGCTGGCTTAGAAAATGCTGCAATACTTTTTTTCGGCCCCTGTTGTAAAGCAGGTCAGGGTACAGATTATACTCTTGTCTTATTTGCTTTCGGTATTGGTCATATTTGTTCGAGTCAGCACCAAGTACAGATAAGTCTATGTCCAGCATAAAGTTTACATCCTCTGACTGATGTGGTTGGTGTGATTTTGTAGCTAAAATCATTTCCTGTACAATTCTTATTTTCTCATCCGTCAGGTGCAACTCCTGCAGTCTTTCAGCTGCCAGAGCGGCACTTCTGGCTTCATTGTCGCTGCGGGTTGTGCTGTAAATAATGTCGTGGTAAAAGACAGCGAAGCGGAGTAAATCAAACTGCTGAATAGAAGCTTTATGCTCCTCTGCCAGTTGCAGAAGCGCTTCAATATGGTGGAGGTTGTGGTAGTAGCGGCCGCTTTGGCTATAGTTTTGAGAAAGCTCTTTCCATAGCTCTCTTATCAGCTGCTGATCAGAGGTATACGAGCTGGCCAATGCTTCCCACTGGCTTTCTGCGTCTTGCATGGCTATCGCTTTTTCTGCCTGAAGGGTATCGACACTTTTACCTGTTGCTGTACAGGAGTACCTGCCTGCGTGGCAGGTTTCCAGGCTGGCCCTTCTTCAATTATTCGTATTGCTTCCGCGTCACAGGCCGGGCAGAGGCTCTTCAATACTTTTACTTCGCTTATTTCCCCGGTGGCTGCCACGGTGAAACCCACCACCACTTTCCCTCGCTCACCTCCAGGTCCAGCTGGAAAACGAAGATTCTCTTTCACGTACTTTCTGAAAGCCCTTTGGCCGATAGCAGGTTTGGCAGCTGCCACGGCAGGATCTTCGCCCGTTGTGGTAGTGCCATACCCTGTCACCACTACCTCGCTTAACGTCTTATTATCAGGAGACAGGTTCACATTTACTGGTGCAGTGGTCTTGGCTATGGCTTTTTCTGCGGAGGTGTATCCTATGTAATGAAACAGCAGCGTTGGCTTCTTACCCGTGACAGGGAGGGCAAAGTTGCCTTGTACATCAGTGGTAGTGCCGGTGCTGGTTCCCTTCAGTTGTACCGTCACACCAGGCAGCGGCTGCCCTTCTTCTGACAGCACCTGCCCATGCACCACTTCTGCCACAGCGGCATCCTTGTTCAGGGAGTTTAGCCCCCTTAAAGTGATGCCTGCTGTTTTGCCCTGTAGCGCCATAGATACGCTGGTGCTCTCCGGAATGGTGTCAGGCGCATCAGTATCTGCTATACGAAACGGTACTGATTCTGTGACTGATATTTCAGACTCTCCTGAAGAAGAGGGAACTGCAGCGAGAGAGGGTGTGTCAATGTCTTTCAGCACTTCCCTGTTATGCCGGGTACTTTCTTCTTCATTCATTTCTGGCATTATTTCTTCCACCAAAACATCATCAACTACTACTTCCTCCAGTATTTCTTCATCACGTTTTACGATGAGCGGCACGTTCTTCCTTTCAACTGCACTTGGTGGTGGTGCCAAGGCTATACCTTGTGGTTCAGAGGACTCAACAGCACCTGCTATTTCTGTGGTTGAATCAGGGGCAGGAGGGAGCGATAAGTCCATCGAACTGTTGATTTGCTGCTCTACGGCTATACCGTTCTGTTCCTGCTGCAGCTTGCTGTAGTTATAATATATCACCACAAAGGCCGTGCACAGCAACAGCAACACGGCCGCTGCCATTTGCCAGGCCGGAACTGCTGTTTGCTTCCTTTCCTGTTTTAATTTTGCGGCTATACGCTGGTTTAGATCTCCTACAGCTGCCTTGGTGCTTTCTGCATTTGATAAAGCCATACCCTCCAGCACGTCAGCGCATAAATCGCATTCCACCAGGTGCCTTTCCACCAGGTGGCTGAGGTTGGGGGGCAAAGCATCCTCGTGGTACTGCCGCAGCAGTTCCATCGGAGGGTGGCCTCCTTCATCCAACGTTATGTGGTGCTTATCGTGGTGCATGGTGCTTCTCCATGTAAATTTTCAGATTTCTCTTCCCGTTCTGGATGTAGCTTTTTACTTTACTAAGCTCACAACCGGTAAGGGTGGCAATCTCTTTATAACTCTTCTGCTGCAGGTAAAAAAGCTCCAGGCATTCCCGCTGCTCTGGTGGCAGGTCTGCCAGCCCCTTCACTACTGCCTGTTCGTCCTGTTCGCGTTCGGCTGCTTCTGAAAGATGAAAATCAGCCGTGTTTTCCATAATTGGCGGGTCAAATACTTCTAATTTAATATTTTCCTGCTTCTTTTTTGCTCGCAGCTGCATCAGGCAGTGGTTCTTCGCTGTTACGTGCAGCCAACTTTTAAAATTGGTGATGTCGTGTTTCAGCAGCGCTGTTGCCAGGTGCTCAAAAAGCTGCATGGTGGCGTCTTTGCTTTCCTCCTCATCCTTCAGGTATTTCATACAAACGAGGTAAACCATCTCCGTGTGCCGCTGGAATAAATCCCCCAGGTGCGCCATATCTCCTGTCTGCCTGTAGAGGCGCACCAACTCCAGGTCGTCGGGAGGCGGCTTTGAGTTAGAGAAAAGCTTGAGGAACATGGGCAGCATAGGAAGGCTTCTGTCTCCTAAAGAAAGGAAAAAAGCAGCATAAAAAAATGTGAAAGTTTTTTATGGAATAGGATGAGATGCTACATCATCTAAGAAACTAAAACATATAAAACCATGAAAAGAAAAATTTACATGCTGCTGCTGGCCCTCTTGTTTGTGGGGCTGCGTGCGCAGGCACAGGAAAGACCTATAACCGGCACTGTAACAGACGCTACCTCCGGCGAGACTTTGCCGGGCATTTCTGTTCAACTGAAAGGGACACAAAAGGGCGCTGCCACCGATAAACACGGCAAGTACAGTGTCATTGTGCCAAATGAAAAAGCCATACTTGTCTTCTCTTACATCGGCTACGAACGAACAGAAGTAAAGGTAGGAGAGAAACAGGTGGTGGATGTGCGCCTGAAGAGGGATAACAAAGTACTGGAAGAAATGGTGGTAACAGGTTACGGTGCAGAAAGAAAGGTGCGGCTCCGGGGAAACAATACGCTGCAGGGGCAAGCAGTGGGTGTGCAAATTCAAAGAGGATACGTGACAATGGCGGATGCGGAAGTTCTCAACCACAACACCGAGAACTATGATTACATCAAAGAAAGTACTTTTCAGAATGCGAAGAAGAACCCGCTCTCTACTTTCTCCATTGATGTGGATAAGGCTTCTTACAGCAACGTGCGCCGCTTTCTGAACAACGGGCAAAAGCCACCCGTTGATGCGGTGCGCATTGAGGAGATGGTGAACTATTTTTCCTATGATTATCCGCAGCCAACTGGCAACGCGCCTTTTTCTGTGACCACCGAGCTATCGGTGTGCCCCTGGAACAGCGACAACCAACTCCTGCACATCGGGCTGCAGGGCAAAGCCATTCCGACAGACAACCTGCCTGCCTCCAACCTGGTGTTCCTGATTGATGTGTCCGGGTCAATGGATACGCAGGATAAGCTGCCGCTGGTAAAAGCAGGTTTCAAGCTTTTGGTAGACCAACTGCGGCCGCAGGATAAAGTGGCGATTGTGGTGTATGCAGGTGCAGCAGGCTTAGTGTTGCCTCCTACCGCTGGCAGCAGCAAAGACAAGATTAATGAGGCCATTGAAATGCTGGAAGCGGGTGGCTCTACGGCTGGCGGGGCAGGCATTAATCTGGCATATATGCTGGCGCAGGAGCAGTTTATAGAGGATGGGAACAACAGGGTAATACTGGCCACCGACGGCGACTTTAACGTTGGCGTCAGCAGCGACAGTGAACTGGTACGACTCATCGAAAAGAAACGTGAAACAGGTATTGCCCTGACCGTGCTCGGCTTTGGCACCGGAAACCTGAAAGACTCCCGCATGGAGCAACTGGCTGACAAAGGCAACGGCAACTATGCCTATGTCGACAACATACTGGAGGCGAAGAAAGTGTTTGTGAATGAGTTCGGCGGCACGCTTTTTACCATTGCCAAAGACGTAAAGCTGCAGCTGGAGTTTAATCCTGCCAAAGTAAAGGCCTACCGCCTGATAGGGTATGAGAACCGCGCCCTGCAGGACGAAGATTTTAATGACGACAAAAAAGACGCCGGCGAGTTGGGATCTGGGCATACAGTGACGGCACTCTATGAAATTGTACCTGCCAGTGCAAACGATTCTAACACAGCCATAGGCAAGGTAGACGACCTAAAGTACCAGGAAAAGAACCTGAGTGCCGAAGCTGCTAAAACAGATGACATCCTGACGCTGAAGCTGCGCTACAAGGCTCCGGAAGGCAGCCAGAGCAAACTTATTACCACTACTGTTTTAAATAAAGCGGTTCCTGAAAGCGCCTCCTCAGACAACTTTAGGTTCTCCGCTGCAGTGGCTGCCTTTGGTATGCTGCTCCGCGATTCAGAGTTTAAAGGCACTGCCACCTATGCGCAGGTACTGAGTTTAGCGGAAGGCGCCCAGGGCACAGACAGTGAAGGATACAGGGCGGAGTTTATCAGGCTGGTAAAGTCCAGAAGCCTGCTGAGTGACAATAGCAGGAGTAAATAAGCTCTTCCGGAGAGTTATCTGTGCGCCTGTTGCAAAAGTAAATCTGCGGTTTTTGTGTTGCAGGTGCACAGATAGCTTCTCCAAAATCTACATAGTATTGAGAAAAATATATTTTATTTTAGGATTATAAACGGCAGGAGATATTGGGTGGTGTAGGTTCTGGTTAAAATGATGTATCATCCATGGATGTCTTTTCAGGTAAAGCACAGTTTTTTCAACCTGAGGTAAAGCCCCTGGTTTTCGAGCGGGTGGATAGGGTCAACGCCGATACCAGAGACAAGTGGGGTGAGTTGGCAGCAAAAGATAGACTGGTGCATTTTACCAGCCACTCTTTTGCATCAAATGCTGGAATTCTTCTTTAGCCTCTTCTATCATTGCTTCTTTGTTTAGGTGTGTGAGCTCGTAGTTTCTTTTTAATATTCTGCCGTCTATCAGCACGGTGTGCACATTGGCTGGTTGTGCGGCTTCCACCACAATGGAAGAAGGATCTGTCACATATCCCAGGTTCAGGGCATTGGTAGATAGCATAATCAGGTCGGCACGTTTGCCCGGGGTGAGTGAACCGGTGCGGTTGGCAATGCCTAAAGAACGAGCGCCTTCAATGGTTCCTTTTCCCAGTGCTCCCTTAGCGGTCAAATAAAACTCACTTCTGTCCAGGGCATTCGCCAGGTTAAGGAAAACTTTCATGACAGCAAAAAGATCGGCGTTGCCTGACAGGGTAGTGGTGTCTGCGGACAAACCAATTGTAGCGCCTGCATCTAAAAGCTCTTTCACAGGTGGAATGCCATACCCGATGCGCAACTCTGAGAATGGTGAAAGACTAACGACAGCACCGGCCTGCACAATACTTTTGATTTCAGCCGCTGTAGCGTCCTTGCAATGAATAATCTGCATCCCTTCAGCTAGTAAGCCTGCTTTTGCCAGTCCGCTGATAACGCCTGCGGAACTTGCATGAACGGAAACGGGAATTCCCAGTTGCCGGGCTTTGGTTACTTCTTTTATGCCTGTATCCATCCTGTTTTCAATACCTGCCCATGCCATGCCCAGGTGAAGCAACCTGTTTGCATCGTTAGGCCAGTTGCTGTGCAGGTTTTCCAATAGTTGCAGGTCCAGCTGTTTTGCGCCTTCTCCAGCAGGCACACCAAGAGAGTATCTGCCTCTTACGCCTGCCTCTCTGAGTGCCCGCAGACTCGCTTCGGCAAACTCCGGACTTCGTACGTTGTGGCTCCAGTCATGCACGGTTGTAATACCAGAGTTGATAGCTTCTGCAAGGGCGAGTTTTGTGGCAGCATACATACTTTCTGCCGTATAATGCTGCCCTACGTCTCTGATGATGGCAAAATATCCACGTCCTTTTACATTGCCTGCCATGCTGCGTAGCAGTGATGTCCACATGTGCCAGTGTGTTTCTACCAAGCCTGGCATTACAATTTTGCCTTCTCCATCCAATACCTCCGCACCAGTTGAACTAAGATTTGGCCTAACCTGCTTAATCTCACCGTCGCGTATAAGTACATCCGCAGATTTAAATTCACCCAGAGCAGGGTCCATCGTAAGTACATAGGCATTTTTAATCAGGTAGTGGCCCTGCACCGGGAGGCTTGTGTCTGCTTGTGGATTTGATGACTTGGCAGCCTGAGCGAAGGCACCTGTGTAACCTGCACAACCTGCAGCACCAAGAGCCAGTGAACCACCTAAAAACTTGCGGCGGCTTATATTACGTTTGATGTACTTTTTCGGATCAGAATGTTTATCAGGTTGTTGGCTCACAGTTATGCTTTTAATGAAAAGTTATAGTTCACCTGCTGCTTCGGACTTTTAGTCTCTTTACTGCAGAAAGTGGCCTATTTGATTTTATTACAGGTATAGCTTTACGTTGATTTTTTCTAAGGTATAACACAGGCAGAGCTTATTCTATAGTTCAAACGCAGCCATTTTATTCTCTATGGTTGCTCGGTCTGGATATGCTGGTTGTGAACCATACGTTTCTGTAGCCAGAGACGAGGCGGTTACAGCAAATCGTAAAGCACTCAAAGCATCCTGCTTCTCCCAAAGTGCAAAAGCAAGTGCCCCGGCAAAGGCATCGCCTGCACCTGTGGTGTCGGTTACCTGCACATCTGGCGCCGGAACGAAATGCCGCTCATTGTCTGAAAGCATCACATAACCCTCTTTCCCTAATTTTACTATTACATGGCGTGCACCCTTCTCCTGAATAGCCTCACATGCCCGAAAGCCATCTTCCTTGTTTTCAATTTCAAAACCAACCATACTTTCTGCTTCCGATTTATTGGGTGTCAGAAAGTTGGCTAATTCATAGTATTCTGCCTTGAGGGCGTGAGTGGGTGAAGGATCCAGAACTACCTGAAAATTTCTTTTTTTAGCTGCTTGCAGTGCTTTGCCTGCCACAGCAGCGGGTATTTCCAGATCAACGGCAAGCACAGAGTCCTCAGGAGCCTCTGAAATAACCTGCTCTACCAGGTCGGGTCCTTCCTGTTCCCACTTTTGGTTTGCGTTTGCGGAGAGGATAATGGTTTTCTTGCCGTCAGCGCGAACAACGACCATGGAAAGGCCTGTGCGTTGGCCCTTTCTTTGTTTTACATGCTCCAGGTTTACGCCCGCCTCCTTCAGTGGTTGAAGTGCTTCTTTGGCTTCCTCATCATCTCCGGTTCTGGCCAGCAACAGCGAAGGGGCTCCCAGTTTGCGAACCAGGTAGGCGCGGTTGGCGGCTTTTCCGCCTCCTAGCGTCATATAATCCTGGGATAAAAGCGTTTCTCCTGGTTCAGGCCAGCGCTCTGTTCTTACTTGTATGTCCTTGTTTATGCTTCCTAAAGATATGATAATAGCTTGTTTCATGCGCCACTGATTTTACTGGATTTCCTTTAAAGATAAATCTGTATACTCCTGATACGGAAACATGGCTTCATCTGGCGAGCCGAGCAAAGCTGGATGACAAAGCCAGTGTTTGTTTCATTTTGCTGAAAAGAGGGAGTTTTTAGCGTGAGTTTAATACAAGCGAGAGGAGAAGCAGCCTACAGGGGCGAACTATCTTTCTAAGGTGGTGCCGAAGAGGTCTATAAAGCTTTATATCAATACTGGTGAAGGAACAACTGCTTCTACAAAGTACATGTCAATCTCGCCTTTGTTTTTTGCGTCTATTTTACCCCGATAAGAACAAATAAACTCGTCTTTCACAAGTTCATACGTTGCTCCTGAGATGTTCACTTTCCCTTCCTGGCAGCTGGACTCCATACGGGCTGCTGTGTTCACGGTGTCACCCCAGATGTCGTATGCGAACTTTTGTGTGCCTACAATGCCGGCTACCACTGGCCCGGTATGAATACCGATTCTAATTTCAAATTTATGCTTTTTTGGCCGGTTCTCCGGGTTCAGGCCTTCTACAAAGGATAAGATTTCCAACCCGGCCTTCACCACATCGGCAGGTGTGTTTGCATTCGGGTCCGGTATGCCTCCCGCGCACATATAAGCATCCCCAATCGTTTTTATCTTCTCTATGTTGTATTTCGCTATGATGCGGTCGAAGGCGCAAAAGTAAAAGTCAATGACAGCTACTAATTCTTCCGGCGTCAGGTCTTCGCTTATCCTGGTAAAGTCTTTGAAGTCGGTGAACAAGACGGTCACTTTATCATAGCTTCTGGCTACGGTGCGGCCATTGGCTTTCAGTTCCTCGGCGGTTGCAGCAGGCAGGATGTTTAGAAGCAGGTCATCGGACTTTTTCTTTTCGGCCTCTAACTGCGCCGTCCGCTCATGCACCAGTTTTTCCAGGCTTCTTTTGGACTCGATCAGGTTCTGGTGCTTAATTTTGATGATACCCCAGACAATGAGGCCCCAGAGGATAACATAGAGACTGTAGGCCCACCAGGTCCGGTAAAACGGAGGCAAGGAAGCAAACTCGAACGTTGAAACCGGGCTAACAGCACCGTATACATTCTTTGACTTCACTTTAAATACATAATCCCCTTCATCCAGTCCGGTAAATTCCTTTTTTGTTTCTGAAGTCCAGTGCGACCACTTTTCGTCCTCGCCCTCCAGCATATAGCTGTACAGATGCTGGCCGGGTGCATCAAAAGAAGTGGCTGCATATTCAAAGCTGATGGATCGAATGGCATGCGGCAGCTTAAACTTAAATCTGGGCGACTGCTCTACTGTAGCAGCATCGTTTTTAGCAAAGGCTCCAAAAAACACCGTGGAATCACCTGACAGCTTTATTTTCCTGAGAACAGTGTGCTGCCGCATTTTATAGTCTTTGGGAACATGTGGGTTGTACCGGAAAATGCCTTCGGTAGTGCCTAACCATACTACGCCTTCTGCATCCGTGTAAATTGTCCAGACATCCACACGGGGCATCCGGCTTAAAGGGATAGTATCCCAGACATAAGCTTTGTCCTGGAGTTTGCGTAACCGTCCGGTGCGGAACTCTGAAGTCAGCCATATATGTCCTTTTTTGTCTTCGGTCAGGTTTATTGCTTCGCGGGATCCGTCTGCCAAATTAGCGCCAAACGTAGCATCAGGTGTTAGCTGAAACCGCTCTCCATGCTTCTTAAAAGTATAAATGCCCTTGCTGGTACCGAAGTATATATTGCCGTTTATGGAATGTGCTTGAAACCTGCGCAGGTCTTTAGCCATATTAGCCGCAGGCTTGAGGTTTCGTACAGGAGGTTGTAAACCATACTCTTCTGAGTCGTCGATAGCAGAGATGTTATTGTCACAGGAGGCCCAAAGCACATCGTCCTTGTCGGCTGCCAGCCAGATAACATCGTGGTTTACTCCTTTTATTTTTCCTTCCCATTTCCACCTTCCCTTATGGTGGGTGAGCGCAGACAGGCCATCGGAGGATCCTATGTAAAATTTGTCTTTGTTGCGGTTTGAGCGATAAATGGACTTATAAATAATATTTTCTGTTGGAGGGGAAATCCTCGTCAACTTGTTTTCTTTCAGTAAGTATACCCCGGGTGTGCTTACTACCAGCAGTGAGTTGCCTACATCGAGCACCTGCCATACCTCATTCTGCAGTTCAGGTAGCTTCCGGAACGAAGGAAGTGCTTCCTTCTCGTTTGATACAAACAAGCCCGAAGACGTGCCGGCGTATAATCTCTCATTTTTCTTCAGCACATCTAGTACTATACCTTCCAGACCCGAAGATGCGCTCAGATAAGTCACAGGAGAGGGGTATTCAATGCGGCTAATACCTTTATTTAAGCCAGCCCACAGGCCTCCTTCTTTGTCTGTGTAGAGGTTTAAAACACCGTTGTCGCTTAAGCCATTTTGTTTGTCTATCACATTATTAATCTGCCCTTCGTAATTCATTACCACCACGCCGTTAGAGAGGGTAGCAAGGGCAATGGTTCCGTCTGCTAACATTAGCCCCTGCATAAAATACTCTTGTTCCAGCACTTTGGCAGGTGTAGCCTCTAGCTTTTTCAGTTCCTGGTCTCTGAACGTGTACAAGCCTTGGTCGAAAGTGACCACAAAAAAGCTGCTTGCTGCTTCTGTATGCTCTGGAAAGGGTAGAAGGGCTATCGTATTTAAGCCAATGAAACTTTTGCCCCCTGGCAAGGTTTTAAAGCGATCGTTTTCCAGTACACAGAGTCCCTTTTTCTTATCGATGAGGTAAAGTTTATTTTGGGCAGAGAAAATACGGCCGAGTCCGGTTTTGCTCTCCCAAACCTTAAAACCCTTGCCAGACCAGCGAAAGAGGCCGTTTTGGGCACTAAAATATATATCTGCCCCCACAGCTGCTATTTTGCCTATACGTACTTCTGGATACCTGCCTTTCAGGTGTGGCAGCAAGGAAATGAACTGCATTTTGCCGGAAGTGTCTGGTGCTAGGTAGCCAAAATCGTTGGTGCTGCCGACAAATATTCTGCCCTCGCTGTTTTTAGCTAATTGAAATCGACTCTCATAAGCTGTTCCTTTGACCAACTGCCAGGTAAGGCCGTCATATTCCAGCACACCACTGGTGTTGCTGACATACATAATGCCTCTGTTGTCCTGTATTATATCCCAGTTCTGTGGGCTTGAGACAAACCCTTTATTTTGATAGGCAGATGGAGGATAGCTCTGCACAAAAGGATCGCCCAGTTGCGCCAACACCCTGTTACTACCTAACAGAAAGGATAAGGTAAAGAGGAAATATTTAATCATGTTAATTAATTATGAATAAATAAAATTAAATGTATATACGGTGTATATTTATTTAAATATAATTTAGTACTTTTATTTGAAGTAAACGTCATTATATATTAAGTATCAAAGTCTAAAAAATAAGATAGTTGTATTATGCCACAAGGAACTGTAATAGCTGTTAAGCCAGTTGGACTGCATGAGAATGAGTTCAATGAAATTATAGAAACACATTTCAAGGGGATTGACAGGCAAAGGATTTTACGAGGAGATCTTGATGTTTGTGATCCTAAAGGAGAGCCAAACGTAGAGCCACGAGAAAAAATTGTTTTTTTGATACGTGAGGATCAGTTGCCTTCTGATTTCAGAGATGGAGAATGTAATAACCCCGATGCTACAGTTTTCGATTTTAAAGTTGGCAGAGTCCCTTTTAAGTTTGGGTATGACTTGAGAAAGGTTTAGCCGTAGAAATTGCCCTGTTTCAGTCCTCTGTCACCTTTTTCTATTTAATTTTTTTGTTCATGATGTAAACATAAACACCTATAGCCATGCCTCAAGGAACAGTCATTGCCGTAAAACCGGTTGGTTTTGCTAGCGAACTTCAGCTTATGAAGGCTAATGTAACAGAAACAGCCAGCAGCACTACACGTAGCACAGAAAATTCGCTTCCTACAGCCAATTTGCTTTACATTGAGGTTTACGAAGATAAACTTAAAAGCAGGGTGCTAAGGAAAGCCAAGTCAGTGGTCTGGTACGAAGACACAAGAGGTGAGTTTCGCATTGGTGATTACGTTGAATTCGACATCAACAATAAGAAAACAAAGCCGATTGATGCGGCGGAAAATGTAAGGAAGATCAAAGACGGAGGCATTCTTTTGCACGGAAGCCTGCTTACTACGGTGGCACTTTTTGCTTCTTCCTTACTGATTTTTGCAGTTATTTTTGATAAGAGAAGATAGCAGCTTTAGAGCGTTATTCTGCCATGCCACTGCTTTGGTGCGTTAGGTGAATGCTGTGCTACAGGCTGTATTTCACCACTGAAGCAGGCGTAGGCTGCCTGATTGACTGCATGGTTTTGGCGTTCAGCAGTTCTATCTTTCCCTCTTTCCGTAGCTGCTCAAATGCTGCTACATAATTCTCTCTGGTGTAGTTAGTGCCACAGCTATCAAGTTCATATATCTTCTCGATGGACTTGTATTTATAAAGACTCGCCTGATTTACTAAGCGATCCACCAGGTTCGGAATTGTGTAGGTCGGGCGCTGCTCAAAGAGGGAGAATTGCGCCTGGACAAATTCATTGGCAGCAAAAACAGGTATATTATCCTCCTGGTAAGTGCTGTAAGGCAGGATAGTTTCCTTGAAGATTCGGTAGGCATGGCTGTCAGGGGAGGAGAAGAGCAGATAGTGGTAAGGCTGTTCCACCCCGGGTTGATTTACTTTGAACAGCAGCGTATAATATCCTTTGTCCTGGAGCACACCCATCAGGTTGTCCAGGATATACTCTTGGCGCCTATAGTTATCCTTCTCTTTTCTGCAATAGTTGCTGACGTTCTGAAGCCGCTCTCCAAATAACTCAATGAGCGGCTGACTTACTTTTTTCCCAGCTAAGGCCTTTACCATGTTTTCCGGGCACAAGAGCATGAACAGGTCTGTGCGCCATGCATGGATAGCTTGTATTAGCATTTGCTGTGAATAACCACTAATGAAAGGATTGGTAAAAGCCAGAGACGGACAGCCTGCTTCTAAAAGCTCTGCCATCTGTGCTTTGTTATCTGAATTGTTCAGCGGGACAGGTGGCTGGAGAAGTTCATCATAAAACCCTAGCGCTTCCATACTGTGGCTTACATGCTCCAGTGCAGCTTTGCTTTTGTCACAGAAGAAAGTCCTCACCGAATTGTTTAGTAGTGGGCTTTTTATGATACTTTTTAAAAGATACTCTTTGGATATAGCAGGCAGTTCAGGATTTTCTGCCATGTCTTGCCCGTCCCCGGCGTGCAGGTCAATGTACAGCATGGCTTCTCTAGCTTCAGCCTTCAAAGTAGCGAGCCGGATGTTACACCATGTATTGAAGTATGAACCCAGGATCTCTTGTTTTATCTCCGTAAAGCTCCGCCTCTCTTTAAAGAAATCATTAGGTTCTGTTGCAGACATAGATAATAATGTGTGGTTAAGTGAAAACCACTTTTGGCTTTGTAAGGAGTTTGTAGGTTAGATACTATAGTTATCAGGATGCTATGAATACCATGCTGAATAATGCAGCTTTGCCTTAAGAGCTGGTGTTGTGCGTTCTCCCTAACAACTAGCTGCCCAGGATACACAGCAAGGGCGATTTATTTAAGACTTTAATTCATATAGCTATAGGATAAACTAAAAGATGTCGTTAATATGATTAGGTGCTGCATCAGGAAAGTTGAGTATTGTAACTAAACAGCCGCTAATTTACTTAGTTGACGATTAAATAAAGCTAATAAGGTTAGTTTTATTTTTACACACATTTATCCACCTAGCTTTATGTTTGTTATAATATCTTGAAAATCAGGTAAAAGTAAAGTGCTGTCCAAGCTTTTACAGGTGATATGTCACAATGAAGGCGGAGCTACTGCTGTAACAGAAGGTTCGCAGGCGTTAGCAGCTAGTTCAGCTATACAAGCTTGGCAGGTGTAATAGGTAGTTCACGGATGCGTTTGCCGGTGGCATGATACACCGCATTAGCGACAGCTGCAGTAAAGCCTATCAAAGGAATCTCACCTATACCTTTCGCACCCATCGGGTCCACGACAGGGTCCGGTTTGTTGATGAGGATAACATCTACTTCAGGCACATCTGCGCTTATCGGCACGTGGTACTTCTCCAGATCGTTGTTTACATGCCGGCC
This sequence comes from Pontibacter diazotrophicus, assembly GCF_003367245.1. Lineage (GTDB taxonomy): Bacteria > Bacteroidota > Bacteroidia > Cytophagales > Hymenobacteraceae > Pontibacter > Pontibacter diazotrophicus. The sequence goes on along the minus strand of NZ_QRGR01000035.1, from coordinate 46,566 downwards.
GAAGCGATGGTCTATCTTTCCCTCTTCCATCAAAGCAATACCTATACCCCAGACAACAGAACCATACACCTGGCTTTCGGCAGTTTTATAGTTCATGATTTTGCCGGCGTCCACAGCTGATACTACTTTGTTTATCCTTACCTCACCGGTGGCCGCATGCACCCGCACCTCCACAAAATTGGCACAGAAAGACTTGCTCGAATACTCATCCAGTAAAGGGCCGCCTTCAGACTCCTTGATAACCTCCAGTTGCGGCAGGTTTTGCTGTTTCAGGATTTCCCCATAGCTGAGGCTGGCAGAGCGGTCTTTTAGTCCCATTGTCCCGTTTTCAAACACCAGTTCGTCGGGGCCGGCCTGCTGCATAGCCGCGCTTGCTGTGCCTGTAGCTAGTTGCTGGAGTCGCTGCTTCAGCGCCGTGCAAACTTCATATACAGCTGAGCCAACTGAGGCTGTGGTATGTGAACCAAACTGACCCGGTGCATAGGGTAGGGTGGAGTCGCCCCATTCAAAGCGGGTGTTTTCTATAGCGGTACCCATTACGTCAGCTGCTATTTGTGTGAAAATAGTTGCTGAGCCAGGACCTGTATCGGCCACCGCGCTTTGCACCAGGAGTGAACCATCAGGAGAAAGCTTTGCCCGAACTACGGCCCTGTCGCGGGCGGCTTTGTATATACCAGAAGCCATACCCATACCGATTAGCCAGTCCCCCTCGCGCATTGAGCGGGGCTCTGGGTTGCGTTTGCTCCAGCCAAAGCGCTCTGCCCCCTGTTCATAGCACTCCATTAGATAGTTGCTCGACCAGGGCTTGTCATTCTCAGGGTCTTTTTCAGCGTAGTTTTTGAGGCGCAGGGCCAAAGGGTCCATGTTCAGCGCATAGGCCAACTCATCCATCGCAGACTCCAGAGCAAAGGAACCACTTGTTTCGCCGGGGCCGCGTGTCCAGCAGGGCGTACTCATATCCAGCCGCACCAGTTTGTACCTGGAGTCTAAGTTCGGGCAACTGTACATCGTTTTGGTTGGATCAAGGAGGCGCTCTGTGAACTGCTCATACTGCGAGGTGGAGCCATAGGCGTCGTGCGTAATGCCGGTTAAAGTGCCATCAGTGGTGGCGCCAATGCTGAATTTCTGAACAGAGCGGGGCCTGTAACCTACCATATTGAACACCTGGTTACGCTTTAGCACCACCTGCACCGGCCGGCCTGTTACTTTTGCTCCCATAATGGCAGCCATTTCCTGCGGCCACACACGGGAGGAGCTGCCAAAGGCCCCGCCAACAAAAGGAGAATACGCCCGCACGTTTTCTTCATCTAACTCAAACGACTTCGCGATCTCTTTCTGCGATATTTTTGTGGCCTGGGTTTTATTGTAAACCGTTACCTTGTTGTCTCCTTCCCAAACGGCAGTCGTGACATGCGGCTCCATGGGGTTGTGCACCTGGATTGGCGTCTGGTACTCCTGCTCTATTTTAACCGGGGCTGATTTATATGCACCAGCTTCGCCACGGGAATAGTCGTCGTGGCGCTCCGGCTTAAAGGCTTTGTCCAAGCTGTTTCTTACATCTGTGTCATGAGACTCTTCCTCGTAGGTTACTTTTAGTAGTGTGGCTGCCTGATCAGCCCGGGCAAACGTATCGGCTATCACCAGCGCGATGGGTTGATAGTTATGATAGATTGTGCCGTCAAAAAACAAACGGAACTCCTGCCCATACACCCTGGAGCCCTCGTTATCGACAGAGGCACTGTAACCGGGTATTTCAGGAGCATTCTCATGTGTAACAACTGCCACCACACCAGGCGCTCTTTCAGCTTCCCTGGTGTCGATGTTTTTGATGCGGCCTCTGGCTATGGTACTGGTTGCCAGCACACCAATGGCTTCGTTTGGCAGGTTATACTCCGCTGCATACTTTGCTCCGCCTGTTACCTTTAACAGGCTTTCCACGCGGCTTAGCGGGTCGCCCATTTTTACCTGTGTCATTCTCTCTTTCGTCATGATTGATGTATTACGCTATACCTGCAGCAGTTTTAAGGGCCTGCACAATGGAGTTGGGAGCCAGTTTGAGTTTGAAGGCATTGTGTTCAAAAGCCTTTGCCCCGCGCATAGCCACCTCTGCTGCCTGCCAAAAGCTTTCTTCTGAAACTGGTTTTCCTGCCAACGCTTTTTCCGCATCAAACAAACGCCAGGGCTTATGCGCCACGCCACCCATCGCCAGGCGGGCACTCTGAATGGTGTTGTTCTGGATATCCAGCGCGGCTGCTACTGAAACCAGTGCAAAAGCAAAGGAAGCACGCTCGCGCACCTTCAGGTAATGTGCGTTTTGTGCATAAGGCGACTCCGGAACATCGACCGCCACAATTAATTCGCCACGCATGAGATTGGTGTCTACCTCCGGTTGGTCGCCGGGCAGGCGGTGAAAATCGATGAAGGGAATGCGCCGTTCACCTTTCGGACCTGAAAGGAGCACAGTAGCATCCAGTGCCGCTAAGGCCACGCTCATATCGCTTGGGTTTACAGCAATGCAGTTCTCGCTGAAGCCAAAGATGGCATGCTGGTCGTTGATGCCTTCGATGGCACCGCAGCCGGAGCCGGGTTCCCGCTTGTTGCAGGGCAGGGCTGTGTCGTAAAAATAATAGCAGCGCGTGCGTTGCATCATGTTGCCACCCACAGTTGCCATGTTACGCAGCTGTGCGGAGGCACCCGAGACCAGCGCCTGTGAGAGCAGGGGGAATTTCTCCACAATCAGCCTGTCCTCCGCCACTGCGCTGTTTGAAACCAAAGCGCCGATACGTACACTGCCGTTTCTTTGCTCAATCTTTTTGAGGGGCAGCATGTTAATGTCCACCAGCTTCTCCGGCTGCATGACTTCCCGCTTCATCAGGTCAATCAGGTTTGTGCCTCCGGCAATGAAAAGTGCAGTGGGATCTTTGGCGACGGCATCTGTGGCTGCTTTCTGTTTTGTAGGCCGCATGTATTGGAACTGCTTCATATCTTCTGTCCGCTGTTTTTGACATCCTTAATCGCGTTTACAATGTTTGGGTAGGCACCGCAGCGGCAGATGTTACCGCTCATGTACTCGCGTATCTCGTCATCGGTATTGGCATGGCCTTCGCGTATGCAAGCCACCGCTGACATTATCTGGCCCGGTGTACAATAGCCGCACTGGAACCCGTCATGTTTAACAAAAGCCGCTTGCATGGGGTGCAGTTCACCGCCTGTTGCCAGTCCTTCTATGGTTGTGATCTTCTTTCCGTTCAGCATCACGGCAAAGGTGAGGCAGGAGTTTATGCGTTCGCCATCCATTAGTACAGTACAGGCGCCACACTGGCCGTAGTCGCAGCCTTTTTTCGTGCCTGTTAAACCTAGCTGCTCACGCAGCAGGTCGAGTGTGGTGGTCCGTGGGTCGATAGATAGCTTCTTTCTAACGCCGTTTATCTCCAGTGTCACCGGCACGTTTTCAAACTTATCCGCTACCTTTTCATCGATTTTTCCCTCCGCTGCTTTCACTACAGAGGCTGGAGCTAAAGCAAGTGCCGTCAAAAGAGAGGATTGTTTGATAAAGGTACGGCGGGCATCACTGTGGTTATTTGGGATATCGCTTTCCTGCGAGGTTTTGTCAATGGTATTGTCGTCTGCCATAAAACGGTTGTTAGTGGCCCAAGGGCTGATTACGAGTGCAGCCAGCTTTCATGCAATAACAATGGCCGACTGCTAATTTTTAACATAAGTAAAAGGAAGGCCTGTTGTTCATTAAGCCAGGAAACTGACAAGAGGCTTCATTTTCTACATACGAGCCTCCGCCGTGTTTGTCGGGATCATGAAGCTTTTCCTGCTGTATTTATTGCTGCTTTTCTCCTTTGGTATGATTGTGATGCCTTTCTTTATGAACCAGTCGCTTGATTCTCTGGTGCTTTTGAGGGCGATACAGATAAGTCACGGATACAGTCAGCTTGCTTAATATCATCAGCGGGAGTGACATTTATCATGTTTTTCCTTTCCCTGTTTTCGGAAGTTTGCAATGTAAACCGAGGTAGATAATATGCAAAGCCAGTTCAAAGTACTTACGTTATCCTACAAGTATGCACCTATCACTGTGCGTGAGGCAGTATCCTTAAATGAGATAGCCAGTAGAAACCTGCTGGATAAGGTGAAGGAATTCACAGGGGCAAGCGACGTGCTGGTGCTTTCTACGTGCAACCGCACGGAGATTTATTACTCCTCTGTAACGGATTATTCTCTGGAAATCATCAAGCTGCTGGCCATTGAAAAAGGCTTTATTGCCACAAAGGCTGTGCAACCCTACTTCAAGCATATTACCTGCCACAAAGAAGCGGTACAGCATCTGTTTCATGTGGCGCTGGGGCTGGAGTCGCAGGTGGTGGGCGATATGCAGATTATGAACCAGGTGAAGTACGCCTACCAGTGGGCAACTGATGCTGGTACGGCCGGCCCTTTTCTTCACAGGCTGATGCACACTATCTTTTTCTCCAGTAAACGTGTAGCAAACGAAACCTGCTTCCGCAATGGGGCGGCGTCTGTTTCGTATGCCACAGTAGAACTGGTAGAGGACCTCACGAAGGCAATGGAGAATCCGCGCGTGCTCATGATAGGAGTGGGGGAGATTGGTGCAGACGTTTGTGATAATTTTCAGAAATCGGCTATCAGTAACATTGTGGTGGTAAACCGAACGCATTATAAAGCGATGGACCTGGCACAGAAATGCAATGTGAAAGCGGCCTACTGGGAGAATGTGTGGGAAGAGATAAAGTTTGCAGATGTGGTGATTTCATCTGTACCCGGTGATTGCTTTTATATCAGTAAGCAGGACATTGACAAGCATGCAACAAAGGCACCAAAGTTCTTCATAGACCTTTCGATGCCACGCAGCATCAGCAGTGATTTACAAACCTTGCCGGCAACCCGCGTTTACAACATCGATAACATCCGCAACCGTACCACGAAAGCACTGGAAAAGCGCCTGATAGCTATTCCGCAGGTGCAGCAGATCATCGCTGAGGCTGTCTCGGAATTTGAGACCTGGACGCAGGAAATGGGGATGTCACCGGCTATTCAGAACTTCAAGAACCGTCTGGAAGAGATCCGGCAGCAGGAACTGAACCGCTACCTAAAAAAGCTGGGCGCGGAAGAGAAAGAGTTGGTAGAGGCCTTAACTAAAAACATCCTGAACAAGATAGTAAAGCTGCCCGCGCTCGAACTAAAGGCAGCCTGCCAGCGTGGCGAATCAGATGCCTTGTTACAAAGTTTCAGTGCGCTGTTTGACCTCGAAAAGGAAACTGTGAAAGGGTAGTTTTGAAAGAAATATACGCAGTAAGGCAAAAGACCAGTCTGCACCTGTAAGCAGGCGCACAGCAAAAGGAACAGCCACACCAATAGCTTTGATGTGGCTGTTCCTTTTGCGGGTTGGAGTTATTAGAGCTACGTCTTTGTGCTTTAAGTCCCAGCGGGATGATCAGTGAAGTATGATGTTAAAGAGAACCTTACCTCCAGCGCGGCCTAAGTGGGTTTAGTCAACAGTTCGCTCCGCTGGAGCTTGCATATTAATAGATATAATTTCTGTTAACTGGTCGTCCCGCTGGGACTTTTGCGCAAATTTACTTTTCAAGTGAGGCAAAGTAATCGGCTATGATCTTTTCTTTGTCGAAGTTCTGCCATACAACTATCTGGCGCTGGTTGCCCGGCTGCTCCACCCATTTATTTTCCTGTTCTTGTAGAACAGGGCTGGGAATGGTGACGGCCTCTGCCCAGTTCGGATTCTTAACGATGGCAACGGCGGCCATATCAAACAAGGCACGTGAAGGAGGATTGCCATGCAGGGTAATATGCTCAAAGAGGTTGAGGGAGTAGTCGCCGAAAGTATAAAATTCGCCTCCATGTCTGCCTGTAACAGGCTCTGATGTTCTGGGCCCTTTGCCTGCGGCCCTGTTTTTGACTTCTTCCGGGGTCACTCTAACCGCATCTGTGCCGCTAGGCTTGCCATACCGGACAGTTACCATCTCAAATGGCACATCTGTGCTTAAGACATAGTTCATGGAAGGTATATCATTATCCTGGTTGTATTCTCCTGGCTCGGGATAATTGGAGCCTAACCATACCACCCTCAGCTTATTTGCAATAGATGGATCTTTCTTTAAGGCCAGGGCAACATTGGTCAATTTGCCAACAGCAATAACTGTCAGCGTTTCCGGTGTCTGCTTCGCATTTTCAATGATAAAGTTGACACCTTCAGCACCATCAAAATCAGCATTGGCAGTGTGATCCATAATATCATTGAATGAACCGTTTGCTCCTTTTAGCAGCGGAATTTTATGATCCGACTTCAGGAGCTTTAAAACGCGCTCAGCTTCGGCATACTGTTCGTCTATGTCTCCTCCGTTTTTGGTTGCATTCACAGTAATGCCTCTCACGTCGAACGTGTCCTGGTTCAGTAGTAAATAAGCCAGGGCATGTTGATCGTCGAGTTCGTTGTTTGCATCTGTGTCAAAAATCACTGGTATCTTTGCCTCAAATTCATTGCTGCTCTCTGTCCTGTTCGTGCAGCTGTAAATCAACAGCATACACCCTGATAAGAGAATCAATTTTAAAAGTGCCTTCATCGGGGATTACTTAATTTCAAGTTAATTTTCAAAAAGCATTGCTTCGCTACCTAAGGTAGCGGGTACAGAACTATATCAGGACACTGCTATCTTCAGTACCACCTTTCGTACTGTTTCCTCCGTAATCATGGCTGCATGCGCATCATCGGGATAAAAGATGGTGAAGTAGCCAGCAGGTACGTCAAACCAGTTGCTTGTTTTATCGGGGAAAAAGGCCGCGTCGCGTTCTTCAATATACGGAATATCAGGCTGCTTACAAAACGTCAGGCTTTTCCAGCCCATGTGGTCTGTGCCGGAGACCACGTACTGTATATCAATGTACTTGCGGTGCACTTCCAGCTTTGCTTCTTTCTCTGTTGTGCCTGTGCCTTCAGAAATGATGGCAAACAAGTCGCGGCCCTCAATGGCCTGCTGCCCCTGTGAAAGCGCCATCAGGTCCGTCTCCTGTAAAAAGCGGAAAGCCTGTTCAAACAGCGGGTGCAAGGTGTAGTAACGGTATGCGTTTTGTAGTGAGTCTAGAACCATGTTAGAAATTTAGAAAGTTAGAGGGTTAAAAAGTTAGCTTTAATAGTAAAAAGTTAAGTGTCTTGATACGTGCTACGGGATACGAAATACGCAAAAGTAAAACGAACAAAACAGCCCTGCTTAGTTGTTATAAATATTGCTAATTTTGCATAAATTAAGAGATAAGAATTGATCTACCCAGAGAATTTTGAAATAAAAATAGGATTTGCACAGGTGCGCGAGATGCTTTTAGAGCTCTGCCTTAGCCCATTGGGCCGCCATTTTGTAAACCGCATGACTTTCCTGAACCGGCACGACCTGGTGCAGCGACTGTTAGAACAAACAAATGAATTTAAACAACTGCTGGAGTCGGACGCTGAGATTCCGCTGCAGCACTATTTCGATGTAACGGCCAGTTTAGACCGCGCCGCGATACAGGGCACTTACCTGGATGTGCAGGACTTCTTTGAAATAAAGATGTCGCTGCGTACTATCCGCGATTCTTTGCGCTTTATATCTTCTGCTGAAGAAGGGAAATATGAATCGCTGAAAGCCCTGGGTGCCAGTGTTACCGTAGAGCGTAACCTGATTGCCGCATTGGATAAAGTAGTGGACGATGCCGGAGCGGTGCGTGACGACGCCACGCCTGAATTGCAGCGCCTGAAGCGTGACCTGATTGCGCAGCAGGCGGTACTCCGGAAATCTATCACCTCTATCATCAAACACGCCAAAAGCGAAGGCTGGACACCCGCTGATGTGGAGCCAACCATCCGTGGTGGCCGCCTGGTTATTCCGGTGCTGGCGGAGCATAAACGACGTGTAAAAGGTTTAATACACGATGAGTCCAATACAGGGCAGACGGTTTACATAGAGCCTGAAGCAATTTTCGGACTTAACAACGATATCAAAGACCTGACAAATGCGTACCACCGGGAGCTGATTCGCATCCTGGTGGGGCTGACGAATCAGCTGCGCAACCACATACCAGAGCTGCGAAAGGCTTACCAGTACCTGGGCCTGCTGGACTTTATCCGGGCAAAGGCGGCCTTCGCGCGTCGTGTGGAAGCTACTATGCCAAAGCTGCACAAGTACCCGCACATTAAGTGGGACGAAGCCATACACCCGCTGCTGTACATGGCGCATAAGCAACTGGGCAGGCCAACAGTGCCCATGAGCCTGGAGCTGACGCAAGATCAACGCATCCTGTTGATTTCCGGACCTAACGCGGGTGGTAAATCGGTAAGCTTGAAAACGGTGGGACTGATTCAGTACATGCTGCAGTGCGGTATGCTGATACCCACGGCTGATAACTCAGAAGCAGGTATTTTCCATGATATTTTTATTGATATCGGGGATGAGCAATCTATAGAAAACGACCTTAGTACTTACAGTTCGCACCTCACCAATATGAAAAAGTTTGTGACGGTGGCCGATAAAAAGAGCCTGGTGCTGATAGATGAGTTTGGTACCGGTACAGAGCCTATATTGGGTGGTGCCATCGCCGAAGCGGTGCTGCAGAACCTCAACGACAGTAAAGTGTACGGTGTGATTACGACGCACTATACCAACCTGAAAAACTTTGCGGAGCGAAACCCCGGTGTGGTTAACGGCGCCATGCGCTACGACCATAAAAACCTGCAGCCACTCTACCAACTTGAAATTGGTAAGCCAGGGTCCTCGTTTGCGATTGAGATTGCCCGTAAAATCGGCTTGCCAAAGCACATCGTAGACAAGGCCAGCAGCCTGGTAGGTAAAGATAAAATCCGTTACGACCGCCTGCTGGAGGAGCTGGAGACAGAGAAGCAGGAACTGGAGAAAAAACTGCGCGAGGCGACCAAGTTAGAAGAGAAGCTGAAGCGGAACGTGAAGGAGTACCAGGACCTGAAGAACTACCTCGAAGATAGCAAGCAGGATATTATGCGCGAGGCCAAGGGCAAGGCAAAACTTCTGCTGAAGGATGCGAACCAGAAAATCGAGTCCACGATTCAGCAGATTAAGCAAAGCCAGGCGGAGAAGGAGCAGACCAAGCAGGCCCGTCAGGAACTGGAAAGCTTTGCCACCGAAGTGCGTAAAGAAGAACCGCGTCCTGCACATAAACGCGTGAGCAATGGCGCTATAAAAGAAGGCGACTATGTGGCGCTGGTAGGGCAGGACTCATCCGGGCAGGTGGTCAGCATTAAAGGGAAAACAGCGGAAGTACTATTCGGTGGGCTGAAGACTATCGTGAAAGTAGACAACCTGGAGAAGTTAGACCGACAGGCAGCCACGAAGCCGAAGAAAGAAAAAGCTGCTGCGGGCGAAGGGTATACCCGTGGCATGAACATCACCCAACGTATGGCCGACTTTACCACTACCATCGACATCCGGGGAGAATATGCCGAGGATGCTTTAACGAAGCTGATGAACTTTACCGATGAGGCCATCATGCTGGGTATCCCGGAGATTAAAATCATCCATGGCCGGGGCAATGGCGTACTGCGCCAGGTCGTGCGTGATTACCTGTACTCGGTGCAGGAAGTGGCAAGTGTAGGAAATGAAGTCTCTGAACGCGGTGGCGACGGTGCTACTTTGGCTGTGCTGAAGTAATATATACCACTACAAAACAGTAAAGGCTCCTTCTAAGGAGCCTTTACTGTTTTGTATCAATTTTGAACGCCTACTGGAAACTAATCCACGCTTTTCCGTCTTTAGCACTGACCAGGTCATATGTACTGGGACCGGTTCTGATAACATAATATCCCTCCGGTATTGTTAACTGTTCACGTGTGGCATTTACCATAGGGGCAGCCTGCTCAGGTGTTGTGCCGAAATCTCCACCATAGGTAAAGACGATTCTACCATCGTTCGTAATACGGGAACGTAAGGCCGGGCCGAAGAATTCTCCATCTGTAGTCCAGAAAATCAGTCCGTCATAGGGAGGAGAGGCTTGTATGTATAAAGTTATGATGTCTAAATTTGTGATAGAGCCTACATTAAAGGCATCCACTACGCCTTCAACTGTAAAGCCATCTATTGTTCGCCAGAATGCGCCGTTTGGAGGGTTGTTATAGAAGGCTCTGGCAGTTTGAGGATCTACGGTGGCAGGTGCAGCAGTGTCTTCTATACTGGCAGCAGTTCCGTTTACGGTGAGGGTAATTCTATTCCTGAAAGCATTGTACTGCAGGTCCTGTAAAGTAGTAATCGTCAGGTTGCCGCTAACAAAAGGCTGCAGCAATGTAAGTCCCTCCGGTGTGAAATAGTAGCTCGTGGTAAAGGTTCTGACACCGCTTCCATCGTTGTATGTAAAGGTAATGTTGCGGAGGTCGGTGTCTACCGTGATGTCAAAAGTCTGGCTGCCTACCTCAAGCTGTTTGAAGTACAGTGTGAAATTGTTGATGTTTTCAAATGTCTGCGCTTGCTCGTTTACCCTGCTGATGTAGTTCTCGGCCTCATCTGCTGTTGCTCTCACCAGTACCAGCCTGCTGTCGTTATAGTTACCCGTTAGTACCATGGAGTCAGGTGAAACAGTGTCAAAAGAGAACTCATAATCAGAGATCCTGCCCTGGCCCCACTCGCCGCCGCTCTTGGTTGCATCCGGATCAGCTAGAATGTGCAGGTAAGTATAGGTGTCGAAAAGCAGGGAAGGGCGTTGCGCTGCCTTTAAGCGGTACGTACTCTCCAGGGCAGTGGCAGCGCCGGCGTTTATATCACTGCGGGTTACTACCCGGTCGTTTTCAGCAAAATCAAACAGGAAACTGTAGCCGGAACCTCCCTCGGGAAAAAGGGTTGCTTTCCAGCCATGTTCAGCATTCACCAACTGAGACTTATACTCACCTAGTACCTGGTTCAGGCGTTCGTCTGGTCTTTCTCCGGGAGCCACCTCATTGTTATCTTTGTCGCAGGCCGATAGCATAGAGACTATCAGGAGGCCTAGTAGCCATATTTTTCTCATACTTATTTTTAATGTACGGAGCCTGGGAGCGAAATTACAGGGCATCAATAGCTGTTTCAGATCTGGCCTGCAGACTATAAAAGTCAATGTTCCAGGCTTCTTTAAAATAGCGAACCACGAGCTGTTCCTTCTGCCTCAAGGCGGTTTGTGCTGATTCCGGGGCACTGTTTACAATAGCGTCAAAGCCGGCTTTGCCTTCTATCAACATAATGGATATCATCTCTACAAAATCCTCATCCGGGCTGCTTCTGGCATATTGGGTTATAAAGCCTCTCGATCGGGCATCAGCCAGTGAGAAGTCGTTCCAGCTGGCAGTATAGTCGGTTGTAATCCGCCGGTACTCTTCGGGGTACATGACGGTCTGGTGCAGAATATGGGCGAACTCGTGATGAATGGTATGCAGCATCTGCTTTACCTCTGACTCAAGCTTTTGGTCGAAGTCATTCACCACATACAGTACTATTTTACGTCCGCCTTCCGCTGTACCTAGTGTAATGGTGCCGTTGGTGTTATACTCGGCACTGCCCACCAACACAAACTGCTTCGGAGCCAATCTCTTAATAAATGCCGGGCCGGCTTCCTGTTCATAAGGGGCAATCCACGTCTTTTGTATCGTTTCCATCACCGGAATTACCCTGTCTTCTCTGGCGGGCACTAATACTCTGTTCAGGGCCACCTCATACCTGTCGAAGCGGTATTTGACTTCTATGTTATAAGGGGTAACAAAATTCTGATAAAGCCATGTATCTAATGGCCCCTGCACCCAGGTTTCGCCACCAAGATCTGGAAGCGGTGTGTCTGCATCGTCGTCCTCAGAGCAAGCTGAAATAAAGCTCAATGAAAAGAGCAGCAGGAATAATCTGATGTATTTTATGTTCATGTCTTTCTCTTTAACGTGGATTTTGAGCTACGCCTGCCAGTTCAGCCTCCTGCGGTATTTGCAGGACCCTGCGCGGATCGCCCGGCGCTGAAACAACTACCTGCCCGTCGGCAGTAGGATGCTCCACTGTAATGTCATGCCGCAGAATGTCAAACCAACGCATGCCTTCCTGCACAAACTCTGCCGCTTTAAAATCAAGTAAAGCGGCCATTAGTCCTTCTTTAATATCTCTGGTGCCATAATAAGCTCTTAACTTCGTGTCAGAAATATTGTGGGTAGCGGCATTATAGTTTTCAATTCGTGCACTGGCAAACGTGTTAAGGTCGTCTCTGGCAGCCTCGGTATATCCTAATTCAAGATAAGCTTCGGCTCTGTTGAACAACACTTCTTCCGCTGTCAGCAGTGGGTAGATAGTGTAAGGATAACCTATATCCGCGTTCACATCGGCGCGTACAAAGTGCTCCCGGAATTTCAGGACAAGCCAGTTCTCGGTTCCCTGAGTATACAAGGGGTAAATCCATGTGGCACCGGTCACGTTTTCACTTCTGAACAACTCGTTTACAATAGGCGTGGCCAGGCCATACCGGTAACGCCCGTAGTTACGCGCCCACAAAGAAGGGGCCTCCACCAAAAGCAAGTTTGAACTCTCAGTAGCCTGTGTATACCTTGCGAGTCCTTCATTCGCTGTCAGGTTGCTGTACACACTGACCCATGGCCTTAGGTTTGGACCAATGTTGCCTCCCGGGAAAACCTGGTTGGCATGATCTATAACCCTTTGATAGTCTCTTTTAAACAGATAGAATCTGGTAGCAAAAGCATGCGCAGCGGCCGTGTTGAAATGGTATTTAGGTACGCGGTAGGAATTATTATCAATCAGCGGCAAGCCTTCTGTTAAATCCCGCTCGATTTGCTCATATACGTAAGCCACTGTTCTGCGATCATACTGCTGCATCACTACCTTTTCCGGTTCCGTTACATATGGCACCCCCGGGTCGGAAGCGGCCGTAGCCGGATCGTAGACCTTGGCAAAGAGGGTGACCAGCATAAAATGAGCGTAGGCGCGGGCTACCAAAGCTTCGCCTTTCTGGGCATTATAAACCGTCGGATCAGGTGCACGCTCAATCGCTTCCAAGGCATGATTTGCCGCAGCTATGGCGGCATAGCAGGCGTTCCAGTAATAATCTGGAGAGTCCTGGTTTCTGTCCTCTATATCGCGGAAAAAGTAAGCGTTCTCGTTAATTTCATTCACCACTACTGTTCCGGTACCTTTATCCAGTACCAGGTCCGACATCGCCTCTGTGAAAGTGGTATAGCCAGCCTGTGGGTAAGCTGTAGCTAATAGCTCACTTATGTTTTGCTCCGTTTCCAGCTGAGTCCGCTGGTCTACAGCCTGCTCCAGGTAGTCTTCGCAGCCAGTGGACGCAACTAAAGTGGCAAGGCAAGTATATAAAATTATCTTTTTCATGCTATTAAAGACCTGCTTTCAATGATAATGTGAACTGACGCGGAACTGGCATAGCCACACCACCAGCACCAAAAAACTCCGGGTCCTGTCCGTTCAGCCTGTCATCCGCATAAATCAGCCACAGGTTGTTAGCCACCAAACTTAACGAGAGGCTACTAAAACCAATGGATTTTACCCGGCTAGCTGGCAGATTATAGCTAAGGGATACTTGCTTCATGCGCACAAAGTCGCCATCCACTACACGGGCAGTTGAGTAATTATAGTTGTTGTAAGGATAAGTGCCCCCTAATTCTGCTGCTTCCACACGATCCAGAATAGAAGGGATGTTTGTGGTGTTTTCATCTCCAGCCAAAACCCAACGATTCAGGAAGTCATAAGGCATGGCGTCCAGGTCGGTATAACTGTTTTTAAAAGCAGGGTTAAGCCTGATTTTATGGCCTCCGCTATACGTTACCAGTGCCGAAAGGGTAAAGTCTTTATACCGAAGCGAATTAAACCAGCCACCGTTCACAATTGGGTCCACAGGGCCTTCATACTTCAGGTATTGTGTCTCGTCGCTTTGCAGGTACACGTTCCCGATTCTCTCCCCGTTTTCATTCATAAAAAGAGGGGAGCCATTGTCCGGATCAAGTCCGTCGAAACGGATGGAGAACAGGCCACGGTAAGGATAGCCTTCTTTAGGACCACCCTCCGGCGTTACCAGCGACCAGATGTCCGGGTTGTTTTTCAGGTTGGTGATTTCGCCTTCGTTATAGCCGAAAGTGAACTGAGATTTCAGGTTCCAGTCCTGGCTTTCAACCACGCCACCACCCAGTGTTACTTCTACACCATGGGATCTCATATCAGCGTAGTTGGCAACTTTCAGTCCCTCACCACCTATACCAGATGTTCTGATCAGGCCTATCAGGTCAAATGCATTTCTGATATAGCCATCTACCGTTAACTGCAGCCGCTCATTGAACAAACCGGCATCCACACCCACGTTTGTTTCATACTGCTTTTCCCAGGTCAGCTCCGAGTTTTCCAGGTTTTGGATATAAATCATGGACTCTACTTCTGACAGGTAAGGCCTTCTGGTACTGCCGCTCTGCAACACCAGGCTGGAGTTTGTGGCATTGCCCATGCTTGCTGTGAGGCCGTAGGTGGCACGCAGCGTCAGCCTGTTTACCATATCCTGCTGCTGCATAAAAGGCTCGGTGTCTATATTCCATGAGCCGCTGACGTTCCAGGTGGGCAGCCAACGTGCCGTGCGGGACTCACCAAGCAGGTTAGAACCATCATAGCGCACGGTGCCGTTCAGGTTATACTTCCCGTTGTAGGAATAGGCAGCATTTGCCATATAAGCCAGAAAACGGTCGTAGCGCAGGCTCATGCCATAGTAGTTAAAGTTTCCTTCTACCCCTTGTTTGATGATATTGGGATCGATGTAAGGCACGCCGCCTTTGTTGTACTGGTAACCGTACCCGTTAAAGAATTTATTCTGGCGGTCAGCATACCGCAACTCCTGCGATGCAAACACGCGGAAGGTATGAATGTCAAACGTTTTATCCCAGTCCAGTGTATTGCGGAGGTAATAGCTGACCAGGTTATCATCATTTGTGTTATAGAAACCGCCATACGGTAACACCACCACTGGCTGTGCCTCCGGGTTGTCCGGGTCGCGGTACAGGAATCTGTTTCTTTCCTGAACCGTTGCATCGTCTGCGGCCCGATAGGCCATGGCCATGTTGGCGTCTTCCCGCACCCTGTGCTCCCGGTTGGTATTGGCATAGCGCAAGGCACCAGAGAAGTTATAGTTCAGGTTACTGAATATCTTATAATTGAGGTCTGCCTGCAGTTTCAGGTCCAGTACCGATATGTCCAGTGTGTTGTTCTCCAGCTCGTTCAGTATGTTAAAAGGAGCGAAGTTTCTCCTGAAATACTCCGGGTTCCCGTTTTCATCAAAGGCTGTCAGCGTGCGGCTGGTGTTAAGAGCATAGCTGAAGGGGTTAATGTCAAAGTCGCGGCTAAATTCGCCGCTTACCGGGTTACTGATCCGGCCAATTGTTCCGGGCGCCTGCTGATCCCGGATGGAGCCCTGTGTGATCAGGCCAAGCGATAACTTATCTGAGAAATTGAAATTTGCCCGCGCGTTACCTGTAAAGCGTTTCACTTCGTCGGCTACGGACCACCCTTCATCCTTCAGAAAGCTGGTAGAAAAATAGAGCTGTGTTTTTTCGGTACCGGAGGATATACTCACAGAATGCTCCTGCATGAAGGAGTTGTTGAACAGCACGTCAAACCAATCGGTATTGGCCCTGGCATAGCGCTCCAGGAATGCCGCTCTTGCTTCTGGTGTGTTTTGTAAGGCAAATGTACCGGATGCTGGGTCATAAGTATTAATCATGTCATACATCTTGGTATAGACACCCCCGTTCTGTCTCCTGGAGGCGTCGGAATGGTTGAGCCAGCCTTTGCGGTCCAGTTCTGCGTACACCGACATCTGGTCAGCGGAGTTCATGATGTCGAAGGAACGATAGGTTGGCTTCAGGTAGGTAGAGAAGTTTCCGGTATAGGATACCAGCGGCTTTCCCACACGTCCTTTTTTTGTCGTAATCACCACCACACCATTCATGGCACGTGCACCATACATGGCAGTGGCAGAGGCATCCTTCAGTATCTGAAAGCTCTCAATATCATCGGGGTTTAAGCCTGCAACTGAAGAACCAATGAGCGTGGCAGGGTCGCCGGTGGAAAGCTGCTCATTAGATACGTTTACCACGTCCTCCAGGATGATGCCATCTACGACCCATAAAGGTTTGTTGTCTCCGGTAATAGAGGTAGCGCCCCGTACTCTTATTTTAGGTGCGGCCCCAAAGGTGCCGGATACGTTCTGCACAGAAACTCCGGCCACACGTCCTTCCAGCATCCGGCTTACATCTGTAATACCTTCTCTTTTTGCGTCTTCGCCGGTTAATAGGGCAGCTGAACCAGTAAACATTTTGCGATCAATGGTCTGATAGCCTGTCACCACCACCTCTTTCAAGGTGTTATCACTTTCTTCCAGCGTTACATCGATGGCTGTTCTGCCGTCTATAGCTACAGCTTGTGTTGTATAGCCTACCATGGAAAACACCAGCACGGCATCTGGCTGTACCTGTATCTGGAAATTACCGTTCACATCGGTGGCTGTTCCATTGGTGGTACCCTGCTCCAGAACTGTTACACCCGGTAAAGTTACAGCAGCACCACTGCCTGGCTGTAATCTTACAGTGCCTGTTACAGTAACAAGGTTCTGAACAGCTTGGGGTGGTACAATGGCATTGGCTTGGGTAGGGTGAATCGATGCAGCGTGAAAGAGAGCCATCAGCAGCAACGACGGAATCCAGGCCTTTTTATTTTGTGAGTTATGATTCATGATGACGTAGCTATGCTCATTTTGTAATGAATAACATAGTGGAACCCTGGGTTTGCACTAAATCTCTGGTACTACTTAAATCTGTTGATTTATAAAATCAACCTTTAAATTCTGATACCAGCTTTAGGAGTGGCAGTAACAGCGATGTAATTCTGTACTGCTAGCCTGCCGCTGGTAATTTCTGGTACTGTAGCTTTGATAGGAATGAAAGAGCCGCCGAATATGGCAGCTCATTCACCTGTTTTATTTTACCTGAATTTTTCTTACAACGCTGTCATCAATGTTATAGTATTTAATAACTTCTTCATAGTTATTCAAATCTACTGTTGGATTAGCCTTTCTTCCATTCAAAAGATCTCCCGGAACAACCACTAGCCTGAATACCTGATCATCAGTTAAAGCTGGAAAATCAGCCAGGTTAGCCCCTGACTGTAGGAACAGAAACAGAAACAATCTGGAATAAGCATAATTATAGGTTGCCGTTCCTCCACCTTCAAGATTATAAGTCTGAGGTAGTGGGCTCCAGAATAGTAGGCTACTTTCTGGATCCTCGGGATCATCAATTGCTCCTGCCAGTGCATAAACCAGCACCACATCAGAATCTAATATTGTTAAATCAAAGTTCTCTGTTTCAGCGAAATTAATACCTGTAGAGTAGTTGCCGGCAGTGTCAGCCTCAAAGTCAACTGAAAAATCAAGTACCCTTGCTGCACCTGACTCACCAGGCTGCCCTTGTGGTCCGGCTGGTCCTGCTGGCCCCTGAGCTCCTGCAGCTCCTGCTGGTCCTGGAGGTCCTTCATCGCCTTCACAAGCTGTGTGGCCCAGTGCTATTGCAAGAACCATGAACAATTGTAAGATTTTTTTCATAATGTAAGATTTGTGGGTTAAAAATGTAAAAAGTGTTAGCTAAAAAGGAAGAATTGGTTAATATACGCATTATTTAAAAAAGGTATTAGATTCATACTAAAATTCTTGCCATAGCGCATGCTTTAGGACTTAAACAAGAGTGATGAAGTGCTCTATTAGGAATTGCCGGTAAGGCTGGCATGAATACGTTGTGCTGAAAGCGGCAAGTGTGGTAAACAAAGCCTCCGATTGTGACTGTAAGGTACTACTCTGGCTGTAACGAAGTGGTCATAGGCATATGCCGTAAAACCAGCGAAGGCTCCTTTACAGGAAGCCTTCGCTGGTTTTACGGCAGGTCTTTTCTCTTTTATGAGAAAAGAAAGTATTCAGAAAAATGTGAACTGGTTAAACCTGGTTTTTACCTTTTGTTATCTTGCCAACCGAAACTCATTACCTGACTGTATGTAGAAGAATTCATCTTCATCCAGTTTAGAGATCACAACGTTGTACTCATCATCTGTACCTTTATTGAGTACAATACCCCGCTCATTGTTTTCAAACTCCCAGACTCCATCCGCTATGGTATTATTTTCGTAACGCTCTGCATAAGTGCCATCTCTTTTAAAAACTGCAGTGTAATTGCTCAGGTCAAACTGATTGGATTCTTCAAACACGGTTGTCTGGTCTTCTCCATTTTGAAACACGGATCTGCCCGTCCATTCGCCTGCTGTTAATAGCGTTACATTAGGGGAAACATACGGAGAAACATCATCCTCTGTATCTTTATCGCAGCTAACTAAAGTTAACATGAAGAAGGAGGCAATTAATAAAGTGTAAAGTTTCAGGTTTCTCATTACAATAAGCAGTTTTGGAACTTATAAAAATAATTGTACAATAATTGGCAGTTGCTTTGTTTGAATCGCTTATAAGTATACCTATATTCTAATTCTTTAGCAAGCTGAAAGTATGATTTTTTTGAAACAGAGGTTGTTTTTTCCTCCGGCTCATCATCTTATTGATACATTATATTATTGTTCTGGCTTTGCTGGTTATTGTAACAAAAAAAGGCTTCTGTAGGAAGCCTTTTTTTGTTGTTACGGTCGTGTAAATCTTATTTCTATGGGTGGGCTTTGTGAGCCAAACCACTTGTTGCTCTCCAGGTGAAGTTCTGTAGGAGTTAACGCAATGATAGTTGCCCGTGATTCGTAGGTTTCTCCTCTGTCAAAAATGATTGCCTCCGGGTCTGTGCCTGCAAACTCCCAGGTGCCAAGTATGGTAGGAACAGGGTCGTATATCTGGCGGTATTCGCTGTTATCATCAAACCTGTACGAAAGTTCATTCACCTCAAAGTCAGCTGCACTGCTAAAGAATTGAGTGGAGTCTGCCCCGTTAAGATAAACCGAAGCTCCCTGCCATTCTCCTGCTGTGAGTAAAGCCTGTTGAGATGGCTCTGCGTCATCGTCATTGTCGCAGCTTGTAAAGGAAATCAGGCATAATGTGGCAACGAAAAAGTGTAATAGTCTGAGTTTGTTCATGAGTCAAGAATAAATAGTTTGGAACGGGGCGGTATAGTTAGGTACTTACCAAAAGCTAATTTAGTTGCTCCTTCTTTACCTGAATTTGTATCTGGAGCTCAGAAAAAAAGGAAAATACTGTTTTAAAGATTCGTGGATATATGGTATGCCCGCTCCTTAAACAAAAACAGCTCCCTCTGAGGGAGCTGTTTAATTAAGTGTTTGTAGCGTATCAGGGTATTATTTTACCAAACGGAGTTCAAATCTGTCAATATCGAACCCTTGATAATCTGATAAATCATACCCCATTTCTGAAACACTGATATCTAATGTGAATTGCGTTTCGGTTAATGCTACTATATCGAATGTAGCTTCATTCGTGTTGTTGCCTGTAAGAACAATATCATCCCCGGAGATAGTGATGCTCTGTTCATTGTTGGTAAACTCCCAGGAGCCGGTTTGTGTATCGCCATTTCTTGTTGCTGTGAAAGTTCCATCTCTTTCAAACTCAAATGTGGTGGTTGTGATGTCTAATTGATCGGCTAACTCCTCTTCCCCAAGTGGTCTGAGCAATGAGGTAACATTGGTGAAGGGGAGAAAAGAAGTGGGGCGAACATATATACCATCTCCCCTCCATACACCGTCAGTTAAAAACGCCGTTCTAGGTGAAACATTCTCGTCGTCATCCTTACAACCTGTAAGGGAGAAGGTGCAAAGGACTACTAAAAGTAGGGCAATCAGGTGTAACTTCTTCATAGTGAATTTTAAAATGATTCTATACGTAATATGCTGTTTAAAGGCTTTAAATGAATACTTAAATTTTGATGGTTTAATAGTTTTAAATCAGTCTTATCAGGGTTTCACAAACCGTAACTCCGTTTCAAATTCTGTTCCATCCGGGAACATATTGATGAGACTCAAATCAATGTTCAGCATCTGTGCCAGCAGGGTAAGCTGCCCCTTGGAGATACCTGTACTGAGGTTTAAGTTCTCACTCGTGAGCTTCCTGATGTCAAACTCTCCAAAACCTAAAAAATCAAAATAAATTTTGGTCTCTTCCTCATTAAAGCGCCAGTCTCCTTCAAATATCATCCCATCACTGCTTTTGGCAACATAGGTGTTGTCGCTGTTAAACGTTAATGTTATGGTCTGGATGTCCGGAATGCCGTTCGGGATCGCACCAGCTTCTGATACGCTTATTCCCATCATCAGCATCTCGTCTCCTTGCCATTCGTGTGCAACCAGAAGTTGTTTATTAGAGGGCGCTACAAATTCTTTGTCCTCTTTGCAGGCAGTTAAAAAAGGTAGGGCGAGTGCGATTAGACATAGCAATTGAAGGTGCTTGCGTATCATTGTTTCCTGGTTTATGGTAATGTTTCGATTGAATATTGAGGAAACGGTATTTTTAAAGAAAAAGATGCTTCATTCGCACATTATCATAAAATTTACTTAAAGCATGTTTAAAATTCATCCTTTGCGCTGCAAACTGTCCATAAAGGAACCTGACTTCACAGTTTTCTCGCTCCATAGCGCTGCTATGAAGCTCCAAAACCGTTTCGCCAGAACCCTTCATGGACAATTTTCGCATCCAAAAACGAAATTTAAACATGCTCTTAAGCTATAGGATATTCACCTCCGGATGCAGCCGAATTCCGAACTTCTTATCCACGGAAGCAATAATGTTATAGGCCAGCTGCCGCACGTGCTCGCCTTTGGCACCGCCATAGTTTACCAGCACCAGTGCCTGGTTTTTATGCACGCCATAATTGCCCAGAACTTTCCCTTTCCAGCCGCACTGCTCTATCAGCCAGCCAGCCGGCACCTTTACGGTGGTGTCAGAAACAGGGTAGGAGGGGATAGCAGCATACTGCTGTTTTAGCTGCTCATATTGCTCCAGTGGAATCTCGGGGTTTTTAAAGAAGCTGCCGGCATTGCCGATCTGCTTTGGGTCCGGGAGCTTGCTCTGGCGGATGTGGCAAACGGCTGCACTTATGTCCTGTATATTTGGCTGTTGCACCTGCATCTCCTCCAGTGTGGTTGTAATAGCACCATAGGAGGTGTTAAGGGTATGTTTCTTGTACAGCCTGAAGGTAACGGAGGTCACTATATACTGCCCCTTCATCTCGTTTTTAAAGATACTCTCGCGGTAACCGAATTTGCAGGAGGCATTATCGAAGGTGCGAATTTCTCCAGTTTCCAGATGCACGGCTTCCAGTTCATGAAAAATGTCCTTCAACTCTACGCCGTAGGCTCCGATGTTTTGCAGCGGGGCAGCTCCCACCGTGCCTGGTATAAGCGACAGGTTCTCCGCGCCTCCGTAGTTCTGCTGCAGGGCGTACAGCACAAAGTCGTGCCATACTTCACCGCCTCCTGCTTTAACTAATACATGCGCCTCATCTTCATGTACTACCTGTATGCCTTTGATGCCGTTCTGCAGCACCAAGCCGTCAAAGTCTTTGGTAAAAAGCAGGTTGCTGCCGCCTCCCAATATCAGCTTTTCCTCCTGTCGTAGCTCCGGCATCTGTAAGAGCGTTTGCAGCTCCTGCACGCTTTCGAAACGGGCAAAAAGTTTAGCTTTGGCTTCGATACCAAAGGTATTATAAGGTTTAAGCGGAAAATCAGACTGCAGTTTCATAAGGGTAAGTTTTTACAAAGGTAGCTTTGTGCAGGAAGAGATAAAAGGATGCCACGCAATAAGAGATATCAGACAAAGGTTTGAAAATGGATTTACTCCTGTTGAGCCCAGATTTAGCTGCATAGCGGTTTTGCCCTCAGCTGATGTGCCACGCTCAATTATGTATACTTATCTGATAAATATATAACAATTGGACTCGTTAAAAAACAAAACCCGCTCCGGAATACCGGAGCGGGTTTTAAGTATGGGCTGTGAAAGTGGTTATTTTTCCAGCACTATTTTCTGCGTCAGCACTTTAGAGCCTGTCATCAGCCTGATGATGTAAACTCCGCGGGTTAAGCCTTCTGCTGTCAGCTCAAAGCTGCGCGTTGCATTTGCCTCTGCCGTTCCCTGGTATAGCCGGCGTACCAGCCTGCCCTGGATATCGTAGAGGTCCAGCGAAACTTCCTCTGAGGCGGTCAGCGTGAACTGTACCGTCGCGTCTGTGGTGAAGGGGTTCGGGTAAGCCTTCAGTTGCGCTTCGTTCAGCTGCGGCTCTTCCTCTTGCAGGTTAGAGGCGCTTACCAGGCCGGAGCCTGTAGAGGTAGCCAGGTAAGGCGAGAGTCTGCTTCCTGCTACTGGAGCTTCTGTTTTGCCGTCAGGCATCTTCCAGGCCACGGCCAGGTTTCCGCTTCCCCATCCTTGCTTGTGCAGGGCCTCGATGTAGTACTTCTTGCCTGCCTCCAGGCGTACGGCCGCAGACTTCTGCGAGGCGTACTTGTTCCACTCCCGCGAGTAGGTCCAGCCGGTCACGGAGGCAATCTTCTTCCTGTTGGCCGGGCTCTCGTCGGTGCTCAGCCAGAGCTCTGCGTTGTCGTCACCTGCGATGAAGAAGGTGTAGTCGCCGGTCTGTGGCGGGCAGATGTAGCCGCTCACGCGGGCGCCGTAGCTGCTGCCCAGGTTGGTGGGCGCCTCGAACAGGCTCAGCTGGCTGGTGCTGCTCGGCTTGGTGCTCAAAGGGATGTCAGAGACGCTGCTGCCTGATACGTTGCCCCAGTGCTCGCGCAGGATGCTGCCAGTGGCGGAGCAGGAGGTCGGCTCAGTTGGAGTCGGTTCAGATGGCGCAGGCGCTTGATCCGTGCTTCCTGCGTAAGGCGAGAGTCTGCTTCCGGCTACCGGGGCTTCTGTTTTGCCGTCAGGCATCTTCCAGGCCACGGCCAGGTTTCCGCTTCCCCATCCTTGCTTGTGCAGGGCCTCGATGTAGTACTTCTTGCCTGCCTCCAGGCGTACGGCCGCAGACTTCTGCGAGGCGTACTTGTTCCACTCCCGCGAGTAGGTCCAGCCGGTCACGGAGGCAATCTTCTTCCTGTTGGCCGGGCTCTCGTCGGTGCTCAGCCAGAGCTCTGCGTTGTCGTCGCCTGCGATGAAGAAGGTGTAGTCGCCGGTCTGCGGCGGGCAGATATAGCCGCTCACGCGGGCGCCGTAGCTGCTGCCCAGGTTGGTGGGCGCCTCGAACAGGCTCAGTTGGCTGGTGCTGCTCGGCTTGGTGCTCAACGGAATGTCAGAGACGCTGCTGCCTGATACGTTGCCCCAGTGCTCGCGCAGGATGCTGCCAGTGGCGGAGCAGGAAGTCGGCTCAGTTGGAGTCGGTTCAGACGGTGCAGCGCTTACACTGATGCTCTGCCGTACAGGAGTCGCAGCATTGTAGGTAGTGTTGCCGCTCTGTGTTGCTTCTACCACTACTGTTCCTGAACCAGTCAGGGTAATGGTGCTGCCTGTGATCTTAGCCGGCCCAGATACAATGCTGAAAGCCACTGGTAAACCAGAAGATGCCGTGGCACTGACAGTGAAGTCAGGGTCGCCATAAGTTTTAGCCGGGATAGACGGGAAAGTGATAGTTTGAGACTCTTTTGAAACTGTTGTCGTGGAGCCAACCTTGAAGAATGCAGGTGAACCGGTAAGAGTTATACCCTGGGCAGATTGCTTTGTAGAGCTGTTAGTGGCAGAGTAATTCCATTCGAAGCGCTCCACGCTGGAAATGTTGAGCCCTGATGGGAAAGAGTAAGTAGCGCTGGCTGTTTCCTTGGTATCTTCTAAAGCTTTAGCCCAAAGCACATATACATAGTTCGTTCCATTACGGAATGCGGCACCTTCTGCCTGGCTTGGTAAGCTAAGCGCTGCTGTGCGGGACGCATCATATGTGTAGCCATTCAAAAGATTGGTAGTGGTTTTAAGGGCTTTGCCCTGATCTGTTAGCTTCTCGCTTCCCGGCGCGTCTCTTTTTAGGTTTTCATAGAAGCCCATGTTGTCGTATCTCTGGGAAGTAAGTATGGTTGACCCTGGAGGCGGGCAATTAATTCCTTCACCTATAGTGAAGAACTGAAGTTGCCTGATATCATTTTTCTGAGACAGCACCACTGCCTTCACAGCAAAGTTCCGCTGCATTTCATCTGAGCTGATGTGATCGTCGGAGGTGCGACGGGTAACACCTGACTCCGTTACAATGAAGTGCTTTTTAGGGTAAGAAGAACCATTGTATCCATACTTATTTAAAGTGGATTCCATCGCCTTCTTATGAGTAATAATTGAAGTAGCGGCATGGTCAGAGGTGCGGGTGTATTTCATTACGCCATCCCAGTACTTCAGCACGTGCTGCGGATAGAAGTGATAGCTTACAACGTCAAAATAAGCACCACCTTTGTTTGGATATTGTGAAGTAACACTGCCGCCGCTAGGGTTGTCTGAGTAACGGAGTAAGGCATCCAGGTACTCAGGGTGGCCAATTCCTCCTGTTGTCACATAATCATCGGGGCTGTACTTTTTAACTACTTCCCACGTAATGCGCAGCATACGGATGTAGTTATAAATGGGAGCGCGCGTGTTCATGGACTCCGAAGGATAAGGAGCACGGTTCAACCACTCAGAAGGCTTTCCGTTACCAAGATCCGGTTCATTCAACACTTCCCAGAAACGGATATAGTCCCCGTAGGTCTGGATGAGTTTGTAAACGTAGATGGCATAGTAGTTATTCGGATTAACTGTGCCATCTCCATTCCAGATAGGCTCATACATGTTGGCGAACAGTTTCGAAGACTCACTTCCGGTATAAACTGTCTTGTCGCGGTGTGCATCTGACGGTCCCTCAATAAAGCAGGTGATTTCTGACATACCCGCGGTACCCACATATCCTTTAAAGGCATCAAGGCGAACACCATAGCCCCATTTCTCGACAAAGTGCTCTGGTAAAGTCGGCCTTACAGAGTTGCCGCCCGCCTTTTGTAAAGCGCTTACCAGTTTTTCATCGGTCCATCCGTTGCCATAAACGCCCAGGTTACTACCTATTTTAAAACTGCCTGAGTAGGGCTTTACATACTCATTGGCAGTTTTAACAGGTATGGTCTGAGAATAGGACTGAAAGACATAAAAATAACTTATCAGTAGGGTGATAAGTGCGTGTTTTGTAAAAAGTTTCATGTGTTTTAGGGCTAATAAGGTTAATTGAACAATAATAAGTTTGTAAATAGAAGGGTGGCGTCGGTTTGCTTTGGTGGAAATTGGATTGTGAACGGTGTTTCCAAAGCAAATGGGAAGTTGTAGAACAAATTAAATAGGTGTTACAACAGAAAATTTATAATTAGTTATGGCATATATTTATTAGTTATGATATTTCGTTCTCTTAGATTATGTATGTTTTGTTGAATGTGTGTCATAGAGAAAATGCTTTTAATAATGCAATGATGTTTGATTTGCTAACTAGCTTAACTTGTACTATTGTTATTAATTAAGCTTCTGATGCTTAATATTATTAAACAAAACACATATCAAAAAATATCTTCAAAACTATTTTTTAAAAAACTGTGCAAAAAATGGTAAAGTGCACAAAGTCCTTTATATTAAAATAAAAATATTTATCTTGATTGCGTAGCTTCTGTTAATTAGCATGTGTGGTTAAGGTGTATGTGTTTATTCATATCGCTTATTTGGTTTCCAAATGATAAGGTAAAAATTCTTTCATGTAAATTGAAAAGTCGGAGAATATTGATTTTTATTATACAAAATAAAGAAGTTGCAATGTAAAAACCCGTACTTTGGGGCTCCTGATCATTCGTAAGGGTAATGATTTGAAAATAGGAGCATTTTGAAAGCTTTTCTGCTAGAGAAGAAAATGGAAAAGCTATAGATAAGGGTAACACTTCTGCAGACGGAGCGTAAAAGTTTTCATGCCGCTCAAGCAATGGCTCTATTTGGTATATCAAGCTGTAGAAATCCATCATACAGCGTTTCGTGTTAAGGCAATTGCCGGTGCTGTTACTAAAAGGATTTTTAAACCCCGTGTTTTATACATCTTTAGAAAATTCTTACAATACCTAAGTTCTGGCAGCTAATAGGAATAACTATGCCATTTAAGGCAACCTTTTGTAAGTTGCTATATATCAATGATATATTTGTTCAAAGCTTTAAGCGGTATTAAGTCAGGAAGCAGTAGGCTGGGGAGAAATTCCTCATATTGTAGAACTGCACCCCATTTTGCCTTGAGAAGCAGGCGTAGCGGGAGGCAGAGATTGCTCCTCTTACTTTTAATGAAGTTCCGGGAATCTAAGGTGGTGAGATGTGGAGGAATAGTATGGGCTAAACAGCTAAAAAAGCCTAAGTTTTTGTACCAGGCGCCTTGATATTAGCTTTACCTGCAAACCGCTAAACCTGCTTTTGGGCTTACGTGTAAGGCTGCCGTAGCATGTGGAGGATAGGAAGTTAATGACTTGATTGAGTGCTTTCTTTATGCCTCTTCTCCAGGTCTGAAGCCCAGGCGCCTGGAGCGCTTCTCCCAATTGCTGCGTGCCCACTTTTGCAAGTCAGCTATCTGGTCCATTTCATCAATAATTTCCATGCCAAGCAAGGTTTCGATGATGTCTTCTATGCTTATCAGCCCTGCTGTGCCCCCGTACTCGTCTACCACCAGGGCCACCTGGTCCTGGTGCTCCATCAAGCGGTTAAAGAGAGTAGGAATGGGCATGTGCTCCGGTACTACCTGAATCTTTCTGGCGATGGACTTCAGTGGTTTGTCTCCTTCATTCTGGATGAGTTTATACATCACCTCATCTTTTAACACATAGCCGCTAACATCATCCAGGCTCTCTCTATATATAGGAATGCGGGAGAAGCGCAGGTCCGGGAAACTTCTGAAAAACTCAATGATGGACATGTCTTCCCGGGCACTCACCACAACGGTGCGGGGAGTCATAACATGGCGCACCATAATTTTGTTGAATCGCAGGATATTCCGGATGATCTGTGATTCACCCTTCTTGAATATTCCTTCCTTTATGCCTATTTCCGCCATGGCCGTAAAATCAGCCCGGCTTAGCACACTCCGGTTTTTTTCGTTTTTGAGCCGCTTTGTTATAAACTGAGACAGGATTATGATAGGGTAGAGTGGTGAATAGATCATGACCTTCAGCGTGCGGACAGTGAAGGGGGCCAGCTGCCTCCAGTGGTTGGCACCAATGGTTTTAGGTATGATTTCGGAAAAGATGAGAATGATGATGGTCAGGACGGCAGAGGTGACAGAGAGGTAGGCATCTCCCCACAATACTTGTGCCTGCGCACCTACACCGGCTGCGCCAATGGTGTGGGCGAAGGTGTTAAGCGTTAAGATGGCGGCCAGCGGCCTGTCTACATTGTCCTTAAACTTCTCCAGGTCTTTACCTAATGCAGGGTCTTCCTGGGAAGCTATACTGATGTAAGAAGGGGTGATACTTAGCAGAACGGCTTCGAGAACGGAGCATAAAAATGAAAATAACAGCGCAATAAATAAGTATAGTAAAAGTAAACCCATTGGTTTGACTACGTGGTATAGTATAAAGCAGATAGCGACAATTAAAACAGAGGCAGCCGCCCTGGCGGCTACATGATTTAATGCACTATGCGGAGGACCGGTTCAGGCAACGGTTGGTGGGTTTCCGGGTCTATAGTAAAATAACCCACCATGCTTGGTCCATACCCCAGGTTCAGCTCAAACAACCTGTTTGTTTCGGGCAGCATATTTATTACTTCCTGCCGCAGTGCTTTATAGTACTCCACCAACTCTGCAAGCCGCTTCTCCTTGTCGTTCAATTTCCTGCTGAGGTTTCCGGCTGAAGCACTCTGCTCCGCATCCTGGCTGTCAGGAGAAAAATCCGGCCTGATGCTTTGCAGTGATAGCAGTTCAACCTCTAGCAAGCGAATGTTATGCTCCACGTCAAGGTAGGTTTTTGTCTTCTCCTCCAGTGGCACCAGCGACTCATCAAGGTACTCTACAAGGTTTTCCATTTTGATCTATTTTGTATAAAGGTGATAAGTGGTGTCGTAGCCGGTACCCGAAACACTTCGAATACCGGTTATACATCTTAAAAACGTAGCTATATGCTGCTAGGTTTGCCGGAAAAGCTCAAAAGAGGGTGAAGATGCTGGCTGTCAGTTACAGCCATTTAAAAAGTCTGCGGAGCAGGGGCAAGCGGTTCTGGTAAGGCGGGTAGCGCAGGGGCAGGTCGAGCCAGGTGCCGCGGTGCAGCACGCTTTTCTGGTGGGAGAAAACATTAAAACTGCTCTTGCCGTGGTAGCTTCCTACGCCGCTTCCACCAACGCCACCAAAGGGCAGGTTGGGGTTCACAAGATGCGAAACAGTATCGTTGATGCACCCGCCCCCGAACTGCGTACAACGCAGCACCGTCTGCTGTTTTTTTCTGCTGGATGAGAAGAAGTACAGCGCCAGCGGGTTTTCGCCCCTGTTCACAAGCTCTATGGCTTCTGCCAGATTACTGTAGGACAGCACAGGCAGGATTGGACCGAAAATTTCCTCCTGCATCACCGGGTGCTCCCAGTCAACCTGGTCCAGCAGGGTAGGGGCTATGTACCGTTGCTTCGCATCTGTTTGGCCACCTGTACGGATGGTGCCCTGCCGCAGAAGGCCACTCAGCCTTTCGTAGTGACTGTCGTTGATAATGCGGGCAAAATCGGGGCTTTTATCCGGGTCATCGCCGTAGAAATCTGTGATGCATTGCGTGATAAGTTGTACCAGTTCCTCTTTTACCTGTTCATGCACCAGCAAATAGTCCGGCGCTACGCAGGTTTGCCCCGCATTCAGGAACTTTCCCCAGGTAATGCGGCGCGCTGCCAGCTCCAGGTCGGCATCCTCGGCTACAATGGCAGGGCTCTTTCCGCCCAGCTCCAGCGTAACCGGTGTCAGATGTTCTGCAGCGGATTTCATGATGATTTGCCCAACCCGGGTGCTGCCGGTAAAAAAGATGTGGTCGAAGCGCTGTGCCAACAGGTGTTGTGTCGTTTCTACGCCCCCCTCTACGGCGGCAACATATTCCTCGTCAAAGGTTTCCCGTATCATTTTCGCAATAACGGCGGAGGTGTTGGCTGCTATTTCCGAGGGTTTGAGTATGATGCAGTTGCCAGCGGCCATGGCTCCGAGGAGCGGCGTAATCAGGAGATTAATAGGGTAGTTCCAGGGACCGATGATGAGGTTAATCCCATATGGTGAGGAGTAAACGTAGCTGCGGGAGGGGAAATTCAGAAGCGCCTCCTTCACCGGCTTAGGCTTTACCCAATTTTCGATGTTTTTCAGGGTGAGTTTCAGCTCTAATTCCACAAAGCCAATTTCTGAGATAAAAGATTCAAACTCAGGTTTGCGGAAGTCGGCATACATGGCGTCTATCAGCTCCTGCTCATGTTTTCTGATGGCTTGCTGCAATTGCAGGAGCTGCTCTTTCCGGAAATCCAGCTCCTTTGTCTTCCCGGTAGCAAAAAAGGTGCGTTGCTTCTGTACCAGTTGCTGTATGCGCAGCAGGTCGTTTCCGGAGGGGGGGACTGTAGTGGGAGCAGTATGTCTGACTGGCATAACTTTAAACCTTTAAGGATGAATTATGGCGTGGGACTGTCTTGTTAGCCGGGTGCCCAACAAAACCTTCCATTGTTGAATAGGCCTTAAAACCTCTTCCCACAAATAGGTCGAAGAGGCGGGTGGGCAGCAGGCCACGCAGCAGCGGTATCAAATGCACGATGAACGGCTTGCGCAGCAAAATTTTATTTTTCTCCACAGCCTTCAGTATGGCGTCAGCCACTTCTTCGGGTTGTAGTACAGGTGTGAGCAGCGGGGCTTTTGCACCGGCAAACATCCCCGTGTCTATATAGCTTGGTGTTACAGTGGTGACGTGTAGGTCCAGTTTCAAGGCCTCCAGTTCCAGGCGGAAACTTTCTGACCAGCCCAGAACAGCCCACTTGCTGGCGGCATATACACTCATGCGTGGGTTAGGAATAAGGCTCGCTGCCGAAGCAATATTTACCACATGTCCGGATCCTCTTTCAATAATGGCCGGCAAAAAGGCGCGTGTTACTGCCATCACACCCAATACATTAATGTTTAGGGTGTTCGCAATATCAGCATAACTGTGCGCGGCAAAAACTTTACCTACTACTATCCCCGCGTTGTTAATAAGTATATCAGGTGGCCCTGTTTCCTGCAGTACCCGTTTTGCAGCCGCCTCAACAGCGGCAGTGTTGGCTACATCTACCTCGTAAGGCAAAACAGGATATCCCATGGCTTGCAACTCAGCTGTAACCTCTAGCAGGTTTTGCCGGTTAATGTCCCAGATGATAAGTTGCTTAGCGCCCCTTTGCAAACTCAATAGGCCCATGAGTCTGCCAATGCCGGAGGCGCCGCCCGTAATGAGTATGGTACTGTTTCGTAGCTGAGTCATGGGAGACTATATTTGAATGCAACACGGGAATCAACAGATTAAAGTAAGTAAATTATATGGTTTTCAGAAAGTTTGGGCATGTATATTTTACAGGGAATGCTCCCTTGAATTTGTATCTTTGGGAAAGGCCACAAAATGGTTTTGAAGACGTAAATCAACACGATGAAAATAATTGAGTGCCCCCGCGATGCCATGCAAGGCATGAAGGCTTTTGTACCGACAGAACAGAAAATAGCCTACATCAACCAGCTTCTGAAAGTCGGTTTCGACACCATTGATTTCGGTAGTTTTGTGTCTCCTAAAGCCATTCCGCAGATGAGTGACACGGCCGAAGTGCTGGCGAACCTTGAACTGGAGGAGACTACTTCTAAACTGTTAGCAATCATTGCCAACGTACGAGGGGCCGAGGAGGCTGCCCAGCACCAGCAGATAGCATATCTCGGCTTTCCGCTGTCAGTGTCGGAGACGTTTCAGCAGCGCAACACTAACAAAAGTATTGCAGAGGCTATGCAGCAGCTGGTACAGATCCAGGATATCTGCCACAAACACGGCAAAACTTTGGTTACATATATCTCCATGGGTTTCGGTAATCCCTACAACGACCCCTGGGATGCGGAGACGGTGATTCGGTTTGTGGAGGACTTGCAACAGCTCCAGGTAAAAATTATCTCTTTGTCTGATACCATCGGAGTGTCTGACCCGGCCAGTATCACATACCTGTTTCAGCATCTTATTCCCGCCTTTCAGGATATAGAATTCGGGGCACACCTGCATACAAACCCCAACACCTGGCAGGAGAAAGTGGAGGCGGCATACACAGCTGGATGCCGTCGCTTTGATGGCGCTTTGCGCGGCTATGGCGGCTGCCCTATGGCAAAAGACGAATTGGTGGGAAACATGCCTACTGAGAATTTAATCGCTTACTTCGAAAATATTGGTTTAAATTTGAACCTGAACAAAGCAGCGTTTGCATCCGCAATGGCGCAGTCTGGCGCTGTGTTTTCTTAACTATGGCAAGAAGAATAATAATAGATATATTTATCCCCTGTTTCGTAGACCAGCTTTTTCCGGAGACGGGTATGAACATGGTGAAAGTGCTGGAGAAGGTTGGCTGTGAAGTCAATTATAACCAAAATCAAACCTGTTGCGGGCAACCCGCCTTCAATGCCGGTTTCTTTGACGAAGCCCGGGAGGTAGCCAACAAGTTTCTGGATGATTTTTCGAGCGAGACATCCCATTATATTGTAGCGCCATCGGCATCCTGCGTGGGCATGGTGCGCAATGCTTACCAGGATATTTTCGTGAAGTCGTCGAAACTGGTGAAGTACCGTGCCATGCAGAAGAAGGTGTATGAACTGACGGAATTTCTGACTGATGTGCTGGGTGTGACTGGTATTCCGGGAGCTGCTTTACAAGGCAGATTCACCTACCACGACTCCTGCAGTGCCTTGCGCGAATGCGGCATCAAGGAAGGCCCTCGCGCCCTGCTCAGTAAAGTGCAGGGGCTGGAGCTCGTTGAGATGGAGGACAATGAAACCTGCTGTGGCTTTGGAGGTACCTTCGCCGTAAAGTTCGAGGCAATTTCCACGGCCATGGCCGAGCAGAAAGTAGAGAATGCCATCGCCACCGGTGCTGATTATATTGTGTCTACCGACAGCAGCTGCCTGATGCATTTAGAGGCTTATATCCAGCGGCAGAACAAGCCTATTAAAACCATGCACATTGCCGATGTGCTGGCGAGTGGGTGGTAACTATAAGCGCATCAGTAAAAACATAAATGATTTTCTGAAGCTCCTTCGCCTAGTACATACTTCGCTATAGAAGCATACAAGAGCCTCCCAGTATATGGAGAGGCTTTTTTATGCTAACAAGACCTCCTGGCTACTTCGCATCAAGGGTGTTTAAACAGCAGCCTTGTGAACAGCAATAGAATATAAGAGTGCGTTGCATTACCTTCTGCTTGAGTTATAAATTGTACAATAGCAGGAATAATCTCTTCTTCTTTTCGAGCTGGCAGTGCACATGTAAGGGATTAAACAGGTCTGATGGACCTGTAACACTTCCTTTTATCTGGACTTTAAACTTTAAGGCAATCCTCTATAATAATTTGATGTCAACGTTTAATTTTACTTAGTTAATAATCCAACTTTAAGAAAAAGAAGAGGTATATTAACACAGGAAACATTATAATATTTTCTGTAGATAATTAAACACTGTTTCTTAAAGGATAAGCAGGATGATGCGCTCATAAGGTGCCTTATCGTTCAACCTGCACACTACTATACTAGGGGAATAAACTAGGGGGGAAATCTGCGCTTCGATAAATATCTATTAACCATTTTTCATTAAACAGAGAAGGTATGAAATATGCTTTACACATGCGCAAAGTAATGCGCTCCGTCTTATGCAGTGCTGCAGTGGCAACAGCAGCCTGTACTTTCACTGCCTGCGACGCAGAGATAGAAGAAGCCATAGCACCTCAATCCACCCTACAGACCAGCAGCGAGAATGGTGCTATCATACCCGGCCAGTACATTGTGGTTTTCAAGGATAACGGTACCTTGCGTTTAAATGCCACAGCCACTTATGAGCAGCGTGTTAATGCTGTGCGTGAAATGGGGCATGAGTTGTTGACAGCAAACGGAGTGGGGGAGGTAGCCATAGAGCAGGCGTATGGCAAAGCTATCATAGGGGTGGCAGCCAAACTCTCCGAAGCCCAGGTAGAGAGCCTGAAAAATGACCCCCGTGTAGACTATGTGGAGCCGGATCGCATGATGGTGTTGGCCAGACCCGGATCTGGTGGAGGTGGAGGCTCTACTACCGAAGAAACCCCTTGGGGAATAAAACGTGTTGGAACAGATAGCGGTTTGGGAAAAACAGCGTGGATAATAGACACAGGTATTGATTTAGACCATCCTGACTTAAACGTAAATGCAGGTCGCGGTTTCAATGCTTTCACAAGCGGAAAAGATGGTAGGAGCGCTGATGATGGAAACGGACACGGGACACACGTGGCAGGTACGATTGCGGCGATAGACAACACTATTGGCGTTATAGGTGTTGCTGCTGGTGCCACAGTGGTCCCTGTGAAAGTACTTGACTCCCGCGGTAGTGGTTCTTACTCGGGCGTAATTGCGGGTGTGGACTATGTAGCGGTCAATGGAGCGCCCGGTGACGTAGCGAATATGAGTTTAGGCGGACCTGTTTCACAGGCATTGGATGATGCTGTTGTAGCTGCAGCGAGTAAAGGTGTCTTTTTTGCTTTGGCGGCAGGAAATGATGGTGCTGATGCAAATAACTCTTCTCCAGCCCGTGCCGCCAATGGAACAGATATTTTTACAGTATCTGCCATGAATGCGTCAGATATATTTGCCAGCTTCTCTAACTATGGCAACCCACCAGTAAACTACTGCGCTCCAGGTGTAAGTATCAAATCTACTTGGAAAGATGGTGGTTATAATACCATCAGCGGAACATCTATGGCTGCTCCGCACGTGGCAGGAGTATTATTACTGACAAATGGCAAACCTAACACCAGTGGTTTTGTTAAAAGCGACAGGGACAAAACTCCAGATCCTATTGCCCATAAGTGAGCCATTTTTCTAGATTTTAAAAAAAATAGCCGCAAGAGGAGTACCTTCTGCGGCTATTTCAGTTATGTACGTGCACTTAATTATTCAGGCAATTTACATGTCTCACAGCGTCTTCAAGACAACTGGATATTAAGCTGCGAGGCTATTCCAAGTTATTTACGTTCTGGTACAGTCCAGAAGTGAATGGTGGAGCCATCTACCTCAATGGTTTGGTCCGGTTCCCAGTCGCCCATATCGAAAGCATGCGAAACAATGCGGGTACCAGGCTTTAGCTGCAGCAGCTTTGGGCGTAGTTGCATGTTAACCTTGGGTAGTAAATAAAGGCTCACGACGGTGGCTTCGCTGAGATCCACCTCGAACAAATTACCTTCCACAAATCTCACCTTATCGGTCACGTTTGCTTCTCTTGCATTGGCGTTCGCCTCAGCAATGCGCTCTGGATTTATATCCACGCCAGTGCCTGTTGCGCCGTGTTTTTTGGCAGCAGTCACCACAATGCGGCCATCCCCACACCCCAGATCATATATCACATCATTTTCTGAAACGTTGGCAATGTCCAGCATGGCATCTACTACTACCTGCCGTGTGGGCACATAGGGCACGTCTAAGTTTTGAGCCATTGCTTCCTGGGCCGGCATAAGAACGATAGCACAGAGAGCCATGAATATTGTGGAGAGTGAATTCTTAATTACTTTCATAGTTTTTTATTTAAGTTCTCAAGGTAATGCACTGACTATAGATAAGTGTTGCCGTATACAACACATAAATCTAAAACAAATTATCCTGGGGGCTTTTCTATGCCATACCCTATAGCCTTTGGCATTTTTTGGCTTGCACGGCTCCCGGTAGAAACCCTTCTAAGTACGCACTATATTGTCATTCAGTTGTTTAGGCTTGAAGTTAAAATGAATGATAGGTACGTCTTTTTCTTTGAGTATAAATCTGATGGCAGGTATAGAAAGAGCATCCCCTTGGGCAGTGTAGCTACTGTTCAGGAGTTGGCTTTGCAGGAGACTGCTTATCAAGCTTTGGCAGGGCAAGCAGAAGCAAGGCGCCTATAAGCAGAACAGCTACTCCTACCAGGGCGCCGAACCCTGTATATACAAGGCTTGAATAAAACAGGTAAGCGCTGGTAAGGCAGAAGATGATAGGTGTGATTGGGTACAAAGGCACAGAAAACGGGCGTTCCAATTGCGGGTTCTTATTGCGCAGAACAAAGAGCGCGATACCGATCAGCAGCAGAAACAGCCAGAATACCGGCGCGGTGTATTCTACAATAGTTTCGAAGCCGTTCCGCGTAAAGAGGCCCAAGCCTATCAGCGCCAATGCGATGCCACCTTGCACCATAAAAGCATTTGCCGGAGAGGATGTTTGTGTATTCCACTTGCCAAGTGCGCTGAAAATTCTGAAGTCTCTTCCCAGGGCATAGTTGGTGCGGGCGCCCGTAAAGATGGTGGCGTTAGCAGACGTAAGTGCCGCAATCGTTACGATCAACCCAATCAGCACAACGCCTCCCTCTCCAAATGTGTACCGCATCAGGTCACCTGCTACGGCATCGGATGATGCTACGCCATTTAGCCCCAGCACATTTAGGAATGCCAGATTGATGAGCGCATAAATGGCTGTGATAATCAGAATGCTTAACAGCAGCACTTTCACCATGCCTCTGTGCCCGGACTTTAACTCTGCCGAAATATAGGCTGCCTCATTCCACCCCCCGAAAGTGAGCAGCACAAAAACCATAGCCAGGCCTAAGGAGTTACTTTGTTCAGAGGCAGGCTCTGTAGTAGCTGCCTCTGCCGGTGCGAAAAAAAAGCCAGCCAGCAGAATGATCAGTATCCCCAGCACTTCCAGCGTTATCAGTAGTTTTTGTGCGCCTGTTCCCACACTCACCCCTAAAATATTGATGCCTGTTAAAGCTACCACCACCAACACGGCATACAAGGCAGAGGTATATTCGCCCATGCTGTAAATCTGCGCCAGGTAATCCCCAATAATAAAGGCAAGCAGCGCAATAGAGCCTGTCTGGATAACACTCATTCGGGCCCATGCAAACAGAAAAGAAAGCCGCCTGCCAAATGCCTGCTTTAAGAAATAATAATCGCCGCCGGTATGTGGGTAAGTGGTGGTGAGTTCGGCATAACAGAGCGCTCCGATAAAAGACACGGCTCCGCCCAGGAGCCAGGTCATTAGAAACCAGGTGCTGCTTTCGGTGTTAGCCGCCACCAGTGACGGGGTTCGGAATATACCTGCCCCCACCACTATACCTACTATCACTGCTATGGCATCGGTCATGCTTAGGGCGGCTTGCGGTTCACCACCGCTGCCTTCACCAAGTTTATTGGCGGCTATCTCCTGCTGCTTTTCTGTTTCTGTCAGACTTGGTTTCTCCTGCATGGGTATAATATAGGAATGAATTTCTCATACGTTAACCATGATGGACTAGTTGAATAACAGAAAGGCTATCATGTTCAGGAATAAGGGGTTGCAAGTAATGAGCAGCTTTTTATGAAGGAGGCCTTACAGAGTTCAAAAATAAAGGGTGGTAAAGCATCAAAGCTACAATAAGCTTTGTGTGCTCTACCACCCTTCAAAAAAAGGTTACTTAGTAAACCTTATAAATAATTCTTTAGATTATATTATATCTTACTGGTTCTCATTATCTATATCAATAGTTTCAGTTTCTGTATCCATGGTAGTATCAACTTCCATGGTAGTTCTCTCAACTTCCAATTCAGATACAGTGGTATCAGTCTGTACTACAGTGCCTTCTTCTGTGGTGGTTCCACCGCCATCGCACGAATAAAGACTAATTGAACCAAGAAGAACGGCACTTGCAAAAAATAGCTTTTTCATTTTGTTTTTTTGTTTAAGTCTCACATTAATTTAACACCTCGTGTTTATAACCCGAAGCGGTGAATTTTACAATATATATGAGTTACGAGTTAAAACAGAATAAAGATATATATTCCTATTTTTAAATGTCGTTACTTTATTCTGCTATAAGGTGTGATACGGCTGTCCCGCTGGGCATGTTGTGTTTGCAGGCCGATGACGTGCATAGGAACCCATGAACAAGTGCCTTTGATGCTTTTGACCAGAGTATAAAAACTGGCTTTGCTGTATTTTGAGTTACGCTAGGCCTTAGTTGCCTGGCAATTTTCCGGGTAAATAAAGACGAAGCGGTAAGGCCGTTACGATAGCTTTGCTACTAATTAGAAGCTAATAAACATTGTCGTTATTCCTTAAGCCGTTCCAGATGGTAAGGAAAATGATTTTGATGTCAAGTAGTATAGACCAGTTCTCCAGGTACCAGAGGTCTGCCTGCACGCGGCTGAGCATGGCGGTTGTTTCTTTTGTTTCGCCTCTAAACCCGTTAACCTGTGCCCAGCCTGTAATGCCAGGTGTCAGAAAATGCCGCACCATGTAGTTATCAATCAACTGGGAATAGTCTTGGGTATGCTTTAACATGTGGGGCCGCGGACCAACGACTGACATATCTCCCAAAAATACATTTATAAACTGGGGAAATTCGTCTATGCTGGTCTTTCTCAAAATCCTTCCGACTCGCGTTACCCTTGCATCGTATTTGCTTGTCTGTAAGCTATCGCATTCACTGTTTACTGTCATGCTTCTAAACTTCAGGCAGTAAAAAGGTTTGTTGTTCTTTCCGGAGCGCAACTGTTTAAAAAAAACAGGACCCTTAGAATCTAGTTTGATCACCAAGGCAAGGATAGGCAGCAACCAGCTTAGAATTAAAATGATGACCATAGACGAAAACAGGATATCAAACATTCTTTTCAATATCTCATTCGCTTTATTTTCCAATGGCTCCTCTCGTGGCTTCAGTACAGGTACAAAGCCAAACATCTCCACCAAAAAGTTATGATGAATGGTGCCTTTAACATCAGGAACTAACCTGAATCGCACCATATGTTTATCCGCTTCCTGTAATAAATTCTCTATTCTTTCGCTTTCATCGTAGGGCAGTGCACAGTATATCTCACTTATTCTGTTTGAACTTGCATAGTTAATGCATTCATCTGCCTTTCCGAGGTATTTGATGTAAGGCGGAACCTTACTTTGGTCGTCGTCAAAAACTCCAGCTATATGGTAGTCCAGTTCGGGGTTAGACATAATATAGTTATAAAGATCTATACCTGCGGAGCCTGCTCCTACAATAGCGATACTATTAGAGCCAAGCCAGAAGTTTCGTTTGTGTTTTCTTAATAGTAAAAAGAAAAACCTCCAGACCAGTAGAAGCGCAGGAAATAGAGCAAAATAATAAATAAAAGGGGTAGGAGGTATATAAATGTAAGGTAGAAGTAATTTGATAATGATAGCCATAGCTATAAAAGCACACAATGAGGCAATATTTGCCGTCATAGTAGGCACTGCGTCGCGCTTAAGGACATGGCTGTAGATGTCAAAAGTACTGGCGCTAAAAAACCAACAGAAATTTAAAAGTAATATCGTCAGCTTATAATCATACACATCCACCCAGATAACATCATGATCTGACATGAGAAAAGAGGCATAGAGGGTCCCATTTAAAAGGGCATAGTCCACTACGACATTTATCCATCTAAATATGGTGGAATATTTCTGAGCCATAGTACAGATATTATTAATCACAGAATAATCAATCGGCAGTAATAATTGATTTCATGGGTAAAGTAAGTGTCGTTAGGATAAAATAGATTCAATACATGAAAGCAAGAGGAATTGTAAGTAATGCTGTATAGTACTACCCTCTCACAAAGTAACTAATATTTAAATCATTATAAATTTAGTAATAATATTTCAACTTATACTAAATTTACTACTTTGATGATGTGTATATAGTACTTTTATTAGCTAAAGAGCATTAATGAAGGGTGAATAATTTTTTGAATTTTTTTTGAATAAATAAAATTATTTAAATTTTGATTATCGATCATATTTTGTATGATAATTAGCAGAAGGTGCCGTGATACGCACCTATCAGGTAGAACGTAGAAGAATATAAAAAGCCATGGAATCTGCTCAATACATAGCTTATTTGCTGAGCGAGTCACGAAAGGTTAGCTGCGTGAAGGCCAGTAAGGTGCTGGAAATGTCACACGGTGAGATAAACCGCTTCCTCCTGAGCAACAGCTTTACCGGTAAAGACCTCTTCAAAGTGGTCAGGCAGGGCTTGAAATTAGAGTGTACTCTCAGCGGATGACTCGGTGCTTGTTAAACCTTTCTCTGATCCTGGCGCCACTGAGTTGGTCGGTTATTTTTATTCGGGCAGGCACCACAGGTCAGTAAAGGGTTTAAACTTTATGAAACTCTTTCATACGGATACCTTGGGCGTAGGCGTACTTGTTAACTTCCGGGTTTACCGCCATCAGGAGGAGGGTTTTCTGGTAGGGCTGGAGACAAACCTCATCGTCTCCACCACCCCGGGCCGCTATGAGCTGGTGGGGTGCCGCAGGAAGGCCTTTTTACCCACCTCAAGGGCTTCGGTTTTGTGACGGTGTTTCAGATAATGGACAAAGAAGGCCGCGTGAGACACTATGTAGGTACCTGCCTGACCAGCAGCAGTGCAGGCAAATCAGCAGAGACCGCTAAGAAGAGGTGAAAGCCAAGCACTGACATGTGGAGGAGTGTATCCGAACCATCAAGCAGGAGTGCCATGGAATTGCAATGTTTCACTGGAGACTTTCTCAGGCAGCCACTGCTTGGTTGTACAACAGGCTTTCATATTGGCAAGGTGTCAGGTATTCCAGCGCTGAATGCCTCCTTTTCCGGTTGTAGAAACTCTCGATGTACTTAAACACGGCCAGCTTCGCCTCTGCTATGGTAGCAAACTTGTGGTGGTAAACCATCTCTGCCTTCATCGTTTTAAAGAAGCTCTCGGCTACCGCATTGTCCCAACAATTGCCCTTTCTGCTCATACTCTGCTGCAGCACCGGCATCCCCTCTAACTGCTCCCGGAAGGCACTGCAGGCGTAAGCACGCCCCGGTCGGAGTGAAACAAAAGGGAGTGGAACAGGGGCCTGCTGCTCACCGCCATCTGCCAGGCCGCCACGGTGGTCGCTTCCGCCTCCATCGTCTCACTCAGCGCCCAGCCCACTATTTTACGGTCGGCCAGATCCAGTACCACCGTCAGGTAAAGCCAGCCTTCCCCGGTTCTGATGCAGGTTAAATCTGACACCCACTTCTCTGCCGGCCGCTCGGCAAAGAAGTCCCGGTTGAGGAAATTCTCGGCCACTGTATATGTATGGTTGGAGTCAGTGGTCTGCACCCTGTATTTCTTCCGTACGATGCTTTTTATCCGGTGCTTCTGCATCAGCCTGGCCACGCGGGGGCGCGACACGTGAATACCCTGTTCTTTGAGTTCCACGGCAATCCTGGGGGAGCCGTAGCGGCACTTGCTCTGCTCATGAACCTCTTTAATCTGAGTTACGAGGTGCTGCTCTTTCTGCTCCCGCAGGCCCACCGGGTTCTTGAGCCAGTAATAATAGCCACTGGCACTGACCTTCAGTACCTGACACATCTTCTCAGGCGGGGAATTGGTTTCGGTGCTCCTTTATGAACCCGTATATCCTCCGTCTCCCCAGGAGAAGATGCTCACCGCCTTTTTTAACCCGCAGACGTGCGTCAGCATCGGGTCCATCGCGCTCCAGCTGCGCCTCCTTCAGCCGCTTTATCTCCCTCTGCTCCTCTGTCAGCCCTTCGGCGGACCGGACTGTCAAGCTGTCTTTCTGCCGCCACTTGCTCAGCCGGCCAGAGTATATCCCCAACTCATCAGCCACTTCTTTTACTGATCCCCTCGCATAGGAGAGGTCAATGGCCATCCGCTTGAAGGAGGCGTCAAATACTCGTCTTTCCATAATAGTCAAATTTAATACCTTTCATAAATCTGCCTATCAAAAGTCTCCAGTCAAATGTAGCAAATCCCCTTCTCCTTTTCAAAGACAAGAGTTCTCCACAAACTCCTGCTTCCATTTGCTGATCATGTTCGGGTGCACCTCGAAGCGTTTGGACAGCTCCGCCGGGCTCTCCCGCTCTTTGAGAGCCTCCAGGGCTACCTTGGCCTTGAAAGCCGCGCTGAATTTCCTTCTTTTCCCGTTCATTGTTTCACTAAGTTAAAAGTTATACGTCA
The DNA here is from genome assembly GCF_003367245.1 of Pontibacter diazotrophicus. GTDB lineage: Bacteria > Bacteroidota > Bacteroidia > Cytophagales > Hymenobacteraceae > Pontibacter > Pontibacter diazotrophicus. The sequence goes on along the minus strand of NZ_QRGR01000035.1, from coordinate 5,338 downwards.
ATTAAAATAGTGGACCTAAATCTGGGGAGTATTAATTGCCTCTATAGTATTGTTCAACTTTAGGGTTGGTTAATTTCACGTAATTGATTTCTTAAGTGTCGTGAATGATGGTTACTTGTATAGTAGCTTCGGATAGCATGGTGTAGTGCCAATAGTATAAGTGGGCCTAGGATTCATGTAAATACATTCAAATTGAATGTTGGTTAAACTATTTCCCAATTTTGTAATAACAGCAATTGTCGTGCAGATGAAACAGTCTCTTTTACTGTAAATCATCTTGCTACCTAACATTGCTCCTCTGTGTTTGTTAATTCTTACTGTCAGATACTTCTGCAATTTTCCTGCTTCAGAAGTATCGCTATAACTACGAATTATTGTAATGTTCTATATAAATAAGCTAAATATGTATTAGGTAAATATACCATGATATTATGTAGTTTTTAATAGTAACTAGATATATTAAACCATCTACGAGCAAAATCCTGCCATTTACCCATTTGTGAAATAAATCAATAAAAAATATTACTTATTTCATAGTATAAGTTGTTTAATCAACATCTTTTACGGCTTAAACTAAGTATACATTTAATAGTTTACATCAAATACTTGTATTTACTGTTATTATAAGCAATACAGATTTATCTTGAATTAAGCATAATTAACACACCATATAGATAGAAACCCTGTTTCTATCTATATATTTTAAGAAACTATTTATAGTGGATTCCTCTGAGCAGTTACTACACGCTCTGGTAAAAGCAGAAGCATTGTTTTCGATGTTTCTGGCATTTCATTTAGAGGGAATAGCCTGCTCAAGGGTTACCTATTGGGTAATCTTGCTCATGATGTTATAGAGGTCTCTTCCTGAACATGTCTGATTTTATCGCATTAACTGTCCTCTTCTGAACTATATTTTTACTCCTATGAGCCTAACGTTTACTACCCGCTCTGTCTGGAAAACTGTTTTCTGGATATGCACCATTATCTTTCTCTTATTTGCTGTTCCTGATGGCTGGGCACAAACTAACGATAAGCCAAAAAAGGAAAAGAAGAAAAAGGCGAAGCTCCCTCCGGAAGACCTAACCGGTGTGATGTTGGCAAATATACAATATAGCTTTTCTTCCAGCGGCCTGCAGGGGGTGTCTTTGGTTAACCCGACCTCCCTGCAGTTTGGCCCTGACGGCCGGCTTTATGTCTCGCAGCAGAACGGCATCATCAAGGCCTTCACTATCGAAAGAAACGCAGCCAACGACTATGCTGTCACTGCCACAGAGACTATCGGTCTGATAAACCAGATTGCCAATTACAACGATGACGGCGCCCTCAACACAAACGTCAAGACACGCCAGGTAACAGGCATTCTTGTGACAGGCACTGCCGCACAGCCTGTCCTCTATGTCAGCTCAAGCGACAGCCGGATAGGCGGCGGCTCATCCTCCGGTGACAAGAACCTCGACACCAACTCAGGCATCGTGTCCCGGTTGACCAAGACAAGCAGCGGATGGCAGAAGGTGGACCTGGTAAGGGGATTGCCCCGCTCAGAGGAGAACCACGCCGTGAACGGCATGCAGCTCGATGAGCAGACAAACACGCTCTACCTGGCGGTGGGGGGCTTTACCAATGCAGGTTCCCCGTCCAACAATTTCGCATTCATCACAGAATATGCCCTGGGGGCGGCTATACTCTCCATCGATTTAGATGTCATAGAGGCCATGCCGACACAGGGAAGCGGCAGTTCGGCTTACAAGTATAATTTGCCGACTTTAGACGACCCTACCAGGGCCAACAATCCGGACGGCTCGGACGTGAATGACCCTTTCGGCGGAAACGACGGGCTGAACCAGGCAAAGCTGGTAGCGGGCGGTCCCGTGCAGGTGTTTTCCCCCGGCTACCGCAATGCCTATGACTTAGTCATCACCAAAACACCCGGGAAGGAAGGCAGGATGTACACCATCGACAACGGGGCGAACGGTGGCTGGGGCGGGCATCCGGAGAACGAAGGGTCTGACGGTAGAGTAACCAACAACTATGTTAGTGGAGAGCCAGGGTCTACAGGCCCTGGGCCCAACGACCCGAAGGTCAACAACCTGGATAACCTGCACTACATCGGAAACATAGGCACCTACGTGCCTGGCAGCCACTATGCCGGCCACCCAGCACCTACGCGTGCCAACCCCGCCGGGGCAGGCCTGTACACCCATGACGGCACAACAGGCGTATGGCGCACCAGCAAGACAGGCACTCACCCCTTGCCGGCAGACTGGCCTCCTGTCCCCTTAGCGATGGCGAATCCGGTTGAGGGGGATTTCCAGAACCCAGGTGAAACAGACCTGGCGCTGCTCACTTTCTCCACCTCCACCAATGGGCTGGTGGAGTATACCGCCTCTAACTTCGATGGTTCTATGCAAGGGGCCTTACTGGCTGCCGGCTATAATGGTGACATTTTTAAAATAAACTTAACCGAAGATGGAAGTGACGTAACAAATCTAAAATCGAGTACTAATAAGCTAAATCAAGACATCGCTTTTGCTTCAGGTTTTGGTTCACAGCCATTGGATGTTACGGCCCAGGGAGATGCTGACATATTCCCTGGTTCGGTTTGGGCAGCCACATATGGTTCAGATGTTATTACCATTTTTGAGCCAGGAGATTTTATAGCCTGCTCCGGCGAGTATAGTACTACTTTAGATGAAGACAGCGATGGCTACTCTAACGCGGATGAAATTGACAATGCCACAAACCTCTGCTCGGCCTCCAGCATGCCTGCGGACTTCGACAAAGATTACTTATCAGATTTAAACGACCCTGATGATGATAACGATGGCTTAGGTGATAATATAGATTATTTTGCGTTAGATGCCAAGAATGGCCTCTCCACATATCTTCCCCTTGACTACGAGCTGTTCAACAACCATCCGGGAACTGGGCTTTTTGGGTTAGGATTCACTGGGCTAATGAGCAATAAACAGACAGATAATGATTGGTATAACTTATTCTTTGAAGAAAACTTGATTGCAGGTGGGGCCGTTGGTGCATTTTCTGTGGAGGCAGTTTCAGCCGGTGATGCATTAGGGACACTGAATAATCAGGAAAACGGTTTCCAATTTGGTGTGAATGTAAGTTCTAAAACAGGTCCCTTCACGGTGCAAACCACTATGCTGGGGCCATTCTTTGATAATAAAGTCCCTCAAAATTCACAATCACAAGGTCTCTACATCGGCACAGGCGACCAGGATAATTACCTGAAGATAACGCTGAATGCCAACAGCGGGCAGGGCGGAATAGAAGTGGTATACGAGAATGCGGGGCAGCCTAGCTCCCAGCAGTTTGCATTGACCGGGGGAATGCCTGGCTCATCTCTCGAACTCTTTTTGTCTGTAGATCCGGCTGCGGGGACAGTTCAGCCTAAGTACAGCCAGGATGGGGGAGCAGTTATAAACTTAGGGACCCCTGTTCAGGTTAGCGGCGCTCTGTTAGAGGCCATACAGGGCTCACCGGCTTTAGCTGTTGGTATTATTTCTACTTCACGTGATGCTGTGCCTTTTACAGCTACATGGGATGTGATAAAGGTAACTACTGACCCTGCAACAACGACAGGTAATTGGCAAGCAGACATTCCTGCCAGCGGTGCTCCTACGGCAAGGCATGAAAACGCTTTTGTACAGGCAGGAGACAAGTTTTACCTCTTGGGTGGCCGGGGAGTAAAGCCAGTTCAGGTATATGACCCGGCAACTAAAACCTGGGCAAACAAAGCCAGCACCCCTACAGAGCTTCACCATTTCCAGGCGGTTACCATTGACGGCTTAATATATGTGGCAGGAGCTTTTACAGGAGGTTATCCATATGAAAAGCCTGTGCCTAAGGTGTATATCTATAATCCTGTAACAGATAAATGGCTGGATGGGCCCACAATACCGGAAACCAGACGCAGGGGGTCGGCAGGAGTAGTGGTGCACAATAAGAAAATTTACCTGGTTAGTGGTATTACAGATGGGCATAGTTCCGGACACGTCGCCTGGTTCGACGAGTATGACCCGCTCACAAACACATGGAAAACGCTACCAGACGCTCCTCGGGCCAGAGACCATTACCATGCAGCAGTAATCAATAACAAACTGTACCTGGCTGGTGGTCGCCGTTCATCAGATGCCACAGGCGAAACCTTCAAATTGACAGTACCGGAGGTAGACGTTTTTGATTTTGAAACAAATAAATGGGAAACGCTCCCCGGCAGTAGTAACATACCAACGCAAAGAGCCGGTGCAGCCACTGCTGTGCTCGGAGATGAGTTGCTTGTGATTGGAGGCGAAAGTGGTTCACAGTCAACAGCTCATGTGGAAACAGAGGCCTTCAACGTGCGGACAAACTCCTGGCGAAGGTTAGCAGACCTGGTAAGGGGCAGACATGGCACACAAGCCATCACGAGCAATAACGGCATCTATATTGTTGCGGGTTCTGGAAGCAGGGGGGGGAGCCCCGAGTTAAGCACTCAGGAAGCTTTTTACATGTATGCTCCTTCTTCTCCTGATGGAGTTGCATTAACGCAAAGCCGGTTAAATACGCCATCAACAGTGAGCTTCGGGACTGTTGACGTAAATGCAAGTAGTAGCAAAACTGTCACGATAAGCAATTCAGAAGGCAACCAGGATATAGTTATAACTTCCATTACTATAAGCGGCGGCAGTTCTTTTTCCTACAATGCCCCTTATGCCCTTCCGTTCGTTCTTCCTGTTGGGAAAAGTTTGAATATAACGGTGACATACCAACCTACCACTTCAGAAGCACAAGGAGCGGAAATGGTGATAAACCACTCCGGCCAGAACGGGAGCAGTGTTATTGCCTTAAGTGGAGGAACAAATGCTGTTTCCGCCTCACCTAACAGCCTGCATTTCTTCTCCCAGCAGGCTGGCACTACTTCCGAAGCACAAGATGTTACTTTGACTAATAACACAACCACCACATTGGAGATGTCTTCTGTTTCTATCACAGGCACTAATAATAGTGAATTTACACATAATTTTACGCAGTCGCTCATTTTAGCTGCCGGTGCTTCAACTAGTATAAGCGTGAAGTTTACACCTGCTTCAGCGGGAACAAAAGTAGCCAAAATGAGCATAACACATTCAGGCAGCACTACTCCGTTAGCAGTTGAGTTATCCGGAGAGGGACATAATAATACTGGGGGTACGGGCACTGCAGTGTACCGCATCAACTCCGGAGGGGGGGAGGTGACCAATTCTATAGGCACCTTTTCGGCCGATAATTATTTTTCACCTGTACCCGGCTATACCTACTCCACAACAAGCTCCATTTCAGGCACCTCAGATGATGCCATGTA
>NZ_QRGR01000034.1 GCF_003367245.1 Pontibacter diazotrophicus | reverse complement strand
CCTGGTCTTGCTGAGCTCTACAGCCATCACCTTGAATTCTTTGTCGAACTTTCTTCTCTCTTGTGACATAGTGTTAAGTTATAGGTTTTTCGCTTAACTATATGTCCACTCAAATGTAGCAGCTCCAGGTGAAGTCAGCGGCGTTTTCTTCGTGGAAGGCTTTATAGCAGTCTCTTCCTCCAAACAACTCCAGCACATCCTCCCGCTGCAGAGCTGTTTTACTTTTTGAAAGAATACTGTGGTAAGAGGAATAGGGCCAATCGCTGAAGTCTTCTATCAGGCCATGGTGCTGTGGATTGAAATGAATGTAATAGATAAGCCTGGTAAAATAAGCCTCCGATGTCACTTCTTTCCTGCCGAACCGGTGCTGGAACAGCCGCCCGATGCGGTCGTATCGATTGTTTATTGTTTTAGCGTAAGCATTAAGCAGGTGCGCCAACTGCCGCTGCACACTTATCAACTTCGTTGCGTCCTCTGTTGTCCTTGATGGCCTCAGCGCATCCTCCTCCTTTATCCGGATAAGGAAGTGCACGTGATTAGGCAATAGGCAAATGTATCAACGTAAGGCGTTATATATTTCCGGTAGAGCTGCAGAAAATAAGCATAATTGTCCGGGTGCCTGAACAGCGTTTCTTTGTTGTTGCCCCGGGTGTAGAGGTGATAGTACTTTCCCGGTTCCAGCGAGGTTATCTTCTGCATCTATCCCTATACGAACTTGCGTGAACTTTGCTAAAAGACCTCGCAGCGTGCGCAGCTCCTGTGAGCGTCTGCACCAAAGGCTGCTACAAACCCTAAAACTTCTCCTCCAGCCACAGGAAGCCACTGCTCAGCACAAACAGCAGAACGAACCAAATAAGTGACACCGGCTCTTCTTTATAGGCCACAGCCGTTTCAGCAGCAGAAGCGGTGTTTTGCTGCGCGACAAAAGCCAATGTCTCCTGCTGCCTTTCCTGTATGGCTGTAAAAGTCCAGTCGGTGGAGTCCTGCACGAAGAAGTGATAAGGCGCGGCATCCAGTGTCTGCACCTGGTGCCAGCCGCTGCGGCGGGGCCAGAAGGTACCGCTGAACTGTGTGGGCTGTAAGGGATGCCGCGCCAGCGGCAGGTCAACGCTGGAAGAATCTGCCACATCGGTCACGACAGCGGAAGGCACATCAGCTCCAGCGGCGGTATAGTCCGTGAAGGTAAGCGTAAGCGGCTGGTTTGGTCTGGGTACTTGCGGCGAGGTAAGCTGCCAGAACCTTTCCTGCACCTCCTGCTTTGCCACTGCCGACAATAAGTTTGCCCAATAGCTGGCATATACCTCCTCTTTCCCCTCCAGCTGCCACGGAAACGTCTGCGGCACCAGGCTCATGGCTACTTTACCCCATCCTGCCCGTTTTGCACCTGCTAAAAACTGATCGTTCTGCTCTGCTACCAAGCCTGCTACAGCCGTTGTATTCACTAGCGTATAAGGTGCTGCAGTAGCGGTGGCAGTAGTATTGTCTGCCCAGGAGGCGCGGGTGCTGCGGGTATCCTGCTGCGAGAGCCGCCGCGTCTGGAAGGCCGTGAAGAAGCTCGTGCTGCGGCTATTGGCTGGTGCGCTGGCAATGGTAAGTATGCCCAAGCCCTCTTCTCTTACGGCGCGTTCTAAGGTGGCCCGTTCTCCGGCACTTAAGTTCTGTAATGCCTGTGGCTCCGTAATTACCACATCAAACTGCTGCAATAGTTTTGGCGTGAGGCGACTGAGATTGTGGCGGGGCATGTTGAGCCACTCGCTTTGGCTCATGCCCTTGCTGATGGTCGTGCGGAAAGCTACCCGGTGCTGTAACTCCGCCAGGTGGTTCTTCAGGAAACGGAACTCGAACAGCGGCGACGAAGCCAGCAGCAGCACACCTACCTCCTGCACCGGCCTCACCAGCACCGGCACCTGCCCCAGTGTGTCGGCGGCGTTTCCTGACTTTTCCACCACATGATAAACAAACTGCCCTGCCTGCTTCGGTGTATACCGTAGCCTGAAAGTAGCTGTCGTGTCCGCTGCCATTTCCACAGAATCCCGCACCTGGCCCGCAGCCATCAGGTAAAGCCAAGTACTTGCCTCCCCTTCCTTTTTATATTGGCTAGCTACTTCTACGGCCTCTCCCAATTTCACGCTTTCAGGCCAATGTATAGCGGCCGTACCTGCCGGTGTAGTGGAAAGATGCAGTTGTACCTGCACGTCTTTCAGCGGCTGCAGCTCCTCTTTCTTTAAACCGTATCCCAGCAAATGCACCTGCCTGAGACCCGGTTGCTCCTGCCGTAAGCGGTGCAGGCTCCCGACAGGCGTGGCATCATCCGCCATAGTGCCGTAGGCATAAACCTGTGGTTCAGCATCTGACCTTTGAAGCAATTGCTGTAGCGTATCCGCACTATATCCTTCGGTTAAAAGAATGGCAGTGCTGGGGCTAATAGCTTGTTGTGTAGTTGGCGGAAAAACCAGCAACATCAAGCTGATGCCTGCCACTACACTGGCTAGCAGTCGCCACACCAGCCGCTGCCGGTTGGGGCGTCGCCAGGCCAGCCACAGCAGGAGCAGTAGAACAGGTATCGCAATAAGCCAGGTAAGTGGTAACATAATTCGTATCTTTTATCGCGGGGGCAAACCCAGCATCGCTCGGAAGTTCTCTTTCCCCTCCGGCAGCTTTTTCAGATTTTCAATTAAAGTGATGGCACGGTCCACGCGCAGCTGCGGGTTATTCACACCAGCAACGTGTTGCAGCATATAGCGCTGCATGCCCGGCTTCAGCAGCAGAAAGCGCCGGTTCCCTTCCTCGTCTTGCCGCAGCAGTTCTTCCATCTCAGCGGGCACCTCTGTACCAAACTGGCTCTCATCTCTCTCTAAAGTTGCTGCTATAGTATCACCCAACTTTACGCCTGTTTCCTGCATGCGCTTTTTGCTGATGCTGATGTATGCTTTGCCCTCACCCAGTGCCATCAACCCGCATTGGAACTTCAGCTTGCCATTCACGGTGCAGTACAGGCGCCCTTTTCCGAGCTCCTGTACTACTTCCTTCGGCACCTCCAGGTAATGTATGCCGGGGAGGTGAGAGAGTAAGCCAATGTGGGTTTGAAAGTGAATCATGCTTTTGATGTTGTATGTTGTTTCGCAAGCTTTTCTATTTCGTTCCGCCTTGTTTCAAAAGACCTCGCAGCGTGCGCAGCTCCTGCGAGCGTCTGGGACTACTGCTGCAGCTGCTTCCTATACTCCTGCGCCAGTTTGCCCCGCTGCACGCGCTGCGGCTGCGGTGTCTTTTCCGCAGGTGGCAGCAGCGCCACCCAGGCCTGCTCGACTGTGCGCAGACATGACGGACAGAGAGCTTCCCCGCTGTTCATGTCAGATATAAGACTGCGCAGGTCCTGCAGGGCACGCAGGTAATTGCCGGGCCTGTTCAATGCCTGCTGTGCCAGCTCCTGCCCTGCCTGCTCCAGCACCTGTACATCCTGCTGCCTGTACTTTCCTTGTCTTTTATAACGCTCCAGCCAATCCAGGGCTGCACGGGTATGGGGCAACTTTGTCTCCGCTTTAATAGTCTGCCTTTCAGACAGTGGCGTAATTTTGTCCAGTTCTCCCGACAGGCGCAGTTCAGGCTCTTTCAAGGGCGGGGCCTCAAAACCTGTTTTGGCCACATAAGCCCGCTGCGATTGCTGTACTTCTTTTAACATGCGCAGCGCTTTGTATTCGAAGGGCAGCGCCTCTTTGGGTTTGTGCGTGCGCAGGCGCAATTCGGCTTCCCACATCTGCGCCAGCGCTCCTTTTAGTTTGGCTTTCACGGCAGGCTCAAAAATGGTGGCCTCGCCTTCCTGGTCGTGCTTGTGCATGTAAGGGTCGAGCAGCGCCTGCGGGTCATTCTGGTTTTCGAACTCCGGGTGGTCGTGGCCATCGTCAGCGGAATGCTGTTCTGCCTCATGCCCTTCTTCTCCTTCCGGTATGCCGCCTCCCGGACCGATGCCTGATTCAGACTCCTCGCCTAAAAACTTGCCATAGCGCAGGCGCAGCAGCTTTTGGTCTACACCAATATTGTTGGAGCGCTCCTCAAAGGCGGTGCGTGAGATACTTTTCTGCTCCTCCAGTAGTTTCTCTGTATCGATAATGATCTGGCGCTGACTGCGGAAATACTCCGGCACCGGGTTCACTCCCATCGACATGTCAAAAGAAGCTTCTACAATGGTGGTGTCCTCTATCTGCACAAAGTATGTCTCGGAGCGGGTGTAGCCACGGTGGTTGTCCCAGGCCTGCACGTAAAAGTATAGTTCATCGCCATAGGTCATACCCAGTTGCTGCAGGTCAAGCGTCTGGTTCACCGCAAAGCTGCGGCGGGTGCCGCTCAGGCCAAGGCTGATTTTCTCCTCCCTGAACTTTACCGCCTCGCCGGAGCCCTTGGCTACAGTTGCTATCATGTTGGCTTCCCGGATGCCGTAGTCGTCGGTGAGCTGCGCCTGCAGGTTCACGCGCTGCGGCTCCCCAAACAGAATCTCGGTGTACTGCTTCGGTTGCTGCACCTGTATAACCGGAGGCTCGTCTGGGGTAATCTCTATTGTATAGAAAGCAGACTTCTGCCCGTTGAGGTTGAGGTGGTACACGGCAGGCTCCGAAAAGCGGCGCGACAAAGTATACGCTTCTCCCTCTGCTGTGAAATCCGCCGCCACGTCTTCATTCAGCACAAGCTGCAAAGTCTTGGCAGGTTTGTTTGTGCGGATGCGCCAGCTGACAGCTGCTCCTTCTTCCACACGTATATTCGGACTTTCAGCTTGGTACGTGCTTTTACCAGTATAGGCCGGAGGCGTGATAGTGATATCTATTTTCTCTATGACAGTAGCCGTGTCAGTTGCAACGGGAGGTGCATCCGGAAATTCTACCTGTATCTCCTTTGGTGCATCCGTTGATGCAAGCGGAGCTGCTGGTAGATATAAAATACCTGCTGATAACACCAGGGCCAGGCCCAGTGCCACATAGGTTGCGGTACTGCGCAGGCTAAAGGCCTTCTCTTTCTCCGGATGAAGCTCCTGGAGAGTAGCGACTATTCTCTGCTGCTGCAGCCTTTCTAGTAGGTTAAGACTGCCTGAATCGCGGAGGAGCAGTCCTGTACTGTCTTCCAGTTGCGGGTACTGCCGGTTAAGGTGCCGCGCCACCTGCTGCAAATCTGTTTCCCGGATACTGCTCCAGCGCATCCCGAAATAAACTACTGCCGCCAACATGATGGCAATAGCTGTAGCAGCAAACACAGGTACTTCAAACTGCCACTTATAGAGTACAGCGACGCCCACAGCCACAACTGCCAATGCCTGCAGGGCATACAGCAGCGCCTTCGCCTGCACATACTGCCGGCGAATACGGTGGAGAATCCGAATGCTGCTGTCTAAAGCCATACCTATACTGTTGCGCGCCTTCCGGCGATTATCCTTTCTATCAAAAATAATATAAAAGCCGCTAACACGAGCCACGGCAGCAGGGATATACGCTGCGCCTCCGGGGCTTCCGGCGCAAAGACTGCTACTTTCTGTGCTGGCATCAGCTGCTGCTCGTCCAGCGCCCGCACGTCATGCATGCCTGTTTCCTGCTGCGGAAACAGCAGGGGCAGGAGCAACTCCGGCAGCTGTGCACTCTGGCCTAAACCACTCCAGTCCGGGCTAAAGCCGCTCCGGAAACGGTATAAGTGGCCCTTGCCAACTGGCTGCACCGTCAGCAGTGCCTCCCCACTTTGGGTTGCCCAGATAGCCTGCTGTGCATTATTTCCTATGATTCTGCTAAGCTGGTGCACCGCCACCTCTTCTCCGGTTGTAGCCATACTTGCTTTGATGGCGCTGGGCTCAGTGACAGGCTGCACCCACAGTTTTAGCCCCTGTTCAGCTATCTGTTGCTGCAGTTGCGGCGGCACCTCATCGCTCCGTAGCCAGAATATCCAGTCTGCCGTGGTGTCCTGTTCTGTGGTGATATGGGTGGGCCATTCAGTATAACTGCTGATGGCGCTGATGGCTGCTTGCAGGTAACGCACTTCTGGCTGCTGCGCTTCGTTGGCAAGAATGGCTATCTGCAGCGGCTCCGTCTGTACATGTACACGGCTGATGCTTTTGTCCGGAAGTATTGCCTGCAGTGTATCGGCCTGCCTTTGTAGTTGTAGCTGCTGGTTATTTACCGTAATGGTTTGCGCAGTGGCAGGAGTATGATAACGGCTGTAGGTGATGCCTTCGCGGGTGCCATTGCCTACAAACAGCAGCAGGCTATCAGGAGATGTCTGCACTGCTGCCTGTAGCCAGGTAGCAGTGGCTTCGGAGGCAACCGGAATCCAACGGATATTTTCCGGTATACCATCAGGACGCGTGCCTGCAAAATACTGCTGTTGGTCAGAAGTAAAGAGCCAGACGCTGTCCTGCGGCTGTGGGTGCCGCTCCGCCAAAGCCGGTAGCAGGGCCCAGTAGTTGGAGCTGTTCTGAATGCTTGAATCTGCAGTGCTGCTGCTCAACTGTTGCCATTGCTCCTGTGAGATAGCGGCAAAATCTGGTGTATAGGAATGCAAACTGTAGCCGCGCTGCAGCAGCGAGTCAATGATACGCTGAAGCTGCTGCCGTATAGAAGACTCGTATAGCAACTCCTGTCCCACATACAGGGCTTTCCGGCTTTCCGGGGCTTGCGGCGGTCGCACTATTACCGGCTGCGCCAACGCAACGGCTAACAGCAGCAGGATAAGGCAGCGCAGCAACAACAGCCACACATTATTCAGCTTTATGCTACTCCAGCGGTTACTTGCCGATGCTTCCAGCCAGCGCAGGCTGCCCATCTTCACCGTTTTCCCCTGCCGCTTGTTCCATAGATGGATGGCTATGGGAATAAGGATGGCGGATGCAGCAAAGAGCCAGTATGGAGCGAGAAATATCAATTTTGAATAACTGAATTTTGAATGACTGAATCAATTTTATCCGGATGCTGAATGCGCTGGCTATACATCAGTGCCTCGGCATAAGATAGAGAATGTATGGGAATGACGAAAAACAACAATTTAGCAATTTAACAATTAACCCTTACCCGTACAGCAAGCGTTTCTGCAGGAAGGTGCGGAGGGCTTTGTCCAGCGGCTCATCTGTTGTAAACCGGTCGTAGGCAATCTGGCGGCTGCGCATATCGCGTTCGGTTTGCTGCAGCCACTCCTGTAGCCTTTCGAGGTAGCTTTTGCGTTGTTCGGCGGTGCTTACCTGGAGCGTGCGTCCTGTCTCGAGGTCCTCAAAGGTGAGGGTGCCGCTATAGCTGAAATCCAGCTCATTCCGGGCCATCAGGTGAAACAGCAATAGCTCGTGCCGCTGAGCTCCTAACTTATAAAGCAGGTTCGTTATTTCGTCTTCCTGCTCGTACAGGTCTGTCAGAAACACGGTGAGCTCTTTCTGGCGCCTGTCGGAGAGCAGGTTGCTGGCTGCCTGCGTGTCCGGAAATTTGCCTTGCGGATCCACCTCGCTTAACTGATGCCAGAAGCGCTGCAGGTGCATGTTATCGGAGCGGGGCGTGAGGTTAATCAGCTGCTCCTCGTGCAGCACATACAAACCCACGGCATCGCCCTGCAGGGAGGCCAGGTATGCCAGCGAGGCTACAAGGAAACGGGCATAATCCATCTTGCGCAGGCCGTTTGCATCTTCATGTGCCATCGAGGCGCTGCCATCTATCACAAACCGTACCGTGATATTCGTGTCTACCTCCGCCTCCCGGATATAGTAGCGGTCGGAGCGGGCAAACATTTTCCAGTCCAGCTGTCGCAGATCGTCTCCGGGCTGGTAACTGCGGTACTGGCTGAACTCTAGCCCGGCCCCGCGCCGCAGGCTTTGGTTCTGACCAGCCAGAAAGCCTTCTACTACTGTTCTGGCCAGCAGCGGCAAATCTTTGATGGTCGCGAGTACCCTGGGGTCTATGAATTTTTCTTTAGACAAGCGTATGGCGCAGTTTCAATTCCTTAATCCGGGTTTCTATCAGGGCGTCGTTCAGCATAATGTTCACGCCACCTACTAGTTCCTGCCTTGCCTGCAGCATGTATTTACTGCTTTGCGAGTAGAAGACCATGGCGCAATCATGCAGCCGCCCTCTCTCCCCTGCCTTGTTGCAGTTCTGGTAAATCTCTATCATTAGAATAGGGTCAGAGAATATCTTTAAACTGGAGAGCTTGCCGAACTGCAGGGAGCCCTCCTGCCACAAAGGCGCATTGCTCACATTAATCTCAAATTCATAATAGGTACTCGCCTCTCTTGGGCATGTCCTGTAATCAGCACTTATGTTGATGTAGGTTCTGAGTTTGCCGGGTGCCTGGGTAATGGTAGAAAGCGCCAGTGCAAAACCATTTGACCAGAACACGTAGCTGCCCCCTACAGGCTCCACCTGTAGCTTATCTGAATAAAAAAAGTAAATCCTTTCTCCCAGCACGTTCCTCAGAATTCTTAACTGGTCTTCTGGTATCCTAACTATATCTACTTCTTCCTGCATATGCTCAAACTTAACGTTGTTTATGCTATAGCAATACGGCTTTCGGCAATTTTATATGCTGCAGCAACTCCTCTACCACCCGGTCAGGCGTAATGCGTTCTGCTTCTGCCGTAAAATTCACCAGCACACGGTGGCGGAGCACAGGGTATGCCATGGTTTGTATATCGGCAGCCGTAACGGCAAAGCGATTGTGCAACAGCGCACGCGCCTTGGCTGTCAGGATAAGTGCCTGCCCGGCTCTCGGCCCGGCTCCCCAGCGGCAATATGTTTTCACAAAATCCGCCGTGGTGGTATCGGGGCGGGTGGCACGCACGATATGGTTTACGTATTGCAGCAGCTCTTCGCTGATACTTACTTCGCGCACTAACTGCCGTAGCTGCAGTACCTCCTCGCCGGATATGCTGGATTGCACCTGCACCTGCCTGGTGCCTGTGGTGTTGGACAGAATGTTCAGCTCTTCCTGCTCCGTCGGGTATTTGATTTTGATGTAGAGCAGGAAACGGTCTAACTGTGCTTCGGGCAGCGGGTAGGTGCCTGCCTGCTCTATCGGGTTCTGGGTAGCCAGCAGGAAAAAAGGGCGCGGCAATTCATATGTTTTACCCGCATAGGTTACTTCATACTCCTGCATCGCCTCCAACAGGGCGGCCTGCGTTTTGGGCGGCGTCCGGTTTATTTCGTCGGCCAGCACGATATTAGAGAAAATTGGCCCTTCGTTGAATTTAAAAAAGCGCTTGCCGGTCGCATGGTCCTCCTCCAGCACTTCGGTGCCTAAGATATCGGTCGGCATCAGGTCCGGGGTGAACTGTATGCGGCGGAAGCCAAGATCCATAGCATTGGCTAAGGTCCGCACGAGCAGTGTTTTGGCCAGGCCGGGCACGCCCTCCAGCAGGCAGTGCCCGCCGGCCAGCAAGGTAATCAGCACTTCGTCCAACACCTCCTCCTGGCCCACAATTACTTTCTGTATCTCCTGCTTCAGGCGTGGTAGCTTGCCCAGCAGGTATTGTATGTCTTGTTCTGTCATTTGTATTTGATGAATGACGATTTGTTTTCTTAGCGAGGCTTAAAACTTAGTTTTAGCTTTAAGCTTCGACTTAGCTTTTCGCCTCGCCGGCGGGGCCTTACTTTTCTCCTTGATGAGAAAAGTAAGCAAAAGAATCAAGACGATTCTGAACTCGCTGAACGCTCAAACAAAAAATCGTCAAAGGTGCACTTGGCAAAAGCCTATTTATTTTAGCCTCATTTTCAAATCTAATAATATCAACTAGTTAAAGCATACATGATGATGTTGACGCCGAACTTGGTGTTATCCTCTGCCAGCCAGCGCTTGTTCCGGAAGTCGTAGTCCCATTCACAGCCGTAGTCTTTGTTGCTGTAGAGCACTGCTATTCTTCCGTCCACTTCAACAGCCTTCAGGTAGTCGTGTACGAGGTCGTCGCCCCAGCCGTTGAGCTCAAATGATGTCGTGGGCGGACCTTCGTCGAAGGTGAAGAAGCTGCGGTAGAGTTTGTGGTTGTTCGGGATTTTCTTGAGTGCGTTCTGCCCGAATATCTGCCGCATCTGCTCTTCAAAAGAACGGGCAAAAAGGCCATCGATGTCGTGGTTGCAGTCATCTACAAACACGAAACCGCCGTTGCGCACATAGGTCTCAAAGTTCTGCCGCTCCTTCTGGTTAAACTGCACCAGCTTATGCCCACTCAGGTAGCTGAACGGGTAGTTGAACAACTCCGCACTTTCCAGCGACACCACCTTCTCCTGCTCCTCTACCTGCACCGTCGTATACTGGATAAGCGAGTGCAGCAGGTTGCTCGGCATACGCGGGTCGGTATCCCAGTTGCCGGAGCGGTATTGTAAGCGCACGAAGGTGAAGGGTTGCACTTGTAGAGTTATGAATTTTGAGTTCTGAGTCTAGAGTTTAATATGTAAAACGAATGCCGCATACAGACATCCTGCATGCGGCATTCGAATGATTAGCAGTTCTTATACCGCATCAGAAAGACTGGTGAACGTAAAGTCACGGATCTTCATCGGCGGAATCAGGCTGCCGTTGATGCGCTGTGGTTTGCCGAGCGCCTCCAGGTTGTTCAGCATGATAACAGGGCTCTCGTTGAATCGGAAGTTTTTGACCGGGTACATGATTTTGCCGTTCTCGATGTAGAACGTACCGTCGCGGGTAAGGCCGGTGTAGAGCAGCGTCTGCGGGTCTACGGCGCGGATGTACCACAGGCGTGTTACCAGAATGCCGCGGCTCGTGCTCTTGATCATATCCTCCAGCGACTGGTTACCTCCTTCCATGATGGTGTTACCCGGAGGCGGAATAGAAGCTGCGCCTTTATTGGAAGCCCAGTAGCGGGTGTTATAAAGGTTCTTCACCACACCGTTTTCTATCCAGGTTACTTTCTGCTGTGGACGGCCATCGCCTGCAAACGGAGCAGCAGGCACTTCCGGGTTAGACGGGTCTGAATATACAGTAATGCGCTCATCTACCAGTTTCTCGCCTTTCTTTGTCTGCCCCCCTGATTTGCTCAGGAAGCTTCGGCCTTCCTCGGCAGCACGCTGGTCCATGTTGCTGAACATATTGCGGAGCAGGTCAATGGAAGCGGCAGGCTCTAAAATAACAGTATACTTACCTGGCTCCAGCGCTCTGGCGTTTCGGGAGTTAGCAGCCTTTTCGGCGGCGATCTGAGAGGCCTTTCCTGTATCCAGTTTGCTAATATCGCTATAGTCCTGCGTAACATAACCGGAACCGGTGCCATCTTCGGTGCGCATGGTTACTGAGAAATCCACCACCGTAGAAGGATGGTAGGCAAACAGGCCTTTCGAGTTCATCTTAGCGGTGAAATTGCTGTAATGCTCCAGAAAACCGGCTGCTGTTAAGTTTTTGGCAGAAGCAGCGGCAATGCTTTTGGCAGCGGCATCGGCACGGTAAGCCGGATCCACATTGTTGGTGCTGTCGAAAAACTCTTTGGTGATGGTATACTTCTGTGGGCCTAAAAAGGCTATATACTCCGGGCTTTCAGGAGCCAGGCGCGCTGTTTCTTCTGAGCGTCTGATGACCTTCTCCAAAGATTGATCGTCAAACTCATTGATAGTTGCTACACCCGAGCGCTTGCCGAAACGGGACTCTACCGACATAGACACATTTTCTTCTGCGCCGCTCGTAGATACCTCATTTCTGGCATAGCGGATATTACCGCCTGTGTTGCCGTTAAGTGTTATCTCACACTCATCAGCCTTTGAGAAACCCAGCGCCTTTTTTAGTATCGCCTGTGCTTCTGCTTGTGTTAATATCGCCATTTTGATTGATGCTAATTTTGAAGGTGAAAAGACTAAATCTTACGCGCCGTATTGATCACGTTCACACCATTAAAGCGGGTGTGTGCGGAGCCGTGTGACACTGCGCTGATTTGGCTAGGCTGACCCTTTCCGTCAAAGAAGGAGCCGAACATGCGGTAGTCACTTTCATCACACATGTCGGCGCAGGAGTTCCAGAATTCCTGGGTGTTGCTCTGGTACGCCACGTCCTCCAGCGGACCCACAATTTTACCGTTCTTAATTTCGTGGAAGGTGGTGCCACCAAACTGGAAATTGTAACGCTGCTGGTCGATAGAGTAGGAGCCACGGCCGGCGATGTAAATGCCTTTGTCTACGCCTGCAATCAGCTGATCTACGTTCTTTTTCTCCCTGCCCGGTGCCAGCGATACGTTTGGCATGCGCTGGAACTGCACAGAGCTCCAGCTATCGGCGTAGCAGCAACCATGCGATTCGTCTTCGTTAATGATGTGCGCCTGGTCACGGATGGCCTGGTAATTCACGAGCGTACCATCCTTAATCAAATCCCACTTCTTCGTCTTCACGCCTTCGTCATCCCAGCCCACATACCCCAATGAGCCCGGCTGAATTTTATCTGCAAAGATGTTTACTTTATCAGAGCCATACTTAAAGTTCTTGGTCTTCCACTTATCGAGCGTGGCAAAAGAGGTACCGGCATAGTTTGCCTCATAGCCCAATACGCGGTCCAGCTCCAGCGGGTGGCCTACAGATTCGTGAATAGTGAGGCCGAGGTGGTTCGGGTCAAGTACGAGGTCATACTTGCCTGCCATCACCGATTTGGCTGTCAGCTTTTCTTTTGCCTGTTTGGCAGCCAGTGTGGCATCCTCCAGCATGTCGTAGGCATAGCGGTAACCTACTAGGCCAGTGCCCGCCGGTCCGTTAATTTTCTCCGATGCCTTTGGATTCATGTACTCATAGCCCATACCCATTGGTGCGCTCAGCGCCTCACGGGTTTTAAACTTACCTGAAGCCTTATCTACAGCCGTTACAGTAAAGTTCGGCCAGATGCGGTGGATGTCCTGGTCAATATAAGAACCTTCGGTAGAAGCAAAGTACTTCTGCTCGTTCACCTGGAACAGGGCGGAGTTTACAAAACTGGCGCCATTGTCCATTGCTGCAGCATTAGCGGCTAATAATAAGTCGGCCTTTTCGCCTACAGGCACTTCAAAAGCGTTTTTCTCAATAGGGGTTTGCCAGCTCACCTCCCCATAGCCCTGTACCGGGGCCAGTTGCACCGGCTCTTTCTGCAGCTTTGCATTTGCCCTGGCAATGGCCACGGCCTGCTCAGCGGCTTTCGCCACGCCTTTATCCGACACATCGGACGTGGCGGCAAAGCCCCATGTGCCGTCTGCCAGCACACGCACTCCTACGCCAAAGGATTCTGCATTCACAATGTTCTGCACCTGCTTTTCACGGGTAAAAATATACTGCTGCAGATAGCGGCCAATGCGCACATCAGCGTAATTGGCACCTCTTGATTTCGCTGTATTCAGCGCCACATCGGCCAGGCGCTTTTTCAGCGCAGGGTCTACCTGCTCCAGCATGCGCTCCGGCGAAACGATGTCGCCGAACACAGGGATAGAAGGCAGCATTAAGCCTCCGAAACCCAGTGCCGATAGTTCAAGGAAATTTCTTCTTTTCAAGGTATGTTAGGTTAGTTACAGGTTTAAGCATTCGTTTCGGTAGCTAAGTATAAATAAATGTGCTTGCTTTTCAAAGTTACCCCGCCGATTATCTGTTAAAAAGCATCATTTCATGGATGAATGTGGTGCCCCCCTCAGAATTGGCATGCCAACAGGCTACGCAAAACGTTAAGAAGCAGAAAGCGCAGGATAGTGAATCCTGCGCTTTCTGCTTCTTAAGAGAAAATGATATGTTGCTTATGCTTCTTTCACAAGACCTGAAAGCCCCTCTTCTTTTAACAGTTCGTTGAAGGCTTCTGCTTGCTGGCGGCTCTCGAAACGACCCGCTTTAATGCGGTGTATTTTCTTGCCTCTGAACTGCTCATTTGTCAGCTCTATATCCAGGTGTCTGTCAAAGGCTTTTAGTTTCTGGCTGAGCTGTTCTGCGTTCCTGATGCTGGTATACGTACCTGTTTGGATGGTGAAAACGCCTGCGTTCTTAGGGTTATAATCTTCTGGCAGCTCCAGCACTTCCACTTTTACGTTTCCGATGCCAGCCTTGTGGAATTCAAGTTCCCTGGCTGCCACCTCTGATACATCAATAATGCGGTCTCCCACAAATGGTCCTCTGTCGTTGATGCGGACAATCACGGACTCATTGTTTTCGAGGTTAGTCACTTTCACCTTCGTGCCGAAGGGAAGTGTTTTATGCGCGGCGGTCATTTTGTTCTTGTTGTAGAGCTCACCGCTGCTGGTTTTTTTACCGTGGTATTGGCTTCCGTACCACGAAGCCTGGCCCTTTTGGGTGTCGGTGGTTTGTGCAAGTAGGGGCTGACTGATACCGATGAATAGAAAAATGATTACTGATAAAATGTAGCACTTTCTATTATTAATCATATAGCTTACTAGTTGGTGAAGCTGTAAAGGTAGACAAAATTTCTCAAATTGAGCCTTATACGGCGTTTATAGCCCTTGGATGTAGAGGGATACGGCTTCAATGGCTACCGACGCTGTAAGTCATGATTTAGAAAAAAGTGCGATTTTGGCACGTATGACCATCTTTTCATGTGTTAGAAGCATAGAATATAAACTATAAAAAATAATGAAAAAAATTTGAAATAAAAATTGAACCGGGGGAAATAAAAGCTAACTTTTACCTTTTTCGGGAGCAGAAGGGGCTGCCATGGGCTGCTTCTTTCCGCCTTCATCTAACCGAAAACGTATAGGAAAACAAAACTGAAAGGATGGACTTTGGAAAGCTACAAGACATTAGCAGTGTAGACTTTACACTGCCCCCCAACCACCCCGACACACTGCCTTTACTTCAGCAGTCCGGCTCGTATATTAAGCCCAGCGTATACATTGGGCTGCCGGTGTGGGTGAACAAAGCATGGGTAGGCGACATCTATCCCAGCAGCATGCGGGAGAAAGATTCTTTGCTATGGTACGGAAAGCAGTTCAGCACCATTGAGCTTAACAGCACACACTACCATATCCCAAGCCCCGATACCATCGACCGCTGGCGGCAGACAGTACCGCAGGGGTTTACCTTTTGCCCTAAATTTCCGCAGCTCATCAGCCACGAAGCCGCTTTGCGTAGCACCCAAGATATAACAGCTGCCTTCTGCGGAGCCATTGCAGGCCTGGAAGACAAACTGGGTAATGCTTTTCTGCAGCTCTCTCCCAGCTTTAGTCCGCGCCAGCTGCCCGACCTGGAGATATTCCTCCAGTTTATTCCGGAAAGCATACCGATCACGGTAGAATTGCGCCACCCCGCCTGGTTTGCAGACAGTGGGGCATCGCGGGAGCTGTTTGAGGTGCTGGAGAAGCACAAGGCAGGCACCGTGCTCACCGATGTGGCCGGACGCCGCGATGTGCTGCACATGCGCCTTACCACGCCTTCAGCCATGGTCCGGTTTGTGGGCAATGGGCTGCACCCAACAGATTATACCCGCATTGATGCCTGGGTGGAGCGCCTGCAGCAGTGGTTCGACCATGGACTGCGCCAGCTCTACTTCTTTGTTCATGAACCGGATAACGTGCTGGCTCCGGAACTGGCCACTTACCTCATCCAGCAACTGAACAAAGTATGTGGCTTTGACTTGAAGCCTCCGAAGAAGTATGTGCAACCGGTACAGGGGGAGCTGTTTTGAAGGCTACTTCTGGCTGTGTGCAAATCTCGGTTCAGCAGACCAATCAAATGCTTTTACTCAATACCTGATTTGGCAGGTATAGTATAAGCTTATTTTATAGACGCAATTTTCAGGAAATCGTACTATTCATTTACAAACTGCTTTTACCTGTTGTTACACGTACTTGCAGGTTAAGTCCTGCCATAGCACTACACCTTAATATGATGCTATGATAAAGAAGCCTATACTTCTTATTGCGATACTTTTGCATGCTACAGCTGCCTGGAGCCAGGAAGCTGCAGGCAACCTAATTCTGGACCGTGACCAGCCCAGGCAAGGCGAAATGATTCTATTCACCTATCAACCTGCTGGCACAGAACTGGAAGGCGAACAGGAAATAACGGCCGTTGCTTACGAGTATGCGGAGGGTAAGACGCATGCGTATGATGTTCTACTTAAGAAACACCAGCCTGGCGGTTGGAGGGGAACACTAAAGCCTTCTAAAGCAGCACAGGGTGTATACCTTAAGTTTCAGAACAGCTACAGGGAAGACAGTAATTATAAAGTCGACAGAAACAAAGGCAAGGGTTACCCTATACTGCTGCACAACAAAAGGAACCATCTTGTGCAGGGGGCAACACTGGTAACGGCAGCCATGCTGCAGGAAGCACAGTATCACCTGAAAATTAAATATGATGCTGACCTGGCACTTATACTTTTTGAACAGGAATTTGAGAAAGAACCTGCGCTGAAGCGGCCCTACATGTTACCCTATATCAAAGCACTGCTTGAGGCGCGCGGGAAAGAATCAGCAGTAGTTTTAGCAGCCCTGGACTGGCTGGCACGACAACCAAACCTGACGGAGGAAGAGATGCTGGTGCTGCACGACACGTACCGCAGTTACGGGAAAGCGGATAAAGCGGATGCCTATGATTTTCTGCTGCGTAAACACTGGCCCCAGGGGCAGGTGGTTAGAGAAGAAAGAACAGAAAGCTACCGAAACGAACCTGATCTAGCAAAAAAGGCGGAACTGCTGCTTGCGCTTACAAATGATTTCCCCGAGCATGACTGGCAGGAAGAGTATGTTGCGTTAGCAGAGGAATATGCCAGGGCAGGCGATATTGCTGGCTTCGAAGCCATGATCGCCACATTCCCAAAATCAAAAAACGGCGACGTATACAGAAGCTTCTCCAACGCTCTAATCCAGCGTAACGAGCACCTGGAGGTGACACAGGAGTTCGTTCACTTCGCATACCAGAATGCTGTAGCAGAACTTGCAAAGCCTACGCAGGAGAAGCCTGCTGTTCTTTCAGAAAAAGAATGGCTTGTGCATCGGGAAAACACGCTGGGTTTATGTGCCGCAAGCTATGGACAGTTATACCTGAATATGGAAGAGCCCGCTACGGCACTGCCTTACCTGGCAGAAGCTTATGAGCTAACCCAGAAGAGTATGCATCATATGATAGTGGAGCCATATGTGGAGGTGCTACTAAAAACGGAAGACTATACTACTGCCCGTACTTTAGTAAAGGCAAAGATTGCCGAAGGAATAGAAAGCGACACCTATAAGGATTTTTACAGGCAGCTGTATGTGC
The DNA here is from genome assembly GCF_003367245.1 of Pontibacter diazotrophicus. GTDB lineage: Bacteria > Bacteroidota > Bacteroidia > Cytophagales > Hymenobacteraceae > Pontibacter > Pontibacter diazotrophicus. The sequence continues at coordinate 51,401 of NZ_QRGR01000034.1, read as the reverse complement.
ACGACAAAAAAAGTGAAGACGGATTTGAATCCTTTTGGTTAGCCAGCACAGAAGCATCTGCCAATGTCAGGACACGGGAGCGCCTGCAAAAAGAGATACTTTCCGAACCTGCCCTGGATTTTGAGTTGAAGGACCTAGACGGGAAAATTGTCAAACTGTCTTCACTGAAAGGAAAAACAGTAGTGGTGGGTTTCTGGGCAACCTGGTGCGCTCCATGCTTAGGCTCCTTAAGAACTATGGGAGATGCCATACAGCGGCACAAAGGAGATGATGATGTGGTCTTTCTGTTTGTGAACACCGGTGAAACCGAAAAAGACAAAAAGAAGGCCGTGCGAGACTACAAAAAGAAGTATAAAATGCCTTTCCAGATGCTGATGGACGAGGATGATACCGTTGCAAAAGAGCTTTATAAAATAAATGGCTTACCTACCAAGCTTGTGATTGATGCAGCAGGCAATTTGCGGTTCAAAAAAGCAGGCCACATTCTTTCTCCTGAAGACCAGGCGCTAAGAGAATTGCTTCTGATGATAGAGATGGCCTGTAGCGAATAGTAGCTGTTGTGGTCCCCTGCGCTAGAACTAACCTGTCAGCATCAGGATTCCAGGATTGCCGGAATAACAATTCACTGCTCATTCGGACATCCCGGTCCGAATACTATCTGCTGGAAACACCCTTGTTCCTGTATGCAATCCTTTTCACACGCGGACGAGGATGTTTAGTTTCAGACACAGACGTCCGGAACAGCTATAGCGGTCTTAAACCAATTCACAAAAAAAGAGGCTAGCCTTGTGTGGATAGCCTCTTTCCAACTAAAAAGATAATGTCTAAAAACTACATCTTAAATGTATCGTCGCTCAGGTTCTTGTTTACCTCAATGTTTTGCACCTCGGCTTTGATGGCTTGAGGGCCTACCACTGTTTCAATTACATAAGGGAACTTCACACCGTTTACTTCTTTGTAGTCGCTGTAGCTCTTGGTCTGCGTCAGTACACCTTGCGGCGTCTGCAGGTTGTTTACTTCCTTTAGGCGCAGGCCTGTGTTCTTGTCGAAGTAGTGTGTGGCCTTCTGGTCGTTTGGCAGCGTTACTTCTACCGCATACGCATCTTTGCCGTCTACTTTCTCCATGCCCGTTAACTTGGTTTTGATACCTAACTTCGCGTACTGCAGCACCGGAAACTGGCTTACCTCCAGCTTTTGTGTGGTGAGCTCTTCTTTAGTAAACTCCTTGTTCACACCCTGCATCGGGGCTTCCATTTTACCTTTTTCTCCATTGATAACCACACGCTGCAGCGGGTTGTTGTTCATCGTGATCTGCGTAGCAAACTTATCATTTCCCTTCTGCTGCTGCACCAAGGTAAGTGCCATACCCTGTACCGAGGCGTTGCTGGTGATAGTGATATCCTTCAGCTTGTCGATATTTGCCTGCCCACCAATGGCTTTAATGTAATCTGCCAGCACCTGATCGGCTGTTAAACCAGCTGGCACACCCATTGCCGCACGGTCAACTTTTTCACCAGTCGTGCTGTAGTAGGCGATGGTGTTATCATCTTTATCGAACGGCTGCAGCTTTTCAGCTACCTCAGAGGCGTTACCAACCGCTATAATGTACATCTTGTCCGGGTTGATGTATTTCTGCGCTACACGCTGCACATCTTCTGCTGTTACAGCCTCCACTTTCTTCAGGTAGTTGGCATAGTAATCTTCCGGCAAGCCATAACGCGCAGTGTTGATAGCATAAACTGCTACGGTGGCAGGGTTTTCAAGGCCACGGCCAAAGCTGCCCATAATATAAGCTTTGGCATCGCGCAGTTCCTCGTCGCTCACGCGCTGGCTGCGGATTTTGTTCAACTCGTTCATAAACTCTGTTACGGCACTGTCTGTAACAGCATTCCGCACGTTGGCATTGGCGTTAAAACGCCCAAGAATCTCATCGCTATTAACAGACGAGTAGGCGCCGTAGGTATAGCCATGCGTTTCACGCAGGTTCTGGAACAAACGGGAATCCATGCCGCCACCCAGTATGTTGTTCATCAGAGAAGCAGCAACCGCATCCTCCGCACCTGGCTTCAGGTCAGCTGGGTTTGTGAGTACCAAGGAGCTTTGTACGGAGCTTGGGCGATCTACCACCACGACCTGCGTCTGCTCTGGGCGCTGAGGCAGTGGGTACTCTACCTGCTGCACATCGCCTTTCTGCCATTTCTGGAACGGCTTCTTCAGGAGCTTTTTCATCTCCTTTGGCGTCACGTCGCCTACCACGGCCAGGTAACCAATATTCGGCTTGTAGTGAGTATTGTAATAATCCTGGATATCCTGCAGCGTGATATTATCCACAGTTTCCTCCGTCATCAGCTCCCCGTACGGATGGTCCTTGCCATACATGACCATATTTCGTGTGCGGCTGGCAATGGCATCCGGGTTGTCTTTCGACTGCGCCAGGTTAGCCTTCATCTGCTTCTTTACCTTGTCCAGCTCCTCCTGTGTGAACTTTGGGTTCAGCAGGGCATCAGTGGTAAGCTCGAGCAGCGTTGGCAGGTGCTTTTTAAGTGCAGAGGCGTTGAAACCGGTAGAGGAGAAGCCCAGTTCAGCCCCTATGAAGTCTACCTGCTCATCAAATTGGTCTTTGCTACGGGTGGTAGTGCCTGTGCGCATCATTTGGCCAGCCGCCTGTACGTAACCGGCTTTGCCGCCTTCCAGAATCGGGTCCCGGTCTAATACCAAAGACATCGACACCACGGGCTGTTTGTGATTCTCCACCACGTATACCTTTAAGCCATTCTTCAGAGTGAAGTGCTCATACTTGCCCAGTTCTATTTTGGGCGCAGGTCCCGGAGGCGGCGGCGTTTGTGTGGTCTGTGCCGGTGCTACATACACCAGTGCCAGCGCCAGAAATACGGTACTATAGAATTTTTTTATCATGATCGGAATGAAGTCTTAGTTGTTCTGTTGAGCTGATTTAGGAAGGTAATGCAGCACGACACGGTTGTTCTGGGTGAGGTACTCCTTCGCCACACGCTGAATATCTTCCTTCTTCACGTTCAGGTAGCGCTGCAGTTCCGTGTTAATCAGGTTAGCATCGCCAAAGTATACAGCGTAGTTGGCCAAGCTCTCGGCACGGCCGGCTACTGTGCTGTTCTGCTGCACAAAGCTGCTTTCCACCTGGTTGCGCAGCTTCTGGAACTCACGGTCTGTCAGTGGCTCTGTTTTCACGCGCTCGATCTCAGCATTCATGGCCTGCTCCAGGTCATCTACCTCCACGCCCATGTTGGCGATGGCGAACGTCAGGAACAAGCCCGGATCTTCTGTTGGGAAAGGAATAGAGGCAGCGGCAACTGCTTTCTGCTGCTTGTCTACCAGCGCTTTTGGCAAACGGGCACTCTCACCGCCAGACAGCAGCGTCGTTAGCATAGACAGTGCATAAAAATCATCGGTGCCCTGCTCCGGCACATGGTAGGCCTGGATAACAGCAGGAAGCTGAATGTTGTCGTAGACCGTTTTGCGGCGCTCTTCCGTCTGTTTCGGCTCTACTATATTAGGGCGTGGTATTTCCCTGGTGCCTTTCGGAATATCACCAAAATACTGCTCAATCAGCTTCCTGGTTTCTGCTATGTCGATGTCGCCAGCGATGGAAAGCGTTGCGTTGTTCGGCACATAGAACGTCTTATAGAAGTCGCGGAACTCCTCAATGCTTGCGGCATTCAGGTCTTCGAAAGAACCGATTGGCATGGATTTGTAAGGGTGCTCCTGAAAGGCCAGCGAAAACACATTCTCGCCCATAGACCCGTAAGGCTGGTTGTCGATGCGCTCGCGCTTCTCTTCCTGCACTACTTTGCGCTGCGTCTCCACACCCACCTCGTCTACTTTGGCATGCTTCATACGCTCCGCTTCCAGCCAAAGGCCAAGGGCTACCTGGTTTGACGGCAGCAGCTCATAGTAATACGTGCGGTCGAAGGAGGTATTGGCATTCAGGGCACCGCCTGCTTTTTGCACTAAGGAACTGTACTCGCCACGGCCAATGTTCTCCGTTCCTTCAAACATCAGGTGCTCAAAAAAGTGTGCGAAACCAGAACGGCCAGGCACTTCGTTTTTAGAACCTACATGGTATAGCACCGACACTGCTACGTTAGGCGTAGACTTGTCCTGGTGCAGGATCACGTGCAGGCCATTCGGAAGGTCGTACTCCGTAAACTCAATCTTGTTGCCTTTGGTTTGAGCCAACGCAGCAAAGCCGGTGGCGCACCATAAAAGGCAGGCAATGAACTTGTGTTTCATATGTTAGTTATGTTGTGTTTAGAATGCCTGCAACAAGCTTGCCGAAGGCAAACCTGCTGTTATAAAGGGTATAAAATTAATTCTAATTAAGGGGAGAAACCAGTTTAAGCGTGCCATCCTGACCAAGACTCGGCCAAAATGGTATGTATGCAGATGAAGCAGGCTTTTTTATAGACGAATGAGGTGAGACTTTTATGATAACAGCTGTACCACTTTTTCGAGTATGTACTGTTTGGGGAGGTTCAGCAGTAGGGAAATCATAAAGAAAACAAAAGCTATGTTCTTAGCCTGAACCGTACTTCTAATGTTATCAGGCAAGGAAACCAGTAAATGTAACATACCAATCCAGAACAAAAAGCTGAAAGGCGCAAGTAAACGGTAGTCTAAGTCGTCGAAGTGGGAGAAGCTTCTTAAAAATACAATAGCGGCAAGATATAGCAGTGCAACAATAAAGCATGCAAGAGAAAAGGAATCGTTCTTTAACTGCTCCAACAGGTAGTGTCTTTTAAGCTTTGCTATGATAATCGCTGTGACCGCCAACTGTAAAAGTATTGTTAAGTAGAGCAAGTAGTCGGGCTGGTTCCCCATCCGGAACTTCCGGATGATGAGTAGCTCATTCAGTAATCCTTCTGCCATCATACCTGCAAAAGCCCTAACTGACTCCGTCTCTGCCTCTAGGCGATCGAAACCAGTTGCATAGCCACTGAGGGAGTAATTCATAAACAGGTACAGGCCCGTTACAGCCATGAGCAGGAAAAACACGACAAGCAGCTTTATAGCAGTTCTGCGCCTCTGCTTATAGTAGCAAAAGCAGGCTAAAAGGGCGGGAACACTGAATGAAAAGGCTCCGATATACCGCATCAGGAACAGGAAGACACAAGTCAGGAATAAGAGAAGTATATTTTTAGTTGTATCATCCCCTAGTATGACCTTGTTAACCAGGTAACACAGGTACAGTAGCCCCAGGAGAAATGGCGCCTCAGACCACGTAAAGCTGTAAACCTCCAGCAGCGTATAAGAGCAGTAAACAGAAGCAAGTATATAGGAGTATTTCCTGTTAATTTGGCGCAGCAGCAGAAAGCCAAGTCCTACCAGCAACAGGTTCAGCACTTTTGAGGCCCAGAAAACATCAAGCGAGGTTACTGCCGAAACAAAATAAATAAGCACAGGATAGCCAACAGGCCATACAGAAAAAAATGTTTCCTCAGCAGTGGACGCCTCATATAGGTAGAAGCCTTTGCCATTCTTCAGGTTCTGGGCTAGCTCTAGATAACTTTCTGAGTCCGGGGTCAGGTAACCAGTTGCCTCCACATTTACCCGAAACAGAATAACCGCACAAACAGCTATGTACAGCAACAGCAACGCAGTATCCGCAAAACGATAACTCGGTCTTATCAGCAACGTCACGCTAAATCAATACATCCGTGGGAGCTCGATGCCTTTTATTTTGCGGTACAGGCCCAATGCTGCCTGGTCTGTGAGGCTGGCCACGAAATCGGTGATGTGGATGATGCGCTGGTAGTCTGTGGCTGTATCGAGCAGCTCGAGGTAATGGGACGGAATGAGTGCCGCCAGCTTGCGGTGGTGCTTCGACTCCGGCCTGAAAACGGCTTTCACGCAGGCATCCAGCAAACCACCGAGTACTTCAAAGCCGGCAGCCTCGATCTCCAGCACCGGGCGGTTCTGGTAAATCAGCCTGACGGACAGGTCTTTTATCTTGTCTAATACCGGCTTACAGCTGAGCTCGTTAATGAGCGGAGTGTCGTACGTGCCCTGTAACATTTCCTGTTCGTGCTGCAAAAAGACGGCTGTCGCTTCCTCTATCAGCTTTCCAATAATGCGCGCACGCAGGTAGCCGATTTCCTCTCGCCAATCGTAAAAATTAAGACTGGATTTGCGGTTCGGGTTATCGTCCAATATCTGGCGCAGCAGGTCCAGCCCTTGTTCCTGCGGCACCAGGCCCAGTTTCAGGCCATCCTCAAAGTCGATGATGCGGTAGCAGATATCGTCGGCCGCCTCTACTAAAAAGGCCAGCGGGTGGCGGTGATAGAACACCTCTCCGTCCACTCCTTTTTTCAGAAGGCCCAGTTCCTGAGCTATCGTATTAAACCACGTCTTCTCCGTCTGAAAGAAACCATACTTCTTTTCGCTGGTGTTTTTGGTGTTCCTGATAAGAGGCAGCGACTCCTTCGGGTATTTTGTGAAGGTGGCCAGTGTGGTATAGGTCAGGCTAAGGCCACCCGGCAGGCTGCAGTGAGCCGGATAGGTATAGGTGAGGACCCGGAAGCCAGCGGCGTTACCTTCAAACCGCTGCAAGTCTGCTTTCTCCGCTTCTGTTAAAGTTTCCAGGTATGGCTGTGCCGTTTCGCTTTCAAAAAAAGCTGAGATAGCATCCTCGCCAGAGTGCCCGAAAGGAGGATTGCCAATGTCGTGCGCCAGGCATGCGGCAGCCACTACATCACCAAAATCAGCTTCCTGTATATGCTTCTCCTGTGCCAGGTCCGGGTAGCGCTCTAATATGCTCTTACCCACAATGCGGCCCAGCGAGCGGCCCACCACCGAAGCTTCCAGGCTATGCGTCAGGCGCGTGTGCACGAAATCGCTCTCAGGCATGGGCATTACCTGTGTCTTGTTCTGCAGCCTTCTAAAGGCAGAGGAAAACACAATCCGGTCGTAGTCGCGCTGAAACTCACCCCGCACAGATTCGTCGGTGCTATACTTCGGGTCCGTTGTTTCAAAGCGTTTCTTCGAGATTAGTTTGTCCCAGGTAGTAGTATGCTGCATAAGGGTAAAGAGAAATAAATTTTAGCTCATCATAACACTAACAGCCAGTGTGCCTAACAGGAAGATGGCAAGCGTAAGGCAATATAAGAAGCTTAATGGAATAAGCTTCAGCAATGTTTGCCCGTACGATTGCTTGTACACCTGCTTTAAGGCGAAGAACAGGTACACCAACATAAGCACTACAACCCACCCCTCCAGATCAAGGCCAGAGAAAACAAGTGCCAAGCTCGTCGCTATTATTATGATGACAAAAAAGAAAGTGTGCAGGTGAATGGAAAACATCAGGTGCTCTACATAATTGCGCCTTTGCTTGTAGTAAAAAAGATAGAGCAGGTAAGCGAAAAAGGGCATCAGGATAAACATCATAAAAGAAGTGTTTTTTAGCAATTTCTGCTTTGCCTGTTCGCCACCCTTCGAGAAGGAGACCAATCTAGTCATGGCCGTTTTGAAGGTGGGATCTTCGATGGCCTGCAAGGCAGAGTCAGAAACTGCTATTGCCTGTGCCTCCGATGTTACAACGGCTGGTTCACTTGTGTAAAGCACTGAGTCTGTTAAAGGGTCTTCTATATGCACTCCCGGTACTGTGACCTGTACCTCTTTTTGGTCTGTACCCACTCCGGGCGCATTAGTGCTTAGCGCTAGCACAAAAAAGAAAACGATGCTGACAAACACATACAGCCGAAAGGGCGGAACATAGGCTGCACGCTGGCCAATGTTGAATTTCTCAGTGAGCAGGCCCGGCCGAAAGAGCAGGTATTTGATGGTGCGCCAAGTCTTTGTGTCGTAGTGGATAGTACCCTCCAGAAACTCCACAATCAGGTGCTTTACCGGCACGTTAAGGTCATGGTTTTCCTGTCCGCAGTTAGGGCAGTAGTTGTTTACTTCCTCAAAGGAATAGCCGCAGTTAGGGCACTGGGTAAACTTGCGTCTGTTTTTTCTCACATCTCTTTGCATAAAAGAGTAATCTTTCCCCAAATATAGCTTTATACAGATAACAATGCTATGCAAAGCGGCATATGTGTGACTTGAGAGCAACTAAAATTCGATGGCACAACAATAAGATTCAAAAAACATCATGTTACATAACCTATAAAATTTGCATACCCTTTACAGAAATGAGAGCTATAATTGAATATTAATTCAATTAAGACAGTTTATCATGCCTCAATCCCATGTTGCAAACAAGCATTACAATACCTTGTGTTATGAAGAAAAGAGGGGGAATTTTGAATCATAACGCTACCCCCTTTTCAAGCTAAAGAAAACAAACTGTTCCAAAACCCATTCCCTAGCAACGGGAGGCAAGCTGTTTCCATGTGCAGCCTAAGTCCTGATTTGCAGATTCTGTTCACAAGCAGTCGAAAATCCATCTTCCCCGGGTGTTTTTCGCCTGCTTTTGTGTTTGTATGAAGTAGAAGTGTGTGTTACAGTGGCTTTTATTCCTTCTTGTGGCCTTGTTCTGAATAGAGAAGAAACCCTTTCGACCGCTAATGTTGTAGTGCTGATACAGCAAGAGGCGGAGCCACTGGTGCAGCTCCGCCTCTTGCTGTAATGGAGAGTTGATGTTATCGTTTCAGAAGCTTTACCTGTCCGCCCCTGTCACGCTCCTGCCATCTCAGAATGTATATACCTGCGGCCAGATCGGATACATCCAACTCTACAGGCAGGTTGGTATCACTAAAGGTGACGTCAAATTCACGGACTAACCTGCCGGACATGTCGTACAGCTGTGCCTGAAGCGTTGCAGTACCCATCCTTACAATGTACACAAGTGAAACAGTGTTGTTGCTCTCGTTTATTGGGTTAGGGAAAACGGTTAGCGCACGAATGTTACATCCCGCATCCTCGTTTAGCTCCATGGGCGGTTCACAGATATTCTCTCCAATACTATTCTCTACAATCAGGTTAGCTCCTACAATATCGGCGGTGCTCAGGTCACGGATAACTCTTCGAAACTCAATAGCATAGTGCATAATAGCACTCGGCATAATAACGTGGCTCAGCTGATGGGCATGGCCTAACTCATGCAGCATCACCGTCTCAAAATCGAATTGCCGGCCAACAGGCGCACCAGGGCCATACTGCCAGGTGATGTCGCTGTTAATTTCCATGTCGAACTCTGTTAAGTACCACACCGTATCCTGGTTTGCTCCTCCAATACAACCTTCATAATAACTGATAGTTCTTGCCAGCACACTGTCACCGACAACATTATTTGGGGCAAACCGAACAACAGTTTCCCCATCGTCTTCGGCGTCTTCTATTGTGGTGGACGCCCCGATTTTCCAATTAACCCCCGACACGCAAGACCAGGTGGCCATGGCGCGCCGGAAGCCTTCCTGTGCTGCCTGCCTGTTCTGCATGCTGGGCGCAAATAATATGCTGTACCCTCCTTCCCCGTCTCTGTTAACAAGCCTGGGCCTGAATGTTTTCTCGTCGAATGACACGTTAGAGTAAGCAAACTCTATGAAGAGTTCTGTCTCGCTGGTAAAGGTGTCGCCGTCGTCTGTCACAACCTGGATAGGGCCGGAACCGGGAGTGCCTCCGTCCAGAGAGGCAGAGGGAACATCTAAGACAATCTGATTATCAGACCACGAGATGTACGCTGAGGGCAATGGCCGTACGTATCTGGTGCCCCCAAAGTCTGCGTCCCTGAATTCTACGGCACCATCGCCACGTGTAGCCCCGAAGCCTGAACCAGTGATAGTGATGGTAGTTCCCGTTCCAGCACTGATAGTAGTAGGCTCGAAACCGGTGATAATGGGTGCGCGCTTTGTGCTCTGTGTTTGCTGTTGCCGCTGCTCTACGGCAGGTTTAGTATCCAGCGCCTCATTTTCTGAGAGGCGACGGTAGCTTTGCCCTGTCTGCGCGGTTATGTTCTGGTACAGTTCCCGCACGCTGCTATAGCTGTCGAAGGCTCCGAAGGCTTTATTGTTCGCAATGTCATATTTTACAAAGCCCTGCTGGCTGCCATAGGCCATTGTACTGATGTGCTGACTGCCGGGAGATTGCGGCAATTGCTGCTGCCGCTTTAAGAAGAACACTCCCTGCTGCCCGGGGCGTAGCTGCAGGGCCGTAGACACGGCATGTATTTTCAATCCTATAGTCCCGCCCTCCGTAATCAGTTCTACTTGCTCGCTTCTTACCTCTCCTTTAAAGACTTTATACACCCGAATAATGTTGGAAGTGTAGATGTTTTTGTGGCGCGCATCCCAGAACGATTGCTTTGATACGACTTCGCCCTCCACCACTATTTCTGCTGCCTTTATACGTCCCTCCAGCGTAAGCGGAATCATATGTTGGTTATCGGAGGCGAAAGTGCAGAAAGAGGAGAGTAACAGCACGAAGAACAGCAGCATCGGCTTTGTGCGGGGTGCAGCAGATAATCTGTAAAATTTATCCATGGAAACAGGTACAGTTCATGTTTGATAAAACAAAAGGGGGCTTTTTTGTTTTGAAAAAGTTCAACGACTCATACTTACGGAAAATACCTCCCATAGGGATATGAAGTTTTAAGATAGCGATACTACCCGCCCTGAAAGGCCAAAATAAAAGAATGCCCGCCAGCAAAAAAAGCTGACGGGCATAATGTACGCTAGCAGGCTATAAACTAGTTGCTGTTGTACTGGAAGTTGAAGTTTGAAGAGTCACTTACATCTACATTCATTAGCTCTTTGTACTTCTCGTAAACCTCCTGCGGCTGCTTTTTGCCGTTGATGTAAAATTCCCTGTTGTTGAGTTGGATGTTCAGGTTATCCTCTCCTTTTTTGATGATGCCGTCTTTAACCAGCTCGTCCTTTACCTTCTCCAGATTTTCCTGATGCTGCAGAGCCATTACCTGGTGCTTCTGCGCTATCTTCTGATGCTGCTTCGCCATTTCCGCCTGGTGTTTAGTCATTTCCAGCATGTGTGCTGTTTGGCGCTTCGCTTCCTGTATTTGCCTTTCAGCTAGCTCCTGATGATGCTGTCCGTTTAACTGCCCGTTTGCACGGAGTTCTTCGACATACCCTTTCATTTCCTGCTCATAGCCTTTCATCTCTTCCTCATAAGCTTTTATTTCTGCTTCATAAACTTTCAACTCTTGCTCATATTCCTTCAATGCTTCACTGTCTTCGTTTACAGGTGGCACGGGAGGTACAGGCGGTAAAGGCGGAACAGGCGGTAAAGGCGGTACGCCAGGAGCAGGAGGTGCTGGTGGAACTGGTGGGGCAGGCGGTGGGGGCACTAACAAGCTATCGCCATCGGAGTAGCTGTATTGAAAAGTGTAACTGCCCTGGCTGTTTTGGCGCGCTTCTGCCACAGCGGCACGCGCCTGCTCCATTTGCAGCGCCACTTCTTCGTGGTTTGCCCTTGGCGCATTCTCTACTGCCTGCAGCCGCTGGTCTACCAGATTCTTGTAGTCATCTATATACCTGTTCGGGATGCGCTTGCCGTCTACGTATAATTGCTTTACTTTCCCTTTTTTGTTTTTGATGATGACAATGTCACGTGCTCTTCCGGTTGAGTCCTGCATCGTATAGGTAAAAGCACCTGCGTCATCGTTGGTGATGGTGTTCTCCTCCTCCATTGTATCTGTAGCTTCTTCGTAGGCTGTATTACTCTGAAGCCGCGTTGTGTCCTGGTCCGCCTGAGGCTTCAGTCCGGCAATAGCTCCAAAGGAAAGTACCAGCAGCCCCACCACCAGCACAAGGCCTGCGGCAAAGCCCTCGGTAAAAGTCGGCTTCAGCGACTGCTGCCCCACCAGGCGCTTAATGCGGCTCATGAGCGTACCTCGCTTGCCTGATAAAGCAACAGCCATAGCAGGTGCTGCCGGTAAGCGCATGGTCTCGATTGCTGCCAATGCGCGGGCATATGTCAGCGTATCACCGCAAGCAGCCACAGCCATGTCGTCGCAGCAGTTCTCGCGCTCTGCACGCACCACCCCCGACATCCACCACACCGCCGGATGATAGAAGAACAGCATATCCACCACCGACTGTAGCAGGTTCACGAGGTAATCTCTGCGCAGGATGTGCGCCAGTTCGTGGGCTAGTATAGCCTCCACCTGCGCCTGTGACAAACCGGTGACAGCACCTACCGGCAAAAGTATAACAGGCTTGGCAAAACCAACAACCATTGGCACCTGCACCAGCGCAGATTCCACTAAGCGAACGGCTTTATCCACACCCATTGTCTCGCGCAAAGCATCTACTTTCTGCTTCCAGTTGGCTGCTAAAGGGGTGGTTCTGTAGTGGCACAGGCGCTGGGTATAAGCCACTCCTCCTATAAAACGAATCGCCATTACCATCATACCTAAAAGCCAGAGTGTTACCAGCAGGGGCATGTGCTGCTCGAAGTATAGCTGTGCCACCGCAAATGGTTCGGACCAGAAGGACGCTTGAACAGGAGCCACAGCTAGTTCAGCTACATAAGTAGATGAAACTGTATCTTTGGGAGAGGCTATCGTGGATAAAGCAGCCTGTGTTGGTTGGCTGTGGTAATAGAGGAATGTACCTGCCGCCAGTAACAGCTGCGCCAGCATGGCCCCACCTGCCACTGCATACCGTACTTTAGCACTCTGCTTGTGCAACAGTACCAACAGCAGGCTCAGGAGCAGGGCTATAAAAGCGCCTTGCCACAGCGAGTGCAGCAGCGTCCAGCCGAGGGCGTTTACCAGTGATTCCGGGAATAAGCTTGTTATCTGATTCATTTGTTGCCTCCTTCCAGTTTATCTAACAGATTTCTGATTTCATTGAGTTCTTCTTTGGATGTGTTGCTGTTACCGAGTGCCTGCATCACCAGCTTGCTTGCCGAACCCCTGAAAGCCGCATCCATAAACCGGTCCAGCAACTGCTGCTGGGTCTTCTCTTCTTCCAGTAAGGGACGGTAGATGTGGGAACGGCTTGTTTTATCAGCCTCCAGCATACCTTTCTCTGCCATAATCTGCATCAGTTTCAGAGTAGTAGTATAGCCCACTTCCTTGGTTTTGCTCAGCTCCTCGTGCACCAGGCGCACCGTGCTGGCACCGTGCTGCCAGAGCACCTGCAGTATCTCCAGCTCCGACTCCGTGGGTTTAGGTGTTTTTTCTAATGTCATAGCTCATAGATGGTTAGGTTCTGCATATGTTGCATTACAAGTATATACGAATGTTTTCGTAAAAGGAAATTTATATACGATTCATTTCGTACTTATAAGTAAAGGTCCTGTATTCCGGAGGGAGAGGGGCTGTGAAAGAAGGGAAGGGAATAGGAGCTTAGTAGATAATACTACGGTAAGACTCTATGACAGAAGAGTTTTAGCAGAAGAAACGGGTAATACCGGCCTTTTTGTTTTTACAGCTTCCTATATAGGAGAAGTACATATTATTAGCTTACTTAGGAGCCATAACCAATGTTCTTAACCAAAAGGACAAGCCTGGCTGTAGATATGGTTTCTAACTTAAGCAAGGATTACAAAACGATAGGAGAAAAGGCAAAACTACTTTCATACATAGTGCAGATAAGCCGAATAACTCCGTTTAGCTGTTAGTTAGTGTTAAGAAAAAGCATGAATAGAAACAGACTCTATTGGACTTCCTTCATTGCTTTGGTGCTATTCATTCTGTTCAAGGTGCTGACTTATTCAAACCTTGAATTAAGAACTGAAGAACTCTATGACTGGTACTTAAACCTTTCATTCTTCACCCTTTGTCTTCTTGTTGCATGCATCACAATATCAGCTCAAGATGTTCCAGGTCAGATAGACAAAGCACTTGGGCTAATAGTTTTGATAGCTATTGGCTTTGTATGGCTACTTTCAGCTATACCTTTCTATAGCGAAGACAAAGTGGCAACGGACAACAAAATACTGTTTGTTCATCGGGAAGATTCTAATAAAAGAATAGTGCAGCAGGTTCATTACACTGGAATAGCAGGTGGTAATGAGAACTATGACACTGTACAGACAAGAAACATAACAGCCAATATCAGATGGACAGAAAAGGTTGATGTGAGTCAAATCAATGAAGAGGAATGGGCACCAGTAAAAGAGAAGAATTCCTTCCACTAACCCAGCACATGAGCAAAGCTTCGGCTGAAAGCCTCGCTCACCTCATGTACGAGTACCGTTGGCATAAATTATAAGCATGAATAGAATAAGTCTTTTAGTCTTGCTACTTCTCTTATTCTTCGGCTATAGTTCCAACGCTTGTAATTGCGTCACCCGCAAATGGAGCGTCAGGAGAGTAAATATTGATATTGATAACAGTGATTTGATATTTATCGGCGACAGAATCTCTTACAAGAAGTTGGATAATTATGAAGAGAAGTATTCTTTCAAAGTCTTAGAAGCTTTTAAGGGAAACATTGAACCAGGGGATACTATCCATGGCAAAACACACGATTCCTGCTCAGGCAGTCCTCATATAGAAGGATTGTGGGTAGTATATGCCAGAGTGAAAGAAGAAGGATTGATAGACTATAGCTATCCAGGTTGCGGGGCAAGCAGGAGCCTAATTGTACCAGATGTGCCTCTTCCTCCTCCAACTAACTTTGAAGAAGATTTAAAGAAAAGTCAGACTGAGGCACTTCCTGCGTTTCTTCGGGATTGGCACAACGAGTATATAATTCTTCAGAATTTCAAAAATAAGAAGCAGTCAACTAAAGTAGATAATGATGACAGCGAAAGGTACGGTATACTTGTTTATGTAGCCTTCGGCTTGGCACTTGCAGCTTTGATTGTAGCACTGGTGAAAAAGTAACTTAAGCCTTAACCTTTGCTACGCTACGGGCTTCGGCTGCACCACACCGTAGGCTGATTAGGAGTTACAGACTTTAAAGAATAAAACCGATACAAACACTACCCTTATATGAAAACAAAACACTTCCTTTATTTACCCCTGCTCTTTTTAATGGGCTGTAGCTTGCTTGACCCATGTCGTAGATATGACCCTGCACCTATGCCTCCTGTATCTTTTTATTCTACTGATGGCAATGGTGTAAATTTAGTGAGCGATAGCGGAGGTGACTTCCACCCAGATTCTGTAGAAGTAAAAACTGACACCCCACCATACACAACCTATATACAAAGGAAACACAGCCCACAAAAAGGAGGGACTATATTTGAGGTTTATCCAAATAAAGAACAAAGTGGTACCACCACCTTTTATATTAACGTGAACTCGGGAATTAAATCATTTTAAATCAGTCATTTGCGCAACAAAAAAGGCCAAGGATTAGGTAGAAATATTGTCCGATGTTTCACCTAAATCCTTAGCCTTATGCACTTTATCATAGATACTGCCAAAGTGGTTGAAGTGTTCTGCTTCATAGACGATTTCTGCAAGGAAGTGCAGGAGTATTTCGCCTCCCATCCGCTGCCAAAGGGGCTCTCAGAGAAGCACCCTGCTGGCAGGAGGCCTGCCCTCTCTGAGAGCGAGGTGCTCACCATTCTCACGCTTTACCACCTCTCGGGCTTTAAGTGCTTTGAGTACTACTATGAGCGGCTGGTGCTAGGGGAGCTGAAAAATGACCGTCTGCGACATTGACCACACCCGCCACCGAAATCCCCTCAACGCACTGGTCCACATCCTCTCAGGCCTGACAGCCTACACCTTCCTGGACCACAAAAACAAAAGGTTCAACCCTGCTAGAACACTCGCTTAATTCCCGAGTTCACGTTATATTAAGTTGTCACAAGACTATTATGATACTCTTGTTGTGTCCTATCTAATTGATGATTCAGGATGTTTTCCTACCATTGAGTATACAGAGATATTCCATAATAGAAAAGAGATTTACATGGAGGGTGGGACAGGATTTTTACAACTCATTAAAGAGTAGTTATCGCTTCAAGATACAAGAAATCTATGGTGGGCTGATGGTGCGTTTGCAGAGCCTTTAGGTTCATCAATCAAAGAATATGTTGAAACTAACCCGAAGCAGTTCATCGCTTGTTTTAATTCTGAAACTGTATTTACCGAAGCTGATTTTAACAAATGGCAGACTGTGTTGCCATGGAAGTTGATGTAAACGAGCAAAATACAAAGGCAGTTGAATTCTATCAGAAGCTTGGATTTGAAACGTATGAACGAACAGCCCAAGACGACCAGGGGAAAGATTATCCTTTGCTGCGAATGAAACTTGAAACCGTAGAAGCGAACAAACAAGGAAAAAGCCCGAACCGCTAACCTGAGAAACAACGCCAGCAGTTATCATTTTAAAATCAGCAACTAACTCAATGCGTTAGGGCTGATTTTATCATGATGAACTCGTTGATGTTATCAGTATTGATGACACCGGCGAGGCGGCCATTTTCCAGCACAGGATAAAGGGGCACACGGGTTTTCTGAAGTTCTGTATAGGCATCCGAGAGTTTGTCCTGCACATTGAATGTTTTCACATCCGCTGACATTATCTCCACAACCGGTAACTGCATTTGCTCTTCCTTTACGGCCTGTATCAACTGAGAGCGGGTGAGCGTGCCTACTACTTTTCCTTCTTCCTCTATCACAAACTCATGCTCAGAGCCCATCAGTAGCTTGTTTAAAGCTTCCCGTACCGTCTCGGTTGGAGCCAGAGTCACAAAGTTCGTCATCATGCCTTCGCGCACGCTGTGGCCACGCAGGTAATCGAGGTGCTGCACAAGTATATTTTCTGAGTAAGCCCCGAAAAACACAAAAGCCCCAATCAGAATCAGGAAAGGATTATACATGAAGCCGATGAAGACAAAAATGATGGCTAAAAACTGCCCCAGATTGGCTGCAATCTGTGTAGCGCGTACCCGCCCTAACTTAAAAGCCAGCAGCGCCCGGAGCACCCGTCCACCATCCATCGGGAAGGCAGGAATGGCATTAAACACCACCAGCACCACATTCACGAAAAGCAGCAGGTAAAAGAAGTTAGCGGGTGTGATGCGCAAAAAGAACTCTTCTGAAAAGGAATCACCTATGGAAGGCAGCACCAGCCAAAGAATGAACGCAATCACCACGTTCACAGCTGGTCCGGCTACGGCAATCATCAGTTCCTTCTTTGGGTCCTGCGGCATCCGCTCCAGGCTGGCCACACCACCAATAGGCAGCAGCGTAATCATCTTTGTGCTGATGCCGTAGCGCTGCGCCGTCAGCGCATGGCCCAGTTCGTGCAGCACCACGCAGAAAAACACGGTAATTATAAACCCCATAGCCAGCAGCGTAGTAGGAAGGTCGCTGCCGCGTTGAGACTCAGTGAATGCCACCCAGCCCAGCAGCAGCGCAAAAGTCCAGTGCACCAGTATTTTAATTCCGGCAATCCGCCCAAGATTAAGTGACCATTTCATATCTTTCTTTTTTTACCCGCTACCTATACCCTGGCTAACGTGCCAGTTGAGGTAGCACCTTCTCCCCAAATAAATCTATAAAATGCTCCTGCTGTAGGTTTACGTTGTGCAGGATAAGTTGTGTAAAGCCAAGATCAATGTATTGCTGCAACCACTCCTGGTACTGCCCCGGCTCTGTTGAAATAAGCACATGCTCTTTCATGATGTCTTTCTTAACCACCTGTGCTGCCTCCTGCAGCTGTTTGGCCGTACGCAGCTCTGTTAATACGCTGCTGGTAAAAATGTTAGAACGCCACTGTTCATAAGCCCCCTGCACAGCCTCCTCTTCCGAATCAGCAAACGAAACTTCTACTTTCAGGTTCATCGGTTTGCCTTCTCCGCCACCCCTATGAAATGCATCCACCATTTTTTTCAACTCTTCCGGCGGACGGGCGGTGGTCAGAAGAGCATCAGCCCAGCCTCCTACCCATTCAGCAGTCTCCGGTGTTATGGCTGCTCCTAAAATACTTGGTGGCGTCGCAGGTCGTGTGAAAAGTGTTGCATCCTCTACTGTAACAAGGCCATGGTGCGTGACCGTCTCACCAGCCCAGAGGGCCCGGATAATATCTACACATTCTCTCAGGCGCGTGTTGCGGTCTTGTTTTACAGGCCACACAGTACCTGTGATATGCTCGTTCAGGTTCTGCCCTGTACCCAGCGCAATATCGAACCGGTTAGGAAACATCTCGGCCAGCGTGGCTGCTGCCTGCGCGATAATGGCCGGATGGTAACGTTGGCCAGGGGCGTTTACTACGCTGAAGGTAAGATTCGTCGCTTGCAGCGCAGCACCCAGCCACGACCATGCAAAGCCGCTTTCACCCTGCTCATGGCTCCAGGGGTGGAAGTGGTCGGAGGAGTTGCAGCTCTGAAAACCTGCCTGTTCAGCCCTTTGGGCGTACTTTAATAAAGCGCTTGGCTTAAACTGCTCGTGCGACGCCTGGTATCCTATTTTTATCATGGAGTTTGTTTTATTGTTTGTTGCTCTCTTGTACTGTGGCTTTTCAGGATTCTATACCTGTAGCCATAGCCTCTGGTTTTATCTTTTTTCTACTGAGGCGCGCTACTGCTCTTCAGCTTCCTGTATACCTGGTATCAACCTGAACCACCGATAGCCGTAAGTTCCCAATTCCAGCACATTATCATTTAAACCGGGGTAGCTGTAAGCCTGATCACTTAAGAGCTCTACTGTGTCAGATGCTTTGCTGAAAATGCCGGGTAAATCAAGCGAAACGGCCTCCTTGCCCAGGTTATGGAAAGCTACGAGAGTGGAAACAGAGGGAAGCGTGCAACTATGCGCAAAAACTGCTTTGTTGCCTGTATCTATGGTGCGCCACTCTCCTTTTCCAATTTCATGGCATTGTCTTCGGATTCTGATGATGCGCTCCATCCAGTTGAGAAGCGAGAAGGTATCACGCTGTTGTTTCATGACCGATACTTGCCTGTAGCCATAGGTACCCTCACTGATAACAGGGCGTACGTGTTTTTCGGGGGGAGCGGTGGAAAAGCCCCCGTTTACTGAGGTGGAGGACCACTGCATTGCCGTACGCACACTCGTGCGGCCGGGTAACGATAAATCATCGCCCATGCCTATTTCAGCACCATACTGTATGAGCGGTGTACCGGGCAGGCTGAACAGCAGACTATAGCAGAGTTCAATGCGCTGCCTGTCATTTTCCAACATGGAGGCCAGCCTGCGGCGTATGCCGTGGCCGAAAATCTGCATGTCTTTTTCAGGTGCAAAGGCATTGAAGACCTCCTGTATCTCGTTTTTCTCCAGGTCTACCAGCGTTAGCTCATCGTGGTGCCTCAGAAAATTTAGCCAGGTGCAGGTTTCGGGTTTGGGAGGCAACAGTTCAAATCCTTTCCTGAGCGGAGCGGCTTCCTGCAAGGCCATCGCATGAAAGAGGTGCTGGTTCATCAGGAAGTTGAAAGCCATGTGCATCCGGTGGTCATCTTGGAAGAAATCACCAATCATCTCGGGAGGTCCTGTGGCCTCGGCAAGTAAGACAGCGTTCTCGCTGTGCGTGTTTATAAAAGCACGCATATCATCAAGCAGCTCATAAAAATGCTCTGTGTCTTCCTCACTATCGGTTTGCACCAGTATGTGTGCGGCGTCTACTCTAAAACCTGCCACTCCCAGCGCCAGCCAAAAGCCCATGATATTAAAAATCTCTTTATGGACCTCCGGATTTACAATTTTCAGGTCAGGCTGATGGCTGTAAAACCGGTGCAGGTAATACTCTTCCGCTACCTCATCATAAGACCAGATGTCGTCTTCTTCACCGCCAAACATAGGCTCCGCATGCGACTCCTCAGGCTTTTCCTTTCGCCAGATGTAGTAGTTGTAATATTTGGAAGTTTTGTCCCTCCTGGCCTCCTGAAACCAGGGGTGTTGTTCAGATGTATGATTTACCACCAGGTCCACGACCACCCGCATGCCGCGCTCCTTTGCTTCACGGACAAAGGCAGTAAAATCACCTAAAGTACCCAGCCGCTTATCTACGTTGTAATAATCCATCACGTCATAGCCATTGTCTCTGCCCGGGCTTGGGTAGAATGGCAAAAGCCAGATACACGTGATGCCCAGCGTTGCCAGGTAGTCCAGGCGGCTGATCAGGCCCTGAAAGTCTCCGATGCCGTCTCCGTCCGAGTCCTGGAATGTTTCTACATCGAGGGCATACCATACACCCGATTTATACCAAAGATCTTTTTCCCTCATGCTATGGCGAATCAGGCGTTGACAGGAAAGGCCATGGTGCTGAGCAATGCATTCTCTGCCTGCCGCGAATCAAGGCGGGTATGCTGTACCACCACCGGTATATCCGACTCTATCACGCTGGCATAGTCTGTGCCTGTTGGCACCGGCTCCGGGTCTTTGAGGTCGTTAAAGCGGATATGTTTGGTGCGTTTGGATGGCACTGTTTCTTCGTAAGGTCCCACCGGATCGCGATCGCTGAAGTAGATCCATATTTTAACATGAGCATCCTGATCAGATGTGTTCAGGATGCAGGCGGTTTCGTGACTTGTGAATTCCGGTTCAGGCCCGTTGCCGTAGGATGGGATATAGCCCTCTGCGATGGCCCATACTTTGTGGCCAATAGGTTTGTTGTTCATAGTTTGAGGTTATAGTGGTGCGTGAATAGAACATGATGCAATACTTACCTCATAGTACGGCTATCTTCCTAAAGATGATATGAAAACAAAAACCGGGCACATAGAGAATAGCCAATCCAACTATCTTGCTTTGCCTAACTTTATCAAAGATTTCTGGCCAGCCTAATGTAGTGGTATGTTCTTATTGTATGACGGCGATATTTTCTTATAAACAGAAAGTCTTTGTCAAGACGCATCAGAACAAGGCTTTTTTCAGTATCCTTATGTAATATGACTGACTTACAAACAAGAGATTTTGAAAGAGAACTGCAGTTTCAGGCCTCCAGAAGTGGGGGTGCCGGGGGGCAGAATGTAAATAAAGTAGCCACTAAAATAGAACTGCGGTTCGATGTGCAGCACTCTGAGCTACTGACGGAGGAGGAAAAAGCAATGGTGCAGGAAAAGCTGGCCAACCGCATTAACAACGAAGGATACCTGCAGTTAACCTGCCAGACGGAGCGTACCCAACTAAGGAACAAAGAAACCTGCATCAACCGCTTTTATGAACTGCTGCGGCAGGCCCTCACCAAGCAGAAGAAGCGCAAAGCCACAAAGCCTTCCCGGGCTAGTGTCAGAAGGCGCCTTGAAGGCAAGAAACGGCAGGCTGAGAAAAAGTCGAACCGCGGCTTCCGGGGCGATTACTAAGACTCAAAATACTTTGCTGGTATCATCCTGCCCTCTGCCTGATCATTCCAGACCATGGAGTAAACGTACCAGCGGCCTTCCACCTGTATAAACTGTATGCTATTGATGCCTGTAGCAACAGGCTTCGCTTGATTCTCCTCCAGGAAAGCCTCGTACGTGCTAAAGCGATGCGCAATTTTACCGAATATTTCTGTTCTCGAAGCTATCTCCCGCTCCTGAAAGAAAATTAAATTCCCGGTCTCCATTTGCCCTTCCACAACATCTATAAATTGCTGTACCGAGAATTCCTGTGGCAGATCTCCATTACAATTCGCTAGCCTGCCTCCCTCATAAAACAGCGCTCTAAGCCGCTGCAGGTCTGGTCGCGCGCCCTTCTTAAAGCTAATGCTCTGGTACAGCGCCTGTGTGAGTTCGTCTATGTTTTGCATGGCGGTAATTCAGATAGAATAAACTTAGTTCAAGTACAGGAAACGTAGGCACCCTTTAAGGCTGCCCTACGTTTTTATTTACTGCTGCTGGCATTACTACCTGCAGCTTTGGTATTTCCTTTCAGGTAAGTATCCAGAAAACTCAGGATGGCGCTGTAGCCCTCAATCTGATTTTCCTTTTTCACAAAGCCATGGCCTTCATCATCAAACACCACATACTCTACAGGCACATTGTTGGCTTTTACTAATGCCACTATCTCATCCGACTCTATTTTCAGCACGCGTGGGTCGTTAGCACCCTGCAGCACGATGAGCGGTTTCTCAATCTGGTGTGCAAAGAACAGCGGTGATTTGTTATAGAGCGCAGCAGAGTCAGTGGCCGGGTCTCCTAATTCTTTGTAGAGCGATTCGCGCATGGCTTCCCAGTAAGGTGGTATACTTTGCAGCGTGCGCAGCCAGTTGGCTACCCCGAACAGATCAACACCTACGGCAAACTCATCCGGAGTAAAGGCCAGCCCTGCCAGCACCATATAGCCCCCGTAGCTACCTCCCATAATTCCGATTTTGTCTGCGGCCACATAATCTGTGCCGGCCAGATAATTTTTTGCCTCAATACAGTCTTTCAAATCTACATCGCCATGTTTCAGATCGTCAGCGGCATAAAACGATTTGCCGTAGCCGGAGCTGCCACGGTTGTTCACGGCCAGTATGGCGTAGCCGTGGTTCACGAGGTACTGCATCAGTGCGTTGTAATTGAGGCGCGTCTGGCCACCGGGGCCCCCATGTATCCAGAGCAGCGCCGGCACCTTGTTATCAGGCCCTGCATCCTTCGGTTTCAGCAGCAGGGCCGGAATTTCCAGCCCATCGTAGGATTTGTATCGGATTACCTCCGCATTCACCAGGTCGTTCTGATCAATCTCCGGGTTCATGGTGTTGGTAAGCTGTGTTGCTTTGTCTTTGCCGAAGTCATATACATAGAGGTTACTGGGCGAAGTCGGGCTGTTCACGTAAAACGCCATCAGCTCACTATTATCCGAAATGTCTACGCCAGTTATATCACCGGCGGGCACTTCCGGCAGTTGCACCAGCTGGTTGCTGGCTGTATCATACACTTTCACCTCTGTGCGGGCATCGTTGTTGATGCCGGTCACACGGTACTTGCCATCGCGGGAGAAGTAAGAGTACATAATGTCCCAATCGGCTTTCTCCACATCTGCTGTGTTTCCGCTGGCCAGGTCATAGCTTTTCAGTGCCATAAACTCTCCTTCCTCATTTGTCAGGAAGTACAGTTTGCTATTGTCCGGCGTAAAGGCCTGAGGGCTGTATTGAATGTCTGCGGGATGATCTGTTAACTTGTCCAGCTGCTTCGTTTCCGTGTTATAGAGGTACATGTCGCTGCTGTTGGTGTTGATGCTCTTTGTAAGCGCCACATACTTTTTATTTCTTGATATTGCAGCAACATCAAAACCCTGCTCATTTTGCATCACCAGTTCTGGGCTGAGGCTTTGCAGGTCCATTTCATACAGGTCGAAGTACTTCGGGTCGCGCTTATTGGAGACAAAGAAAAAACTGTTCTGGTCGTGGCTCCAGCCTGCAAACTCAGCCTTGGCTTTTGCCTCCGGTGTCAGGTCTTTAGAGGAGCCATCAGGGTAGCGGACGTACAAATGCGTGATTTCATCGCCTCCTTTGTCGCTGGAGTATAAAATACGCTCATCTTTTGGGAAGTACGATACCACAAACACCGAATTGTCCGTTGAGTTGGTAAGCTGGCGTGGCTCACCTCCTGCTACAGGCACTTCAAAAGCATTGTAAACACCTGTTTCGTTGCTGGAATAGAGTATCTTTGCGTTGTCAGGAGAAAAATCACTGCCCCCGATGGAGGTAGTGTTCATGAACTGCTCAATGGTGTAGGTCTTCGCCACCGGCTCCATTGTCTGATTTTCGGTGGTGGTGCTTTTCTGGCAGCCAGCGAACAGGGCCACCACTGCAAACGCAGCAGGGGCCCAGGTTAATTTTCTTTCCATGGTTTTTTCTGCTAAGGCACATTAACTGTATAGTAAGCTACTGAATTTCAGACACAAAACAAACAGCAAGTTTTTACAAAGCGACAGCAGTTGCAGAAGCTTAGCAAAATGATACTGAAACTGATTTTCAGGTAAGATATTTGCTGCCACTGCTAACAAATGCTCACCCTTGGTTTATGTTTAAAAGATTATTGTTGCTAGTATGCCTGCTCTGCGGGATAAGTATAGCAAGTGAGGCGCAAAAGTACAGAACGGCAGCCGGTGTCCGCATTGAAAGCGACCGCTTTGGCGTAACCCTGCAACAAAAGCTACACGAGAGGGGCACGCTGGAAGCCATTGCAACCGTAGGAGCCCGCGACTACAGTGCAACAGGGCTGTATGAGTGGCACTTCCCGCTACTGGGCAAGCGCTTTAACTATTACCTGGGCGCGGGCGCGCACATCGGTAACCTGAAAGACAGGGGCGTATTTACAGGAGGCGATGCAATTCTTGGTGTAGAGTATAAGGTGAATGGTCTGCCTTTCCTGCTCTCCGCTGACGTAAAGCCCGCTTTCCACATCAACCACGACGACTGGATTCAGCTTTCTTCCGGTATTTCAGTGCGCTATGTGCTCATAAAAGATAAAAAAGAAAAGAAGCGCCTCTGGCCTTTTGGCAATAAGAACAATAAAAAGAAGCAGGAAGAGAAGCCCGGCATCTTCGACATCTTCAAAAAGAAGGACAATTAGCCTTGCCTGCGAACGAAAAAGCGCCGGTAAAACGAAAAAGCGCTGGTAATTTAAGTTATAAGCAGAACCTGTAGGCAAAAAGAAAAAGCCCGGTGGGGTCCGGGCTTTTATTCAGAAGTCGAGCTTTGTCTGGCAGCAAGCACCATATTGGTTCTTATTGCTGTTTAAGTTGTTTTCATTTGTTGCTGCAGTTGGGGTAGCCACAGCTCTCTCGGATTTAACCAGGTATTCACCTGCCACCAAACAATCTCAAGTTGGTAATCAATAAAGGGATATTGCTCTTCTTCCTTCTGTTTATCTTTATTCAAACGAGCTATGCCCGTTCCTGTCTTTTCCTGACTGGTTCGGCTGATGCTGAGCATCAGCTAACGTCTGTTGCTTTAAGCACACCTGCTACCGTTTGTGTCTAAACGCTGAACTTTGTGGGTGCACTACAGTAACATTTTTCCCGTACACCTTGTGTTTGCAACACATGTTTTAGCAGCGGGAAAACTAAACCAAGCTTTCCTACGCCTGCTGGCTTCCCTATATTCTTTCTCTTTTCTCCCGCTCTAAAGGATTGGTAATAAAGGTCATAAGCGCACCTTTCTCCTTAAGCCAATGTAAAATTAGAGAAGACGTTCCTGTTATAAAAGGTATCACAAGGCTGTAATGCAACATGGGAATTTCAGGCGCATTAGCGCTATTATTTGCTATAAGGGAATAAAAAATGCTTAAACTGCAAGGTTTTATTGCTGGAATAAAACCCTTTGTAACATCAGGTTATTCCCCGATAAAAGGGGATGGGCTGCTTGTGCAACCCCAGGCTATATAGTGGCTATAGTCTGAGGTTGCGTTGGGGATTCCTGTACAGCAGCACTAGCCAGCAACTGCTGGCGTTGCGCTAAGAGTTCTCGCTGGTCAAAGGTGGTTTTGCAGGCAAAACAGACACTAGCAAGCAAAGCGAATAAAAGAACAATGATTTTCATAGTTGTATTTTGACTAATGGCGGTAAGCGGTACTCTTTTTTTCAGGTTATAGGTTCGTTAACTAACTGCGCTCGGCAGTAATCTCCACAACTGGCAAGAGGTTGCCATGATGCTTGTACTCATTCAGCACTTGTCTTGTGCTTATCTCTTTAATGTCGGAAGCTGACTTTTTAACTGTTGCTCCGAATGCGAGTACAATGGCGAAAAGAAGAATGATAATTTTCATAGTAGTATTTTTTATAGCGTTTTAATTGTTTCGAATTGTGTGGTGGCAGAGATCAGTTCTCAGCAATAATCTCTACCTCCGGCAGCATGTTAGGATGGTGCTGGAATCTTTTTAGCTCATTCTGATTTTGCTTTATCTCATTTCTTATAGAGATTGCTTTTAAGTCGTCTGCTGACTTTTTAACATTGGCACTAAACCCGAATGAGAAAGCGAAAAGAAGGATTACAATTTTCATGGTCGTACATTTTATAAGTTATCGTTTTATTTATCTTTCTGCTCTAATAGATAGGTCCTTAGGACAAAAGGTTGCTTGCATGCGCTATAATTTTTTTTATTTCTAATTGTCCAATTACATTAAACGTGCCAATACATTTAATGTTTTGATTTACAATAAGTTACACCCCAAAACACGCCAGATTACATAGCATAAAGTGTCCGGTGCCGAACACCTGATTGTTCGCTACCGGACAAATTCATGCTTTGCGCCCCGGCGGCTCCTGCGGCACTTCATTTTTTCCAGCAAATTAACCTCTCATAGGCGGGTTCGCTGTAACTTAAGAGCAGCATTAGCTGTAGCTAAGGGGAATGAAAATTATGTTTCCGAAGTTTGATAAAATAGGCATGCCGTTGTTAGGGCTAGCCGCTGCAACATTGTTTTTACTCGAGGCAAAGCGACAGTTGCGCAAGCGCACGCGCCCAAAGCCAGAGCGGCTCCTGGAAAACAGCAGTGTGGCAGCAGCAGCGCTGCCTGCTTTGCGGCTGTTGCTGGTACCCGGCATGTATGCCGCAGCACGCCAGGCTAATCAAAAGAGGTTCGGATTGTTGAGATGGCTGGGGCTTCCGGAGTGGGCGCGTTACACAGCCGGGTTTCTGCTGCTCGATTACACAAACTACCTCTGGCACGTACTGCTGCATAAGTCAGACACCCTCTGGCGCTTCCACAATGTGCACCACATCGACCTGGACCTGGACCTATCCACTGCCTGGCGTTTTCATATAGGGGAAAACATTGCCTCTGTGCCGTACCGGGGTGCTGCCATAGCGCTGCTTGGGGTGCCTGCACCACTGGTGCTTTTTTATGAGGTTATTTTTGAAGGCTGCACCGCCTTTCATCACTCCAACATGCGGCTGCCTTATACGGTAGAGCGGCAACTTTGTAAGGTAATGGTGACGCCACGTATGCACGGCATCCATCACTCTATTGTGGCGAGGGAGACAAACAGCAACTTCTCCGTCATCTTCTCGTGGTGGGACCGCCTGCACCAATCGCTGCGCCTGAACGTGCCACAGGATGAGATTACTATCGGTGTACCAGCCTACCGCGACCCGAAGGAACAGTCGCCGAAGCACCTCTTCCTGATGCCGTTTAAACGGCAGCGGCCGTGGCAGTTGCCGGATGGTACTGTGCCGGAGCGGGAGACATGGCATTCCCCAGCACTATTGCTCCCATAGCATGTTATAACATGCAAAGCACTATAACATTAGCCAAACATGCTGATTTCTCCTCAACCAGGCAGCACTATACCTAGTATAAGATACCTCTGTTAACTGTAGACGAATTATGGAACTAGTGAAAGGAAAGCTAATTGCTCTGGGAGGAGGAGATGACGAAGGGTTGATAAACCTGATCCGGTCCAATATATGTGAATTAACTTCACACATAGAAGTGATAGCCACGGCTACTCCCCAGGCTTTGGATGCTATAGAATCCGGAAACGCTTATAAAGAGGCATTTGAAGAACTGGGCTGCCACAGTGTGCGCTTTATGCACATAGACGAAGACCACCCCGCCGACACAGCCGACAACCTGCAGCGCATTGGCAAGGCAAGCGTTATCTTCTTTACCGGAGGCGACCAGGTGCGGCTTGCTAATTTCCTGAACGGAACAGAACTGCTCAACATCATGCGCCACCGCTACCGCACCGAAGATATTATCATCTCAGGCACAAGCGCTGGTGCAGCTATCATGTCTGACCGAATGATTTACAACGGCTATGGGCACTATTCACTTATTAAGGGTGAGATGAAAACCACCAGGGGCTGCTCTTTTATCCATAACGTCTACATCGACTCGCATTTTGCTGAGCGGGGCCGTTTTGGCCGACTGGCCCATGCTGTAGCCCATGATCCGGAGTATGTGGGCATTGGGTTGAGCGAAGAAACAGGCATCATTATAAAAGAAGGAGACCAGGTGGAGGTGTTTGGCTCAGGTGTGGTGACCATTATAGATGCAAGCCAAATCCGTTTTTCTAATACCCGCGACGTAGAGGAGAATGCGCCTATAGCTGTAGAGAACCTGAAAATGCACCTGCTGGTGCACGGCTACCGTTATTGCCTGCGGGAACACCTGTTTCAGCCGGTACCGCAAAACGAAAGCGCTACTTCGGGGGCTATGCCAGAGAAATAGCGCTTTCTGCCACGGGTGCAGCGGCTTTAATTTACTTTCTTCCTATCTTCCTGCTGTAGCTCCATGTTAATGGCAACACCCGCTTTAGCTCCTTCTGCGGCCGCCACTACTACCATTTGCACGTCGCGGGCAGCATCTCCGGCCACATACAAGCCTGGTATATTTGACTGCTGCAGGCGGCGGGTTATAATGACCCCGGCGCTGGTAAACTCGCAGCCCAGCATTTCTCCCAGGTCAGACTGCTGCTTTGTTCCCTCCGAGAAAAACATCGCCTGTTGCGCACGCTTCTCTCCGCCTTGCAGCACGATATGCTGCAGGTTACCGTCCTCTCCCTCCAAACGTAGAATCTTCTCTTTCTCCACCTTTACTTCGTTTGCCTCCAGCAGCTCAAGGTCATTGCGTTGCAGTTCGTCCGTGCCGTCTGTGAAGAGCGTTACATCAGCACTCCAGTTCTTCATGGCGAGTGCTTGCCCAATGCCACTGCGGTCTTTGCCATACACGGCAATGGCTTTATCCTGGCTTTCCCAGCCATCACAGTAAGGGCAGTGGTGCACTGTTTTTCCATAAAAGGCCTCCAACCCCTCCACCTCCGGCAGAATATCTTTTAAGCCAGTAGCCAGCAGCAGTTTGCGCGAGTGATATACGGTGCCATCTGCATCGTTTACTACAAACTGCCCTTTGCTATAGGTGGCAGACGCTACTTCCAGGTCCTTCAGTTCAACGCCATATTTAACAAGTTCCTCCCTGCCTTTTTGTATAAACTCACCTGGTTTAGCGCCATCGCTGGTCAGGAAGCCGTTCATTCTCCTGGCCCAACGGTTTCGGGGCTTACCGCCATCAAACACAATAACTTTTCGCCTGGAGCGCCCCAGCAGCATCGCTGCATTCAGTCCGGCCGGGCCGCCTCCTATAATAATCACATCGTACATAAACCTCTTTTCTGATTCCGAAGATTTCTAAACGTAACACAGCTGAATTAGATAGACGAAATGGCAGGATAAAATTATACTTTACCTGTAGCAGGCAAAGCATCAGAACAGCGAACCAGACTTTAAGCAGGCACTGTAAACCACGTGGTTAACAAAAGAAGGGGCAATTTCTGCATATGAACCTTTAGCAGAATGTTTACTTTCGCGCACTGCATAGCAGCTTACTATTGCACAGATTCAGAAGAGCTTCCCTATTTTTCGACTCAAAATCAAAAATATTTGAAAAAGCATTGCCAGTAGCGGCATTAACAATATATTTGTTTAGACGAATCATCACCCTACATAAACCATTTTGTGTTCATGAAAAATAAACTTTTAGCCTTATTAGGCGGCACATTACTCTCGGCCTCAGCCATGGCCGGGGGCTACCAGGTGAACCTGGCCAGCCAGCGGCAAATCGGTATGGGCCACACAGGCACAGGTATCCAAACCGGAACATCCAGCATCTTCTTTAACCCGGGCGCCATGAGCTACCTGCGTGAGAACGGGGTGACAGTTGGTGCCAGTGGCCTCATTTCTAAAATTGCCTACCGAGCTCCTGAACCAAGTGGCGTGGAAGCCATGACAGACAATCCTCTTGGAACTCCCTTCCAGCTTTATGGGGTGTATGGGATTAACGATAAGCTGAAGGCAGGCCTGGGAATTTACACCCCTTTCGGAAGCTCAGTTAATTGGGGCGATGAGTGGAGCGGCCGGTTTGGCTTGAATGAGCTTTCATTGACGGCTATTTTCATTCAGCCAACGCTTAGCTATCAGATCACAGACCAGATAGGTGTGGGTGTAGGTTTCATATATGCAGTTGGTGGTGTAAACCTGCAGCGTAGCATTCCGGTGCAAAACCAGCAGGGTGAGTACGGTAGAGCAGAGCTGGATGGCAATGCAAGTGGTATTGGCTTTAACGCGGGTATCTTCTTTCAGCCATCAGAGAAGTTCTCAGTGGGACTAAACTACCGTTCAAAGGTTGATATGGAAGTAGAAGGCGGCGATGCTACCTTCACTGTTGCCTCGGCCGTTAGTTCCCGTTTCCCGGCAGGCACTCAGTTTGATGCACGGCTTCCATTACCTTCAACTCTTACTTTAGGAGTAGGCTTTATGCCAACTGAAGCCTTAACCATTGCAGTGGATGCGAGCCGCGTAGGCTGGAGCGCATACGAAAGCCTTCGCTTCGACTATACCGCAGAGGTGAACGGTGCCGACTTTTCTGAAAGCGCCCGTAACTACGAAGACGCCTATATTTACCGCATCGGTGCCGAGTATAAGGTATCTGATGTACTGGCACTGCGTGGTGGCGCCTACTACGACAACTCTCCAGTAATGGAAGGCTACCTTACGCCGGAAACACCGGATGCTGATGCCCGCGGCCTTTCTGTTGGTCTTGGGTACGCAGTGTCTGAGAACTTCAGCATCGATGCCTCCTTCCTCTACATCAATAAAGAAGAAAGAACGGACACCGGTGCCTTGGCTGGTGGTATCGCTGGTACCTATAAGTCTGTTGCCTACATTCCGGGTATCGGCTTGAATTTCAAATTTTAATTCTCTTTAAAAACATGAAAAGACATATATATAAATCTGGTATGCTGGCGCTTTTTGCCGGTATACTGCTTACCAGCTGCGATCCTGAGATTGATGCGCCAAGTGCATCAGCAGGTGAGCTGGACTTAACAAAGTACGTAGCCGTTGGTAATTCCCTTACTGCAGGCTATCAGGATAGAGGCTTGTATCGGGAAGCGCAATTAGCCTCCTATCCAGCGCTGCTCGCCATGCAGTTTGAACAAGCTGGTGGCGGAGAGTTTGTGCAGCCACTTTTCGGTACAGATGAGGCGAGTGGCAGTGGTTACCTGAGAATTGACAGATTTGAAAACGGAAGGCCTGTTATGGTTCCGGTACCTGGTCAGGCTTTTCGGGAGGGAACTACGCTTCCAGGGGGACCAGCTCTTACTAAATACACTGATCCTGTTCAGAACCTTGGCATACCTGGCATTTCTGTTCTAGCGAGCGCATCCCCTCAATATGGGGCAATCAACCCTTACTTTGAGCGCCTTCTGGAGCCAGGTGAGGTGGGCTCGAAGACTTATGTGCAGGAAGTGATAGAATCTCAGCCTACTTTCTTTTCTGTGTGGCTGGGTAATAACGATGTGCTTGGCTATGCCACAGCCGGTGGCGAACCGACAAGCCCTTTTGACAACCTGACAGACAGGAATGTATTTGGGAGCATATACAATACCATAATAGATGGATTAACTACCGGTGGAGCAGAAGGTGTTTTAATGACTATTGCTGATGTTACAGCAGTTCCATTTTTCACGACTGTACCTTATAATGCACTTGCACTGGAGAGACAAGAGCAGGTAGATCAGCTGAATGCCGCATATGGCTCTGGTGCATTAGGCTTCAGTTTTCAGTTGGGAGCTAATCCTTTGATAGTAAGAGATCCTTCTGCTCCTGCAGGACTACGCCAGATAAAACCAACTGAGCTTGTGCTTTTAACTGCACTGGATTCAATTTCGGGAAGAGGATATGGTTCTGCGAGGCCTTTACCTGATAGATTCTTTCTGGATGAGTCAGAACTCCAAATGATTGCAGAGCATACAACTGCATATAATGAGATAATAAGAAAGGCTGCCTCTGATAATTCTTTAGCTTTATTTGATGCGAATGCCTTTTTTGACTCTATAAAAGGAGGCTTTGTGTTTGACCAGGTAACTTATGCACCAGTGTTTGTTTCAGGCAACTTATTTTCTTTGGATGGCATACACCCAACTCCTCGTGGTTATGCTATCCTGGCAAATGAGATGATCAAAACTATCAATGCTGAATACAACGCCAACATCCCTACTGTGGATGTATCACAATACAGAGCGGTTCTTTTCCCGTAAAGATTTTTTTTAAAGTTTAAAGTAAATTGAAAAAGCACCTCATCTTGAGGTGCTTTTTTTGTCTGAATCAGGATTTACAGGATTAAATAAACTTACAGGACGACTTTACCTGTACTTTGAAGCAACTTAGCTCATCTTAATCTTTTAAAATATAATTCACACATCCTGCTCATCCTAAGAATTCTAAAAATCCTGATTCAGACAATTAATGCGCCTCCAGCCAGTTTTCACCTACGCCCAGGCCAACTTCCATCGGCACGCCTAGCGGCAGGGCGTTCGTCATCAGCTCCACAATCTTCGGTGTCACAATGTCCACTTCTTCCTTCGGGGCGTCGAACAGGAGTTCGTCATGCACCTGCAGGATCATGCGCGTCTGCAGCTTCTCCTGCTTCAGGTAATCCTGTATATTAATCATTGCGATTTTGATAATGTCAGCGGCTGTTCCCTGAATAGGAGCGTTGATGGCGTTGCGTTCGGCAAAGGCACGCACCGTCTGGTTGCGCGAGTTGATGTCGCGGAGGTAGCGGCGGCGGCCCAGCAATGTTTCGGCATATTCCAGCTCGCGGGCTTTTTCGATGGTGCTGTCCATGTATTCCTTTATCGCCGGAAACTCCTGGAAATAGGCCTCGATGATATCTGCTGCTTCGCGGCGCGGAATAACCAGGCGCTCAGCCAGGCCGAAAGCAGAGATGCCGTAGATAATACCAAAGTTCACCATTTTAGCTTTGCGGCGCATCTCGCCATCCACCTGCTCCAGTGGCACGTGGAACACCTTGCTGGCCGTGGAGGCATGTACATCAATTCCGTTCTTAAAGGCTTCTTTCATGGTAGGGTCACCGCTGAAGTCAGCCATAATGCGGAGCTCAATTTGGGAATAGTCGGCAGAGATGATCAGGTGCTTGTTGTTGCGGGGCACAAAGGCTTTACGTATCTCGCGGCCACGCTCCGTCCGGATCGGGATGTTCTGCAGGTTCGGATTAGTAGAACTGAGGCGGCCGGTGGCGGTTACAGCCTGGTTGAAGGATGTGTGCACTCTGCCATCCAGCTCACACACCAGTTGCGGCAGCGCATCCACGTAAGTAGATTTAAGCTTCGACAGTTCCCGGTGGTCCAGTATCAGGCGCACAATCTCGTGCTCTCCGGCCATCTTCGACAAGATCTCCTCACCGGTGGCATACTGGCCTGTCTTTGTTTTCTTGATCTTGCTTTTCCCGTGCAACTCCAGCTTATCGAAAAGAATCTCGCCCAACTGCTTCGGAGAGCCGATATTGAACTGCTCTCCGGCTATTTCAAAAATACGCTTCTCTATACCTGTAATATCGGATTCCAGCTGTAGGGATATATCAGCCAGCGCGTCAGAGTCTATACTGATACCTTCTTTCTCGATATCGGCAATTACCTGCACTAGCGGCGTCTCTACATCCCGAAACAGCTTCATCAGACCCTGCTCCTGCAGCAAAGGTTCAAAATAATGCTTTAGCTGCAGCGTTACGTCAGCATCTTCGCAGGCATAGTCTTTTATCTCCTCCGGCTCCAGGTCGGCCATTGTTTTCTGGTTCTTTCCTTTCGGGCCAATCAGGTCTGTGATAGGCACCGGCGTATAGTGGAGGTAGGTCTCTGCCAGCACGTCCATGTTGTGGCGCATTTCAGGCTCCAGCAGGTAGTGCGCCAGCATCGTGTCGAAGATTGGCCCCTGCACTTCCACATCATAATTCTTCATCACCAGGATATCATACTTGATGTTCTGACCAATCATGGCAATGTTCGGGTTCTCCAGCACTGGCTTAAACTCCGCCACAATGCGCTTCGCCTCCTCCTGGTCGTTGGCTGGCACGGGCACATAATAAGCCTCACCCGGGCGGTAGCAGAACGACATGCCTACGAGCCGCGCTGTGATGGCGTCTACGCTTGTAGTCTCCGTGTCAAAAGAGATTTCATCCTGCTTCAGCAGGTACTTTACCAGGCTCTGACGCAGCGCCGGTGTATTGATGAGGTGATAGTCGTGCAGTGTGGTGTTGATACTTTGCAGGGTAGCCGGTACCTGTTCTTCCGCTGCCACGGCCGTTTCTTCTGTTGCAGCTGCAGCACCAAACAGGGAGGTCTGGTGCTGGTCAGAACCTTTTCCTTTGCGCGCTGGCTTGGCAGCGGGTGCCGTTACAGCCGACGCCAGGCTCTGCCCTAATACGCGCTGTGCCAGCTGGCGAAACTCCAGCTCTGCGAACAGTTCCGTTATCTGCTCCTCGTTCGGGCCGTCGTAAAGCAGCGCATCCGGTTCAAACTCCAATGGAACATTGCAATGAATGGTGGCCAGCTCTTTTGATAGCATCCCCTGCTCCGCAAAGTTCACCACGTTCTCTTTCTGCTTCCCCTTCAGCTGGTCGGCATTAGCAATCAGGTTTTCTACGGAGCCGAAGCGCTGTATCAGCGATTTGGCCGTTTTCTCGCCAATGCCCGGTATACCTGGTATGTTATCCACAGCGTCGCCCTGCAGCCCCAGTATATCAATTACCTGCTCTACACGTTCAATCTCCCATTTGTCCAGCACCTTCTGCACATCCAGTACGTCTACCGCATTGCCCAGGAAGGCAGGCTTGTACAGGAAAACGTGCTCTGTCACGAGCTGGCAATAATCCTTGTCAGGCGTCATCATGTACACATCAAAGCCTTCTTTTTCAGCTTTGCAGGACATGGTGCCGATAATATCGTCGGCCTCATACCCATCCAGGATCAGCACCGGAATGTTAAAGGCCTCTACTATCTTTTTGCAGTACGGAATGGCAATGGAGATATCCTCCGGCATTGCCTGCCGGTTGGCTTTGTAATCAGCAAAGCTGTCGTGGCGGAAAGTCTTGGCCGCGGAGTCGAAGGCGACACCGATGTGGGTTGGCTGCTCTTTTTGCAGCACCTCTACCAGTGTGTTTGTAAAGC
This sequence comes from Pontibacter diazotrophicus, assembly GCF_003367245.1. Lineage (GTDB taxonomy): Bacteria > Bacteroidota > Bacteroidia > Cytophagales > Hymenobacteraceae > Pontibacter > Pontibacter diazotrophicus. The sequence goes on along the minus strand of NZ_QRGR01000034.1, from coordinate 16,665 downwards.
CTAGGGCAGCGCCGGTATTCATGCCTTTGGAGTTGATGCGCGGGTTTTTGCTGAAGGCAAAATGCGCCCGGTATATCAGCGCCATGGCATCTAACAGAAACAGTTTTTTACGTGGTTCACTCATGGTATAAAGGTAAAAAATTTTCAGCAACCCAAGTCAAAAGCATGGCTGCCACTGCTGCTTAGCTACTATAAGTAAAGAAGGGGAAGATTGTTTTCTGATGTGTGCATGTGTAGCGGCTTTGCCGCACACTGTGTGGTGTAGTTCTATAGAATGTAGAATGTTTCTACAGTTCTGCCCCTGCTTTACAATCTTCCGAAGACAGACAGAGATCCGGCATCTCCCAGGAAAACAACATGTTACAACATCTTGTGTTTTCCTGGCACAATTATCACATAAGGGAAGTCAGAATAGTAGCACACTTATACTAAAACAGAAAGATGAAAAAAGCAACCGTATTAGCAATTGCATTTGCAGCAATCGGAGTATTTTCTTTAGAAGCCAACGCCCAGTCTACTGAAACTCCATCTACACAGCAGCCACAGGAAACAGAGCAAACGCAGCAGGAAACAGGCAAGCAGGTAATCACAGCAGAAGAACTACCTGATGGCGTAAAGCAAGCCTTGAAAAGTGATGCTCTGAAAGAGTGGCAGGTGAGTGAGGTATATAAAGTTGCGCCAGTGGCACAGGATGCCGCGGCAAAGTCCACTTATGAAATTTTATTCACAAACGCTGAGCAGAAGCGTGCCATTGCCCGCTTCGACGAAGAAGGCAAAGCAGTAGCTGGTGGCCAGGAATAAACTAAAGCAAACAACACAAACAACCAAATTAATCTTACCCAAAGAAGCTATCAGACTTTGGAGGAAATGTGAAAAACCTTAAAGTTCAGCTTTTTCTAAGTGAAAGCCTCTGCCAGTGCAGGGGCTTTCTTTTTTTATGACCTTAGACAACATTTTTACAACTATATTAGCATCCGATAAGTATCAGCCTTAGTAGAAAACAGTGGTTATAACACCAGATAACAACAAGTAAATACAAGGATAGAACAATCAGCATATCTTTGTCGTTACTTATATGCCATATTGCAGCGCTTTTAAAACAGCTGTAATATTTTTGTTCACATCTATGCCAAAAATATTAATAATTGATGATGACCCGGCTTTTTGCCTGATGCTGAAGGCCTTTCTGAAAAGGCAGCAGTATGAGGTGGAAACTGCTTTCACGGCCAACGATGGACTACGTTTGCTTCGGTCAACATCTTTTAACTTAGTACTGACAGATTTCAGGCTTCCTGACAAAGACGGACTGGAGCTGCTGCCCCAGATAAAGATACTTGCCGAGAATGTTCCCGTTATCCTGATGACCCATTATGCTGACATCCGCACGGCTGTCAGGGCCATCAAAATGGGCGCTTTTGAGTACATCACAAAGCCGATAAACCCTGACGAAACGCTGCTGGTTATACAGAACGCCTTGCATAAAAAAGCGGAAGCCAGCGATGAAACGGCGCCTGCTACAGTGGCTGGCAGCACACAGTTTGTACAGGGCAAAAGCCCTGAGGCAGCACAAATCGAAGAATTTATTTCCCTGGTTGCTCCTACTGTTCTCTCTGTTATCATAGAAGGGGAGAGCGGTACCGGCAAGGAGTATGTGGCGCGCATGATTCATGCGCGCAGCAAGCGGCAGAGCATGCCTTTTGTAGCCATAGATTGCGGTGCGCTGTCTAAAGAACTGGCGGGCAGTGAGCTGTTCGGGTACGTGAAGGGCGCCTTTACAGGAGCCATGAAAGACACGCAGGGCCAGTTTGAAGCAGCCGAGGGCGGCACCATCTTCCTTGATGAGATCGGCAATCTGCCTTACGAGATACAGGTAAAGCTGCTACGTGCCCTGCAGGAGCGGAAAGTACGTAAAATTGGCAGCACCACAGATCTGGATGTAGATGTGCGGGTGCTGGCGGCGACAAATGAGGACTTGCAGCAGGCCATAGCGAACGGGCAGTTCCGCGAGGACCTCTACCACCGCCTGAACGAGTTTAAGATTAATGTGCCCCCACTGCGCGACCGGGATGGGGACGTGCTCCTGTTTGCAAACTACTTTATGCAGCAGGCAAACCAGGAGATGGAGAAAAGCGTGGCCGGCCTTGATACAGCAACAGCAGCAGCTTTTGAAGCATACAACTGGCCCGGCAACCTGCGCGAGCTGAAAAATGTGGTGAAGCGGGGTGTGTTGCTGGCGAAAGGGCAGATGATAACCTTGCAGGAATTACCTACTGAAATTGTAAACTACGCTCCTGCAGCGGAGGCGCTTTCCTCAGGCAATGAGGATACAGCTACACCTGCTCCTGTAACTTCCGCTGATACAGACCTGAAAAGCATAAATGAACGCAACGAAAAGGAGATGATCCTGCAGATGCTGGAGCGGGTAAAGTATAACAAGTCCAAAGCTGCTCGCTTGCTGAACATCGACCGGAAGACCCTTTATAACAAGTTGAAGCTATATAATATTGATGCTTAGTTAGACCTGACCTACTGCACAGGCTGCAGTGCATTAGCCTCAAGGCGCTCTACCTCCTGCTGCAGTGCCGCTAACACCTGAGCTGTGTTTTGCTTTACCTTCTCCACCGTTTCCTGTAAGCCATCGCTGCCTTGCCTGCCGGTATGTAATACCTGCTCCAGCTTTAGCAGGTCTGGTGTTACGGTATGTGCTTTCAAGTGTTTAAAAGCCGTCAGCATTTTGTGCGCCACATTAGCTGCCTTTTCCCACTGCTCTTCTGCGGCGGCGCTCTCCAACTCCTCCAGGTTCTGCCGCTGATCTGCCAGCAATACCTCCAACACAGCGACCAGGGTTTCATTGTCAGGTCCGGTAAAAAGGCGCATTTCACTCAGGTCATACAACTGTGTGGTAGGCTGCTCCGGCAGGCTTACCTCCGTTAGCACTGCTGGCACTGCTGGCACTGGGGCTACGGGCAGCACTGGCAGTGCTTTTATCAGCTTCTGATGCAGATCCTGCTCTGTAAATGGCTTCAGAAGATGGTCTGTTATAGCAGAGTTCTTAAAGAAGTCATCATCGTTGCTCAGGATATTTGCGGTAAGGGCTAAAATAGGCACTTCTTTATCATGCCTGCGAATATTACGTGCTACTGTTTTACCGCTCATGCCTGGCAGTTGTATATCCGTCAGCACCACATCAAACTTATGCTGTTGCACCTGCGCCATTGCCTCATGCCCATCGTTTGCCAGGTGCACCTGCATGCCCCATCTGCTGAGTATAAGCTCACACAATTTGCGGCTATAGGCGTCGTCGTCAATTACGAGGGCGCTGAACCCCTGGAAAGTAGTTGGCTGCGCTGCAACACTGGCAGGAGCCACCGGTAAAACAGCGTTGCTCACCTGTAGTGGCAGCACAAAAGTAAAAGTCGTGCCTTTGCCGCTTGTACTATGCACAGAGAGCGTGCCGCCCAGCATCTCCACCAGTTTTTTGCTGATGGAAAGGCCCAGTCCGGTACCACCATACTTGCGAAGGATAGAATTGTCGGCCTGGTTAAATTCTCCGAACACATGCTGTATCCGCTCCTCCTGAATACCTATTCCTGTATCAGCCACCGCTATACTTAATACCACACGGGTACGGCGTATGCTCTTGAGCCTGACGCTTACGAGTACCTGCCCCTGGTGGGTAAATTTGATGGCGTTATCCACAAGGTTAAACAGCACCTGCTTCAGGTGCAATGCATCGCCCTGAAGTGTATCAGGTATGGTTTCATCGGTACGAAAAATAAAATGGACTCTTTTAGTAGAAGCTTTTAATGCAAATGCCTGCTCTACCTCTTTTAGCAGCTGCTTCAGGCTGAAGGCTGTCCGGTTGATGTGCAGTTTCCCTGCTTCTATTTTTGACAGGTCCAGCACATCGTTAACGATGTGCAGCAGGTGCTCACCGGCTCCATTCACAGCCTGCAGGTGCTCCTCCTGCTGCGGCAGCAGTGGCGTGTGGCGCAGTTGCTGCGAAAAGCCCAGAATCACATTCAGCGGCGTGCGCATCTCATGGCTCATGTTGGCCACAAAAGCCTCTTTGGCTCGGGCAAGTTGCACCGCTTCTTTCTGTGCTTTTATCAGCTTCGTTTTATAGTTATTGCTGCGCGTGAGGTCACGGAGAATGAATATGATGAAAGCAATACCGGCAATCAGACCAAAAACCCCTATCAGCAACAGGACCATAGAGGTTTCTGTGGCTACTGTTCTGGCCTGTAACGAATTCTGCAGCATTCGCTGCTGTTCGTTGTACTCCATCTTGTACATCATGTTGCGCACCTGGTCCATGATATACTTGTCTTGTTGCAGCAGCGCCAGCTCTTTTGCCAGCAGCAATTCTTTTTTCTGATCCGACTCCCGCTGTACGTTGTGCAAGATACGGCGCACTTTGGCCAGGGGCGCTACCGGTGTGGCCGTGGCGTTGGTGTCAATCTTTATTTCCTGGGTAACATTTAGCTGCGGCACAATTACCTTTGGCGGCGGCGTTGGCTTTGGCTCTTCTTTTTCTTTCTTAGAAAATATCTTATTCAGGAAGCCACGCTTCTCCTCTTTAGGCTCCTCTTCCTCTTGCTGCATGGAAAGGGTGTCTTCCGGTATGCTGGAGATTCTGTCAGAGATAGTAGTGGTGGTATGTTGCTTGATGGTAGTGGCCAATGGTTGCTCTTCTACAGTAGAAGCTATCTGGCGCATTGCCTTAACTGAGTAGTCGTGGCTTTGCTGTTCTTTTTTCAGGGCTACATAACGCTCCAGGCTTTCTTGCTTTGCCTGTAGCAGCGAGGCAATAGAATCTACCTGCGCCAGCTCCTGCGGGTTATGCCGCATCAGAAACTGCAGGGAGTCAATCTGGCTCTGAATTGTATCGAGGTGGCTGAGGTAAGCCTTGAAGTGCTCTTCTTTGGTTGTTAACGTATAAGCCCTGATAGAACTCTCCGCTGTGGAGATAGTGGCCAGGGTATACTGCATCTCGGCTAGCTTGTTGTTAGGCCTGGAGAGCACATCCACGGAGTTAAGTAATTTTGTGAAGCTGGTATAGGTAAGGTAAATGGCAGCAAGCACAATGCTCAAAGCCAACCCAAAGCCTACTATCACCTTTGTTTTGGTGCTATCCCTGAATAATTTCATACATATAATCTTCTGCTCCTAAAGAAACCCCAAGGCCACTAAGTTCCTACAACGGCAAAAAAGGAAAAAAATATTTAGAAACCCTATCAATTAGTTCTTTAAAAAGAAGTCAATTAATTTAAATTCAAGTATTTATATACTAAGATAAGAAAGAACAAGAACACCTAAACACCCGAGCCATTGTTATAAACGCAGCGGCAGCAGAAACGACAGAGGGTCTAACGCAAAAGAGGTGAAAGCAGAAAAACTACTTTCACCTCTTTTGCGAATCTTCAACCTGTTTATGTTCCTCTGCTTCAGGCTACCAGCTACTACTGGCACCGCCGCCGCCAAAGGATCCACCGCCGAAGCCACCAAAGCCTCCGCCACCTCCTCCGCCGCCAAACATGCCGCCGCCGGAACGGAAGGTGCCGAAGCCGCCGGGCACAATAACTGGCCCTCCAAAGGTACGGGAGTACTTTCTGCCTCCGCGACCGCCACGTCCGCCTCCTCTCCGCGAGATAATAAACACAACCAGGATAACAATGATAATAATGAACATGATAGACGGGCCACCTTCCTCCTCCCCTCCACGGTTAGCCGTGGGGTCTCCCTGAAAAGCACCGCTGGCAAGACCGATGATGAGGCTTGTGGCTTCGTCGAGGCCTTTGTAGTAGGCTCCCTGCTGAAAGTTCGGCTTTAGTGTGCGCTCCGTAATGCGCTTGGCAATGGCATCGGGCACATACTCTTCCATTCCATAGCCTGTTTGTATCGCTACCTTGCGCTCCTCTTTGGCTACTAATATCACCAGGCCATTGTCGTTGTCGCCGGTGCCCACTCCCCAGCGCTCGCCTAACTCGGCAGCATACTGGTTTGCATCATACCCCCCGATAGAGGTAAGGGTAACAACAGTAATCTGGGTGGAGGTCGTATCGCTGTAGTTCAGCAGCTTCTGCTCCAGCGCCTGCTCTTCTTCGGCACTGAGCATATCAGCCATGTCATTAACGAGGCGCGGCGGACTAGGTCTTGCAGGGAAGTCATTGTTTTGTGCTAGAGCGGTGAGGCTCAGGAAAGAGAAATAGAGGAATAGAATGTGCTTCATAAGTATGGTTAGTCTCCAAACGAGATATCATCGCTCAGTTCGTTGATGTCGCCCTTGGTGTCGTAAGGGAAGTGCGCTTTAAGTTGCTGCCCAGCCATCAGAATTCCCTTTGCCAGGCCCTCCGCATATTTCTTCTGTTTGAAGTTTCTGATAACCTCTGCCGTGATGTCTTCCCAGAAATGGTCCGGCACAATAGCATTAATGCCTGCATCGCCTAACACGGCAAACTGATGATCTTCGAGGGCTACATAAAACAGCACGCCGTTTCGCTGCTTGGTGAGGTGCATGTGTAAGTCGGCAAACACTTCTGTGGCACGGTCTAACACATCGCCTTCGCAGTTGCTCTCCACATGTACCCGTATCTCCCCGGATGTATTGCTCTCGGCCTCCTGTATAGCAGCTATTATCTTTTTCTCGTCCGCTGGGGTTATCGTGTCTCTTGGCATAAATTTGATTGTTAATAGCTGCTTGTTAGTTGTTGATTGTTCACATACATCTAACAAGCAACAACTAATAAGCAACAATTTAAAACTGTACAGTAGGGGCTTGCTGGGCACCGGGGTCTGCCTGGAAATGCCCTTTTCTTTCAAAGCCAAACATGCCGGCCATCAGATTGGTCGGGAATGAGCGGACGGTTGTGTTATAATCCTGCACGGTCTCGTTGAATTTGCGCCGCTCCACTGCAATTCGGTTCTCTGTGCCTTCTAATTGCGCCTGCAGTTCCAGGAAGTTCTGGTTGGCCCGCAGTTCCGGGTAACGTTCTACGGATACCAACAGCCTGCTGAGGGCTCCGCTCAGTTCTCCTTGTGCCTGCTGAAAGCGCTCAATGTTTTCTGGCGTCAGGTTATCAGGACTGATATTCACACTGGTCGCCTTCGCACGGGCTTCAATCACATCTGTCAGGGTACCTCTTTCGAAGTCAGCGGCGCCTTTCACTGTGTTCACGAGGTTAGGCACAAGGTCGGCGCGGCGCTGGTAAGCATTCTGCACGTTTGCCCATTGTGCCTCTACAGTCTCATCCTTCTGCACCAAGGTGTTATAACCGCAGGAAGATTGAGAGGCCAGTATTACAAATCCGATCAGGTAAAAAAACAATTTTCTCATAAGTGGGTGTTAATAAGCTTTCATATACGTTATGTGTAGCCGTAGTTGGCGATATGAGTACGAATTTACGAAAGCTGTGTTAAGCAAGACAGTAAAACATAAACAAAATAACATATAGGAGCTTAACGGGTAAAATTCCCGTTTTAGCTTTGGCTGCGGTAGCGAACAGCAAATAGGAAAGGCACTGTAAGCAGGTAAAGGCGGCACTGCTTCTGCCTGCGCCTGCTTCAAAATACTCCTGCGGCCTTCCTTATTCCTGAAAATTCCCTGAACCTGATGTAGCTGCTGCCGTTGAAATGATAGGTATATTTTAATATATTGCAGGAAACGTAACATATATGAAAGCAATTATTCCGGTAGCAGGCGTAGGCACAAGGCTCAGACCACACACGCACACCCAGCCCAAATCGCTGGTACCTGTGGCGGATAATACTATCCTGGGCCATATTATTGAGAAACTGCTGGAGGCGGGTATCCGGGACTTTGTTTTCGTGATCGGCTATTTAGGAGAGAAAGTAGAGCACTATGTGCGCCGCAAGTATCCGCAGGTAAATGTTGAGTTTGTGGTGCAGGAGCCGCGGGAAGGCCTGGGCCATGCCCTCTGGGTTGCCCGCCACACCTATGCGCAGGAAGAAAGTGTGCTGATTATGTTGGGCGATGCTATTGTAGACGTAGATCTGGAGGCCATTATCAAAGCGCCTTATTCCGTTTTAGGGGTGAAGAAAGTGGCCAAACCATCCCTTTTTGGTGTAACAGAGGTGGGCACGGATGAGTTTATCACGAAACTGGTAGAGAAACCTAAAATTCCGAAATCCAACTTTGCCCTGGTAGGGCTTTACAAGATTGTGCAGCCGCAAAAGCTGGTAGATTCGCTGGAGTACATCATCACTGAAGACATCCGCACACAGGAAGAATACCAGCTTACAGATGCACTGATGCACATGGTGAAGAAGGGGGAGAAAATGGTGACATGGAGTGTAGACCACTGGTTTGACTGTGGCCGCAAGGAAACACTGCTGGAGGCAAACGCCACTTTACTGAACCGCCAGAAGCACCGCGATCAGAACCTCAACGAGCACTTTCCGGGCTGCATTATTATTCCGCCTGTCAGCATCGGCAGCGACTGCGCCATCTATAATTCCATCATCGGGCCCAATGTGGCCATTGGCGACAACGCCACCATCGAGAACTGCATCCTGAGCAACTCCATCATCGGTTCTTTTTCTGAACTGCGCTTTGCCGTGATGCAGGATTCCATTATCGGCAGCGACGCTTCCTTTAAAGGCTTCAGCCATAGCCTGAATATCGGGGATAGTACGGAAATTAACTTCGGGCAATAGCTCTAGGACCTCGCAGTATGCGCAGTTCCTGCGAGTGTCTTGCCAACTCCAGACGCTCGCAGGAGCTGCGCACGCTGCGAGGTCGTTCACCTTTCCTATAAAAAAGTCAGCTCTTTCAGTTGGTCCAGCATCCAGCCGGTAAGGCTGTAGCGGTGGCGGGTGGCGACCAATACCTCATGCGGAATTAGGTCGGCGCGGAAACAGGCCAGGCGGCCAGCAATCGGCAGGATGTCTACTTCTTCTTCCCCATTCTCCTTTGGCAGGTACAGGCGCAGGTTACCTCCATGCTCCGGCAGCCAATCTTCGTTCAGGTAGCAGATAAAAGACAGCTTACGGTGGTCGTTTGTCTTAAACTGGTCGATGTGGCGCTTGTATACAGAGCCCGGAGGGTATACCGTAAAGTGAAATTCATAGTCCTTCAGGCCAAGATAGCAGGTGCGGTTAATATAGTGCATCACCTCATCCATACGGTCCAGGAATACCTGTGTCGGAGGCAAGGCATTCTGCGGCTCAATCCAGCGGATATAGTCGCCGCGTACTTCTTTATCCACCTGCAACTGGCTTGAAGCTCCGATGCCTGCTTTTTTAAATGTGCCCTGTTCCTGGTGGTGCGACAGCACATCCAGCAGGTTCCGCACCTCCTGCGCCTCCAGAAAGTTATCGACAATGGCATAGCCTTTTTCTGATAACCTATCTGCTATCTGCTCAAACTTCTGAAGCAGTTTTTCGTTTTCCAGCTCTTCAATCATATCACTTCGCTGCTTGTTATGTATGTATTATACTTACTACCCTGTGTTTTGGCTACTTTCTGAGCAAAAAGGCTGGCAAAAGTAACCACTGAAACCATGGTTTGTACTAACATAACAGCAGAAAAATTTTGCCACTAAACCACTGATTTGCAGGAACGAAGCAGAGTTCGGAACAAAACTTGCAGGGTAAGCTGCAACAGAGGCTTTGACTAAAATGCGTATATTGCCGATTCTATTTCACTATACCTTAAACAAATTAACAGGCGTAGCCCTTATGAAGAAAACAACAGTATTGTTGCTTGCCGGCGGCTTCACGGCCGTGTCGGCATGTAAGTCAACACAAACCGATACAACCGCTACTGGCATGACGACAGAAAACACGACAACGGCCGCTGCTACCACCGCTTCGGCCGGGACAGCATTAGATTATCCTGACACCAAGAAAGTTGAACACACCGACGATTACTTCGGCACCCCGGTGGCAGACCCGTACCGCTGGCTGGAAACGCACAACGAGGAGGTGGATGAGTGGATAGAGGAGCAGAATGAGGTAACGCAGGAATACCTGGGCGACATTGATTTCCGTGACAAGATAAAGTCGCGCCTGACAGAGATCTGGAATTACCCGAAGTATGGCGCTCCTTTCAAAGAAAACGGCAAGTACTATTTTTATAAGAACGACGGCCTGCAGAACCAAAGCGTGCTGTATGTGCAGGAAACGCTGGAGGCGGAGCCTAAAGTATTCTTCGACCCAAACAAGCTTTCCGAGGACGGAACAGTGGCGCTTACGGCGTTTGCTTTTTCTGAAGATGGCCGCTATATAGCCTACGGCACCTCCAGCGGCGGCTCCGACTGGAACACGTACCACGTAATGGAGGCCGCCACCGGCAAAAAGCTGGACGACCAGCTGGAGTGGGTGAAGTTCTCCGGCCCGAGCTGGTATAAAGACGGTTTCTTCTACAGCCGCTACGATGCCCCCACCGAAGGCAACAAACTGGCGAATAAGAACGAGTACCATAAAGTATACTACCATAAAGTAGGCACGCCACAGAGCCAGGACCAGCTAGTGTATGAAGACAAGCAGCATGCGCTTCGCAACTTCTACGGCCAGACCACCGACGACGAGCGCTTCCTGGTTTTGAATGTATCAGAGGGAGCCAGCGGTGCCAATGCGCTGTACTACAAAGACCTGAAGGATCCGAAATCAAGCATCCAGCCTATTGTGGATAACTTTGAGTCGGAGTATAATGTGGTGGATAACATAGGCGATAACCTATTGGTGATGACGAGCAAGAACGCACCCCGCTACCGCCTCGTGCTCATCGACCCGAAAAAGCCACAGGAGCAGCACTGGAAAACGGTGGTACCTGAAAACGAGAACGTGATTACGGGTGTGTCGATGGTGGGAGGTCGTATTATCACAACCTACATGAAAGACGCGACCAGCCAGGTGGTGGTATATGACAACACCGGCAAAAAGGTGAACGATGTGGAACTGCCGGGTATTGGCTCTGTTGGAGGCTTTAACGGCGAAAAAGAGGACACGGAAGTATTCTTCACCTTCACCTCCTTCACCTCTCCGCCGACCATCTACCGCTACGATGTATTAGCTAACAAGGTATCGCTCTTCCGCAAGACGGAAGTAAACGTAAACACCGATGCCTATGAAACAAAGCAGGTGTTTTATTCTTCCAAAGATGGCACTAAGGTACCTATGTTTATTGTGCACAAAAAGGGGCTGGAACTGAACGGCCAGAACCCAACCTACCTGTATGCCTATGGTGGCTTTAACATCTCTATGACACCGGGCTTTAGCATTGCTAACATGCTGTGGCTGGAGAACGGCGGTGTTTACGCCATGCCAAACCTGCGCGGTGGCGGCGAATACGGTGATGACTGGCACAAAGCGGGTATGACGCCAAATAAACAAAACGTGTTCGACGATTTTATAGGTGCTGCAGAGTACCTGATTGCCCAGGGCTATACCTCCTCTGAAAGACTGGCTGTGGCTGGTGGCTCTAACGGCGGTTTGCTGGTGGGAGCCTTTATGACGCAGCGTCCTGAATTAGCTAAAGTGGCCATACCTGCCGTAGGTGTGATGGATATGCTGCGCTTCCATAAGTTTACGATTGGGTGGGCGTGGGTACCGGAGTATGGCTCTTCAGACGATGCCGCCCAGTTCAGGAACCTGTATGGCTTCTCACCACTGCACAACATAAAGGAAGGTGTAAAATACCCGGCTACACTGGTGAAAACCGCTGACCATGACGACCGTGTAGTACCAGCGCACTCATTTAAATTCATTTCTGAACTACAGGACAAAGGTGCTCCTGGCAACCCTTACCTGATACGGGTGGATGTACGTGCAGGCCATGGTGCCGGCAAGCCAACTTCGCTGGTTATTCAGGAGTATGCCGACACCTATGCTTTCATTTATGAGAACATGGGCATTAATCCATATCAGAACCAAAACCAGTAAATAAGTACAAGCTATCTTAATAAAAAAGCCGCGCTTCCTGTTTCAGGAGCGCGGCTTTTTTTATTCTTTTCTGGGGAGGAATGAAGGTGTTAGGATATATAGACAGAAAAGTATATTTTAAACTTAAACTAACAAATAGCTATGGATACATTCTACGAAAACAACATGCCCCTGGGCTTGCGTATCACACCTCCCTCTGCAGAATTCCTGCGCACGGCAGCCAGGTGGGGGAAATTTCTGGCCATTATAGGCTTTGTAATGATAGGCTTCATGGTGCTGATGGCCCTCGGTATAGGAGCCTTTATGAGCGGCATGATGCAGGGGATGAATAATACAACTGGAGTAATGAGTGCCTTAGGTAGTAGCTTCTTTTCAATTTTTTATCTCCTGTTCGCCCTGCTATACTTCTTCCCTGTGTTATACCTGTACCGCTTTTCCAGTAAAGTGCAACGGGCCCTGGACCTGCAGAGTGAGACAGAAATAGATGAAGCATTCAAAAACCTGAAGTCTCTGCTCAAATTTATGGGGGTGCTAACCATCATCGTGCTGGCTTTTTATGTTCTGAGTATCCTGGTAGTTTTTCTGGGTATAGGCATTGGCTCGATGATGTAAAAGGATTGATTCTGATAAGCTTTATCGAAGGTCAATAGGACTACCCTCACCTATATGTACACTCAAGTCTTCATTTCATGTAAATCACTAATAAAATTCACGACCTGCCGCAGCAGGAGCTTTTAATTGATGCTGCGGCGCAGTCTCTTCTTCTTAACGTTACCAAATGGACCAGACTTCTGGCTGTTGTGGCTTTTGTGATGCTAGGACTTGTACTATTGATTGCAGGATACCAGAGCATCTGGAACGGCTTTGGCGAGAAAGATACTACATTGGAAATGGTTAAGCTGCTGTATAAGTTGATCTTCTTTTTCCCGGCACTGTACCTGTTCCGGTTTTCAAACAAAATGGAAGTAGCCCTTAACAGTTCTAATCAGGAGTTAATAACAGCCTCTTTGGTAAACTTGAAATCGTTTTTCAGGTTTCTGGGAATATTTACTGTGATATTTCTGATAGTTGGCACCATTGGCATATTAGTGATAGATTTATGGCCTAAGTGTTTTGTAGCAAGCAGTAACGGTATTATTTTCAGCAGCACACCCGGCAACAGGTGTGCTGCCTCTTTTTAGGAAGGGCAGAAGTGGCAGCGACGGCTATTCTTCCTTACCTTTACAGGCCACTAACCATAATCTATGAAAGCAAAAGGAGGCTCCAGCGAATTTGCCATCCGCTCACATGAGATAGACTACCGGGGGCAGGCCACGCTGCCGGCCCTGATCAGCTACATGCACGAAGCAGCCTGGGATAATACCGTTACCCTCGGCATCTCCATGTACGACCTGCTGAGGCACGACATGACCTGGGTATTGCAGCGCATGCGCATAGAGATGTTCCGGTACCCAAAGCACAGCGAGAAAATAACCGTGGCGACATGGGCCTCCGGGCGCGAGCGTATTTTTATGCACCGCGATTTCCGTATTTACAGTGCAGACCAGGAACTGCTGGGGCAGGCAACAAGTGTGTGGCTGGTGATGGACATGGTGAAGCGCCAGCTGGTGTCTTTGCCTGAGTTTATCACTGCGCTGGAGGTAGTACCGACTGAGGAGCCCTTGCCCTTTGCAAAAGGAAAGCTGCCGCAACTACAGGAGGCTACGTATGAAGAGCAGATTCCTGTTCGCTGGCACGATATTGACCTGAACCGCCACGTAACAAACACCAGGTACTTGCAATGGGCCCTGGATACGCTGCCAACCGAACTACTGGAGCAAAAACAACTACGGGAAATAGACATCATATTCCGGGCAGAAAGTGTTTTAGGAGACACCGTTATTTCAGCCGTAGCACCAGCCGACGAAGATGGCGTATACCTGCACAAACTCAGCAGCCAGGAAACAGGCAAAGAACTGGTGCAGGCAAAGTCGGCGTGGAGTTAGAACGTTAAAAATTTAGAGCGTTAGAAAGTTGAAAGGGTGGAAAATTGACCAAAGGTTTGACCACATCACTACTACTGACAATCAACAAACAACCACGAACAATTAAAATGGAAGTAGAAATAAGAAAAGGCAACATCGACGATTTGCCACAGGTGCATGCCCTGATTATGGAGCTGGCCGAATTTGAACGCGCACCACTGGAGGTGACCAATACGCTGGAAGACATGGAGCGGGATGGGTTTGGCGAGAACCCGATTTACAAAATTTTCGTGGCTGAGTCGGCAGAAGGCATCGTAGGTATTGCCTTGTATTATATCGCTTATTCTACCTGGAAAGGAAGAACCATTTACTTAGAGGACCTGGTGGTGACGGAGAGGCTGCGTCGTGCGGGTATAGGCAGAAAATTATTTAAAGCGGTAGCACAGGAAGCAAAAGAATTAGGTGCCAGACGCTTCAGATGGCAGGTGCTGGAATGGAACGAGCCCGCCATCGCTTTCTATAAGAACATAGGCGCCGATCTGGATGCCGAATGGATCAACTGCACCCTGACGGAAGAGCAGATCAAAAACTTTGAGGGCTAATCCCCATACCTACGGAAGAAATAAAAAGCCGTGGCACAGCATAAGCTGTACCACGGCTTTTCTTATGGTCAAACTTGTTGTTGTTATTGCTGAGCACGCTCTACATCCGTGCCTACTACCTCCAGCATGGAGCTAAATACCACAAATTTGCCTTCATAGCGTTCTATGTGTTTGCTCTCGAGGGCCGGGGCATGCTCTCGCTGATATTCCTCCAGGTCTTGCATGCTGCGGCAGTAGTACTGCACGGCGTATGTGGTACCGCCATTGTCTATTTCGTTTATTAGCCGGGCAACCTGGTTGTTCAGGAAGTATCCTTTGCTCATCACTTCAGGTATATGCACCTCTTTCATCCATTGCAGCCACTCCTCGGCTACGCCGTTTTCTATGTTTATTGTTATGTTATACAAGATCATATACAAAATTACGCAATTTACCCCGATGCAGGTGGCTATTCTGGCGCAATTTATTGTCCTGCGCTTTAGATTAGGCGGCAAGAAAGTGTAATCAACAACATTGTTCAGTGCTGCATTATACCAAGGCTTTCTCCTTCTACTACAGTTTCTGTTATATTCTGTGGCTCTGCCACTCCTTTCTCAACATATGTATTATAAGCCAGGTACAGGATCAGCAGGAAGTACAAAGCTGCTATCAAGGCTAAATCAGATTTTTCGGAGGCAGAAATCTTACGCATAGGCCATTATCATATATCAGATTCCTTATATCCAATATATTACTTATGCTATAGATGTTTGGTTGCTTCTTAATCCTGTTTATCCATAGCAACAACAATAAACCATTGGTTATCAGATAAATTATCAACTCACACGCTCAAAAAAGCATTGCTATAGCTACGTTACTGGTTCCAAATAATCCAAATCTTTGGCGTATGTTTCCTCCAGTGTCAGAATAGAAACCACTGCAATAGCAAGGGTTATTGCCCCCAGCACCATTGCTGTTGGTATGAGTCCCCAACTATCTTTAAGTGCTTCGAAGGACAGGGAAAGAGGCACCACAGCACCACGTACAAAATTAGGCACTGTAGTGGTAACGGTGGCCCTGATGTTCGTGCCAAACTGCTCTGCAGCAATGGTCACAAATACCGCCCAGTAGCCGCTGGCAACGCCCAGCCCTACACACAATACATAAAAGTGATTTAACGATAAGCCGCTACTGAGCAGGTAAAGTGTTACAAGACCAGCCGTAAGAACTAAAAAGACAAGCACGATGATACGCCTGCTCTTGAAACGCTGGCTCAGATAGCCGCTCAGAAAGTCTCCGACTACAAGGCCGAGGTAGCAGGAAGAAACCGCCCGGGCTGCCGAAACCGTTTGCTCTATGCCCAGTACTATACCAAACTCAGGTGAGAAAGTGATGAGAATTCCTACCACATACCAGATAGGCACGCCGACCAGGATGCACTTCAGATACTTCCAGAAACGTTTGGCATTAGAGAAAAGGCTGAGGAAGTTTCCACGTGTAACATGGGCAGTGCTCTTCACATTCTCGAACATGCCGGACTCATACACGCCAATGCGCAGGAAAAGAAGCAGCATACCTAAGCCGCCGCCAATAAAATAAGCGGTGCGCCAGCCAAAATATTCTCCCACAAAACCAGCCAATATAGCGCCGGATATGCCAATGGTAGCCACAATCATGGTGCCGTAGCCGCGCTTCTCTTTTGGCAGCACCTCGCTCACGAGCGTAATACCGGCTCCTAGTTCTCCTGCCAACCCCAGGCCCGCCACAAACCGGAGCACAGCATACATAGGAATGGAGGTCACAAAGCCATTGAGGATATTTGCTACCGAGTAGAGGAAAATAGACCCGAACAGCACCGATAACCGCCCCCGCTTATCACCTAAAACGCCCCAGGCCACACCACCAATCAGCATGCCCAGCATCTGCATATTCAGCAGCATCACCCCATCCTCCAACAGCGCCTCCTGGCTTGTGACGCCTAAATCCCTCAGGCTTGGAATACGGACAATGCTGAAAAGCACCAGGTCGTAGATGTCTACAAAGTACCCGAGTGCCGCCACAATGACAGAGGCATTGAACAGGATGTTTTTCTTAGAGGCTGTTTTGATTTAGTTGAATAGAAAAGTAGGTGCCGGTTGTTGGGTAAGAAAAGTTTGCAGACTTATGACTTACCTAAGTGATTTAACCGACACCCAATGGCAATGTATAGAAAAGAT
>NZ_QRGR01000003.1 GCF_003367245.1 Pontibacter diazotrophicus | reverse complement strand
ATCTATGATAAAGTGCATGAGGCTAAGGATTTAGGTGAAACATCAGGCAATATTTCTACCTAATCCTTAGCCTTTTTTGTTGCACAAACTTCTGATTTAAACCTGTTTAATTCCCGAGTTCACGTTATTTTTAAAGCATGCAAAACGGCCCTGGAAAACCTGTCGAAAGAAGAAATACTGCTGGCTTTCCGCCGTCTGGAAAAAGAGAAAGACGAGCGGATCACCTACCTGGAAGCGCAGGTGGAGAGATGTACCGCCGGATGCAGTTCGGCCAGAAGCGTGAGCGCTTCGAGGGTGACCCGAACCAGACCATGCTTCCCTTCCAGGCCGCTGAGCAAGAGGCGGAGTGCCATGCCCAGCTTTTGTTCATGCGCGCACACGAGCCAGTCAAAATCACATCTACTGTGTACTGCGGGCTTTTCAGCGGCTCAATTAGATGAGTCAGCAAAATCATTAAAAACGTCTACTCCCTGCAGAGAAAGCTATTTCTGCAGGCGTTGCGAGAATTCAATAAATCTTAAAACGTGAACTCGGGAATTAAATCATTTTAAATCAGTCATTGCGCAACAAAAAAGGCCAAGGATTAGGTAGAAATATTGTCCGATGTTTCACCTAAATCCTTAGCCTTATGCACTTTATCATAGATACTGCCAAAGTGGTTGAAGTGTTCTGCTTCATAGACGATTTCTGCAAGGAAGTGCAGGAGTATTTCGCCTCCCATCCGCTGCCAAAGGGGCTCTCAGAGAAGCACCCTGCTGGCAGGAGGCCTGCCCTCTCTGAGAGCGAGGTGCTCACCATTCTCACGCTTTACCACCTCTCGGGCTTTAAGTGCTTTGAGTACTACTATGAGCGGCTGGTGCTAGGGGAGCTGAAAAGTTTCTTTCCCAAGGCCGTTTCCTACACACAGTTCCTCTCCCTTTCCCGCCAGGCCTGCTTCCACGCCTTCCTGCTGGCACAGTGCCGGGCGAGCCTTGCAGAGAGAACTAACCACTACTACATCGACTCCAAGAAGCTGCCCGTCTGCCACAACCTCCGCATCCACTCCCACAGGGTCTTCGAGGGTATCGCCAGCCGGGGCAAGGGCTCCACCGGCTGGTTTTACGGCCTCAAGCTGCACCTGGTGGTAAACCAGCACGGGCAGCTGGCGCGCCTGCTGATAACACCGGCCAACGTGGCCGACAACAACCACCAGGTGCTGGGGCACCAGCTTGAGGGGCTGAAGGGCAAGTGTACGGGGACAGAGGCTACCTCTCCTCCCTGATGGAGGAGCTCCTGGAAAAGGGCCTGCATCTGGTGGCCAGGATAAGGAAGAACATGAAAAATATGCTCCTGACGCTCAATGATAAGCTCAACCTGCTGAAGAGAGGGGGCATAGAGGCGGTAAACGACATCCTGATGACCGTCTGCGACATTGACCACACCCGCCACCGAAATCCCCTCAACGCACTGGTCCACATCCTCTCAGGTCTGACTGCCTACTCCTTTCTCGACCACAAAAACAAAAGGTTTAACCCTGCTAGAACACTCGCTTAATTCCCGAGTTCACGTTCTTAAAATACCACATAATTAATAAAATATGAAAAAAATGTATTTCATGATATTTATTCTATAATTATTAGTATATTGCCTTTATAACGATTTATATAATTATTAATAACTTTAAAAGCGGCTTTTATAAAAGTTAGGATATATTCTGCTATTGTTGTAAAGAATAGGATATTATTCCTCTCACTATGAAAATTTTCATTTAATAAATAAATATACACTTGCTTTACGCTTACTTCGATGGCAGTTTCAAGTAAAAAAATCTTACTTATATGCTCGGATGGAGGGCATTTAGCCCAAATTCTTGAGCTGAAGGGTATGTTTGAAAAATACAACTATTTACTAGTTACAGAACAATCTCCTGCAACTTTGCCTCTGAAAGACAATTTTAATGTAAACTACCTCCAAGGACGATCTAAGGGGAAAAAAAGAAATATTAAATTTATTGTTATTTTATTGATTAATTTTATATTATCTATTAAGATTCTGATCAAACATTTTCCTAAAGTCATCATAACTACTGGAAGTCATACCGCCTTACCTATGTGTTTATTAGGTAAGTTACTTGGAGTAAAAGTAGTCTGGATATTATCTTTTGCTAGAGTCAACTCTAGAGCTTTTTCCGCAGACCTTGTTTATCCTGTGGTTGATAAATTTATTGTACAATGGCCTCATGCAAAGCAGCATTATAAGAAATCAATTTATTTGGGTGGTATTTATTAACACTACCATCTAACTTGTTGATAGACCATTTTATTATATATCGAAGATTACGTCAAGAATAATTTATATGATTTTAGTTTTACTAGGAACTTTCCCTACTGATTTTAAAAGGCCTCTTCTAGAAATAGAAAAACTTTGTAGTGAAGGAGAAATAAATGAGGAAGTTATTGTGCAATGTGGACATACACAGATAGAAAGTTCATTTATGCAAATGCAACCTTTCATATCACCTGATGTGCTAACATCCCTATATATTAATGCACGTGTTGTCATTTCACAAGCCGGAACCGGTTCATTAATGAAAGGCATCAAGCTTAATAAAAAGATAATTGCAATTCCGCGTCTAGCAAAATATGGTGAGGTAGTAGATAATCACCAAGTTGAGATTCTTAATGAGTTCTCAAAACTAAACTACATCATACCATGGACAGAAGATGTTGCCCTTAAGTCCTTACTTCAGGAAATCAATGACTTTGAACCCGCAACCTATATTTCTAAAAAGCAGGTTATAATTGAATATCTAACAGACTATATTGAATCTGTTTAATTCCACTCTGTTCGCAAGATAAATTAAATTAGGCTTTAGAACCCATTTAACCCTAAATTTAATTATTTTTTGTCTAAATTAAATTTAATATTTATGTTGAAAGCTGGAATTGTAGGACTTGGTAAAATGGGAATTTCTCATGCCGCCATTCTAGGTGCACACCCTTTGGTAGACCTTGTATCTGTATGTGATACGTCATCATTAGTTTTGAATGCGTTTAAAAAATACTCAAGAGTTAATCCTTATGATGACTTCAACAAAATGCTTAGCAAGGAACAATTAGATCTAGTTGTTATTGCTACTCCGACTAAGCATCATTACAATATGACGAAAACTGCTTTCGACAGAAATATTAATGTTTTCTGTGAAAAGCCTTTTAGCTTATCAACAACTGAAGGCACTGAATTAGTAGAAATTGCGAGGCAGAGATCCCTTGTAAATCAAGTTGGATATCATAACCATTTTATCGGCACATTTAGGGAAGTAAAAAATCTCCTAGACAATAATGTGATAGGGGAGATAGTACATTTTAATGGTGAAGCCTATGGTCCTGTAGTTACCAGAGAGAAGGGCAGCACATGGAGGTCTAAGCCTAGTGAAGGTGGAGGGTGTATGCTTGATTATGCTTCTCATCTTATTAACCTAATTCAGGAAATAGTAGGCCGTCCAGTAAAAGTAAATGGAGTTCTTCTAAAAAGCATTTATTCCGGTGGCGTTGACGATGCTGTCTATACACTGCTAACACTTGATAACAGCATAAGTGGTACAATGCTGGTAAACTGGAGCGATGAAACTTACCGTAAAATGTCTACATCAGTTACTCTTCTTGGCAAAAAAGGAAAAATTATTTGTGACGCGACCGAAATTAAAATATTCTTGAAAGAACCTAATAAAGATCAGAAGTTAGATAAAGGGTGGAATATAAAATATATCACAGATTATTCTCCTGTTGTAAATTATCACCTTCGCGGTGAAGAGTACAGTGCTCAAATTGATTATTTTATACAAAATATAATTAATAATCAACAAGGTACTCTTAATACTTTTGAGCAGGGCCTTTATACAGATAAAGTTATAGAAATGATTTACAATTATGATAAAGCGAACTAAGATGGAAAAAATACTTTTTGGAGATAATCAGTTCTTTGCAATTAATCATATTTCCGATGAGAAATCCCGTGCTCAATCTATAAAATTTAAAGATGATAAATCCATCATCAAGACCTTAGATTATGCTATGGAAGCTAATATAAATACGTTTATGTGTACTACACACGACCGCATTTCTAAAATTTGTGATTCTATTCGTGAAAATCCTATTAAGTACCAGAATTTTAAAATATATCCATGCTTACCTTATGCTCATAAGTATGCCAATGCTGTTACAGAATTGGGTTTAACAAATAGCCTGAAGCAATTTGTACCAGGAAACTTCATGGGGTCAATGTTCAAAGGTGGGCTTGCTTTCTTAGGGAAAGATTACATAGCTATAATGGAATTACTAATTGATGCCGAATTAAAGATCTTCGAAAAAATTGATACACCGGTTATATTCTTACAAAATGTCGTTACCGACCTTTTGCTTGGATTGGGTATGGATGAGATTTTACTTGCTTTTCACAATTACATAGCCACAAAATACGGTGTTGAAGCGGGTTTCATAACGATGAATATGCCAAAGCTACTTGATACGCTAGAGCGGGTTGGTATCAAAAATCCTATTATTTGCTCTTCAATAAATAAGCTTGGTTTTAGAATGGCTGGTGGCAGAGCCTGTTATGAAGATGTACTTAACGAAAAGCAATTTAGGGCTATCGCCATGCAGGTATTGGCAGCCGGAGCAATACCTCCTCAAGAAGCCATTGAATACGTGTGCAGCTTGCCAAATATTCAATCAATACTCTTCGGTGCCTCTTCCAAAGCTAACATAATACAAACAACTACTCTCATCCATCAGTTTCACGAAACCAATGAAGTTTTTCAAAATGTTAATAAAAAGAACACGGAATCAAGCAAGGTAGTTTTAACAAGTTGAAAGTTAACCGCCTAAGAAAGTACATCTTTACAGTTTTCGAAGAAGTGATAGAGCATGAAGTCAGTTGATTAGCACAACTGATTATTAGAAAGCTTTGAGCGTTCCAGTCGGTACACAGTAGCAATGCTTCTCCTAGCCTTTTGCTCTTTATATTCCCCCTCTTCATCGTAAATGCGATACACGCGTTTATCGTTATCTCTCCAGCCTTCGCGTATAAGCAAGAAAAAAATATACCAGAAGAGGTCGCGAACCCTCACCTGAGCGATTTGTGCATGCGTTACCTTATCATTGAGCTTTACTCGGCCTTAGAGCGGCATACCAGTCGGAGCGGTGAAATACACGTGACTTTGCAGACCCAGATTGATGGAATCACCGTGATAACGAGTCAGTCCTGAAGCGAACCGCTTTACCTACGCCTTTTTCGGGCATTTTTTGTATTACTACACCTGCAGCATCTTTTGTCTAGGTCGTGTTCAGAATTAGAGCAGCAGTGACATAGTTGCAGCTTGTAAATACCCCTAAAATCGAGACAGTTTAAATTAAGACAAAAAGGTCATACATTTAAACTGCAAAGATGAAGAAGACACTATTCACCGAGAGCCAGATCATCAAGGCCCTCAAAGAGCATGAGGGTGGCCGGAAGGCAGAGAACATTTGCCGGGAGCTAGAATGTCAGCCGGGCCACTTTCTACCGGTGGAAGAGCCAGTACGGGGGCATGGAGGCCTCCGAGGTGAAGCGGCTCAAGGAGCTAGAGGAGGAGAACGCCCGGCTCAAAAAGATGTTCGCCGACCTGAGCATCAGCCATGAGATACTCAAGGAGGTCATCACAAAAAAAGGCTGGGGCCCTGGCAGCAAAGGCAGCTGACCGAGGAGATTATTTCGGACTACGGCCTAAGTGTTGCCAGGGCCTGCCGACTAACCGGGCTGGCCCGCTCCCAATTCTACTACAGGAGCCGCAGGGATGACTCGGAGCTAATCGCCGCGCTGCAGGAATTGGCCGACGCCCACCCCACTTACGGCTTCCGCAAGCTGCTGGCTTACCTGAAGAGGGACGGCAGGAGGTGGAACCACAAGCGGGTGTACCGGGTCTACAGGCTGCTCAAGCTAAACAAGAAGAGAAAGGGCAAGCGCAGGCTGCCGGCGCGGGTGAAGCAACCACTGCTCCAACAGGCGGAGCTCAACAGCAGCTGGAGCATGGACTTCATGAGCGACAGCCTGGCCTTCGGCACCAGGTTCAGGACCCTGAACGTGATAGACGACTGCAACCGGGAGGCGCTGGCAATAGAGATAGCCACCTCCATTTCCTCCAAAAGGGTAGTCAGGGCTCTGGAGCAACTCATTGACTGGCGCGGCAAGCCGGCAGCCATACGGGTGGACAACGGGCCGGAGTTCACCAGCGCTGACTTTACCTGCTGGTGCAGGGAGAATGGGATAAGCATACGCTACACCCAGCCTGGCAAGCCGATGCAGAATGGCTTCATTGAGCGTTTCAACGGAAGCTACCGAAGGGAGGTACTGGACGCTTACCTTTTTGTCGAGTTGGAGGAGGTCAGGGAGTTGACAGAGCAGTGGATGGAGGAGTACAATACCAGGAGACCGCATGAGGCGCTTGGCAACCTGACGCCTAAGGAGTGGCCACTGGAAAGCAGAAGTGGAAATATGGAAAACTTCTCCCCTGGCACAGAGCCTGCACGGCAAGTTTACCACATTACCACTTCATAGTGGTGGTGGTAGAAAAGATTGAGAAAAGTCTCATTTACACTGTCCGAAAAATGGGGCACTTACAAATGCCGTGGCAGAGAGCTTCTTCAAGAGGTTGAAAACAGAAATGGTGTACCACCACAAATTTGCCACCATAGCAGAGGCAAGGCTAGCCGTGTTTGAGTATATAGAGATTTTCTACAACAGGAAAAGGAGGCATTCAGCCCTTGGCTTCCTGACTCCTTGCCAATATGAAGACCTGTTGTACAACCAAGCGGTGGCTGCCTGAAAAAGTCTCTAGTGAAACATTGCATTTCCAATTTGTGTCTGATCATTAAATGGTAAGATGATCGTTGCCTCTAACAACACTGTTTTCTTTATGGCAACTCGTTAAGTAAGACAAACTACCTATTATCTCTACACTGTACTCTGACGCTTTGAGAAATCAATCGGGAGTATCCCCTTTGATAGTTTAGCCTATTTTCAGGGGTGGCCGTAGCACCTGAGCTCATTTCACTCAGCTGTGCGTTCTGGTTACCCACCCTTATGTTGTCAAAGTACAGCACACGCTTGCTAACATCTGTCGTGCCGCCAGCATTCCACTCCCACTTGTACAAACCCAGTTTCCAGTGCGGAAGTTTGGCGTTGTTGAACATGTTGCCGCCTTTATGCTCAAGCACTTTTTTGCCGTTGTGCCAGATCTCCACCAAGCCGTCGCTGCCATAGGAGTGAATATGATGAAAAACGAACTCATGCCATTGATCTTTAGCAACGCTGCCTAAGTCGTACAATTTAGCAACGCTACTGGTAGTCAAGGCGTTTGCGTCGTGCCGGATGCTCATGGTGAAGCGGTCGTTGCCGACCAGCAGCGCGTTGGCAGGATTGCCCCACTTCTCCCCCAGGTGCTCGTCAGGGTACTGGTGCCACTGCGAGATTATTTCCGACTTGCTGTCTTTGGCATACTCTTGTGACGGGAAGTAAACAGCAAAGGAGTACCACCTTTCCTTATGCTCGCTCGGTTTTGTGATCATG
The DNA here is from genome assembly GCF_003367245.1 of Pontibacter diazotrophicus. Lineage (GTDB taxonomy): Bacteria > Bacteroidota > Bacteroidia > Cytophagales > Hymenobacteraceae > Pontibacter > Pontibacter diazotrophicus. The sequence goes on along the minus strand of NZ_QRGR01000003.1, from coordinate 319,207 downwards.
GCCTCTGCACGGGTGCCCGAGTTCACCATAGCATCGCTATCGCGCAGCTCAAATCGGGCAGAGCGGGAGCCCTGGAAGGCTAACGAGGTCACATACTCCAAGGAATGGGAGCCTGCTTTCTCCAGGTAAACTCCTGAAAAGGGAGTTGACCCTTCGAAATTTTCAGTAAAAAGCATTGACTTTTTACTCGTAATTACTGTTGAATATTTGTGCTTCTTGAATACACCAAGTATATTTTCTCTAGCTCTATTATTTACTGATAAAGCCAAGCAACTACATATTAGAAATATTATGGAATACTTCAAATCGATTTATCTTTTGTGAAACTAGAGTTTTCAAATGAGGAGAAGCATAACTTTAGGAGAAAATTTCTAGACTAATTAAAATTTTTTACCACTAACAGGCATCTTAACTAGATTCGTTTCGAAGTTCTTTATTGATTTTTTTGATAAGATCGCCAGATGTATCATCAAACTTTCTGGCAAAAAAAGGAGTATATTCTCCTTCAGTTGTTTTGAATACACTTTGATTTTTCATTATATCAATATGTTTTTCATTAATGATTCCTGGTGAAGGAGAATTGGCCCATTCAGTAAATGTCAGATACATTTTCACTTCAGACTTGAATTTAGAGTTACCTATTATTGTATGAAATATAGACTCCGAAGGGAACAAGGTCGTAGAATAATACTTTACAAACTCTGGATTATTTTCCATGAACGAAATTATATAAGTCACACAATTATGAGACAACCCATACCAATCGGGACCATGGTATATATCACCAAAGGGAAACTTTCTTTTGACCATTTTAGAACAAAAAGCTTCTAACTTTGAGAAAATATAAGTTCTTAAACTTCCATGGTTTCTCCTGTCATAATATTCATAATAGAACTGTGATATTCGCTTTTGAGGTTTGTCGACACTAAAACCTTTTCGAATACTTATATATTCTCCACCTTCCTCTAACCTTTTATATAGAGAATTATTTGGCCTTATGGGATAATCAGCTCCGCTGATAACAATATAGTAATCATACTTTTCTTTGATTGCTTCCGTCAGTAAATTCATTGTAGCTTTCACCAAAGAAAACCCTGCCCAATATATCTTTAATCGACTCTTTATGAAGGTAACATTCTCAATGAGTTCCAGATGTTCTGGTAACTGACTTTTTTTATCTATGTGTAAATAGAAATGGACATTCTTGTCATTCAAGGCCTCAATTAACCGTTCTAAATGTTTAAAATTATCATGTGCAAATAATAGATATGCAATTCTTTTCATAATTATTACCCCTAACGTTTCCAGTCCTACTATGATACTTTTGTAAATTAATTTGGCTAAATAAAGCTGTATCTTAAAATGAATAATAATAATTAAATATAATATTAAATAAGTTATAATAAAATTTTAAAAACATCATTTTCTAGTTTATTTCCGCATTTAATAGGAGTTACGCATAGTTGTAGATGAACTCTCTTTGAGCTTGCAGGAAAAGTTCTCTCTGCAAGGCATATACATTTTTAATGTGCTGTCCTGACTCATCCTGGTGAGCTTCTGGAAAGCCCGCAGCAAACAGTAGAGGTGGTTCTGTATAGCTTTATCTCAATGTGTGAGACTTCCAGCACCTCACTGGCCTTCACGCAGCCCACCTTTCGCGGCTCACTCAGCAGATATACTATGTATTGAGCAGATTCCATGGCATTTTAAACTATTCTACGTTATATCTGATAGTTGCGTAACTCCTAAAGGATTTTAATTTTCAACTCACTACATAAAATCACTACATAAAATATAAGCTCTTAACCATAGATGAATTGCCACCACTAATAGTAAAGCAAAAAATATTTAGTGGTGACAGGCGCCAACCTTGTTGGGAAGATAGTTAAAGAAGTCACCTTCACACTTCTCCTGCGCTATGGCAGCTCTGCCGCAGAATTCATCTATGCATCAGGTCAAGTCCTCTTTCAAAAGCGAAAGCAGGAGGCGGTGACCAAGGAGGCCATCTAAATTTTCATCTTTCTTGCTCAGAATCAGCAACTCCTTATCACAGTTGTGGCTTATTGAAGCTGAAGTCCTGCCCCCTGTCACGTACTAACATAAGTATGCACCAATCTCTAAGCTTCCTTTTTGCTGTATACCGGCTCATTTATACAAGGAAACTGTAGCTGCACAATTCTCTGTAGGGCCTGCTTATGCTGAAGAAAGGCAGCAGCTTTTAATATAAGGGTGCAGGCACAGCACTAACATGAAGCTGTTGTAAAGAGATAATTACAGCCAACTTTCGACACCAAAGCAGAGGAAGGGGTGTATTTGCTGCAACTGCTCCACCAGTAAAAGTGGGGCAACAGGAATAGGTTCTATTCCTTTGTATAACATACCTAGCATATGTCATGGTATCTTCAAGGCACAGCTATTTTAGTAGCTATTGATTCTAAATAGGCACTTGCTGTCCGCCGAGGCTTTATTTCCAGACATTAGCACGTGCCCAAAAGGTTGAGATGAAGGCGCATTGAACGGCTTTGGTGGTGAATCTAGCTTGTGAGAGTGGAAACTAGACCATTAAGCAACTCGACAAGCTTAACAAAGAAAAAGAGATACTCGCCTGGTGTGCGAACAAATGTGGGCCAGTGTGAAACATCAGCTCTTGAAAGGAAGCAAATATAAGAACCTCCTGTTTTAGGAATATATTGACTATTTTCCCTAAAACAGGAGGTTCTTATATAAACATCAGGAACGAAATACTTGTATCGTGAGCCTACATAAAAACCAACAGTTGAATTATACCTTCCATAGTAGTTAAATCTATAGGTGATGAAACTACTGTTTATTAGGTTAAAATCATTGCCTGTTGTAACAGGTGCTGAACTGGGGCTCCATGGTGAGACGAAATCCTTCAAGAAGTAGAGCGATGCTCTTGATTTGATTGAGTTCCTTATTATAGAAACTTTTACTCCCAGTTTACATAGCCATTAAGAGAACTTAACGGCTATACGGAGAGAGCCTATTACCATCAATTGGTCGCTCTAGCACGCCATCCGGAAGCTGCCAACCTACAGCTAAGTTATCAAGGCCGTAACCTTCCTGGTGCAGTGCCTCTATATAATAGCGTTTGCCAGCCTCAAGCATTATTTTCAAAGACTTTTGTGTACTGAACTTGCTCCACTGGCGAGACCTAGTCCATCGGTTAATATAAGCAATTCTTTTCTTATTAGTCGGATTATCATCAGAACTCAGGTAAAGATCAGCGCTGTCGTCACCAGCAATCCAGAACGTATACTGACCGGTAACAGGTGCAGTTATGTAGCCACGGATGCGTTGTGCATAGTTAGTACCTGCATTAGTAGGGGCTTCGAACGAAATTAGCTCAGTAACGCTCTCAGGCCTTGTTGATAGTGGAACTGAACCTTTAACATTGGCCCAAAACTCACGGGTTATCTTGCCCGTACCTGCTATAGGTAATATAGATTTATCAGGTGTTGATGATGGCTCAGGTATCGCTGGAGCAGAGGACTCAGGGGTGGCCGTAGCACCTGAGCTCATTTCACTCAGCTGTGCGTTCTGGTTACCCACTCTTATGTTGTCAAAGTACAGCACACGCTTGCTAACATCTGTCGTGCCGCCAGCATTCCACTCCCACTTGTACAAACCCAGTTTCCAGTGCGGAAGTTTGGCGTTGTTGAACATGTTGCCGCCTTTATGCTCAAGCACTTTTTTGCCGTTGTGCCAGATCTCCACCAAGCCGTCGCTGCCATAGGAGTGAATATGATGAAAAACGAACTCATGCCATTGATCTTTAGCAACGCTGCCTAAGTCGTACAATTTAGCAACGCTACTGGTAGTCAAGGCGTTTGCGTCGTGCCGGATGCTCATGGTGAAGCGGTCGTTGCCGACCAGCAGCGCGTTGGCAGGATTGCCCCACTTCTCCCCCAGGTGCTCGTCAGGGTACTGGTGCCACTGCGAGATTATTTCCGACTTGCTGTCTTTGGCATACTCTTGTGACGGGAAGTAAACAGCAAAGGAGTACCACCTTTCCTTATGCTCGCTCGGTTTTGTGATCATGGCCTCTGCACGGGTGCCCGAGTTCACCATAGCATCGCTATCGCGCAGCTCAAATCGGGCAGAGCGGGAGCCCTGGAAGGCTAACGAGGTCACATACTCCAAGGAATGGGAGCCTGCTTTCTCCAGGTAAACTCCTGAAAAGGGAGTTGACCCTTCGAAATTTTCATTGTATAAAATGTTGGCCGATAATGCTAAGTTAGTCTCCTTAGACTTTAGTACTCCGTTTGGTACTACTTCTTCTAGTTCTTTTTGCTCACATGAAATTACTATTACACTTATTAGTAAAGGCGTAAATAGTTTTCGAAATCTAAAATCCATTTTTTCTTTGATAGTTGTTTAAAATTGAAACTTGATAGATATAAATAAATGATATTTAAATTGCACTTAAATAATATTAGCATATAACTACTATGAAAGATGACTTTGTTGGTTATAGCGAAATGTTAACTGATTTAGCTGTTGCTGCTATCGATGAGACCAACTATTGCAATTAGGTTATGATGTGAAACCTATCTATATATTTTCTTCTCATTTGACAATGAGCATGAGCAGACACAAGTACCAAATTTTAAAAAGAAACAATTATTTTAAGGTAAGTTGGGTTAACAATAAAAAATTGCGCTACAATAAATCATATTTGCTGTAAAGCACGTATAGTATTTTAATTACACTTGATGTCAAACTTTTTTAGATGTTTCTGCAAGCCGTGATTGAGATAATCGTACCAAAAAAACACAATATATATAACACATTAAGTGTCAAGGGAATAGTTTTAACTCTTATTGATACAAATTTATATTGCAGAAGCATACGTGAGGATATATTCCTCAAATTGTAGAATTACACCCCACACTGTTCTACTATACTATAATCAGTTTCTTAGATTGTTCATATATTCTTATTAAATTATTCTAAAGTTTTATAACTTGTATCACCTCAGAAAATATTTGCTGTAAAACTAAATTGAAGACGAGAGGTAGACTTTTAAGATAAAGCTTTGCGAGAGAGGGGGTGCAATAAATATAGTTTTCAACTATGAATTCTTTATAGATAATTCTCTAAGCTATCATATCAACATTAGATTAGGAATTGAAGAGAATAGAACAGAAAAGATTATATAGTATTTGTTGTATTTTTGATTATTCTAATTTGCACCACACCTATATTAATGTTATAAATATAGGTGTGTGTAGATCCTACAAAGAATGAATCATAGCTATTCGCCATGTTCAAGCGTTGTCATGATCATGTGGAGGGAAGTGGTATCGGTTTGTATATCGTAAAAAGAATCATGGATAATGCCGAAGGAAAGATCACGGTAGAAAGTGAAGTCGGCAAGGGGGCCACGTTTAATTTCTTTTTTAAGGTATACTAATACCTTCTCCCAGGCTATGTTCCATAGCTACTATTTTTTCAAGACTGCTTGTGGTCATATTTCGGGGTAAAGAACAGAACAGGTATGTAATTGGGCTGAACTGCTACAATGTCCGGTGCTATAAAACAACAGCAGTCCATCTGGTAACAGATGGACTGCTGTTGAAAAAACTTGTCTTTACACTATTTCAAAAAAAGACAGGGGCTTCCTGATAGACACATCTATCATATTTTAACAGAATCAGCCAAGGCCACTTTAATCCTGCCCCCCTTTACGAGTAGCTGGTCGTGGTGTGGGCCACACCATCTGCTCTCCTGTTCTTGGACTCAGCGGCAGGACGCTTCGCTCGCGGGAAGTAGTTTCAGGGTCCTCAGAGGCCATGTAAACAAGTATAGCAGCCAGTATGGCATTGTTGCGCACATCATCAAAAACAATCTTATCATAGGTGTCTCTGTTGGTGTGCCAGGTATAGGTGCCGTAGTCCCAGCTCAGCGAGCTTAAGGAAAAAGCCGGCGCGCCTGCTGCTACAAAAGAGGCATAGTCAGAACCGCCACCACCGGGAGTGCCAGGGAAACTTGTCTCTATCTCACTGGTTATCTCACGCGGTACGGCACTCAGCCAACGGCCCAGGTAATCATAGGCGTGTAAAAAACCCTGCCCTGAGATGTTGACCACTCTGCCTGTGCCGTTGTCCTGGTTAAAAAGTGCCTGTATGTTCTGCACTATCTCCGGGTGGTCTTCTACAAAAGAGCGGGAGCCATTCAGGCCCTGTTCCTCGCTTCCCCAGTGGCCCACCAGGATGGTTCTTTTCGGATTAGGATATACCTTCTGAAGAATACGCATGGCTTCCATCATCATAATAGTGCCTGTTCCATTATCTGTCGCACCGGTAGCGCCATCCCAGGAGTCAAAGTGCGCCGACAGCATCACGTACTCTTCAGGCTTTTCAGTTCCTCTTATCTCGGCAATGGTATTAAAAGTGGGCACATTCCCCAGGTTTTTGGATTCTGCCTGAATTTTTATCTGTGGCTTATCGCCGTGCTCCACCATACGGTATAGCATACCGTAGTCTTCCAGGGCCACATCGATGCTTGGTATCTTATTGGTATAAGCACCGAATATTTTATTCACGCCAAAACCGCGCGACCAGTTAGAGGTAACAATGCCTGCCGCTCCGGCTCTTTCCAGTGCCTGTGGTAAAGTGCGGATGTTGTAGCCTGTTTTGCTGATTCGTTCGCGCCATGCCTGTTCCTGTGCTTCACGCTCCTGTTTCATTTTTTCAAAAGATTCAGGTGTCGCGAATTTCTCCCAATTATAGTCTGGTCTGCCGGTTGGCTGGTACATCGAGATCATCACTAGCTTCCCTTTTGCAGAAGGCAACCAGCGCTGGAAAGCAGCAGAGTCCTGTACATCTGGCAGTATGATGAGTTCAGCTGTTACACCTCTGCGGGGTGTGGCAGGGCTCCAGGCCAGTTGCATGGCCTCCAGGGTTCTTACCCTTGGGTGTACCATATCAACATGCGTGATGCCTCTTTGCCAACCGCGCCATTCGCCCCACTGTTCGTTGCGGGCCGTAATGCCCCAGCCTTTGTATTTGTTTACAGCCCAATCGTGCGCTTGCTGCATTTGGGGTGTTCCCACCAGGCGCGGACCAATTACGTCCAACAGCTCATGCCCCAGTATTTCTAACTGCGAGTTCTCATTGGCTTCTTTGATAATGTTTTCTACAACTGGATTTCTTTCCTGGGCAAAGCTCAGGCTGCTGGATAACAGCAACAAAATGAATAAATAAGGTAATGTCTTTTTCATGTAAAGATGTTAAAGTTATAGATCAGGGAATTCCGCTGAATCAACTGCAGCGGTAAAGTAAAGGCAAATTAACTTTTTAGGCGCAAAATCCGAAAATAGGAGAGGGGGAAATGCATTAGTGATTGTAATGCAGCACATTAAACCCACCCCTGCCCCTCCGAGGAGGGGAATTTTTGCTTGAGTGAATTTCCCTCTTGGGAGCGGTAGGGGTGGGTTTGATGTGGAAAGTGATTGGTACAACTTATAAGAAGCAGTACAGTGTCGAAAGAAACATTTAAACTAATATCTCTCTGCTAACTGTGACGCCGCGCTTTCATCTACCAGCCACACTACCTCCCCATCCTGCGGTTGAATCAGCTGCGAAGGGTATTTCTCCGGATTCCTTTCGCCTTCCAGCACCTCGTGGAGTGCAGGGGCTTTGTTAGCGCCAAAGGTAAGAAAGCAGATAGTCTTGGCCTGGTTAATAAGTGGAGCAGTAAGCGTCACGCGGTACATGGACTGTGGCTCCAGGTAATACGCCTGCACCCAGCGCGATTGTTCGTGCAACACCTCGGTTCCCGGAAACAGGGAAGCCGTGTGCCCATCATCGCCCATGCCCAGCAGGATTAAGTCAAACTGAGGGGTTTGCTGGCCGAAATGCTGCTGTAGCAGCTGCTCATATTGTTGTGCAAACGCCTCCGGTTCTGTGTCTTCTTTCCACATAGGATAAACCTGATCCTCCGGTACCGGCACTTTGTTGAGTAAAATTTCCATTGCCATTCTGGCGTTGTTTTCATTAGCCGTTAAAGGCACCCAACGCTCGTCGCCCCAAAAAACAAATGTTTTTTCCCACGGCACCTGTTCCCGGTAAGGTAACTGCGCCAGTAGGGTGTACAGCTGAACAGGTGAGGAGCCTCCTGTCAATGCTACTGTAAAACGGCCGTTCTGCTTTACAGCCTCCTGCGCTTTTTGTACAAACAGCTCTGCGGCTGCTTTGCTTAATTTCGCTTTATCTTCGAATATCTTTAGCATGCTTTTAATATTAATGAGGAAAAGTAACTGTCCATGTATGGCCTTCGCGGGCAATCAGGGCTTCCGCGTTTTCCGGCCCCCACATACCCGCCGCATAATTAGGGAACTCCAGCGATGGGCGTGACTCCCAGGTTTCCAGGATAGGCGTGATGACATCCCAGGCCGCTTCCACCTGGTCTGAACGCATAAATAGGGTGGCATCGCCCTGCATAGCATCCAGTAGTAGTGTCTCGTAAGCCTCCGGCGACTGTGAATGGGAATTGGCACCATTGAAATCAAAAACCATTTCTGCGGGCGTTAAGGCCATATCCAAGCCCGTTTTCTTTGCCATAAAACGGAGGCGGATGTCCATCTCCGGCTGAAGGTTGATGATGAGGCGGTTCGGCATCAGGTTTTCCGCCATGGTGGTGGGGAACGTTAAATGCGGTACCGGACGGAACTGAATGGTAATGGATGAGCTTTTCTCCTGCATCCTTTTACCAGTGCGGAGGTAGAATGGCACACCCTGCCAGCGCCAGTTGTCCAGGTAGAATTTTACGGCGGCGTATGTCTCGGTTCCTGAGTTGGGATCCACACCGGATTCTTCGCGGTAGCCGGGTACCTGGGTTCCCTTCATCCAGCCCGAACCATATTGTCCGCGCACGGCAAACTTGCCTACGTCTTCCCGTGAGTAACGCTGAATCGCATGCAGCACGTCTACTTTCCGATTTCTTATTTCTTCGGCTTCAAAGGTGACTGGTGGTTCCATGGCTACCATACACAGCAGCTGCAGGAGGTGGTTTTGGATCATGTCGCGCAAAGCGCCGGAACCTTCATAGTATCCACCGCGGTCCTCTACGCCTACTTCTTCCGCTACCGTAATCTGTACATACTCAATGTAGTTCCTGTTCCAGAGCGGTTCGAAGAGCGCATTGGCAAAGCGGAAAGCCAGTATGTTCTGCACGGTCTCTTTTCCGAGGTAGTGGTCTATCCGGTATATCTGCGATTCCTGAAAGGTTCTCGTAAGGAGCTGGTTCAGTTCCCTGGCCGACTTCAGGTCATGACCAAAAGGTTTCTCCACCACAATCCGGTCGCGTTCAGGGTCACTGGCAATACCTGCCTGGCTTAGGTGAACAGTAACGGGTTCAATGAACTTGGGGGCTACGGATAAGTAAAACAGCCGGTTGGCGCGCGTGCCCCAGGCTTCTTCTAAAGCGTGTATCCTATCGGCCAACTCCTGGTAAGATGCCGGGTCGTTGATATTAGATTGCAGATAAGATAAGGAGTTGCGAAAGATATCCCAGGATTCGTCTACGGGCTCACCGCTGCGCGAGAACTCAACGACTCCTTCCCGCAAGTGGTTCTGGTACTTGATGTCATCGGTATCCGTTCGTCCTAACCCGATCATGGCGAAAGGCTCGGGCAGCCATCCGTCCAGAAACAAGTTGTAAAATGCCGGAACCAACTTCCGCTTCGCTAAGTCTCCGGTTCCGCCAAATATAATGGCAATAGTGGGCGCTGCTTTTCTAGCTGATTTCATAAATTAGAAATAAATTAAAAGAAGAGGGTGCCCTTCTGATTGAAGTACCCTTTCTTTTCAAAGAATTTTGGTTGGTAGAAAAAAAAATGTTGCAGACAAAGCGCTACATTTAAAGGGCAGGATTTTTATAGACTTCTTAATCCCACTGTGTATGGAAGAAGCCCAGCTTATCCACCCGTTCATAGGTATGCGCTCCAAAGTAATCGCGCTGTGCCTGGATGATATTAGTAGGTAAGGTCTCTGTGCGATAAGCATCAAAATAAGACAGGGAAGCCATGAAAGCGGGTACAGGGATGCCTTTGTCAATGGCTGTTTTCACTATGGCCCGAACATCTTCCTGTCGGGACAATAAGTCATCCCCAATTTTTGAGTCCAGTAGCAGATTCGCCAGCGAAGAGTTCTGCTCATAAGCCGCACGGATATCAGTCAGGCAGGCCGCCCGTATGATACAGCCGCCCCGCCAGATTTTGGCCACATCCTGCAGTTGCAATCCATAGTTATAAGCTTCTGAAGCCATTTTCAGCTGTGCCATACCCTGCGCATAAGTAGAAATCATAGCGAAGTAAAAAGCATTGCGCATCTGGTTTAAAAATTCCTTACGGTCAGTATCCACGCTAACCTGGAGGGAATCATTTGGTAATAATCTGGCGGCTTCCACGCGTTCTTCTTTGAGCTTAGACATGTCGCGCATCAGCACAGCCATATCAATGGAAGGAACGGGTGCCTGTAAATCCATGGCATTTTGTGAAGTCCATTTTCCGGTACCTTTAGAACGGGCTACATCAGAAATGAGGTTTACCAGTGGCTGGCCTGTTACATCGTCTTTTTTCTGCAGGATTACCCCGGTGATCTCAATCAGGAAAGACTGCAGTTCCGTTTGGTTCCAGTCCTGGAAAACGGATTGTAATTCGTCATCGCTCAGACCAACGCCGCGCTTCAGCAGGTCGTATGTTTCAGCAATCAGCTGCATGATGGCGTACTCGATGCCATTGTGAACCATCTTCACATAGTTACCGGCAGAGCCGTTTCCTAAGAATGTCACACAGGGTTCACCGTTTACTTTTGCAGCCACAGCTTCAAAAATCGGGCGAAGCCTTTCGTAAGCCTCCCGGTTTCCGCCAGGCATCATGCTCGGTCCGAAACGGGCTCCTTTTTCACCACCGGAAATACCCATGCCGAAGAAGTGAATGCCTTTTGCTTCTAGCTCCACCACGCGGCGGTCAGTATCGGGGAAATACGAGTTGCCACCGTCAATCACAATATCACCGGGCTCCAGCAGGGGCAACAAAGAAGCAATAACAGCATCTACAGCTTTACCCGCTGGCACCAGCAGCATCAAAGCACGTGGCTTACGGAGCGATTGCACAAACTCTTCGGCGGAGGTGGTGCCACGTACGGGCTTTCCGGCGCCCGCTTCTGTTTCAACTGCCGCCGCTTTCTCGGGATCAAGGTCAAGCCCTATTACCGAAAAGCCATTGTCGGCGATGTTGAGCATGAGGTTTCTGCCCATAACACCAAGGCCAACCATCCCGAATTCATATTGTATGTCGTTCATAAGTAGGAATAATGTGTAGAGGTTATATGTATTTATACAGGTATAGGTTTAAAAAATAATCTGCTTATTCAAATTTCTACTTCAACCTTTCATGTATACTGCGCTTCTTTGAATAAAGTAAAGCTACAATTTATATCATACTCTTACCAACAGAACCTCGCTTGGTAGTTGTACACCCAGGTATGTTCTACCTGAGCCACTACTTTTTTGTGATTACAATTTAAAACAGCTTTTACACAGATTACACTACCTGTTGCGCCAGTGTGGCATAATGGATTGTGAAGCTGGCGGAACGGAGCTTGCCACATGATACGGTATAGACTACTACTACTACTACTACTACTACTACTACTACTACTACTACTACTACTACTACAGAAAGCGTTTAGCGGGGAAGGCAGTAGTTTGAACTTATCAGGAGAACAGGAGGAGTTGTCAGCATGAAGACCACAAAAAAAACAGGCACTGCATTCACAGTGCCTGTTTCAGGTTAATCAGTTCTAATAGGAGCGTTTGACTGGCCCCTTAAACTGAAGCAATCTACTGTTACGCCTCCGGCATGATGCGTACCACCAAACCGTCCAGCTCCGGATTTACCCGCAACTGGCAACTCAGGCGGCTGCTTTCTGTGGCATGCGGAAGCGTTTCGAGCATGTAGGCCTCATCGTCATTCATCTCAGGCAGTTCACCGCTCTGCAACACCTCCACGTGGCAGGTGGCGCAAATAGCCATGCCACCGCAAACAGCCTGCACATCAAACTCATTTGCTTTAAGCACTTCCATCACTGAAAGGCCCATATCGGTAGGAGCCTCAAGGGCGATACGCTCGCCGTTGTCCTGCTCCACATAGATGTTTATTGTATCTGTCATGCCTGTAGTTCCTGGATGCCGTTTACAGTGGTGTATTTCAGTACAAATTTCTTGCCTGGGTTCAGGATGTTGTACGCGCTCTGTGCCATCAGGGCCGCCTCATGGAAACCGCATAAAATCAGCTTCAGCTTACCTGGATAGGTGTTGATGTCGCCAATAGCGTAGACGCCTGGTATGTTAGTAGAATAATCTTCTGTATTTACCAGAATCGCATTTTTCTCCAGCTCCAGTCCCCAGTTCTCCAAAGGTCCTAACTTTGGCACCAGGCCGAACAGCGGAATAAAGTAATCTGCTTCTATTTCATGTGGCGTAGCGTTATCTATCAGCACCGTTACCTTCTCCAGGTTTTCTTCTCCGTGCACTTCTGTCACGTTAGATTTCAGCAGCAGTTTAATCTGGGCTTCCTCTGCCAGTGTCACCACTTTCTCCGCAGACTCCGGGGCTCCTCTAAAGGTAGTGCCGCGGTGCACCAGCGTCAGTTCTTTGCACAGGCCAGACAGGTAGATTGCCCAGTCGAGGGCAGAGTCGCCTCCGCCCGCCAATACAACGCGCTTGTCGCGGAAGTGCTCCGGGTCGCGCACCATATACGTTACCCCCTTGCCTTCATACTTCTCCAGGTTCTCAATAGCAGGCTTGCGCGGTTCAAAAGAACCAAGGCCACCGGCAATCACCACTACTTTACAGGCTATCTCGGTGCCATCAACAGTGCTTACTATAAAGGAGCCGTCCTCCTGTTTGTTGAGGTGCTCTACACGTTCACCCAGTGTAAAAGTTGGGTGGAAAGGTGCAATCTGCTTCTCCAGGTTTTTAATTAAGTCGCCCGCTAAAATCTCCGGGAAGCCAGGTATGTCGTATATCGGTTTTTTAGGGTATATCTCAGAGAGCTGCCCACCCACAGCAGGCAGTGCATCTACAACATGGCAGCGCATTTTCAAAAGGCCCGCCTCAAATACGGCGAACAAGCCTACCGGGCCAGCCCCTACGATGCATATATCAGTTATTATTCTGTTCATTATTTTAATTTTTGTTGCAACAAATGTTGTGGTGGCAAATTTACTATCGAAATGGCAGCTTACATAGAAAATCCATGTTTTTTAGGGTTGCTGTTGCTTTTTTATACAATTCTCAGGCATTACGCCTGTTGCCGCTCCCTTACAATTTCCTGCAGCCGCATTGCATTGAAGGCAGCATAGCCCAGTTGGTCGTTGTCGAAGTAGATGTAGACCTGCAGGCCCTGGCTTTTCCATTCCAGGCATTGCCACGCCCAGTACTGCAGGGCATCGTCGTGGTAGCTGCCGGAGTATTTTCCCTCCGGCCCGTGCAGCCGCACATACACAAAGTCTGCGGTTACCTCCTTCGGAGAATTGTGCCACTCCAGTTCATAAATACAAAAAGCAACATTAAAGTTTCGGAGCAGGTCCAATACTTCCGGTGCATACCAGCTGTGGTGCCTGAACTCGAAAGTATACTTGTAGTAGGGGGGGAGCAGGGTAAGGAAATCGCGCAGCCGATCAATGTTAACCGACCAGCCCGGAGGCAGCTGAAAAAGGATTGGCCCCAGTTTCTCTTCCAGTGCATTTGCATTGTTAAAGAACCGGGCAATGCTTTCCTGCGGGTCCTTTAGCTTTTTCATGTGGGTGATATACCTGCTCGCTTTCACAGCGAAAAGAAAATCATCGGGCACAGAAGCACGCCAGTTGGCAAAAGTTTCTGCTGAAGGCAGCTTATAAAAAGAGTTGTTGATCTCCACACTCCTGAAAAAGCGGGTATAGTAATCGGTAAACCCTTTCTGCTTTACATCCGGAGGGTAAAAAGTACCCATCCAGTGCTTGTAGTGCCAGCCTGAGGTGCCAATATGAATCTGTTGTTCCATGTGTCTGTGCCATCGCTTTGTTCAGCGTGTATACTTTTATAAGCCCGCCTTAGTTTATGTCGTCCTGTCTCTTTGGTCTCAGAAGCGTGTAAAATATAGTGTAGGGCCAGGGGCGGCAAAGGAATAAAAATAACAAGCCGGGAGTGCCCTTCGTTATAAAAGATAAGTATTTAACACCAAAAAACTGAAAGCTATGAACAGAAACGATAATAATAACAACCGCTCTTACCGCAACCATTACGCTGACTTCAACGAAGACGGGTCGCGCCGCGACAGGAGGCAGGATGATAATGACAATGACAGAAACAGCGGGTTTTTAAACCGCGAAGGAAGCCGTAACGAGGGCAACCGGGATAGAAACAGCGAATTCACCAGCAACAGGGAAAGGAATAACGAAAGCAACCGCGACAGTAACTACAGCCGCTCTACTTTTGGAGCCAGTGCACAGGGCGACTTTAGTGGGGGCACCCGCTATGGCGAGGGCGGAAGCACCTATGGTGGCGGATCTGCCTATGGCCATTCTAACTATGGTTCGTCCCGCATGCAGGGGCCACGCAACTTAGGCGGTGACAGAAACCAGTCAGAAAATGTGCGAAACGGCTACGGAAACTTTGCCGATTATAGCAACCGGAACTATGGCAGCTTCGGGGACGACCGCAACTACAATGATTATGTAAACCGCAACGGTGAATCCCGTAACCGCGGAGGCATTGAAAGGTCTGGTAACAGAGGTTCAGGTTTTGAAGATACCGGCCGGGGCAGCACCGGGTACGATAACAGCTTTAGCCAGTACAGGAATACCGGATACGGCTCTACAGGCTACAATAACCGCGACGAAGACCGTTCACGCAGTGCCTACGGCCGCGGCAACGACAGAAGCTCTTATCAGGAAGGACCGTCAGCCTACGACCGCGACTACGATCAGCGGGGCAGCAGAAGGGAAAGTGACTTTGACAGAAGCCGCTATAACCGTGACCGACGCGACCGATAAATAGAAAACACAGAAGAGAAGCCTGCATTTTATGCAGGCTTTTTTTGAGGCTCCGGGTGAACACAGTTTAAACCGAAGCCACTTCTCTTCGTTTAAAATGATTGAAATAGAATTGATTTTTTTTAACCTAAACAAATACCAAACACTATGGAAAGAAACGACAGAGACCGCTACTACAGAGGTGGCTACAATAATGAAAACAGATATGATTCCGACTATGACAACAACAGAAACAGTTATGACCGGGACAACAGATATGATGACGACCGGAACGATAGATACGACTACGATCGGAGCAACAGGTATGACCGCAACGACAGACCGGGACGTGAACTGAAGCAGGAGTTTGAAAGAGATTACAGAAGACATCGCAACGACCGCTATTCAGACAACGACCGTACCAGTGACTACCGCAACCGTGACTATGACATGGAGCGCAATTATTACGATAATACCAGAGGCAACAGGGGCGAACTCGGCGACATACGGCAGGGATATGGCATGTCCGGCTTTACAGGTACCTCCGACCGCTATGATAACATGAGCGATATGGAGCGAAACAGAAGCGCACAAAATGAGCAGGGCTACGGCAGCGGTACCATCGGTGGTTACAGCGGCTCACGCTATGGCGGCTCTAACTACAGCGCCCGTGGCGACTTTGGCGGATCGTCCGGCTATGGCTCGATGAGTGGAAGCGGCGGCGATATGGATAACTTATCTAATTCATCAGGATACGGTAGTTCCTCCTCTTCGTACTCTGATAGAGGGCAACCAGATTACACTGCACGTAATTTTGAGGACAGATATGGCGCTGGAACCGGTAGCACCTATGGTGAAAGTGCGGGAAATACCAGAGGCTACAGTGGTGGTGATACAAATCGCAACTCCTATGGCAGTTCTTATTCTGACAACGATGGCATGTACGGATCCAGAAGCGCCGGCACTTCCGGTTATAGCGGCAGATCCATCCTGGATGAAGATCGATATTCGGCCAACTCAGACCGGGGTGGCTATGTAAACAGAGATCGTAACCGGGACTATTAAATAAGCCGACACAGGTAAAAAGACTTCAGTAGAAGCTGTATCATGGTCTTCATACTTGTTCAATAAAGTATAAAGGAAAGCCTGCCCAAGGAGGGCAGGCTTTTTATTTTTGACACATTGTTCTATCTGGTGTATAAGCAGAGTCTCCAGCTATTTCGGTATAACAGAGAACACCTAACTGAAGCCATTGTTCTGATAGCTATTTCAGCGGTGGCTTAGCGGATGATGCCGCGTACTGTAGCGCTTCTTCCCGGGTAGCGGTTTGTGTAATGATATTCTCTAATCCGAGTATGGCAAAAACATTCTTTATTTTAGGCTGCAATCCGCAAAAAATAATTTGAATTTTTTTTTCTGTGCAGGCATGTAAGGAGGATAAAAGCACCCCCACACCTGCAGAGGAGATGTAGCGCAAATCCTGACAGTCGATTAGCAGATACTCAAAAGCCGCCATCACAGCCTTAGACAGTGCATCATCTGCTGCAACAGCAGTATTAGCATCCAGTTCTCCTGCAAGTCGTATCACAGCTACTTTATCTAACTGCTCAACCTTTACCAGGAAATCCTGCGCACTGTACTCTTCTGTTTTCTTTTTCATATACTACCTAAGTCATGTCTACCATAATGTCGGTTCCCTTTACTTCCTGTTCAGCCTTTAAACAACCTACTTCGGATATACCCGCTCGCTATGCCCGGAGTAAGCGTGGCGCTACACAAAAATGCAATTAAATAAATTAACTTAGCGTAATTGAAAAACCAGCCTTTGACAAATATAGCCAGTCAGAATGAGCATCATTGTAGCGGTAAATACTTAATCATGGCAGGTTTAGTACGTAAAGTGTCTGATCGAACTGGTAATGTGAATGAACATAGCTATATATTTGTTAATATTGCTAAAGCTAGATATAACCTTATTATTCGGAAAGTTCTATAGCAGACAGCATGAGCACCAGGAGTTTTCCCTGTCATGACTTTCATAACAGGGTATAAAGATGTTATATTTGTACTGCTCTTTATGCACTTTGTTTTGGGTGCCGAAGCACACTATTATTCCGACGTTTTTAGATTGCTATGATAAGATTGGTTCTCACTGATGACCACAAAATAATCAGGGAAGGCATTAGGGCATTGTTGACACAGGATAATTCCATTGAGGTTGCTGGAGAGGCTGCCAGTGGTAGGGAATTGCTGGAATTGCTTGCGCACACGCCTGTTGATATTGTCATGCTCGATATCAGCATGCCTGATTTGGACGGCTTTGAGACCATGAAGTTGTTACACAAAAACCACCCGGGCGTGAAAGTGCTGGTGCTAACGATGCTCAATGATGAGCGGTATGTGCATCAGATGCTGGAGGTTGGGGCAGCCGGTTATTTGCTGAAGGATACAAGCACAAAAGAAATGCAGGCTGCCATAAAGCTTATAGCGGGTGGCATGCAGTACATCAGTCCTGCCCTTACTTTAAACCTTCTTCAGAAGAGCAAGAGCGCCCCTCATCCTTTGTTAAGCCAGGGGATAATCAAAAAGCCATTTAAAGAACTGTCGAAGCGGGAAACGGAAATACTCCAGCTTATCTCTGAAGGCCATACAAACGCTGAAATATCCGAGGTGCTGTTTACCAGTAAACGCACGATAGAAACACACCGGCAGAACCTCCTGGAGAAGACCAAGACCAAAAATACGGCAGCCCTGATTAAGTTTGCTGTTCTGAACGGTATTATCTCCTGATAAAGAACTTTAAAGCAGCATTGCTGCCTTTAGGTCCTTTAGTAGCCTCAGGTAGCTGTTTCAAGTTGTTTTTTCGCTGCTAAACAGAGCAAAACAGCTATTCCATCCGGAGCCAGTCGAAAGCAGCTTCTAGTGAGGAGAACTGTGCAAGCTCAACAGTTACTTCATGTTCCTCCTTGATTTGCTGTACAATGTTCTCCAACCAGATATAGTTGAAAACATCTTCCGTTAGAACTCGGGCAATTCGCTGAAGGCTAGAGGACTTGAAGAGAGGCCCGATTTCCCGCTTTAGCCACTGTTGGTCTGCAAAAAGGATAGTATCCAGCAGCCGGGAATCTGTTAGCCAAAGCTCGATTTCGTGCTGGACAATACAATTCTTCAGCACCTTAACACCTTCCCTGTATTCAGCGCTGGTTACGTTACGGAGCCATTGGGAACGCAACAGCTGCTCTTCCTTATGCAAGGTTAATAAAAGAAAATCATGTGTTTCAGAGCTCATATCCACCACGTTCGCGGCTAATATACATAAAAAACTCTATATTTAAGCAAGCAGCGGCTTTGAGGCTTTCTGCTGCATTGGCACATTTTTCTGTAAAAACGCCTGGATAATACTGTTTACCGTTAAACTATACTATGGCTACTATCAAATTATACATTAAAAATATGGTCTGCGACCGCTGTAAGCGTGTCGTGGCGGAAGAGCTAAGTAACCTTGGCTATACTGTGTTACAGGTGAGCCTGGGGGAGGCAGAAATAGCTACGACAGGCAAAGAGGCTGACCTGGAGGAGATACGCACTGTGATGCGTGACAACGGTTTTGAGCTGCTGGATGACCGTAAAACAAAGCTTATAGAGCAGGTGAAACTGGCTATAATTGAACTGGTGCATCAAGGCGAAGAAGCTGAGCTGCAAGTGAACACCTCCGATTATATTGCCGGAAAACTGGGGCTTGACTATAACTACCTTAGCAACCTGTTCTCTTCTTTCGAGGGCATTACCATCGAAAAATATCTTATTCTGCAGCGCATTGAGCGCGTAAAAGAGCTACTGGTTTATAATGAACTGAGCTTAAAAGAGATTGCCTATAAACTGGGCTACAGCAGTGTGGCGCATCTCTCTAATCAGTTTAAGAAAGTAACCGGCCTTACGCCAAGCCACTTTAAGCAGGTTAAAACAGAGAAGCGAAAAACAATAGATAAGGTACAGGAGTAAAAAAACACACCCGCCAGCGGTGAAGCGAGGCAGGTGTGGGTAAAGGAATTATCTATAGACTTAGAGACGAGAAAGAATCTACTTTCTACATAGAGGAAGTTACAAGCTCTTTTTCCTTTTCAGGGACAGGTACATCCATATTGTCCAGGCTTTCGTCATGCTGGCTTAGGTCAAGGCCTTCAAATTCTTCTTCAGGTGTTACACGAAGTGTGGAAATTAAATCTGTTACTTTAAGAAGCACCCATGAACCTCCAAAGGCGAACACAGAAACACCTACTAAAGCAACCAGGTGTACTATAAACAGAGTAGTTTCTCCAAAGATAAGCCCGTTACCTGTTTCGTTGCCCGGGTTAACGGCCTGGCTCGCGAAAACACCTGTCAGTAACATACCCACCATACCACCTACACCGTGGCAGGGAAATACATCCAGTGTGTCGTCGAGGCTGGTGCGCGTGCGCCAGTCTACCACTAGGTTACTTACAACAGCGGCAATTACTCCTATGGCCAGCGAGTGCGGTATGGTTACGAAACCAGCGGCAGGCGTAATGGCCACCAGGCCCACGACAGCGCCAATGCAGGTACCCATAACTGACGGCTTGCGTCCTTTTATGGCATCAAAAAAGATCCAGGCAATGGCAGCAGCAGCGGAGGCAGTAGTAGTAGTAGCCAGGGCAACAACGGCTAGCGAGTTGGCTCCCAGGGCCGAACCGGCATTAAAGCCGAACCAGCCAAACCAGAGCAGGCCGGTACCCAGCATCACGTACGGAATATGGGCTGGCTTGTGGTTGCTGGTGTCAGTGCGTCTTTTCAGGTAAATAGCAGAGGCGAGCGCCGCCCAGCCTGCCGACATGTGCACGACGGTACCACCTGCGAAATCCAGCACGCCATAGTTAAAAAGCAAGCCGTCGGGGTGCCACGTCATGTGCGCCAGGGGCGCATAGATAAAGACGAAGAAAAGCCCGATAAATACAGTATAAGACGTAAAACGAATTCTTTCCGCAAAAGCCCCTGTGATAAGCGCTGGTGTAATGATGGCAAATTTTAGCTGGAACATAGCGAAAAGCAACAGCGGAATAGTAGGGGCTGCAGGCCACGGAGCACCATCAATAACACCCCGCATCATGAAAAAGGTGGTTGGGTCGCCGAACACACCGCCTACTGACTCTCCGAAGGCAAGACTAAACCCAAACACAATCCACAGCACCGTTACGATAGCCATGCAGATAAAACTCTGCAGCATAGTAGAAAGCACATGTTTTTTGCGTACCATACCCCCATAGAAAAAAGCCAGACCAGGGGTCATGATCAATACAAGAGCCGTGGCAGCAAGCATCCAGGCAGTGTCTGCCCCATCTATTTCTGCAGCATTTTCAATGGAGGGTACAGAAGGAAAAACCAAAGTGGCTACTACAACCAGCAGCAGCAATAGAAACGGGATTCGGGATAAATTCTGGGTCATCTGTTAAAGGTAAAAAGTCTGAAATAAGCTGATATATTTTCTTTTTAGTTGTGAATATGGGATAGCATAGCGCAAATTATTAATAAAATACTTTTAATGCAGGCTTTTAGATGAATTTATTTCAAAAATAATTCCTTTTGGTTGAATTTGTGATGAAGTAGAGATAAGATTAGGACATCCCTCTAAAGTACATGCTTGTGGAAGAGAAACATTGCTTATTTATTATAAGGTTGATTAATTATGTTAAATAAGCCCGTAGTTATTATGATTCAATAGAGATGGAGGGAAGTGCATGGCAGAAAATAAGGTAGGATGAGGTGCCGGAAATATCAGCTGTACGAGATGGTAATTAGCAGCAGTCCCACCATCACCTTAACTTCAGCTGAGCGAACTGTAAGGGTTCTGTTTAGAAATTGCTCTGCTGGAGTCAAGGGGAGTAGGGGACGTCAGGCTACAAAGTCTGATCTGCTAATGATTAGACCTATAGGTGCGTGGCACTCTTATTTTGTACGGAGCGGTATTTGTGCCAGGGAGGGTGCTTTTTACTTCTGCCGGATGAGTTCCTGCACAGCACGCTCCACCTGTTCATATACTGGTGAATGAGGAGCTACTAAGTCAAAGTGTCCGGCTTTTTTTAGCAGGATGAGTTCAGCATCGTCTCCATTTGCTTTCGCACGGATGGCGAACTCCTGGCTCTGAGTCACCGGCACAATTGGATCAAGGGCACCTTGTATCAATCTAGAGGGTACGCGCAGCGGCAATAAGGCTATGGGGGAGGCATCAGCATATCGTGCAGGCTGTTCTGCTGGCATGCCATCCATCAACTCAGGCACCGCCTCATTGCAGCTCCCTTTTTGGTGGCTATAAGAAGCCAGGTCAGGAATACCTGCCAATGAAACAACACCTGTTAACTTAAGTGGCTTTTTAGTGTAAAGCGGACTGCTTTTGGGCAGGTTGTGGCGTGCCGCCAGCCAAAGTGCCAGATGGCCACCAGCAGAATGCCCAATCACCACAACTTTTTTAGTATTCAATGGATATTCCTTTGCCAGCTCACGCACATAATCAGCTCCCTTGGCCACATCCAGGAAAGTGCCTGGCCAGCCTCCGCCAGCATCACCCACCCGCCGGAACTCAAGGTTCCAGGTGGCATAGCCCGCCTGCGTTAGCTGCTCGCTCAGGTGTGCCATATATTGCCGGTCATACGCTGAGAGCCAACACCCGCCATGCACCACCACCACCACCGGAAACGAGCCTTCTCCTTCCGGTAACCGAAGTTCCCCGAACTGCAGCGTGTCCGGACCATAAGAAATGGTTTTATCAGCAGGCGGAACAGGTAGTGCGGCTATTTCCTGCCAGGTAACCAGGTTGGGCTGTTGTTCCTGGGCAAAGAGAGGAGTAGTTGTCAAAACGGTAAGGGTTAAAATGAAGATGCTGGCTATACGTAGCATGGCGATTGTGATGAAGCAGGTCCAGCGCAAAAGTAATACTTTAAAAAATGCTTTTAATACTCATAAAAAAGCCTCAGCAAGAGATATCCTGCTGAGGCTTTCTGAGAATTAAGCTACTCCTTACTGTATAGTGGCTGTTACAGCTTTGAAAGCATTCACACGGCCATAGCCATAGTAAGGATCACGGCCTGTCTTGCCAAGGTCATCAGCGGAAGCACGCATAGCGGCTTCTACTTGCTTAGGATGCATCTTTCCACCATTCTGGCCAATGATAAGTGCTGCAACACCCGCTGCATGCGGAGAAGCCATACTGGTACCTGCTACCCAATTATAGCTGGTAGCTGTGCCGGTACTTAATATCATATCAAAAACCCATACTGGTCTTACTAAACCCGCTATCACACCATTTTCATTTCCAGGATACCTGGAATCTCCACCAGGAGCAGCAAAGGTGACATCAGGAGTACCATAGTTCGTATAAGAAGCCACACCGTCAAGGTCAGCACCTAAGAGATTTGCAGCCCAACCCGATGGCGCAGTAGAGGATATAGAAATTACGTTAGGCATACCGGCAGGTATACTGATACCAGACTTATCACTATTACCATCAATTGCGCTGTTACCAGCAGAAGATATGATAGTTACCCCTTGTTGGGTAGCATAATTTGTTACTCTTGTAATAGCAACAAGCAGCTCTTGTGTTGCCTTCGTATCATTGATTACATTGCCATTTTCATCCAGGTATTTACCGTTACGTGGCAGGTAAGCTCCTAAACTCATGTTGATAACATCTGCCTCCTGCTCTACAGCATGCATGATACCCTCCATCATCCATCCGAAAGAACCTGACCCAGAGTCGCCCAGCACCTTTAGTAGTATAAGGCTTGCTTCTGGAGCAATACCAATCACTCCTAAGTTATTATCAGCTGCTGCAATTGTGCCTGCTACGTGTGTTCCATGGCTAAAACCTGTACCTACAGGTCGTACTGTTTCGCCTGGCACAAATGACTTGCTATAGATAATGTTATCTTTCAGATCCGGGTGATCCAGGTGAAACCCACTATCTAAAACAGCTACTTTAACACCCTTGCCACGTGCACCTGTATTCCAGGCAGCTGGTGCCTGAATAGCGGTAGCTCCCCATTGAAACGCAAAGAAAGGATTGCTATCGCCGGTGCTTGCAGGGTTAATATTTGTTGCATCGACTTCTGCTGTTTTGAAGCTTTCAGGATTGTACCATTGAATCTCCACATCTCTTATTACAGAGCTTACTCCTTTTATTTTGCGAGCTTTTTCCGCGAAATCAGCATCAGTTGAAGAAACAGTGGCAATACCCACTTTTTTCATCTGTCCCGTAATTTTCCCATTAAGAGACTTTATCTGTCCCTCTAAGTCAGCAGGAAGACTACTTGAAGACGAGATAATGATGTAATCATTTGACTTGAACCTAACTGAAGAATTTTCTGACCCATCCAATAAAGCACTTGTAGCTTCGGCATTCATTGTTGTAGTGGGTGTAATCTGCTCTTGATCAGGAGTACAGCCAAAGGCTAAAGCTGCTGCAAGAACTGGATAGGTTATTTTTTTGGTAAGATTTGTTAACATAAAATGATTTTGTTTTTTGGTGAAAGTGAAATATAATTAAATAAAGAATGTAATTAATAATATTGTGTTGCTGTATATGGTACTTTGTTATAACACTAAAGATAGTAATTCCTAAAGGTTAAAGCCTAGACTTAAGTTCATGATATTTTTTAAAAATGTAAAAGATGATTATTTCAATGTTAATGAATGAGATTCATTAGTTAATGGAGGTGCAATAGTTGATTTATGATGTAATTTAGTTTTGGTGTCTGTGTAAAATTGCACTTAAAATCAACTGAACTATGATAGTAACACTTTGATATACAATATGTTGTGTCTGATTCTTTGTTGTTTTTCTTATATGTTACTATTGTCTCGGATTTTCACAGGGAAGTATGGGCGGGATGAAAATTATTTTTTGATGCAGGGATAGGTCTAGTGTAGGTATAGGCACTGTTTTAGCTCGGCACCAGGCCCATGAAAGTTAATTTCTTGTTTCTGTTCGTGTTTTATGTTGGTTCTGAGTTTACCTGAAAAAGAAGAAGCCTGCCGGAACAATCCGGCAGGCTTCTTCTTTTTCAGGTAAACTGTTTATTAAGCTGCGGCTACCTTTTTTACTTTCGAACCCATAAAGCCATAGTACATGATATACGCATAGCAGGCCAGCGGTACCAGGAAGGAAAGCTGCAGGCTACCAGAGGCGTCGGCTACCCAGCCTTGCAGCGGAGGTATAATGGCACCACCCACAATAGCCATCACCAGCAGTGAAGAAGCCTGGCTGGTATGTACGCCTAAGCCTTCTATCGCCAGAGTAAAGATGGTTGGGAACATGATGGAGTTGAATAAGCCAATGGCAATAACAGACCACATTGCCACCGATCCTGTAGCAAAGCTAGTAAGGAGAAGCAACACGATAACAGTGGCTGCAAAGAAGCCGAGTGTTCTGCCGGGCAGAAAGCTGCCTAGTAGTAACACCACAAAGTTTAGCGCAATCAATCCCAGGGCGATGAGGGCTTCATCTATACCGTAAATGCTGTAAAGCAAGACAAAGGTAACAGCACTGATAAGGCCCATGATCATGTACTTGTAACTGTTGTTTTTAAACTGCGCCAATGCCACAGCACCGAAGAAGCGGCCGATCATGGCACCACCCCAGTAAAAGGCAAGGTAATGGCCCGCCGCTGTTTCCTCTAAGCCGGCAATTTCAGGAAGCCTGAAAAAATTGATAAGCGTACTGCCTATGGCAACTTCGCCACCCACATACATAAAGATGCAGATAATACCCAGCACAAGGTGCCTGTACTTTAAGGCGCCAGCGTTAGGGGCCATCTGCTCTTCTTCCTCGCTCTGTACGCGTGGCAGGTTGGCCACCTTTATCAGCACGGCAATGGCAAGCAGCGTGGCAGCCAGGCCGAGGTACGGAAGCTGCACAGTATCAGCACTGCCGGTGTTTTGTACAGCATCTACGCCTTCAAAAATAAGGTAACCACCAATGATAGGAGCCACAGTAGTGCCCATAGAGTTCAGCGCCTGTGTCATATTCATGCGGCTGGCTGCACCTTCGGGCGGGCCAAGAATGGCCACATAAGGGTTGGCAGCTATCTGCAGAATCGTAATGCCAGAGGCAAGTATAAAAAGTGCCAGCAGGAAAAAGGCATAGCTCAACATGCTGGCAGCCGGATAAAACAAGGCACAGCCTACAGCTGCTACTATCAGCCCCACTATAATACCGTTCTTATAGCCAATTCGCTGGATAGGGTCGCCTTTTGTAACGGAGAAAATGAAATATAAAAGCGACACAATGAAGTACGCCCCAAAGAACGCTGTTTGTATGAGCATTGCCTGCCAGAGCTGCAGCGTAAACACCTGCTGCAGCTTTGGTATGAGGATGTCGTTCATACAGGTGATAAAGCCCCACATAAAAAACAAGAGAGTCACAATAACCAAAGGACCATGGTAATTGCGCGATGGCGCTGCGGTGTACTCTTTCTGTGCTTGTTGTGAAATTCCGGCCATAAAGTAAAATGTTGCTGTTAAAGTAAAATGTTTGTTCTGATTTCCGGCTGAGTTAAAGGGAATGCCTCATAACGCTACACCCTGTAAAGCAGGTACTTTTTCCGTATCGGTGTGCAGGTGGCATCACAGCCGGTAAAACAGCTGCGGGTAAAGTCTGGATTCAGGTGGAGCAGGTGCAAGGCTTTCTCTGGTATCATGCTTCTCATAAAGGTATTGCATCAGGAAATATCAGATTCGGGTGTTCAAGTTAGAATGATTTATTTACAATTACCAACGCCTTTCCCTGAAGCCGGAGAATAAAATTTCACCTCCTACAGCACATATTCAGGTGTTGATGTCGGTCAGGCCTCCGGCATGCAGGAACATTACAACCCGGAATATCCGTAAGAAAAGGAAAATCATGCAACATGCGTAGAATAAACTTATGGCTTGAAGAGAATACCGGCCTGACAGCAGAATTTTATCACGACCTTTTTTATACGGTGGGAGTCGTACTGGTGCTGTGGTTGCTCAGCAGAATGCTGTTGTGGGCCATCTTCCGGCGCGAGAATGATTTGCGCAAACAGTACCAGTGGCGGAGGTTTACAAACTATGCTGTCACTGGCTTAAGCATTCTGCTGCTCTCGAACATCTGGTTCAACGGATTCGAGTCTATTGCTACTTTCTTAGGGCTTTTATCGGCGGGACTGGTGCTGGCCCTGCGTGAGCCGCTGCTAAGCATGACCGGCTGGCTTTACATCCTCTGGAAGCGTCCTTTTCGGATCGGGGATCGCGTACAGGTGGGGGACACCATCGGAGATGTCATCGATATTCAGCTGTTTCAGTTTACCCTGAACGAGATCAGAGGCTGGGTAGACGCCGACCAGGCGACAGGCCGGGTGGTCAATGTGCCAAACGCAAGACTGTTCACGGTATCGCAGGCCAACTACAACTACGGGTTTCCTTTTGTGTGGCACGAGATTCCGGTGTGCATTACGTTTGAGAGCAATTGGCAGAAGGCAAAGAGTATTCTGGAGGAAGTGACTGGAAGGCACGCGGAGCAGCTTAGTGAAGCGGCAGTGCAACAGGTAAAGCGGCAGTCGCAGCGGCATCTCATTTTTTACGAGGACCTGCAGCCGAAGCTTTTTACGACTGTTCGTGAAAATGGCATTCAACTGACGATGCGTTACCTGTGTGGCATCATGCGCCGCCGCCAAAGTTCTCACCTCATCTGGGAAGAGGTGCTGACACAGTTCCTGGCCGCCCCGGATATACAGTTCGCTTACCCGACTACCCGCTTTTATCAGGGCCCAGCGGGACAGGGCGCAGAGCCGCCTTCGGAGGCTATATAAGTTTCCCCGTCGAACACTTTATCTGGTTTCAGGAGGATAAATGGGGCATGGGCATGAAAAAGCTAAGTTCAGTATCTCTATACTATAAATAGGTAGTGGAAATATAATGTTCTAAAAATTGTTGACATAGTTACCTGAACAAGGGCTCGTACACACCCTTACATCAATACAATACCAAAGCTGATTCCTCTCGGCAAGGTTGTTAATGCTGTGGATAATCCGGACTAAAATGGATGTAATAGGGTATGGAATTAAGCAAGCCTGGAAGCCACTGCCGAAGGTAGCATGGCAGCCTCTTTTGTAAGAGTAATACGTAACAGGTTGTCGATGCCCAATGCCTCAAAAAGTTCTTTTACCTGGGGCTGTAAGCCGAACAATGTCAGCAAGGTGTGCTTTTCAAGAGAGAGGTGGTATACAGAAAGAATGACACCTATACCCGCCGAAGAAATATAGGAGAGCTGGCTGCAGTCTAAAATTAAATTTCCCGCACCGGATAAAACCATGCTTTCCATAATATTGATTGCCATGAGAGACGAACTGGCATCGAGTTCACCTTTTATACTTAAGATAATGCCATTCTCAACAGGCATAAAATCAGTAGTAAAATGGTGCTTGGAATTGTTCATAGAAGACTATGTATGTTGTTTACAGTATTGATAAGCTTCTTTTAAGCTCAGAACAATATGTAATACGGAATCCAATCCAGTTTTGTCTATAATTTCCTGTGTTTTTGTATTAACGTGATAAAATAATAGATTTATTCCGGTTGCCTCTGCGTGTGTGGTTTGGGAAAGCACTATGCGCAAAGCTTCCGTTGTAACAGATGTAATGCGTTCGCAATCTACCAGCACATGCCGGATGTGCTGGTCCTTTGCATCTGCAATCACCTGCCTAAGTTGGCGACAGTCATCACCATTGAAACAACCGATTGCTGTTATGAAATGACAATCCTGCACCTGCTGCACTATTACTGCCATGGTGTAGCCCTTTGCTTTAATGGTGAAAATAGATTTCAGTTAAATAAAAACCGCTGATCTGCTTAATTGAATACAGCAGCACTTCTAACGGTATTGGGGAGAAAAATAGAAAGCAGTAAAAATCGCTGTTTAAGTAGGTTAATCAGCTATATCCTCTGGCCGGAATTCTGCTATTTTGCTATAAGTGAATGGTAGGGGTGCCTCAGGCACCCATCTTCAGCACCCCTCCATCAACATTAAACAAATAAATAACTGGTAGCAAACAAAAGCACTTAACTCCTAAAGAGGAGGATAACCAACCAAATCCACTCTATCTATTGTTTGCGACCAACACCTGAATTTACGAACGCTAAACTTTGTAGCTGCTTTTTTAGGTGAAATTGGGTGTTAATACACCTTAAATACCAGTTAGATACAGCTAAATAAGTATTAATGCTGATGCAAAGGTGCACCGCATCAGGAGCAGTGGAGGAAGAGCTTTTGTAGATTTGTAAACGCTTAACAGGAGCAGGAGTGGTTTACAGGTATATAATACAGGAGCATATAAGTAAGTCTGCCAGGCTCCGTATTTTAGAGTAAAATGCCCGGATAAACACGCAATCGTTCGGGAGGGGCACACTTTAATGGCAGAAAGGGCGTACTACTAAACAAAGGTTAAAGCAAAACAGAAGAACAGCTGAAAGAACCCTGTTAACTGTCGAAAACCTGTTAAATTGAAATGCAAGGCTAAAGGTTTGCCATACCCGTTTGGGTGCTGAGGGTGGCTTCCTTTAGCCTTTGCTTTTTTACATGCCTTGTTAAGAGGTCGCTTTTGCCGCCCTTACATAAAAGTTTCGGTCTACCTCCAGTTTAGTTTTTTTAGGCGCGCCTTCCAGTTCCTGCCAACTGGTAGTCGGCTCCAGCCATTGCGCTTTTCCGTTTACATGCACCTTCACAGGCATATTAAAATCCGCTACACTATTGTTCCAGCGGTACATCAGCCTGTTCCCTTCCATGCGGTACTGAAATTCAGGAACGCGCACATCGCGGAGATATTGGTCAAAGAATGGACGAAGGTCCCGGCCCGTCTGCTCACTCAGGTAATTCTCTACCTGGGCAGTGGTGACTGTTTGGTGGTAAAATTCCTTGTTGAGTCCGCGTAGAATGCCCCGCCATTTTTCGTCATCGTTCACGATCTGGCGCAGGGTGTGCAGCATGTTAGCTCCCTTCGGGTACATATCTCCGGAACCCGTCTGGTTCACACCGTACGTTCCTATAATGGGGCGGTCATTCTGAATAAGATCGCGCTGCCCGATGACGTATGCAGCGGCAGCTTCTTTACCGTAGTGATAGTCCAGGAAAAGGTTTTCTGAATAGGTGGTAAAGCTTTCGTGTATCCACATATCGGCGTAATCCTGGTACGTAATGTTGTTGGCGAACCACTCATGCCCGGACTCGTGTATGATGATATAATCAAACTTTTTACCCCATCCGGTGCCGCTCAAGTCGCGGCCCAGGTAACCGTTCTGGTAATTGTTGCCATACGTGATAGAACTCTGGTGCTCCATGCCGAGGTAAGGAGCTTCTACCAACTTATAGCTGTCTTCATAAAAAGGGTAGGGGCCAAACCAGTGCTCAAAGGCTTCCAGCATACGCGGCACGTCTTTGAACTGTGCTTTTGCTTTTTTAAGGTTGCCGCGCAGTACATAGTAATCGAGGTCTAGCTCCCCTTTTTCGCCCTGGTACTTCTCTGAAAAGTGAACGTAATCAGCAATGTTCACATTCACGCCATAGTTGTTGATGGGGTTGCTCACAAACCAGTGAAAGGTGCTGGTGCCATCAGAATGCTGTTCTACTTTGCGTAGGCGCCCATTTGATACGTCTGTCAGGCCTTTGGGCACTTTTACGCTAATCAGCATGCTGTCGGGCTCATCATACATATGGTCCTTTACAGGCCACCACAGGCTAGCTCCGTCGCCTTGGTTAGAGTTTGCCACAAAAGGTCTCCCGTTCGAGTCATACCGCCAGGTGAGGCCGCCACTCCACGGCGGGTTTTCGCTTACCTGGGGCTTTCCTCCATAGTGCACATCCACACTGTTCACGCTGCCGGGCTCCTGCTGTTCTACCAGTTGTACGAACCAGGCGTTGCCATCCCGCTCCAACTGCAGTTCTTTCCCGTTCTGTACTACCTTCTGTATGCGCATAGGAGGCTGCAGGTCTATTTGCATCCGCTGATGTGGCTCCACTACTTTGTACTGTATCGTGTTCACGCCCCGGATGGTGCTGTCAGCAGGGTTTACCTCAATGTCCAGATGATAGTAAGTCAGGTCCCACCAGGCGCGCTCAGGCGTAATGCTTCCACGCAGTGTGTCCTGGCGTGTGAATTCCGGAGACTGTGCCTGTACCTGTACAGCGCCAAAGCATAAGCCTACTCCCAATAGCAGGCGGGTGAGTGTAGTTGTTGCTGAGTTTTTCTTCATTAGATAAAATGTGCAGCCGGTAAGGCCGAATAAAGGTTCTCCTGTGGCAGGGTGAATAGAAGCTAATGTAAGATTTTGCAAGGTTTATGCCAAATGTGGCTGTCGCAGGAGAGCATTTGAATCTTTGAACGGAAGAAAAAAAAATATATTATCTAAAATTATAATATGAATATTTTAACTACATTCAATCATTAAAGGTTGACAAGGCATTTTCAGATTTCATCAATTGCACATTATGGGTTGTAACATTCAAATAGCTCTAACATGAGAAAATATCTATACTTCATTTTGTGCCTGTCACTGTTGAGTTTCGGCTGTGATAAAAAAGAAGTTCTCCCCACCGCTTCTTTTACTTACGACGGTGAGAGTAATTCAACATTAAAAGTGGGAACAAATGATGAGCGTATGCTGATCAACCATTCTCAAAATGGCCAATCGTATTTATGGGACTTCGGGGATGGTAGAACTTCAGAAGAAAAAGATGTGGTTTTATTTTATCCAAAATCCGGCACTTATGAAGTAAAGCTAACGGTCACTAGTATTGATGGTGTCAAATCTGAGTCAAGAAAACAGGTGGTCGTTTTGGACAGGGTCCTGAAAAAGATCATCATTGAACAAATTCAATGGATCACACACAAGCAGGAGGGGTTATCCTTCAGGTGGCCAACTACTTCACAGGCAGATGTGTTTTTTCAAATTCAACAATATACAAACGCAGAGATGGAACCATTGGGGATCTATCCTTCTTGTCCTGTCATTTATACTTCTCCTGTCATAAAAGATGTCAACCAACTTACTTATGATCCGATAGAGATTCCTGTTGAAGAAAAAATCATCATAGGGAAAATCAGAAACTCCAATTATGGCTATTACGCTATTCCAGAGAATCTAAATCAGGTGTACTTGTATAGCCTGATGGCAAAAGATAAAGCTGGAGATACGTTCAGTCTATATCATAATGGGGGCGGCGGAAACGCAATAAGAATTGAAAAAGAAGACATTGAGCAGAACATCTATATTGTTGACTTTAGCCAATTAAGCAGAATCAGATTAGTGTGCGAATATGAGTAGCCACAGCAAGATCTTTTAATGGTATAATAGAGAATAACTGATTTAGGCTTCCCCTTTTTCTCCTTCGTATACTTATCCTGACAAGGCTAGTAGAAAAGCAGATTTGTCAGGGTTTATAATGGTTGTGCATCAAACTTAAAGCATTACAAAACACTCCTGCTGAACATAAGTCATCCCGAACTTCCTAACTTATGACAGGCTAGGATGTTCGGGATGATGCATTTTGCCTTATTTATTCCGGTTGCACTAAATCCCTGTAATCCGGGTGGCGCTTGATGTATGCGCCAACCACCGGGCAGGAAGGAATTACCTGGTAATTCTGCGAACGGGCATAATCCAGCCCCGATTGCACAAGTTTATCTGCATGGCCCTTGCCCCGGCTGCCTTCCGGCACAAAGGTGTGGTCAAAGTCCATAACACCGCTTTCAGGGTAGGTATAGGTGAGTTCTGCTTCGTCTCCTTCAATGACTGCGTAAAAGCGCAGATCTTCCTCGTCGTGAATGATATTCAATTCCATTGTTTCTTCAGGTTTAAATATCCCGTTTATACGGGGCTGGCAGTGTGGCGTTTTTTTTTCCGCTGTCGAGGTATCCATTCCCCGCTTATGCATGGCACTTCGTAGATTTCAGCTACTAAATCAGCCAGTTCTTCGCTTATCAATAAAAAAATTGGAGCTAGAGGGATATTATAAGCTACAGCAGGCTATTCCATTTAATAGAATAATGTTTTTTGATGACTTTTCTGCAGGTAATCCGGTTGCGTTTGTGTAGCAGAGGCCGGACAGAGAGGTTGAAAAGAGCCTGTTCTTAAACTGAATTTTAATGTAGCTTTTCTTACTTACAAGCCTATGCACCTTTTTACGACCAGAAGAAACTTTACCTTTCTGCTTTTGTTTTTCTGCTTCTGCCTGCAGGCTGCAGGGCAGGTGGTTACCACGTCCCCCACTTTTCCGACGGCAAATGAGGAGGTAACACTGACCTTCGATGTCTCCGAAGCGTCAGATGCGCGGGCAGCGGGATTGTTAGGTAAAACCAGCGACATTTACCTTTGGGCCGGGGCAGGAACCACAGAAACAGGCAATGCCTTTGAATATGTGCCTACTGGCCAGACAAACTGGGAGCAGCCTTTTGAACCGGGCAGAATGACTTACCTGGGCGATGACCGCTGGCAAATAACAATGGTACCCCGTGAGTACTTTAACGTGCCCGACGATGTGACGATTCGCCGGTTAGGGCTGCTACTGAAGAATGGAAACGGTACCGCACAGACAGAAGACCTGTACGTAACCATCTATCCTGCCGAGCTGACAGCAGCCTTCATCGCCCCAACGCAGGAGCTTCTCTTCACACAGGCCAGCACAGCCATTCCAGTACAGGCTGCCGCATCCGCACAGGCAAACCTCACGCTGAAACTCGACAACACCATAGTGGCTACGGCTACAAACGAGGAGCAATTAAGCTATACCCTCAACACCGGTACACAGGCAGGCAAACGCCGCAGGGTTGTTTTGGAAGCTGCAACCGCCACGGAAACAGCCAGTGATACCTTTTACTTTATCGTGGAGCCTGCTCCGGTAGTGGCGGCGCTTCCGGCGGGCGTGCAGGACGGTATTACCTATATCAATGCAGAGGAAGTGGTGCTAACGCTGTTTGCCCCTGAAAAGGAGTTTGTATATGTGATAGGGGAGTTTAACAACTGGCTGCCTTCAGAAGACTACCTCATGAACAGAACGCCAGATGGAGACCAGTACTGGCTCCATTTGACAGATCTGCCAGCTGGTGAAGAAGTCGCTTTCCAGTACCTGGTAGATGGTGAGATAGCGGTGGCCGATCCGTATGCAGAAAAGATACTGGACCCCATCCATGACCCATACCTCACCGATGCCAACTATCCTGATCTGAAGCCGCACCCGACCCGCGCCGAGGGAATCGTTTCGGTACTGCAGACAAACCAGCAGGAGTATAACTGGCAGGTAGAGAATTTTGAGCGCCCGGATGTGGAGCGCCTGGTGATATACGAAATGCTGGTGCGTGATTTTGTCGCCACCCGCAACTATAAAACCCTTGCCGATACGCTCTCATACCTGAAAAGCCTGAATATTAATGCGATTGAGCTGATGCCTGTCATGGAGTTTAGCGGCAACGACTCCTGGGGCTACAATCCCACCTTCTTTTTTGCCCCGGATAAAGCCTATGGCACAGAGGAAGACCTGAAGGCCTTTATCGACGAGTGCCACAAAGCCGGCATTGCCGTTATCCTGGACATTGTGTTAAACCAGGCAGATTATGAAAACCCTTATGTGCGCCTGTATTGGGATGAAGCTCAAAACAGACCGGCCGCCAACAATCCTTTCTTTAACCAGGAGGCAACACACCCCTTCAGCGTGTTCTTCGATTTCAACCATGAAAGTGAGGCGACGCAGGAGTTTGTGGAGCGTGTTACCCGCTATTGGCTTGAGGAGTATAAAATCGATGGCTACCGTTTCGACTTATCAAAGGGCTTCACCCAGAACAACACCGGAAACAACGTGGATGCCTGGAGCGCCTACGATGCCAGCCGGGTGGCCATTTGGAAGGATATTTACGACCACATCCGGGGGGTGAACCAGTCTGCCTATGTCATTCTGGAGCATTTTGCTGTAAATCAGGAGGAAAAAGAGCTGGCAGCGTACGGCATGCTTTTCTGGGGAAACCTGAACCACGACTACCGTGAGGCTGCCAAGGGAAACAATGCAAACCTGGAGTGGATATCTTACCAGGAACGGGGCTGGGAGGTGCCGCACGTGGTGGGTTATATTGAAAGCCATGACGAAGAGCGGCTGATGTATGATTTACTGCAAAACGGCCGCTCTGCCGGCAGTTATAATATTCGAAACCTCACTACTGCACTGAACCGTGCCAAACTAGCGGCGGCTTTTAGCCTTACTGTGCCAGGGCCGAAAATGATGTGGCAGTTTGGCGAGTTAGGATACGACGTGTCTATTGAAGAGAATGGGAGAACAGGTGCGAAGCCGATCCGCTGGGAGTACCAGGATGATCCGGAGCGTCAGAAACTGTTCAACGTGTACGCAGAACTTATTAAGCTGAAAACAACAGTGCCTGCCTTTGCAACCGATGACTTTACCCTGGATTTAGACGATATGGTCAAGCGCATCACCCTAGATGGCGAGGATATGACGGTTTTCCTGATTGGCAACTTTGACGTTCAGCCGCTGGCACCTGTGGCAAACTTCCCGTCTGCCGGCACCTGGTACGACTACTTTACCGGAGAGGAGGTAAATGTGACGAACACCGCTGAAACCATTGCGCTGCAGCCAGGGGAGTTCAGGCTACTCACAACGGAGCCCTTGCCTGCTCCGCCGGCAAATCTGCTGCCATGGCAGCAGGTGGTGCTGGATGCCGAGGAACAGTTAGCCGATGCCCGCTCGCTGGTGGTATATCCAAATCCCATTGAGGCCGCTACGGTTATTGAGCTGAACAACAGCTACCGTGGTGCTGTATCGCTGCAGGTAGTGGACGTGACGGGGCGCATACTTAGAACGGTTAAGGCGCAGAAGGGGCAGCAAACACTGCAGCAGGAACTAAACCTTCAGAATTTAGCAGGGGGCCTATATTACTTGCAGGTAGAGCAAGGTGGGCAGAAAAGCACCAGAAAGCTCGTCAAACTCAGACAGTAGCCTGCTTTTGCTTTAGAATCAGTTTTAAATAAGGAAAGTTCTTGTACCCACCCCTGCCCCTCCGAGGAGGGGAATTTCTGCAAAAATAAACTCAATCCCCTCCTCGGAGGGGCAGGGGTGGGTTCTTCTTTCTATTGGCAAATGAATGGATAAATTAAAATGATGAAAAAAACACATTGGTGCAGCATGAAACTCCTTTTGCTTTTTACGCTGCTGCTAACGGCTAACACAGAAACTTTCAGCCAGAACAGGGAGGGCGTATATGTAGACAAGCAAGGTGTGTTGCGCTGGCAGAAAGGAAACAAAGAAGCTAACTTTTTTGGTGTTAATTACACAGTGCCTTTCGCTTACGGCTACCGATCACACAAAGCCCTGAATGCTGACCTGGAGAAAGCAATTGACCAGGACGTGTACCACTTCGCACGCATGGGGCTGGATGCTTTCCGGGTGCATGTATGGGACACAGAGATTACGGATTCGGTGGGAAACCTGCTGGAGAATGAGCACCTGCGGCTGTTCGATTACCTAATCGCCAAACTGAAGGAGCGCAACATCAAAATCCTGGTGACGCCCATCGCTTACTGGGGCTCCGGCTATCCGGAACCGGACGTGAAGACAGCGGGATTCTCCAGTATTTATAACAAGCGCCAGGCAGTAACTGAAGAGGAAGCCTTTCTGGCCCAGGAGAAATACCTGCAGCAGTTCTTCCAGCACGTCAACCCTTATACCAAACTCACTTACCAGGACGATCCGGACATCATCGCCATGGAGATTAACAACGAGCCGCATCACTCCGGTCCGAAGGCACGGGCAACTGAGTTTGTAAACCGGATGGCGGCTGCTGTGCGCGGCACCGGCTGGACCAAGCCCATTTTCTATAACATCAGCGAATCACCTACCTATGCCGATGCGGTGGCAAAGGCAAATATTGACGGGGTGAGCTTCCAGTGGTACCCGACCGGTCTTGTGGCTAACCGCACCCTGAAAGGTAATTACCTGCCACATGTAGACCAGTACCGGATCCCGTTCGACACCATACCGGAATATGCGAGCAAAGCGCGTATGGTGTATGAGTTTGATGCCGGTGATATCCTGCAGCCAATCATGTACCCGGCTATGGCACGTAGTTTCCGTGGAGCCGGTTTCCAGTGGGCCACCCAGTTCGCCTATGATCCGCTGGCGACAGCCTATGGCAACACCGAATACCAGACGCACTACCTCAACCTTGCCTACACTCCTTCTAAGGCAGTAAGCTACATGATTGCTTCGGAAGCGTTTCATAAACTACCGAGGCTGAAGAATTACGGTACCTACCCGTTAGACACCGTGTTTGATGTTTTCCGGGTGAGCTACAAAGAAAACCTGAGCGAGATGAACGCACCGCAGAAGTTCTATTACTCCAACACCACCCGCACAAAGCCTGCCAGCGTCTCCAGACTAACCCAAATTGCCGGAGTGGGCTCCTCGCCTGTGGTAGAGTACAAGGGCACAGGGGCTTACTTCATAGACAAGCTCGAGAATGGCGTGTGGCGCCTGGAGGTAATGCCGGATGCCATTCATGTGCGCGATCCGTTTGCAAAAGCATCTCCACAAAAAATCGTCACCCGTATCCAGTGGCAGGAACACCCCATGGAAATCAGCCTGCCCGATTTGGGTGCTGACTTCAGCATTAAAGGGCAGAACCCAGGAAACACCTATACCACTACCGCAAACAACAGCAGCTTTCAGATCCGGCCCGGAACGTACCTGTTGACCAGACGCGGGAAAAGCGTCCGGAATGTAAAGCACGGTGCCTTGGGGGCTATTGGCCTGAATGAATTCCTTGCGCCTTTGCCACTTACGAATGAGGTGTATGTGTCGCATGAGCCTAAAAGTGAGGTGTCTGCCGGTAATCCTTTTACCATCGAGGCAAAAATAGTTGGCATTGATACGGCTGCGAAAGTTAGCCTTGCTGCAAACAGTTTATCAGGTGCCTGGAAAACAGTGCCGATGCAGCAGGCAATGCCCTATACCTATCAGGCTAACTTACCTGCAGACATGGCTACGCCAGGACTGATCCGGTACCGCATTATAGTGGAGACGAAGGAGGGCGGGTTCGTTACTTTCCCGAGAGGCCACAAAGGAAATCCGTGGGCATGGGACTATGTGGAGGACGACACCTGGCAAACCTATGTGGCATCCGAAAACGGGGCGCTGGAGCTGTTTAACCCGACGCAGGACCAGAACATTTTTGTATACCCTAACCTATGGCGCCCGGACGAACGGCAGTATTTAACCGGAGAAGAGTCGGGCCAGCTGATCCTGCGTTTAGCGGCTAAAGAACTTACAGGCGAAGGTGTGATGGGCATGCAGTTCTACTTTGGTGATAAAGTAAAAGGCCGACAGGGGGAGCTACCCACGTTTGATAGACTGGTGATCAGAGCCCGCACCACAAATCCGGAGCCGGTGCAGGCAAAAGTTTCACTTATCACAGATGATGCTTCGGCGTATGCTGCTAATATTACCTTAGACAATACCTTCAGAGAAATTGAGGTGCCGCTGAATACCCTACAGTCGTCCTCCTTTATGTTGTTGCCGAGGCCATACCCTGGTTTTCACCCGTTCTGGTTTAAACCAGGCAAAGTGGAGCCTTTTAACCTGAACCAGGCAGAGAAATTTGAAATTACAGTTGGGGAGGGCTTGTCTCCGGCAGAAAAAGGAAAACCATTTAGTTTTGAGGTGGAAGGCGTGTGGCTCGAAAAGTCAGGGCAGTAAACAAGAAAGCTGCCATTAGTAGCTGGCTATAAAGTACACCACCACAATTTATACTTGAGCAGTAGAGTAGACTGTAGCTTAAAAATAGCCATATAACGATGTATGATACTCTAATCTTAATCAGATAGAAACACGATGAGAAAAACTAAATTTTTACATTTTGCGCTGGCGGCTTCTATTGCCTTTGGCACAGCTTGTAGTACTGCTGAGAAAACAAACCAGGCAGAAGCGGTTGCCACTGCGCAGCAAACCCAGGTAGCCGAACAGGAAAAAGCTAGCAAGTGGCCGAGAGGGGTAACCTATGAGATCTTCGTGCAATCCTTCTGCGACTCGAATGATGATGGTATAGGAGACATCAAGGGCATGACCTCCAAGCTGGACTACCTCCAGGACCTGGGCGTGGAGGGTATCTGGCTGATGCCCATAAACCCGTCTCCTTCTTACCATAAGTACAACGTAACCGATTATTACGACATCCACCCAGACTACGGTACACTGGAGGATTTTAAGCAGTTTCTGGAGGAGGCACACGAGCGGGGCATTCATGTGGTGATGGACCTGGTGGTGAACCACTCCGGCAGCGATCACCCCTGGTTTCAGGAAGCCGTGCGGAATCCGGATAGCCCTTACAGAGACTATTATGTGTGGGCGCATAAAGATGACCCGCAGACACAGAAAGAAGGCAAGATTCTGGCCGGAGATTCTGATAATGTGAATCGGTGGCATCAGGTGCCTGGCAGCGACTCCCTTTACTACGGCTATTTCTATGGGGGCATGCCCGATCTGAATTTTGATAGCCCCGAGCTGCGCGAAGAAGTATATAAAATTGGCCGGTTCTGGCTTTCTGAGGTGGGAGTAGATGGCTTCCGTTTGGATGCGGCCCGTCATATTTTCCCGGACGACAGACCCGAAGACAACCACCAGTTCTGGGTGGATTTCCGGAACGAAATGCGGAAAGCAAAAGAAGACGTGTACCTGGTTGGGGAGGTATGGGCAGAGGCTGACGTGGTGGCCCCTTACATGAAAGGACTGCCAGCCTTGTTCAACTTTGATATGGGCTACGCCATCACCGAGGCTGTGAACAAAGAAGATGCGGGCGTGCTTGTCGAGAACCACAAAAAGATAAGGGACTTTTACAAAACGGTTAATCCTGATTTTGTGGATGCCACTTTCCTGACGAACCATGACCAGAACCGTATCATGAGCGAAGTGAACGGGGATGTCAACAAAGCTAAAATGGCTGCAGCGCTTCTGTTCACACTACCAGGCTCTCCATACATGTACTATGGAGAAGAAATAGGTATGAGAGGCAAAAAACCTGACGAGCTAATCCGGGAACCTTTTATCTGGGATAACAAAGAAGCCGACGATTGCCGTGCCACCTGGGTGGTACCGCAATACAGCACAGAGCAAACGGTTACCCCGGCTGCCATACAAATGGAAAACGAGAACTCTATCTTAAACCACTACAAAACCTTCATCGAACTCAGAAACAACAGCAAAGCCCTGACCTATGGGGAACTGGAGCCGCTGAATCTGGGGACGCAGGAAGTAAGTGCTTTTATAAGACAGTATGAAGACGAGTCGCTGCTGGTGCTGCATAACCTTTCTGGCCAGGAGGTAACTGTTAACCTGCCTGATAACCTGACAGCTTATGACGATGTACGCTTTCAAAACAAAGCCCAAACAAGAGAAACTAACATGCTGAGGTTGGCGCCTTACAGTACCGTGGTTTTAGAAGAGTAGCATCTGCTTCGTCAAATAAAATCAGCTTCTCAACTCTGTCATGCTGGAAGAGTCCTGCGAATTATCTGAGGATAGCTTACAAGATCCTTCCAGGCTGACAGGGATTGAAGGCAGCTCTTTATTATGGGAGATGAAGATCAATCCGCCTTATTTTCGTAAGCCCTAATACAGTATTTTTATTAGCTTTATCAGATATTCAAAATAAAGAACCCGGGCTATTTAAGCCCTGGAGTAAAGCAACAGGAAAATGTTAAACGAGATTACGCAAAAGTTCAAAGAGCTATATAACCAGGATCCAACTGTTTTCCGATCGCCGGGGCGGGTGAACCTTATTGGCGAGCACACCGACTATAACAATGGCTTTGTGCTGCCAGCGGCTATTAATAAAGAAATTTTCTTTGCTCTGGCGCCGAATGATACGGATACCTTCCGGGTACACTCCTTCAATTTAGGCGAGAGTGCTGAGTTTAATCTGGCTAATGTGCAGCCTTCTGACATCAGTTGGGCCAATTACCTGCTGGGTGTAATTGCCCAGTTGCAGAAGGCAAACTATGAGGTAAAGGGTTTCGACCTGGTGTTTGGCGGTAACGTACCCATCGGGGCTGGACTTTCTTCTTCGGCTGCTGTAGAGTGCGGTATAGCCTTTGGCTTAAACGAAGTCTTTGGCTTTGGCATTGATAAGTTCACCCTCGTAAAGATGGCGCAGAAGGCGGAGCACGAGTATGCGGGTGTCATGTGCGGCATCATGGACCAGTTCGCCAGCATGTTCGGCAAAAATAACCATGCCATCAAGCTCGACTGTCGTTCGCTGGAGTACGAGTTCTATAACCTCGACATGCAGGATTACCGCATCGTGCTTTGCGACACGCAGGTGAAGCATTCGCTGGCTTCTTCCGAGTATAACACGCGCAGGAAAGAGTGCGAGGCGGGTGTTGCTATACTGCAGCAGTACTACCCGGAGGTGCAAAGCCTGCGCGATGCGAAGCTGGACATGCTGGCGCAGCACCAGCAGGAGTTTAACCCGGTGGTATACAAGCGTTGCACTTACATTGTAAGTGAAAACAACAGGGTAGAGGCAGCCTGCGCCGACCTGGAAAAGGGCGATATGAAGTCTTTCGGAGATAGAATGTACGCTTCGCATGCCGGGCTGCAGCACGATTATGAGGTAAGCTGCCCGGAACTTGACTTCCTGGTGAACCAGGCAAGGCAATCTGCTGATGTGTTGGGTGCCCGTATGATGGGCGGCGGCTTCGGGGGCTGCACCATTAACCTTGTAAAAGTAGGTGCCCTGACGGATTCTGTGCAGCAGATGGAGAAAGCCTACCAGCAGCAGTTCAACGTGCAGCTTAAAACGTATATAGCAGAGATTGTGGACGGTAGCAGCAGTGCGAAGTAAAAATTGTTTACAAAGCCATAGCGACGCCTACGGCTTTACTTTAAATAAGCAGACATGTCATCTTTTGATTTAGCGGAACATCCGCACCGTAGGTATAACCCGCTCAGTGGCGAGTGGGTGCTTGTATCCCCGCACCGGGCAAAGCGGCCATGGCAGGGGCAGCAGGAAGAGGTAAACAGAGAGACTCGCCTGGAATATGACCCCTCGTGCTACCTGTGCCCCACCAACGAAAGAGCCAGCGGTGAGCATAATCCCGATTACAAAACCACCTATGCCTTTGATAATGATTTCGGGGCGCTGCAGCCTACTACTCCCACGGGCTCCTTTACAAAAGGGGGGCTGTTGCGGGCTGAAAGCGAGCGCGGCATAGCGAAGGTAATCTGCTTTTCGCCCCGCCACGACCTCACATTACCTGATATGGAAGTGGAAGACATCCGGAAGGTGGTGGACCTATGGCAGCAGGAGTATGAGGAACTGGGCATGCTGGATTTTATCAACCATGTACAGATTTTCGAGAACAAAGGCGCAACCATGGGCTGCAGCAATCCGCACCCCCACGGCCAGATCTGGGCACAGAGCTCCATCCCCGGTGGCCCGGCCAAAGAGACGCAGCACCAGGCTGAATATTATGAAAAACACCAGCGCAGCCTCCTGCAGGATTACCTGGCAATAGAGTTGGAAGAGAAAACAAGAATTGTCTATCAAAACGAGCACTTTGTGGCGCTGGTGCCATTCTGGGCTGTTTGGCCCTTCGAGACCATGATCCTGCCCAAGCGCCACTTGCAGCATATTGGCCAGATGAAAGACGCAGAGAAAGATGCCTTCGCCGATGCTATCAAGCGCTTGACGATGGTCTATGACAAAGTCTTCAATGTGTCGTTTCCATACTCATCAGGCATACACCAACGTCCAACGGACGGGCAGGAGCATGTAGCTTGGCACCTGCACATGCACTTTTTTCCGCCGCTGCTTCGCTCGGCCTCTGTTAAGAAGTTTATGGTAGGCTATGAGATGATGGGCGATCCGCAGCGCGACATTACTCCTGAAGCAAGTGCCGAGCGCCTCAGAGACCTTGTGTGAACCCCATCATAATGCTTAATTTATAGCTTTCGTCTCGAAACACAAGCGACAAGTGAGAAATCTGAAGCAGGAGGAAAGCCTTTATTGTTTCAGGTTTCTCACAATTTAGGGCCTTGCCATCAGTGCGATTCCTCCTTCCATTCCTGTGCCCACTGCCTGCTACTTAGCCAGCTAAGTGTCTGCACAATTCTTACGCTTGTGTACTTCTTCCGGACCTCTGTCATACTTTAATTTCAGGTCTAGCATCACCCATAATGCTATTTGGCAGGCAAACCTGGCAGAGCTGCTATTAAGTACTTCAGCTAAAGCGTTCAAATGCTCTTAAAAAGAGTGAAAACAGGTAAATACTGGGCTAATTAGCGGTTTAACAGAAGTGATTTACCACTCACTAAGGAGCTTGGAATTAATATCTAATTTCATGAATTTTGCACAGGATACGGGAATGAGTCTGCAGGTTTAAAAGATGAACATGATTTTGAGTGCGTGCTGACGCACTTTTCAAGCATCAAATCTGTAACAGCAGTTATCATATTACGTATCCTGATTCAGCTGCCCACTATAACCAATTATCAGTCTTTGTGACTGTCATAGACACTTTTAGTTTTCTTTGCAATGAATGAGCTGGAGTTGTGGATTAATTTTAAAAATGGCAGCGAAGAAGATTTTACCATCCTTTACAGGGAGTATGCGCCAATCATGTTTCGCTATGGATCTAAGCTCTCCAATGACAGAGAGTTGGTAAAGGATGCTATTCAGCAAGTGTTCTTTACTTTATGGAAAAGCAAAGAAAATATCTCCACTCCCTATAGTATAAAAAATTACCTCTTGAAATCGCTGCGCTGCGAGGTTATCAAAAAACTTACGCGGGGCATTGCCTACGAGACATTGCCGGAGGAGTATAGTTTTGAGGAAGCAACTTCATACGAGGCAGACCTTATCGCATTGCAGACCTCCGAAATTAACCGGGAAAGGATTGCCTCCGTTCTCGCTCAATTGCCCGCCCGTCAAAGAGAAGTCATTTTCCTGAAGTATTACTCCAACCTAAAGTATGAGGAGATTGCGGCTGTGATGGGTATCGGGCAGCAGTCAGTCTATAAACTCACCTACAAAGCCATCGATAAGCTGCAACAGCTGCTGGCAAAAGTCTGTGCTGGCCTATTTTCGCTCGCTGCTTTAAGTGAGCAAATCCAAAATTACGGCTTTGTCTTGTAGAAACAAAGGCAAGGCCCAGGCCTCCTGCTTTTAGTTTTAGTCTGGATTAATTGGTTACTTTATGTGCTCAATTACATCTTGACTTATCTATACAATTTTTTAGAGATATGAAGCTTCTTTCAGTTCTGCTGGTGCTTTTTCTGTGTGCTATTCCGGCTTTATCAGCAGAAACCCCAGACAGCTTGCTCCAGGAGTTAAGCCAGGCGATAGAAAACAGGGAAGCTTATATCCAGCAAAAGAGCGGGCGTATCGGCAGGCTGAAAGGAATACTGAACGAGAATGATGATGTTTCTCTTCTTCGCCAGTTTGAGGTGTACAAAAGCCTTTATGACGAATACCGCTCATACAAATATGATTCTGCCTTCACTTACGCGCAAAAGCTTCAGGAAACAGCCAGGCAAATGCAGGATTCCACCAGAATGACCCAGGCCAGGTTGAGTATGAGCTTCATTCTGCTGTCGTCGGGTATGTTCAAAGAGGCTTTCGATACACTGGATTCAGTTAATATTGCAAATAAGCCTGGTAGCTTAAAAGTAGATTACTATGCCCAGAAAGCACGGGGCTTTTATGATTTGGCCAGTTATAATCAAGATAAACACTACGCCAGCCAGTACATAGCACAGGGAGGGATGTATGTTGACTCTGCACTTGCGCTCACGAACCAGAACAGCCTGCAGTTTTACTCTTTAAGGGGAATGAAGCACGAGGCTAGTGGCAACTATGAGCAGGCAAAAACCGATTTTCAGATGATCCTGGATGAGTTCGACCCAACTTTGCATCAGTATGCCATGGCGTCTCATTCACTGGGCAATATACACAGGGCACTGGGTAACACAGACAAAGCATTAGAGATGATGGCAAAGGCAGCTATCGCAGACATAAAGTCCTCTACCACGGAAGCCGTTGCCTTGATGAACCTGGCGGAGCTGCTGTATAACAACGGCGATGAGGCCAGAGCCTATACCTATATTAAGCAAGCGCTGCAGGATGCTGATTTTTATGGCGCCAGGCAGCGCAAAATACAAGTGGCGGCCATACTGCCTATCATAGAAGGAGAGCGGCTGGTGACGGTAGAAGGGCAACGCAGAAGCTTGTTGCTGTACGCGATTGCGGTCACCTTACTGTCTCTGCTCGTGGTCGCGTTTGCCTTTATCATATTCAGGCAGTTAAAGCAGCTGAGGCAGGCAAAGCAGACGGTTACCGATGCAAACCAGCGCCTTCAGGAAATAAATGACAAACTGCTGGAGGCAAACATCATCAAGGAAGAATATATAGGCCACTCCTTTAACGTTTACTCAGAGTACATCAAGAAGCTGGAGAAGTTTAAAGAGTCGGTGGAGAATAAGTTAAGGGCGAAGAAGTACGATGAAATACCTCATGTGCTGAAGACCATCAACCTGAAGAAGGAGAGGGAAGCGCTGTACACGAACTTTGATAAGATTTTCATGAAATTGTTTCCTGATTTTGTGTCGGTTTTCAACTCTTACTTTCCCGAAGAGGATAAGATAGTAACCAAAAGCAGGGATTCTCTCAATGTTGAGTTAAGGATTTTTGCAT
This sequence comes from Pontibacter diazotrophicus, assembly GCF_003367245.1. GTDB lineage: Bacteria > Bacteroidota > Bacteroidia > Cytophagales > Hymenobacteraceae > Pontibacter > Pontibacter diazotrophicus. The sequence continues at coordinate 274,395 of NZ_QRGR01000003.1, read as the reverse complement.
TGATTCGGATCGGTATACACGACCATGAGCAGATAGCCCGTATTCTGGAGTACTCTGTAAGCACTATCTATAACTACAAGACAAAAGTGAAGAACAAGTCCATACTTCCGAATGAGGAATTCGAAAAGAAGATAATGGAAATAAAACCCTTCTAACTCAAAGAAAGCAATTCTGTTAATTCAGGTATGGCAGACTTCCAGAGGGCGTGGACAATATTCTAGCCACCTCTACCGAAACTTATTAACTGACGTTACGCAAAAGTCCCAGCGGGACGACCTGTTGATAGAAAAAGAGTCTCACTATTCTTTAGCTCCAGCGGAGCTACCTGTTGGGGGTATGTTTACAGGCCGCTCCGCTGGAGCTAAGGGCGGTTTCTGGTCATAAGGCTATGAACAGGTCGTCCCGCCGGGACTAAAACAAACTATGATCTGGTGTTGCGTAACGCCAGATACTAACACAGAACTAAATATTCAATTTGCCTCCAAATCCAGGGAGGGTATTGGCTATCCAGTCCTTGCCCCGAGAGCCAAAATCTTAGCCGTTCACCCAGGCCTTAGCTGCCCATTTTTAACGGAAGAACCCACCTTCCCCAGATGAACCGGTGGTGTAACAATGAATGAGGTTCACATCTCAATTGCACCAGATTACTTTTTCCAGGCACATAAGCGCCTACATTTCATCTACTCTTTATCTATGGCTTGTTGGTTATAAAAGTCTGTGATTCAATGATTTGTTCTTTAATTTATTGCTTTATTTTCTACATTAAGAATGGGGAAATTGCTGTTGCCTGATATGTGCTGTTTTTTTGTAAGTGAGTACTAACCTTTGCAATTCGCTTTGCTCCTCAATCAAAAGATGACAGCAACGGCATGGGGGAGTGAAGTACATTGGCTGTTATAAAGCATAAATCCGAGTGTCTTGTTCAGCTAAGATGAAAAGGAACAGCGAGCATTTTAGGGTTCGGCATAACCTCGTTCAAATGAAGAGAACCACTACCAAAACAAGTCTTCTTTTTACACTATTGGCCCTGAATGCGTGCCAGACGCAGAAGCCAGTTGAAAGTCCTGCCAGCGTTGGGTCCACGCCGATGTGGCAGTCGGAGGCTTATGCGCTGTACCCGGACAGTGTGGTGCAGGGGGAGCATGTGGCACGTGTGCTTTCCCCAACTCAACTAACCTCCAGCTACAGGAGCCCGGCCAACGAATTCCAGGACCCGCGCATTACATTCAAGTTTGCCATCAACGGCCGCGACAATGAAATGGCCTCCGGCACCGACCACCACTTTAACTGCCTGGCCAGCGATGGCACTTGTGAAACGCCCCTGATCACTTTTGGCCAGCAATATACTGATACTACGGCTGTGCCGGAAGGAATGTACCTGACTCCAAATATGGAGATGAAAGTACATCTGGACATGCGCCCGGTGCTACAGGCATTTGAGAAGCAGGGCTACTATACCACCCCAACCGGAGATAGGATCTTTCAGGAGGATTTTAAAGGCGTTTACATTGCCGGTAATACAGCTCCGTTGAGCTGGGACTTTGACAACCTCAGCGGCAATAAGGAGGCGGAGCTAACAGATGCGGATGGCGACGGTATTTATGAGGTAACACTGCAACTGAACAAACCGGAAGACAGTAAGCAGACGGCTACGCAGTGGCAATTGTCTCAGGACATCTCCGCCTTTCCGCAGTATACATCAGATTACCCGCTGATAGAAGCGCTCTATAACTTGTCGCTGGACGAAATGCAGCAAGACATAGAAGCCGACAGCACCTTCCGGACTGGCAAAGAGTGGGCCGGCGTCTGGACTCGCGATATCAGCTACAGCATTATTCTGGGTATGGCGCAGCTGCAGCCCAGGGTGTCGATGTACAGCCTGATGCGCAAGGTGAAGAACGGCCGCATTATACAGGACACCGGCACAGGAGGAGCCTACCCTGTTTCTACGGACAGGATGATCTGGGCTGTGGCCGCCTGGGAAGTCTACAAAGCGACCGGCGATGCAGCATGGCTGCGCGAGACATATCCGATCATCAAAAACTCCCTGGAGGATGACTATGTGAATGCCTACAATCCGGAAACAGGCTTGGTGCGCGGTGAATCCTCTTTCCTGGACTGGCGTGAACAGACCTACCCGCTCTGGATGCAGCCGGTGGATATCTATGCGTCAGAGAACTTAGGTACCAACGCTGTGTATTACCAGGCCAACCTGGTGGCAGCACAGATGGCGGAACTGCTACAGGACAGGGAAGCAGCTGCCAGGTTCAATGAGGTGGCTGCACGTGTAAAAGAGGGTATGAATGAGCACTTGTGGCAGCAGGAGAAAGAGTATTACGGCCAGTACCTGTATGGCCGTAACTATAAAATCCTGTCGCCGCGTGCCGAAGCCCTTGGAGAGGCACTGAGTGTGCTGTATAGCGTTGCCGATGCAGAACGTAGCAAAAAAGTAGTCGCCAGTACACCCGTTACAGACTACGGTATCCCGAGTATATATCCGCAGATTCCGGGTATCCCGCCCTATCACAACAACGGCATCTGGCCCTTTGTGCAAGCCTACTGGAGTTTGGCAGCTGCCAAAACCGGGAACGGAAAAGCACTCACAGAAAGCATCAGCGCCATACTCAGACCTGCTGCTCTTTTCCTGACAAACAAGGAGAATTTTGTAGCCAGCACAGGCGACTACGCCGGCACCCAGATTAACTCTGACAGGCAATTGTGGAGTGTAGCCGGAAACATAAGCATGATCTACAAGGTGTTTTTCGGGATTGATATGAAGGCAGACAAGTTGGAGCTGAAGCCCTTCGTGCCGAAAGCCTTTGCCGGCACCCATAAACTCAGCAACTTCAAATACAGAAATGCGCTGCTCAACTTTGAGTTGAGTGGTTATGGAAACCAGATCAAGAGTATCACCCTCGATGGCAAGACCCTAGACAGGCCGGAGGTACCAGCCACACTATCAGGTAACCATACCATCAGGATTGAACTTGCCGGCAATGCGGCAGATGGAGAAGTAAATCATACGGTAGACTACACTTCTCCGGAAACGCCGAAGGTAACTTACCTGGCGGGCAAGTTGAGCTGGCCTGCGGTAAACGAAGCCGTGGCATACCAAGTGATGAAGAACGGGGAGGAGCTTGCAAATATGCCAGGTACCAACATACTGGTGGACACCAGTCGCTATGCAGAGTATATGGTGCTAGCCGTGGACGAAAACGCGATAACCTCTTTTGGCAGCGAGCCGGTGATGGTGGTGCCGGAAAAACACAAAGTGGTTTATGAGTTGGAGAAATCGGCTCCAAAAGCAACGCTGCCTTACCGCGACTACTCAGGTACCGGCTTTGTGGAGTTGAGCAAACAGCAGAACACGCAGGTGCAGGTAAACATCGCTGTGCCCGAAGACGGAATATATGCCATCGACTTTCGCTACGCCAATGGCAGCGGACCCATCAACACAGAAAATAAAGCGGCCATCCGGACGATCAAGAAAGAAGGAGAGTTTGCAGGGACCATCGTCATGCCGCAGCGCGGCACCGGTGAGTGGAGCAACTGGGGCTATACCAATGCAGTAGAAGTACCGCTGCAGCAAGGCAGCCACACCATCTTCCTCACTTTCGAGCCGGCCAATGAGAACATGCACGGAGAGATAAATCAGGCAATGGTTGACAATATGCGGGTCATAAAAATCAGGTAAAAGCCTGCTGCCTGGAAATTCAGAGGAAAGAACGAGCGGAAGCTTAGGTACTAAATACAATTATAGCAGGCACCTGTAGACGGCAGGTGGAAATCAGATAAAAAATTTGCGTGAGGAGGGATAGAATGCGTGCTGGCAGGCTATTACTGGTATAGAGGGATTACCTGAAATACAGTAACGAAATTTTTAGATGAAGTATCAGTACGAAAACGCATCAGATCTTGCCGTAGACGAAGACTTTATCCAATGGGTGAAAGCGCCTACTCCTGAGAGAGATTTGTTTTGGGAGAGTTGGCTGCAGCAGTATCCTTTTCACCGTGAACTAGTGGAAGAAGCCAGGCAAATCGTACTGCTGCTGTCAGAAGATGAGGATGAGCTGCATGACTTTGAGTTAGAAGCGATGTGGGAGCAACTGAACCAGACGATAAGAAAAGATGATCCCCATCGTCCGGGTGAGGCGAGTATTGTATCGCTAGGTTTCTGGCAAAGGAATAGAATGGCAGCCATAGCCGCATCTGTTAGTTTGTTGCTCCTGCTGTCGGCCTTCTTCCTGTACAGTAGTATGCAGACCGAGACCGTGGAATACGCAACAGCCTATGGTGCAAAACGCACTATACAACTGCCGGACAAGTCTGTAGTGGTGCTGAATTCAAACTCAAGGATTTCATTCCCAAAAGAATGGTCCGAGAATGAAGCCCGCTTCGTGCAGCTTGAAGGGGAAGCTTTTTTTGAAGTCACCCATAAAGCAAACGACCAGAAGTTTGTCGTGCAAACTGCAGACGGCGTACGGGTGGAGGTATTAGGGACAGCATTTGATGTATCGAGCAGGGGAGCCAGGAGCCGTGTGGTATTAGCCTCCGGGAAGGTCCGCCTCAACTACGAGCAGGGCAATGAGGAAAAACAACTGGTAATGAAGCCAGGGGAACTGGTGGAGGTATCAGGGACCACAGCGGATATTACCAGGAAGGATGTTCGGACAGAACTCTATACCTCCTGGAAGGACAACAAAGTCATTTTTGAAAACACATCCCTGAAGGAAATAGCCACCATGCTGGAAGATGTATACGGATATAAAGTAACGATGAAAGAGGCCAGCCTGGCAGATATGAAACTAACAGCGCACCTCGACGACAGGGGAGTAGATAATATTCTGGATACAGTGTCTGAAACACTGGGAGTAACGATCAAAAAGGAGAATCAGGAAATAACAATAAGTCTTACTAACAAATAAGTTCTATGCAAAATAAATACACAAGGCGGATCAAGGCCCTTGGCCTTTCCACTGCGTTATGCTGCTTAGCTTTACCAGGAACTGCACAGGGTCTGAGTAACTCAGAATTGCAGGTGGAACTGGCGGCTAACTATAGCAGAAATAAACCGAGCTACGTTAATAAATCACTGAACGAAGTTCTGACGGATCTACGCAGCAAGTTTGGTATCCAGTTTTCATTTAGCGCGGATGTGGCCGAAAGTATACAGTTGCGCGTGCCTGCCTCTTTGGAGGGAGAAAAGGATGCGGAAGCTCTTTTAAATAAAGTGCTGCTGCCAGCCGGGCTGAATTACAAGAAGGTGAATGAGGTATACATCATTCAGAAGGCTGTTGCCGCACCTGCTGCAAAAGGAGAGAGAAGCTTTGCCCCGGAGCGGCCGGCTTCCGAAAGCCGGCGTGTGCAGGCGGACGTGACCGTGACAGGCCAGGTGACAGATGAGACCGGTGTAGGTTTGCCAGGTGTAACGGTTGTGCTGCAAGGCACCTCCCGCGGTACATCCACAGACTATGAGGGTAACTATACCATTGCTGTGCCGTCCACCGATGCCACCCTCGTTTTCTCTTATATCGGCTACACAAACCAGGAAGTGCAGGTAGGCAACCAGACCACTATCAATGTGACGATGAGCGAGGACGCCGAGGCACTCGAAGAGGTAGTGATTGTGGGTTATGGTACTCAGCGGAAGAGTGACTTAACCGGTACTGTTACTGCAGTATCAGAGGAGGAATTCCAGCGAGGTAACATTCAGACGCCGGAGCAGCTAATAGCTGGTAAAGTGGCAGGTGTACAAATCACCTCTAGCAGCGGTGCACCAGGGGCAGGTAGCCAGATCAGGATTCGTGGTGGCTCTTCCCTTAGTGCCAGCAATGATCCGCTTGTTGTAATAGACGGTGTTCCGGTTGACAATCAAGGTATTTCCGGAACAGCCAATCCACTGTCTCTTATCAACCCGAATGATATTGAGTCCTTCAACATTTTGAGAGATGCCTCAGCAACTGCTATCTATGGCTCTCGTGCCTCCAACGGGGTAATCATTATCACGACCAAAAAAGGTGAAGCAGGACAAAAGCTGAGGGTTAATTTCAGCTCCCTTGCCTCCCTGTCTTACAACCCGAGAACAATTGATGTGTTGAGGGGTGATGAGTACCGGGCTGCTGTTAACCAATATGCGTCCCCCGGGAACAGAGAACTCTTAGGAGAAGCAAACACAGATTGGCAGGAGTTACTTTACCGGAATGCCTGGAGTTTTGATAACAACCTGAGCGTGAGCGGAACAATCAAATCGATTCCTTACCGCGTTTCCGTGGGGTATTTAGACCAGGACGGTGTGCTGCTCAACTCGAACATGAAGCGGGCTTCAGGCGCTGTAACGCTGAACCCGACTTTCCTGGACGATCACCTGAAAGTGAACCTGAATGTAAGGGGAGTGCAGTCAGAGCATCGTTTTGTTGATGAAGGTGCTGTTGGAACGGCCGTAAATTTTGATCCAACGCAACCCGTTTATGCTGATAATGAGTTCGGAGGATACTTTGAGTGGGTGGGTGACGATGGGATCATCAACTTACTGGCGCCCCGTAACCCACTGAGTACGCTAGAGCAGACGGATAATACAAGTAATGTAAGCAGAAGCATCGGTAATCTGCAACTCGACTACAAGTTCCATTTCTTACCTGCCCTGCGGGCCAACCTGAACCTGGGTTATGATGTATCGCAGGGGGAGGGCGAGATAATACTTCCTGCTACGCTTGCTTCTGTGTATCTACAGGGTGGTAGCCGTAGCCAGTATGAGCAGAACAAAACAAACAACCTGCTGGACTTTTACCTCAACTATACTGAGGAGTATGAAGCAATTCGCAGCCGCGTTGATTTAACAGCCGGTTACTCTTACCAGAAGTTTAATACGGAGGTACCTGCTTTCCCAACGCTGAACATGGAGGGTGACACCATCACGCAGGCGCCAAGACCAAACGAGTTTACAAACGTTCTGATCTCTTACTTCGGAAGGTTAAACTATACGTTTAGGGACAAATACCTGTTCACAGCCACCTTGCGCAGAGATGGTTCTTCCCGCTTTAGCCCGGATACGCGCTGGGGCATGTTCCCTGCATTGGCTTTGGCCTGGAGAATTGCTGATGAACCGTTTATGCAGGGCATTGAGGCTTTATCTGACCTGAAATTAAGGTTAGGGTATGGACTAACCGGCCAACAGGATATTGGTTCATACTACCCGTACCTGCCACGCTATGCCTACAGTAATGCGGAAGCCAGTTATCAGCTAGGTGATCAGTTTTACAGAACGTTACGTCCTGCAGGATATGATGAAAACATAAAGTGGGAGGAAACGGAAACCTACAACATTGGTCTTGATTTCGGGGTGCTGAACAACAAATTCTCAGGTACTGTAGACTTCTATTACAGGCGCACAAACGACCTGTTGGCTTTCGTTAACGTGCCGGCTGGGGCTAACCTGACAAATCAACTGTTTACGAACGTGGGTAGCCTTGAGAACAGGGGGGTGGAATTTGCCTTGAACTATGCGGCTATAAGCAATGAAAACCTGACCTGGGACTTAGGATTCAACGCTACCTATAACCAGAATGAGATCACGAGTCTAGGCCAGGCGGCGGATCCTTCTTTCCCGGGCTACTTAGTTGGTGGTATTGGCGGTGGTGTGGGTAACACTATCCAGATCAACTCTGTGGGGTATCCGCGAAACTCATTCTATGTGTACAAGCAGGTGTATACCGAAGATGGTGCTCCAATCGAGCGCTTATACGCTGACCTGACGGAGGATGGGTCTGTTACAGATGAGGATTTCTACCGTTACCAGAGCCCGGACCCGGATGTGTTCCTGGGCTTTACCTCTCAACTGAACTACAGGAACTGGAACTTTGGCTTTGTATTCCGTGGGAACATCGGCAATTATGTGTATAACAACATAGCCGCTAACGCCTTTTACAACAACCTCGACTGGCCAGGATACCTGCTTACCATACCAGCAAGTGTTAGGGAAACCAACTTTGTAAGTGAAGAGTCAGAACGTCTTTTCTCTGATTACTTTGTAGAGAATGCTTCTTTCCTGCGCCTTGATAATATTAACCTTGGCTATGATTTCGGACGGATCATGAACGACAAAGCATCGCTTCGTTTATCGGCCACCGGGCAGAACCTGCTTGTTATCACGAACTACTCTGGTTTAGACCCTGAAGTGGCGGGTGGTATCGACAACGCTTTCTATCCGAGGCCGCGCATTTTCTCATTGGGCCTGAACCTTAGTCTATAAATACTAAACAAGAAAAAGATGAAGATCAACAATATAAAGAATGTATTGCTAGCGGGAGCAGTTGCCTTTTCTGTCGCTGCCTGTCATGACGACCTAGACCAGGTGCCGCCTTATGATTTAACGTCGGCTACGGTGTATGAGGATTTTTCAAACTACAAGCAGGTGCTCGGTAAGTTATATGCAGGATATGCCGTAACAGGACAGCAGGGGCCAGCCGGTGATCCCGACATCAGTGGCGGTGACGAAGGCTTCTCCAGCTATTTGCGCCAGTACTGGCAGTTACAGGAACTGCCAACCGACGAGGCTGTCATTGGATGGGGAGATGCTGGTCTGCCTGATTTGATTGAGATGGACTGGACGCCAAATAACCAGTTTGTCCGGGCTATGTTCAGCCGCATCTACTATCAGGTGGCGCTCACGAATGAGTTTATCCGTGAAACAACAGACGAAAGGCTAAGCAGCCGTGGTATTAGCGGTGCCAACCTGGAACTTGCGCAGGAGTATCGCGCAGAAGCCCGCTTCCTGAGAGCCTTAAGCTATTGGCATGCACTCGATCTATACGGTGGAGGTGTGCCTTTTGTAACAGAGGAGGACCCGGTTGGTGCTTTCTTCCCTGAGCCCATCTCAGGAGAAGAGCTCTTTAACTACATTGAGTCTGAATTGCTGGCCATTGAAAATACTCTGGTACCGGCCCGGCAGAATGAGTACGCCAGAGCCGACCAGGCTGCTGCCTGGACACTGCTCACTAAGCTGTACATGAATGCGGAGGTTTATACAGGGCAGCCGAGGTACACTGATGCTGTTACTTATGCCCAACGAGTGATTGATGCAGGCTATACGCTGGAAGAAGAATACCTGCACCTGTTTCTGGCGGACAACCACACCTCCAACGAGATTATTTTTCCCATTGCTTTTGATGGCTTAAGAACTCAGACCTATGGCGGTATGACCTATCTGACACATGCTCCCCTTGGTCCGACAATAGATGATTTGAGGACCGAGTTTGGTGTAGATGGAGGATGGGCTGGTTTGCGAACTACTCCCGCCATTGTAAACCTCTTCCCGGATGTGACTGGCACTATAGATGAACGCGCTATCTTTCATATAGCGGGTCATACCCTTGAAATTGATGATATCAGCCAGTATACAGAAGGATACCCGATTACGAAGTACAGAAACGTTACTTCAACGGGCCAGCCTGGTTCTCATCCTACAGGAGCTTTTCCGGATACAGACTACCCTATGTTCCGACTGGCGGATGTATACCTGATGTATGCAGAAGCAGTGTTACGTGGCGGTGGTGGTGATGCAGGAGCTGCCCTGCAGTACGTGAACCAGTTGCGTCAGAGAGCTTATGATGGTGATGCCGGGAACATCAGCGCTAACCAACTGACACTTGAGTTTATCCTTGATGAGAGAGCCAGAGAGTTAAACTGGGAGGCACACCGCAGAACAGACCTCATCCGTTACGGCCTGCTTACCAGTGGAGAGTATCTGTGGGCATGGAAAGGCGGTGTACCAGGAGGAAGAGGTGTGCAAGAGTTCCGAAGATTTTACCCGCTGCCTTCTGTAGATGTTATTGCGAATCCTAACCTGGTGCAGAACCCGGATTATAGGTAGTTAAAACAGGTAAGCATCAGATAGGGCTGCTTACCTGTTTTGTTCACTCATTTTAAAATAATGTATATGAAGACTTATATAAACAAAGTATTTATACTCACCTTATGCTCATTAGCCTTTTGGTCTTGTGAGAAAGACGAAGACAGGGTAACGGTGCGTGCCGGCGAGACGCCTACAATTACGGCATCTACTACCTCGCTGGTTCTGGAGGAAGAACAGGCAGAAGAAGCAGCTGTTACTTTTTCTTGGGACCCATTGGAGTTGACATGGTCTAACCCGGAGTTAAGGAATAATGAAGCGGTAGATTATGTCCTGCAGTTCGATATGGAAGAGGGTAATTTTGAAAATCCTGAGGTTGTATCGCAGGGCAGCGAACTGGAGGCAACCTATACGCATGAAGAATTAAATGCCTTGCTCGGCCGTCTCGAATTAGAACCCGGCCAGCCTGGAAATATTGTGGTGCGCCTGCGAACTGTGTTAGGGGAGAACCTGCAGCCAGCCTATTCGAATACCATCACCATGACGGTGACGCCATGGCTCGAAAGACCTGATTTTGCCACTATTTACATGGTAGGTGATGCCACTGCGAACGACTGGGATGCCACAAGGGGAATGCCAATGTTCCGCACGCAGTCCGACCCATTCCTTTTTATTTACATAGGTTATCTGGATGCAGGTGCGTTAAAAATCTTGCAGAACCCGGGCGAATGGGCGCCGCAGTGGGGCAGCGATGGTGTTGAGGAGAATGGTATTTATGGCGTAGCCTTCCGTGCAACAGAGGACGACCCGGATCCGGCTTCTTTTGAAGTTCCAGCCGATGGCTATTACTCTGTAGTTTTAGATATTCGTAGAATGACTTTTGCAATAGAACCGTTTGATGCAACAGGAGATGAAACGTATGCATCCATTGGTATTATTGGTGCTTTCAATGAGTGGACAGATCCTGTGGTAGCCATGACGCAGTCGAGCTTTAATCCGCACCTGTGGGATCTGGAGTATACCTTTGACGAGGATACACAGCTGAAGTTCCGTATTGCGGAAAACTGGGATGTTAACTGGGGTTCAGGAGGAGATCCGGAAGAAATCTATGGCAGAGGAGCACAGGGCAGTGATAATATCTTATTAGATGCCGGCTCGTACCGCATACGCTTTAACGACCTGACGGGGGATTATTTATTTATCCCAATGTAAACAACGAACGCAGCACTGCCACTTGTTCTGTTATTAATCTTGGGGGGCATTGCCATAGAACCTAATAAAGCACCTGTGCAATTAAAAGCGCGGGTGCTTTTTTTATGCCTATTCCAAAGAGCAGAATCATCAAACAATTTGTCTTTTCACCAACTTTGCTTTTAGCTGGCAGCGCAGGTATAAAAGCCAGGCCGGAGATGCTGCATCTTCGGCTCGGGTTTGTTTTATTACGTATGCCTCCACATGTACCAGAAACAGAAGTATATCAACTGTCAATTATAAAGAAGACATGCTGAAATTAGGAATGATAGGCCTGGGCGATATTGCGCAGAAAGCGTACCTGCCGGTTTTATGTAGCAGGGCAGATGTGGAACTGCACCTGTATACACGTGATCAGGAAAAGCTTGCGCGCATCGGTCAGCAATACCGGTACAGGCACCTGCACCAAAGTTTTGAATCGCTGCTTAACAGTGGCATAAAAGGCGCATTTGTGCATGTGGCTACTGAGGCTCATTACGAGCTGGTGGAGCAACTCCTGCAACATGATATACATGTGTATGTTGATAAACCAATAACGGACAGCTATGACACTACAAAGATGCTGGTAGAGTTGGCAGAGAGCAAAGGTCTGACGTTAATGACTGGCTTTAACAGGAGGTATGCACCGGCGTACCAGAAGTTAAAAGAGGTACAGGAACCGAATATGGTTATCATGCAGAAGAACCGGTTGGCCTTACCCGCAGCTGTACGCACCTTTATTTTCGACGATTTTATTCACGTAGTTGATACGCTGCGGTACCTGTTCCCTTACCCGGTGGAGCAACTTATAGTAAGTGGCAGAATAGAGCAGGAACTGCTGCATCATGTAACGGTACAGTTTATCTCCACTGGTGGTGCCACCGCCATCGGCATTATGAACCGGGACAGCGGCACCAATGAAGAGAAGGTGGAAGTGATGAGCGCTTCTGAAAAAAGAGTAGCTTATAATGTCTCGGATGTAGTGGTACATCAGGGGAAAGATGTAACGAAATTAGGAAGTAATGACTGGGAGCCTACACTTCACAAACGCGGATTTGAAAATATTGTAAATGATTTTATACAGGCCGTGGCAACTGGCACTCCTCCAGGCATAACAGCAAATGATGCCCTGACTACGCATGAAATCTGTGAAAGAATAGTAGCGGAGCTGACAAAAAGCGAATGAACTTTATATGAGAGAAGGCGCTATAACTGTAGTTGATTTTCTTCCCTCAGCGAGGTAATGTAGTTTTTAAATGATTGCTTCATAGGTCACTCTCCGTTGTTTTCCGTTTTTTATTTCCTAAACTGAATACTTGTGCTTTTTCTCCGTATAGGGTTATATCTCAACCAGAATTAATGAATAGTAATATGCAGAACAAAGTTGAATTAACGTCTCTTGTCTCAGTACTCGCTCAAGTGAAGAAAGAAGGATATAAGCTTGATTTCAGAGTAACAGAAGACGGCATGCTGAGCACCATGGACAGCAAACAGCAGTTCAGGCCGGACGAGGTTCGGATTGTTAATTTCTACCGTTTTGAAGGAGAAAGCAACCCGGATGATATGTCTATCCTGTATGTGGTGGATACCACCTCCGGCGCCAAAGGTACCATCTCTGATGCTTATGGTCTTTATTCAGATGAATTAATTGAAAACTTCATGAAGCAGGTAGAGGATTTGGGGAAGAACCTGGACAAGAGAGTTTAACCCGGAAAAGCGAAGGGCTTAATGCTGCCTCACGTATTAGCTTCGTTCTAAAATCGCCTGTGCTTTAGAATTAACTTTTAGTTAGCAGCTACAAGCGCAGCACCAGTGCGGCGCTTGTAGCTGCCTTGTTTTCTGCATCTATAGGCGGAAGTACTGCTTTGCTTGTAGATCGTACAATTCATTCCGGGTAAACCTTTGTCAGCCTTTGACTCTGTTCTTATATTTTTCTCCTATAACAGCAGCAGCCCTGATTCGTAGAGTTAGGTAGGAATGTAAGGCATTGCTTAGCGCCTGATTGGTCGCGCCTCCCATTCTTATAGCATACCCTCACTTCACAGCTTGTGAGACGATAGTAAATCATAGTATAAATATGTCACATCATACCAGAATAGAACATTTAGGAAAACCACGTGTACTCATTATCGGGGGAGGCTTTGCAGGTATAGAACTGGCAAAGTCGCTTCGGGATGTTGATGTGCAGGTAGTTCTAGTAGACAGGCAGAATTACCATACCTTTCAGCCTCTGCTCTACCAGGTGGCAACGGCCGGTGTAGAGGCTGATTCCATCATTCACCCTTTCCGGAAAATCTTTAATGGCCAGGATAACTTCTATTTCCGGATGGCAGAGGTGGAGTTTATAGATACAGCCAACCGTGTAGTGGAAACTTCTATCGGATTAATAGAATACGATTATCTGGTGATGGCCACCGGCGCTACATCTAATTTCTTCGGCGACAGAGCCATGGAAGAAAAGGCCATCTCTATGAAGAGCTTGGATGATGCCTTAACGCTTCGGAATACCATTCTGAAGAACTTTGAACAGGCTTTACAGATAGAAGACGACGAGCAGTTGAACAGCCTGATGGACTATGTGATTGTGGGTGGCGGTGCTACAGGAGTGGAACTGGCAGGTGCCCTGAGTGAGCTACGCAAACATGTGCTGCCAAAGGACTACCGGGAGCTTAATTTCAAGGAGATGGACATCCACCTGATACAGAGCGGACCTGCTTTGCTAAAAGGAATGTCAGCTGAAGCATCAGAGAAAGCATTGAAGTTTCTGGAAGATTTTGGAGTAAATGTGTGGCTGAACCGGCGCGTGAAATCTTATGACGGATGCACAGTAACATTAGACACAGGAGAGACACTTATCACCCGGACGCTAATTTGGGCGGCAGGCGTATCAGGTGCACCTATAAAGGGTATTCAAAAGGAAAGCATTTTGAGAGGCGACCGGCTAAAGGTAGATATCTACAACCGCGTGTCTGGCTATGATAATATTTTCGCTATTGGCGACATCGCTGCCATGATTACGGAAGAATACCCGTTTGGGCACCCCATGCTGGCGCAGCCAGCCATACAGCAAGGCGAACAGTTAGGTAAAAATTTGTGCAACATATTTTCAGGTAAACCCTTAGAGGCTTTCACCTACGACGACAAAGGCTCTATGGCAACAGTCGGGCGTAACCGCGCCGTGGCTGACCTGAAGATCTTTAAAAAGGAATATAAAACACAAGGTTTTTTAGCCTGGCTCATCTGGATGTTTATCCACCTTATCTCCGTCGTTGGTTTCCGGAACCGTTTGGTTGTTACCGTTAATTGGCTCTGGAGCTATTTTACCTATGATACAGGTAACCGGTTAATAGTCGGAAACAAACAGGAGAACATTCCGGTGGAAGAAACCATTTCGCACAAAGCAGTGGTGTAGTATTGCATGTTCGTACCAGGGGCAGAGGCATTATCTGTAAATAACAAGCGCGGCCTGTTCAGTTTTCTGAACAGGCCGCGCTTGTGAAAAGCTAAGCTTTTTTAAATCGGATAGTCTCTGTACTCATCCTGGTAGCTGATCCACTGTAGGGTGGTGAGTTCTTCCAGAATCCACTGCCCACCGAAACGTCCTACCCCGGAATCCTTTTCTCCTCCAAATGGAGTGTTCATCTCGTCATTCACGGATTGGTCGTTGATGTGCACCATACCTGCTTCTATCTGTTTAGCAAGCCGTATTCCTTTCTGCAGGTCTCTGGTATGCAGTGCAGAACTCAGGCCGTACTGTGTGGCATTTGCCAGTCTTATGCCTTCCTTGTCGTCTTTGAAAGTAGTCAGGCCTACAACCGGACCAAAAATCTCTTCCTGAAACACCGGGTTATTTTCCGTTACCCCGGATAGCACCGTTGGCTGAATTACATTTCCTTCTGCTTCGCCGCCTGTTTCTATTTTCGCACCAGCCTTTACCGCCCTGTCTATTAGGTCTAGTACGCGCTTCACCGATTTGTTATCAATCAAAGGACCTATAACGGTTTCCTTGTCGGTTGGATCACCATAAGGCAATGCCTTCGCTCTTTCTACAAAACGCTGCCTGAACTCTTCATATATCTTCTCATGTAGAATTATCCGGTTCGTGGACATACATATCTGCCCCTGATGCATGTACCTGCCAAAAATAGCTGCATCTACGGCATTGCCAATATCAGCATCTTCCAAAACAACCAATGGGTTGTTCCCGCCTAGCTCCAGCGCAAGCTTCTTTAAGCCTTCTCCGCCTATACGGCCTATCCCTTTTCCCACCGGTGTTGACCCTGTAAAAGAAATGAGGCTGGATGCCGGATGCCCTGTAAAGTAGTCGCCGATGATACTGGACTTGCCCACCACTACACTCACAACTCCTTTAGGCACACCTGCTTCTTCAAACAACTTGCCTATCAATGTTCCTCCGGTTACCGGCGACTGAGAAGCAGGTTTCATGACGACTGTGTTCCCAACTGCTAGGGCAGGGGCGACCGTGCGCATTGAAAGGTATAGCGGAAAATTCCACGGACTAATCATGGCCACAACCCCCAGGGCTTTCCTGAAGACAAGGCTCTGCTTGCCTGGCGTCATAGAGGGGATGGTGTACCCGTGCATCCACATCGGGAAGGAGGCAGACTCAATCAGCATCTGGTACGTCTGCATGAATTCTACCTCTGCCTTTTGGTACGTGCCTCCCACTTCCTTTGTCAGCCAGTCCATTATCTCCTCTTTGCGCTCCTGTAAAAGCTCCGCAGCTTTCAGCAGTACCTTTTGCCTTTCTGTCGGGGGAGTAACGCTCCATGTTTTCGATGCTTCTTTAGCGGTATTGAAAGCGCGGTCTACATCATCTGTACTTGCTCCTTTAAATGTGTTGATCACAGACTCATCATATGGGTTCAGGTTCTCGACTGTGTGGCCCTCTGTTCCGTCAATCCATTCGCCATTGATAAACTGCTTGTTAAGTTCTTTATATGCTTCCATAGGTTTGTGTCGTCTTAATGTATGTTACTACATAAGTTTACAGCCAAAGCAGCCTGATTGTTTAAATTTTCCGCTACTGCTGTGGTACGACACGACTCAGGTCAGCTGATCTGTTGCCTGTTTGCGGTGCTGAATAATCCGGAAGCTTTCCACCATTTTAACCGCTTCGGATATGTTCTCGGCTAGAAGTGTGATAAAGGCGCCCTCCGGAGCATATTCCAGCGCGTAGGCAAGTGCGCGCGCTTCCTGACTTATTTCTTTGGGCTCCATCTCTGGTTTCACCGAAAAAATTCCCTCTTTCAGTAAGTTGTTTATCTCTTTACCATTGCGGCCCCGCAAGTCAGAGTCCTGCCGGATTATAATTTCGTCAAACACCGAAGCGGCAATTTTTCCAACATCCCGCGTATCTTCGTCGCGCCTGTCTCCGATACCTGCTATTATGCCAATCTTAGGGTATCCCTCCATCTGACTGATAAAGTCGCTGATAGCCTCCATGCCTGCAGCATTATGGGCATAGTCAATCAGCACATTACACTTTGGCAGGTGAAACAGGTTCATGCGGCCCGGTGTGGTTTCCGCTGATGGAATAAAGGTGCGCAGCGCCGTCTTTATCTCACCTACCTCGAGGTGGGCGATGTAACCTGTTAGCGTGGCAGCCAGCACATTCTGAATGTTGAACCTGGCCTTGCCCCCGAAAGTAAGCGGCACGTCCGCCACGCGGTCCACCCGAATCTTATAGGTGTTTTTAAAGATAGAGATATAGCCGTCTTCAAAAACGGCAGCCAGTCCTCCTTTCGATATATGCTCCTTGATGCGGAAGTTTTCTTCATCCATGCTGAAGTAAGCAACTTTGCATCGTAAGCCGATTGCCATGTTATAGACAAGATCGTCGTCGGCATTGAGGATGGCGTAGCCGTCCGGGCAAACAGTTTTAGGAATAACAGCTTTCACTTTAGCCATGTCCTCCACAGTGTTGATGTCTTTCAGGCCGAGGTGATCCGCTGATACATTCGTTACGATGCCGATGTCGCACTGCGTAAACGCAAGTCCTGAGCGCAGCAAGCCGCCACGGGCGCACTCCAGCACAGCATAATCCACAGTCGGGTCTTTCAGCACAAACTCACTGCTGAAGGAACCGGTGGTGTCGCCTTTCACTATTTTTCTGTCTTGTATGTAAATACCGTCTGTTGTAGTAAAGCCCACTTTTTTGCCTTTAAACTTCAGCATGTGTGCTATCAGGCGGGTGGTGGTGGTTTTACCATTCGTGCCTGTTACCGCTACAATCGGGATGCGGGATGGGCAGCCGTATGGGAACAGCATGTTGATGATAGGGTCAGCCACGTTACGTGGCAAGCCTTCGGTAGGGGAGATGTGCATGCGCAAACCCGGAGCAGCGTTTACTTCTATCACGGCGCCTCTTGTTTCAGGGAGTGGTATGGCAATATCTGAAGTCATTACATCAATACCGCAGATGTCTAACCCGATAATGCCGGCAATCCGCTCGGCCATCAGCACGTTGTAAGGGTGCACGATATCCGTTACGTCTGTGGCGGTACCGCCTGTACTCAGGTTAGCGGTGTTCTTGAGGTACAGTGTTTCTCCGGCTGATAGCACCGACTGTAACGTAAGCCCCTTTTCCCGCAGGATACCTCTTGTTATTTTATCTATCTTAATATGTGTCAGCGCTTTCTCATGGCCCACGCCACGGCGTGGATCTTTGTTAACGGCATTCACCAACTGCCTGATGGTAGACTGCCCGTCTCCGGTCACCATGGCTGGTGTGCGTCTGGCAGCAGCTATAAACTTGCCGTCAATTACCAGCATACGGTAATCGTCGCCCTGGATAAACTGCTCTACCATCACGGCGTTAGAGAAACGCTTCGCCTCAGCGAGCCCTTTCAGCGCGTCTTTCCAGGTCTGAAGGTTAATGCTGGCGCCTTTGCCCTGGTTGCCATCCAGTGGTTTCGTTACAATGGGGTAGCCAAGCTCTTCCACAGCTGCCTCCAGTTCAGCGGCATCATACACAATATGGCCCTGTGGCACCGGAATACCAGCGTCGTCTAAAATCAGTTTTGTGGTGTTTTTATCACCGGCACATTCCACTGCGAAGAAGGATGTCTTATTCGACATAGCGGCCTGAATACGCTGCTGATGTACTCCGTAGCCCAGGTGTATGTGGTCGCTTTTCCTATTCTGGATATAAGGAATGTTTCGTGAAACAGCCTCCAGTATGATGGCCTCTGTGCTGGGACCAAAGTATTCGTCTTCCCGTATCTGGTGTAGCTTGGCCACATCCTGAATCACGCTCACTCTTTCTCCGCTGGCGAGTGCTTCTGTGATGCGCACAGCCGCTTCGGCTGCATACTCTCCGGCCCGCTCCTGCTGATAAGAAAATACAACCCAGTCCATACCCGGCTCATTCGCTGCATACCGCCTGCCATACCCGCACTCCATACCAGCCATTGTCTGAAGTTCGAGTGCAATGTGCTGCACCACTTTGCTAAAGGTGGTGCCCTCGTGCACTAACCGGAAAAAGCCTCCCTCTGTGCCTACTGAGGAGCGGTGTTTGTACATGCCCGGGAAGAGCTTCTCAAGTTTTTGCGCCAGGTGCTGCACTTCATTTGTAAGGGTGTCCTGCAGGTCCTCCAGGTCCAGTTTCAGAACAATTATTTTCGGATGCTTGATGGACCAGTAGTTAGGACCACGCATAATTCTAAGCTCTGCTATTTTCATACATTAAGTTGGATGCGCTTCTTAAAAAGCAATATAAATGCGTAGTGATACTGCCATAAAAGAGTTGAAAGGATGGGATTAGTCTATTAAAACTACTTATACGTTTTGGGAGGCTGCATGGCAGTGTGTAGATGATGAAAAAGTATTTAATCACTTGAAATTTTGTAACGAGCAGGCATTGTGCCTCTTTTATGGAGGGAAGGAAGACGGGCATGTGTTCTGAGGCCAAGGGTAAATGAAGGACAACATTGCAGTATTAAAACAGAAAAACCGCTTTGTCTCAGAAGACAAAGCGGTTTTTCTGTTTTAATACAAATGGCGCAGTTTAAGGCGCACCGGAAAAGCTATCAGTCCAGATAAACCGGCACTAATACATTGCAACAGGGGTTAGCTGTTCAGTACCAGCTTGGAGAGCTCTTTGGAAGGCAACTCAGAGGCACCCATCAGGTAAATGTCAATGGCGCGTGCTGCTTCCCGTCCGTCAGAAATAGCCCACACCACGAGCGACTGCCCACGGAAGGAGTCTCCGGCAGCGAATATGCCCGGCACATTTGTCTGCCAGTCCTGCAGTTTAAAATTCCCTCGCTGGTCTGTCTCTATATCGAAACTGGCTTTGAAAGCATCGTGCATCGGGCGCTCATAACCAATGGCAATCAGGCCCAGGTCGCAAGGCAGTATTTTTTCGCTTTCAGCTTTCTCGGTATACTCACGGCCATTTTTCCATTCCAGTTCCACCACCTTCAGGCCTGTTACATGCCCGTTCTCGTCACCAATAAACTCTTTCGTAAGCCAGCCCCAGCTACGCTCTCCGCCTTCTTCATGTGAACTGGTGGAGGAGTAGGTCATCGGCGTCTCAGGCCAAGGGTTGTCTGGAGGGCGCACCGTGGAAGGCATCGTACGATACTGCAGCTGGCTAACAGACTTTGCGAATTGCCTGTTGGCCGTTCCTACGCAGTCAGATCCGGTGTCGCCACCGCCGACTACCAGCACATGTTTGTCGCGGGCATACAGGTCTTCTTCCGCAGGTATATCCTCCCCAGCCACTCTTCGGTTATGCAGCGTAAGGTAATCCATGGCAAAATGAATTCCTTTCAGGTGGTTACCAGGGATATCCAGTACTCTTGGCTTCGTAGAACCAATGGCAAGCAGCACGGCGTCATACTTCCGTTGTAGCTTTTTCAGGCTAATGTCTTTTCCGATTTCAACACCTAAGTGAAAACGGACACCTTCTTCCTCCATCACAGACAGGCGGCGGTCTATCGTCCACTTCTCCAGCTTGAAGTCAGGTATACCGTAACGCAGCAGCCCTCCGGCCTTATCGTCTTTGTCGTAAACATCCACTATGTGGCCAGCCTGGTTCAACTGGGCTGCGGCTGCCAGACCAGCAGGTCCGGAGCCGATAACAGCTACCTTTTTGCCTGTCCGGCGCACGGGAGGCTGCGCTTTTACAAGCCCCAGTTCAAACGACTTCTCCGCAATGGCTTTCTCGATGTGCTCAATGGCTACAGCTGGCTTGTTGATAGACAATACGCAACTGGACTCGCAGGGAGCAGGGCAGATGCGGCCCGTGAACTCCGGGAAGTTATTCGTGCTGTACAGTATCTGCGCGGCACGTTCCCACTCGCCATCGTACACGGCATCGTTGAAATCCGGTATCAGATTACCCAAAGGACAGCCGTTGTGGCAGAAAGGCACGCCGCAGTCCATGCAGCGGGCAGCCTGTATCTTTGTCTTTTCCTCCGGAAATTCAGTGTATATTTCGTTTGAGTCGTTTATTCTTTGTTTCGGATCGCGTGCTTTTGGCAGCTCCCGGTTATATTTCAAAAATCCATCTTCTTTTCCCATCAGGCTACTTCTTTAAGCATTTCACTTTCTTTTACTTTTAATGCCTTCTTCAGGTCGTGTGGCATCACCTTCTGGAAGAACTTCTGGTCGGCATGCCAGGCATTCAGCATTTGCTCTGCCAGCACACTGCCGGTATAGAACGCATGCTCCTTCAGCTTCTGCTCTATCCAGGCCAGGTCTTCTTCATTCGGTTGCTCCAGGTCCACCATGTCGAGGTTGCATTGATCTGCGAAAGCATTCGCAGGGTCATAGACGTAGGCCATACCGCCGCTCATACCAGCCGCAAAGTTTTTACCTACCGAACCAAGCACCAGCACCTTTCCGCCAGTCATGTATTCGCACCCGTGGTCGCCTATGCCTTCCACTACTGCCTCTGCACCGGAATTACGGACGCAGAAACGTTCTCCTGCCATACCGTTGATATAGGCAGTACCAGAGGTAGCACCATATAAGGCCACGTTACCGGTAATGATGTGCTCATGCGCCACATAAGTGGTGCCCTCAAACGGCTGCAGAATCAGCTTGCCACCCGACAAGCCCTTGCCAAGGTAATCGTTGGCTTCCCCAACAAGCCTGAAGGTAAGTCCAGGGGCAAGGAAACCTCCGAATGTCTGTCCGGCAGAGCCATGGAAGGTAGCCGTGAAGCTGTCTTCCGGTAACCCTGTTTTTCCGTGCTTCACGGAAACTTCGTAAGAGAGCATCGCGCCTACCGTACGGTCTACGTTGATGATGCGGTGTTCTACCTCCGTTTTTCCCTTCTTGTAGTCACGGATAAGCTTTCTGTCCAGTATCTGCTCAATATCATGCACCTGGTGAATCTGGTTGTAGATACCTACGTTGTTCGGCACTACCTCCTTGTGCAGGATAGGGGCGAAGTTCAGGTTCTTTAGCTTCCAGTGGTTCAGGTCGTTTCGTACTTTCAGCACCTGGCTTTGTCCCACCATCTCGTTAATAGTCCGGAAGCCCAGCGAGGCCATCACCTGCCTTAGCTCTTCTGCCATAAACTGGAACAGGTTTACTACATATTCCGGCTCACCAGTAAACAGCTGCCGCAGCTCCGGGTTTTGCGTAGCAATACCCACAGGGCAGGTGTTCATGTGGCACTTGCGCATCATAATACAGCCTTCTGCAATAAGCGCGGCGGTGGCCACACCGTATTCTTCTGCACCTAAGAGAGTTGCTACAGCAAGGTCATAGCCGGTCATCAGCTTACCGTCTGTTTGCAGCACCACACGGCTGCGCAGGTTGTTTTTTACCAGTGTCTGGTGCGCTTCTGCCAAACCGATTTCCCATGGCAAACCAGCGTGTCGGATAGAGCTCAGCGGGCTTGCACCAGTACCTCCATCGGCACCGGAAATCATTATGGCATCCGCTTTTGCCTTGGCCACACCTGCTGCAATAGTACCCACACCAGCCTCTGCTACCAGCTTCACATTGATTCTGGCGTTCGGGTTAGCGTTTTTCAGGTCATAAATCAGCTGCTTCAGATCCTCTATCGAGTAGATGTCGTGGTGTGGCGGTGGCGAAATAAGGCCCACGCCCGGTGTAGAATGACGCACCCGTGCAATCCAGCCGTCAACTTTATGACCAGGTAGCTGCCCGCCTTCTCCTGGCTTGGCACCCTGTGCTATCTTTATCTGTATTTCATCAGCGTTTGCCAGATAATGGCTTGTCACCCCGAAACGGCCGGAGGCTACTTGCTTGATCGCAGAGCGTTCAGAGTCGCCGTTAGGCTTTACAACATAACGCGCCTCGTCTTCGCCACCTTCGCCGCTGTTGCTCTTGCCGCCGATGCGGTTCATGGCAATGGCCAGTGTGCTGTGTGCCTCATGCGAGAGGGAACCAAAAGACATTGCCCCGGTGGCAAAGCGCTTGAGTATAGTTTCTGCTGGTTCTACTTCTTCAATTGGCACCGACTGGCGCTTACGGAATTCGAACAGGTTACGCAGCGTGATGGTTGACTCCTGGTGCTTGCGCACATGCTGGGAGTACTCCTGATATAGTTTAAAGTCATTCAGCCGCGTAGACTTCTGCAGCAGGTGAATGATCTCCGGACGCAGCAGGTGTTCTTCGCCTCTTCTTCTCCACTGGAAGAAGCCACCTGTTTCCAGCAGGCTGTTTTCCTCCAGATAAGCAGACTGGTGCTTGATAAGCGCCTCTTTCTCCAGATCCTCGAAGTTCAATCCTTCCAGGCGGCTGGTTGTGCCTTTGAAGCATTTCTGTATTACTTCCTGCCCAAAGCCCAGGCACTCAAAAATCTGGGCGCTCTGGTACGACTGCAGCGTACTGATACCCATCTTGGAGAGAATCTTCAGCAGTCCGTTTCCGACAGCATATATAAAGTTATCAGCGTAGGCTGCAAAAGGCACAGAAGTATCGAGCTTTTGCTGCTGTAGCAGGCTCTGAATCGTGTCATACACCATATACGGATACACGCAGCTGGCACCATACCCTATGATAGTAGCGAAATGGTGTGTTTCCCATGCATCTCCGGCTTCAACCACCAATCCTGTTTTCGTCCGTATGCGCTTGTGCACTAGGTGATGGTGAATGGCACCTACAGCTAAAAGCGAAGGTATAGCGGCACAGGTTGGACCAATGGCACGGTTAGAGATAATCAGTATCTTCTTTCCGTCGCGTACCGCTGCTTCCGCCTCTTCACATATAGTGTCAAGTGCATTTTGCAGCGCCCCTTTTTCTGTGGTAGGGAAAGTGGCGTTTATATATGCGTGCTCAAAGCCCTCTGAGCCAAGGTTGATGATCTTGTTAAAATCCCCGTGGCTGAGCACCGGGTGCGAAATATGTATCTGGCGTGTGTGAGCAGGAGTTTCATCCAGCACATTAAGCGACTCTCCTAAACGAGTGAAAAGCGACATCACCAGGCGTTCGCGGATAGGGTCGATGGGTGGATTACTCACCTGTGCAAAATGCTGCTTAAAGTAGTTGGACACGTGCTGGCTTTGCAGCGACAGTACTGCCAGCGGCGCATCAGAACCCATGCTGCCCAAAGGCTCTTTGCCTGTGGTCGCCATTGGTTTGATGATCAGCTTTAGGTCCTCGGCGGTATAGCCGTATGCCTTTTGCTTCTGCAGCAGTTCGTCCGGCAATACCTCATTCAGACAGAAGTTAGGCTCCGGCTGCTGGTGCAGCTTAATACGGTTTTGCTGAATCCATTCGAAGTAAGGCTTTTCGTCGCAAACGATGCGCTTTATCTCCTCGTCCTCATAAATCTTGTTCTCCTCCAGGTTAGCCAACAGCATTTTGCCCGGTTGCAGTCTTCCCCGTCGCACCACATCTTTGGGGTTTACAGGGAGCGCACCTGCCTCTGATGCCATGATCAGGCGGCCTTGCTTTGTCACGCAGAAACGCACAGGGCGCAGACCATTGCGATCCAGTGTGGCGCCGATTTGCTTACCGTCGGTAAAGAACAGGGCGGCAGGGCCATCCCAGGGCTCCATCAGGGAAGCATGGTATTTATAGAAAGCTTTTCTGTACGGGTCCATGAAAGGATTGTCCTGCCAGGCTTCCGGCACCAGCATCATCATCACGTGGGGGAGGGGCCTTCCGGCTAATGTCAGCAGTTCCACCATCGCATCCAGGTTAGCAGAGTCAGAGTTCTCCGGGTTCGTGATAGGCAACAGCCACTTCATCTCCTCTTCTGTGAACAGGGGAGAGTACATCAAAGCCTCCTTCGACTTCATCTTGGTTACGTTTCCCTTAATTGTGTTGATCTCGCCGTTGTGTGCGATAAAACGGAATGGCTGTGCCAGTTTCCAGTTAGGGAAGGTGTTGGTGGAGAAACGGGAGTGCACTACCGCCAGAGCAGATTTGAAGTCAGGATGGCGGAGGTCGTGGTAATACTTCTCTACTTGGTCGGTCTTGAGCTGCCCTTTATATATAATAGTGCGGGAGGAGAGACTGGCAATAAAGAAGGTGCCGTTCTCGCCGCTTACTGTTTTCTTGATTTCGTGTGTTATCAGGCTGCGTAGCACAAAGAGTTTACGCTCCAGCTCATCCTCCTTTATATTCGGATCAACTGGTTGAACGAATACCTGCTCTATATAAGGCTCTACCGCTTTGGACTCATGCCCAGGTACGCGTCCGTTTACAGGTACTAAACGGTAGCCTAGCAGATCAAAGCCCATCTTGCGGATGCACTGGTTCATGGTCTGGCGGCATTTATCCCTTACCTCGTACACCGACGGAAAGAAAATCATCCCCACACCATAGAAGCCAGGCTGAGGAAGTTGAATAGCAAACTCGTCCAGCTGTTTTTTGAAAAACTCGTGCGGTAACTGTACCAGAATCCCGGCACCGTCACCTGTCTCAGAATCACTTCCGGTAGCACCACGGTGCTCCATATTGGTTAGCATGGTCAGGGCATCTTTCACGATGCTGTGCGCTTTCTTACCGTTCAGGTTTACGACACATCCCACTCCGCAGGCATCATGCTCAAACTCGGATCTGTACAATCCTGGATTTATTGTATTATCTTGATTCATCTAACATTAACTGAGGTAAACATTTACTTATTTGTGTAAACGAATGCATAATTTACTACAGGAATCGCCAAAAAACAAATTATTCCTTGTAGATATCGTATTAGAACTACGTTTTTAGATGAAAAATCAGCAAAAAACATGTGCTTTATATAAATAAGTGTAAAAATGCAGGTGCCTATCAGGACAAACTATTGCCAGGTTCGCAAAGTTTAAAATTTTGAGTTTTTGTTAGAAAATGTAAATTACTCAACCTCATGAGGTACGCTTCAAAGACATAAAGTGTAAGTCCTGCTTAGCTGTTGTTCAAACATCCTTACAGCTGAACCTATAACTACTCTTCCCCGAAATAAGTGCCCAATATCTAACTATAGTCACAATAGCTGTAAGAAGATCTGAGAGGTAATGTAAAAAGTGATATGTTTATCTTTCCTGTTGTATTTTGACAAATTGTTAAGTATTATTGAAAAGTAATAGCCAAATGGCAACACTTTACCTTTTCTGATGGAAGCACTCTTGCCCATATTATTTGCAGCGCTGGTGGGCATGGGGCATGCCTTTGAGGCAGATCACCTGATTGCTGTTGGTAATATCATCACGAAGCGCGATAGCCTGGTACTGGCGGTGAAGGATGGGGTCTACTGGGGCCTTGGCCATACAACCACACTTGTTATAGTAGGTTCGGTAATTCTTTTGAGTCGTGCTACTTTTCTGAGCTCAGGTTATTTTGAAGCCTTTGTTGGGCTGATGTTAATCATAATGGGCATCAGCAGGCTAGCGAACAGGCGCAATTTTGCCGGATCAGGCGTTGCCCGCTACCAGCACAGTGTGGCGTATACTGTTGGCCTGTTGCATGGCCTGGCTGGTAGCGGCGCTTTGGTACTGCTGGTGATGAGTGAAATCAGTGACATCGTGTTAGGAATAACCTACCTACTTGTCTTTGGCGTGGGTTCTATCGTCGGAATGTTCATTGCGGCGGGTCTGTTTAGCATTCCGTTTACCCAACGCATGAAAATTAACAGAACCTTCCGGTCTGGTATCGTTATAGTGTCGTCGCTGATCTGTATTTTCTATGGCAGTTGGATGATGTACCAGAACCTAGATTTTTAGCCATATTAGCCATACATAGTGATATTAGAATCAAGCCAGTAAAACCGGTATGTCAACATTGATTATCTGTTCATGCCAGGGGAGCCAGCCATATCAGAAAACAATGTTTTTCTTGCTGATTAGCTGCTAAATAACCTTATCAACTATTTGTAAGTTTTAATGCCACAACTACATGCATCTATCGCCTAAAGACATTGACAAGCTGGTTTTGCATAATGCAGGATTTGTGGCCCAGAAAAGGCATGCACGGGGTCTGCTGTTGAATTATCCCGAAGCGGTGGCGTTAATTGCCACGCAATTGCTGGAGTTCATAAGGGACGGCGAAAGCGTAGCCAGCCTCATGGACAAAGGAAAAAAGATATTGGGCTTGTGCGATGTGATGCCTGGCGTAGCTGATATGATAGCCGAAGTGCAGGTGGAGGGCACCTTCCCGGATGGTACTAAGCTGGTGACGGTGCACCATCCCATCTGCCGCGAGCGCGGCCTCCCCGAACTGGCATTGTATGGCTCCGGCCTGAACTACGATAAAAAAACCGCAACGCCGGACAATACCATAAATGAAACTCCAGGGGAGTATTTGCTGGCCCCGGAAGAGCTCACCTTAAACGAGGGGCGCGAAACTATAGAAATGGATGTGACCAACATGGGCGACCGGCCGGTGCAGGTAGGTTCACATTATCCTTTTTTCGAAACGAACGCTTCGCTGCAGTTCGACCGTGAGAAAGCTTTTGGTTACCGCCTGAATATACCAGCCGGTACAGCGGTACGCTTTGAGCCCGGCGAGCGGAAAAGGGTGCAGCTGGTAGCGCTTGCAGGCGAGCGAACGGTATACGGAGGCAACAATTTGATCAGAGGTGAGCTAACCGAAGAGCAAAAGGCAGCAGCACTGGCCAGGGCTAAAGCAGCAGGCTTTCTGTTTCGTTGATCGTTGTTCGTTTATCAAACGTCATTTGATGTAAAAAAACGATCTACGAACAACGCACAACGAATAACAATTAACAATCAAACCATCAATCCCATGAGCTTTCAAATCGACCGCCGCGCCTATGCCGACATGTATGGCCCTACTGTAGGTGACAAAGTTCGCCTGGGCGATACCAGCCTGCTGGTAGAGGTAGAAAAAGACTACAGTGTTTATGGGGAAGAGTGTAAGTTTGGGGGAGGTAAGGTGCTGCGCGACGGCATGGGACAGGCTGCTGGCATAGCACAGGCCGATGCGCTGGACATGATTATCACGAATGCGCTTGTCATCGATTATACTGGTATATATAAAGCGGACATCGGCATCAAAGACGGGCGCATTGCGGGCATTGGCAAAGGCGGTAACCCGCACATTATGCCGGGCATTACCCCAAATATGGTGGTTGGGGTAACAACCGAGGTGGTAGCAGGAGAGAACCAAATTCTGACAGCCGGAGCCATAGACTGCCATATTCACTTTATATGTCCACAGCAGATAAACGAAGCACTTGCATCGGGTGTCACCACCATGGTGGGCGGAGGCACAGGCCCTGCGGCAGGTACGAATGCTACCACCTGCACACCGGGTGCTTTCTTTATTGAAATGATGCTGAAAGCCACAGAGGCATACCCGCTCAATTTCGGTTTTCTGGGCAAAGGAAATTCCTCTAAACCGGAGGGGCTGATAGAGCAGGTGGAAGCCGGTGCCCTGGGTTTTAAACTGCATGAGGATTGGGGCACCACACCGGCTGCCATCGACAACTGCCTCAGCATCGCGGATCAATACGATGTGCAGGTGTGCATCCATACTGACACGCTGAATGAAAGCGGCTTTGTGGAAACCTCCACGAATGCCTTCAAGGGCAGGACCATTCACGCCTACCATACCGAGGGAGCTGGTGGAGGCCACGCACCGGATATCATCAAGATTTGCGGAGAGCCCAACGTTATTCCGTCTTCCACCAACCCGACGCGACCATTCACAGTGAACACCATCGACGAGCACCTCGACATGCTGATGGTTTGCCATCACCTCGACAAGAACATACCAGAGGATGTGGCTTTTGCTGAAAGCCGTATCCGGGGAGAGACAATCGCTGCCGAAGACATCCTGCACGACATGGGCGCTTTGTCTATTATCGCCTCCGACTCGCAGGCCATGGGCCGGGTAGGGGAGGTGGTGACGCGCACCTGGCAAACAGCCCATAAAATGAAGGAGCAGCGCGACCTGCTGCCAGAGGATGCCGCTTCAGAAAGCAAAGCGGATAATTTTAGAGTGAAGCGGTACATCGCCAAGTATACCATTAACCCGGCGCGGGCGCATGGCTTCTCAGAAGAGATTGGTTCTGTGGAACTGGGCAAGCTGGCGGATCTGGTGCTCTGGAAGCCTGCCTTCTTCGGCTCACGGCCTGAGATGATTATCAAAGGCGGTGTTATTGTGCAGTCGCAGATGGGCGATGCCAATGCGTCTATTCCTACGCCGCAGCCATATTACTCCAGGCCGATGTTCGGTTCGTTTGGTTCAGCCATCGGGAAAACGTCTATGGTCTTTGTATCGCAGGCATCGGTGGCGCATGTGCAGGAAAAGTATGGTCTGCAGAAAGAGGTGGTAGCGGTGAAGAACTGCCGGAGTGTCTCTAAAAAGGATATGGCGCTGAACGATTACCTACCAAACATAGAAGTAGACCCGGAGACTTATAAAGTAACGGTGGATGGGGTGCACCTGACCTGCGAACCGGCCACTAAACTGCCCCTGGCGCAGCTGTATAATTTGTTTTAAGGGCAGGGGGACAACACAGTTTTGAGTCTACTATCAATTAGCTTTTATCATTTAAATAATGAAGTTCGCCCGTTTGCTGCATTTAGTAGACTCTTCCATTCCTACAGGTTCTTTTGCCTATTCCTATGGTTTAGAGAGCAGCATTACGTTTGGGTTGATTCAAAACCAGTTTGAGCTGCGCAACTACCTGTATGCCTACCTGCAGCAGGTGGTGAGCATGGAGTTTCCATTTATGAATTCCTGCTTTCAGGTACAGGAGCCGGAACTGCAGGAGGAGCTTCATAAAATAGCGGAGGAATATGACGCGATGATGCTGGTGCCTGTTATCCATAAGGCGAGTGTGGTGCAGGGGAAAAACTGGCTGAAGCTGCTGGAGTTATTTTACCCTGAGGCGGGCATGCAGGAAATTAGGGAGTGGTTTGCGGAGCAGGAACTTCCGCTGCATTTTGTGCTGGTGTATGTGCTATGCCTGAAACGGGTTGACTTTACCTTAGGAGATGTGCAAACGATGTACCTGCACATGGCCCTGCGGGACCAGGTGAGTGCAGCCATTCGGTTGGGGTTTATCGGACCCATGGAAGGCCACAAATTGCAGCACGCGTTCTATACCGTTTTCGAAAACCTGATAGAAAGTTATGGAAATATGACGTATACCCAAGCCACAAGGTCTGCTTTTATGCTAGATACTTCGCAGGTCTTCCACGACGATATCTATTCTAAGTTGTTCCAGAATTAAGCGGCTACAACTACATTATAACCTTTTTATCATCATCAACAGGAAGTAAAAATTAAACAATTAAAATAATGGCCTTCGTCGATAAGTTAGCCCTCCTGCTGCATGGGCACACACACGAGTTTTATGAGTCACCGGGGGAATATGACCTGCGGGATACACGAAAGCTGCCTTCTTACCGGAATTTCAGGAAGAGGGCTTTTACCGTGGGGATTGGCGGCCCGGTGGGTACAGGTAAAACAGCCTTGCTTAAAGCGCTTTGCGAAAGGCTCCGGAACACCTATGAACTAGGGGTGGTAACCAACGACATTTTTACCCGGGAAGACGCGGAGTTTCTGATCCGGAACAGCGCTTTGAGCGAAGACAGGATAGTAGGGGTGGAGACAGGCGGCTGCCCCCATGCTGCCATACGCGAAGACATTTCGCTGAACATGGATGCACTGGAGGGACTGATGGCTAAATTCAGCTATAAAATTGATTTCCTGTTTGTGGAGAGCGGCGGCGATAACCTGGCAGCTCATTTCAGCCGAGAGTTGGTAGACTATTCCATTTATGTCATTGATGTATCTGGTGGCGATAAAATACCACGTAAAGGTGGACCCGGCATTACCCAATCCGACTTGCTGGTCATTAACAAAACCGATCTGGCACAGTTGGTTCGGGCAGATTTAGACGTAATGGATCGTGACTCCAGAAAAATGCGCGGGGAAGGGCCTTTCGTTTTTGCCCGCGCATTGCATGGAGACGGCTTGGATGAAATCATAGATCATATACATAAAGCCAAAGAAAAAGCACTTCTGTCAGTGCGGGAGGATAGGAGGTAAGGAGCTGGACCTATTTTCAGCAATACCAAAGAACCGGAATCAGTTTCTATCTTGAACCTGGTTTTTAGCCGTGTTGCTCACTCCTAATACTTCCGCTTCACTGGATTATAGCCCAGGAACAATTCAGAAGAAAGTGCCTTGAGAATGGCATCGCAAAGTGGTTGCAGGTCCATCCTGCTCTTTGCCATACACCGCAGGATGTATACGCCTTCTCGTGCTTTCACGACAGAAAGCACAAAATCTTTGGCAGTCATGTTAAAGTTCAGGTTAGCACTTTCCTGCATCCGGAGTTGCAGCAGCTTTTGACTTAAATGCTCAAACTTTTCCTCACCCGGGCTGCCGATTAGATAAGCGGAGAACATGGTCTGGTACTGTCCGAAGTTGGCAGGGGAGGTAGCGATGTGCTGGTCGGGGCTAAAAGAGAAGCGGTCGAGGAGAACTGTTTTGCCTTTTGCGGTCACTTTCAGTTCCGAGAAAAAAGAATTGAAAGCATAGCGTTCGCCCATATCCATTCTGCCGGAATGGAACCAGTCGATCACCAGCAGAAGGGATTTTGGCTGTACCTCCCAGTGCTGCACCTGCCTGTATATACTGCCTTCCTGCAACACCACCGGATCAGGAAAAACAACGGCTAGGGCATTTTCTTCCAGCGTACCCTGGGTGGTTTGTTCGGCTGCTGCACCATCTACAGACTTAAAAATTTTGGAATTAGACTGTGAACTGAGAAATAGGTTCGTTTGGGTGCCACAGGTTACATGCAGGTTAATCTGATCCCCGGATACCATGCCGCCACCAAAATTTGACAGCACCACATGGCAGCTTTTGTTATAGGAGGCAGGATTGAGAATCTTAAGTGGCTGCACATTTTTGCAGGTCACCAGCTTCGACTTCTCCTGTACCTCACAGACTTCTATTTGGCTCCAGTCGGCTGATAAGTTTATAGAGGAGTTCATGTTTATATGCTGACGCGCTACCAGTAGGCCTTGGATACTTAGACTTTTAGAAAGGAAGTTATGGATAGCTGTTTAAGAGCTGAGATTTAGCTAAAAGTATAAAGCTGCCACCCGGCAAGGATGGCAGCTTTAATATTCACTCAGTTAGAATTTTTTAAGCTGAATTTCGTTCTGCGTTGATGATACCGAAGGAGCAGCGCACCACCAGTTTCTCATACTTGGGCTTATACTCTGTCTGCTGGCCCTGCTCTTCCATCTCCCGTATTTTTGTCAGCGCATACTGCTGTATGGTTAGCAAAGGCAGTTCTATTCGCTGGCGCATTTGTATAGACTGCAGGTTAACCGGCTTATCTTCCATCAGTTCAGCAGCTCCCGTCAGGCGCAGGATATAGCTTCTCGTCAGTTGGAACTCATCATGAATCATGTTCCACAACTCGCCATAGTTCGGGTGGCTGGCCAGGAAGGCAGTGAGCGGAAAGAAGCATTTAGTCATCGCCATTTCACAGTTGTCCATCAGCGTTTTAAAGAACAGGGAACGCTTGTATAATTGGGCAATGTCTTCCCATTTGCCGGCTTCCTCCATTCTCTGAAGTGCCGTGCCGACACCATAGTAGCCTGGTAGGTTCTGCTTTAACTGGCTCCAGGAGCCCACATACGGTACAGCACGCAGATCGTCGAGGTTAAGTTTGCCTGGTTTGCGCTTCGAAGGCCTGCTGCCTATGTTCGCTTCCCCGTAATAGCGTAGCGGGCTCACGTACAGCATATACTCCAGGAAGTTAGAATGATTCTTGAGCGTGTTATACTTCTCAAAACTTTCCCTGGACAGGTTCAGGAGCAACTCTTCCTCGGCCGGGGTCAGTGTGGTGTCCTTGGAGGCGAAGAGGGCGCTGTGAATACCGGCATGCATCAGCTGTTCAATGTTGAACTGTGCTGCATCCACTGTTCCGAAGTTAGAGCTGATTGTTTGCCCCTGTATCGTCAGCTGGATTTCCTTATTAGAAATGTTTGGCCCCATAGAAGCATAGAACTGGTGCGTGCGTCCGCCGCCTCTTGCCGGAGGTCCTCCTCTGCCGTCGAAGAACACCACCTGCACGCCGTGCTCCTTGGAGATGGCACTTAGCTCTTCTTTGGCTTTGTAAATGCCCCAATTAGCCATCAGATAGCCTCCGTCTTTGGTGCCATCCGAGAAGCCCAGCATAATAGTCTGCACGTTATCGCGGCGCTGCAAGTGCTGGCGGTATACCTCATTCTGATATAAAGCAGCCATTACGTCGCCAGCGTTTCGCAGGTCATCAATTGTTTCGAACAGCGGTACAATGTCTACGCTAAGCGCTTCCTGCTTCCAACCGCTCAGCTGGAACAGGCCAAAGACGTGCATCACGTCCAGAGCGCTGGTGCTGTGGCTGATAATGTAGCGGTGGCAGCCATGTTCGCCGTTTGTTTCCTGAATTGTTTTGATGGCGGCCATACTTTCCAGTACGTCCCGGTGCAATTCACTCTCCAGAACAGATGGATCCAGTGTGCCTTTTGCCTGTAGCAGACTGGTCATTTGTTGCTCCGCTGGCAGGTCTGAATAATCAGAAGGCAGCATATCGGTTGTCTCTGCTATTGTTTGCAGAAGCTCCACGTGCACAGAACTGTCTTGCCGGATATCAAGAGTGGCGAAATGAAGCCCGAACAATTCCACTTTACGCAACAGGTTGTCGACCATATCCAGGAACAGGCTGTTATGCTCCTCTATGAGTGTGGTGCGAATCTGCTGCAGTGTCTGCATGATTTCTTCGCTCGAAATATCCAACTCATGGTTCGGTACGAACAGGTTGTTGTAAAGCTTCTGCTCCAGTGCCAGTACCACATTAGACACATTTTTGAAAGTTAGCCGCCGCTTTAGCCGGCGCACATCCAGGTAGTAAGACTTCATGGCGGCGCCCCGCAAAGCTTCTGCTACTCTTAAAGTGATGCCTGCATTCACAAAGGGGTTTCCGTCTCTGTCGCCTCCGGGCCAGAAGCCGAACCGAACGATAGGATTCTTTTTGCTTACTTCGTCCGGAAATTGATTCTTCAGATAAGTCAGGATATGCCCGGCTGCCGTGTAAAAAACATTCTCCAGGTACCAGATTAGGTTTACGGCCTCGTCGTAGGGCGTGGGTTTCTCATTCCTGAAGAAAGGCGTTTTGCCTAGTTGCCGCAGGTAGCTGTTTATCTGGGAGGTGTTGTCGTTCACCATCGCTTTAGACAAGTCGTTGATGATACCGAGTACCTCGCTTGGGTAAAACTGCGTGGGGTGGGCCGTTAAGACTAAACGAACAGAGAAGTCTTCCAGTTTCTCTTTTAGTTGGGCCTGGTTTTGCTTTTGCTGCACTTCCGACTGTAGCTGCTTTAGCGTACCCGGGCCATGCATATCATGAATGTCGCGGTAAGCGGCATCCTCCAGCGCATCAAACAATACGACCTGACGCTCTGTGTACTGCACAAAACGAAACAGCAGGTCCAGCATTTCTTTGTCTTCTTTGTACGACGTATGCTGCTTAAAGAAAGAGTCAATGATTTCAACCGGGCTTTGCTCCTTGCTAAAGCCTTCTTCACAATGCAGCAAGAAGATAGTCAGCAACACGCCGGTTCTTTCCATTCTGTGAAAAGGAAGGGCGGTGAATAAACTATTGTACAACTGAAATCGGAGACCTACTTGCTTGTTGTAAACCTGTAATATGCTGTTGGCAGAACCATTCATGTATATTTTTCTTTTTAATGCTGATTTTGTTGATAAATTTTGTGATTCTCGCAATATAATGAAGCTTTTGTCAAAATGGCTATAACAAGATTGCCTTTTTGATAAAATAATAAGTGTTTTAACGCTATCTCTGTTGATTGACGGATTGTTGGTTGTCTTTATTTTTTCTTCGTCAATATGCAACTCGTCCTTCTATATCTCTTCTATTAATATATGCCATAGCGAGCTGTAATAAGTGTGCAAAGGAGCTAGCTCAATAAAATAAAGGACAATAAAGCATGTTCTGGACAGTTACATATCTATGTATTTGCCGTGACTGGTTGTTTACCTCTTTTCGCAGTCTTGCGGCTGATCTGAAGCCATTGAATCTTACTATAATACTGGAAAGAGTTTAAACTTGAAGCTTCAGGCACTTCCACAGGAAAACACCAACAGCAATCATACTTATTGCCTCCTGAACAAAAAACAACTTGCCTCCTTGCGCTAAACGGGGAAGCAGGAAGTAAAGTTGGGTGGACATATCATGCAGCACAACCCAGGTGTTTCCATAAAACCAGGCGTTAGGGCTTGTGAAAATTTTATAGTAAATTGTCGGATAACCAACACCAATGCCCTCACCCATGGCAGAAGAACCAAATTACAGGCTACAGTATTACATGTTCCTGCTCAGCAAGCACTACCGCAAGATATTACTTGGGCTGGTGCTGCTTATTATCATATTCACCTCCATCAAAACGGTTGGCCCCGAGGAAGAAGGGGTGGTGCTGTATGTGGGGCAGTATGACCGGACGGTAGAGCCGGGTCTCCATTTTATCCTGCCTTTTGGTATAGAAGAAATGGAAAAAATACCTGTGCAGCGGCAGCTGAAGCAGGAGTTCGGCTTCCGCACGGTAGAGGCAGGCACCACCACACAGTACTCGAGAGAGAACTTCGGCGATGAGTCACTAATGCTGACCGGCGACCTGAACCTGGCCAATGTGGAATGGGTAGTGCAGTACCGTATCGTGGATTCGTACCGTTATTTGTTCCAGGTAAGAAATGCCGATAAAGCGCTTCGTGATATGTCTGAGTCTGCTGTTCGGAAGGTGGTCGGAGACCGCACCGTGAATGAGGTGCTGACCGTAGGCCGCCAGGAGGTGGCTACGAGTGTGGAGGTGCTGCTGCAGCGCATGTGCGATGAGTATGAAAACGGAATCAGGATTGACCAGGTGGTGCTGCAGGACGTGAACCCCCCGGAGCCGGTAAAGCCGTCCTTCAACGCGGTGAACGAGGCGCAGCAGGAGCGCGAAACGCTTATTAATCAGGCTGAGTCGGAGTATAACCGTGTTATTCCGCGTGCACGTGGTGAGGCCGATGAAACCATTCAGCTCGCAGAAGCTTATGCCCTCACCAGGGTAAACGAGGCTACCGGAGAGGCTGCCCGCTTTAACTCCCTCTTTGAGGAATATGTGAAAGCGCCTGAGGTTACCAGGAAGCGCATGTACCTGGAAACGATGGAAAGGATACTGCCAAAGATAGGTGGCAAAATCATCGTAGATGAGAGAGGCAATAATGTCCTTCCTTTATTAAACTTAAATCAGCCTGAAAAGCAATAAGCCGTGAACATAAGAAGTATACTCTCGCTCATAGTCGCTATTATCATCCTGACGCTTGCCTTTACCAGTGTCTTTGTGCTGGACGAAACGCAACAGGCCATTGTGACCCAATTTGGTAAGCCAGTGGGGCAGCCCCGCACGCAGCCCGGTCTTCATTACAAGATTCCGATTATCCAGAAAGTGCAGTTTTTTGATGCACGCTACCTCGAGTGGGACGGCGATGCCAATCAGGTGCCTACCAAAGACAAGAAATTCATTTTCGTGGATACGTATGCCCGCTGGCAGATCACAAACCCGCTCCAGTTCTTTATTCGTCTGCGGGACGAAAATTCCGGCCAATCCAGGCTCGACGATATTTTGGATGGCGAGACACGCAATGCCATCGCCAGCCACGACCTGCTGGAAATCGTAAGGTCTACCAACCGGGAGCCTGAGGTGGAAGAGGAATTTATGGAAGACATGGAGAACCTGAATGACATCAGCGTAGGCAGAGACAGAATTGAGGCGCTCGTTTTGCAGCGGGCAAATGAAAGGACAGCTGACCTTGGCGTGAAGATCCTGGATTTCCGGTTTAAGCGCATGAACTACGTGGATGAGGTAAGGGACCGGGTATACGACAGGATGAAAAGTGAGCGTAACCGTATCGCCGACCAGTTCAGGTCTGAGGGACAGGGCGAGGCCCGCAAGATCCAGGGTAACAAAGAACGCGACCTGGCCAAGATTCAGTCTGAAGCAACCCGTGAAGCAGAGATGATACAGGGTCGGGCAGACGCCCAGGCCACCACTATTTATGCGGAAGCTTATAACAAAAATGCCCAGGCAAGAGATCTGTACAGCTTCCTCCGGTCTATGGAGACGCTGGAGAAATCGTTTGACGAGAAAACAAGTGTCATCTTGTCAACCGACTCCGAACTTTACAGATACCTGAAGAGGGGGAATTAAATTGCTGGCAGCAGCAGCAATGCCATACAAATTCAAGAAAAACAACATGCTCTTAAAAAGAACCTTTACGCTTTTGCTGTGCTTATGCAGCCTATCTGTCTGGGCACAGGAATGGAATAAAAAACAGGCTGCAGTAGTCCTGACGTATGATGATGCCCTGAATGTACACCTGGACAATGCTATCCCAGCCCTGGATTCTTTAGGGTTAAAAGGAACATTTTACTTAACTGCCGCATCGCCGGCTTTCACACAGCGATTAGACGAATGGAAAAAGGTAGCCGCTAAAAAGCACGAGTTGGCGAACCACACACTTTTCCACCCCTGCGACGGAAGCCAGCCCGGGAGAAGCTTTGTTACCCCTGAATATGATTTGGCCACCTATTCTCTTCGTCGTATTACGGATGAAATAAAGATGACCAATTCCGTTCTGCAGGCGCTTGACGGAGAGAAGGAAAGGACATTTGCCTATCCGTGCGGGGATACAAAAGTCGATGGCGTTACTTATCTCGATGCTTTGAAAAGTGATCTTGTTGCCGCACGTGGTGTGCATGGCGAAATGGTGCAAAACAAAGGCACGGATCTGTATAATATTGGCTCCTTTGTCATCAATGGCCAGTCCGGAGACGAATTGATAGCGTTGGTAAAAGAGGCGATGCGCACAAACAGTCTAATTGTGTTCCTGTTTCATGGTGTGGGTGGAGAGCATAGTCTGAATGTATCGCTTGAGGCACACAGCAAACTGCTACACTTCCTGAAAGCCAACGAAAAGAAAATCTGGAATCCCACTTTCATCGAAGCCGCTAAGTATATGAAAACAGCAGGCTCCGCTAAAAATACAAATGGCTGATATACCCAGGTAAATCAGCCATTCAGTAGTGATTCAGGGCTTGAAGTCTGAGATTCTTATCTGGCAATGAGTACTTCGATGCCTCTTTCCTCCAGCATTACTTTATAAGTTTCGGGGATGCCTTCGTCTGTGATGACGATATCTATGTCGTCTATTTCACATATTTTCCCAAACCCCTTCCGCCTGAATTTACTGGAGTCAGCCAGGATAATCGTTTTTTGCACTGATTTGATCATCTTGCTATTCAGGTGGGCTTCCATCATGTTGGAGGTAGTCAGGCCATATTCAGGGCTGATACCATCTACACCCAGGAAAAGTTTACTGCAGGCAAAGCTTACCAGCATGTCTTCAGCAAAATGCCCTACTACGGAGGAGCTGCTTTTTCTCACCACACCTCCCAGCTGTACAACCTCCATATGCTGGTTATCCATTAGTGCCATCGTCACATTCATCGCTCCTGTTAGCACAGTAAGCTTCATGTTCTTAGGTATCGCTTTCGCCAGCGCCATTACCGTAGTGCCGGAGCCAATGATAATGGCTTCGTCTTCCTGTATCATTTGTACAGCCAGGGAGGCAATTTTTTCTTTTTCATCTACCTGTACCAGTTTCTTCTCATTTACCGGCCGATCATTTACATAGGGCGAGACAGGCGTAGCGCTTCCGTGTGAGCGATAAAGAAGCCCTTTGTCCTCCAGCAGCTTCAGATCTTTCCGCACCGTCACCATGGTCACATCCATTTCTTTGCTTAGCTCAGCTACACCCACAAAGCCCTCACTACTAAGTTTATCAAGAATAAATTTATGTCTTTCAGCAATTGTCATATTTCGGTTCGTTTCCTAAAAGTATTCTTTTTTTACCTTTTTTCGATTGTAAGCTAAAATTTAGACAAATTTATAACTATAAGGCTTAGCTATATAACTAATATCTCTTTGTAGTTTTTGTTAGTTTCTTTTGCTTTCTTCATATTTCTTTAATTACTACATTTAGATGTGATGGTCAGTTAAATGAGTGTAATTAGAAAGTAATGGATAGAAATAGGGGTGTAAACGAAATCGACGACAAGCAAAAAGTCTGGGACTTGGCTGTGATAGGCGGAGGTGCATCCGGCTTAGGGGTTGCCCTCGATGCGCTTTCAAGGGGATTGTCAGTAGTCCTGGTCGAAAGATCCGATTTCGCTAAGGGTACATCAAGCCGGAGCACCAAACTATTGCATGGGGGCGTCCGCTACCTGGCACAGGGCGATATAAC
This sequence comes from Pontibacter diazotrophicus, assembly GCF_003367245.1. Lineage (GTDB taxonomy): Bacteria > Bacteroidota > Bacteroidia > Cytophagales > Hymenobacteraceae > Pontibacter > Pontibacter diazotrophicus. Next base: position 235,547 of record NZ_QRGR01000003.1, on the reverse strand, counting down.
GTTGGTCTTAGAGGCACTGAAAGAGCGCGGACTGATCATGCGGAATGCCCCGCACGTATCCCGGAAACAGGCCTTTATTATTCCTATCTATTCGCTCTGGGATAAACTAAAATACGGTGTCGGCCTCAAAGTCTATGATTTAATGGCAGGCAACTTAAGAATCGGGAAGTCTCAGTGGCTGTCCAGGAAAGCGGTTGTGCGAAGGATTCCAGCCATCATGGAAGAAGGTCTTAGAGGAGGTGTCATTTACTACGACGGGCAGTTTGACGATGCACGTCTGGCGCTGAATATTGCGCAGACCTGCTCGGAAATGGGCGGATGTATCTTGAATTATATGAAAGTGACGAGCCTGACCAAAGATGAAAACGGCATCATCGATGGTGTTAAACTTACGGACCAGATAAGCCAACGACATCATGAAATAAAAGCAAAGGCAGTGGTAAATGCAACAGGTGTTTTTGCCGATAAGATTTTGCAGATGGATAATCCCGAGGCCAGGCGTTCCATTATGCCAAGCCAGGGCGCGCACCTGGTGCTGGACCTTTCCTTTCTGGGAGGCAAGGATGCTCTCATGATACCAGAAACTTCTGATGGCAGGGTGTTATTTGGAATTCCCTGGCATGGCAAACTGGTGCTGGGCACTACCGATACGGTCATAAAAGACCCGAAACTGGAGCCAAGGGCACTGGAGCAGGAGATTGATTTTATACTGAATACCTGTGCCCAATATCTTGTCAGGCAGCCTACCCGGAAGGATGTACTGTCAGTGTATGCAGGGTTAAGGCCACTTGCTGCACCGAAAGAAAAAGGTGCTAAAACCAAAGAGATCTCCCGCAGCCACAAGGTATCCGTTGCGGATAGCCATCTAATTTCTATTATTGGAGGCAAGTGGACCACATTTAGAAAGATGGGGGAAGATACTTTAGAGGCACTTGCCGGGCTGAAGGGTTTAACTTTAGCTAAAAGCACTTCCTCGAATATCAGGATACATGGCTACCCGGAAACAACCGTTGAAGAAGGGCACCTGGCAATCTATGGATGTGATGCTGCTGGTATCAGAGATTTGATTTCGCAAAATCCTAATTTAGGACAGCGGCTCCATGCGCAATACCCCAACACAAAAGCGGAAGTGGTGTGGATGGTGAAAAATGAGATGGCGCTTAAACTGGAAGACGTCCTGGCCAGGAGGATGAGGATATTGTTCCTGGATGCACAGGCAGCAATAGAAATGGCTCCAGCAGTGGCTAAGATAATGCGTGAAGAACTAGGTTTAGGTGAAGATTGGGAGAAAGCAGAGATTGGCGCATTTCAACAAATAGCGGAAGGCTATTTAATTAATCAGAAAATCACTATATTACCTACCAGCCTATGAACCAGGAAACGCAGTATTTGCTAGCGCTCGATCAGGGAACAACCAGTTCCAGAGCCATTGTCTTTAACCAGCAGGGCAAAGTAGTGACAGACGCGCAGCGTGATTTCGAACAGAAATTTCCAAAGCCCGGCTGGGTGGAGCATGATCCGATGGAGATATGGACCTCGCAGGCGGCAGTAGCTACCGAGGCTATGATGAAGGCTGGCCTGTCTGCCCATCAGGTAGCAGGTATCGGGATTACGAACCAGAGAGAAACAACTATTCTCTGGGACAGAAACACCGGAGAGCCACTCTATAACGCCATTGTATGGCAGGATAGAAGAACTTCGGCCTACTGCAACGAACTGAAGGAGAGGGGCAAGTCAGATATGGTTCGTGACAAGACCGGTTTGATTATAGATGCTTATTTTTCAGCCACTAAAATCAAATGGATACTGGACCATGTAGCGGGTGCCAGGGATAAGGCAGCTAAAGGCGAGGTTTGCTTCGGAACGGTTGATTCCTGGCTTATCTGGAAATTATCTAATGGCAGTACGCACTGTACAGACAGCACCAATGCCAGCCGCACCATGCTTTACAATATCCACGATCAGCAGTGGGACCAGGAACTACTCGACCTGTTTGATATTCCAGCAACCATACTTCCCGAAGTTAAGTCCAGCAGTGAAGTGGTTGGCACCACCTCAGGCAGAATCTTCTCCGCCAAAATTCCTATAGCTGGTATCGCAGGAGATCAACAGGCCGCTTTATTCGGGCAGCTTTGTATGGAGAAGGGAATGGCGAAGACGACGTATGGCACGGGCTGTTTCCTTGTGATGAACACCGGAGAACAGCCTGTAAAATCCAACAACCAGCTCCTAACCACCATTGCCTGGAAACTAAATGGAAAGGTGACATACGCACTGGAGGGAAGTGTGTTTATCGGAGGAGCCGCTATACAGTGGCTGCGGGATGGGATCCAAGTGATAGAACATGCCAGAGAAAGTGAAGGGATGGCTACCAGCTTAGCTGATAACGAGGGGGTATATTTTGTGCCCGCCCTTACTGGCTTGGGAGCACCTTACTGGGATCAGGATGCCAGGGGAGCTTTCTTCGGAATTACACGCGGTACTACCTCTGCCCATTTTGCCAGAGCCGCACTGGAGTCTATCGCCTACCAGGTACATGATGTGCTCAGAGCCATGGAAAAAGACAGCGGCGTACCAATACGGGAGCTTAAAGTGGACGGTGGGGCTACGGAAAACAATTTCCTGATACAGTTCCAGACAGATATTCTGAACTGCACCGTAAAGCGCCCCATGATGCGGGAGACAACGGCGCTTGGGGCAGCTTACCTGGCCGGGCTTGCCGTAGGCTACTGGAAGGATATAGCTGAACTTCAGTCGCTGGGGCAGGAGGCTGATGTGTTTGAGCCAACCATGGATGCTGAAACAGTGGAAAAAAACCTGCACTTCTGGCACAAAGCTATAGAAAGAACCAGAAACTGGGCTGTTAATCCTAATCAATAAAATATGCATCCACTGGTAGCAGAATATATCGGTACATCCTTGCTTATACTGATTGGAGCAGGCGTGGTAGCCAATGTTATTTTAGAGGGCACAAAAGGGCAGGGAGGCGGCTGGATAGTAATCACGACAGCCTGGGGGCTGGGTGTATTCATAGGTGTGGTAGTAGCCGGCCCATATAGCGGTGCCCATCTTAACCCCGCCGTAAGCGTGGGCCTGGCACTGGCAGGCCAGTTTGAGTGGGCAAGCGTATTGCCTTACTGCCTGATGCAGCTTTTAGGAGCTATCACGGGATCCACTTTAGTTTGGATCATGCACAAAGACCATTTCGACCTGACCCCCAATCCAGGCACAAAGTTAGGCGTGTTTGCGACAGCGCCCGCTATTCGCAATTACCCCATCAATATGGTGAGTGAAGTTATCGGCACTTTCGTGTTAATCTTTGTCATCCTGTATTTTACACCTGCAGCCATGGGAGACGAAAAAAACACACCGGTCGGCCTGGGTTCATTAGGAGCCATCCCCGTGGCTTTTTTAGTATGGGGCATCGGTCTGGCGCTGGGTGGCACTACAGGCTATGCTATTAATCCGGCCAGAGACTTAGGCCCCAGGGTGGCACACTGGCTGTTGCCCATCAAGGGGAAAGGACACAGCGATTGGGCCTATAGCTGGGTGCCTGTTTTCGGACCTCTTCTGGGAGCAGCTTTAGCTGCGTTTACCTTCATGTTTATTAAAGTTTGATGCTGTTATAGCCTCTAGCTGAAGAGAATATAAAGGGCAGTCACTTCAAAATGGAGCATAGGACAATTATTTGTTTCCAGACCTCGTAAAAAAGCATGACATTCTTTTTACGCGTGCACGATTGGCATTAACAGGCTTTGTAAACTATTTAGATATGGGCTTATGAAGCTGCGACGATGCGCTTAAGCCCTGATATCCTATGAAAAATGATCCGAAATATTTAAAGTTACTGTCGAACCGCTTTCCCAATGCCGCTCAGGTAGGGAAGGAGATCATTCTCCTGGAAGCTTTGTTATCACTCCCAAAAAGCCCCGAACTATTTATAAGTGACATACATGGGGAGCACGAAACGTTTCAGCATATGCTCCGGAACGGCTCCGGGCTTATTCGTCAGAAGATAAGCGACTTGTTTAGTGAAACATTGAGTGAAAAAGACCTGCGAAGGCTGGCAGCACTCATATACTATCCCCATGAAAAGCTGCAGATCATTAAAAGGGAGAATAATGATTGGGAGAATTTCTATACCAGTACCATCAAAAGGCTGTTGTCTATCGCCTATGAACTCACATCCATCTATACAAAAAGAAAAATAGATCGCCTTTTGTCGCGAGATTATGGCTTGATTATATCTGAGTTGTTACAGGGAGAGGCTTTGGGCGAAAGGAAGAGCGCGTACAATGAGCGGTTATTAAGAACAGTGATGGAGATTGGGGCCTGCGATAAGCTGATCATCGCCCTAGCAGAGTTCATCCAGCGGATTGCTATCTCAAAAATCCATGTCATAGGCGACATTTACGACAGAGGCCCCGGTGCAGAAACTGTAATGGATAGCCTTATAGATTACCATGCCGTCGACATCCAATGGGGAAATCATGACATCGTGTGGATGGGCGCTGCCTCAGGCTCCCTGGCTTGTATGGCCAACGTGATAAGGCTCTCCCTCCGGTATGCAAATACAGACACCTTAGAGAAAGGCTACGGCATTAACCTGATACCGCTGGCCTCCTTTGCGCTGGAGCATTACAAAGAAGACAAAAGCCTGATATTTAATCCCAAGGTGAATGCGGAAGATTTGCTCAATGAAAGCGAACACTGGCTGAACCGCATCATGCACAAAGCCATCAGTATTATCCAGTTCAAGCTGGAGGAACAACTGATTGACCGGAGGCCTGATTTCCGGCTCACGCACAGAAAGATGCTGTCGAATATCAACTTTGACACAGGTGAAATACTGATTGAAGGCAAGACCTACGCATTAAAAGATACCTATTTCCCCACTATTGACCCTGCAGACCCTACCAAACTTTCGAAAGAAGAGCAGGACCTGGTTGCACAGCTTTCAGAGTCGTTTCAGCATAGCAAGAGGCTGAAGGAGCATGTCCAGTTCCTGTTTGAAAAAGGATCAATGTATCATATATCTAATGATTGTCTGCTGTTCCACGGGAGCATTCCGATTGATAAAAACGGAGACCTGGCCCTTGTAGAAATGTTGGGGAAAAAGCTGAAGGGCAGGGAGTACCTGGATTTTCTGGACAAAATAGCCCGAGAAGCCTTTTCAGGAATGGTGGGCACGGCCGAAAATGATCTGGCAGTCGATATGATGTGGTACCTGTGGGCAGGGCCTCAGTCGCCTTTATTTGGGAAAGACAAAATGACGACTTTTGAGCGCTATTTTATTAACGACCCCTCCATCCACCAGGAGGCAAAAGGATATTATTACTACTATAGGGATGACACAGCAACCGTTAACAAAATTTTAGAGGATTTTGGCCTGGATGCAGAAAATTCAATCATCATAAATGGCCACGTTCCCGTGGTGGTAAAGAAGGGGGAAAACCCTATCAAGGCGAACGGAAAGCTCATCGTGATTGATGGGGGCTTTGCCAAAGCGTACCAGAGTGAGACAGGCATTGCAGGTTATACCTTAATATTTGATGATCTGGGAAAGCAAATCATCGCGCATTTACCTTTTGAATCCACTGAAAAAGCGATAGAAGATGAAATTGACATCCTGTCAAGCGAAACACTCTATTCATATTCAGATAAACCCCTGAAAGTAGCAGACATCAGAGATGGGGATAAGATTAAATCAATGATCGAAGATCTCAAAGATTTGCTAAGCTGTTACCGATCAGGACTTCTCACGGAGCGGTTCCAGCCTTTGGAAAGCTAAAAGTGGTATTCATTATAGTTAAGGTTTTTTTTATAATAGTGTGTGTAATAATGGGGTTTTTTATAACTTACTTATAGTCTATAAGTTATTGGTGGGTGTGGCGCAAAAGGAACTCCTGTTTATCAACTAAAAATCAAATAAGATGAAATTGCTCCTTGCTCTTTTATTATTGCCACTTGGCTTTTTAATGAGTTCTCTGCAGGAGCCTACCAGAGCTTTTGAGGAGTACACTTTTGAAGTAACAGTGGAATCAACAACGCAAAAACCCGCGCTGTTCAATTTATCAGTAACTGGTGTTATCCTTACTCAGAATGGAGCCCACGAACCTTTTAATATGGAGAAGAAAAATTTGAAGGCCCCATATAAGCTCAACTTAAAAAATGGGAAATATACCGTTACCACTAAAGCCAAGAAAGGTAAAGTTATAAGTAAGGTGCAGGGGATTAAGAATGGTGAACAGATGGGCTCAGCTAACAGTGATTCCAAAACAACTGTTTTAGATTTTGGGTTTGGAGGAATTTATTCAGCCAAAGGAGAGTAAAAGATAGCGCGATAGATCAACGCTGCTATACATCATAGAAGTAAAGGAGATCATACACCATCCAAACCAAGTGTGCCTTCACTAATTTTTAGCTAGTCGGGTATTCCGTACATTTAAAAAGCATCCGGTGCAACCACTCCCCGTATAAGGGTAGCTATGATAGAAGAACTGATAATTCGCACCCTTTGCGATACGCTACCTGAAGAACCTGCAGATGCCCTGTTCATTTTTGGCCAGACCGAAGACAACCAGGAATCAGTGTTTGCGGTTGCACGGCAGCTACTGCAGCAGAAGCGAGCTAAAAAGTTGCTGTTTCTGAATACGGGGCCCATCAGTGGATACCCCGGCTTCGAAAGCTGGGAAAAGGCACTGGTCAATTCAGGGGTGGGGGTGGAACTGCTTGAGCCGGTACCTCCTGTGCCGGCAGATACGGATATATTACATACCGGCATTGAGGCAGAGTCGTTGATGGCACATGCGCTGAAGCAACAGTATAAGCACCTTATCGTGACAGCTTCTCCTTTTCAGCAGCCCCGTGCCTTTATGGCCGCTGTAACGGCTGCCCTTCAAAGCTACCCGGAGCTGCATATCTACAGCCATCCCGGAAAAGCTTTGCCTTGGAAAGAGGAAGTGGTTCACTCACAGGGGAAGGTGCAGGCTGCAAGGGCCGGTCTGATTGCCGGAGAAATGAAGCGCATCCGTAAGTATCATGAGAAAGGTGATCTCGCCTCTGTAGAGGATGTGATTGTTTACCTCAATAAGCGGGACACAGGCTACCTCTCTTCATAATTATTAGCTAATGGAAGGGCAGGGGAAGGGCAGGAGCAGCTGTTTAAGAAGGCGCTTAAGTAAAACCCTCTGATAGTGCCCATGAAAATTTTAACTGCATTTACCTCATGAAAGCTTTTCAGGCCATACTCAAGGAACAGCTCAGATCTGAGTTGAAACAATTTTTTTCTTCTGAAGTAAAATAAGACCGCGAAAAAGAACACCTTGTAAAGCACGTACTATACTCTAACGGAAACTTGCTTTTCCAAAGGATGAAAAAGCTTTTCCCATATATCATTCATTATAATTTATTAGCATAGAGCATGTTTGAATCTTTTAATTTAAGCTGCAAATGCACACTTTTAAAGCCCTGCCATAGCTGTTGTTAGTGCAGAAGCGCATTTATTTTATTCAGTAGGAGTCTTGTCAGAACCCGAAATCACCCGTTTTCGCTTTTAATCATAAAAAGTATACATGCTCTTATCACATTCGGCGCATTACATGAAGTTAAACACATTTAAGCCCCACCCTTTCCTGATATTCGGACTAGTATTGGTTTTATGCGGATTTACATTCCTGGAAGTAAAACACAATGCTTCGACTAAAATCATGAAGGGGCAAGCTATAGAGAAAATAGCACGGCTAACGCAGGACCGCGCATTCGTGCTCTTAAGAGAAACGAGGCAGTTTTTTAGCGGAAATCAGGGAGGGGCATCCAACGATGACCCTGTTTTACTTCCCTCCGGAAGGTATAAGGGTATACTACCCTCTGAGTTTATCCAGGCATACCACCTGAGCCACAGCAAACAGCAGGACGTACTGAAGCTGTTTGACGGTGATGTAGATAACAGCGTGGTACTGGACTGGACACCACTCGTAAAGCCCTCTGAGCTGTGGGTGCGGATTCCGGAAGAACTGGAGTTTAACCTCGAGAACATGGAGTTCTATGACGGTAATGGCGACATAGTAAAAGGAGCGATGCGGACCTATTTTGTCCGCAGAAGTGCTGTTGCCGATGGCACCTGGAAAAGGGAGCAAGGCCCAGTATTTGACGGTAAAGATTTCAGGGAATGGACTACAGGAAAGGACCCGCTGTCCTGGTCGCCGGAGAATACGGATGCAAGGTATACATTGCCTGAAGCAATAGATGTAGCCTATATCATCTTTAAAATAGACACCCACGTGCCCAACGAAATCAGGCTGACAGGCAACTGGCTTCCTTACAAGGAGCCCGCGCCGCACGTGCCGGAGATGGCTCCAATCGGCAACATGCTGGGCATGGTGATACTATGGCCGGATGTGGTAGACCCACGGAATGTATGGGACGGTGTGGCCGAGCATAAATGGGAGGCCCTAAAGGGATACACCTGCTTCCGCGACTATACCGACTGGAAAACTTTCGAAGGCAAAGAGGGGGAGTTTTCTTATGAACCTTCCGCCTGGGGTGGCGCCTTAAGAGACACCTACTATCAGCGCATGCACGATGAAGGGAAAGAGGTGATGGTGTGCCCACAGAAAGTACCCGATTGGTTTCAGGAAGCCAACTATCCCCCTGAACAGAGAGGCGAGAGTAATGTGCCGAAAGCATGGGATGCGGATGGAGAAGACTGGAAGTCTTACGAGAAAGTAGCTCACCTTTATTATCGTATTTCCGCCCGCTACGGCAGAAACAAAGACATTCCGGAAGAGTTTCTTTCAGTAAAGGAAAAGCCGTTTTACCCGAATCAACCTGCTAACAAACCTAAAGCGGGTTTGGGTACTGTACAGTATATGCAGGTAGATAATGAACCAGATCGCTATTGGCATGGCAGGCAGGCGTATCAGAATGGCCGGGAATATGCAGCCAGAAGCTCTGCCTGCTACGATGGGCATAAAGGCAAAATGGGGCCGGGCTATGGCGTTAAAACGGCCGATCCGTCCATGCAGGTAGTGGTGGGAGGCCTTGTAGGAGACATCGGGTTTATGAGGGGCATGATAGACTGGAGCAAAGAGAACAGAGGGTATAAACTGAATGACAAAGGGCAGAAGGTAGTAGACCTGCCTTTTGATATCATTGATTACCACGTGTACCATAATACCGCCAACTCAACGCAGGACCAGCAAGCAAACACCACCGGAATCTGTCCGGAACTATCTACCGCAACAGAAAGAGCGAAAGACTTTCTGCAGCTGTCGTATGAAGAATGCGGGGGCATGCCTGTGCAGATTTCTGAAACAGGCTATGACATTCATCCCGAGTCTCCTCAAAGAGCGATGGCCACACCAACCAGAAGCATCTTACAGACGCAGGCTGACTGGGGTATCAGAGCAGCACTTCTCTATGCACGGCTAGGCATTTACCGGATTTATACTTACATGGCTACCGATGTGACTAATCCAAGTTCCGGTAAGTACTCTACCTCTGGTGAGATTGATAAAGTAAATGGCTACAAGCGCCGGCCAGCGGCTGATTTCAAAGCGCAGTTGAACAAACTGATGGGCAGCTACACCTACAAAAAGACCCTCAACACTGACCCTGCTGTTGATGTGTATGAGCTGAACAAAAATGAAATTTACGTTCTCTGGATACCAGACCAGGTGAGCAGAACAGGAGAATATGAACTGAGCCTGGGAACTGACAAAGCTGTTGTCCATTCTTTCGTGGAAGGTGCCGACGAAATGAAAAAAGAAACGGTGATGACGAAGAACGGAAAGCTGAAAATCATTGTAACGGAGACGCCTGTATTTGTATCGAGGCAGTAATGATTATCTTTTCCTCACGCTTTACAGCCTGATAAAAGGAACTGTAAGAAAGAACAGTTTTACATCCCTGTCATCCTGATAGGATCTTGTTAGTTGCTTTTAGGTAATTCACAAGATCTTTTCAGGATGACAGGGATGATTGGCTTTATTACCTCTTGCTTTACCAAAGTTAGGAGCAGGAGACAACTAAAAAGGTAGCAAGGCTTCTCAGAAATACTGCATTAGGAGCGGCCTATGAATCCTATCTATCCCTCTCCTTACTTCATCCCCTTATGCTTTCTTTTTGCAATCTCCTGAACCGGGATGTTTTCTATCTTACTTTCGAGCCAGGAGATAATGTCCAGGTAAAGGAAAGGTCTCTTTTCGTATGGGTCCAGGGATATGGTCATCAGTTTTTCCTTCAGGGCAGCAAAGGCGTCTCTCAAGTCCCCGGGCGTAACATCACCTAAGTTGCGCAGGAATTTGAATATCTCCACCTGCATTTGCTGTTGGTCGTTCATCTTACCCAGGAAGCGATAGACTGACCTTATCTGATACTCCAGCACCTCGTCCTCACCGGCCTCATAGTGTGCAATAAGGTTTAAGATGCGGGCAAAACACTGCAGGTCTTCCCGCAGGCTGATGTCTTTGTAATAGATGATCTTCTGGAGGTACTTAATGGCCTGATGAAAGTCTCCGCTCCCAAAGTAGAGGCTGGCTATTTTATAATAAAATATAAGCCTGCGGTGCGGGTCAAGGTGCGATTTATAGCGGTTCAGGTTCTCCAGCAACTCGGGTATTATCTGCAAACCTTCGGTGAAGTTTCCTTCCAGGAAATAGTTATTTATCTTGTTGGTATAGATAAAGAGGAAGAGCAGCATCTCTGAGTTTGGGCTGGAGCGTCTTTCCGGGTCAGCAGCAAAGTCTTCAAGCTTCTGCAGTACTTCTTTAAACTTGCTGTAGTACAGCATGTTGTACAGGGCAAGAAGTAAATTATGCAGGCCTTTGATATAAAGCATGTCCTGCTTATACTTCATTTCCGGATTATCCTCAAACAGATCCACCCACTTCTGCGCATACCTGTAGCAGGCTTTAAAATCCTGGATGATATAATTATACCAGACGTGTGCCTGGTAGTAGTACAGCCTTTCAGTGAATCCGGCACGTTCCAGGTCTATCACAGGCAGGTTTTCCCTGAAGAAGGCGGTTGTACTATTGTATTCCTCCACATTACGGGCGTGCCCGACCTTTATATACAAGCCGTACAGGCGTAGTGCAGCGTTGGAGAGGGAGTGTATCTGGGATACATGCAGGGCTGTGTCAATCGCTTCAGAAGAAAGCGCCTCTGCTTTTCCCTCTAGGCTTCTGGTAATGTACTGCGACTCGATTAGCTTCTCAAAATCGATAGCGGTTAAGGCAATGTGTGGCATTTCTGCCTGTAGTGCCCCCACCTTTACCTTTTCAAGCATTTTCAGGCTTTGCTGGTAAAATCCTTTATTGTAAAGCACCCGGGCATAATCCAGCTGCTCGTGTAGTTGGATATCGAGGTTTTGGTTTGCGTGGTACAGGCGAAGGCTGGATAAAAGCTGCTTGTACAGGTTGGCCTTCATATTTGCCAGTTGTACTTTTTTTACGTCCGGGGCCAGCGCCAGCACTTTTTCTTCGTCATACCCTGTCTGGCTATCCATGGCATCGAAAAGCTGAAGAAACTTTAGCCCCTCAGAAACGCCTTGCCTTTTGGAAAACAACCGGAAATGGCGCTTCTCTGATTTGGTAAGGGATTTAACCAGTTGAAAAACAGGATCATTTGTTTTGTTAGACATTGTATCAATTAATTGATTAATTGGCTGTAATACAGCTAGTTGTGGCGGTAAAAGCTAAAGTTAGAAATAACAGGCTATACTTTAAATAGTTTTGGTGGCTGCTGTTTATATCCTTATTTACGCTTCTATTAAGAATTATATCTGCAATAATAAATCAAATAAAGTATGTCGGCTCAGAAAATACAAATCTTTGACACCACCTTAAGGGATGGCGAGCAAGTGCCTGGTTGCAAATTGAACATGGATGAGAAACTGGTAATAGCTCGGCAACTCGAACTTCTGGGGGTAGATGTGATTGAAGCTGGCTTCCCGGTATCAAGCCCTGGGGATTTTGAGGCAGTGAAAGCAATAGCGGCACAGACAAAGGAAGCTACGGTCTGTGGATTGTCAAGGGCTGTGGAGCAGGATATACGCATTGCGGCAGAGGCGCTTGCCACTGCGCGCAACCCAAGAATACACACTGGTATCGGCACTTCCGAATCGCATATAAAATTTAAGTTGCGCACTACACAAGAGAAAGTGATGGAGCGTGCAATAGAGGCGGTTCGCTTGGCCAAGAGCTTTGTGGAAGATGTAGAGTTCTATGCAGAAGACGCCGGAAGAACAGAAAATGAATTCCTGGCAAAAATATGCGAGGCAGCCGTTAAAGCGGGTGCTACCGTGTTGAATATCCCGGATACCACCGGTTACTGCCTGCCGGAAGAGTACGGTGCAAAAATAAAGTACCTGTACGAAAACGTGAAAGGCATTGACAGAGTCCGTCTTTCCACGCATTGCCACAACGATTTAGGGCTGGCTACTGCCAACTCTATTGCAGGTGTGGTGAACGGTGCCCGCCAGATTGAGTGCACCATCAACGGAGTAGGTGAGCGCGCAGGAAACACAGCCTTAGAGGAGGTGGTTATGATCTTACGCCAGCACCCGTACCTGAAACTTGACACCAACGTCAACTCTAAATTGTTGGCGGAAACTTCGGCCATGGTATCGCACATGATGCGCATGCCGGTGCAGCCGAACAAGGCTATTGTCGGATCAAACGCTTTCTCCCACTCCAGTGGCATTCACCAGGACGGTGTCATCAAGCATCGCGAGACATACGAAATCATCGATCCACGCGATGTTGGGGTGCCGGATTCGTCTATTGTGCTGACGGCACGATCCGGGCGGGCAGCACTGGCTTACCGCCTGCAGAAAATCGGGTACAATTTTGATAAAGGTACACTCGATAAAGCTTATGCTTCTTTCCTGCAGATAGCAGATAGTAAGAAAGAAGTTGTGGACAATGATTTGCATACTTTAGTTGAAGAAAAAAATCTGGTTACGGCCAGCTAATATGAAACAGACATTATTTGATAAAATCTGGGATGCCCATGTGGTCCGCTCTATTCCGGGCGGCCTGGATGTTTTTTATATCGACAGGCACCTGATACATGAGGTTACAAGCCCGCAGGCTTTTGATGAAATAGAAGCCCGCAACCTGCCGCTATTCAGAAAAGATAAAATAGTTGCCACTGCCGACCACAACGTTCCTACAAAAAACCAGCACCTGCCTATACAGGAGCCGCTTTCGCGGTTGCAGGTAGATAAACTGACCGAGAACTGCAACAAGTATGGTGTAGAGCTGTTTGGCCTGGGGCATCAGAACCAGGGTATTGTACACGTCATCGGTCCTGAACTCGGTATCACACAACCGGGTATGACCATCGTATGTGGCGACAGCCATACTTCTACGCACGGTGCCTTCGGTGCCATCGCCTTTGGTATTGGTACCAGCCAGGTGGCCCAGGTCATGGCTTCGCAGTGCTTGCTGCTTAGCAAGCCGAAGAAGATGCGGATCACCATTGATGGTCCGCTGCACAAAGGTGTGTCTGCCAAAGACCTGATTCTTTATGTGATCTCTAAATTAGGCACAGGCGGGGCAACAGGCTATTTTGTAGAGTATGCCGGCAGTGCCATCCGCTCCCTGAGCATGGAAGGCCGCATGACGGTGTGTAACATGAGTATCGAAATGGGTGCACGTGGCGGTATGATTGCACCCGACGAGACAACATTCGACTATGTAAAGGGCCGCGAGCATGCGCCGAAAGGCGAACAATGGGAGCAGGCTCTGGCCTACTGGAAGACCTTGTACACAGAAGAAGGAGCTACTTTTGATAAAGAGTACTTCTTTGATGCCAGCGACATCACCCCGATGATTACGTTTGGTACGAATCCGGGTATGGGTATTCCAATTAGTTCCTCTATTCCGGTAAATGTGCCGACAGGTGAGGCGGCCAGTTTCGATAAGTCGTTGCAGTATATGGGCTTTGCGCCGGGAGAGTCTTTGATTGGCAAAGAAATAAACTACGTGTTTATTGGCAGTTGTACCAATTCACGCATCGAAGACCTTCGGATAGTGGCAGACTTTGTGAAAGGCCGCCAGAAAGCAAGTCATGTGGAGGCGATCATTGTGCCGGGTTCCAAGCATGTAGAGCAACAGGCTATAGCAGAAGGCCTGGATAAATTGCTGGCAGAGGCGGGCTTTGAGCTACGTGAGCCGGGCTGCAGCGCCTGCTTAGCCATGAATGAAGACAAAATACCGGCCGGAGCCTATTGTGTTTCTACCTCTAACAGGAACTTTGAAGGCCGCCAGGGACCAGGTTCCAGAACACTACTGGCTAGTCCTTTAGTAGCTGCCATCACTGCTGTAGAAGGTAAAATTGTTGACATTACCCAATACCTGAATTAATGGAAAAGTTCGAGATAATACAGTCGGGCGCCGTTCCGTTACCGATTGAAAACATAGATACTGATCAGATTATTCCTGCCCGCTTTCTGAAATCAACTTCCAGAGAAGGATTCGGAGAGAATCTGTTCAGAGACTGGCGCTACGATAACAGCGGCAACCCCAAAGCAGATTTTGCCCTGAATAACCCGCGTTACAGCGGCCAGATTCTGGTTGCAGGTAAAAACTTTGGCTGTGGTTCCAGCCGCGAACATGCCGCCTGGGCTATCTACGATGCCGGTTTCCGGGTGGTGATATCCAGTTACTTCGCAGATATTTTCCGGGGCAATGCCCTTAACAACGGCTTGCTTCCTTTACAGGTGTCGGACCAGATGCTGCAAAGGCTGTTTGAGCAAATAGAAAAAGACCCGCAAACAGAGTTAGTGGTTAACCTGCCGGAACAGGAGTTTTATGTTCCGGCCTGGGACGAAAGGGTTACTTTTGATATTGATCTGTATAAAAAAGAGTGCCTGATAAACGGCTACGACGATATTGATTTTTTAGTGAGCCAGAAAGAGGCGATAGAAGCATACGAAAGCACAAGACCATGGGCATATTAAATAAGAAGATAGTAGTGTTGCCGGGCGACGGCATCGGACCTGAAGTTTGTAACGAAGCCATCAAAGTACTGGAAGCTGTAGCTGAAAGGTTTGGGCATCGCTTTTATTTCGAAAAATACCTGATGGGAGCCTGCGCCATTGACGCAACAGGAAACCCGCTTCCGGAGGAAACAGTGGATGCCTGCATGGAGGCAGATGCCATTTTGCTGGGTGCCATCGGCGACCCCAAGTATGACAATAACCCTGCAGCCAAAGTGCGGCCAGAGCAGGGTCTGCTGCGCTTGCGCAAGTCTTTGGGGCTTTATGCCAATATCAGACCTGTTACAGCCTATGATGTGCTGCTGGATCACTCTCCGCTAAAGAACACACGCATTGCAGGCGCTGATATGCTCATTTTCCGTGAGCTGACAGGCGGCATTTACTTTGGTGAAAAAGGACGCACAGCCGACAGCGCATACGATAACTGCACCTATAGCAGACTGGAAATCGTGCGCATCGCACACCTTGCTTTCCAGTCTGCCGCTTTGAGACGCCAGAAACTGACGCTGGTAGACAAAGCCAATGTGCTGGAGACATCCCGTTTATGGCGGGAGGTAGTACAGGACATGGCACAGGGATATCCGGATGTAGCCGTAGATTACCTGTTCGTGGACAATGCCGCCATGCAGCTGATTCTTAATCCGCGCGCCTTTGATGTGATACTGACAGAAAATATGTTCGGCGATATCCTGTCTGATGAAGCGTCTGTTATAGCCGGTTCACTTGGCTTGCTGCCTTCTGCTTCAGTAGGAAATCATGTATCTCTTTTTGAGCCAATCCATGGGTCCTATCCGCAGGCAAAAGGCAAGGGAATAGCCAACCCGATTGCGGCTATTCTGTCAGCGGCGATGATGCTCGAGCATTTCAACTTACAGAAGGAGGCAGACCTTGTAAAAGAAGCCGTACACAACGCCTTAGAAAAACAGGTGCTGACGCCGGAACTGAATCCTACTTCGCCTTACAGCACAGAGCAGGTGGGGAGCTTTATCGCCTATTATGTATTGGAAGGAGCCTTAGTTGTTCCACACAAAAGCAACATCGAAGTAGGCTTGAGCACTATCATCTAAAACTTCATGCAAAATAAAACTGTCATCCGCTTCATTATTATCCTCATGATTATTTCACGAGGGGTGGAGATAGTTTGCTAAACATAAGTGCACAAAAGCACAGCATATAAAGCAGCCATCTCCTGGGATGGCTGCTTTTTTATTGGCCAAGGCCCTCTTAACAGGTCTACCTTTTAAAAAATGGCGATGCTTCATAAGCAAATAGGAATGTCTTAAAATTATTAGATAGTGTATTGGTTTCATTAATAAATAACTTATAATCAATAACTTATGTGTAAAGTGTGCCCTCATGGAAATAGTAGGTAATTCGAAGGTACATTTTCAGAGCAGGAGCAAAAGCATGACATTGTAGAAAGTTTAAAAGTAAAGAATCACTATTATTCAGTAGAGCAACAATAAGAAATCTATTTACCAATCAGAAAGAAGACACAGCAGCACTTTAGTCATAAGCTATTCAAATCAGCTGCTTGAAACTTCTCTTAGTGAATAAAAGCAAAGCACCACAATGGCCTTAAACAAGTACAGCCGCATTTACACGAAAGACGACAGCTTACCTGCATCACAGGCAATGCTGATAGGCTCCGGATTATCAGAAGAAGATCTGCAAAAGCCTTTTGTGGGCATTTGCTCCACGGGCTTCGAAGGCAACACCTGCAACATGCACCTCGACGGACTGGCAGATGAAGTAAAGAAGGGAGTGAATCAGTTGGGGATGGTAGGCTTGCGCTTCAACACCATCGGTGTGAGCGACGGTATCACGAACGGCACGGAAGGCATGCGCTATTCCCTTGTTTCGCGGGAAGTAATTGCTGACTCTATTGAAACCATTACAGGAGCTCATAATTACGATGCACTGGCTTGTGTGGTCGGCTGCGACAAAAATATGCCGGGTTCGCTTATCGCGATGGCCCGCCTCAACAGACCATCGCTGATGGTGTATGGCGGCACGATTAAATCAGGAAATTTCAAAGGTGAGAAGCTAAACATCGTTTCCTGTTTCGAGGCTTATGGTCAGAAACTGAATAATAATATCTCAGAGGAGGATTACAGAGGCATCATCCGCAATGCTTGTCCGGGGCCGGGTGCCTGCGGTGGTATGTATACGGCCAACACCATGGCCTCTGCGGCGGAAGCACTGGGGATGTCTATTCCCTATACCTCTTCCTCTCCGGCTGTAAGCCAGCAGAAGAAAGACGAATGCCTCCAGACAGGGCACTACCTGCTGAACCTGCTGGAAAAAGACATCAAGCCGCGTGACATACTAGTAAGGGAGGCATTCGAAAACGCCATGGTGGTAATAACGGTCCTAGGCGGTTCTACAAACGCGGTGATTCACCTGATAGCCATTGCCTCTGCGGCAGGCGTGAAGCTGACGCTGGAAGATTTCCAGGCGGTGAGCAACCGGGTGCCGGTGCTCGGCGACATGAAGCCAAGCGGCAAATACCTGATGGAAGACCTTTGCTCCCTGGGCGGAGTGCCGGCTGTCATGAAAACGCTGCTGAACGAAGGCCTCATCAACGGTGACCTGCTGACAGTAACAGGTAAAACCGTGGCCGAGAACCTAGCGGATGTAAAGCCATTGGGCGAAGAGCAGGACCTGCTAAGACCGCTATCCAACCCTATTAAAGCCGATGGGCACATCCAAATCCTGTATGGCAACCTGGCTACCAAGGGAGGCGTGGCGAAGATAACGGGTAAAGAAGGATTAAAATTTGAAGGTCCGGCTGTTGTGTTCAACTCAGAAGAAGAACTGAACGAAGGACTGAAAGTAAATAAAGTGAAAGCAGGCGATGTCGTGGTTATCCGCTATGTCGGGCCGAAAGGCGGGCCGGGGATGCCGGAGATGCTGAAACCAACCTCTGCCATTATGGGGGCCGGTTTAGGTGATAAAGTAGCCTTAATAACGGACGGGCGCTTCTCTGGTGGAACACATGGTTTTGTGATTGGCCACGTTTGCCCGGAAGCATTTGACGGCGGTAATATTGCCCTAATAGAAGACGGTGATATGATTACGTTGGATGTGGCCACCAATAGTGTGCACCTGCAGGTAGACGATGCCCTGCTGGCCCTGCGCCGCGATAAATGGGTAGCCCCGGAAGCGAAAGTGAAGAGGGGAGTATTGCAGAAGTATATCAGGACGGTGAGCGATGCAAGTAACGGATGTATAACAGATTTAGAAGAGGATTATGTTAACGCAAGAGAAACAAGCTCCAGAATTGCTTGAAGAGAAGAAGACAATATCAGGAGGTGAGGCGCTTATACGTGGTCTGCTGAAGGAGGGGGTAGACACTATTTTCGGTTATCCGGGCGGTGCTATCATGCCCATATATGATTCCCTGTACGATTACCGTGACCAGGTAAACCACGTGCTGGTGCGCCATGAGCAGGGTGGTATCCACGCTGGCCAGGGCTATGCCCGTGCATCCGGCAAAGTGGGGGTGGTGTTTGCCACCAGCGGCCCCGGTGCTACAAATCTTATAACTGGTCTGGCCGATGCCCTCATTGACAGCACACCATTAGTATGTATCACAGGGCAGGTATTCGCGCATCTTTTGGGAACGGATGCTTTTCAGGAAGCAGACGTGATTAGTATATCAGCCCCTGTCACCAAATGGAATTACCAGGTGACGGATGCAAGTGAAATACCGGAGGCGTTGGCCAAGGCTTTTTACATCGCTAAAAGCGGCCGCCCTGGCCCCGTGCTACTTGATATAACGAAAAACGCGCAGCTACAGCAATTCACCTGTGGAGAGCATACCCCTTGCTACCATGTACGCAGCTACCGCCCTAAACCCATTGTCCGGAAGGAGTATATACAACAGGCTGCGGAGCTGATCAACCAGGCAAAAAAGCCCTTTATACTATGGGGCCAAGGAATCGTGCTGGGTTCGGCAGAACAGGAGTTTAAGGCATTTATAGAGAAAAGCGGGATCCCTGCTGCCTGGACCATTATGGGAGCTGGGGCCATACCGAGCGATCATCCGCTGAATGTAGGCATGCTGGGCATGCACGGCAACTACGGCCCCAATGTGCTTACGAATGAGTGCGATGTGCTGATTGCCATCGGCATGCGGTTCGACGACCGCGTGACGGGAAGGTTGGACAAATACGCAAAGCAGGCAAAGGTGATTCACCTCGATATAGATCCGTCTGAAATAGATAAGAATGTAAAAGCCACCGTGCCGGTGTGGGGCGACTGCAAAGAAACACTGCCGCTTCTTACAGAGCTGGTGGAGGCGAAAAACCATCCGGAGTGGTTGCAGAAGTTCAATGATTATGCAGCCGAGGAAGTAGCGCAGGTCATACAGGATGAGCTGCATCCGACTTCCGGCGAAATGACAATGGGAGAGGTGATGCAGCAGCTGAACGAACTCACTAACGGCGATGCCATTATTGTAAGTGATGTGGGGCAGAACCAGATGGTAGCATGCCGCTACGCAAAGCTCAACCACACCCGCAGCAACATCACCAGCGGTGGTTTAGGCACGATGGGTTTTGCCTTGCCGGCAGCCATTGGTGCCAAATTTGGCGCACCCGACAGAACGGTAGTAGCTTTTGCAGGCGATGGCGGTATCCAGATGACGATTCAGGAGCTGGGTACCATCATGCAGAGTGGCGTGGACGTGAAAATCATCATTGTGAACAACCAGTTCCTGGGTATGGTGCGGCAGTGGCAGCAGCTCTTCCACGAGCGCCGCTACTCTTTTGTAGACATCATTAGCCCGGACTATATCAAAGTGGCGGAAGGCTACGGTATCGCCGGCAAAAAAGTATCTGAGAGAGAAAACCTGAGAAGTGCCCTGCAGGAGATGCTTGCGCACAAAGGCTCCTACCTGTTAGAGGTGATGGTAACCAAAGAGAACAACGTGTTCCCGATGGTGCCGCAGGGATGCAGTGTAAGTGAAATCAGGTTGAAGTAAGCCCAAACAAAAGAACAGTATGAATCAGAATCATATCGACAGGCAGGAGTTCAACATCACGGTTTATACCGAGCACCACGTGGGGCTGCTGAACCGGATTGCCACCATCTTTTCGAGGAGGAAGATGAACATTGAAAGCCTGAACACTTCTCCGTCAGAAATAGAAGGTATTCACCGCTTTAACATCGTGATTAACGAAACAGAGGATGTGATACGCAAACTGACGCGGCAGATTGAGAAGCAGGTGGAGGTGCTGAAAGTGTATTACCATACCAACGAAGACGTGATATGGCAGGAAATGGCGCTGTACAAGGTGCCAACCGACGTCATCGCTGAAAAGGCACTGGTAGAGCGACTCCTTCGGGAGAATGGAGCCCGTGCTGTGGTGATACGGAAAGACTATACCGTTTTTGAAACAACCGGCCACCGTGAAGAAACAGACAACCTGATAAAAGTGCTGCAGCCCTATGGGCTCATTGAGTTTGTGCGCAGCGCCCGCATCGCGATTATCAAAGGCAGCGAAGGCTTCAATCGGAAACTTCGTGAGTTCGAGCGTGCCGAGCCCGGCAGCGAAACACTCGAGAACGAGTACCTCAACAGCCGGGAAAAGATTTTCTCGATGTAGATTGATTAATGCGCTTTAGTTGACATAGCGCAAGCACAGATACAACAAAAACAGATAAAGAAAATAAAAGGACCCACCCCTGCCCCTCCGAGGAGGGGAATTTCTGCAAGAGTAATTTTTTCCCCTCCTCGGAGGGGCAGGGGTGGGTAAATGCCTTTCCGAGTAACTGAAAACAATAGCACAGCTAGAATCAATCAGTAAAAACAAAAATCATAAACTTATAACCAGCTAAAACAAAATGGCAACTATCAATTTTGGAGGAGTAGACGAAACAGTAGTTACACGTGAGGAATTCCCGCTTTCCAAGGCACTGGACGTGCTGAAAGACGAAGTTATTGCAGTGATTGGATACGGTGTACAAGGTCCCGGACAGGCACTAAACATGAAAGATAACGGGTTCAATGTCATCGTGGGGCAGCGTAAAGACTCTCCTTCATGGGAAAAAGCCCTGGAAGACGGCTGGGTAGAGGGAGAAACCCTTTTCTCTATAGAAGAAGCCGCTGAGCGCGGTACTATCATTGCCAACCTCCTTTCAGATGCAGGCCAGATAGCACTTTGGCCTACTATCAAAGAAAGACTTAAGCCGGGTAAAACATTGTATTTCTCTCACGGCTTCGGCATCACCTTTAAAGAGCAAACCAGCATTGTTCCACCAAAAGATGTTGATGTTATTCTGGTGGCCCCTAAAGGAAGCGGTACCAGCCTGCGCAGGTTGTTCGTAAGCGGTGGCGGTTTGAATTCCTCTTTTGCTGTATTCCAGGATGCTTCAGGCAAAGCCTATGAGAAAGCCGTAGCGATGGGTATCGGTGTAGGCTCCGGTTATCTTTTCGAAACAGATTTCAAAAAAGAAGTATACAGCGACTTGACAGGCGAGCGTGGTGTGCTGATGGGCGCATTGGCGGGCATCATTGAAGCACAGTACCAGGTGTTGCGCGAGCGCGGACATTCACCTTCAGAGGCATTTAACGAAACGGTTGAAGAATTGACACAGAGCCTTGTTCCCCTGGTAGGTGAAAACGGCATGGATTGGATGTATGCCAACTGCTCCGTAACGGCCCAGCGTGGTGCCTTAGACTGGAAAGGCAAGTTTAAAGAAGCTACGCTGCCGGTTTTGAACGATTTATATGACAGTGTGGAATCCGGGAAAGAAGCAGCGCGCACCATTCAGCGTGGCTCAACTCCGGGTTACAGAAAAGAACTTGAGGCAGAGCTGAAAGAACTGCGCGAGTCAGAGTTATGGCAAACAGGAGCAACAGTTAGAAAGCTGCGCTCCCGATCAAAGTAAAGGCAAATGGATAAAGATATAGTCGCTTTAGACACCGTTGTTTCATTAGAGAAAGTAGAAAAGGCAGCCAAGAACCTGAAAGGGGTCATTAATAAGACCCCTTTGCTGCAGAACCATTGGCTATCGCAGCTATACGATGCCCGTGTGTACCTGAAGCGGGAGGATTTGCAGGTGGTGCGCTCATACAAAATCAGGGGTGCCTACAACAAAATGAGCAACCTGCCACAGCAGGAGGAGCGGGAAATCGTTTGCTCCAGCGCCGGAAACCATGCCCAGGGTGTGGCTTACGCGTGCCAGCTGCTCGGGCTGAAGGGCTATATCTTTATGCCAGCCAAAACTCCTGCTCAAAAAGTGAGCAAAGTGCGCGGTTTCGGTAAGGGGTGGGTAGAGGTGGTGCTGACAGGTGACACTTACGACGACACGTTTAAAGCCGCCAAGGAGTTTTCGGATAGCCGCGGCAGTACCTTTGTGCCTCCCTTCGATGATATCGCTATCGTTGAAGGCCAGGCAACAGTGGGGCTGGAAATACTGGAGTCAGCGAACTTCCAGATTGATTACCTTTTTATGCCGATTGGCGGCGGCGGTCTGGCTGCCGGGGTATCCAGTGTGTTTAAACAACTGAGCCCGAATACAAAGCTGGTAGGTGTGCAGCCGCAGGGGGCACCGTCCATGTACAACTCACTCAAGGCACAGAAGCGCCTGGCGCTGGACACCATTGATTCTTTTGTGGATGGCGCTGCCGTGAAAAGCCCGGGAGAGCTAACCTTCGGGATTTGCAGGGAGCTGCTGGATGACGTTGTGCTGGTGCCGGAAGGCCAGATATGCGTGGACATTTTAAAAATGTATAACGAAGAAGGCGTAGTGCTGGAACCGGCCGGTACATTGTCTATCTCTGTGCTGAAATATTATGCTGATAAGATCAAAGGCAAGAATGTAGTTTGCGTCATCAGCGGCAGCAACAACGACATTACTCGCATGGAGGACATCAAAGAGCGGGCAATGCAGCACCAGGGGCTGAAGCATTACTTCATGATCACGTTCAGCCAAACGCCCGGTGCGCTCCGGACCTTCATGAATAGAGTGCTTGGCCCGGACGATGACATCATTCACTTCCAGTACATCAAGAAAAACAACAAGGAGAAAGGTCCTGTTTTTATAGGTATAGAAGTGAAACAGTCGCAGGACGTGGAGCTTATTAAAGCTCGGATGACGGAAGAGGGCTTTGCCTATGAGTACCTGAACGGCAAGCAGGATTTCCTGAATATGTTCTTATGACTTTTTAAGTTAGTGTGTTTGTTAGTTATTCAAAAAAGCCGCTCATTTTATAATGAAGCGGTTTTTTGATTTAAGCCTGTTTCTCTTCTCCTGATGGTGCAGATGAACTTCTTAAACTAATTGCGGTGTGAGAGGAGTTTGTATTTATACCATTTTACTGCTCTCCCACATATTACTGTAAACAAAAGCTGACTCTCTTTTAGCTTCTTTGGGTTGAATACAGCGCTTGGTGAAAATAATTCATACACCAGCTAAAAATATCTGAAGAAAACACCTGATTAGCTTATTAGTAAAATTTATTATACGTATAATTATAGTGTGTAACTGTGTCTGCTTAATTGGACTAAAGCAAATACACTTTCAAGAAATTGAATGCCTCTCTAAGTGTAGAGGGTGATTTTTTTGAGTATTAAAAGCTAAAACGCCCTGATTAGCTTCTTCTTCAGGATGGGTTCCGGTTAAAACCCATAGTGCTGCATCAGCGTGCATAAGTGCCCTGTTGTAGTTTTGCAGAGCAGGTATTTCACTGTTTTGAGCAGATGTTATGAAAGCCTATCGTTCTCTCTTCATGCTTGCTAGCCTTTTACTGCTAACTGATTTCGGTATGTCTTCGGCAAAGACAAGGCCTTCAACGTGAGGCTGATCAAGGATTTTGTTCCGGCAGTAGAGAAGGTAGAAGTAGTGCCGCAGGAGATGGAGCGGGTATTCCTGAACCTGTTCAACAACGCTTTCTATGCCGTACAGCAGCGGCAGGAGCAGGCTGTACAGGGCTATGTTCCGGAGGTGCGTGTGAGTACTCGTCAGTTGGAGAGCAGGGTAGAGGTGCGGGTGCGCGACAATGGCACAGGCATAGCAGTAAACTTAAAGAATAAGTTTTTTCAGCCTTTCTTTACCACAAAGCCCTCGGGGGAGGGCACAGGCCTTGGGCTTTCGCTTAGCTACAATATCATTACGAAAGGCCACGGAGGCAAGCTACAGGTGGAAACAGAAAAGGACGAATATGCGGAATTCAGCATTTCACTGCCGGTGAGAGACCTGGTTGCTGCTGATGAAGCAGCAGTATAAGACGGGAAGGCTGTGCAGGATAATCTTGAATACTTAAACAGATAGTAAATTGGGAAGAAAGGCGGGTATGAAAAGTAATTAGAGTAAAAAATGATGGAATGGTTTCAACTCCGACCGCAGTCGATAGCAGCTCTTGCCGAGTTCACACTCTGCCTGACGTTAGCTATGTACCTGCTGAGCATCAAAAATAAATCGAAGGATGGCTTGTTGATCACAGGTATGTTTGTACTGCATACACTATATAATGCCGTATCATTTCTCCGTAATTCCGCTTTCGACACTTACGCCTATATGCCAATAGTGTGGGTGCACAGTATTATACTGGTAATTCTGGGCCTCTATAATTTGCTTTTTTGCTACGCTTACCGGTATAACCCATTCCCGCGCGAAATGCGCGTAGTACTCATTGTAAGTTTTGTGCTGATGTGTGTTGGCCTGTATTTTCATCAGGTGGGCTATCCCTGGACCTTTCCTATACAGCTTATACTGGCCATTTGGTTTGTGCATGTATTTATAAGGAAAGCTATTTTTTCCGCTCAGGTTCAGCCGAAAAGAGCAATAGCTCCCGGCTCTGGTCATTCAATCTCTTTTTCGGGAGGGTGGAAAGCAATACGGAAAGAACTGGAAAGGCCTTCTACCCGCGACACAAAAGCGTACCGGGCTTTTGCCCTTTGGTGCCTGCTACTTGTTATTGCCTGGCTAAACGCAAATCTTGGTATTTTCCGCATCACCTCCAGCTGGTGGGAACCCCTTCATCACGGCATTTACCTGGTGCTGATCACGGGTATTGTTATCAATTATATGACCTATGCCCAGGAGAAAACGACTTTTCTGGCAAAACTGGTTGGCCTGTTTATGTGCCTTAACCTTATTATTCTGGGCATGCTGGGCTTTATGCTATATGGGAACAACAATGCCATTGGCGCGGCAGATGAACATACAAGAGATGCTCTGAAGTTTCTGGCTTTCCTGATTCCAATATCCACGCTCATCATTGTGCTGGTAATTCCGCCTTTTTTTCAAAAAAGCTTGTTGCGGCCCCTCAACTATGTACTGGAAGGCGTGGAACGGGTAAATGCCGGTGAGCTGAAAGTAGAGGTGCCTGTTGAGGTACAGGATGAGATAGGGGCGCTGGCGCAGCAGTTTAACAAAATGACAGCATCTTTGAGGCGCTATGCAGAGCAAATGGAGAGCCTTGTGGCGCAGCGTACTGCTGAACTGGAGCGTAAGTCAAATGAACTGGAGCAACAGAAAAGGGAACTGCAGCACACCCTGGACAATCTGAAAGCTACACAGGCGCAACTCGTACAGTCGGAGAAGATGGCATCACTGGGCGAATTGACGGCAGGTATTGCACATGAAATCCAGAACCCCCTGAACTTCATTAATAACTTTTCAGAAGTCAGTACTGAACTGGTGGATGAGTTACGCGATGGCCCGCTTCAGCTGCTGAAGGAAGAGCCAAGAAACGAAGCTACCAGCCTGCTCTCTGAGCTGAAGCAGAACCTGGACAAGATTTACGCGCACGGCCTGCGCGCTGACTCCATTGTAAAAGGCATGCTGCAACATTCCCGTAAGAGCCTGGGCCGCAAAGAGGCTACAGACATCAACGCTTTTGTGGATGAGTACCTGCGCATATCTTACCACGGCCTGCGTGCAAAGGACAAAACTTTTACAGCTAAAATTGTCACTGAGTTTGATGAAGAGGTGGGCAAGGTAGAGATTATCCCGCAGGATCTGGGAAGGGTGTTAGTGAACCTGTTGAACAATGCCTTTTATGCGGTGCAGACAAAGCAAAAGCAGGCGGGCTTGGCCTATCAGCCACAGATTACCGTAAGCACACACCGCCTCGGGGATGCCTTTGAAATAAGAGTGAAAGACAACGGCACAGGAATCTCCAAAGAAGCAGTAAGCCGGATATTTCAACCTTTTTTCACTACCAAACCAACAGGCCAGGGAACGGGTTTAGGACTGTCTTTGAGTCATGATATCGTGACGAAAGGCCATGGAGGAAAGTTGTACTTTGAAACAGCAGAAGGCCAGTACAGTGAGTTTATTATACAGGTGCCCTTGATGCATGTAGATGAGAAGGTGCTGATTCCACACTAAAGGCAGCAACATCATCTGTTTCACTCAGGCTAAATCAAGCTGTATTTGATTTGGCTGATCCGCTGGTTCCCTCATTCTTTGAGGTTTATTAGTAAATTCAGTCTGTTACCTCACCCCAAGGAGGAGGATACAGCGGGTTGCAATCTGGCACCGCCGGTGTATTAACTTCTGATTTTTAGGTCTTTCGTCTCAATTTTACTACTACACATCCTCTTCTGGCCATCAATATCAAAGATCCTGTTATTCACCCTATTGCATTAAGG
Source organism: Pontibacter diazotrophicus (assembly GCF_003367245.1). Taxonomy (GTDB): domain Bacteria; phylum Bacteroidota; class Bacteroidia; order Cytophagales; family Hymenobacteraceae; genus Pontibacter; species Pontibacter diazotrophicus. Next base: position 208,931 of record NZ_QRGR01000003.1, on the reverse strand, counting down.
TATAATAAGGATATGAACCAAACGAAGAAGTTCTACAAGAATATTTCAGGCTTTGCCCTAACCACAAAGCCAGACCTGTTTGGCTTTGTGGTTAGGGCAAACGTTGTCGGTTATAAGCCGGGCTATATAGCGGAAGGCAGAGAAGCGGTGCTTAATCACTATCATTTGGTATGGTAGTGCGAATGAATAAAGGTTGCAATGAGTGGCACAGGCACTAATGGGTACAGGTGTAGACTAGACAGGCGTGAAAAAAGATACTACTCTAAATAAAAAAGACATTGCGTATAAAGATCCAGGCCGAATACAATGGGAGCTATTTCTAATTTGACGCTGATGCAGAAGAGGGGCATGTCTTCCGTAGCTGAATCCACTAAGCAAAAGGTGGATATCTTGAATAGCGAAGCAAGAGCGCTTATGGTTATCAGTTCTAATCAGGCGCTTGCACTAAGCCAGGAAGCGGTGCGTCTTTCTGAAGGTATAGCCTATGCAAAAGGCGAAGCAGAAGGCTTGCAGACGTTGGGCTTTTGCCACATCCGGCGCGCAGAGCACGATAATGCGGTTAGCTGCTTAGAGAAAGCGTTTCCGATCTTCCAATCATTAGATGACTTGAAAGGTCAAGCTGATGTGTGGCAGTACAAAGGCATTATTGAACGTTGCCAGGGCAACTATGCGTCTTCACTTGAATATTTATTCAAAGCTTTAGCTATAAGAGAAAAACTGTCGAACCAGGAAGATATTCCCTTGAACTTATACGATTTGGGAATAACTTACAAATACCTGGGGAGCTACAGCAAGGCACTAAACTACCTGCTGAAGAGCCTGCAGGAAGCAAGAAAGGTGAAAGCCACTTTAACTGAATCCTATGTGTTGAACAATATAGGCCTTATCTACTATGAGAGCAATGAATTCAACAAAGCGCTCTCGTACTATCAGCAGAGCTTAAGCCTCCGCAAACTGAGCGGAGACCGGTGGGGGGAAGCGGGATGTCTGGATAACATAGGCACCGCCTACTATAAAATAGGAGACTGTGCAAAGGCCTTGGCATTCTGCCAGCAAAGCTTATCAATAGCGGAATCAATTGGAGACAAGAAAGGACAGGCAAATGCGCTATTGCATATTGGCAGCATTTATCTTAAGCTCGGGAGCTATGAAAAGGCACAGCTGAACTGGAACAGAAGCCAGCAGATAAGAGTGGAGATACATGATAAGAAGGGCCAGGCGGATGTTTTGTTTAGCTTCAGCGAACTCTATTGTGATAAAGCTTATCCAAAGGCAGATACCACCAAAGCTATAGAGTATCTAGATGAAGGCTTGAAAATAGGAGAGGAAATAAAGGCAAAAGATACACTCTCCAAAATCCACAAAGGCTACTATAAAGTTTTGAAGCAGGCAGAAAGGTACCAGGAGGCACTTTTACACTATGAAAAACATACAGCACTTGACAAAGAGATTTACAGTGATGCTATGAGCAAGAAAGTGATTGACCTGGAGATTACACGGGGGATAGAGAAATCTATCAAGGAAATGGAGGCGTTCAGGCGACGTAATAAAGAGTTAGCCCAACTGAACGAAGAAATACAAGAGCAGAAAGAGCGGACAGAGCTACAGCGGGATGTACTTAGAAAAGCACTGACAGACCTGAAGGCGACGCAGTCGCAGCTTGTGCAGTCTGAGAAGATGGCCTCTTTAGGTGAACTGACGGCAGGCATTGCACATGAAATCCAGAACCCCCTGAATTTTGTCACTAACTTTTCGGAAGTAAGCGTAGAAATGTGCGCAGAAATTGAGCAGGAGCTGGATACGAACCAGCTGGAGGAGGCGCGTGCATCATTAGCTGACCTCGTTCAGAACCTTCACAAAATTCAGCAGCATGGGCACAGGGCCGAAGCCATTGTAAAGGGGATGCTACAGCACTCGCGCAACAGTACAGGTCAGAAAGAGGAAACAGATTTAAACGCGTTGGCAAACGAGTATATGCGCCTGGCTTACCACGGTCTGCGTGCAAAGGACCAGAGCTTTAACACTGCCCTTATTACACGTTTTGATGAGAAGCTCCACAAAATGAAAGTGGTGCCTCAGGAAATCGGACGTGTTTTTCTTAACCTGTTCAATAACGCCTTTTATGCCGTTCAACAGAAGCAGCGGCAGTCAGGGCCGGAATATAAGCCGGAGGTGCGCGTAAGTACGCGGCAGTTAAGCGATAAAGTGGAGGTGCGGGTGCACGATAATGGAACAGGTATTGGCGAGAAGGTAAAGGAAAAGCTGTTTCAGCCTTTTTTTACAACCAAACCATGCGGACAGGGCACCGGACTTGGGCTCTCGCTTAGCTACGACATCATTACCAAAGGGCACGGAGGTAAGCTGCAGGTAGAAAGTCAGGAGGGCGAATACACTGAGTTTATCATTCAGTTGTCAATTAAAAAAAGCGGCAGATACAGTTAAGTGAAACGGGTCACTTTAAAATTTAAGCCATAAGAAGTAATATTAGTTATGGATTCCCAATCCATAATGATGGCTATTGAGGTAACAACTGGTTCTATTTCATGAGTAGTGAGCAGGGTTGTAACTGCTAAAGATTCACAATGTTAAAACACCGAGAAGAATAACAATTATACAGCATCTGTAGGGAACAGTTTATGTCTAAATCTATTATTAATTCTTATGAATCTGCGTATAAAAACACATAATATAAGTTTTTTTCAATTATATTGTATTATACATTTTAAACGATGAAGGTACTTGTAGTTGACGATGAAGCTGATGTGCAGCCACTGTTTGTACAGCGCTTTCGCAAAGAGATACGGAATGGCGAAATCAGTTTTTCATTTGCTCTTTCCGGAGAAGAGGCGGTTAATTATATGGAGCAACATCCCTCGGAGATAGTTCTCATATTGTCCGACATTAACATGCCTGGTATGAGCGGTATCGAATTGCTCCGGCAGATCAGGGGGAAATACAATACGCCTCCTCCGGTTGTCATGATGATCACTGCTTATAGTGATGAGGAAAATTACCAGCAGGCGATGCAGTACGGAGCTGATGATTTTTTAACAAAGCCGCTGGACTTCAGTGCTCTAAAGGATAAATTTAAAACGCTGGCTATTTGATGGCAAAGATACTCGTGGTAGATGATGAGGCCGATCTGGAGCTTCTGATCAAACAGAAGTTCAGACGGAAGATACGGGAGAACACTTACAAATTTGTTTTTGCGCAGAACGGTTTAGAAGCATTGAAAAGGCTTCAGGAACATCCTGATCTGGATATCGTGCTCAGCGATATTAACATGCCGGAGATGGATGGCTTAACGCTGCTCACAAAGCTTCCGGAAATAAACCCCATCATCAAAGCAGTTATCGTGTCAGCTTATGGCGATATGGAGAACATCCGGACAGCCATGAACCGCGGGGCCTTCGACTTTGTATGCAAGCCAGTGAACTTCGAAGACCTGGAACTTACGATGGAGAAAACCTTCCAGCACGTTAATCAGATGCGGGCAACCCTGAAGGCCATCAAAGAAAACAATATCCTCAAAATGTATGTGGACGAGAATGTTCTCAACTTCATGACGCATAAGGAATTTGAGAACAGCCTGATGCTGAACGAGACGATAGAGGCCACGGTAATGTTCATCGACATTTGTGGCTTTACGGCTATTACAGAGAATGTGCCCGCCAATACAGTAATCAACATACTCAACAGGCTGTTTGACCTGATGGTGAAGGGGGTGATAGCCCAGGAAGGCCATGTAGATAAGTTTATGGGAGATGCCATACTCGCTGTATTCAGGGGGGAGTATCACCTGGACAGAGCAATAGACGCAGCTATAGCCATCAGGAAAGAATTTGAAGCCGTTGAGGAAATAGTGTCTGATGGCACCGTATACAAACCACAGGTGTCTATCGGTTTAAGTTCAGGCGAAATGGTATCGGGTAACATAGGTTCGGCCTCACTTAAACGGCTGGATTATACTGTTATTGGCGATGTAGTAAACGTAGCGCAACGTTTGCAAGCCTCAGCCCAGCCAGGTCAGATAGTGATCACGTCTAATGTTTATGAGAAGGTAAAAGAATCTTTTATGTGCCGCCAGTTAGGCGAAGTGAAGCTTAAAAACAAAATCACCCCTGTCATGCTCTACGAAGTGCTGGAGTAAGCGCAAGTTTGAGCTTAATTCTCAGTGCCAGGTTGCTTTATTTTGTTCAACCTCATTCCTGCACCAAAAAGGAGGTGCACCGCTGCATTTGTTACCCGTGCATGCCCGTCCACTACAGGCACCTGAACATAAGAGGCTGTGACTCTGCCTTCGCAGAAAGCGAACCACCGTTCAGAAAAATAATATCGTTTAGCGACAGCGGCCTCCACGGTAGGTCCGGAAATGTAATACCCTTTGTGGAAAATGCCTCTGTTCTCAGGGAAAGGCTTGTTCCGGATAGTAGACTCAGGGTGCGTGATAACAATGCCTGCTCCGGCCGACCAGGTGAGCCCCTTGATTTGCCATAATCGGTTAATCGTGAGTAAATTAAAACCATCAGTTATGGATAACCGCTGTACTTCCGGAGGATTGTTATGGAGAATAAGCTTGTGATGTGTAAATTTCAGCTCCCATCCCTTTTCTTCTTTCAAGGAACTTAGCCGCACGTCATAATAAATCGGTGGCGTAAATGGCTCCGTGCGGTAATCGGCCATAAGACGTATCGGCGCTGCATCTGCCTGCTGTATGCGTAAGGGAGACCTAAAGTTATGTACAGCGCCGCCTGCTATGCCTATTTCCCAACTGCGTTCCTGCCCCAAGCTAAGTAATGGCATCATCGCCAGCAAAAGGACTTCAAATACATGCGCTACCCTCATCATCTTTTCTCCTCTTAATCCTTCTTACGATTCCTGAAGTATTGGCGGTTTAAAAAGCCTGTATACAATTCATTCGGCAAATGTGTGGCGGCGAAAAAAACTTGTAAGGCAAAGAATTATTAGCACTTCTAACCTTCCAGTACAGTTATGTACTGAACCGGTACCTGTTCTGTGAGCCATACCTTGTTTTCTGACTCGAAGAACTGAAATCCATCTGAATGCATGCCTGCTGTGTTGATGCATAATACAACTGCCTCGCCATGTCTCCTCCCAACCTGCAGGGCAGTAGCAACATCAGTAGAGAGATGCACATGGTGCCGCTTTCTTTTCTCAAGTCCTGATGCCAGTATGGCCTGCAAATGTTTTTTGCTGGTACCATGGTAAAGCATGGGGGGAGGTGTTTGTGCAGTATAGCAGAGTTCTACTGCAACAGAGTGTCCCTGATTTGCCCTTATTTTTGTTCTGTTGTCATCAAAGGCGAACCTTTTTTTGTTGTTCGTCTCCACCACATGCTGCAACATTTCAGGAGTGACAGCCAGACCTTTCCTGTTCATTTGCCGGATCAGGAAATCAACATCAGCCCATCCCTGCTCATCCAGTGTAATATCCAGCTTTTCGGGCCGGTGCCTCAGAACATGACTCAGAAACTTGCTCAGGCGTATGCTTTCCTTTTCGCTTATCATTAGAATACACAAAGCACTGTTCTTCTTATCAGCCTGTTTTACCAGGGCTGCTCCTCATCGCTAATACTGCCTGTGCTGTTCCCAAAGCCGTTTTGCGCATTATAGGGAGTGCCTCTCCCTTCCAGATGGTCTTTCATGTCCATTTCCAGTTTCAGCCGGTCTAGCCTCATAAACTCTATCCAAAGCTTTTTGTCCTGTGCCGTCATCCTGTCTATAAGTTCCCCGAGTTGTAGCTCCTTTCCCTCGCTCACTGCCTGCTGCAGGTAAGGGTCTGAACGCAGCAGTTCATTTATCTTCTGGCGAAAGTGCGCATTCAGGAGATTGTATTTTTCATCGTCCCATTCATTTGTGTTTCCGTTTGTTGGCATATGTGAAATTTAGTATTATCGATTTTAGATAAAGTAGGTAGAAAATGCTCTGTTAGTACGTAAAACTACGTACAGCTGCATCAAAGGCCTGAAAAGCTTTGTATACGTAAGGAAAATCCTTTGCGGAGAAATAAATAAACATAACGGCTCACCCTGCCGGTGTAAGTTTGTAGATAATATTTTAACGAAGCAAAAGCACAAAATGCTTCGTAATGCACTCACATGGCTGTAAAAGAAAGACACAAATACATTGTTCATCTGCTTGCCCGTTATGGATGTTTCTCTATCGGCATGGTGTATCTTATAGTGGGGGTTATAGCCATTTTGTCCTTTCTGAAAATGTCCAAAGCTGCTGCTGATGAAGCACGCATGGTCGAGATAATAATGGATTTGCCTTTAGGAGAGGTGCTGTTATGGATCCTGATTATAGGACTTGGGGGGTATATTGTATGGCGTGTGTTTGAGGCTGTAACAGACCCTTATGAAATGGGAGGAGACTATTCCGGCTTGGCAAAGCGAACAGGCATTGCCCTGAGCGGCTTTGGCTATGGTCTGGTAGCCTATACCACGATTCAAATCATGTCAGGCAATAGTAGTGGTAATGAGCAGGAGACACAGCTATTTATAGCAGAGGTTTTTACTTGGGCAGGAGGCCGTTGGCTGGTAGGTTTGTCAGGCCTGATGACTGCTTTGGCAGGGATAACGGAATTCTATTACGTGGCGAAGGGTGACTATACCCAGCGGATACATATGGATGAGTTTTCGGAAGGCTGGGCGAAAGCTGTACATGCCTTGGCGTGGGCTGGCTTTTGTGCCCGAGGCATTCTCTTGTTAGTGCTGGGTTACTTTTTTATCAAAGCGGCCATACAAATAGATCCCCAGGAAATTGGAGACACGGACACCGCTTTTGATTTTATCGGCGCTGGCGGTAGTGTTTTAGGAGATATCGCTTTTATACTTGTTGCCGGCGGAACAATTGCCTATGGCATTTTCATGTTCGTGTTCGGTTCCTTTCATCAGTTCAAAAAAGAATATGATTAGCTTCTCTATTCACACTCAAATGTTTTAACACCATACCATTTTCTACTCAGAAAGAACTGCGCTCGCCATTGCTACACCTTTCCAAGCCTACATAACTACATCATGCATCAGCTCATAGCGTATAGCTTTGGTTTAACTGACGAGTGGTATCAGCAGCAAGCTTCACTGATACCAGCGAACATAGTAGAAATAGTAGAATATAAGAAAAACTCTGCTGAAACAACTCCTTCCCTCAATAAGCGACGACCTCTCAAGAAATCTTTTTGCCAAACCATAAAGCCAGATCAGCCCTACGCCTGATACTTTTACTTACAGTGGGGAATCCTGTGTTGTTTTACTATATTGATCCTGATTTCAAAGACGATAGCCAATCAATAGAAGGGAACACACTCTCCGATATGGAGTGGCTTCTTCATCAGCTAAAAAATGAGAAAAAAGCTTTTATGGGTTGTTTTGCCCCTCGCCGGAGCACTGTCCTATTCCTGTGCAACGCAACCTGCAATAAAACAAGAGGAGCAGGAGGTTCTCAGCGGTTGGCCCACGTATGCCGGCAGCAAAGCAGGAAACCGCTATTCTTCAAACGAGCAGATTACGCCAGAGAATATCAACCAATTAGAGATAGCCTGGCGCTACAGTACGGGCGACAAAGATCCAAAAAATCACTCTCAGATTCAGTGTAACCCTATTATGGTGGATGGTGTGCTATATGGCACATCGCCCTACCTGAAGCTGTTTGCCCTTGATGCTGCAACAGGTGAGCAAAAATGGCTGTTCGATCCGGCACATGCAGGAAGCAACCCGGACGGTGATATGGCTTGGTTTCACCAGGTAAACCGGGGCGTAGTGTATTGGGAGAGTGCCGAAGGAAATGAAAAACGGATACTGTATAGTGTAGGCCCCAGACTTTTTGCGGTTAATGCTGCAGATGGAACACTCATTGAAAGCTTTGGCAAAGGTGGCTCCATAGATTTGGCAGCAGGTCTGGACAGGGAAGGAACAGAGGATGCCTACATTGCGGGCACTACACCCGGTGTCATATACAAAGATTTGCTCATAATGGGCATGCGTGTTACCGAAGATGGTGATGCCGCACCCGGCCATATCCGGGCTTTTGATGTACGCACCGGTGAGCGCCGGTGGATCTTCCATACCATTCCCCATCCGGGAGAGAAAGGGTATGACACCTGGGATGACCCGGATGCCTGGCAAAAAATAGGCGGAGCGAACAGTTGGGCGGGTATGTCGCTTGATGAGGAGCGGGGCATTGTGTATGTGCCTACCGGTACGGCCGGCCCCGACTTTTATGGCGGCGTGCGCAAAGGTCAGAATTTATTTGCCAATAGCCTGCTTGCCCTGGATGCCGCTACCGGAAATTACATCTGGCATTACCAGGTGGTGCACCACGATTTGTGGGACCGCGATCTGCCTGCCAACCCGAACCTGGTGACAATTAACAAGGACGGTAAGAAAATAGATGCCGTTGCTCAGATTACCAAGCACGGTTATATATTTATGTTCAATAGGGATACCGGCGAACCCATTTTTCCTATTGAAGAAAAGCCTGTGCCAACCCATGGTTTGCCCGGTGAAAAAGTGTGGCCAACCCAGCCCATTCCCACACTGCCAGAACCATTTGCCCGTCATAAGTTTGAGGAAGAGGATGTGTCTGACCTGACACCGGAAACGCATCAGCAAATGCTGGAAAAGTACAGACAGGTGCAGCACAAGGAGATGTTTTATCCTCCAAGTAAAGAGGGCAGTTGGATTTTCCCTGGCTATGATGGTGGAGGGGAGTGGGGTGGTGCTGCCGTAGACCCGGAATCTGGTATTATGTATGTTAACAGCAGCGAACTGCCCTGGATACTCACCATGATGGATGTGCCCAAAGAAGCCGGTGAAGATCTTTCCGTGAAGGGCATTGGTAAAACTGTGTACAACAAGTATTGCATCTCCTGCCATGGAACTGAGTTGAAAGGAAACGGCACCTCCATTCCGGATTTATCAGCTTTGAACAAGCGCATGAATGAGGAGCAGGTAAACAGCATCATTGCGTCCGGCCGCAATATGATGCCGGCTTTCAGGCAGATACCCGAAAATGAACGGGTCGCTCTGATTGCCTTTCTGCTGAACACAGAAGATAAGGAAGCCCACGCCAAACTGGAACTGGCAAAGGAAGTTGGCGGTGCCGAGGCCGATAACATAGCAGGCACAAAGAACATTATCGGTGATATCCCTTATGTATCTACCGGCTATCACCGCTTCCTGGACAAGAACGGCTACCCTGGCATCAAACCTCCCTGGGGCACGATGAACGCAGTAGACCTGAACAGTGGCAAACTGCTCTGGAAGGTACCGCTGGGGGAGTATGAGGAGCTGACAAGGAAAGGCATTCCACCAACAGGCACAGAGAATTACGGTGGCCCATTGGTTACGAAAGGAGGCCTTGTGTTTATTGCCGCGACAAAGGACGAAAAAATAAGGGCTTTTGATAAAAAGACAGGAAAGGTGCTCTGGGAGGCGAAGTTGCCTGCAGCAGGCTATGCCACCCCTGCCACCTACAATCTGAACGGCAGGCAGTATGTAGTGATTGCCTGTGGTGGAGGTAAAATCGGCAGTCCCTCCGGTGACGAATATGTTGCCTTTGCGCTGCCTGAGAGTTTAAATTAGAATTAAGCTGATGCCCTTGCATTTTTTGCAATAGTAGACGCTGTTGTCTTTTGCCCCGGAAAGCTTTACATTAAGGGTGAAGTAATACTGCGGAATTCTTCTGGCTAGATTCTCAAACATAACATCTTATGACTTCTAAACTACTTACCCTTGGTGCTTCACTTTTTTTAATAAGCTTTTTGCCTGTTGCGGCGCAGCACTTTCGTGTCAGCGATAACGAGCGCTATATAGTTAAAGCAGACGGCACTCCTTTCTTCTACTTGGGTGATACAGCCTGGGAACTGTTCCATCGGCTAAACCGCGAAGAAGCAGACCTGTATTTAAAGAACCGGGCCGAGAAGGGTTTTACAGTAATTCAGGCAGTAGTGCTGGCAGAGGTGAATGGCCTTCGGGACCCGAACCCCTACGGCGATTTGCCACTATATAACGAAGACCCAACGAAGCCAAACGATGCCTACTTTCAGCATGTGGACTACATCGTGAATAAGGCGGAAGAACTGGGCTTGACCATCGGTATGTTACCCACCTGGGGTGATAAGCTGTTTAAGAACACCTGGGGACAAGGACCAGAGGTATTCAATACTTCTAATGCTAAAGTCTTTGGGGAGTATGTAGGCAGGCGCTATAAAGACAAGCCTATCATCTGGATTATGGGTGGAGACCGCGACCCACGCCACGAGCAGGATGAAGCGGTATGGACTGCCATGGCGGAAGGCATTACAGCGGGAGCAGGGGATGGTGATCCGGCGAAGGTAATGATAACCTTCCATCCTTCAGGAGGCTCTGGTTCCTCTAAGTGGTTCCATAACGACAATTGGCTGGATTTTAACATGTACCAGACAGGCCACTGCCGTGACGCGAAGGTGTACGAGAAGATAACGCATGATTACAATTTAACTCCAACCAAGCCAACTATGGATGGAGAGCCCATTTACGAAGACCATCCCGTTTGTTTCAACGCAAAGGAGTTAGGTTATTCAGAGGCGCATGATGTGCGTCGCGCTGCTTATCAGGACCTGTTTGCCGGTGCTCATGGCCACACCTACGGCTGCCACGACATCTGGCAGATGTACACGCCGGAGCGAAATGCTATTAACGGGCCCAGAAGATCGTGGAAAGAAGCGCTTGACTTACCCGGAGCTACACAAATGACGCATGTGCGGACTCTAATGGAATCACGGCCTTTCCTGATGCGCGTTCCAGACCAGAAGCTGGTGCGGGAAGCTTATACAGGAGCGGAGCGCATACAGGCCACGCGGAGCGAAGACTTTGCCTTTATATACAGCACAGCTGGTAAACCAATAGACGTAAACATGGGCGTCATTTCTGGTAAAAGAATAAACGCCACGTGGTTTGATCCGCGTACAGGAGAATCTACCTCTATAGGGAAGTTCAGAAACGAAGGCACTAAAGTCTTTACGCCACCTACCAACGGCCCAGACAATGACTGGGTGCTGATACTGGACGATGCGAAAAAGAATTATGCTGCTCCAAAGAAAAGAGAGGTTTGATGTTTCTGATGCAAGAACAGGAGTTATAGCCTATATCAGCTGAAGCATACAGGTACGGGTTATTAAAAGATTCCTACAAAGAAGAAGTCGAAGAGATTAATCTCTTCGACTTCTTCTTTGTAGGGAATTAATATGATTATATATACAAAGAATATAATATACGTAGAAGAGTAGTAGTACAGTATTCCTTTATGAAGATTAGTTTAAGCGGCTGATTTAGAGCTTTGATGATAGATGGTAGAGGTGGAAGTCCTGCCGTTTGATCCAAGAATCTAAGATTTTATGCTAAACAGAACCAATACCTAACCCCGCGACATCTGCTACTATGGAAATAAAAAATCACGTCCTCTACGATCCGGACAATACCCGAATCACTTACAGCCATACTCCCAATAGAAGCGGCTTATATGTTCCGAAGTACCTTGTGATGCATTACACTGCTGTAACCACCATGCAATCTACTGTTAACTGGTTTCAGAACCCGAATGCGCAGGCTTCGGCGCATTTGCTTATCGGTAGAGATGGTGCTATCCATCAGTTCGCACCCTTCAACGTGGTTACCTGGCATGCTGGCAGAAGCAGCTGGCGAGGCTTATCCGGGCTTAACTGGCATTCTATAGGTATTGAGCTTGTAAACGGAGGGAGGCTTGTGCGGAAAGGAGCAAAATGGGTATGTCCGGTTGATGGTCGGCCTGTCCCTGACGATAATGTGGTGATGGCTGTACATAAAAATGAAAATCAGGTAGCTGGCTGGCACGAATATACGGAACAGCAGCTGGAGGTCAGTCTGCATATAGCCTCTTTGCTGGTGAACGCATATAACCTGCAGGATGTGCTGGGGCATGAGGATATTTCTCCACTGCGCAAGTCAGATCCGGGGCCAGCTTTTCCGATGAGCAGCTTTAGGGCAAGGGCCATGGGCAGGAGGGACGAAACGCTTGATGAATATGTCACCTCAACAGATTTGAACATCCGCTCCGGCCCTGGAGCCGGCTATAGCGTGTTAAGCCGGCCACTGCCTGCCGGTACCAGAGTGCTATCCCTGAAGCAGGAGGGCAACTGGTCTTTTGTGGAAGTGTTGGATGTGGTGCACGGCATAATGGACCTGGAGGGGTGGGTCGCGCGAAAGTATCTGGTCTAAAAATAGCTTACAGAGCTCAACCAAATTAATAGTAGGCCTACAAGCACTATTATTAGATATATTTGGTGATAAACTTGTATCCAATTGGATTAAAAGACGTATTTTAAATTATATATCCTGTTATATAGCTGCTAATAAGTAGTAGGCATTGACAAAGGTACTGCGTCACTTTGTTATAGTTTCTCAGGCACTGTCAATAGTAGAAACGTGCTTTATTGCATCGAGAGGCCTTTATCAAAGTATACACCCTGCGCTTTGAATGCCTTCCTGGTGAAATACGGGAGCAGGCAATACGTTGAAAGCCCCCCGGAACAGCTTCCTGTCAACCTGAAGTATCTCTTCATACTCAGGTTCTTCCCCTTGATGTGTTGCGCTCATACTATAACATAAGCTGTTTCTGTCCATCCATCATTTTCAGCTTGAATCAGACCGGATAAGCATACGCTTGGCTTGTACACCTGTATGGTAGCTGGCTGTTTCAACCGTCCTTTATAAAAGCTTCACCCTCTTGGCTTAATGTTGCTGCTTTGCACGGTAAATGTGCTTTATAATATGTGCTGCATTGGTAGCTGCTGAATAAGATTGTTTTTCTGTCGCCTTGGCTGAGGGTGCGGTCTTAGCCAGATAATTAGGAGTAGTTTTTTATAACCTTCAATAAAGATAAAAAATGAAAGTAGAACAGTTTACTACAAACAACGGCCTTGTACAGGCTGAGCTGGCTGAACTGCGAGAGCGGGTGAAAGGAAAAACATTTTCTGATGTGGTTGATGACGAAGGACACCAATATGTGGACCTGGTAATGGAAGGTGGAGGCATGTTGGGCATTGCCCTGGTGGGATATGTATACGTGCTGGAGCAGATGGGAATACGGTTTTTACAATTAGGCGGTACCTCTGCAGGTTCTATTAATGCCATGCTGATGGCGGCTGCAGGACCAAAAAATAAAGAGGCCAGCAAGTGGATTCTGGAGATATTAGCCAATAAAAACTTCGAAGAGTTTGTGGACGGAGACTCTGATGCCAAAGATTTTGTGAAGGCTATTACCGCAGACAGCAGCATAAAGAAGCTTCTCTGGAAAGGTGCACAGGTGATAGATAATATGCGGGATGATTTTGGGTTGAACCCGGGGCAGAACTTTCATGATTGGTTATCAGCGCTTCTCAAGGAAAGGGGAGTAGACACCTGGGGCAAATTAAAGCAGCTCAGGCTGCAGGGGAATGAGAACTTAAAGCTTAGAGATGGCAGCGCCTATACTTCAGATACAGTAGGCAGGTTAGCTCTGGTGGCCGCTGATATTACGACTCAAACGAAGGTGAACTTCCCTGCTATGGCTGATATGTACTGGGCAGACCCTGATCAGGTAAACCCGGCTGATTTTGTCCGCGCTTCCATGTCTATTCCTTTCTTCTTTCACCCTTTCCGGCTCAGAGACCTTCCTTATGGCCCCAATGAGTTAAAGAAATGGAGGGAAGTCGGCTATACAGGTAATATTCCTGATGAGGTCTTTTTTATTGATGGCGGTATAAACTCTAACTTCCCCATCGACCTCTTCCACGACAATAATAAAGTACCTGAGGCGCCTACCTTCGGTGTAAAATTGGGAGCAGACCGTGACAAGCCTAAAATAATAAGCAAGTTCCCCAATTTAGTGGGTGCTATTTTCGACTCAGCCCGGCAGGTGCATGATTTCGATTTCATTACAAAGAACCCTGACTATCGCCACCTGGTACATTGCCTCGATACTGACCACTTTGACTGGCTTGACTTCAGTATGCCGGATGAGGAAAAGCTTCGGTTGTTTGAAACCGGGGTGAGGGGCGCAGCTAACTTCCTCATCAAGTTTGACTGGGAGAAGTATAAAGAGCTCCGATCTACCATGGTGACGGTGAAACATAAGTCGGATGACATGGTTGCCAATGCCGCTGTCCAGAAGTTAATAAACGAAGTAAGACCTGACAAGCAGGATGCAGCTATTGGCGAGCAGGATATTTAAATTTTCTTTTTTTTAACAATTAGATATTCATTCAATACTTCTTTCAAAGTTTAAGCCGAATTGCCACCATTCCAGCTCGCGTGGGCCTGTTTAAGTAAGATTTACAGCCCACCCGCTGGTTGTGGTGTACTTTAGGGCTTGTTTTTATGTACTTCTCCTCCCTCCGGGCCTTTTGTAAGATAAGCTATCATAAAGCCTGTCTAAAAAGTTGTGGCTTAGGCGGCGGCTCCAGAAAGCACTTAAAAGATTGGCCGCCATAGTTTGGTTTGGCTTTCATAGATTTTTGTGTCTATATTTTCTCTGGCTAAAATCTTTAGATAGCTTATTGTGGTGTTAGTATACTATTGTGATAATCATATGCTTAATGTGAAGTATATGAATTTTTTCTATAGCTTATATTGCTGTAGATTTCCTCCCTTTTTGTTTCTTACTGCTTCTTCTGGTTTGGTATCACTTTGAAGAAATCCTATTGCCAGGCTTTGCCTGCGAACTACCATTTGTGAGCAATTCTGGTTATCTTGTGGGGGAATACACTGATTTTCCACGAACCTGCAATCTGCCTGAGTACCTTGAAAAAATATACATCTTTTTGCCTTGTTTTCATCATGCTAATGATGTTTGGAACATACGGACTGCAGGGGCAGACCTCCCGCAGTAAGTTCCGGGAGCCTGCTGCCCAGAGAACTGATACTGCTTCTTTTAATCCTGACAAAGACCCCGCTTTTCTGAATGCAAAGCAAGCGTGGGTAGATTCCGTTTTTGCAACCCTGACGCCTGAAGAACGCATCGCGCAGTTGATTATGATTCCGGTGTACTCCAACAGAGATCAGGCGCACATCGACTCCATCAGCAACCTCATCAGGACCTATAAAGTGGGAGGGGTGATCTTCTTCCAGGGAGGCCCGGTGCGGCAGGCCAAGATGACCAACCGCTACCAAAGCGAAAGCAAAGTGCCCCTGATGGTGACCATCGATGCGGAATGGGGGCTGGCAATGCGCCTCGACAGCACTGTGCGTTTTCCATACCAGATGTCGATAGGTGGGATAGAGGATGAGCAACTGATTTATGAAATGGGAGCAGAGATTGCCCGCCAGTGTAAGCGACTGGGCATTCATGTGAACTTCGCCCCAACCGTAGACATTAACAACAACGCTAACAACCCTGTTATCGGCTTCCGCTCCTTCGGGGAGGATAAGTATAATGTTACGCGAAAGTCATTGGCATATATGAGCGGTATGCAGGATCAGCACGTACTGGCCAGTGCCAAGCACTTTCCCGGCCATGGCGATACCAATGTGGATTCGCACTATGGGCTGCCCCTGATAAATTTCTCGCGCATACGCCTGGACTCAGTAGAGTTATACCCTTTCAGGGAGCTTATGCAAAATGGGTTGGGAAGCGTGATGGTAGCCCACATGAACATCCCTGTGCTGGACAATACGCCCAATCTTGCCTCCACACTCTCAAAGCCTATTGTCAGTGAACTATTAAAAGAAGAGTTGGGGTATAAAGGCCTGATTTTCACGGATGCTTTGAACATGCAGGGGGTGGCCAAATATTATGAGCCGGGTGTGGTAGACGTAAAAGCTTTGCTGGCTGGCAACGACATGCTCCTGAACTCGATGGATGTGAAGATGACGATTCAGGAGGTGAAGAAAGCGATACTGAACAATGAAATTACACAGGAAGAGGTTGATGCCCGTTGCAGGAAAGTACTGGCTGCCAAGCAATGGGTGGGCCTGGACAAATGGCAACCTATCGAAACCGAACATCTTATTGAGGACCTGAACAACCCACATGCCCTTTACCTCAATCATCAACTCACAGAAGCTTCACTCACCCTGCTACGTAACAAAAGTAATATCCTGCCAATCCAGGGCCTGGACACGCTGCGGATAGCCGCATTAGCTATAGGCACAACGCAGGAGACAGACTTCCAGCATGGTCTGTCCCGGTATATGCAGGTAGATACCTTCTTCTTGCCGGCCAACAGTACCATTGCTGAGTTACAACAACTGAAAGAGAAGTTGCAGGAGTATAACCTGGTTATAGCTGGCGTTCATAAGCTGCAGCTGAAAGCCGGCAGCGCTAATTTCGGCATCACCGCCGAAATGAACCTGTTCCTGAAAGACCTTATCCGGTCGAAGCTTACCATTGTGAGTGTATTCGGTAATGTGTATAGCCTTGCTAAATTCGAAAGCATCGAAAATGCCGATGCTGTGCTGACGGCCTATCAGGAGACGCCCCTGACACAGGACCTGGCAGCACAGATGATTTTTGGTGGCATCGGCGCAAAGGGAAGTTTGCCGGTTACTGTTTCGAATGCATTCAGGTTGGGAGACGGCTTGAAAACGGAGGGAGGCCTTCGGTTAGCGTACAGTGTGCCGGAAGCAGTAGGGATAAAGACACAGGATTTGGCTGGCATAGACTCGCTGGTGGCCCAGGCCATGCAGGAAAAAGCCACGCCGGGTGCGCAGGTATTGGTGGCTAAGAACGGCAAGGTTATCTATCAGAAAGCCTTCGGGTACCATACCTACGACAACGAGGTGCCGGTGCATATCAACGACCTTTACGACCTGGCATCGGTTACAAAAGTCAGCACTTCTCTGGCGGCCCTTATGAAGCTCAAAGGGGAAGGAAAGTTCGACCCGAACAAAACACTCGGCACGTATTTGCCGATGGCAGTAGGGTCCAACAAGGAAAACCTGAATTATAAAGACATTCTTACGCACCAGGCAAGGCTAAAATCGTGGATACCGTTCTGGAAAGAGACTGTGAGGAAAAGCGGGAAGTTTAAATGGAGAACCTTCAAAGCCGATTCCTCTGCCCGCTTCCCTATCAAAGTGGCAGAGAACCTGTACATGCACCGCAAATACACCGATAAGATATATGAGCAGATCATGGAGTCTCCGATGAACCAGCAGGCTGGCTATGTGTACAGTGATTTGTCTTTTATACTTGCGCCACTGGTGGTGCAGAATATTACGGGCCAGGACTTTGAGTCTTACCTGAAGGAGAGTATTTATGAGCCATTAGGTGCCACCACGTTAACTTTCAACCCTTACAAAAAGTACCCTGCCTCCCGCATTGTGCCAACAGAGTATGAGCCACACTTCCGGAAGCAACTGCTGCACGGCACCGTGCACGATGAGGGGGCTGCTATGCTGGGCGGTATCAGTGGGCATGCCGGTTTGTTTGGCAACGCCAATGATGTGGCGAAGCTGATGCAACTGTACCTCAACGACGGAGAGTATGCCGGGAAGCAGTACATAGCGGGTAACACGGTCAGTGAATTCAGTAAGTGCCAGTTCTGCGACTTTGGCAACTACCGCGCCCTTGGCTTCGACCGTCCGGCTAAACCCGGCGCACAGAATAGTAACGCAGCTCCGGGTGCACCGGTAGAAAGCTTCGGGCATTCCGGCTTTACGGGAACCTATACCTGGATAGATCCTGTAAATGACCTGGTGTATGTATTCCTGTCGAACAGGGTACACCCCACTCGAGAAAACCTTAAGCTTAGTCAGCTAAATACCCGGACCAATGTGTTACAGGTGGTATATGATGCCTTGGAAAAATCGAAAAGCAATCCTGTAACTGTAAAGAGGTAATGTAGTAGCCTTTCGTTTGATCTATGTACAGGAAACAGCAAGGCTTCAATCTGGAGAGCTGGGAAGAGAGTCATTGATCAAAATGAAGGCTTGTGCCTAACAAAAACCTCCCGCAGGAATAAATCCTGCGGGAGGTTTGAGCTTTTATTAAGGATTATTTTCCACCGAAGATGCTATTATGCCATCTGTAATTTTTCACCTGCCTGTTTCAATTATTGAATTTCGGCAAGCAAAGACTCATTACGCTCAAAATCATATAAGGTAAGGCGGCGTATTCTGTAATAAGCGGACCAGAAGCTTTCAAGGGAGCTGATATAGCTGCGGGTGGCCTTATCTCTCTCTTCAGTGGCAACATTCAAATCCAACAGGCTCAGTTGTCCTTTTAGGTAGCGGGCCCTTGTAAGGTTGTAGCGTTTCTCAGCAATTTCATTGGCACGTTTTGCTCCTGCCATTTGCTTTCGAAGCACCCGGAAACGTTTAACATTGAGGTAAATCTCCTGGTCGAAGTTTACCCGCTGTTGTTCCACGTTCTCTTTCACCAGTGTTTCATTTGCTGTGGCAGTCCCTAGCCTGGAGGCTGTCCGGCCCCAGTCCATGACTGGCATATTAAAGCCAATCCGTACACGCTGTTGCGGGGCAGGCTCCTTATACACTTCCTGAAACTCCAGTGCCTGCTGGGTAAGCCCGAACGAAGCAAAAAGGTCGGCTGTGAAACCAGTTTCTCCCTTGGCCTGTGCTACACGCCTCTCTGCCTCCAGTATTTCTCTTTTATAGCCAATTATTACCTGGCGGTTTTTATGAGCCTGCTCCAGAGCGATTTCTTCATCTACTTCAAATTCAGGAGTTGCATCAGGTGGAATCAAAGTGATGGGGTAATTATCGGTAATGCCTAGAAACACTTTTAGCCTTAGTGTATTTGCCTCTACATCCAGTATTGCCTGTTCCAGATTTTGTAAAGAGTTCAGAAGCGTCAATTCCATCTGCAACAGTTCATCCTCCTGAATTTCATCTTCCTCATACCGAACTTCCGCTATTTTGTAAAGGGTATCATTGTTGGCGACATTTTTCTCGGTTATTTGTAAACTTATCTGGCTTAGCAGGAGGTTAAAAAAATGGTCAGTGGTGGCGCTGGAAATATCTTCCATTTCTTCCCAGAAGTCCCGTTTAGCCTCTTCAAACCGGAGCGGAGCAATCTTTCTGTCCCATGCACGGTTATTAAACCCAAAGATTGGCTGTCTGAGCGTAATGGTGGCTGGGATGGAAGAGTACCTTGTCTGGTTTGATTCTGCCTGGAAGTCATCGAGCCGCTTTAGCTGCGTGTTGATAGAGATATAACCGCCGGTAGGCCATATCTCCTGGCCAAGGGAAAGCTGAAGAAAGGAGTTGGCATTATGGGTGTTAATAAAAATGAGGCTTCCTGTGTCGGTTATTCGCGGATCAATAGTTCTGTTATATTCTGGTAAAACCCCACTCAGGTTCAACTGCGGATAGAAATTAGAGCGAAAAGTCTTATACTGCCATTGCCGGTTTTCGTACCGCACGGAGGCACTGCGGTAGCGTGGGGAATTTTCCTTTGCCAGTTGTACGGCATCAGCAAGTGTTAGTGTACGGGTAAAGGGAGCATCCTGAGCCTTAACCGGAAAAATGGCAGCTATAAATATGAGCAGTTGCAGAAAAGGGTAGAAAACTTTATTCATTTTAATAGTACTGTATCTAAAAATTCATTCTGGCAAAGCCTTTCAAGTATTGGCAGGTGGCCTTTTCCAGTATTAGCTGAAACTTAGAAAGGGAGATAAAGGCATGGACATGCCATCATCAAGGCAGCCAGAGGATCATATAAGGCAATTTAATTTTTTTTTAAAGAGAAAGCTAGTTCATGTAAGTGAGTGCATGCTCTAAATCTTGCTTTACTACGAAATTCTTCGATTATAGGACGTGATAGCGCTTTTCCTCAGTAAAATAAACTCATATTTCACCACGTAGGTTTAGTTTAGCAGAAATGAACAGCCATTTATGCTATTTTACCGTACCCATCGGTAAAATCTCCGTAACATAATAAAAACGCTATATGACATTTCACTCCACCAACCAGCAAGACCTTCTTTTTGATGCTGCCCGCAAAGGGGATGTTGATTATCTGAATCAACTGATAGAAGAAGGAGTCGATATCAATGTTCAGAACGCCAAAGGCTTCACACCATTGATATTAGCCGCCTACGATGGGCATGTAGAGGCAACCAAAGTATTATTAGGAGCTAAGGCTGATCCCAATGCGCAGGATGTAACAGGCAATACCGCCCTGATGGGAGTTAGCTTTAAAGGCTATCCGGAGGTAGCCACGCTTCTAATAGACAATGGAGCTGACCTTAATCTACAGAACGGGAACGGAGGTACAGCACTGATGTTTGCAACTTTATTCGGCAGAAACCAGCTGGTGAAGCTTTTGCTAGAAGCAGGTGCAGATACAAAAATCCAGGATGTCCGTGGTCTGTCAGCAATTGATCTTGCCTACCAGCAGGGTAATGATGAAGCTTTGGAGCTTTTCCGTGTGCACGGAGAGGGCTAATCTTCAATGTAGCTCTACCTGACTTTTGCTGTGCAGCCTGCCTGATGACAGGTTTACATTGCATCCTATGGCTTTCCTTCAAAGGTTCCGTCTAGCTACCTATAGGTGCTAGACGGAATTATTTTTCAAGGGAGATATTCAATTTTACTTCCCCGCTGTCTCAGCTCTACATTCGCTTCTGCAACATCAGATACGAAGTCATTCCCGTGCGTTCTTTCACCCAGGCAGCCTCTCCTTGTCACCTTATTGCTTCTGGCACATTTTCTTTCAACAAAACTTGTTAAGGGTGGCGCTGCGTAAGCCATATTAACAAAGCAAGCATTTTCTATGATCAAAAAATTACTCATTCCCTTTCTTCTCATTATTACAGCAGGGTGCCAGAACAGAAGCTTAGATGAAGTGGGTCTCATCACAGATAAGGCGATGGTGGTGTCGGCGCATCCGCTTGCCTCGTCGGTGGGGAATGAAATTATGCTGCGTGGGGGCAATGCTGTGGATGCCGCCATTGCGGTGCAGTTTGCTCTTGCCGTGGTATACCCTGATGCAGGAAACATAGGTGGCGGTGGCTTTCTTGTTTTACGCCAGCAGGACGGCAGCGTCGATGCACTGGATTATCGTGAAGAAGCACCTGGAGACGCTCACCGGGATATGTACCTGAATGAGGAGGGAGAAGTGATAGAGGACTTAAGTGTAAAAGGCCATTTGGCAGCAGGTGTGCCCGGCACAGTAGACGGCATGGTGCAGCTGCACGAAAAGTACGGTACCATGCCCTGGGAAGAACTGGTGCAGCCGGCAGTGCTGTTGGCTGCCAACGGCTTTCCGCTGACAGCAAAGGAAGCAGAAAAGCTGAATGAGAATCAGGATGATTTTATCACATACAGCACCCGCCGACCGGAGTTTATTCTGAAAGACAATTGGGAGGAAGGGGATACCCTCCGGATACCAGACTTAGCCAAAACCCTTGCAAGGATAAGAGACCAGGGCAGGGCCGGGTTCTACGAGGGTGCCACGGCGCAGTATATAGTGGACGAGATGAAAAGGGGAGGAGGCATTATCAGCAAAGAAGACCTGGCAAATTACCGCGCCATCTGGCGGGAGCCGCTTACAGCCAAAGTCGGTGAACACAATGTTATTTCTATGCCACCGCCCTCCAGCGGTGGAATTGCACTGATACAGCTTTTAACTATTTCAGAGGATTATCCAGTCGATGAGTGGGGCATAAAAACGACTGAAACCGCTCATTTTATGATAGAGGCTGAGAAACGAGTGTATGCTGACCGGGCAAAGCACCTGGGAGACCCAGACTTTATTGATGTGCCGGTAGAGGGCCTGCTGGAGGAGGCTTATATTAAGAGACGGATGCGTGATTTTTCGATGGATAGTGACACAGACAGCGAAGAGGTATATGCCGGGAAGCCAGCTGCTTACGAAGGTGCCCAGACCACGCACTACTCCATTGTGGACCCGATGGGAAATGCAATATCCGTGACCACTACCTTAAATACTAATTTCGGTGCGCTGGTGTTTGTGGATGGTGCTGGCTTTCTGCTGAATAATGAGATGGATGACTTCAGTGCAAAGCCCGGTTACCCCAACACCTACGGATTAATCGGAGGAGAAGCCAATGCCATTGCACCAGGCAAGCGCATGCTAAGCTCCATGACGCCGACTATACTGGAAAAGGATGGAGACCTGTATATGGTAGTGGGCAGCATGGGTGGTTCCACCATTATCACCACAGTATATCAAATTATATTAAATGTGATAGCGCACGATTTACCGATGCAGGGAGCCGTAAATGCGGGCAGGTTTCATCACCAGTGGGAGCCGGATTGGGTGCTATCGGAATTGGGTGCCCTGGGACCCGGTACAGGGCTGCAACTTTGGTTAAAGGGGCACAAGATAGCACCCAATCCGAGAGGAATAGGAAGAGCCGCCGGAATCCTGGTGCTGCCTGATGGAAGAATGGAAGGAGGTGCTGACCCAAGGGGAGATGATGCCGCCGCTGGTTTTTGAGTGATAGATTGGTGTATTTACAGTAGGGGGGACTTAAGGGCACAAAAAACTATGCAGGATAGAGAGCTTGGGTTTGGGCTACCACGCCCAGCTCCTAAGAACATTATAAGCCCTATCTTTGTAAACACAAGCATTAGCTTTACCACATAAATTCAGGCATACTATGTCATTTTCATCTTTAGGCTTATCGGCGCCTTTGTTAAAAGCCGTAGACGAGCAGCAGTACACACAGCCTTATCCGGTACAAAAAGAAGCAATACCAGCCATACTAAAAGGAAGAGATGTGCTGGGCATAGCGCAAACCGGCTCTGGTAAAACTGCTGGCTTTGCTTTGCCTATTCTGGAGATGTTCCAGGGGAACAAGCCGGTGAATAACAGGTATGTAAATGTCCTGATTCTGGTGCCGACAAGGGAGTTAGCGATTCAGATACTGGAAGTATTCCAGGCTTTTAACGCGAAGCTGCCACAGAAAGCCAAAATCCAGGCGGTGTATGGGGGCGTTTCCATTAACCCGCAGATGATGCAGCTTAGAGGCACTGAGATACTGGTGGCTACTCCTGGTAGACTGCTTGACCTGGTCGACCATAACGCTGTGAAGCTGTCGGAGGTAGAGACATTGGTGCTGGACGAAGCAGATAAAATCCTGAGTTTAGGGTTCAAAGAGGAAGTGGACAAGATTTTTGCCCTGTTGCCTGCGAAGCGCCAGAATGTTCTTTTCTCAGCCACGCTGGGCGAAGACGTAGAGGGATTGGTTTCAAAGATTCTGTCTAATCCCGTCAAAATTCAGATAGAGGAAGAAGCTACTGTTCCCGAACTGATCAAACAGGTGGCCTACAGTATCGCCCCGGAGAAAAAGGGACCACTGCTCAGGTACCTGATTAAGACCGGCGACCTGCAGCAGGTATTGGTTTTCGCATCTTCCATCAGGACGGCGAATAACGTAGTGGGCAAATTGTCGAAGCATGGGATTGATGCCGCTGGTCTGCATGGGGAGAAGAGCCAGGGTGCCCGAACGGAGGCATTGAAAAAGTTTAAAGCCGGTAAACTCAGGGTGCTGGTCGCTACGGATTTAGCCTCCCGGGGTATAGACATTAAATTCCTTCCTCATGTTATCAACTACGAATTGCCTCGCTCCCCAAAGGATTACGTACACAGAATCGGCAGAACAGGAAGGGCTGCATCGGAAGGCGAGGCAATATCTTTTGTTACACCGGATGATGAGCACCACTTTAAGATAATCCAGAAGAAAATGGGGCAACGGGTTCCCAGGATTGAAACGGAAGACCTTGATTTGTCTGGTTATTGATAAGGCAATTCCTGATAACACCAATACCGCCAGACCTGGATATCATAGCTGTCATTTAGAACAAGGAGAGAACACACAACAGCAGCTAAGGTACGTTAACAGGAAGTTCAGCTGCTTCATTTGCGTTCATCGTCATACTTCAAATCTCAAAGCATGAAAGCTAACTATACACTACAGGATAACCCGCTGGTCGATGGAATAAAAATCATCGGGATCGGCAAACACGGGAGTAAGCCTTTACCAGAGTCCTTACTACATAAAATTGCGGAATATCTGAAAGCTGAAGACTACGTTGTACCAATCCAAAAAGGGGCCTTTTATGGTGCTTTACTTGCCAAAGGACCTACGCAAATGGAACAGGAACTACTGTTGCCTTCTGATGGAGATGTTGCTGCCTTTGATGTACGCCAGCTCTATGACACACTTTGCGCTGACTCACCCACAGAAATGAGGGAGATAGGGGTGAAGCTGTTGCAGAAAGAAACATTATCAGAAGCTGAAGCAGAGAAGTTGGGCCACTATATCTTTTCCGATTTTCCTGGTGAGACTTTCAGAGGAATGGCGGCCAGTATGATGCGTATCCGCTACGAGACTGATGAAGAATACCTGGGCCTGCTGAATGCGGTTGTCGCTACGTATACTCCAGGCTTTCAGGAGCCAATAGCTATTCCAGAAACCACTATTCAGTTAGCAGAGCCTTTTGACGGAGTAGAACACTCCTATATGATAACGCCTTTACTGGCTAAAGCTTTACAGGAAGCCGGATATCGGGTGGTTGTAACCATGGGTAGATCGGCAGGTCCTAAACTTGCCTTGAACACACTGGATTTATACAAAGGCCTTGACAGTACATTAATTCAGAATACAAAGGAGCTAAAAGGAGATACACCGCAATTTGGCTGGGCGCTGGACCAGAGAGCGCTTTCTCCTGCTTTAGACAAATGGGTTGATCGAAGAAGGACTATTTTCAAACGCCCATTCCTGGCGACCTTGGAGAAAGTACTTAACCCCTTCCAGGCAGATATTCTGATTACTTCTGTCTTTCATATTACTTATATGCAGAAGATGGTGACGTTGGCTGATATGGCTGGTTTTAGAGGCGTGATTGTTTTGAAAAGGGGGCTGGAAGGAACGCTGGCACCATCTTTAGCCAAGGCAAGTGGTATTTTATGCGCTGCCCGCCAGCCGGATGGTGCCTTTGTAACAGAAACCTTTGAAGCCGATGATGAACGCTTTTCTTCATTCCGTGCAGAGGCAGATGATAAAGTAGAGCCACTTCAATTAGAGGAAAACCTGCAGCTCATCCGGCAGTATGCAGCACAAGGATATACGGCTAATGAAGATTTCAATAAACGGGTTGGGCTGGCTGTTGCACTGTTTTCAACCGGCCTGGAATGGCTTCAGGAGAAAATGCACGTGAGATAAATATTCGAAGCTTAAAGCACACTATTTGAGCCTGCCATCGTATAGCTGTCCGGCAAGAAATATAAAAATGATGATGAGAATACTACAAGGCGGAGCACCTAAGTGCGGAAACTTCTGGCTCTATCAAATTATCCAGCAAATCCTGACCAGGACGGGCCGGGATACAGGCAGTTTTATACAACAGCACCCCATTTACGAACTTGCCAGGAACTGGGACCTGAACTACCCCAGCCAGGCCAGCATTGATGTGCTGGAGATAACGGACCTGCAATACAGCTACCGCATCAGCAGCATATTCAGAATGCCCATCACAGATATCCAAAGCTACCTCTCCCGTACAAATCATGTCTGGACACATTCCCCTGTCTGCAAAAGAAGCGGAGAACTGCTGGACCTGTTCGACAAGAAAGTATACATCATCAGAGACTCAAGGGACCGGGCCATATCAGCCTCTAAATACTACTGCTCAGATTACATGCTGAAGTATTACCCCCAGGAGGAAAAGGACCCGCAGCAATTCCTGGAGAAAAACTTCGAAAAGCTGATGCAGGAGTGGGTGTGGCATGTGTTCGACCACCTTCGCCTGAGCCGCAGGTACAACATCCACATTGCTTTTTATGAAGGCTTCCTGCTCGATTTTCAGCAGGAACTGGGGCGGCTGCTGGATTACCTTGACATTGACCTGAACCAGGCCCAGCGAGATGCATTACAGGAAGCCATGAGCTTCGCTACCCTGAAAAGCAAAAATCCAAAGCACCTGAAGAAGGGCCAGTCCGGCTATTGGATGGACCAACTGAAGGATGAACAAGTTGAGAAAGCAGATATAATAGCGGGTCCTCTGATCCGATTCCTGAATTATCCGGAGCAGAAGGGGCAGCCAATGACATTTTCCACAGAGCCCGACCACCACCAGGATTTTGATCAGCTGAAACAGGAAATCATCGCTTCGCAGGAAGTGCTGTATACCTGATTTAAGCTACCAAACGCCCAACTGCCTGCCAACCGTTTTGAGCTGTCCGATATGATAGCCTGTATGGTGTAGCGTAGTCATGGCAGCCCAGGAGAGGGTTAAGCCATTTGCCTGTTTCTGGAATAGCTGTGTCTCAGGATCCACCACAATCTGCATCATTTCCTGCAGTTCCGCTTCATATTGACTGATGGCTTCCTCCCATTCGGCCTGCGTTTCAGGCACGTGGTTTTCAGGCCAATGCGCATCCGGCCATACATCCAGGTAGTTTTCCGGATCTTTCATGAAGTTGAGCAGCGTGTGCTGCCGTGCCTTTATGTGTCCCAAAAGTACCCAGGCAGAAAAATGCAGCCCCTCCAGCATGATTCCAGCCTTTCTGTAGTCAAATTCCTTTAGGAGGATAACATTAGGAGCAAAGCCGCCTTTGAGTAATTCCACCAGCTGTTCCCTCACAATATTTTCTGCGTTTTGATCAAGAGTCATTTAAATTCTTTATAGCTCTATGAATGTTCTTTATGCTTTCAAAGGTTCTGAAACGGCTTTACAAGCATAAAGTTGACCTGTAGTAGTGCAGTAGATTTTAAGGGGGATGCAGAGAGTCGCTTTTAAAGAAAGAATAAAATATGCGATATAGTCCCAGCGGGACGACCTGTTGATAGCTAGCTCAACTTAAAGTACTCTTAGCTCCAGAGGAGCGGCCTGTTTGTGAAAAATATACAGGTCGCTCCTCTGGAGCTATAGAAGTAGTTGGACGGATTACTATCAACAGGTCGTCCCGCTGGGACTTATCACCTGCCACAATTTAGGTTTGCAAAACGTCAATCAACAGCAAGTGAAGTGGTGCTATAGCTTTGAACTGTCAAATTGTTCCTCCCCACAACTCAGGAGGTAGATATTAGGTTACCTGATGGGTCTACTACTATATCCCCGGTTTGTGTATTTTTCGTTTCCCTTATACTCTTAAGCATGAAACAAGCGTTAACAATTGCAGTTATATTGAACAGTGGGATGATGAAAACGACTGGAACTACATTATACCCTAACAGAGCCATAGCAATCACCTTCGCTGTTAAGGCCGTCATCAGGATGGAGAGGAAAACAAGGTAAACGGGTGCCAGTACATAACCGATTGCCTTCTTCTTTACCAGTAACAGACCTACGACAAAGGCAGCAGGTAGCAGAATCCCCAGGTCCAGGCCCTGCACTACCAGTGTGGTATAATGTTCTACCTGTATGGGAATAACAGTACCATCAAAAAGTGGAGGTACTACAATGCTTAGCCAAAGTGCCCCGATGGCTAATGCGGTAAACATCAGAAAGCCTCCTGCAAACTTTACAGGTGCGTTATCAGCAAAAGAAGGGCGAATAGTGTCTGTACGGAAGGCACGCAGCGAAAGCAGAAAAGCAAAGAAGCTGGAAGCAAGCAGGATGACGTACGCCAGAAAGAGGGCATTATACATTCCCATAACCATGTAGAACAGGTACGTTACCAGGAAGTAACCTAAGGTGCCACTAAGGAGAAACATGCCTTTCAGAGACCCCTTCCTGAACAGCAAGAGTGAGAGCAACAGCAAAGGAATGCCTACTGCCAGGGTAACCACATCCTGGGCAATACCCTGTGGGGCCACCTCCGCGGACATATGCTGGTACAGTCCTTTTCCATAAATCATTACTACCTGCCCGTGAATGGAAGTATACTCATATACTCCCGGACCCTCATCAGAAAAAATCCCGGTTGCTGTAGCTACCAGTGCTAACAGCGTAATGAGCAGCACAAGTACAGTGATTGTTCTATCCGTTTTCATCTTAATTCTCTTTTATACTATCAAATAAATATTGCTGTGATTCTTTTTATGATATAAGCTGCGTTACATGCGCATAAAACCAGACAGCAGATTAAGTGGCTATATATCAATAGTATAAAGATAAAATTATTAAGGGATCTTCAGAATGACACAAATCATTTTCCCGACTTATTTCTGTCCTGTGAAGGAGCAAACTCCTTGTTTATGTTTGAGACAGAATTAAATATAGCCTGATGTTAACGACTCCCCGGAAGCACAAAGGCCTGAGCAATGTAAGTTGATGAAGATCAATATTTCTGCTGATGTGCATCATCTCTGAAGCATGCTGTTAAATGTAGCTTTGTGTTGTAAACCAGCTAATTAAGGATGCGGCTGTAGAACATTAAACTTTAAATAGGGAAATTATGAGAACGATTTTAGTGCCCACCGACTATTCTCAGAATGCACACAATGCCTTGCTTTATGCCATAGAACTGGCAAAGGCAACAGAGTCAGACATTGTGCTGTTTCATGCATTCTATAAGCCGCTATCTTACCCCTACCACATAGATTTCTCTACAGTAGTGCATGAGCAGGAAAGAGAAAAAGTAAAGAAGCTGGAGACTTATGTGCATGAGGCCAGGGAGTCGTTATTTAAAGACTTTTCGCTCCGCTTTCTTACCACAGTTCCCACAGGTGTAGAAGAGAGAAACAAACTGCAGCGAACCAAAAGCGGGTATCATGCCGTCGACATACATAATCCGGCAGCTGAAAAAGCGAAGCTGAAAATAAAGTGTGTGTGCAAGTATGGGTTTGCCTTCGATGAAATTCTGAAAGCCGTTAATGTGCATCAGGCAGACCTGGTGGTGATGGGAACTAGGGGAGGAGGAGCGATACAGCGGGCTTTGCTTGGCCGCACGACCATTGCCGTTATGCGGGATGTGCATGTGCCTGTACTGGCTGTTCCACAGAATGCGATAAAGGGTTAGAGTCAATCGTTTTTGCCTCTGACCTATCCAAATTGCCATCTGCCCAGGTATTTAATGCGCTTCGTGTTTTTGTAAAGGCGTTTGGTAGCAAGCTACAGGTATTGCACTTGTATAGCAAAGACATGCGGCATGACCAGCAGGACAATGCCTTAGCTGCTTTAGACACACTAGACAAGCACCTGCACGACATTGACTATGATGTTATTTTCCAGCAGCGGAACGACGCAGCCGAGGCTATCCAGGAGTTTGTGCACGAAAAGCATGCGGAGCTTCTTGTACTAATCCCTCAGAAGCACTCTTTCCTGGAGAACATCTTGAATAAGAGCATCACACAGCGAATGATGGCGAAAGCTTTTGTCCCGCTGCTGGCTTTACCTTCTGTTAACATGCAAAGTAATAGCGCTCTATTAGAGAAGCTTACCGAGGTTCAACTTTGATATAGCTGAAAGATTCCAGAAATTTTTACCCGAACAGATGAAAACCATACTCGTTCCTGTCGATTATTCCCAAGCATCCATCAGGGCACTCGAAGTTGCCTTGAATGTAGCCTCCCGCGTGCATGCGCAGCTACTGCTATGCCATGTGTACCAGTCTCCTGTGTATGTTGCAGAGGCCTATCATCCGGTGTATGCCTTACCGGCATATGACACAAAGCAGGATGCTATGAAGAAGTTAAGGAAATTAGTGAAGCTGGTGAGAAAGAATTCGGAGGTGGCTGTGCCGATAAAATGCACCATAGTGACAGGAGGCGTGGTAGAGGAGTTGCTGGAACTGGCCAGAAACAGGAAGGTAAGCCTGGTTGTGATGGGTACCACGGGGCGCGGATCCGTAGAAAACAGGCTGTTCGGTTCCACCACAAGGCATCTCGTGAAAAATGCATCCAGCCCTGTTTTAGCTGTTCCTGAAAAGGCTTGGATCAGTCACCTTGAAAGGATTGTTTACGCCTCTGCGCTCGACCCTGCCGAAGCAGATGCCCTGGTGCAACTGGCGGATGTGCAAAAACTCTTCAATTCTTCGATAACGCTCCTGCACGTTAATTGCGGCCAGGAGGAAAGTAATGTGAACATCGATGTCAGAAGGAATGAGTTGATGAAGAATTTCCCGGAAGATGCGTATACCTTTTCTCAAATAAGATGTGATAACATAGCGGAAGGCATAGAGCATTTTGTAGAAGGCTATAATGCCGACTTAGTTGCCTTCACCGTTTCTAATCGTGGCTTCTGGAAAAACCTGCTTCAAAGCAGCATTACAAGCAGACTGCTTGAAGAGCTTCATCTGCCTATGTTAGCGTTTCCGCAGTATGCAGGAGCAGTAACTGGCATAGCACAAGAAGAAGAGGAGCAAACCACTAAGCAGGAGGAGTCTCTTAAGCCGTAAGGGCTTCCCCCTTCTGGTATTGCTCATCCTTCAAAAGCGTTCTTCTCTTATACCTCAATACAAACAGCAGGAATAAAAGTAGCACAGTGCCAAAGCTGTAAACCGAAATATCATGCAGGTACCCGTACAAGGCAGCGCCCACTAAATCACGGATGTTAGCCCCTATGAGCAGGCAAGCCAACACCAGGCACACTTTGCCTGCAAGGGAAAACTTCTGATAATGATAAATCAGGTAAATGATGCAGGGGGCTGTAAACAAAAATGCATTCTCGCTTGTAAACGCGAATAACGGAATCAGCGCTATCAAAAAGGATAACTCCGGCACTTTATGTTGCGGCAAGTGGCGTCCCCATCTGACAAACACCAGAAATGCGCTCCCGATAATGCCAAGCATAATGAACTGGTAAATCTTTATAGCTGCAGCACTGGTCAAAACGTATTGCACCGGAGTATAGCGGGCTAATACTGAGAATATGGTATGGTTGCCCTCTGAGAGCAGGCTTTGCTTTGCCCGCAGTTCAAAAAACAATTCCTGAAACCAGCTTGTATATAAGTGCTTAAAGGCTGGGATGGAGGAATAAAACAAAAATGGCAAGAGCCCTAGCAGGATAAGAAATCCTACTGAATAGAGGGTGGCACGATACCGCTGCCTGAGGAGCAGGTAAGGGTAAAAGATCAAACCAAACGGTTTGATGAACAAGCTAACTGCCAATAACAATCCGGTGAAGACAGGCTTCTCCTGCACAAAGCTTCTTATCAGGAAAATGTAAATTCCCAATAGCAGTAAATTTACCTGGCCCAGGTGCCATTCCCGGTGTAGATGTACTACAACAGCCAGAAAGGCCATTATACCTCCAGGTCATGCATCCATAGCCGTTCATTCACTACTTCACCGATTAATAAAGCTAAGCTAATGACACTTATAAAGTAAATCCAGGTATGCCTGTGGTTGAGGAGCTTGTTCATAAATTGATGTTCCTGTCGCTTATTCAATTTACAAGTTTAGTTAAAATTAATTACAGGTGGTTATTTGTGTTAAAAGAACTGATATGAATGGTTCTTACCTGCTAATTGTTTTTCAGGGGGTAGTCAGGCTGGAAGTAAATATGCACCATAATACATATGTGTCTTATCTGGTCTGAAATTTGCGACATGGCAAAATATTACAACTGAAATTTTCTCCAACCGAATAAAAATTCTCCGGCAATTAGCGAAATTGCGCATCTTATTTAGAATACATGCTGGAAACACTTATTTATACCTTTCTGCTGAGCATTTCACCTTTTGGTGAGGCACGTGCTGGCATTCCTTACGCTGTCTTAAATGATTTGCCTTTAGCCTGGGCTTTTATGGTAGGCTTGGTTGCTAACTTGCTGATATTCCCCCTGCTTTCGTGGCTGATTGATACATTCAGCCTTAAGCTTTGGCCTAACCGTACTTATCGGAAAAGTGTCATCAACTTATCTAAGAGAGCTAAGAAAGGTGTGGGGAATGAGGTTCAGAAATATGGTTTTTGGGGCCTGATGATTTTCGTGATGATTCCCCTTCCCGGTACAGGAGCATACATGGGTACCATTGCTGCTTATGTTTTTAAGATTGGCCGTGGAAGTGCTTTCCTGGCGATAAGTATAGGCGTGATTATTTCCTGTATTCTGATGGCTGCCGGGTCCTATTACGGTAATATGGGACTGGAGGCTCTATAATTCTCTACGCTCATTTGTTTTCAGTCCTTTTAGCTATCCATGCCTTCGGCGCTTGATGCATACTTTAGGGCATGTTTAGCGAAAAGTATATCTTCAAAATTCCAGACTACTTTCTTCTCGTGCTTTCTCCAGCAGAGAGTATAGGTCCCATGCTAAAACTCTATGAGCTTATCTGCTATGCGTTCTACAAAAGGTACCATCAGGCTGGAGGTGATGCCATCAATCATAGCTTTACCCATGTGATTGAATACAGATTTTGAATAGTCACGCTCCACTTCTATATTTCCCTCTCTTAAATCCCTGCGCCCTGCCGGGTTGTTGGATTTAATGATAAATTTGTTTAGTAGCCAGCTGCCTGATTTACGCAGAAAGCCAGGTTTGTCCGGGTTATCTTCATCTATGAGCAATATTTCAAAGTCATTGTAGAAGAACCGCATTTGCCCCTCTGCCATGTGTTCTGTAGATTTAACTGAAAAGGCGGCTTTATCAATCTTTCCATCTTCAATACTTACAAAAATCAGGTTCTTAAACAGGGGATTTAAGGCACTGAAATCCATCGGTTGCAGTGTTCCTTCGTAAGTATACAGGTCTTCCGGATGATTCAGGTGAAACAGGAATTGGACACTCAGCTCGCTTTCACCCATTAACAAAGCAGAAGCATTTACCGGAGCAATACTATCCTGGCTTAACAGCGTAGCAACATTCGTGACATTATAGGCTTCCATGTTAGCGTCTACAAAGCTTAGTACACCTGGTTTTTCGCCATTGGGTGCTACTTCTGCATACGTTAGGTTGGCACCTTCCACAGTAATGGTGTCTACATCAACATAATACTCTACCTGCCGAAGCATTTCCTGCGGGGTGGGGGGCCTTCGGTCCGGATCTTCCGGGATACGCTTGTCCCGGTAAATATCCAGTAGCGGGTTAAGGAGGAGTGCTTGCCCGATGATAATATCTTGGTTGTTAAAGAGCGCATCGAGGTCTATTCCCCTCAGTTGCACTTGCGGAACATGCACATCAAAGCGATCATTCTCATACGTGAGCCTGCTCATGAACTCATCTCTGCCGTAAAGCGGCAGCAGGCGCAAACTGTCTATGTAGAGGGACTGCTCCTGCAGTGATGTCCTGATTTCCCCAATATCCAGCCTATACAAACTGTCCGGAAGTAAATAGGAGTAATCCCGCACCAGCACGCCAATTTCATCTGCCCGGAACATTTCCAGCGGATCACTGGCCTCCAGAGATATAGTTCGTAGCTGATCCATTGCCACCGACACATGTGCTATACTCTGGCTTGCCATTACCGTGTCCTGCAGGATGTTGAAGGTAACATTGCCGTCATTTACCCGCAGTTTGTCCACTCTGAATGCCTCTACTACTTCGGCTATCTGTTCCAGTGCTTCTGAATCTTCCGTGTTTTCCTCTTCGTCCCTGGTATCTGTGCTACGGGGAGGCACATTTCGGTCCTGGAGAACGGCTACTTCGGGTGCTGTGAGGAGCATTTCTGCCATGGCAAACTGTCCTGTTTCATACGCCTGAATCAGGTCTAACCCTCTGACACGAAAACGTTCAGCGGAGACATCAAAAAGGTTGCGGTTTGCCTGTTCACTGCCCTGGAGTTTAAGGCGTGCATTTGCTTCTTTATCAGAAGCGACATCAATGCGGCGGGCAGAAAGCTCCTGCTGTTGGCTGGAGTATAACAGGCTGTCCAGCGTGATAGTATAAATACCATCAGGCGACCTGTACGTATAATCTCCCGCTGTCAGGTTCATCTCCTGCATCGGGAGAACGTCATCCAGCGCACCTAACCTGGCAGAACCAAGGTTAAGGCCCAGCACCGTGGCGGAGGCATGATCCAACAGTTGCGTGCGGGTTACGTCAGCGCTTTTTTCAGAATATGTAAAGGTGCCATCCTCCATACGCAGGACATTCACCTTGATAGGGTTTAAAATACTATACAATTCATCCATTGTCCCTCGTTGCTCCTGTGGTGCAGGTATAGTCTGATCCTTCAGCATGGCAAAGTCCGGTTGCCGGAGCAACACCTGGTCCATCAGGAGCTCGCCTGTTTCAATCGCTTTTATGATATCGAGGCCGGTCACGCTAAAACCAGTGGCAGAAATATCATAGAGGTTCCGGCTGGCATCACCTGTACCCTTCATCCTGTTTTGAGCTCCCTGGTTGTATGACAGTGCCAAAGACCGGGCGGAAAGCAACTGCTTGCGGGTAGAGTAGTGTATGCGGTCCAGCGTAAAGGTATAGAGGTTATCCGGTGTCCAGAAGGTGTAATCATGCGCTGTCAGGACAGCCTCTTCCACAGGAAGGTCTTCTGCTAAAGGGGTGAAGATATAGGCTGAATCTATTTTCAGTCCGGTGGCGCCAAGGGAGATGTGTTGCAACTCCTGGACCCGCTTCAGCTGACCGGTTCCGGTAATATGCGTGAAGGATGCATCGTGTATGTTTATGTTTTCTACAAAAAGCCCGCTGATAAAACCAGACACAGCAGTATAGGCCTCCTGCAGCTGGGCTTCAGTATCTGCTTTAGGCACAGATTTGTCGCGCCCTATTTTTATGATAGGTTTTAAAACATCTATTGTGCCTATGGTGAGACTGTCGGTTTGCCAGGCCTGAATCAGATCCATGTTGCTAAAGCGCAGGCCAGGTGCATTAATATTGTAAATGAGTGGCTGCGCGCTGCCGTTTTGTTTTAGCCTGTCGTTTTTCTCCTTGTCACCTATAACCTGTATGGTGTCCAGATGAAAATAATTGCCACGGGTAGAGAGCTCCAGGTTGCCGGTTATTATAGTATGCGGACTAAAAGGATGCTGGTAGGTATAGCTTTCTGCAGAAAAAAGCAGTGCTTCAGCGAAGAGATTGTTTTTCGGTAGAAATAGTGTGCTGGAGTCAAGGCGGATTTCCTGCAGGGCTATTTCCGTTCCGGTCAGTTCGTGCACCGTAACAGGCTCCTCCAGGCTTTCACTTACTTTGATAGTTCCTTCTGTCAGGCGCAGCTCCCCAATTTCTATCTCTGTCAGGTACGCTGATACTTCCTTGTATACCTTAGATAAGTCAGCCGTTTCAGTGGTTGCGGGAACATTTAAATCGTTTAGAATATGAAGGACTGGCTTTTCCAGGAGAAGTTCGGTGACGTGTAATTGCTTTGTGCGATAGGCTTCTAACAAATCCATGCCTGTCATGCGCAGCCCCGGTACATTTGCATTGTAGAGGGTTTGGTTGGCTGCCTCAGGAGGGAGGGCTGCGTTAGCTTGTTGGTTTGGCAGGAGCGCTATACCCTCAGCCGTAAGAGTGGCCTCCTCTGAGGAGTAAGATAACAAGCCAACCTGCAGCTGATTGATGCCATCAGGTGCCTGGTAGGTATAGTCCCTGACCGTGAGCTGTACGCCATCCGCATGAAACAGGCGGGAGGAATCCGGTTCGCCATGCGGTGGGATGCTGAACTCACGCAGCAGCAAAGAAACCTGCGGTATCTCATGCTGTAGAAGGTCTCGCTCGCTAAGGGTTGAGTAGCGGAAAGTAGCATCCTGAATATCAATTTTCCCGATTTGTAAAGCATCAAGAAAACCAGGAAGCGAACCACCGTCTTGCTGTTCATCAATTACCGTGTCATCCTTTATACTTTCATCCTCTATTAGCGTGATAAGAGGTCTTTCTGCGGTTACTGTTCCGATGCTTGCCCGGTTATGGAACAGGGCATCCAGCAGGTTTATATGGTAAATCTGGAAGTGTGGTGTCTCCACTTCAAAGAGCAGTGGAGCAGCCGCACCAGTGCTGCGCTGCTCCTGGTGCACAGCCGTATCGGGGGAAATGTGCAGTTGCTCCAGTGTGATTATTCCGGTCAGCAGGTTAATCTGCAAATCTTCGAAAGCAAGGGTGTAAAGGCCATTTGTGTTTTCACTTACCTGCTCTTTCAGGATGCGCCCTACAACAGGTTCTAAAACCGTAAGCAGTAAAATAGACGCCAGCAGAATGCAACCAACCATGCCTCCAAGTATTATTCCTGTAATCTTTAACACTTTCCGACCCAGGCTTGGCGTAGCTGGTTGTGACATGGGGTATCTTTAATTAGGGTTTTCAGGCATGGTAAAAGCCTTATATATATGTTACGGCATTTTGATAAAAACAGATTTTTTGTGCAAATCTTAAAGTGAGTTTGATGGAGGTGAAGGCAGCATACAGATAGCTTCTGATAACCTTGTGCCCCTATCTTTACTCTCTCTACTTACTTCGGCCTTCGCTTCGTACCTCTTGTTGGCGGGGCTGAAAGCGGGTCTTCAGGCCAGTGGTGTTTGGGATAGCGGCCGCGCAGGTCCTTACGGACATCAAAGTAACCGGTGCTCCAGAAGCTGCGCAGATCCCGGGTTACCTGCACCGGGCGCGAGGCAGGAGAGAGGAGGTGGAGGAGCAGTGGTACTTTGCCGCTCCCAATGGTGGGGGTATCCAGCATTCCGAACACTTCCTGAAGCCGCACAGCTAGCACGGGAGCAGCGGTATCTGAATAATTAACGGCTATACGTGAACCACTGGGCACCTCCAGGTGCGTGGGGGCCAGCCGATCCATTTCCTGCCGCTGCTCCCACGACAGGTCAGACAGCAGTATCTCGTTAAAATCGAGGCGGGCTACCTGCTCCATAGTGCGCAGGCCTGCCAGGTGCGGTAGCAGCCACATTTCCATGGTGGTGGCCAAGGCAGCATCCGACGTATCCGGCCAGGAGTCTGGGTCCAGCTGGTGCAGAAAGGCAAGCCGCTGCCGCGTACGCCGGGCTTCATCCGACCACGGCAACCGGGACACGCCTTTCTCCTGTAAACCCTGTAGCAGCGCCTGCGCAACAAGCTCCGGAACGGGTTTCGGTTGTGTGGATTCTTCCAGTACCAGCGCACCCAAACGTACAATCTGTCGCGCGACTACCCGTTCGGTAGCAGCATCCCAACGCACCTCCTGTAACTCTTCCAGCTGATCAGAGAAATGCTCAATAATTTCGGACTTTGCTATTGGTGCCGCCAGCAACACCCGCGCTTGCTTTCCTAAGTCGAGGTGCGCCACACCATAAAACTCGGCTTCACCGAACAGCTCCGTCTGCAAGAGTGCCCGCTGGCCTGTTATCAGCCGTACCCGTCCGGACGATTCCCGCTGTGCCAGCCGGTCTGGGTAAGCGAGGGCCGTAAGTAAGCCGGCAGGGTCTGTGTTTAGTCTGTTTTCTGATATCCGCAAGCGCTGCCGCAGGTTCTGTTCCTGTTCACGCACCCGCCGCAGTGCATTTTCATCTATCACATAGCCCGGAGTAGGAGGGCGTTTTCCTGCCAGGATCTCGAGGCGCAACTGCAGGTCCGGCAACGGCTCCTGCCAGTTGAGCTGCATTGGCTTGAGCATGTCCCGTTCAGAGAGGAGGGAAGCCAGCGCGCAGGCAGTATTCCCAGAACCTGCTTGCTGGCCTCGCATCACCAGGTGGCCCAGTCTGGGGTGTACACCCAGTGAGGCTAAAGCTTTGCCATGGCGGGTGGGTTTGCCAGCCTGGTCAACAGCTCCCAAACGTTGCAGCAGATCACGCGCCAGAGACATGGCCGCAGCAGGAGGCGTGTCCAGCCACTTCAGCGCAGCGGCATCTTTTGCACCCCAAAGCGCGAGTTCCAGTACGAAGCCTGTCAAATCAGCTTCGCATATTTCCGGTGCCTGCCTGTCCGGGAGTTGCAATTGATCGGCCGCGGACCACAGGCGATAGCAAACGCCCGGCTCCAGCCGGCCCGCCCGCCCACGTCGCTGATCGGCTGCGGCACTGGAAACCGGAATGGTTGCTAAGGTGGTGAGGCCGGTGCGGGGAACAAATTTCGGTACCCTTGCATAGCCTCCGTCCACCACTATGGTAATGCCCTCAATGGTTAAGCTCGTCTCGGCTATGCTGGTGGTCAGGACCACTTTGCGTTTTCCTTTGGGAGCCGGGTGAATGGCCGCCAGTTGTTTAGATAGAGTCAGTTCACCGTGCAGTAAATGCAGGTCGGTTGCGGGTGGCAATTTGCCTTCTAATTGCTGGGCTACTTTCCGTATTTCCCCTTTACCTGGCAAAAAAACCAGCACATCGCCTTCGGTGTCTGCCGCCAATGCCTGCCGTACTGATTTGGGCACGAGATTGGCCAGCCGTTCCATGTGGCGGTTACCCGCGGCGGCCACCTCTGCTGGCTGCAGGTAAAACGTTTCTACCGGATACTGGCGGCCTTCGCTCCGGATAACTGGCGCATCCAGCCACTTGCCTACGGAGGCAGCATCGAGTGTGGCACTCATCACCAGCAGGCGCAGGTCCGGCCGCAAAACAGCCTGGGCATCCAGCGCCAGGGCTAAGCCTAAATCAGCTTGCAGGCTACGTTCATGAAACTCGTCGAATATGATAGCAGCAACACCATCCAGGCCCGGGTCATCCTGAATTAAACGTGTGAGAATGGCCTCAGTCACCACCTCAATTCTCGTTTTGCCCGATACCACATGCTCCATCCTTACCCAGTAACCAACCGTCTGGCCGGTAGTTTCGCCCAGAATATCAGACATGCGCTGGGCTGCAGCTCTTGCAGCCAGGCGCCGGGGCTCCAGCATAATGATTTTCCCGTTGTTCAGCCAGGATGCCTCCAGCAGTGCCAGGGGGACAAGCGTGGTTTTGCCGGCACCAGGCGGGGCTTCGAGTACTGCTCTGGAGCTGGTGTTCAAAGCGGACAGCAGCCTGGGGAGCGCTTCTTTAACGGGTAAGTCAGGTAAGTTCTGCACTGAATCAAATGAAATAGAGTTCACCTCCAAAGTTCTTTATTTTAAAGCATATATGGTAATAAAGTAAAAGCGTAGCAGGTTAGCGGTACAGTAGTTAGTTTGCGCTTTGTGCTGAATACCAAATCATTATATAGTATGGTTGCTGCTACATTTAGCATACTGCAAATTGGCTGTATAAATTATATGACTAGTGCTGATTATAATGCGCTGTCTGAAATTTCATAATAGCTTTTTCTTTTTCATGCTCCTGTTATACTCGAACGAGCAATGGGAAAAATCTTTGCATTCGCTTATTCACCTCATCATTTCTCCTTGTGAATGAGGACCTTTACTAAGTAATCTTAAGGTAAATTAGCTATTCCCGAGACCGTAGGAGTATACTTATATAACTTATGGTTTAGCAGTAAGGTGAAGCGTTTACACGTTACTGTATTTCCTGTCGGCCTAACCATAATGATTCATCAAGACAGTGATTTTATCTGTTTTACAAGGTGTGATTTATTTTCCTGTTCATTACTTACTTAAAACCTCAGTTAACTATGAAGCAATTATCCGTAACGCCAACTTCTTTCCTGCGAAAGCGTTTTTCCTACCTGCTTTTTCTTCTGATATGCTTCGGCACAATTTCCTGTTCTCCTGAGGAGTTTTGGGATGATTTCAAAGATGTAATTGATGATATTGAGGAGGCCGAGGCCATTCCTGAAACAATCACCTTCACTAGTCCGGGGCTCTATCCTGAAGGGGTTAGCCACGATGCTCTCAACCGGCGTTTCCTGGTTTCCTCTGTTACCTCAGGCAATATCGGTGTTGTGAACTATGAAGGAGATTATATGCCGTTTATTACGGATGACCGCCTTATCTCCACCATCGGGTTGGAGGTGGATGAGGCCAGAGGTAGAGTGTTGGTAGCTGGTGCTGATCCGGGAGGTACTCCTAATTCTACTCCAGGCACAGCCGGTCAGACGGCGGTGCTAGGCATTTATAACCTACAGACGGGTGCCCTGATGCATTTTGTAGACCTGGCAGCATTACGCCCTGGTATGCCACACTTCGCAAATGATATTACCATAGATAAACTGGGCAATGCTTATATTACTGACAGTTTCTCTCCAATCATCTATAAGGTTGATGTATGGGGGAATGCTACGGTATTTTACGAAGACGAGGATTTTGCCACTCCGGAAGGTGCTTTCGGCTTCAACGGTATCGCTTTTCACCCCGAAGGCTTTCTGCTGGTGGCTTTTTCAGTTGAAAATGCGATCTACAAGATTCCGCTGAACAACCCTGATGCCATTAGCCAGGTGCAGCTCAATGACCCACTTGAGTCACCGGACGGGCTGCTGCTGAGTCAGAATGGCGAGCAACTGATAGTGGTGAACAATGCAGGTGGAGAGGCTTCGGGTAGAGTGCTTTCTTTTATGAGCGGGGACAATTGGGAAACAGGCACGTTGAACAACAGCTTTATGACAGGCCCGGTTTTCCCGACTACAGCCACAGGCTATGGAGATGAGGTATTTGTTTTGTACGCACACCTGAACAAACTATTTGAAGGTGCCCAACCCCCGCAGCAAGAATACACGATACGTAAAATGCCTTTCCCGGAGAATGAGACATTCGGAAGATAGGTTGGCTGTACGAGTGCTTTAGGCACCTTTACAAGGCCAGGCAAAGTATCGTTACTAAGAAATGATAAAAACAAAAACCTTCCTGTGGTGTGCAGGGAGGTTTTTGTTTTTGTAGAAGCGTTGATACTGAAGTGAATATTTTGCGCTCCCATTCTTCCTTGTAAACCAAGAAGAGTAGTTGATCGCGTGGTTTTCCGGTTATTTTGGATAAAGGTGAATTATGCTGTCATTTATAACAATGTCCTGATATACAGGTATAATACATTTATAAGACTACTGTATTTCTGAACATGAACCCTTCATGAAACTGCTTTTGGGATGACGGTCCTTCGATACCCGGCTGTTTTTTTCTAACTTTAGGAATAAAACAGTTGTAAAGCTGTTATACAACTGAAGGGGAATATAAAACTGATAGGAGGAGCGTATGACAAAGCAATATTGGAAATTCGGATGGGTAGGAACGGTCATAATAGGACTCTCGTTGCACCTTTGCAGTCAGCAGCCCCCGTCCCTGCAATCTGAAGTCACTTCTGAGGCTGAGACAAACGCCGTTACATCAGCAAAGGGTTACAGGCCTCCTGCTTTGCCTGATGCGCTTACTTTTGCAGGTGAGCCAGTACCACTTCATATGCCCGATGTAGCCGAACGCCTGGATAAGGAGATTCTTATTAATACCTATTCGCACTACAGAACGTTAATGGGCCTTAAAAGAATGCAGCGGTACATCCCTGAAATGAAACGACTGCTCCGGGAAAATGACGTGCCGGAGGATTTCGTATACCTGGCCCTTGCCGAAAGTCTCTTCGGGCATGTTACATCGCCAGCCGGTGCGGCAGGCTTCTGGCAGCTGATGCCAGACACCGCCCGTGGCTACGGAATGATTGTAAACGGGAAGGTGGACGAGCGCTTTCATGTTGAGAAATCGACACTGGCAGCTATCCGCTACCTCAAGACAGCTAAAGAGCGCTTCGGCACCTGGACCAATGCCGCCGCCGCCTATAATCGGGGCATGGGTGGCATCGCAAGAGCGCTTAAGAAGCAGGGAGTAGATTCTTACTATGACTTATACCTGAACGACGAAACATCGCGCTATATGTTCCGGATACTGGCGCTGAAAGAGGTGCTGGGAAATCCACAAAAGTATGGCTTTGACTTTACAGAGGAGCATGGCTATAACCCTTTGCCTACGCGACCCTTAGTGGTCACTACTTCTATTCCCGATCTTCCTGCTTTTGCTCTGGAACAAGGCATTAACTACAAAACCCTGCGCTACTATAACCCCTGGATTAAGAGCTACGATCTCACAGTACCTGAGGGAAAAGAATTTGTGCTGCAACTACCAAAGTAGTCGCAGCTGTAGAGGATTGTTATTGGTTGTTCTGTCGGTGCCAGACTTCATTTATTTTGTTACCTGTGCTGCTTAGGCCACTGTGGTGCCAATCACCTTCCTTTACATCAAAGTCGAAGGACAATTGCTGACCAACCCTGCTGGAGTCGCGGGAGAAGAACTCGATATTTTCAGTGTACTTGCCGTTTTCAGTGGTATAGGTGCCTCCTCCGGTACCAAAAAAGCCTGCTGTT
Source organism: Pontibacter diazotrophicus (assembly GCF_003367245.1). Lineage (GTDB taxonomy): Bacteria > Bacteroidota > Bacteroidia > Cytophagales > Hymenobacteraceae > Pontibacter > Pontibacter diazotrophicus. The sequence continues at coordinate 166,966 of NZ_QRGR01000003.1, read as the reverse complement.
TCGGAATTAAAGGCTATCCACTGAAAGCGATTGTCTGATAGCATCTTAATCGTTTTGCGTGGCCCCGGGTTCATGGGGCTCATTTGACCGTCCCTTTCGCGGGCACGTATGCGCCAGGCACCTGCCAGGGGAGAAGCATCGTTATTTACTGGTATCTTTTCCCATGTTTCGGTGGCCTGTGCTCCTTTTATTCCCTCTATACCTAATTTGTCGTTCAGAATAGTATAAGCACCTGTCGCCGTTTTCCCCACTGCGGTACTGTCGAAGGTGTTGAACTCATATGTCATGGAGATATTGCCTCTGGAAACCTCATAAGTGCCGCCGTAGGTACCCAAGAATTTCTTTCCGGTCTCATCATAATAAGCCACAGAAAAAAGCCCGTCTTCTATAATTTTCACAGCGGTGGCGTTCGGGATGGCTGCCTGCTCTATCTCTACCGGGTCGATGAGGCGCCAGGCTCCTTCCAGGTCAGTGGCTTGCACAACAGCATGTGCTGCTACGTCTGCTTCTGCTTCCTGGTTCGGATGTGGAGTTGTAAAGCCTACCAGCAGCAGTAAGCCCAGAGAAAAAATCCTTTTGCCGGCAAATAGTTTTCTTTTTATCATCGCTTAAGAGGTTGGTTTTAAAGAACTATTTTCAATTCCGTTTGTGAAACCTGATATAGCAGGTACTAAAAATACACAAATTCAACTTTAAGATACAACGAAATTGCGGGAATGGAGTTGGTGCCGCTATTACCTTGTGCTTCTTTGCTTAGGAAGCGGAGAGCCGATCACGGCGCAGGTATAGCAGGAGGGAGGGCTAAATAACCCTATTCAAAAAGACAGGCCGCCTCTCTCACGAGAGAAGCGGCCTGTAAATAACCCTGAATGGATTTAAAGCAGTATCACTTAATGATTACGGATTACCTGCAAACTCAGCACATTTAAGTTACCGGTGGGAGGTGTTGCAAATCCTCGGATGATAAACGAATAATTTCTTGCAGACTCTAACGTGATGTTAGGTACAGACAATAAAACTTCCTGATTTTCTGCCCTTCTTACCTGAATGGTATGGGTGCCTGACGCTACTTTTTGGAAAGCTGTTGTCTCTTTAAAGTCCAGGTTGGTGGTGAAGGAGGTGCTGGTGTTATTCTTTACCATGACAATATCTACGGCAGGGGCGTCAGGAGAAAGCTGTATCACACGTAAACCGGCCTCACCAGTACCAGGTATTATCAGGCTATCCTTTACTGCCAGCAGTTCTATACTCTGCAGCCTGTTTACTGCAAAAAGGGAATATATTTTACCTTCACTAAAAGTTAAAGCTGTATCGATGAATGCGTTTGAAGCGTTGACGGGCGTAAACTTCAGCCTATGGTTTCCCGGCGTTATGAAGTTAAAATAATCTGAATAATTGGCGTACTTAAAGGCTTGGCTGTTGATGCGGCTGTTATCTACAAAAATGTCAAATTCAGGGGCATCGGGTGCTCCATGGTAAATGGCAACATAAGTTGCAGGCTGTACTACATCATTATCTGAGTCCTGCGCATCGAGACATGAGGTTAAAGAAATAATTAATAAACTGCATAAAAGGACTGTAACTTTACTTAAAGACAGCTTACCTAATTTTTTTTTCATAATAGTGTGTAAATAGTGTGTGATGGATTAGTAGAACATGTAAATTCTGCCAGCACATTATACGCTGACAAATGCCTCAGTTAACACTGTGCTGACATGGGATAGACCCCAATAAACAGCAGGATGGTTGCATTGCTCTGATTTTATTTATGTCTGAGAGGAGCGAGAATATGAAATGGCTGGTGAGATGCGCTTTGGTTGGAGGTTCTCCCGTATGATTGACACAGTCCTTCAACCTGTCCATTATGGATGCAATTACTTATGAACAGTTAATCAAGGCGTTCATTAAACAGGCGCCAAATGAGTTGTAAATCTGTCTGAAATGATGTTTACTTTCGAATATATGATAACAATGTGCAGCCCAGAAGTTGAATTTTTTGCACAAATTATGCAGACTTAGAACCGCCCAAATCCCTACGCTTCAATTTGATTTGAGGGGCCACCGCAGCCTGATTACAAACAACCTGTACACTATACCCGTATTTATATATGTTAAACTAAATAACATATTATGAAATTAATTACAAGCAAAGCAATAGCATCCGGCACAATGGCTTTGTTCTTACCCATTATGCTTAGTTGCTCTGCTTTATCTGGCAACAGCGTATCAAACGATCCTTCGGTAGCTGCACAGCAACAGGAGGTAAGGGCTTTGAAACAGGAGGTAAGGCAAGCTGAGCAGTATGCGGAAGAAGCGAAACAAAGAGAAAAAGCTGCCAAAAGCAGGCTGAAAGCCGCTGAATATGAATTAAAAGCGCTCGAGCAGCAGGCTAAAAGAAGAAACAGCTACTAAAGCTGCACTCTCAATTAGAAATAAATAAATTATTTAAGAAATGCTGTGTATAACACAGCATTTCCTTTTTAAAGACCGAAGCGTTTGTGGTATTTATCGGATTAGCCTGGCAAAACAATATTGCAGCCACATGCGGCGCAGGTTGACTGAATGATTATTCCCACTCTCCCAGCAGACGTCTTATTATTACTATTTGCCCAAGGTGGTAGGCATTGTGCTCGGCAACGAGCATGGCTTCCCGAAGCAGGTTCTGCCCGTTGCCGTGTGGGAATGGCTCGAATAGATCATTGGCCGGATCCTGTATTAAATTTATTACCTCTTCGAGGTCAGTCGTAATAGCGTGCAGTGTTTTGTTTAAAGCAGCCTCATTGGCTGGCGCTTTTTCCTGCGGCCAGTACCCCTCCGGCCACTCCGGCGACTGGTGCTGCGGATTGCGGCTGAATTCCAGAATATCCCATTGGGCAATGCGCAGGTGCTCGAGCAACTGCCAGATGGTATACGGGAGGTTAGCGGCTTTTTTGCCCGCCTCTTCCAAGCTGATACCCTGCAAGATTTCATCTCTTGTTTTAAAGGCCTGCCCACCGCGTAAAAGCTTTACCAGTTGTTCGCGGAGCTGTTTGTCTTGTTCCATAGCTGTTAACATTCTTGAGTTTTCAATCCATTAATCCAGCCGCACAATAATACCCTCGTCCCCACTCAGGTTAATGGCACCTGTTACGGGTGTACTTTCGCGCTCCATATAAGTGCTGATCAGGATAGTTCCCTTGTAAGTGTGGTGTTCCGGTTTAAAGTAGCAGGGCCTGTGGGTCAGGTTCAGAACAACCAAAAAGCAGGTGCCCTCTGCCTGCCTGGTGTAGGCAATCATCTGGGTGTCGGCGTGTACGGGGGCGTAGCTGCCAACATGCAGGGCAGGCTCTTGCTGGCGCAGGCTTAACAGCTTTTTATAGAAAGACAGCATGGAGTAGGGGTTATCTGTTTGCGCCGCTACGTTCACTTTCTGGAAATTTTCCGGTAGCCGGAGCCACGGCTTACCGTTGGTGAAGCCAGCATTAGCACTGCTGTCCCATTGCATGGGTGTGCGGGCAGGGTCACGGCTCAGGTTCATTTTCGGCATGTTCAGTCCCTGTGGGTCCTGTACTTCCTCCTCGGGTATGGGAACATCGCGCATCCCCAGCTCATCGCCATAGTAAATAGTAGGCGTGCCACGCAGCGTTAGCAGCAGCATGGCCGCCACTTTTGCCTGCGATTTCCCGACTCTACTGATGATGCGGGGTTTATCGTGGTTGCTGAGTACCCAGTTGGGCCAGCCCTCTTGTGGCAGGGCGCCCTCATATTCATCTATAGCCGAAGCAAGCTGCTGTGCGTCCCAGGGCAGCGCGAGCAATTGGAAATTAAATGGAAGATGGGCGCCTTTATTTTCTCTTCCGTAATAGGCCACCAGTTTGTGAATGGGGAGGTATATTTCTCCAATCATCATGCGCTCATTGTAGCTATCCAGAACATCGCGCATTTTACGCACAATGTCATGCACTTCCGGCTGGTCGGTGGAGTAGGTCGGGAAAAGCTGCCGGTAGGGTAGCTCCAGCGGATTATAATCTGGGTTTACCGGGTTGTCGCGCAGTTGTTTGTCCTTTATCATGTGCCACATCACATCCACTCTGAAACCGTCCACACCTTTGTCGAGCCAGAAACGCATTACGTTCAGCATAGCCTCCTGCACTTCTGGGTTGCGCCAGTTCAGGTCGGGCTGCTTTATATGGAAGGCGTGATAGTAGTACTGCTGTGTTTTTTCGTCCCACTCCCAGGCACTGCCCCCGAAAACGCTGAGCCAGTTATTCGGTGCTGAACCATCGGGTTTGGCATCTTCCCAGAGATACCAGTCCCGCTTCGGGTTGTCTTTTGATGCACGCGATTCCTGAAACCAAGGGTGTTCGTCTGATGTATGGTTTGGCACCAGGTCCAGGATCAGCTTCATGTCCCGGGCATGTGTTTCCTGTAGCAGTTCATCGAAATCCTGCATGGTACCAAACAGGGGGTGTATGCCGCAGTAGTCGGAGATGTCGTAGCCGAAGTCGGCCATAGGGGAGGAGAAGAAGGGGGAGACCCAGATGCCGTCTATCCCCAGCCATTTCAGGTAGTCGAGCCTTTGTGTTATACCCTTCAGATCGCCTACTCCATCTTCGTTGCTGTCCTGAAAAGACCTGGGGTATACCTGGTATATTGTGCCTGTCTGCCACCAAAGGTGCTGCTTCTGTTCTTCTTTCATCCGCTTATTATTTTTGGCTCCTGTTCATACTATCCTACTTATTTCTTACTGTTTCGTCTTCAGTTGGTTTACCCTGAACCAACGGTAGCCATGTCCACCCAGCTCTATCTGAGTCGTATCCTCTTTGGTCGGTTCATAGTCAACGTCGGAGAAAATATCGACGAACTGGCGCAGGTGGAACTCCCTAGAATGAATCGAGAGCTGGCAGGGTTTAGCAGAAAGGTTATGCGCAAAAACAAGTACGTTGCCCTTCCAGTCGTATGAATGAACGAGTACCTGGGGCTGGTCCGAAATCAGCACCTTGGGAGCTCCCCATCCTATTTCCAGGCAGTTCTTTCGCATCATAATAAGGCGCTTCATCCAGTTCAGTAAAGAGAGCGAGTCATGACGCTGTGATTCCACGTTGATTTTCTTCACGCTGAAAGGCCCTTTTGTGATAGGCTTTCTGAAGAGGTTATCAAGCGGGGCAGTAGAAAAGCCTCCTGTGTTTTCATTTGTCCATTGCATAGGCGTTCGTACACTGGCACGGCCCGGCAGGTCCAGGTTATCGCCCATGCCAAGCTCATCGCCATACACGAGTAGTGGGGAGCCAGGCATGGTAAAGAGCAGACTGTAGGCCAGTTCGAGGTATTTCCTGTCGCCATTCAGCATGGGTGCCATTCGCCTTCTTATCCCGCGGAAAAAGATGCGCATGTTCTCTTCCGGTGCAAACGTATCGAAAACATCCTGCCGCTCCTGCTCTGTCAGGCGCTCCAGGTCAAGCTCGTCGAGGTTGCGCAGAAAGTTAGCCCACTGGCAATCAGCCGGAGGTATAGGCCGGTTCAGGTAATCAGCAATGGGTTTGGCGTCTTCTCTTGCCAGTGCCAGGAACAAATAGTTATCCAGCAGGAAATTGAAAAGCATGTTAAAGCGGTTTCCCTTGCCATAGTAAAAATCAAGCTTTTCGGGCTCTACGTCGGCTTCCGCCAACAGTATAGTGGCATCGCTCTTTTTGGTGGCAGCTTCGCGCAGGCTCTTCAGGAAAGCTGCAGGTTTTTTAACAGCAGTTCCTTTAATGCCTTTGCTCCTTAGCAAATGAGTGGCGGCATCCACCCGGAAGCCGTCAATGCCGAAGGCCAGCCAGAATTCTATGATAGAAAGAATCTCCTTCTGTACCTCGGGATTAGCCACGTTCAGGTCAGGCTCAAACGAATAAAACTGGTGATGATAATAAGCACCTGCCCGTTTCTCATACGTCCACACGCTGTCCTCCTCCCCGGGAAATACATTTTCTGTTTCGTCTACTGGCTTATCTTCCTGCCATACATAGTATTGATGGAATTTAGAGCTTGGGTCTGTGCTGGCGGCCTGAAACCAGGCATGTTCATCGGATGTGTGGTGAATAATCAGGTCTATCAGTACGCGTATCTTCCGCTCTCTGGCTGCCGCTACAAACTCGGAAAAATCGTGCAGGTTGCCGAGTCGGGCATCAATGGAATAGTAGTCCCGGACGTCGTAGCCGTTGTCGCGGTTGGGAGTAGTGAAGAACGGAAGTAGCCAGAGGCAGTTTATACCGAGTTCACCCAGGTAGTCGAGGCGGCTTGTAAGACCCTTAAAGTCACCGACACCGTCTCCGTTTCCGTCCTGAAAGCTTTCCACGTCTACTGCATAGAACACTGCTTCTTTGTACCAAAGCTTATCCATTAGATAGTTTTGTTTAACATTGACCATAGAGTGCTTCCGCCTATGTAAAGGCTGAATGGCTAGTAATGCAGATGAGACAGGATAAGCAGGGTAAAAAAGTCTGGCAACATGATAAGAACAGACGCTTATCTTCCGGTATATCCTGCCATACCTGTCTTTCTGTTCAGCCTAAAGCACTGTTATCAACTGAAACGGCAAGGCATAAGGTGAGGTTCTGAGTCGGCCTTGACAGCTCAACAGATAAAACATTTACTAAGCGTGAGCTTAGCTGCTGCACCGTATTGTTCTGCGGGCTTTGGCGTTGTCAAATAATATTTTCTGGCCGGCAGGAGATAAGCCGAAGCGATCGATTTCATGCGCCAGGTTTTGCAAGTTGCCATACCCGTACAGGTAACCGTTAATACGCGCTGCTGCTGTAGAGTGAGTCAGGTCAGTGATGGTTGGGTACATCTCCAGAAACTCTTCCAGGAGAGCAGGCAGGCGCTGCAGTTTGTACTTCTGGTGCCGATCTTCAGCAAGGTAAAACTTCTCGAAAGGATATATTTCAGTAAATACTTTTTCTCCTGTTGTTTTCATCAAGTGTGCTTTAGCCTGCCGGGCCTGCTGTTCCTGTTCCGGGTTATGATAAAACATGGCAGACATATATTGCCTCTTCCAGGGGGCACGGGTTGCTTTATGACTGGAGAAAAACAGCTGCAGTAGCTCACTGTAATTTGTTTTGGCTGGGTCATACTCCAGTTGCAGCGTCTCAATGTGATCTGCCAGGGTCCAATAGGTAGGATTTGCTGAGGTGCCGCCTGCATAGCCTACCCGCGTGCGTACCACAGCCTCCACACTCCCAAAAAGAGCATCAGGGCTCCAGAAGCAACCCATAGAGAAGGTAGCCATCACTGTTTGCTCAGGAGCGGCCAGGTCCAGGGGTGGTTTAATTAAGCGTTTATCAGGCATCAATAACTGAAGTACGCAAAAAGCAGGCTTTTGTGAAAGGGGAGATGAGCATATTATGTAACAAGCGTTACATCAGGGCTTTTGTGAATATAACGAGGATAGTAAACTGCAGTATTGCGTTAAATACCCTTGTATTGGAGGAATTAAGTGCTTTGGAAAAGCTACCTTAACAACAGGCAGCCATACTGTCTCCTGCGGGTAAGAAGAGAGGGTATGCTGATTTATAAAAAAAAGGACAGGAAAGGAAGCATTTTTACTTCAACACACCATCCAGGTAAGCCCAGCTGATTAGCTGATAGGAATGGTTAAACCCCTTTTTCTTCATCATTTTCTGCAGGTATTCCTGCACATCATCCTCGCTCAGGTTAAATTTTTCTCCAATCTGCTTGTTGGTATAGCCATCCGCTAAATAGGCTATCATAGAGCACTCCCGCCAGCTAAGGATTTGTAAATTTGCTTTCATAAAAAAAGTCATTTTAATACTTATGTCACCACTGCCTTTCAGATTTATTCAATAATCAAATATCTAATGACATTATAACAAGGGCAATACCCAGTTGTGGTGATTTTTATGAGTGGCACCTCCCAGGAATTAAAAAGAGACCTATAGGCAGAGAAGTACTCTATAATATTTTTGTATCCCTCAGTAGAACAGGTAATTGAAGGGCTTTACACTAATTCCTAATCGGAGCATATTGGTTTTTTTCTGATAGTCAATCAGGCTTTCGGCGTATCCATGATACCATTGTAAAGTGATAAATGCATTTCCGGAATTGGTTGGTCTATAATTTAGCTGTGCCTGTATGTTTCCCTTCCAGCCAAGAGCGCCCTTCCTGCCCAGAACATCCAGGATTAACTTGTCCTTTTTGATTTCCAGTATATACATTGCCTGTGTATAGCCAACATAGTCTATCAGGTCCGGATTGTCACTTTTGTAAAAGAAAGGAAGCCATGCCTTAAGCTGCACGACAGATTTAGGAGTGATGAGCATGGTATAGCTGCCAGAGACAAAATTCCAGCTTCTGGACTGGGTACTATCCCGCCCATTTGACTCATGCTCTATCTGAAGCGCTAAAGACCCTAGCAGTTCTCCGTTTCTGAAAAGCAGTTTGCCTAAGCCTAAGCCAGGGTTGAAGTTTATTTCATCAAACGGGCTGGACCATGAATAGATATCCCAGAAAGCTTTTTGAGTATAAGTTAGAAACAGGTATGAATTCCAGGGCAGGCTCGCATCTGTGAGCCGGTGCTTAAAGCTAATCTGATATTTGATGTCCGAATTTTCACCTGTCGGTACCTCTGTTGGTGTGGTTCCGGTTACTATATAGTTGTCCCTGTAAATAGTGAATGCAGGCGTTAATTTTAGTATCTGCGTGGCCGAATCTCTGCTGATTCGTTGCCCATATCCTGTTTTAGCTGAAAAAATGATTATAAGGAGGCATAGGAACCTCATGTGTTTTATCATGCTGCTGTTAATTTGGAGATGCTGCCATTAAAGCGAGCCGCCGCTTAAGTTGTATAATAGAGGGTGTCTGCTGCTTTGTAAATACTCTGCCCGTTACGTTAAGGTTGCTGGGCTAAATCTTTCCAGTTTTGCAGCATACAGGTAGGTTCATACGTTAGTGGAAGGCGTCTGTAGCAGATGTGTAAAAAGCCGGTTTCCGGTGAATTAATTTAAATACCCATAACCTTTGTCGTTAAAATTCCTTAATTTAAAATTATGAATATTTAACTCAGGGGAGCTTCTTGTAAAACATGGCATACGTGGACATAGCGATGATCTGGCTTACCTTCGGAATTTTAAAATTGAGCCAGAATTTTTACTCTTTTCTAACTTCAACACGATGTAGCCTGAATGATAGCCTGAAACAAAACTGTATGAGAAGAGGAAACCTGCACTTTAAACTTTAGCTTTGAAGGGTAAATTGCAAATCTTCTGAACCTAATAAATTTAGTATGGACGAATTTCTACAAGTTGCTTTTGATGAGGCGCAAAAGGGGTATGCTGAAGGAGGTATTCCTATCGGCTCGGTACTGGTGCACCAGGGCAGAATAATTGGCAAAGGCCATAATAAGCGTGTTCAGAATGGAAGTGTGGTGCTGCATGGTGAAATGGATGCCCTTGAAAATGCCGGCAGACAACCAGCCTCTGTCTATAAAGAATGCACCATCTATACAACACTTTCCCCGTGCTCTATGTGCTCGGGTACCATACTCTTGTATGGAATCCCTAAAGTGGTGATAGGAGAAAACAAGACATTTTTGGGAGAAGAAGATTTATTGCGTTCAAAAGGAGTAGAAGTGGTTGTTGTGAATGATAGTGCCTGCTATGATCTCATGCAAAAGTTTATAGATGAAAAGCCGGCCCTCTGGAATGAGGACATCGGTGTATAAATATCAGATATAAAAAACCATCAAATGCAGAGGGGGCACGTGATTTGCGCTTGCATAAAAGCGCCAATGGTATGTTATCTGTTTCAGTGGCTGCTTTAAAAAACCATTGTACTGGAAAACAAATCGCTGCTCTTTAAGTGGATTATTCTATATTTGGCGTGCAATCCTGGTAATAAAAGAATTGGGCACCTTTTTGCTCAAAGCAGTATTGAAATGAACGAGACGCTTTGGGCTCTTTCATGGTATCTCAAATACGAATATAATAGCTAATACAATGAACAATGTTTACGAAGGTAAAGTAATGTGGTCTCACCTGGACGTTAATATGCACATGCGCCATTCAGCCTATGCTGACTTTGCCGCACAAGCCCGTATTTCCGTCCTGGACAGCCTCGGCCTTGACTTCAAAACTTTTCAGGAATTGAAGGTAGGACCCATACTTTTTCGTGAAGAGCTTGTTTACCTGCGTGAAGTAGGAATCAATGAAAAGATAAAGGTAACTATAGAATTAACCAAGAGCCGTCCTGACGGGTCCCGCTGGTCGATACGCCACATCGTATACCGGGAGGATGGTGTTAGGGCTGCCGTGGTTACTGTGGATGGTGCCTGGTTAGATGTAGAGAAGCGAAAACTGACAGTGCTTCCTGCTGAGCTTGTTGAAAAATTTGCTACCCTGCCAAAAAGCATCGACTTCGAGGAAATACGTGCCTAAAACCGGTCTGTGCAGACGAGGTTTAAGGGTATAAGACATTCGTTCCCTCCTGACAATATGCAGCATGCCCTAAAGCAGCTACCGCTGCTTTAGGGCATGCTGCATATATAAAAGCCTCTCAAGATATGTTGGGCAATGTAGTAATACTTTTTGCTTTCTGGGGGCTGCTGCGACTCGAGCATAAAAGCCTTGCCGTTTTAGGGCTGAGTCCTTCGCTTTTAAGGGTGCTGCAGTTGCTGCTGGGCTTTCTGGCTACGCTGTGCCTGGCCGTAACCTTAAGTTATCTCCTGTCTTTTATAGCCAACTTCAGTTGGGAGCCTGTTCCTGACACAGGTCGTGGGTTCTTGTTTGAGGGCCTGTACAGCACCTTCCAATCTGTTTTATTCGAGGAACTGCTTTTCAGGGGATACTTTCTGTATAAAGCCATTACGTTAATGGGGGAGAAAAAGGCAAACCTTGTTAGTGCAGCTGCCTTCGGTGTTTACCACTGGTTTACTTTCGGAGTGCTGGGTAACCCTGTTGTGATGATTTGGGTGTTTGTGAGCACCGGCCTCTGGGGACTTATGTTTGCTTATGCCTACTCAAGAACAGGTTCACTGGCTTTTCCGATAGGTTTGCACTGGGGCTGGAATTTTATTGATCAAATCATCTTTAACAAACAGGGTGGCAGCCTTTTTTCAGCGGTCACGTCTGTACACACCCGCTACCTGAGTAATTTAGAGAGCATGTTTTACCTACAGCTGCCGGTTCTGGCGTTCGCCGTATTTCTTATCGTGCTCCTCATGCAGCAAACTCGCCCTGTTAAATTTTCACGCCATTCCTGAATTATACCAGCTAAACCCGAGCGCCGTACTGGTAAAGAAAAAAGCAGCACAGCCCGCTTCTGCAGTTGAATAGCGGGCTGTGCCGTTCTTTTTTACGATGGCTGTGTTACAGTTGAGCGGCTTTTATACCACTGGCAATGACAAGGGCATCTTCCAGTGCGCCATATATTGGGTCGGCCAGTCTGGTTTTCTCGCAGAGAGTTTTTCTGAGGTAAAAGCTGCCGTAAGTGGCCGCGATGGCTGCCACTGCACCAATGGCAGCTCCTTCTGCCGCCTTTTTATGACTCATCAGGTATATAGCTGCGCCTGCCACTGCTCCTGTAGTACCCCGCATGATCAGGGAAGGCAGTTCTATTCTATCAGGCACACCCGGCATTTTGTCTCCCACCAGTTCACTGGCTGCTAATCCCTTCAAGACCATGGCTACCGTGCTGTTTCCTAAAAAACGTAAAGGAGTATGCTGAAGAGGAGAGCTCCCATCTTCACTCACAAAGTGACTGAGTAGTGTAGGGGCCGCTAATGAGCGCATTCCGGCGAGGGCTCCGAATGCTAAGGTTTTATAAAGTGTGTTGTTCATAGCTTTTGTTTTTATAGACCATTTACGCAGGGCATCTGATTTCAGCTAAAATCTGATGAACATGTTCCTTTGTTGATTTTGCAGCAATTGTGGTTCAGCTTTTATCTTTTTCAGAATATAGGACCAAAGTAAACCAGCGGCAAAGCGCCTGTTATACGGGTCTATAGAACTTTATCATTTGGCTGAACTTCAATCTTTTTAGTTATTAAAATGTTATTTATGTAACTAATTTTTTAACTTATACAATATTTAGTGAAAAGGAATGCAATTATACTTCAGTGAGATGTTTAAGCTCAGCAGTTAATCTGGACACCTATGTATAAGCGGATAAATTTGCTTCTAAACATAAAGCCAAGCGAAGCACGGCTTGTAGGGCACCTCTTTCTCGTGCAGTACTTTATGGGTGTGGCCACTGCTTTTTTGTTTACAAGCTCGCTCACGCTTATTCTCTCTTCTTACCCTGTTTCCGTATTTCCGAAAATATATATTCTTGCAGCGGTTCTTTTATTTGTAGCTAACCTGATTTATGCCAGGCTGGAGGCACGCATGTCTTCTAAAAAGCTGTTGCAGGTGATAACCGTCTTCTCTGCCACTTCTGTCTGGCTTTACTGGCTCTGCCTGACCTTTTTTACAATTGAGTGGATGCCGCCGTTATTGGGTGCCTGGAATATGGTGGTGTATATGCTGGTGGGCTATGCCTTTTGGGGAATGACGGCTATCATGTTTAATGTGCGGGAGAGCAAGCGCCTGTTCTCCATTGTTGGGGCTGGCGACATACCCGCTAAGATGCTGGGTTATTTCTCTGTAACAGCGCTGGTGCCGCTAATCGGGGTGGTTAACCTGTTGTGGGTGTCTGTTGTCGCTTTCGGTGTAGCCTATGTGCTGCTCCGGAGGTTTAGCTACGAAGACAAAGAAGACGGAGGCCACGGCATGACACATCATGTAGCAGTACACCCAAAACATAAAAGTCAGTCCATCATTGAACGTTACTTTCATAACCGTCTTATTTTCAATATTGCCCTATGGTCGCTGCTTGCTTACATTATCTACGCTATCATTGATTTCACTTTTCTGGAAGAAATAAAGCTGAAATATAGCGCCAATGATCATGAACTGGCCACGTTTATTGCTGTTTTTTTTGCCTTAGGCAGGTTAATCGCTATCGGTATCAAATTGGTTTTCAGCAGCAGGGTTATCGCGCGGCTAGGTGTTGCGAACTGCCTGCTTATTGCGCCCTTGCTGCTGCTGGCCATTAACGGTTTCATTATTATATCCGGAGAGGGCTTGTCAACGCACTTGTATGTTTTCGGGGTAATGGTGCTGCTGTCAGAGATTTTGCGTTCCACACTGCAGGAACCGGTTTTCTTCGTCCTGTTTCAGCCGCTCCACCCGCATAGCCGCCTGAAGGGACATTTAATTGCAAAAGGCTATACCTTGCCATTCGCGCTATTGGGTGTTGGTATTTTTCTGACCGTATACCTGCAGTATCACAGCGGTTTGGATATAACGTTGGTGTCAAGGTTGCTTTTTGTCCTGCTGCTGGTTTGGGCTGCAAGTGTTTTTCTGATTCGTAAGTCTTATATGCGTACCCTGATCAATGTTATCAAGCGGGGCTACTTTACAGGCTCAGAGCTGTTTCTGAACGACGAGTCAGTAACGGATGTTCTGGTGAAGAAAGCAAGTAGTAAAAAACCGCAGAAGGCTATTCATGCCCTGCATCTCCTGGAAAGATCCGGTTATAAGGATATTAATACGCTGTTGTTCGGGCAACTGCATAGTAAGTCCTGTGAAGTGAAAGAGTATGTCGTTTCCCGAATTATGGAGAACAGGCTGACAGAGGCTTTGCCGCTACTCAAGAATCGCCTGCACGCGGATTCCGACCCATCCATAAAGCCTCATTTAATGAAGGCAATTTATTACCTCGACACACAAAACCTGGCGAGTCAGTCTGCTTCTATAGAAGACCTGGACAAGGCCTGTAAGAAAGCAGCCATTGTTGGGCTTTTGTACCGTAACCAGGTGGAGGCAGATACTGTTGTAGCAGAGGAGATGTTGAAGATGGTAAACAGCCGAAATGAAGAAGATAAGCTTGTTGCCATAGAAATCATTATAGAAACCAGGAGGAGTGATTTTGAGCAGGTGTTGGAGACTTTCCTACAGGATGAGGCACCTGCGGTTTATAAAAAGGCTATTGAGGCAGTGGGGGAGGTAAAAGACTTTGCCTTATTGGAGCAAACGGTGCAGGTGGCGTTGGATAAGAAAGCCTTGTTGCCGCTTCAGAAAGCCCTGCTGCACTTTGGCGATACCGTTTTTGCGACCGCATACATCCAGAACAAGCTATATCCGGAGGCTATAACGAGCTTGCTCATCAAAGTTGCCGGTAAAATGAGGGGCGGGTATTCTATTGCTTTTTTAGAGCGGATGCTGAAGGAGGAGATAAACTTTACTGCAGCAGTAGTGGATGCTCTCTGGCAGCAAAAGGCTATCGTTTCTGCTGAGTCGCAGCTTCTACTCAGAAGATGGATTCAGGTAAAGCTGGATCAGAGCTTGCTGAAGGCTACGTACTACCTGCACCTGGTATCCGTTGAAGTTGTTAAACCACTGCAGGATGCTGTTTGTTCTGAAATCCACCAGGATATACAGATGCTATTCAAAAGTCTGTCGCTGCTCTATGACCGACCGCAGATTGAGCGTGTCATGGAGCTTTACAATGTTGGTGACCCTTCAAAGGTCTATAATGCCATCGAAATGCTGGAACTGATTATCCCGCAGAAATACTTTAACGGTATAAATACCCTGATTGAGTTGGAGCAGGATATATGCAAAAACCAGGTGGTGGTGCCTCACACCAAAGAGATGCCCGCCAGTGCCATTATTGAGGAAATTCTCTTGGAGAACAAAGCTGGATTCAACTCCTGGACCATGTCTGTTGCCTGCTATATGATACCGAGGCTTCAGGAAAAGAAATTTCCGAGGCACATCCTGGACAAAAAAGCCGGCAAGGTTGACAACCTCTTTGAAGAGACCAGGGAATATGTTTTATCGATGCTTAACTAAGAATAAAGATGTTATTGATAGAGAAAGTATTGATTCTTCGTTCATCAGAGACATTTCGGAATACACCGGAGCAGGAGTTGATAGGCTTAGCTGGCATTCTAGAGGAAGTTTACCTGGAGGCTGATGAAAACCTGTTTCGAAAAGGCGACAGGGGCAATTGCATGTATTTTATATACAAAGGCAGGGTGCGCATACATGACGGCAGCCATACCCTGGCCATACTGGATAAAAATGAAATAGTAGGGGAACTGTCTGTTCTGGATTCTGAAAAGCGATCTGCGAGTGCCACTACCGAAGAAGAAACCGTCCTCCTGAAACTGGAGCAGGAGCCCTTTTACGAAGTATTAATGGATAATGCAGAAATTCTGAAGGGGATCCTAAAAACACTCTGCAGGCGCCTCCGCATAATGGATGACAAAAGTGTTACCCACCACAAGTCTAATTTAACAAGCCTTCCGTCTCTTTGATGGATTGCAGGTAGTCTGATTTAACTTTCTGCCGCCTCTTCAAAGAAGTCTTGGTGAAGTACTGGTGACTTTCCAGAAAGCGTATCTGAAGCATGTTCCACTCTTTGAAGTTCGTGACGATGCCCTGCTCCAGAAATTCTTTGTAGAGGTTATTTCCTGTTTCAAAGAATCCTGGCCTCCCCAGGTAGTCTAAATCAGCATCGCATATAATCTGCTCCAGGTGGTTCTGTGGGTTCTGCGGTACCTTAGTGGCACGTATCATGTTACATACTTTTTCTATCTGAGCAGCTGTAAAACCAAAGGCAGGCAACTCTTCAGTGGCTACGACACAGCTTCTTTCTTCGTGGTCGTGATAGGCATACATAAAGCCGGTATCATGATAAAGTACGCTCACCTTCAGAAGCAGCATGTCTTCAGCATCTGTTATTCCTTCTTTTTTTGCTATCGCAACAGCTTGCTTTAATACATCCAGGGTATGCGCGACATTATGGTATGTCAGTTTTTCAGACAAGCCTTTCTGTAGCTTGCCAATGACATGTTTCTGAATCTGAGGAAATACATCCATGGTTACAGTTAGTTTAGCGGGCTTCACTAAACTAAATAAAATAGGTATGTTTAACACGAAACATGTAGTTTGCCAGTTTCTGATAAATCCGATTATCTGTAGTATTACCCGCCACTTCTTTCGATATAGCAAATATTCAATTGGAGTCTTGTAATATTAAAATGAATATAGGCAAAATAATGTTATACCCATCATTATTTTGCCTTAAATATTTTCATGATCTTCAGCTGTCTGAAGACAGACAGCTGAAGACTTTTATTTGTGTCTGAGCGAAGCTTTCTGCTGTTTACATTTAATGATGCCAGAGAGAGGAGTTTATTCCTGAAACAGCATGAGCATAGATACAGGTGGTACTTCAACCTCGTTTCGCACCGTTTCTATTCCGGCCTGATTAATTGTTTTTCCTTTCACGGCAACCTGCCATTCATCTCTTGAAGTGAACCGAACAGCTGATTTGTTGGCGTTATAATAAATCAAAATGTTTTTCCAGCTATCGTTGTTCGCATTCCCTTTTAACAGGAAGCCAACCAGGCCCGGTGATGTTTTAACAAACTCAAGATGATGGTAAACCATCTCTGCAGTTGGCATACTAAAGGCAGGGTGTGCTCGTCTTAAAGAAATAAGCTGCTGATAATAGGCAAAAACGTCTTTATGGCTTGTCTTCCAATTCCAGTTGATCTGGTTGATGGAATCCGGGAGGTTATAGCTGTTGTGCTCGCCCTTTTTGGTGCGTAGCATTTCTACGCCTGCATGCAGGAACGGAATACCCTGCGAGGTGAGCACAACGGCATTAGCCAGCAGGTGCATGTTTACTATTTCCTCTTCAGAGGCGCCTTCGCACGATACCTTGAGCTTATCGTAAAGCGTTTGGTTATCGTGGCAGGAGACGTAAGACACAGATTGCCACGGTTCTCTTGCCCATGCGGCGCGGCCCGAGTGCACCTCAGGGTGCTGAATGCTGCCAATCACGCCAAACTTAATAGACTCTTCCATACCATGAGCCCCACTTATAAAGCCCCTGGACCTTGCGTCAAAAACAGATCCTTTCAGCGCATCACGCATATCGTCGCTGAAGGCTGATACCTGCTTCAGCATATACGTGTGCGACTTGGAAGCGCGCTGAGTATAGGGGAGGGGGCTTCCTCCGGCAGTCCATCCTTCGCCGTAAACGATAATATTCGGGTTTATCTTTTTCAGTTCTGCCGTCAGCAGGTTCATGGTTTCTATATCATGAATGGCCATCAGGTCGAAGCGGAAACCGTCGATGTGGTATTCCTGCGCCCAATGCCTGCACGACTCGATGATAAACTTGCGCATCATGGTGCGCTCGCTGGCTGTTTCATTTCCGCAGCCTGAGGCATTAGACCACGTTCCTTCCGCATGCCTGTAGTAGTACCCCGGCACTTCCAGGTTAAAGTTAGCCCCTTCTGTAAGGCCGGTGTGGTTGTACACCACATCTAATATTACCCCAAGGCCGTTGCTGTGGAAGTCCTGCACCATCTCTTTGAATTCCCGGATACGCACCTCCGCACGGTATGGATCAGATGAGTAGGAGCCTTCCGGTACATTATAGTTCTGCGGATCATAGCCCCAGTTGTACTGCGGCTTATCAGGGGCAGACTCATCCACAGACATATAATCGAAGGCAGGCAGTAAGTGCACGTGCGTAATACCCAGCTCCTTCATGTGATCGATGCCCGTAGGTAAGCCCTCGGGGTTGGTGGTGCCTTGCTCTACCAGGCCCAGGAATTTGCCGGGTTTTGAACTGCCGGAGTTTCCACTGATGGTGAAGTCCCGCACATGTGTCTCGTACAGCACTACCTCATTTGGCGAAGCAACGTCTGGCCCTTTATCGTTTTCCCAGTTTTCAGGATCCGTAGCTGCTAGGTCCAGCACCATTGCGCGTTTGCCGTTCACCCCTACAGCCGTGGCATATATACCCGGCGTCTCATTAAGCCATTTCCCTTTTACTTTTACCTGAAAAGTATAATACGTTCCCAGCAGGTCCTCCCTTACATCCACTACCCAGAGGCCTTCATCTACTTCCTCCAGTTCAACTTTCCCCAGATGCTCTCCTCCGTCTCCTGTTGTATAAAGGTGTACCACTACCTCCTCTGCCACCGGTGACCATAGTTTGAAGGTGGTTTTTTTAGGGGTGTAGTGTGTCCAGAGGTTTTCTTCAGCGTAAGTAGGGTAATCACTGAAGCTTCTGTATGAAACGTTTGCCTTGGTTGAAAAAAGAGTCATATTGATTGTTAAAAGTAAAGTGAACGTAAGGTAAAATGTGTGAATCGGCTAGAAAACTAAAAGCAATTACTGTGCAAATTATGAGCAATGTTTAGCCCAGGTAAAATTAATTTTAAAGCTGCGGATTAAACCTCCTGTTGCTGTTATGCCAGCACCAGAAAATGTTAATGAAACGCTGCTTTTGCTTTACGTATCAGGTGCGTAAGTAAGTATTTATGCATAGAAAGACGTAAGTGTTTTTTCGGTTAAGATACTTAAAATTTATTGTCAAGCAACTAAAAAAAGTACTGTTAGCGTAATAAAGTGCCAGGGCTGAGCGGAAAGCAAAGGAACCGTGCTCTCATACTGGCTGACCAATTTTGGTGTTTGCAAGCTGTTTTTACTGAGGCTGTATAATATCAACTGTTTGCAGGAACTCTCAGGCTTAAAATAACACTCACATAAAATTTAATGTTTAGCACAGGCTTCATATATAAATAGTACCCTGCAGATAAGTTACGCAAGTACCGCCTATCAGCACCCTGTCCCCTTTATCGGTGCAATATAGTTTACCGGTTCTAGCAGATACCTGCAGGGCTGTCAGCTCTTTTCTGCGGAGTCGTTGGCTCCAGTAAGGTATAAGAGAGCAATGGGCCGAGCCAGTCACCGGGTCCTCAAAGATGCTGGCCTGGGGTGTAAAGAAGCGGGAGACAAAATCCGATGTTTCTCCTTTTGCTGTAATAATGATGCCGCCCGGATCCAGGTTTATCTTGTCTAAAATGGCCCTGTTTGGCTGTAGCGCCCGTACTGTGTCCTCACTGTCATACACCAGCACATAATCTCTGGCTTTTAACACCTCCAGAGGCTTCCTGCCCATACCTTTCAGAATTATTTCCGGAAGCTCGGCAGTAACAGGCATACGCGATGGAAAATCCAGCGTTAGCAGACTGCCCTGCCTGGTAACAGTAAGTTCTCCGCTGGCTGAGCTGAAAATTACCTTATCTGATGCAAGTCCTACGTGTTTGAAAACAACATGTGCAGCAGCCAGAGTAGCATGCCCACAGAGATCCATTTCAATTTCAGGTGTAAACCACCGGATGTGATAGTGTTCTGCCTTTGTGGAGGGAATGATAAAGGCAGTTTCTGGCAGAAAATTTTCCGCTGCAATCTGCAGCAGTACAGGGTCAGGCAGCCAGTGCTGCAGGAGGCATACAGCAGCCGGGTTGCCGCCGAATAATTTATCTGTAAAGCTGTCGATCTGGTAGAGAGGGAATGGCATAAGCATGATTTATCAAGATGTTCTGTTGCGAAATTAGCACAAATGCTATTGCCTTCTGGAGCATTGCCCCAACTAAGACATTACTTATTGTGCTCCCTTGCGACTTCAGGGCAAATAGTCAGCCTTGCAGTTAGTAGCTTCGCTGCAGATTTAGTTATTTTTGCAGCATAAAAAACGAATTACAATTATGGAGGATAAGTTAGCGCAGGCATATGACGCGGAGCGCTTCCGTAGGGAAGGACATCAGCTCATCGATATGATTTCAGATTACCTGGCAGAGGCCACTACAGACAGAAACGAGGTAAGGGCTATTCCATGGCAGGACCCGGATAAGCAACTGGCTTACTGGCAGCAGGATTTTCAACAGCCTTTACAGGAGAACCCTAACGAGTTGTTCAAAGACGTGCTGTCCAAATCTATACAGGTACACCGGAAACGCTACATGGGCCACCAGACAACACCTACCTTACCTGTAACAATTCTTTCATCGGCTGTTACTGCTTTGCTGAACCAGGGCATGGGGGTGTATGAAATGGGTATGGTGGGCAACACACTGGAAAAAATACTGACCGAGCACCTGGCGCAGAAGCTTGGCTACGGTACCGAAGCCTCCGGTTTTATAACGTCGGGAGGCTCCCTGGGCAACCTGACTGCATTGTTGGCAGCAAGAGCCGCTGCAACGGAGATATGGCACAAAGGCTATAAAGAAGGGATTCAGCTGGCGGTGTTGGTGTCGGAGGAGGCACATTATTGCATCGACCGTGCCGCCCGCATTATGGGGCTCGGCGCTGAGGGCATCATAAAGGTGCCGGTGAATGAGAAGTTCCAGATGCGGACGGATTTGCTGGAGGCTTATCTTCAGCAGGCTGTGTCGGAAGGGAAGCAGGTGATAAGCGTGATAGGTTGCGCAGGCACTACCTCTACCGGTTCTTATGATGATTTGGAGGCCATTGCCGCTTTTAGCCAGAAACACAGCATCTGGTTTCATGTAGACGGAGCACACGGCGCTCCTGCTGCCTTTTCGCCGAAGTACAGGCATCTCATACAAGGCATCGAAAAAGCAGATTCTGTTGTAGTGGATTATCATAAGATGATGATGACCCCTTCTTTATCTACTGCCTTAGTCTTTAAGCGTGGCAGCGACGCCTATAAGACCTTCTCCCAGCGGGCCCAATACCTGTGGGTGGAGCAGGAGTCAGAGGAGTGGTACAACGGCGGCAAGCGCAGCTTTGAATGTACCAAGGCTATGTCTGCTCTCAATGTGTACACCATTTTCAGAACCTATGGGGATGAAATTTTCAGGGAGAACATTGAGCGGCTGTATGGACTTGCCGCGGATTTTGCATCGCTCATCCGGTCAAACAAGCACTTCGAGCTGGCGTATGAGCCGGAGTGTAACATTGTCTGCTTCCGCTATAAAGTGGAGGGGGAACTGACGCCGCTGAACCAGGCTATCCGGAACATGTTGCTGGAGCAGGGCAGGTTTTACATTGTGCAGACAGTCCTGAATGGCGAGCTTTACCTGCGTGTTTCCCTGATGAACCCGCTCACTACGATACAAGAGCTAAAGGAACTGCTACAGGAGATAGAGGAGAAGGCCGTGCAGATACTTGCGGAGGTGTAACGTAGCTATCCTTTTTATTCTGAGAATCCCAGACACAGAAGAAGCTGCCTGATTTCAGGCAGCTTCTTCTGTTAGCACCTAATGTTAGCCACCAGGTGGCAGCAGCAGTACTTCTGTTACAGCAGGTATTTTTCTATCGCCACAGCAACACCATCCTCGGTGCTTTTTAAAGTCACTTCATCGGCGGCGGCTTTAACTTCTTCGCGTGCATTGGCTACTGCTATGCCTTTCCCTACCGCTTTCAGCATGTCAATGTCGTTATAGTTATCGCCAAAAGCCATAACTTCCGTCATCGCTATACCATAATTATTTTGTAGAATGAGCTCGAGTGCTGTGGCTTTTGATATAGTGCGTGGCGCCAGCTCGAGGTACGTTGATTTAGAGCGGTATATATAAATTTCGTTTCCGAACCTCTCTGTCAGTGCCTCCGCCATTTGGGCTAATTCCTGCTCGGGCCCCATGCACATTACTTTGTGTGCCCCCGTGTTGCTTGCGTGCCAGTTGTCCAATACGGGGCCTAAGGCCCCCACATTCGCCGACACCTTAGTTACGCGTTCTTCTTTCTCTGTCCATTTGTCAACCTGAGGGGCATACCAAAGGTCTTCGGTGTATAAACTGACATGGATGTCGGTTCCTGCTGCCATTTCTACTATCGCGGAGCAGGTCGAAACCGGTATCTGCACGGAATCCACAACGGTAGGTGTCTCAGCCCCTTCGTTATACAGCAGAACATAGCCGCCATTAAAACAGATCATGGGGTGGTGCAAAATCCCTAACTCTTCCTGCAGGTGGCGCATGGCGCCGGGCATACGCGAAGAGGCAAGTATAACCGGCATATTCTTGTCAAGCGCTTTGATAGCGGAAATGGTTCTCGGTGATAGTTCGCGGCGACTGTCAAGCAGGGTGCCGTCTATGTCGGAGCAAATGGCTTTGATATTCATTTGTGTAGGTTTTATTCAAACAGCTTTACCTGCCGGATGCAGGTTTGTGTTTGCAACGATAGGGCTTATATTGCTTTTTTGCAAAAAAGCAGGCGATAGGGCATGCTACAGTTGGTATAGCAGCTTGTAACTATTCATATGGCCTGCATCAGTTACAGTGGTAAAAGCAGCAAAGGGACCAGCTGGTTACTGCTGATCCCTTTGCTGTAGAAAAATTACACCTGTCTTATACAGGCAATTCAGGCAGTTAATCCCGGCCTTTCTTCTTTTCCTGCTTTGCTGCGCGTTTCTCTTTCTCTGTTTTAGCAGGCTTTTTCTTCGCTTCTTTTTTCGCGTCTTGTGACTTTCCCATGTGTGCTTTGCTTTAAATGTATAAGTATGTATGTGATGCTCTTCTCTCTATACTCAAAAATGGTGCCCTGAGATGGAAGCTGATATCATTATATATCACAGGAAGAAGCACGTAGTGGAGAACGACTTATTTGCTGCAGCCAGTATGTATTAGAAAGCTTACTTTAAGAGCAGCATATATAGCAGGAATAAAGGAATAAATCTATTTTCATAGAGAGAAAAACTTTTACCTGATGCTGAACTGCTCATAGTCAGGTATCTACCGGAGGTGCAGTCGCTTCATATTTTGGCAGAGGAGGTAAAAGGGGCAAAAAGTTCATCCAGACTAAAAACAAGCGCATTATTCAGGCGTTACTATAAGAGAACAGTATCCTCACCGGCTCTTAATTTTTAAATATATATGCGTTTTCGTCACCTCTCTTATTTTGTTTTTATTTGGATCATCTCCATTAGCTGCCAGCAAACTGCAGTTATGCCACGCATTTCTCTAGAAGAGGAGCAAATGCTGTTGGGCAACCCCAGTGGAGCCACTGCTGAAGTAAGCAACGCGAACAATTATCTGCTAAGCAAACCGCAGTATGCCTTGTCTTACAGCAAAAGCAGGGGCACGCCGAATTGGGTGAGCTGGCATGTGAGCAACGACTGGCTGGGCAGTGCTCCCCGTCAAGACAACTTCCGGACAGATGTGACCTTGCCCGAAGGCTGGTACCGTGTGAAGTCAGGTAGCTACACCGGGAGCGGTTTCGACCGGGGGCATAATGTGCCGTCAGCTGACCGTACCAAATCGGTGGAGGATAATGCCGCTACTTTCCTGATGACGAACATCATCCCACAGGCCCCGAAAAATAACCAGGAAACATGGGCAAACCTCGAAGACTATACCCGTGATTTAGTGCAGGCAGGGCAGGAGGTTTATGTGATAATGGGCAGCTACGGCGTAGGTGGCACTGGCAGCAACGGAACAGCCAAGAAAGTTGATGAGGGGCGGGTGACAGTGCCTAGCCGCATCTGGAAAGTGCTGGTCGTGCTGCCGGAAGGAAACAATGATCTCTCCCGCATCAACACCAGCACACGGGTAATAGCAGTAAATACCCCAAATACCCAATCTGTTCGGCCAGACTGGAGCTCTTACCGCACCACCGTAGACGCTATCGAGCAGGCCACCGGGTATGACTTGCTTTCTGAAGTGCCGGAGGAGATACAGGAGGTGCTGGAAAGTAGGATTGATGAGGTCCCTGCGCAGTAAAAGCCCATATCAAAGTGATTAAGAATATCAAAAAAGCCTGCCATGAACAATTCTGCTTCTGCATCTACTTCTGCTCTGCTGGAACAGTTTCGAGCTGCTTCAGATGGCCTGCTCTACAGGAGCGAAACAGACGCTCCCTTTGAGGTAGTACATTTCCCGCAGGTGCAGGATAGCAGTGCATTGCCTGCAGCAATTGCTCAACTGCCTGATATGCCGGAAGGCGTAAAAGCAGAGGTTGTAGAGCTGCCTTACTTTTTCCGGAATATGGTAGGTGATGACCCTGATGCAGGGGAGGAGGAGGTGAAGATTGCCCAACGGTTTCGTGAACTGCAGGAATTGTTGGAGCAGCGCCTGCAAGAGGTAAAGGTATACAAGGTTGGCAAGCGCCGGATACAGGCTCTTGTGCTTGGGAAGACTGCTACCGGGGACTATGCCGGCCTAAAGACGACTCTTGTAGAAACCTGAAGAGACTCCGGAAATGAATACCTTTTATATACCCAAGGCTTTAATGCCATACACATAGGCCTCTCAATCTTGTCTCTTTTCCTGGGCAGCTGCTATCTCTGAAAGGAGTTCATTGTCTGATAGCTTTTCGAACCAGTTTTTAGGCAGTCCGGGCCGCACCGATTGCGCTCCGCCGCTGGGCGTACATACTACAGGTACTGTGCCATTATCATTTTCAGCCAATTCTGTGGCCTTTTCGGAGGCTTCTTTATCTAAGCCTGCATAGGCTTGCACACAGGTCCAGGTGGTGTTCTGTTCGTCTGTAACTTCTCTTTGTGTCATATACGATTCATGTTGTTAAGGTACTAGTACTGCAATCCACCACAATAGGATGTCTTGCAGCGGTGGTAGCTGCTGAATTGCCCCTGTTAAAGCAGTAGACCCTAGGTAAGAAAGTGGAGGTGAAACAGGAAGGAAATAGCAATTTAAGTCCTGCTACGAGTTAAGAATTACCAAAAACAAGCTTTTGTAAACTATATGGTATGTTTTGTAACAAAATTGGCAGAAATCTTCTATAGAAGAAGGTTAACTTATGTATGGACATGTATTTTAACAGGGCTATACGTTATATAAAGCCTTACAACTAATTAAAACCTTTTAACACAAAGCTATGGCAAATGTAAAATGGACAGTCGATCCCGCACACAGTGAGGTACAGTTTAAGGTAAAGCACCTTATGATAACAACCGTTACGGGATATTTTAGCAGTTTTAATGCAGAAGTAGAGACAGATGGAGAGGACTTCACGAAAGCCTCTTCTATTGTTTTTACTGCTGATGTGGACTCTGTGAGCACAAACAATGAACAGCGGGACACACACCTGAGATCAGAAGAGTTCTTTGATGTGTCTAATCACGGGCAGATAAAGTTTGTAGGAAACAAATATGAAGAAACAGAGTCGGGATTCGCCAAACTGCATGGCGACCTGAACATCAGAGGTGTATCAAAACCTGTTACAGTAAATGTAGAACACCATGGTATAGTAGTGGATCCTTACGGGCAGACAAAGGCTGGCTTTACGATTGATGGAAAAATTAACAGGAAAGAGTTTGGGCTAACCTGGGATGCTGTAACGGAAGCGGGTAATGTGGTTGTTAGTGACGAAATCCGCCTTCACGCTGAGATACAGTTAGTAAGACAGGGATAACCTGTTCCCGGAGATAATCAAATAAAGCAGCTGCTTTCATTTTATAATGTAAGCAGCTGCTTTTTATTCCAAAAGCTGAAAACATTTGCCTAGCTCCATTTTATCGCATTTTCCATTCCGCTCTATCTATCAAAGCCTTAGGCTTTTATACTCCATTCATGTGAACACCTAAATTACATATACGTACCTATTTATTAACTTTACCAGGTAAATTTAGGTTACCAACACAAAATTCAAACTGCCAGAATGGACAATGACTTGTTTCACTTGTTTGGAAAATCCAGCAAGAAAGTATTTTTCCTGTTTAACCTTGACACCTTGCGTTTCGACTATTTAAGCGAAGCTGTGAGTAAGGTTTGGGAGGCAGATCGCGAGCTTATTGTGGAAACACCTGAACTATTAACTTCGTCCATCCATCCTGATGACAAGAGTGCCGTTTACAGGCGCCTGGAACAAATAATAAAAGAGGGAGAAGGGCGTGAGGTGGAGTTCAGCCTTACGCTACCCGGAGGATCCCAGAAAGAAATTAAAGTAGAGGCTCATCCTATAAAAAACGAAGCGGGCGTTATAACCCATATAGCTGGCGAAGCCGAAGATGTAACAAAGCAGTCACAGTATGTTGATTACCTCAAAGAGTATACAAGAAGGAAAAACAGCACCCTCGAGATTATAGCACACGACCTGCGTGGCCCCCTTGCTATTGTTAAAGGAATAGCCTCTCTGCTGCAGAGTGAGTATGATGAAGAAAAGAATGAAGAAATTAATAGCTACACAAAAATCATTCTGAATGCTTATGATAACTGCCTCGAACTGATTGACAACCTGCTAAGCGACGAGCACCTGAAATCTCCTACGATATATGTAAATATCATACGCTTTGATGTAGTAGAAAAGGTGCAGAAGCTACTAAACTCCTATAGAGTAGCCAAAGGTGTAGAGTTTAATTTTGAGGTAAAAAGCGATGAAGATAAAATAATGGTGGAACTGGATGAGGTAAAGCTCATGCAGATTATAAACAACCTTGTTTCAAACTCTATCAAGTTCACGAAGGTGGGAGGAAACATCAGCATCTCGATTAAGCGAGAAGGCAGAAAGCTAGTCATAGCACATTCCGATAACGGTATCGGAATTCCGGAAAACCTTCAGGCTGATGTATTTAACAGGTATAACAAAACTGCCCGAAGAGGACTGCAGGGGGAAACCTCAATAGGTGTAGGCTTGTCAATAGTCCGGGA
Source organism: Pontibacter diazotrophicus (assembly GCF_003367245.1). GTDB lineage: Bacteria > Bacteroidota > Bacteroidia > Cytophagales > Hymenobacteraceae > Pontibacter > Pontibacter diazotrophicus. The sequence continues at coordinate 140,511 of NZ_QRGR01000003.1, read as the reverse complement.
CCTGGTGGAGATACAGGGCGGCAGCATCAGTTTCGAAAGCGAAGAGAATGAGGGCACGACTTTTTTCCTGACCTTCCCGTTGCCAGGTGAGTAGGCAAGCATGAGCTTTAATCCTCTACATCACCAGTCCAGGTCCCTCCTGAATAGTAATGCTATATGTACTTTCTTCTTCTAAACTAACTGCACCGAAAAAAGAATACCCGCTTTGTAGGAAATTTGATCGTAATTGTCGGTGGGCATTGCACATTTTGTGTGCAAACAATGTTTGAAGGGTATGAAGTATTTTGTAGATGAAAACTCTGTTGTGAGAGAGATATGGGGGAAGAGCGAAACCATACTTTTTATTTTTGCTGGCGCTTCCGCTGAGTTTGCCCTGAACAAGGCAGTGGACTGGCTTTATTTTACTGGCCGCCTCCCAGCCGACCCTTTAGGCCGACTCTTTTCTACCGTAGCCTATGCCCGGCAGATTATCTTTTCTGACCTGGAAGCAGCAAACAGGGCCATTGACAAAATGGCTTCCATTCATGCTGGTGTGGAGTCTAACCGTGGAGCAAGCATACCCGACTGGGCCTACCGTGATGTGCTTTTCATGCTGATAGATTACTCTATCCGTGCGTATGAAATAATGGAAAGGGAAATGACGGAAGCAGAAAAAACAGAGACTTTCGATGTGTTTTACAGGGTGGGCAGCCGCATGGGATTAAAAGAACTGCCAGCTACTTATCAGGAGTGGAAACTGGCTAGGGAAGAACATCTGGTGCGAAACCTGCAAAAAAGCAACTATACAGAAGACCTGTTCCGGCAATACAGGAAACACCTCGGCCTTTTTAGGTACACTGTGCTTCTGCAGGCACAGACACTTATTGTTCCTGAAACAGTAAGGCAAATGCTGGAGCTGAATAGCATTTCGGTGCTCTCACCTGTTATCCGGGTATACAAAATTAGTCGAGCACTGCGTTTAGAAGGCCTTATCAAAACTGTATTCCTCCCTTCAAAAATAAAGTCAGAGGTAAAGGATTTGGATAGTGTGCCTGCCTGAACTAAAAATAAGCGCCACATCAGCGGAAGTGTTAAAAGGAGGGAGGCTGCGTAAACCCTGTGGGTGGCGGCACAGTAAAGAGGGGGAATCGTTGATTAAATTCAGATGGACACTCTCATAGGCGTACTGACGCCGGCATTTATTCTTCACCTGTTTCTTCATGTGGCAGTGCCGTTGCTGGTGGCGGCGCTTTTCTTCCGGAAAGATTTCAGGCATGCTACCCTGGTCATGCTGGCTGGTATTTTGATTGATATAGATCATGTGGCAGCAAGCCCAATCGTGGACCCGGACCGGTGCAGCGTAGGATATCACCTGCTGCACAGCTATTGGCTTATCCCGGTTTATGTGGCACTCGCTCTTTATCCCAAAACCAGATTGATTGGACTGGGGCTTGTCATTCATATTCTGCTGGACACGGCAGAATGTGTGAGAGCGGGTAATGCTGTGTTAGTCTCGTTTTCTTTCTGATTCTCAATGGCATTTTCTGTCAGGCTTTTTCTTTCGCCGGGCTGTATACTTAAAACTAGATATACATACCTCAGGTAAATGGAGAGAAGCATTATTTCTCTCCACTGCCCTTGAAAATTTCTGAGTCAACTGGTACGCCTTCCGGGTTAATGAACTGTACCTGTTGGCGTGGATATACTGGAATAATCTTCTTTAGGTATTCCGGCTTGGCTAGTTCCTGCGCTATCCGTAAGGTAAGTTCGCTCTTCCATTTTCTGCGCTCCCGGGCACCAACCAGGTAACGGATGGTGATGTTGGTCCAGGAATCGTCTAATGAAATAAATACCTGAGGCTTCTCTGCCACAAATTCTCCGAGGCCAGCTTTTCGCAATAAACGGGCATAACTGCGCGCAGGCTCTATCATATAATCTCCCAGAAGGTCTGTAGAGATTTGTTCCATCACCTTGATAGATAGTTCTATGTCAGATTCGTTTGCAACGGCCACACTCAGCTCATCCCAGACAAAGGGAAAATCCCCCGTCAGGTTAATGACCGTGCCAGTTACTATTTCGTTGTTCGGGAATGTTACCATGCGGCCTGTCGGCTGTTCTGCCTGCACAAAGCCTGGCTGGTAAGGAGCACCGATTTCCCATACTGTGGTGGTTAAGAAATCGATACGGTACACATCCCCGAAAACTTCTCCTACCCGTATACGGTCGCCTACTTTATAATAACCCTGGAAAGAGTTGAGCAGCCAACCTGTAAAGCTTTCTATTGGTGTTTGCAAAGACCAGGACAGGGCAAGGCCTATCAAACCGAAAGAGCCGACCAGGGCCCGAATGTCGCCGGCGACCACGCTTACGGCTATACCTATTGCCAGCAGCCATACCACGATAAGCGTCAGGGTTGTAACCGCACTGGAGCTTTGCCAGCGGCCGATAGTTCTATGAAGCAATGCCCGCAGTGCTTTCGTCAGGAGCCAGGCCAGCACTAGGATACCAATGGCGATCAGCATTTTGGGCAGGTTAAAATAAAAGCTATCCCACAGATTCTGCAGGGCACCTATGGCCTGATCAGCCGACTCCTTGCTTGAGCCAGCCAAAGTACTGTCCGCGGCAGCCGTGTCTGACGGGGCCGCTACTAAATCCTCTAGCGCTACTTCGTCTACTATAGCCACAGAATCCACCGTCTCCTCCTGCGGAGCATCCTGAGCCAGTCCGGCTTCGGAAGGAGAAGTCAGCATGATGATGAAACCAGTGATGGCTACTGCTAAGATGGATGCCTGCCGGAAGTTCTTGAGTCTGTTTTCTGCGGCTCCTTTTACCTTGGAGGGCTGGGCAACTCGTCTTTTCCTGTTTCTGGCCCTGTACTTTTGCTGGGTCCGAACACCATCACTGCCACCTGGCTGCTGCGTAGTACTTCGCTGCTGTATAGGTGTTCTAACATTCCTGTTCCTGCTGCTTAGGCTTCTGTTAAGTCTTCTGTTCTGGTTATAAGGAGGCATACTTTTTTAGCAATATTTATGCTTGTTTTACTCTCAGTGGAAAATTCTGTTTCAACGCTGTATCAGCCACACTTGTGGTTTTGCTTGTGATATGTTAGTGTACGGGTATAGCAGCTTGTGTAGCCGTAGCAGAAAGGGGATTAGAAAAAAGGGGCTGAAGGTGGGATGTTCACGCAGCTTTACAGCAAAAGGCATGTACAGGCAATTGCAATGGTAGCATGGCAACAAAGGACGGATGGTTCTTCAATTGCATTGTTTTTACGTACATTCAATTTAAATGCACGTATAGCGGTTGAAATAAACCAAATATATTATACAAAGTATAATATGTTAATGTACCCTCTGGACTTACCTTGAAAGCGTTTAAGGTTAGTTTTGACTACAAGTCATAATTAAAACTATTTTTTAGCTACCATGGACCTGAAAATATCCGAACCAACAAATCAAAAGAAAACAACAGTATACCCCGGCAGCCCATACCCTTTAGGTGCTAACTGGGATGGAAAAGGAGTCAATTTTGCACTGTACGCCGACAATGCCACAGGTGTGGAACTGTGCTTGTTCAATTCTGTTGAAGATGACAAAGAATCCGTTAAAATCAAAATGACGGAGCGCTCCCACCAGGTTTGGCACGCATACCTGCCGGGCATCGAGCCAGGGCAACTGTACGGTTACAGGGTACATGGTCCGTTTGATCCTCATAACGGCCACCGCTATAACCCCAACAAGCTTCTCATTGACCCTTATGCCAAAGCTATTTCCGGAACAATTGAGTGGCACGACTCCCTTTTCGGTTATGAGTTCGGCCACCCGGATGAAGACCTGAGCCGGAACGATACCGACAGCGCCCCTTTTATTCCGAAAGCAGTGGTGGTAGACGCTTCCTTTGACTGGGGGGATGATAAGGCACCTAAAATACCGTATTACAAGTCTATCATTTATGAGACACACATAAAGGGTTTTACTCAGTTGCATCCGGAAATTCCGGAAGATATACGCGGAACCTATTCAGGATTAGCGCATCCTGTCACCATTAAATACCTGCAGGAGCTAGGTATCACCGCGATTGAGCTTATGCCGGTGCATCATTTTATAACGGACCGCTACCTGGTAGAAAAGGGCCTGACGAATTACTGGGGCTATAACTCTATTGGTTTTTTTGCCCCTGATGTGCGGTATACCAAAGGTGGCACTCTAGGGGAGCAGGTGGTTGAGTTCAAGAACATGGTCAAGGAGCTGCACAAAGCAGGTATAGAGGTGATACTGGACGTGGTGTATAATCACACGGGCGAAGGAAACCATATGGGACCAACGCTTTCTTTTAAGGGTATCGATAACGCCTCTTATTACCGGCTGGTAGAGGATAACAAAAGGTATTACATGGACTATACCGGTACCGGGAACACCTTAAACTCCAGCTTACCCAGTGCGCTCCGTCTCATCATGGACAGTCTGCGCTACTGGATTACGGAGATGCATGTGGACGGATTCCGATTTGACCTGGCCTCTGCGCTGGCACGCGAACTCCATGGTGTAGATAAGCTTGGGTCCTTTTTTGATATCATACACCAGGACCCCATTATATCGCAGGTAAAACATATAGCTGAGCCCTGGGACGTAGGCGAAGGAGGTTACCAGGTAGGAAATTTCCCTGCCGGCTGGACAGAGTGGAACGGTATGTACCGGGACTGTATGCGCGACTACTGGCGCGGAGAGCACAGCATGCTGGCTGAGTTTGCAGAGCGCTTTACCGGCAGTTCGGACCTTTATCAGGACGACTACCGCCGGCCTACAGCCAGTATTAACTTTATTACGGCCCACGATGGTTTTACGCTGAACGACCTGGTGTCGTATAACGAAAAGCATAACCTGGAGAACGGGGAAGACAACAACGACGGGGAAAGCCACAACCGTTCCTGGAACTGCGGCGTGGAAGGCCCTACCAATGATCCGGAGATTTTAGCCTTACGCGAAAAGCAGAAGCGTAACTTCCTTACCACTTTGTTTTTGTCTCAGGGAGTACCCATGCTTGTAGCCGGTGATGAAATCAGCCGTACGCAACATGGCAACAACAACGCGTATTGCCAGGACAATGAAATCTCCTGGCTCAACTGGGAGGAGGCTGATACAGACCTGCTGGAATTTACCAGAAAACTCATCCAGCTGCGCAAGGACCATCCTGTTTTCTGCCGCCGTCGCTGGTTCCAGGGCCGGCCTATAAAAGGTGTTGGTGTAGAAGACATTGCCTGGTTCCTGCCTGAAGGCGAAGAGATGAGCGATGAACACTGGAACCATGACTATGCAAAGTCACTGGCGGTGTTTTTAAATGGCCAGGGCATTCACTCTCTGGGTCCCAAAGGAGAGCAGGTGAAGGACGATAGTTTCTATGTGATATTCAACGCGCATCATGAGTCACTGGATTACAAACTGCCCGATAAAAAGTATGGCTCAAAGTGGACAAAGATTCTGGATACCCATGAAGATGTTGTGGGAGAGGGAACAGAAGTGTATAAAGCAACAGAAACTATAAAAGTAAATGCCCGCTCTGTGGTACTGCTGCATCATCCTTTGACTACTAAGTCCAAATAATGTTTTAAAAGGCAGTTGCAACCTTAACTGCAAATTCAGTTAAATAAAGCAGGCCGCACTCCGTTACAAGGAGGTGCGGCCTGTTATTTTAAATTGCTTTTGAGTCTGAAATATGTAGACTATATCAATTATTGTTTCAGTACTTTTAACTTCAAGTTTTTGTCACCGTGGCGGGCTGAGATAATGTACAAGCCAGCCGGTCGTTCTCTACCTATCTCGAGTGTTAATTTGTTCCTTCCTTGCTGTAGCTTCACTTCCCGGCGGAGCACATGGCGGCCTACTGCGTCTGACATATTTATTTGCAGTATCTCTTCTTTCTCTGCCTTTACTTCAAGTGTAAAGCTGCTGGAGAAGGGGTTAGGGTAGGCTGATGCTGTAAAGTGCTCCTGTTCAAAAGTCACGGCTTTCACTTCAGAGTAAGTGGAGGTTCCGTCAGTGTCTATTTGCCTGAGACGGTAATACCGGATGCCTGTTTTGTTCTTTTCCGTATCGCGAAAGGTATATGGCAGTGTTTGTTGAGAATTGCTGCTTTTGCTGGCTACAAAGCTCAGTGTCCTGAAGTGTTCTCCATCAACAGATACCTCCACATCAAAACCTTTGTTGTTTTGTTCTGAAGCTGTTTCCCAGTAAAGGACGGCGTCAGTTCCCTGTCTGCTAACTTCAAACAAACTCAGTGTTACAGGCAACGGCACAGTAGATTTAAACTGATAAGCACCAATAGAAATTTTCTCTTCGTCCGCAAGACTGTTGCCAAAAAAATCCTGGTTGCCGGTTTCGATTCCAAAAAGAGCCGATAAATTGAGTCCTTTATCAATGAGCGGTGATGCTTCATGCAGTTCATAGCCGCTAAGCGCGAACAATTTGGTAGGGTCTGAAATGGTAACCTCCTTGCCCGGGTCGATCAACTGTGGATCAACAAAATAACCCACAGGAGAGCCGTCAAGTGTTTCCTGCCTTTTTGCTGCTGGTCCCGTTGCTGCCCGCCACGCTTCAAGTGATGTATAACTGCCCTTCTCCCACTCAATATCCAGGTCTTCTCCTGCATTCCAGTAGCTGTTGCCTTGGAAAAGTATATCAGCATTGTCTGCTGTGTTCGTCACGGTTTTCACGGTGCCCGGAGTGGTTTGGAAGATATTGTTCCTGATGCGGACTTGTCTGTAAAGCTTTCCAAACAGGCGAATGGCGGATGGCGATCCGCCTGATGGCGTGAGATACACCGTATTATTGTATACCTCCACATCCTGAATGCCGCCGCTGGACCCGGAAGACCAGAAAAGGATGCCGGCATAACTGTTCTTGCGGCCATCATTCTCGCTGATGTTGTACCGTATGGTAATGTTCTTCATGGTAGGGGCGCCTCTGTACTGTGAGACGAGAAAGCCTGCCCCGTCATTGTCATGGGAGTAGTTGTACTGCATAACAGCATTGGTAACACCGCCATCTATATCGAAGCCGCCACCGTCTTTGGTACCTCCGGTTTTGTTGTGGTGCGCCTCATTGTATTGAATCAGCACATCATTGCACTTGTAGGCCCAGACACCCGCCGGCCCTGTATCGCGTGCATCACTAAGTTCGCCGTTGTTGTACACTTCGCAATATTCTATCAGCACTCCGTCTACATCCCCTATAATGATGCCGTTACCCGTGTGGATGTCACGGCCTTGGATGCCTGTGTTGTTGAAAATCCTGTTATGGCCTACGTACATGTTCTGGTGGCCGAGCTTCGTCTCTGCGTAAGACACGATGCCCGCTTCGCCGTTGTCATGTATCGAGCTGTTGGTGATAGAAATCCCATCATAGCCTTTCGCTCCATTCCAGCTCCCAATGTAAATTCCTTTATCATGATACCCGGAAACATCCACTCCGTCTATTGAAATAAACTCCAATCGGGAGCTGTTCGGCTGGTCCGTAAAAAACTCAATTCCATTGCTTCCGTTGCTTGTGCGCCCCGAGCCCTTGATGACAAGATTCTGAATTTTGAAGCCAGCTGAATTCTGTACACTGAATCCCACGTTGTCCCCGCTGCTGATGATGGCTTTCCCGTCACCATAAGATCCGAAAAAAATGGGTTCAGAGGCAGTACCACCAACTTCTTCGCCAAATACGATGCTGCCCACAAAAGTTTTGCCCCCTTCGAAGAGGACGGTATCGCCGGGGCTGAAAACTGTGTTATTTACTTTCGTGATACTGGCCCAGGGCTGACTCTTGTTGTTACCGGAATGAGTGTCGTTACCAGACAGGCTTACAAAAAAAGTAGCCGCCTCTAACGAGTGAGAGAAGAGAGCCAGCATAAAGCAGGTGGAAAAAAGAAGTGGCTTCATGTGGATGTACGCAGGTAATATGTGCATATTATTTACCTGTTTACCAACAGAAGGTTACTGGTTCAGCCCGGGGAGGTCCAAAAAAGCGCTGCTTTTTTTAGAATTAAAATTACAAGCTGTTTTTATTCAACCGGTTAAGGTTCAAGTTGCGACTGCAAAACTGGGCTTGGAAGGAATTACTGCTATATAAATTTATTTGTTGCTAATGAAAATGAAGGATGTCAGGAGCGCATGTGAACTTGTATAGTTCATTGAGCCGCAACTTATTATTTGCCTGGAGCTAAACTTATAAAATCAAAAACCCGCTCCGGTGCTCCGGAGCGGGTTTTAAGTATGGGCTGTGAAAGTGGTTATTTTTCCAGCACTATTTTCTGCGTCAGCACTTTAGAGCCAGTCACCAGCCTGATGATGTAAACTCCGCGGGTTAAGCCTTCTGCTGTCAGCTCAAAGCTGCGCGTTGCATTTGCCTCTGCCGTTCCCTGGTATAGCCGGCGTACCAGCCTGCCCTGGATATCGTAGAGGTCCAGCGAAACTTCCTCTGAGGCGGTCAGCGTGAACTGCACCGTCGCGTCTGTGGTGAAAGGGTTCGGGTAAGCCTTCAGTTGCGCTTCGTTCAGCTGCGGCTCTTCCTCTTGCAGGTTAGAGGCGCTTACCAGGCCGGAGCCTGTAGAGGTAGCCAGGTAAGGCGAGAGTTTGCTTCCGGCTACTGGGGCCTCCATTGTTCCGTCAGGCATCTTCCAGGCCACGGCCAGGTTTCCGCTTCCCCATCCTTGCTTGTGCAGGGCCTCGATGTAGTACTTCTTGCCTGCCTCCAGGCGCACGGCCGCCGACTTCTGGGAGGCGTACTTGTTCCACTCCCGCGAGTAGGTCCAGCCGGTCACGGAGGCAATCTTCTTCCTGTTCGCCTGGCTCTCGTCAGTGCTCAGCCAGAGCTCTGCGTTGTCGTCGCCTGCGATGAAGAAGGTGTAGTCGCCGGTCTGCGGCGGGCAGATGTAACCCCGGACGCGGGCGCCGTAGCTGCTGCCCAGGTTGGTGGGCGCCTCGAACAGGCTCAGCTGGCTGGTGCTGCTCGGCTTGGTGCTCAAAGGGATGTCAGAGACGCTGCTGCCTGATACGTCGCCCCAGTGCTCGCGCAGGATGCTGCCAGTGGCGGAGCAGGAGGTAGTGAGTGCTGGATGCACAGTTACAGTGGCATCATCTGACACACTGGCTCCCCCGTTGTCTGTTACTACCAGGCGGAAGACATAAGTACCCTCCAGCAGGTTGCTTACTGTTAGATTTGCCGAAGTGGCTCCGCTCAAGGTAACTGTAGGGCCACTTACTTTGCTCCAGCTATAACTGCTGATGGTTCCATCGCTATCAATGCCCGAGCCACTCAGGGACACACTGTTGGCGGGTAGTGTAATGGTTTTGTCGGTACCAGCGCTGGCTACGGGTGATTCATTGGCGATGGAGGAACTATAAGGCGAGAGCATGCCACCGGCTATTGGAGCTTCTGTTTTGCCGTCAGGCATCTTCCAGGCCACGGCCAGGTTTCCGCTTCCCCATCCTTGCTTGTGCAGGGCCTCAATGTAGTACTTCTTGCCTGCCTCCAGGCGCACGGCTGCCGACTTCTGGGAGGCGTACTTGTTCCACTCCCGCGAGTAGGTCCAGCCGGTCACGGAGGCAATCTTCTTCCTGTTCGCCTGGCTCTCGTCAGTGCTCAGCCAGAGCTCTGCGTTGTCGTCGCCTGCGATGAAGAAGGTGTAGTCGCCGGTCTGCGGCGGGCAGATGTAGCCCCGGACGCGGGCGCCGTAGCTGCTGCCCAGGTTGGTGGGCGCCTCGAACAGGCTCAGTTGGCTGGTGCTGGTTGGCTTGGTGCTCAACGGGATGTCAGAGACGCTGCTGCCTGATACGTTGCCCCAGTGCTCGCGCAGGATGCTGCCAGTGGCGGAGCAGGTAGTAGGGGCCACTATGGTGATGGACTTGCTAGGGCAGGAGCTGTCATCTATTACGGTGATAGTATGATGAGTTAGCTGTTGCAGGTTATTCTTATCGGTGAAAGTATAAGTAAGCGCTTTGTTTCCTGTTCCTGTACTTAGCGGGTTAAAGTATTTGCCTTCCGTTACCCCCGGTCCGCTATACGTTCCTCCGGCTGTCGTACCGAAATCAAGGAGTACCGTGCCACTGTTCAGGCACACTTTGCTGTTTGTTGTCAGGTGGTGTGCTCCTATAGCGTACGTGCTTCGTTGCACAATGCTGTTGCCGTAAAAATCAGTCGTTCCTGTATTCTTATTCAGCGTTGCAGCCAGGTCTATTCCTTTGCCTAGTAATGGAGAAGTTTCCTTCTGCTCGTAACCCTGGAGGGTGTGTAGCAGGCGGGTATCGCTTAACGTGATTCCTTGCCCCGGCTGCTTCAGTTCCGGGTCCAGGCTATACCCGGAGGCGATTCCGTTCAGCTTTTCCTGCCCGGTAGCTGTGCGCCATGCTTCCAGCGTAGAGTACGTGGTGCTGCCCCACTTATATTTTGCACTGCTTCCTGTTGCCCAATAATCGTTTCCCTCAAATTTAACACCTGCCGTTACTGCTGCATTTACAAGTTCAAGGCTATTAGTAACCTGAAAAATGTTGTTTCTGATTTGAGCAGACACTGCGCCTCCGCTCTGCACACAAAGCGCTTTGGGTGAGCCACTGGTGGCAGGGGTGAGGTAGATGGTGTTGTTGTAGACCTCGAGGTCCTGTATACCGCCGCTAGCGCCTGAAGACCATAAGTGTATAGCACCATACCCGTTTTTTCGGCCGTCATTTTCGCTGATGTTGTACCTGACAATAACTCCTTTCATGGCAGGTGCCCCTACATATTGTGCCACAAGGTAGCCAGCTCCCTCATTGTCATGGGAGTAGTTGTATTGCATGATACTGTTAGTACAACCCCCGTCGATGTCGAACCCGCCGCCATCTTTTGTGGTACCGGTCTTATTGTGGTGCGATTCATTATATTGGATGATGAGGTTATTGCATCTGTAGCCCCAGATTCCAACCGGGCCGCCAGATGACCAGGCGTTGAGCCAGCCGTTGTTATAAGCCTCACAGTGTTCAATGATGGCGCCGTCCACGTCACCTAGTACTATGCCATTGCCACTGTGTGAATCTGTCTTCTCGGGCAGGCCGGCATTGTTATATACCTTTATGTTGCCTACGTACACATTACGGTGCGCGGGTGTTATTTCTCCATAAGTGCCTATACCTCCGTCACCGTTGTCATGCACGGAGCTATTGGTAATGGAAACATTATGAAAGCCGCTCGCCCCGTTCCAGCTTCCTATCGAAATGCCTGTGTAGCGGTATCCGGATACCTCGATACGGTCAATTGCGATGTAGTCCAGGCGGGTGTTATTGGGCAGGTCCATGTAAAACTTAATCCCGTTGCTTTCGCTGCTCGTACGGCCCGATCCCATGAATTCAATATTCTCGATCTTAAAGCCAGCTGAGTTGTAAACATAGATGCCTGTGTTACTTCCGCTGCTTATTTTGGCTCTCCCGGTTCCGTGAGATCCTAAAAAAATTGGCTTGGAAGCAGTGCCTCTAACCTTTGAGTCAAAATAAATACTACCTGAAAAGGTGCTGCCTCCTTCAAAAAGGACGGAATCACCGGGTACAAATACTGTCTCGTTGACTTTGTCTATACTGGCCCATGCCTGACTTTTGGATGTGCCCGTGTTTGCATCTTTTCCGGATGCACTCACATAATAAGTGGCCGCCTCTAGCGAATAGGTGATGAAGACCAGCATGACGCATGCTGCCAGGGATAATAATCTCATAAGGGGATAAGACTTTGGCTACTGCTGCATGATTTCCAGAAAGAAGCGCTGTATCCTGATTGCTCAGCAAATGAGCTGATCCGGGGCTACAGTTGATTGCCACAAGGGCTAAAGCTTCATCAAGGGTACAAGAGTAGGTTTGATTGAATTGCTTTAAAAGTAGAAATGGATTATTTTATTTCAGACAAGCTGGGTGAGGTGTCTGGAATGGTACTAAAAACCAGTAAATGCTTGCGCAGGTTTTTTGTGATTGCATAGATTTAATCATATTGTCAAAATTAGCTTATTGGTTGCGCTAATATATTGTAAATATAATTAACTGTATATCAGTGAAGGGGTATATTTTAAAGAAAAATATTAAAAAATGCTTTTAAGCTCTTTATAGCCGTTTTAGGCAGGTTTATTATGTTAATAATTTATTTGTGCCAGATATAAGGCTTTAACAAAAAGTGATTATTTATAATTATTTATAGTCTATATTATATTTATTTTTAATAAGAATAATTATATTGTTTTGATTCAAAAATTATAATTATGCTGTAGAGCTACTTTTTATTATGGGATGAGTAGAAATTGTACTTATTATGTTATAACACAGTTTTTGTAATTTTGAACCAGGGTTGTTCTTTCTATATGAGGAGCAGTTTTAGGAAATACCTGCCATAAGCTTTTTCATCCTGCTGAAGCTATCTGATCAGGCATAGTGTTCTGCAGATAATATGTAGTATGTGATGCATTAATCAATAGGAGTGCGTGCACCTATTGCAACTGTTGTTATGGCGCATTAAACAGTTTACCTACTCCAATAACGACTGTTGGCTGTGCTGCTGCCTGAGAGGGAGTGAACTACTCTTATTACCGCGCCTGATTTAAACAATTCGAGAGACTACAGGATTAAGAGATGCTGACAGGAAAACCTAAGTAAAAGCTACTTATATTTGATGAGCTACATGAAAGTGGTTGTAACACAGGTCTTAACTGAGGAAGCATACAATTGTTACGCGCTAGATCAGTTGTAGTGACAATGAAATTGATCTACTTAGATTTTGTAAGTCAATATTTGTATTACTTCACTTGTTTTAAATAGTATTAATATAAATAGTAATTTTTATATTTAAGAAAACAATTAACTTTAATATCAGTAAGGGTGTATTATGTCAGCTAATAATAAGAAATGGGATTGGGAAATCCAGAGCAGGACAAGTTGGATGGGATCCAGGCTGGATGAACTGTGGGAGTATCGGCACCTGTTGGTTGGTTTAGTAAGGCGTGACTTTCTACTGAACTATCAGCAAACCGTGTTAGGGCCCTTCTGGATTTTTTTTCAGCCAATAATGACGTTGGTGACCTACGTTTTGGTTTTTGATAAATTAGTAGGCATTCCGACTGGTACTGTGCCTCCTGTGCTGTTTTATTTAGCGGGTATTGTACTGTGGAACTTGTTTAGTGATGGCTTTAATGGAACGTCAGCTACTTATAGGGAAAATGCCCATATCTTTAGCAAGGTGTATTTTCCACGACTCATTATGCCTCTCTCGCAGCTGAGTACCCACTTTATGCGCTTTTTGTTCCAGATGATATTACTGCTGCTGGTGATAGCTTATTATTTGGTATTTGAAGATGTTTCAATTTCTGTTGGTCCCTGGCTGCTGGCTTTGCCATTTGTTATATTACTTACAAGCATGCTTGCACTTTCGCTTGGCTTACTTTTTTCTGTGATTACAGCAAAGTATCGCGATCTAGCCAATCTGGTCGGGCTTAGTATACGATTACTCATGTTCCTGACACCTGTTATATATTCCATTGATTACATCCCGGAAAAGGTGCGATGGATTGTACTTTTAAATCCGCTTACACCTTTGTTTGAGTTGTTCCGGCTTTCTTTATTAGGCGAAGGCACCGTTACTATACCACAGCTGATCTATAGTGTGCTCTTCACCCTCTTCTTGTTTGCCGGCTCTATGTTGATCTTCAACAAACAAGGAGACAAACTTATTGACGTAGTTTAAGCTAGTATGGCAGAAACAGTAATAGAGGTAGAAAACCTCTCAAAGTTATACCGACTGGGAACTGTAGGCACCGGCTCTTTCCGGCAGGACGTACAGCGCTGGTGGACTACTGCGATCCTAAGGAAAGAAGATCCATTTTTTACGCTGAGCGGGGCGGAAGATGCTTCAGAAAGCAAACAGTTTCTTTGGGCTTTGCAAAATATTAGTTTTGAGGTTAAGCAGGGGGAGGCTTTAGGTATTATTGGCAGCAATGGGTCAGGGAAATCAACTTTGCTGAAAATTATCTCACGTATTGTACGCCCAACCAGTGGCCATGTCAGAGGGAACGGCAAAGTCAGCAGTCTCCTTGAGGTAGGAACAGGTTTCCATCAGGAACTGTCAGGACGGGAGAACATCTACCTGAGTGGCTACATCTTAGGTATGCGAAAAGACGAGGTGAAAACCAAGTTTGATGAGATAGTTGCTTTCTCAGGAATTGAGCGCTTTATAGACACGCCTGTTAAAAGATACTCCTCCGGTATGTATGTGCGCCTTGCTTTTGCTGTGGCAGCACACCTCGAGCCGGATATCCTGATTGTAGACGAAGTACTGGCGGTAGGCGATGCTGACTTTCAGAAAAAATGTCTCGGCAAAATGCGCGATGTATCGCAATCAGAAGGAAGAACCATCTTATTTGTAAGCCATAGCATGCAGGCAGTGAATAACCTCTGTGACAAAGCGCTGTGGTTGAACAAAGGCAAGTTGAAGGAATATGGGGAGGTGACCAGTATAGTGGGCAAATACATTACCGGTGTGCAGCAGTACAAACTTAAGCAAAGCTGGAGTAAACCCGAAGAAGCGCCCGGAAATGAGCACGTACGGATTAAATCTGTAGAACTGGTGCCTCACCTTCTTGATGTTAATGCTCCGCTCGACATCCGCACACCCCTGACAGTAAAATTCGAGCTTTGGAACATGACAGATGATGTTCTTCTAAGCGCGGGGCTTCACCTGTTCACGTACGGTGGGGAGTGTATCTTTGATGCGCCCTCACCGGCAACGCAATGTGATAAAGGCGTTGTGAAGGGGGAGTGCACTGTTCCGGGAAACTTCCTGAACGACGGGTCTTACTATTTCTCCCTGATCATACTGAAGAATACATCCGTCTCCTTGTTTTACTATGAGGAGTGCCTGAGCTTTGATTTGGAGGACTATCGCGAAAACATCCAGTGGTATGGGAAATGGTGGGGTGCTGTGCGTCCTAAGCTTCCTTTCAGGCTGGAGCAAACAGAGTTAGTTCTACAGTAGTACCTCTCAACCGCTGTCATCACCCTATGCAGGCACACGCACCATACCATATTGCGCACATATACCTCGATCAGCTGTCTGCACTGCCTGTGCCTGATCTGCGCCGGCAGGCAAGCTATCTTGTTTTCTGGTGGGACTCTGTTGCCTTAGGTCATCTCTTTATAGGCACCGACGAAAAGCTTTCAGACGCCTCGTTCAGAGATAAGTTTATCGCGGCCATTCGTCCGGCTGTGGAACAGTATACGGCCTCCATGCATACCAAAGAGGCACACTGGGAAGAGTTGCTTCAACACCGCAGGTATGAGGAGTGGAAGCGCTGGATGGATACTGCCATGTCCGCCTGGACTGCCGCGGCTATACCTGAGAAAGTACCCGTGTCAGTGGTGATCTGCACCCGTGACAGAGCTTCCTTTCTGCAGAACTGTCTGAGGCAACTGAGTCGGTTAACATGCCTTCCGGAAGAAGTCATTGTAGTGGATAATGCCCCTGTCAATGATGACACAAAAGAGGTGGTGCTGCAGTTTGAAGGAGTAACCTACGTAAGAGAGCCAAGGCCGGGGCTTGACATCGCGCGTAACACGGGAGTGTTAAGCGCAACTATGCCTATTGTCGCTTACACAGACGACGATGTGGAAGTACATCCGCTGTGGGTGTACCGGGTTTGGCAGACTTTTCAGGATAAAGCAGTGGCCGCCATGACAGGCCTTGTAATTGCTGCTAAACTGGATACCGAGGCACAGCTGATTTTTGAGAAACACTGGAGCTTTAACCGTGGGTTTACAGATAAAGTATATGATGCTGTATACTTCAATAAAACGTTAGCAAAAGGTCCACCGGTATGGGAGATAGGAGCAGGCGCGAATATGGCTTTCAGAAAAGAGGTACTGGAAAAGGTAGGCTTATTTGATGAGTTGCTGGATGTAGGGGCAGCTGGCTGCAACGGTGATTCTGAGATGTGGTACCGGATACTGGAAAGCGGGCACACAATTCTTTACAACCCCAGAGCGGTGGTGCATCACGAGCACCGCAGGGAGATAGAGGGACTAAAAAAACAGATATTCTATTATTTGCGAGGCTTTACAACTGCTGCCCTGCTGCAACAGCGGCTTCGGCAGGAGGCAGGTTATAAAAGGCACCTGTTCCAGGTATTGCCTCCTTATTACATGAAACTTATCTGGAAAGGGTTCCCCTTTTACCATTTCCAGTACCGTACACTTTGGGCTGAAATAAAAGGCGTACTTTCAGGGCTGGCTTTTTATATACGAAACCGCAGGCCGGCTTCTAAATAATAACAGGAAGAAAATGCTGTCTTCTTCTCACATCGACTCACCCCTGGTATCGGTTATTATTCCGTGTTATAACCACGGCGCGTACCTGCAGGAGGCTTTTGAGAGCGTATGGAGCCAAGCATATCCATCAATTGAGATCATTGTGGTAGACGATGGTTCAACAGACAATACCCGCGAAGTAGCTGCAAGCACAAAAGGGGTGAAGTATATCTATCAGAAAAACCAGGGCCTTTCTGCGGCCCGAAACACAGGTGTCCGGCATAGCGAAGGGGAACTACTGGTGTTTCTGGATGCAGACGATTGGCTTTTGCCTGATGCCATTAACCTGAATGTGCACTACCTGCTGCAAAATGAGCAACTGGCCTTTGTATCGGGTGGACACGACAAAGTGTTTGTAGATGAAGGGATTGTAAAAGAGGAGGTCTATGAAGTTCCCTCCGAACATTATTTCCACCTGCTGCAAGGCAACTACATAGGCATGCACGCCACAGTGATGTACAGGAGGTGGGTGTTTGAAGAGTTTGCGTATGACACCTCCCTGAAAGCCTGCGAAGACTATGACCTGTACCTGAGAATTACCCGCAAGTACCCAGTTCTTCACCATACCGGAAAAATAGCGGCGTACCGGCTGCATACGGCTAACATGTCCGGCAATATCCCGTTTATGCTGGCTACAGCGCTGCAGGTGCTTGACCGGCAGCAGAAGAATATACAGTCAGCGGTGGAACAGGAAGCACTTGACAGGGGCCATGCCGTCTGGAAAAATTATTACTGCGACGAATTATACAGGAAGCTGATTTCCAAAAAGGCAACAGCTACGCCCGGAACTCTCTCTATGTTAGTTAAACACAAGCCTGTTTTAGGCCTGAAGTATATGTTAAAATCACTTTTACATGCTTAAGTCTTTTATCAAGAATAATATGCCTGCCTTTGGGTTGAGGTGGCTGCACGAAAACAACTTATACAAAGCCTATAAGCCTGCTGTAGGAGCCGTTGACGCTGGTGACTTTGAACGTGCAACACCCTTCAGTACCCAGTTTGGTTATGACCGTGGTGGCCCGATAGACCGTTACTACATCGAGAATTTTCTGCAGAGAGAATCCGGCAGTATCAGAGGTCACGCCATGGAGATAGGGGATAATGCGTATACGATGCAGTTTGGCGGCGATAAGATAACAAAAAGCGATATCCTGCATGTGAACGAAAAGAACCCTGCGGCCACACTGATTGGTGACATCAGCCATGCTCCTCAGATTCCGGACAACACCTTCGACTGCATTGTGCTGACCCAGACACTCCATCTCATATATGATTTTAAAGGGGCTCTGGCAACCTGCCACCGCATCCTGAAGCCGGGAGGAACTTTGCTGCTTACAGTGCCGGGTATCACGCCCATCGATCACGGGGAGTGGAAAGAAACATGGCTATGGGCTTTTACTGATAAGGCTATGCACCGGCTTATGACGGAGACGTTTGAGAAGGGGCAGGTAGAGGTCAATACGTTTGGGAATGTGTTTGTCGCCTCGGCCTTTTTGTATGGCATGGGTTTGTCTGAGGTGCCGAAAGAAAAACTGGATTACAATGATCCACACTTCCAGGTTATCATCACGGTAAAAGCGGTAAAATCAGCATCTAATTGAAAGCACAGTTACGCCATATCTATTATAAATACATTGCTCCTAAGGCACTCGTGCTGATGTATCACAGGGTGGCAGAGCCGGAGTCGGATGTATGGGAAGTGGCAGTGAGCTCTGCTAATTTCGAGCAGCAGCTGCAGGTCTTAAAGCAGTATTACCGTGTTGTGCCGCTAAAGGAAATGGTAGAAAGACTTAAAAATGGAGTTGTCGAAAGAAACACTATTGCTATTACGTTTGATGATGGGTATGTAGATAACTACCAGACGGCAAAGCCGTTGCTGGAAAAGTATTGCCTGCCGGCTACTTTTTTCATCACCTCCGGTAATGTGGGGCAGCAAAAGGAGTTCTGGTGGGACGAGTTAGAGCATCTGATACTTTTTTCTGAATCACTTCCTGCCGTTATGGATTTGGAGGTAGCTGGGGCGAGTATAGCGTTTAATCTGGAAGAGGAGGCACAGCTGACTCAAAGCCTCCGGCAGCAGCACAAAGCCTGGAAATCCTGTGAGCAGGAACCTCCATCTAAAAGAAGCCTCCTCTTCTATAGGCTTTGGGAGAAACTAAAACCATTGCCTGTGAGCGAACAACAGGCAGCGCTGCAGAAAATCAGGGATTGGGCTGGTGCTGCAGCATCTGCCAGGCCGGACTGCAGGAGTATGTCCAGAGAGGAGTTGAAGGATTTAGGGCAAGGCGAACTCTTTGACTTGGGAGCTCACACTGTATCACATGCGGCATTGGCCTACCATGCACCGCAATTTCAGGAGAAAGAGATAGAGGAGAACAAGTGCTTTTTGGAAGAAATAGCGCAAAAAAGAATAGACCTTCTTACGTACCCCTATGGCAATTACAACAATGAGACCATGGCTATAGCTGAAAGAGTTGCGTTTGCAGCTGCTTTTACCACGGAGGAAAAAGCTGTTATCAGGAATGCAAACCGCTATAGGTTGGGGCGGTTTCAGGTTAAGAATATGGCTGCGCCCGAGTTCAAAAAGCAGCTGCAGTTATGGAAGTACAGCATTTAATCTAACGCAATGGCAAATCCACACGCACCCTTTGTTTCTGTGATTATAGCTTTCTTGAATGAGGAAAAATTCCTCACGGAGGCTGTAGAGAGTGTTCTGGCCCAGGATTACCCTCACTGGGAGCTTATACTGGTAGATGATGGCTCAACAGATAGTAGCTCTGCCATTGCTAAAACATATGCGCAGCGGTTTACTGGCAAAATCTTTTACCTGGAGCACGAGGGACACCGCAACAAAGGCTTAAGTGCCAGCAGGAACCATGGCATTGCGCATGCAAAAGGAGAACTGCTTGCATTTCTGGATGCCGATGATGTGTGGCTGCCTGGTAAACTGACAAACCAGGTTGCAATATTTCAGCGTCATCCGGAGATTAGCATGGTAGCGGAAGCTTCTGATTACTGGTATAGTTGGGATAAGGCAGATGCTGAAAATGTAGCGATTGCTGTAGGGGCACCGCAGGATAAGGTGTACCAGCCAACAGAGTTATTATATCACTTATATCCACTAAGTGCAGGAGCTGCTCCCTGCCCTTCGGGCCTGATGCTAAAAAAGGCAGCTATCCTGCGAGTAGGAGGTTTTGAGGAATCATTCACCGGCAAATATCAGCTATATGAAGATCAGGGTTTCCTTAACAAAGTTTACCTGAAGGAGAAGGTATATATATCATCTGCCTGCAACAACCTTTACAGGCAGCGAACCGGCTCCATTGTACAGTGGGTGCATGCAGACGGGCATTACAACGATGTAAGAGTTTATTTTCTGAAATGGTTTGAAGCCTATTTGCAGCGGGAGCATGTAGAGGATGAAGGTGTGCAGAAACTCCTAAAGAAAGCTTGGCACCCTTACCGCCATCCAAAACTCCATTACCTTACCGAGGTTTTACCGGGTAAGGTAAAGCAACTATTTCAGAATAAAACCTGATGTTGATGAAGTAATATGCCGCAGCTAACAGTATTGATGCCTGTATATAATGCCCAAAAATATCTGGCGGAGGCTATTGATAGCATTTTACAGCAATCCTTTACGGATTTTGAATTTTTGATCATCGATGATGCATCTACTGACGGGAGTGTGGAGATTGTGAAATCTTATACAGATCCGCGTATCCGCCTTGTTCTGAACGAGATTAATCTGGGTATTTCAGCAACATTGAACAAGGGGATAGCGCTTTCGGCATCGGAATTCATTGCCCGCATGGATGCCGATGATATCAGTTACCCGGACCGACTGTCAAAGCAGATTGCCTATATGCAGGCGCACCCGGAATGTGCGATGGTGTCTTCTTTGGTGAGAGTAATTTCGGAAGATGGTCAGTTTGTACGGCAGGATAAGTTTGAAAGTGATTACTTCTATTATAACCTCACCTTTATCTGCTGGATATATCATCCTACGGTTATGTACCGGAAGCAAGCTGTAACTGAGGTGGGGATGTATGCAGTACCCTATGCAGAGGATTTCGAGTTGTTCTGGCAGTTAAGCCGGAAGTTTGTGATTTATAATCTGCCTGAGGTGTTGCTCGATTACCGGGTTACTAACCAAAGCCTGCACCAGGTGCTCAAGAAACAGGAGTACGAGCAGGCGCAGCAAGAGCAATTGTTGCGCAACTTTCGGTACTATGCAGGCCCGGATTATACCATCCCTGCTAGTTTTGTGGAGTGTTTGCAGCATAATTTCCAACCCTTACTGGCAGAGCAGAGTGTTAGCAGCGTCTTGAATTGTATACGGGAATTGGACAAGCTAACAAGCGCTATCCAAGCCAGGGAAAATGTGAACAGAGACACCAGCGCCATAGAGCAAGCAGCTAAGTATAAGAGGAGGTTTATTCTTGATTATTTCGCTAGAAACCTACCGCGTTTCAAGGGGACTCTATTGTTGCTAAGGGCAGGCTATTTTAAGCTTCTGTATCATGTTGTAAAGGCTCGTTTGCTGCGGGTAGTTTAGTCAGCACTGGATATTTTACCTCCCTTCTTTTAGTATTGGCAGGTAGGGTTGGAGAAGGTTTTATGGCTGATTCTGAGTTTTTTTACAAGCAAAAATATGGTAGAGGAGGAGCAGGTGTATCAACTAGATAGCTTTTGTTCCGGGAAAATATATTGTTAATCTTATGCCATGCTTCCATGAAAGTGACGATAATAAGGAAATCTTTTCGTGAGACTGTCTATCGATCTTTCACGTTGATAGCTCGCATACTCCCGCTTTGGAAGGAAACTAGAGCAGAGGATGTTTTACCTCCCATGTTTTCTTTGCCTGTGTCTCTACCCGTTAATTATGAAAAGCTCCCGGAGGAGTTTGCAAACCAGTTTGTTAAAACTAAAAGCATCCCCGGGCGGCGCATTTTTGTTATGAAAGACGTTTGGGTGAGTGGCCGGGGTGTTGTTTTTAAGTACCTGAGAATTTTTGCGCCAAGCCTTCCATGGCTAAGAGACATGACCTTATACCGAAAAGGGATGCTATTCGTGAAGCAGTGGGCGAAGGATGTACAAGAGATTCCCGATACAGAAATTGTTGCCCTTGTGTATGACAATTGGTCTGCTGAAAACTATTACCATTGGATGATTGAATCTTTACCACGGCTACTATTGGTGCAGAAAAAATACCCGGATTTCCAGTTACTTATTCCTGATCCTGCCCCCGGTTATATCAGGAGCACGATTGACCTGTTGGGGTTTAAAAACGTGCTGCCATTGAGCAGGAGAGATGATAAGGTTATAAAAGTTTCGAATTTGGCTTTACCGGAATTGGTATATTACGAGGAGGAGGAATATGGGAGCCAGTCAGCGTACAGACTCCAGCAAGCCACTGCTTCTGAAAAGAATATGCAGCTACCCGGATCTGTACCATTGCCAAGGCTTGAGGAGGAAGAACTGATAGTTAAGGTGAGAAGAAAGCTGCTGAAGCATTTCTATAACAAGCCTGCCGTTCCTGAAAGGCGCATTTTTGTTTCGCGTTCGCGGCAAAACACACGCAGGCTGTTAAATGAAAACGAGGTATTACCGGTTCTGGAAAAGTATGGGTTTGAAATAATTTATTTTGAAGGCCTTTCTTTTAACGAGCAGGTACAGTTAATGCTTGAAACAGCCGTCTTTGTAAGTGTGCACGGATCGAATATGGTGAACATTCTCTTTCTGCAGTCAGGAGCGAGAGTGGTGGAAATGATGAACCAGGCTTTTCTAAATGATGCTTATTACCTGATGGCCTCCAGCATTGGCCTTGCATACTATTCGGTTCCCTGCACCATGCCAGGTACAACCATGCCGCTTTCAGAGGATACAGTTGCAATCAATGATGCTGATCTGGTGGTAAATGTTCCGGAACTGGAAGAAACCCTGCATACGGCTTTGCAGCAGCCTGAGAGGGTTAACAAGGCTTTTTGATTTAGCCTTGAACTATAACGGCACCAAATGTTTACCTTTATTAAACCTCTAGATAGCATAAACAGCATGCGACGCAGAGTTAGCTTTAACTGCCTGTTCTATGCACGCGCTTTTGAGTGTTATTTTGAATATAAAACGGGTACTTCTTTTTATAAATTAAAAATCCTTAACTAACTATGGTGGTAGTGACTTTGACAGGTGGTTTAGGGAACCAGCTTTTCCAGTACACAATAGGAAAGCAGTTGGCAATCAAAAATGAAACAACACTTAAATTATATATAGCAAATCTGGGAGTTGAAGACGGAAGAAGTTATAAGCTCAACCACTATAATATTGATGAAGTTCTTGCTACTGAAAGTGAAGTAGAAAAGCTCATAGGAGAATATTATAGTAGTTCTCTCTATGCTAAAATATATAGGAAAATAGACAGCTACCGTCCTAAGTATAAAAGGAAGTATTATGTGGAAGATGAAAACTGGAGGTTTGAACCTGAGGTGATGAAAGTTTCATCTAATGTTTTGCTGGAGGGTTTCTGGCAACATCATAAATATTATGAAAAACTTGATGCTACCATATTGGGAGAACTGACGCTCAAGAAAGAAGAAACATTTACCGTAAAATCATTAAAAGATATTGAGAAAGATAGCACTTCTGTTTCTCTACACATCAGGAGGGGGGACTATGTTAGTGATTTGAACAACGCATCTTATTTTGGCGTAATGCCATTGCACTATTATCAAAAGGCAGTTGAACATGTTAACAGCCAGATAAAAAATCCTAACTTCTATATATTTTCTGACGATTTAGACTGGGCAAAAGATAATTTAAAGATGCATGTCCCTATGACCTTTGTTGACGTTGAAGGAGGCAAGAAGGATTATCTGGAATTAGACGCCATGAGCCACTGTCGTCATAACATAATCGCGAACAGTACTTTTAGCTGGTGGGCCGCATTTTTAAACAAGAACCCGGACAAAATTGTCATAGCTCCTGAAAAATGGGTGGTAAGCGAAGAGATGAATAAAGGTATTCACATCCAATTCCCCTCCTGGATTAAATTATAGACTATAATGTTCTGGATTATTTAAAAAGGATATATATATTGTTCCACAACTAAATAATATTCATATGATGGAAAGGATTCCATCTTCTCCGCCCTCCATACAACCGGTTGCAGTCACCGGAAACCGCCCCTACTGGTCAGTGATGATTCCGGTATTCAATTGCTCACAATACCTTACAGAAACGCTTGAAAGTGTTTTGAAGCAGGGCATTGCCCCAGAGGATATGCAGATTGAGGTAATAGATGATGCCAGTACGGATGCTGATGTGGAGGCCCTGGTACTTGCCATCGGCAAAGGAAGGGTGAAGTATTACAGGCAGGAACAGAATGTGGGTAGCCTCTGTAACTTTGTAACCTGCATCAATCGGGCACAGGGCAGGATAGTACATATTTTGCATGGTGACGATAGAGTAGTTGATGGGTATTACCAAAAGCTGGATGAGTTGTTTTATAAATATCCAGAAGCCGGAGCTGCTTTTAGCGGTTTTGCTTACATTGATGAAAGAGGCCAGAAAATGTACGATCAGAGGCCTGAAATGAAAGAGGACGGTATTTTGAAGGACTGGCTTCTGAAAATAAGCGAGTATCAGCGGGTACAATATGCAGCAATTGCAGTGCGGCGGGAGGTGTATGAAGCGTTAGGCGGATTTTATGGTGTAACCTACGGTGAGGATTGGGAGATGTGGGTTCGAATAGCACGGTATTATCCCATAGCCTATACACCGGAGGTATTAGCTGATTACCGCAAGCACGGCAGCTCCATTTCAGGGCAGAAGTTTATAACCGGACAGTATCTAAAAGATCTCTTAAGGGTAATGGAATATATTCAGGGCTACCTGCCAGAAGATGAGAGAGAGAAGCTGCTGAAAAAAACAAAAAAGTTTTACGCCCACTACGGCATCAGGGTGGCCAACCAGGTCTGGCATTCTTCCCATAACAAAAGTGGCGTTCAGCAGCAGGTAAGACAAACACTATCCCTGCACAGCGACCTTCTGTTATACTTGAAGATTGCTAAGATTTATGTTAAGATGTTTTTAAATAGAAAGTAAATAGAAAGTTCTCTTTCGACTTGCCAATCAGAAATATATCCTGCTCCTAAAGTTCTATACCTCTTCATCAGAGTTGGTTAATCAGCATGAAAAGACCAATCCTGTACGGTATAGCTGTTTGACAAACCCAATCGTATTGCTGACCCAAAAGTTTTCAATAAGACGCGAGTGACGTGTCCTGAACTTAGTTGTCAAAGGTGTCATATATAGATAGTAAGGCTTTCGCGGAAGATTTCCAGGTAAAGTCAGCAGCTCTTTTCAACCCTTTCGCCACAAGATCGGTGTAATAGTTATCATCAGATAATAGCTTCTGGATGCCTTCCGCAATTTCCTTTTCCTTATATGGGTCTACTAATAAAGCTGCACCACCGGCTACTTCTGGCATAGAGGAAGTGGTAGAAGTAAT
Organism: Pontibacter diazotrophicus; assembly: GCF_003367245.1. GTDB lineage: Bacteria > Bacteroidota > Bacteroidia > Cytophagales > Hymenobacteraceae > Pontibacter > Pontibacter diazotrophicus. The sequence continues at coordinate 115,678 of NZ_QRGR01000003.1, read as the reverse complement.
AACAGGCGTGCCGCATGCCATAGCTTCTAAAATAGGCAGGCCAAAGCTTTCACGAAGTGAAGGATACAGGAAAACGGCGGCTGCATTATACATCATAGGCATCTGCTGAGGTGCCACATACCCAGGAAACACAAAATGCGGTATAAGATGCTTTTTGTTGAACTCAGATAAAAAGGCTAGTACATGTGACCTGTCATGATCAAGGATAACGATAGGTACTGGATCTTTTGTGCATTGGCAATATTCGACATAGGCTGAAAGCACACCTTTGGTGTTCTTTTTAGGAGCAGTGTTGCCCAAAAAGAGCATGAACTTCTCAGGGATTTGGTGCTTCGATTTAAAATCCTCCACTTGCTCAACAGGATAGTGGGAGTGGAATATATCACTTACAGCGTTATAGACAACCTGAACCTTTTCTTCAGGCAAGCGCAATTGTTCTAGTATGGTGTTTCTTTCAAAATGAGAAACAGTGATAATAGAGGTGCTTTTATTTATCACTTTTGGCACCACAAACCTTCTGTAGAGGTTGCCAAAATTCTGATACGCGGTTCCTTTGAAATCTACTTTTTCCAGGTAAATAATATCGTGCAATGTGAGTAGCAGCGGATTAGATTGCCATAGAGCAGAAGTGTTACAGGTAGAGTGCAGAAAATCGATTTTGCTTTTCTTTACCGCTTTGGGTAACTGAATCTGCTCCCAATCTGCGTAACTATAAGCTGGTATGGTTTCTATCTTAAAGTTTTCAGTTTCTTTTAAACAACCTATATCAGTGTCTTCTTTTGCAAATATGATGTACTCATTCTTTTTATCAGACTCCTGTAACTGGCGAATCAATTCTAGGGCTACCACTTCCATTCCGTGTTTTTTGGGGCGGAAGATTCGTTGAGCTTCGATTCCTATTCTCATTGGTACTACTTTGAATTTAATTTTTCGACCGGTAGGGACGAATATATTATGAAGTTTGAATACAGAAATTTTTATACAGCTTAGAAGTTGAAGAGAGAAGCACCTGTGTTCGTGTTTTATAAGCACCTTTTAGACTTTCCATAGTGGTAGTGGGCCTCTTTATAAAACGCTCCTTCCCCTAAAAGGGTAACGTTCAGCAACAGGCAAGGCAAACGCTATTCCTGCACAGCGACCTTCTGTTATACTGGAAAGTTGCCAAGGGTTTGTGTTAAGATACCTTTGAACAGAAAATGAGGAGTTAGCTATGGTTGGTTCTTTGCTGTATGTTTACTGTGAAAGAGGAAAAGAATCTAGATTCCGTTAAGCGAACGAACATGCTGACGTTTCAGATCAGTTGTAGTGGCTTTTCTGATGAAATATTTCTGGATTGAGGCAGCATTTTCTGATAAAGGCTTTCTATTTGCCTCGTCATTTTTCTTACGTCGTGATTATCCTTGATTGTTAGATGTGCATTGGCACTGAGGGTATTTCTCAGAGCCTCATCAGTAGCCAGTAAAGTCAGGGACTTAGCTAATAATGCCGGAGAAGAAGGAGGAACCAACAGGCCATTTACCATATGTTCTATTACTTCTTTTGTTCCGTCTATGGCTGTGGCGACTATCGCTTTGCTCATGGCCATTGCTTCGAGCAGGCCAATCGACAAACCTTCCCAAAGAGAAGGCAGGCAGTATATATCTATTGCGTTCAGAATGTCAGGTATATCCTGCCTGAAGTCAACAAACGTAACCCGGGTTAAAATTTTCAGCTCCACAGCAAGCTGCAGGGCTTCTTCTTTTAAGTCACCCTCCCCAACTATAAGAAAATGTATGTTCACGTCTGCTGGTATCAAAGCTATTGCTTTCAGCAGGGTAATGGGATCTTTCTGTGAAGTTATTCTGGCTATGTAGCCTACCAGAATAGTTTCTTTAGCTATATTAAGTTCTCTCCTGATATCACTAAAAGAGTTCCCTTTGTTGAACTTGTTCAGGTCAATGCCATTTTTTATAATTGTAGCCCGACTCATGTCAAACAATTGCTGGCTTTCTTTCAGATTACTTTCAGACACGCATACAGTGATATCTGATTTGCTTGTCAAAAACTTTTCTCCTAAGGTTCTGTAACTCTTCATCAGAGATGGTTGGTCAGCATGAAAAGACCAGCCGTGTACGGTATAGATGATTGGTAAGCCTAAGCGCCTTGCAGCCCAGAAAGTGTTAGATAAAGCGCGAGTACCGTGTGCATGAAGGATGTCAATCTGGCAAGCTTTTAAAAGTCTTTTAACTTCTTTCCACTTCGTAAAATCGAAAGGCCTTTCTGTTTTGATTACATAGGTCTTTATCCCCATCTGTTGCAGTGTGCTAATCATGGGGCCATCTGTAAAAGACAATACTATAGGCTCATACAGCTCTTTGTCCAGTGCCTTTACCAGGTCAAGTACATGCGTTTCACCGCCTCCTATTTTTCCCTGTCTTATAGTTTCTAATACTCTTATTTTTCCTTTGACAGACATAGTCAATTAATCAGAAGAAGATGTTTTTATTAGTGGATTTTATTTCCCACTGTGTAATTACGTTTTAATAGAGAGCAGGAAACTTTACCTGTTCCATATAAAATTACTTAAATATATAGATATAGTATGTATAACACTAAAAAATTTATGGAAATTCGTCATACCTGGCAGAGTACCTTCAGGTACAATCGAAACAGGAGACCTTCTAAAAAAACTTTCACATGCCCTTTTAGTGCCTACTGTAAGATAGCAGCATTGTAGATGCCTTCCCTAAACTAAATTCTATAGTGTTGGCATAATTCTGATTGACGTTTAACTTCCACTTTCAAGGAGGTGCTTTCAGACGGTACGGAAGATTTTGTTTTAAGTTTATAACTAGAAATTATACGTAGCTGAGATGCTGCTATGGGCGTTTCTAGAGCCAAATTAGTTGTAGCCAAGTTAGCTTTACTCTATACTCATCATGTCTGGATCGCACAATAGGAACAGAGAAGAATGAAAGCATGCAAAAGCGGTAGGAAAACTCAAATATTATGTTCTCTTACGGCTTTTTAATTTCATGCATTTTAAACTGCTTAAGTAGCTGTTTGTAGGTTTGCGAAAATGCCTCTTGTGATTTCTATGGCTTTCTTAGATACAAGCCTTGCTAGTCCGCGGGTTTTGCCAACCATATTGGGGTAAATCATTCTGCGGACATCCACGCAGTAGACAGGCTTGCCGGAGATATCCGCAATTTGCTGCGCCTGCCACAAAGAACTTTCTATGAACAGCAAGCTGTCGTACTTTAGGTACACCGATGCTTTAAATCCTCCATAGTTGTTGGCCTTCTGCCTGGCCTCTTTGGTAGGTAAGTCCAACATCACAAGTTTATCATACTGGATGTTGTTTTTGGCTAACCATGCCTCTGTAAGCGCACGATAGCGTTCAAGGCGGTTTGTAACAATAACGCCAATTTTCCTGCTTGGGCGGGAGTAAGGCTCTACATTACAAAGGAAGTGCTCATAGTTGGGCCCGTCATCGTTCTCCTCTTCGGTGGGGTCTTTACACAACACCCCGTCAATATCAACACAGCAGTTTTCCAGCAGGTCGTGGTGCATCATGTTCCATTCGAAAATGCGGGGGCCAGGGCAAAGATCGAAATAGAAGTCTAACTTATCGGCAGTTTCGGGAGCTGCAAATATAGCTGCGTATACTATTTCTTTATCAGGATAAAGCCCGCTTAGCTTTTCCTTTACTGCCTTTATTGAATTTCCAGACCATACACTGTCTTCGATAACGAGGATTTTCTTGTATGCTTCAAAAGGCTTGACATAGCTTTTCATCCGGCTGCCCGACTGCAGTATCCGGCCCTCCGAAAAGCCTTCCACATCGGTAAAAGGCAGGTTAATATGAAGTGCCAGTAAGTTTGCAGCCAATAATCCGCTTCTGGGCACTCCCACAATAAGATCCGTTCCTAAGGGCACCTTGGAAATATTTGTAGCTATACAGTTGTTTAAATCTTCAATAGACCTGTAATTCATTTGTTTTTTAATTTGCTATATAAACCAATACAATATCTTCATACTATGGAGAAGAAGCAATCTCTTAGCTTTTGAAAATTGTATCCATTTTAGATATAATGAGTATTTATAAAATTGTTCATTTCTTGTCAAAATATGCCTCCGGCTTGTAAAGCCTTGCTAAAACAGAAAATATGCAGGGAAAATTCTGCTATACAACAAGCCTGGTTGATTGTATAATCTAAAGTTACCGTAGCTTATACTTAATTATTTTAAATGGGTTTAGTTATTTTTAGAAGCAGTATCTTTTAAAAACAAAATATTCTATATTATAATGCATATATTTAAGGTAAAATCTCTTTTTACAGGATATAAATCACTGTTTGTCAGTTGTTAGGGAAATCAAAAAGAAAAACATCCATGTCTGTACTTTTGTAGGCATCTACTTGCTTTCCCATTGTAGAAAGTTTCTTTACAATGCGCTTACCATCCTTTATCTCCTGCCCAAATACATCGTTCGGAGCTTCTATCTCTCCTATGTTGGCACCCATTATTTTATTTAAAACCAACCATGCGCGGTTATAGCTGGCCATAGCTTTGAAATCAGGCTCCAGGTTTCTTAAATATTCCGATGCATTCTTCGATGTTAGCCTTACATCTTTTCCCTCTATCACCTTAAATTTAAAACCATACACCTCCTTATAATACCTGTACTCTGGCAGGGCGTTCCAGCTGATGTACACTACATCCTGTTCCTTAGCCCTCTCATGTACATAGAGCAGGGCATCGCGCAGGTGCCAGTGCTTTCGGCCTCCGAAAAGCTCGGTATTGTGCACTTGCCTGGCAGAGGCATGTAAGGGAGCCAACAGGATTAGGAAAGGAATAATGTATTGCCATCCTGCATGGGCAGGAAATAAAGCAGCGATTTTTTGAGTGCCAAGTGCGATAATTAAAATCAATGCCGGAGCTAAGAACACGACCAGTCGCTCATAAAAAGGATAGAGTTCAAGGCCGGAAGCCAGCAGCGCCAGGCAAACAGGAAAAAGCAGCACCATGAAAGTTGTTTTGTTATTTCTGAACAGCACAAGCAGACCCGTAGCAAGAAACGCAACAGGAATAACAGGCACACGAAGTAGTGTCTCCAAAAGCTTGCTGCCTGTATGTAGCGTGCTGAAGTTCCATAGAAGGCCCAGGGGATAGTCTAATATCAGAAACACCTGAGCGAAAAACCATTTGAAATCTTCGGCTGACGAAGGGGGAAAAGGCATAAAGGATTCCCGTATTCTGAACCAATGCACGAGCCATTCCGACTCTGCGTGTTTATAGGTTAACATGAAGAAGTTGATTGCAAAACTGACAAGCCACATAGAAAAAGGTATGACAGAATAAAATAATGCCTTCCAGTTCTTCTTCAGAAGGTAAGTAAGGCAAACTCCAAATGCCATACCAGCCAGTATAAAGATAACAGCATAAGAAAACCACACAAGTATAGCACCCCAGATACCCCAGCTTAATAAATGGGGCATCGTGAACTTACCGTGATAGCGTGTATATAAGAGCAGTGCCAGCGTTGTAGCCAGTACTGCAGAGCCATACTGTTTCACCTCCACAGCATGATAGACAAGGGGAGGTGCCAGAGCCAGCATGCCAAGCGCCACTGCCACTCCCACAGGTTTTAAAAAGAAGCGGGCAACAGACCTGAACGCAAAGAGAGAGGCAATTCCGCAGATTAAAGGAAACAGCCGGAGAGCCATTTCTCCTTTCCCAAAGACCATTACCGCCAACCGGACCATCCAAAGAAAACCAATGGGTGCTTTCTGTTCATACTCCAGGGGCGGAGAGGCGAGTTGCATAAAGTCCATTTTGACCAGGCTGGAAGCGAGGTAAATCTCATCAATCCACAGAGACCGGTTATCAAAGAAATGGAAAACCCTCAAAAAGACACCGAGTGCTATAAAAATCCATGTCACGGTAGCCCAGGGAATCGAGCCGTGGTTTACAAAGAAGGAGGTAGTGTTTTCTGACTCAGAAAGAGGTGGCTGTTGCCTTGTAGAAGTTAGTTGGGTAAGCATGAATTGTGCAGAGTTTAGTTCATGAAAACAATGTGTTTCTTTGTAAAGTAGTTGAATACTGCCACCAAGCCTATGGCCATTATCTTTCCTGCATACACGTGCAGTTCCACCTGTTCTATAAAGCTCCAGACCAGGTACTGGTTCAGGGCAACGCCAATAGCCGACAAAAGAACAAACATAGCGAACTCCACTTTACCGGAATACCTCCCTCTTTTGAAGATAAACCTGCAGGAGATTAAATAGTTGAGCACCACGGCTACTATGAGCGAAGCCATGTTAGCGTGGAGATACTCTAGTTCCAAGCGGTGTACCAGCAGGGCAAACAGCAGGAATTCCACAGCCGCGCATAAACCTCCTACAATAAGAAACTTAACTACCTGGCTCTTATGTGCTCTTCTTATAAAGGACATTTTCGATGTGAATTTGATTTGGAAGCATATTTATTTTTGGTTTAATAGGTACGTGTAAAGATGAATAATATTCATACTAATACTTAATTTAATATTATTAGGTTATATATATACTAAAATAGTTTATTATTTATATATATAGGTTTTGCATGTAAAAAAAATCAGTTAAATAATATTTGTATAAAGTTCAAACAAAAACTGATTTCTCCCCGTACTTGAACTCCATACTCATTTTTTTGGACACAAAAAAGACTAAATCCTTCTATTCTTGTTGTTTAAGCATATTGAGGCAGAAAAAGTTAAAATAATAAGCACAAATTTTATAATTCCTTATGCAGCATGAGCAAACTTCAGGTTTAGATTGGGGAGGCGTGAAAGCGGTTATTTTTGATGTAGACGGAACGCTTTATGATCAGTCAAAACTGAGAAAGAAGATGCTGTTCGCTCTTCTGAATTATTATACCTGGCGGCCGTGGCGAATAAAAGAGATGATGATGCTCTCGCACTTCAGGGATGAGCGGGAGAGAAGGGCAGGGCATGGATGCCTGGATCTGGAGCACGCGCAGTATGTCTGGTGTGCAGAAAAAAAAGGCTACAGCGTGAATGAAATCAGGGAAGTGGTAGAGCGCTGGATATTCCAGCATCCTATTCGCTACCTGGCAGGCTGCATGTATCCCGGTACACAGGAGCTATTTAACATGCTCCGGCAGCATAACATTAAAATAGCCATTTACTCTGATTATAAGGCGCATGACAAGCTTAATGCAATGGGCCTTGCCGCCGACCTGGTGGTTAGTTCTACTGACCCGGAAGTGAACCAGTTAAAACCAGATCCCAAAGGGCTACTTTATGTTGTAGACCAGTTAGGATTCGCCCCGGCCGACTGCCTGTTTATTGGCGACCGGCAGGAGATGGATGGGGAATGTGCACTGCGGGCAAATATGCCATATCTGATCATCGACAAGAAGCCTTTCAGGCAATTTGACTTTTTCGCTAACCTAACACATACACTAACCTATAATTCACTAGAACATGGAACCCAATATTCCACGCACTAATACTGTCAATGCCTCACAGGGCCCTTATGTGACGCAGCAACCGCCTGTGATACCTGCCTCCCTGACAGACTACATCGCTATAGCCCGTCCTGATAATTGGGTAAAAAATGTATTCATGGTCCCGGGAATGTTATTTGCCTACATTGTCTATCAAACGCCCCTGGACCTGACACTGTTTTCCAGAATTATGATAGGTTTAATGAGTACCTGTCTCATTGCTTCGGCCAACTATGTAATAAATGAGTACCTGGACGCTGAGTTCGATAAGTTCCACCCGTTAAAGAAAAAGCGCACTTCTGTTGTGCGTGTCGTAAACCCTGTACTGGTATATACTGAGTATGCTGCGCTGGCGGCAATCGGCCTTTCGCTGGCCTACATTATCTCCATGCAGTTTCTGATTATTTCTGCCTTTCTTCTTGTAATGGGCTTCATTTATAATGTAAAGCCTTTCCGTAGCAAAGACAGAGTTTACCTGGATGTACTGTCAGAATCTGTTAACAACCCTATCCGCTTCGCATTAGGTTGGTTCATCTTTACGCCTGTGGTGGCGCTGCCACAGAGTGCCTGGGACATCGTATGGCTCACATTACCACCTACCAGCATCATCATTGCTTACTGGATGGGGGGAGCGTTCCTAATGGCTACCAAACGCTTTGCCGAGTACCGCCTCATAGAAAATCCTGAGCTGGCAGGTCTTTACCGTAAGTCATTCAAATACTACACAGAGAACAGCCTTTTGATCTCGATGTTCTTTTACGCCCTCACTTCTGCGTTCTTCCTGGGCATCTTTCTGGTTAAAAACAGGCTGGAACTGCTCATTAGTTTTCCATTTTTTGCCCTTCTTTTTGCCTGGTACCTTAGAATAGGCTTACTGAAGGACTCACCGGTGCAGGGATCTGAGAAACTTTACACCCGAAAGTGGTTTATGCTCTATGTCGTCTTTTTTGCGGCATTACTGGTTACGCTCATGTTTGTGGACATTGAATGGCTTAAGTGGTTTTTAAGGCACACAACCTTCAGTTAATCGGTTGCATGGTAATGTATGCTGATTCTGTAGATTGGTAAGCACAGGCAGAACATGGTTGCTGTCATGCCTTTAAAAGGTAATAATGAATCGAATGTAAAAGGTATAGCCGCAAAAGAATCTTACCTGGTTTATTGCTTGCCAGGTTGTAGCATATTTTTCTTTAGCAGCCTTTAGGTCGCATTTTATATTTTTTATTGCTGTTGCTTAAAGAAGGCATCTTTGATAATAGCGACACGTTAATAGTTTTAAGCAATTCGTGTATGAGCAGTGTAACGAGGGGATAAACAGAACCCGCTATCACTCTTAGATTTTAAATTATTGTATCTATTTTTTATTCCTTGTTTTTATGTCAAAGCTGACAAAATTGCTGAAGCACCTGATACCACACAAGCTCGAAAGAACACTTCGAACGTATAGGGATATAAACTTAAGGAACTACAATGATACTGCGCTCCCCGAAGAAATTTATAAACAGGATCATTATTACTCCATATCGTTCTGTTCAACCTGTATGAACCGGCTTTTTCACCTGAGGCATACATTAGAAAAAAATATTCAAAACAATAGAAGTTATCCAAACATAGAGTTTGTCCTGATAGACTATAACTCCCAGGATGGCTTAGAAGACTATGTTAAAGAAAATTGGTCTCATTATATTGAACAGGGCGTTCTAAATTATTACAAGACATTCCAGCCTCAGACCTTTCATGCCTCTAAGGCAAAAAACCTCTCACATGCTTTGGCAAAGGGAGACATTGTCTGTAATGTGGATGGTGATAATTTCACGGGTAAAGATCTTGCCTATTATATAAACTATCTATATAATCAGCACGGCGAAAACAACATCTTTCAGTTTCATAAGCCTCCGTTCTGGGGCACAGTAGGGAGGTTGACTTTCTTTAAAGAAGCGTTCATGAGGTTAGGGGGGTATGATGAGGATTTACTTCCTATCGGCCACGAGGACCTCGACCTTGTGAACAGAGGCAGGGAAATAGGACTTGAGTTTAAACAGGAGAAACAGGAGAATTTCCTGCGATATTTAAGTAATACTACTTTAGAAAAATCAATTAATTGTACAGCGGAACCCAAAAACTACTATGAACTTGAAGGGGCCAACAGGATACAGTCTAACAACAATATTAAAAACGGCATACTAACGGCAAATGCGGGAGGTATGGAAAACTTTATTATTTACAAAAATTTTAGTGAGGAGGCTCTTAATTCAAAAGACTTGATCATGAAGCACGGTAAATCCATGCCTGTGTAATTAGCTTTCGCGGTGCTGAGGTAGGAGTAATAAATGTAGATGCCAGCTAATCTGCACCAACCGGGATACTTACTGCAGAGAATATATAATCTCGCCAACAGGGGTGCCCAAATATCTTTTCCCCTTAATTCAAATCTTAAATTTTTGCTACATAGGTACTTAAGAATATTTGGCAGTTTATTATCAAATGGGCGTAACATCAATCAATGATGTTGCGTTTGAAGGGTATCTTTACAAAAACGCTATTATTTTGGTTTTTTGTCTAAAATGAGCGACGACAAATTTTCTGTTTTTGTAACAACAGCAGTTTTCCAAGAGCTTTGCCTGAGTTCATAACATCATATTCATTATAGAATACTCAATGTTGAGACTTAAAGCAGCTGCCTCACTGAATGCATTCAGAAATGCCGAGAAGCGCGTGCAAGAGGGATGTTTTGCCTCATCTGATACTTGCTGAGGGTGGTTTATACACCGAAGGCCTGTCTCGTGAATACTTATTATTACTTGACTTACATATGGATTACATTAAAATCAATAGCATGAAAAGTATCTTTTTGAAGTTCCTTTATGTGGTAGCTTCAGTAAAGTATTCCCATATCGAAAGAAATTACAGGTACCATATCCGCGATAACTACTTTTGCAGAATAAATCAGATTAAGTATTTTTTTCGGGATTATGTAAAGAAAGAAAATTATAAAGTAACCGATTTCAGGGGAGAGTTTGACCAGGAATTGCGGTATGTTATTCCGTTTGCCTATTGGCACCACCTGAACGGTACACTGAAGAAGACCATATCCTGCAAGAATACCAAGGAACTATACTTTTTTAGTGAGAATCATGAGGAGAGGTACCAGGAGCGGGAGTGGGAAACCTCCTATGCGCAGTACGAGTTCCCAAACATGACACACAGCGCTTCTTTCAGTTTTCTTAAATGGCGAAAAGTCCCGTACAAACAGCATTACAAGAACGATATTTTCGTTTATGACAAGCCCCTGCTTGTGATTGCCAACAAATATAATGTAGAATGGGATAAGCCGCCCCTGAACTTTCTGAGTATTGATGACCTTGATAACATTATAAGTACCTACGGCCACAAATATCAGATAATCTATAACAGGCCTCTGTCTACCCACATCGTCTCAGACAATAGCGAGACGCTTGATCTGAATGAGCACTCCTGGCTGAGGGAAAAGTATCCGGAAGTTCTTTTGATGAATGATTTGTACGAGGCCCACACGTCTATCGTAAATAACTTCAATCACCTGCAGTTAATGATATATGCCAACTGCGACCGGTTTATTTCCATGCATGGTGGCACCGCTGCGTTTGCAAGTTGCTTTGGTGGAACCAATGTTATCCTCTCCAAAGGGAAGCCAATGGAGGTGCACCTGAATGAGTTTGCCACTATTTTCCCTGCCCTGTCCGGAGCCAAAATTCTTCACGCCAACAACAAGGAATCTTTATTTAACTACCTGAAGAAGAGCCTCTAAAAGAGGTTCTAAGCGATTTTATATGAGAGGCTGCTACACCTTATTTGGCTAGCAACCTCTTTTCTGTTTTAAGCGTGAAACAACTGCTGCATGCTGTAAGATAGTTGCAGTCCGGTGACAGAGATAGTATGTTCTGGCTCAAATAAAGCTGGAACAAATATTTTCTATTTTTTCCCATTCCGATTTTATGTAGTGCTTTGAGTGCCGTTCCTTCAGTAAGCCCGTCTTGCTGTGTGAGCAATAGTATATTCAAACCTGCATAATTAAAGCAATTTTGTAATAGGCAATGCCTTGTTGACTGGTGCTTTCTGATACCCGTTCCGTCTTTGTAACAGTTTTTGTTGTAGTCTAAGCTTTGTCAACCTAAGGCAATGGGTTTTTATACAACCAGTTAAACAAGCGCTTACGACCTAATATTCTGTTTGCTTAAAGTATTTTTCAGCCCTGAAGCATCTACAAGGGCAAATTCATTCTGTGTCTAAACTTATTTTGGAGGTATGTCGTATCTGAACTTCATTGACTTAAACTATAATAATTATTATAATTTTATGGCTTTTTCTTTTTGTTAAAAATCCAGACGGATTTGATACAGTAGAAATAAGCTTCAATGCTTAGCGTTTTTATTTTTAGCCGCTCCTCAGGAGCTTTAAGATTACCTGTTTCTTTTATGCATAGAGCATAAAACTGAAAATCTTGATTAAGAACCAGCTTTTACTATAACCTAAAGTTCACCCGAATTGAAAAATGCTACCTACGACCTGGTGATGGTCGGCTCCAGCTTTGCTGCTACCTTTTTTCTTAAAAAATACCTGAGCAAAGCACCACGCACTGCAAAAGTATTAGTGCTGGAAAGAGGTTTTCTTTTTCCGCACGCGGAACGAGTGAAAGAGAGGAGGGGAGAGGAAACGCCTTATGCCAAACTCAATCCTGATTGGCACCAGACGCAGGAGACAATAGAGAATCTGACGCCTGAAAAGAGATGGATTTACACGTTGGGCTTTGGGGGCAGCTCTAACTGCTGGTTTGGCTGTACCCCCCGCTTTTTGCCGAACGATTTCAGGATGAAAACCCTCTACGGTGTAGGAAACGATTGGCCACTGCAGTACGAGGACCTGGAACCTTACTATACAGAGACGGAGGAAATGATGTCTATTTCCGGTCCGGAAACAACGCCTTTTCCTAAAACCAGTGCCTACCCGCAACCGCCGCATTTGTTTACAGACGTAGACAGGCTGCTGCAGAAGCGATATCAAAACCAATATATTAACCAACCTACTGCCCGTGCGAGAGTGGCCGCAAACGGCAGAAACGCATGCTGTGCCAGTGCAGTGTGTAGTATATGTCCGGTGAATGCCAAATTCACCATCGAAAATTCGAACATGGGTGTTTATGAGGACCCAAGGGTGGAGCTAGTTTTCGGGGCGCAGGTGTATAGTTTGGAGCTTGAGCGGGACATCGTTCGCAAAGTATTCTTCAGGCAGGAGGGTAAAGAATTAAGTGCCTCCGGAGAGGTAGTGGCCCTGGGAGCCAATAGTATTTTCAACGCACACATCCTCTTGAATGCAGGCGATAAAAACCCTTCAACAGGAAAAGGCCTTGGAGAGCAAATTGGTCTTGACGCAAGAGTCTACTTGAAAGACTTGAAAAACCTGGGCGGGAGTACCTGGGTAAATGCAAATGGCTACATGCTTTATGACGGGGACCACCGCCGGGATTATGCCGCCTGTCTGATGGAATCAAGTAATCATCCTTTTATCCGGATGGAAAAAGGAAAGTGGCGTGATATTGCCTCCTTCCGAATGGTATTTGAAGACTTACCTGACCCACAAAACTATGTGGCTCCATCTGATGACATCTTAAAGCCACGGGTGAATTATGCAGGGCCTACTGCCTATGCTTTGAAAGGAATAGAAAACATGAAGCAGAACCTGCACAAAGTTCTGGACTGCCTGCCGGTTGAGAGAATCGAATTTGATGAGCCGCATAATTCAGAAGCTCATATTCTGGGCACTACACGCATGAGTGCCAGCCCGGCAGAAGGGGTGGTGGACAAGTATCTGCTGCATCATCAGTACCGGAATCTTTTTGTATTAGGAAGCGGGGCCTTCACCACTTTTACACCAGCCAACCCAACCTTAACGCTATCTGCTTTGTCTTTGTATGCTGCTGATAAAAGCTTTTAAATTGAAACTATGAACAGAAGGCTCTTTTTAAAATTAACTGGTGCAGGCGCTGCACTGGCCGCTTTGCCGGGAATGGGTTTTATGTATACCTCTTACAGCAAAGCAGCCAGAGGCCTCATTCTTCAGGAACTGGATTACCTGGCTTTGGATATAAAAGGGGTAGAGCGGTTTGTGCAGGACTATGCCAAAGGTAAAAGCGACAATTACCTGTTGAAAGTAAGAGGCCTTTACCTGCTGAGGTCTTCTGCCAGCAAGTCGAAGGTAGTGGAGGAGCTTGTGAAAGATTACCTTTTGGCAACAGATTTCTTCAGGAACAGAATGGATGAAAGCAAGCCCGTCATGTACCTGGGCCTTTATGACCCCTACAAAACACCTTGCGCCAATCCCTTTTCATCCGTTTACTATCCTCCTTTGGCTACTTAGCACGCCTGTTACCTGTTTTCATGCTCCTTTATAGCGCATAGCTATACCTATACCTATTCTAATGTTTTGCCCTTAACATTATTGGTTCACGATGATCATTAATAAAGTTCTGCCAGCAGATGGCCTTTCGTTAGGCGATCCTGATGTGGTCACTCCAAAGAAGCTGCACTTTCAAATATTCTGCAGCTTATGGGCCATAGCCACTCTCTTTCATATGGCACAATCCAGTGCTTTTGATGCCAGGCTGCACTATGTGCTGTTAACCATTGCCGTTGCCAGTGTGCTCTACCGGCCTTCTTCCATTCCGCGGTTTGTCATGTTGATTGCCTTGCAGTTAGGCGATGTGTTTTATAAAATGCCGGCTCTCAGTAACCACTGGATTTTTACAGCACTGGTTGATTTAACTATTCTCCATGCTTTGCTCTACCTGATAATTAAGCATAGAAGCTTCCGGATCAGGCAAGAGGATCTCCTCAATACCTTTGCCCCCTTTGTGCGTGTGGAAGTAATCATTCTGTACTTTTTTGTTACTTTTCATAAACTCAATGAAGACTTCTTTTCGCCGATCGGGAGTTGTGCAGCATTTTTCCTTCAGGCACAGAACTCGAGAGGTTTTTTTAGCTTAACGCCTGAATTTCTGGCATTGAATGCCTACTTCACAATCTTTGTAGAATCTCTTATTCCTGTCATGCTTTGTTTCAGGCGGACTCGTATTTGGGGTATACTGATAGGGTTGGTTTTCCACTGTATCATAGCCTATAACCCTCTGAATGGCTTCTACGACTTTTCCTCCATGATTTTTGCTGTTTATTTTCTCTTTACATCGCCACAGTTCGGCAACAGCGTGGCGGCGAAGTGGGCTCAGGTTAAAGAGCAGCTGAAAGGTATCAGGGAAAGGGCAGAAACCTACAGTTTTAGCAAGGTTGTTTTAGCTGCAGTGTGCTTTGCAGGTGTTGTGCTGACTTCTGTCGTGCTCACGAAACGAGTGGATGACTTTCATCTTTTTTTCTTCTGGACTGGCTTCAGCTTTGTCTACATCCTCTTGTTTTTCAGGTATATGGCAGGTAGAAGCGAGCGATCTCATTTGCCTAACCGTTATTCCCTATCTATTCCTCACTGGTCCTTTCTCATTATCCCCTTACTAGTTTTTATAAATGGCGGCAGCCCTTATTTAGGATTGAAAACTGAGAGTTCATTTGCCATGTTTTCAAATCTTAAAACTGAAGGCGGAGTGACAAATCATTTTATTGTGCCAGCTGGCGTTCAGGTTTTCGACTTTCAGAAGGACATGGTTGAAGTAGTAAGTTCTTCTGATAAAGAGTTGCAGGCACTGGCTGCTAACAGGAAGCTGATGGCATACTTTGAATTTAAGGATTATGTAGCCAGTAATAAACCTCAATTTGTGGAGTATATTCGTAAAGGAAAACAGTATACGTTCAATCTTGCAGAAGCAAATCATACGCATGAGTTGATGAGCCAGAATCCATACTTACTCAGGAGGCTGCTCAGTTTCCGTGAAATAAATAAGTACGATCCGCAGCCATGTTACCATTAAAATGGTTATCAAATTAAAAACATAACTTTGTACTGTTTCTTTTTCTGAAAGGAACAGTTACTTTTTACCTATATAATTATTTTCATTGAATAAGCGAGATTTTGATGCTGTTGTAGTAGGTTCTGGTCCAAACGGGCTGGCAGCTGCCATAACAATGCAGGAGGCAGGGCTGTCTGTTTTACTGCTGGAAGCGAAGGACACTATAGGAGGAGGTTTACGAACAGCGGAGCTTACCTTACCAGGTTACCTGCACGACATTTGCTCTGCTATCCATCCACTGGCAGCGGAGTCTCCTTATTTCAAAACGCTTTCTTTAGCAGCGCATGGCCTGGAGTATATTTATCCTGCGGTGTCGGCTGCTCACCCCTTTGATAACGGAACAGCTGCTATCTTGAGCAAATCGATAGCAGAAACCGCTCAGTTGCTTGGTGATGATGGAAAGTCATACCAGCAGCTGATTCAGCCTTTGGTGAATGACTGGCCTGATATAGCGAAGGCAGCTTTAGGCCCGCTACGTATTCCAAACCACCCTGTGGCCATGGGCAAGTTTGGCTTGAATGCACTTCAATCAGCCGTTTTCCTGGCGAATTATCGCTTTAAAACGAAAGAAGCACGAGGCTTATGGGCAGGTATGGCGGCACATTCTATACAACCTTTAACGAATACCGCTACATCCGCCATTGGACTGGTGCTGATGGCCATGGGGCACATCAAAGGGTGGCCCATGCCTAAAGGCGGGTCGCAGGGCATTGCCACTGCGCTGGCTTCTTATTTTGTGTCGTTAGGAGGGAAAATAGAAACGGGTTTTCCGGTAAGTTCCTTAAAGCAGCTGCCTTCCTCGCATGCCGTTCTGTTTGATGTGACACCAAAACAGCTGTTGCAGATTGCAGGGCATAAGTTTTCTTCCCTTTATAAGTGGCAACTGGAGCGCTACCGCTATGGTATGGGGGTATTTAAGGTAGACTGGGCGCTTGATGGCCCTATACCCTTTACAGCACCTGATTGTATGCGTGCAGGCACTGTGCACCTAGGTAATACGCTGGAAGAGGTTGCTGCTTCAGAGCATGTGACCTCAAAAGGTGGCCACCCTGAAAAGCCTTTTGTTTTGCTGGCGCAGCAAAGCCTCTTTGACCCCACCCGGGCACCTGCCGGTAAACAGACTGCCTGGGCTTATTGTCATGTTCCGAATGGTTCAGAAGTGGATATGACAGAAGCTATTGAAAAACAGGTGGAGCGGTTTGCGCCCGGTTTCCGCGACCGGATTCTGGCAAGGCATGTAATGAACACTTCGGAGATGGAAGCCTACAATGCAAACTATATCGGTGGAGACATCAATGGGGGAATCATAGATGTGGCGCAGCTCTTTACAAGGCCTGCGCTGCGGCTGTCACCATATAAAACATCTGCCAAAGGTCTTTACATCTGTTCCTCTTCCACGCCCCCTGGAGGCGGCGTACATGGTATGTGCGGGTATCATGCTGCCCGACGCGCTTTAACTGACGTATTCAATCTCCGCGCAAAGAGCCTTTGAGAATAAGACGTCAAAGCCGCCTCTATTTGTCTAAGAGTTTGGAAGGTACTCACCAGTAAATGTAATCAGGTGCTGCCGGGCTTCAGAACAAGCTCAATCTACTTAGTAGTGTTCGCCAAGGTACCTGAAAATATCTGCTTCTGTTTTGGCGTGTAAAATATTTGCCCCGGAAAGAGCTGGGAAGATAGTGGAGTACTCATGGAAATACTGTTCTATACCTTTTTTGGAAAGAATAATGTTGGTGCCTCCAAAATAACTTGCTAGTGCAGCAGTTCCTCCATGCACGGATATAAAGTGGAGGCAATTGGCGTATACCAGTAGTTGAAGATGATTGTAGTTGTTGATAGAAGGACTGTGACGCTGCCATAAATCGTTCATAAGAATCACCTCCGGATGCGTTTCCCGAAGCCACTGGTGCTCATTCAGGGCCAATATTTCACTGTTATCTAAAACAATATGTTTGGATAGGGGGCGGTTATAAACTATTTGATACTTGTCTTTATACTTTGAAATAATATCATGAAGTGTCGGAATACTAAAGAAGTTCACCGGTGCCTCATCCCATTCAATGTTGTATTTATTAGCAATCACCAACAAGGGCTTATCATATAGGAAGCTGTTATTTTGATAGTGCTCCTTTAAGGGAACTTTAGTCCATTTAGCATAACTGTAAGAAATGTTATGCGTCATGTTGGGTACTTCAAAGTTGCCATAGTTGGATACTGCGTCTCTTTCTGAATACCTCTCCTCATGGTTGTCGCTAAAGAAGTAGAGTTCTCTGGTATCTTTACAGGAGATTGTTTGTTTCAGGGTACCATTCAGATGATGCCAGTAGGCAAAAGGCAGAATAAAGGCTAATTCCTGCTGAAACTCGCCATAGTAATCTATTACCTTATACTTTTTTTTGAGTACATAATCTCTAAACAGGTATTTAGATTGCAATAACCTGCTGTAGTAATTATCTCTAATAAAATAGCGATAGCTCTTTTTAATAGAAGGATATTTCAGGAGTGTAACCAGAGAAAGAAAACTGAAAATGAGATTTCGCATGCATATTTTAGTTGGCAATCTTCTTAGTTAAAAAGCTATTTATTCTGATACTAATAGATTTTAACAATGGTTTTCTTTTTTACACAGTGCCTGTTAGATTTTCTTGGTCAATACATGTCTTATTTCCAGTACCTGTTTGGCTCTTTCTCTGCTTGCTTTAGTAGAGAACCACAGTGCGAGATAAAGTACGGCCCCGGTTAAAAAGCCTGTCATACATAGAATAATGTCGTGTAGATCTCCGAAGTAGCCCCGGTAGTAGTACATAGCAACTCCGCAGATGATAGAAAATATAGCAGGAAAAGAAATTTCCTTCAGGAATAAAGTTACTGAAACCGGGGAGCCGTGCAATGAATAAAATAAAGCCGGGAAGAATAGGAGATAGGTGACAGCTACATAAGCCTTGGCTACACCATCAACGCCCCATTGTACGCCTATAAAGAAGGCAGTAACTACTAATACTGCGTTGATGCAGCCCCAGATAAAATAGCGTTTTGTGTCTCCGGTTGATATCATAACTAAACCTACGGTACTCAGAATTGGCTGAATAAAAGCCGCAAGGGCCAAAATACGGAAAATTGAGCTTGCTTCTATCCATTGCTCTCCTAAAACTATCAGGATTAGTTCTTCTGAGAACACAGCCATAAAAACTACCGCAGGCATAGAAAAAAACGCGAGTATAAATAGAAACCTACTGTAATAGCTTTTATAATTTCCCCTATCATTTTGCAGCGTGCTCAGCGCCGGGAGGGCAACACTGTTCAAGGGGTCCCTTAACTGGGTGATGGGAAGTAATAACAACTGGTAAGCCTTCGTATACAAACCTAAGGCTATAGAACCTATGAATTTACCAATCAACACATTATCCATGTTTCTGGAAAAGTAGTTGATCAGGTCGAAACCGGTTATTCCCGCTCCGAACTTTAAAAAAGATTTCACATCATTCGCCTTCAAGGTAAAGTTTGGTCTCCAGTCACACACGAACCATAAAGCAACTGTACTAAACACGGGGAACAGAATTGTGATAGCGACAAGGGCCCAGTAGCCAAAACCAAACCAGGCCAGCACTACTCCGCAAAGAATACCTAAGAATGCACTTGCTGTATTGATAAGCGCCAGGTTATGAAACTTCATCTGCCGCTTCATAAGGGCATTGTGCTGAAGGGAAAGTCCTGATATAAAAATACCCAAAGAGAAAACCAATGTGATGTAAAATAGCCTTTCCTCGTTGTAGAAACTAGCTAGAACAGGGGCAAGCAAAGACACGATGAGCGCTATGCCTAAACTAATAAACACATTTATCCAGAACACGGCGCTTACCTGTTGCTGGTTTATGTGCTCCTTCTGGATTACAGCGGATGACAAACCCAGATCCTTGAAAATGGTAACAAAGCCTGTAACAGCGGTAACCATGGCCACAAGCCCGTAATCCTCCGGAGTGAGCAGCCTTGCAAGTAGAATAGTTGAGGAAATATTCAGAAGAAACGAAAACACCTGCCCCGCGATGGTACTGAATCCCCCTTTTACAGATCGGGACTTTAAGTCGGACCGGAGATGTTTTGTATCAAACCATTGGGATTGGTTTTTGCCTGCTACAGCTTCTTCTTTAAGGGGAATAGAACTCATGTTATCTTTAAGTACACTTAGAACTTAGCGTCAGCCTGCCAAGCATTATGAATGGAAAGTCGTATTGGTAAGGCTTAACGCTTGTAATGATATTTTAACGTGAACCTGAAAGTTGATTCTTTGAAGTTTATATTTCCAGAACCCATGCTATAAATATGGGATGCTGTATTCTTCTAGTTTGGGAAATTTAGTCTACAAGTCGGATAAGTGACATTGTGCCTGTGATGACTTAACAATCGACTCACTGTTTAAGCCATTCTTAACATATTATTTGAATGTTATTTAATTCCCCAATTCATGTTATTTTACCTGTTAATGCTGGAGCTGTTATGCTTTTGCCCCTGTATTAACTGGCTTATTTTCTTTGTAAGTAATATATCTGTTCACCCAGTCAACAACTACCTGCTCAATTTTGGCGTGGGTTTGGAATGTACTGAAACTTTTGCCTGTGGTAATGCAGGCGCATCTATATGTAATATTCATAATTTAGTCGCAATGTGTGCCTGGCGCGTTGGCTGGGCACATTTAATGGACTCAATGGATTTAATAAGGGCCGAGGCCACATTCTTCCAGCTGAAATTAGCAGCGAAGTCTCTCCTGTACTGTATGCCGGATGAAAGCTGCTCTTCCCGGAGGGCTCTATCTATTTGCTCTAGAAAATTATTGGTGCTGTCGGCAAGATAGGTATGGCGGCCGAAAATTTCCTGCATGGTAGGGGTAGTAGTGGCAACTACAGGTTTACCCATTGCCAGGTATTCCACAATCTTTAAAGGAAAATTACCACTGGTAATCTCATTTAAAACCTGGGGATTGATACACACATCAAAATGCTTGATATATGCAGGCACATCTTTTGTATGTTTTTTTCCTAAGAAGTAGACATTAGACAGTGTATGAAGGCTGCTTTTCTCGAATGCTTCATCTTCCCATCCAATCAGAACAAAGCTTAAATCCGGCCTTGCCTCAGCCATGCCTATCATCATGTCTAAATCTAAGCGTAAGGTAATCAGTGCTCCTACATAACCAACGATAGGTCCGGGAATGCCTTTCAAATCATCTGGCACAGGAAAGTCTTCTTTATTGTTGTATTGCTCCAGATTAAACCCGTTGCCTATATAAAAGCTATTAGGATTATATAATTTGGCCCTTTTTACAAAATCGTGGGAATTACATACCACGGCATCTGATTTTTGCATCAGTCTGGGCTCAAGCTCTACACCATGCTTCTTCCAATAGTCCATACCGATGGTGTAATCCCTATCCAGGTAAATGTATTTGTCTGGCTTAAGTATTTCTTTAAGGTAAAAGCTCCTGAAAATATCCTTGTCGTTTATTAGAATGTAGTTATCAAAACCAAGCGCTTCTACTGCTTCTTTTATATCCTTTGAAAACTGAAGGTTATTCTTCCGGTTAAAAAAGGAGAAGACAGAGGTAGATGGTATCCAATTAATGGACTCAATCATTCTTGATGGGTTAAGCACCCATAGGTTCTTATTCAGTTGTTTAAGTTTTCCCTCTCCGGTTTTAATGCATTTAATATGGGACTTGGTAAAGTTGTCTATGTTTTTAGAATAATAGGTTCTTCTATCAATAGGAGAGTTTATATAAAGTACACGATGGTTCTTTGCCAGCTCCTTTGCCAAACTGGTAGAAGTGGAGTCCCTATCGGTATTGATACGTTGCAGACTGACAAATACAAAATTCATTGAGCTTGTTATCGAGTAAAAATTAAATAAGAGCGCGCTTACTGCAGGTAAAAATTTATTTTAACCTGCGATATCCATTTATGTACCCTGTGCTGGAGTTAATGGATACTAATTAACAACAAGCAGGTTTCAAAGATAAAAACTTTATTTAATCATTAAGTGAAGTTTTAGTATCATGTGGTGGAAGAGGTGTTAGCAACTTGTTGAAACGCTTTATCTCTACGATAATCCTTTTACGAAAGGCGTTGCTTAAACTACCATCTTTCTGAAGAGTACGAGGTCTTGTCCAGGCCCGGGCGCGATCGGACCTAACTTGCACCACCTTGCCAAATTGCATCAGGTCAAAACATAACCGTCCATCATCTCCTCTGATATTATACTTCACATATCCTACCTTTAAGCCGTACTCTTTCACGTATCCCATGCTGATGCCGTAGGCATTTAAATAGGGTCTTTTAAGGTGCCTTATATCTGCTATGATATCTTTAAGTTTTTCCATAAGAAAGAGTTTCCAGCGCTGAAAACCTGGCTCCGGAATAAAGGAATATCTTCCGTATACGCAAACCACTCCCGGACGCTGTAAAACTTTCATCATCTCATCCACCCAGCAGGTAGGGTAATAGCAATCAGCATCGGCCAACAGAATATATTTGCCTTTAGCATTCTCACTGCCTAATTGCCTTGCAGGCCCACATCCCTGTATTTTCTGAAATAAGTTTTTAACTTTTAATTTATCCAGCACCTGCTGTGTGTTATCTGTTGAGTTATTGTTAACAACAATAATTTCGAATGGGATGGAGGTTTTAGTTTTAGATAAACTTGCCAGACAATGTAAAATATTAATCTCTTCGTTCCAGGCTGCAATAATTATACTCACTAAAGGTTCAGTGCTTTGAACCCGCATCAGGTCCTGGTTGATAGTGTCAAATACAGAAGCCGGTATCTCTTCAAAGGTTTTATAAGGGTATGAAAACTGGTTTAACCAGGTAGGGTTTTTAAAGACATGCATGTTATTTTCTATATATTAATCGAGATTCTATTGCTTTTGGGTGTGGTTACTAAAAGCGGCTTGTCTCTTCTTTTAGCATGGCCGCTATTTGGGTGATTCCCACATTACGTAGACAGGGTTGTGGCTCGCTCGGCCTTTTCCCAGGCGGCAGGTTGGGCGCGACGTATGAACCGTGAGAAACCTGCAAAAACAGCCAGGTTCATCATCGTAAAATAAAGCGGAACAACCAGAGCCTTTATCTTGACACCTCTTGCCTCTGCACTCCAGCCCGCCCATGCCATCAGGTAAAAAAGGATTTGCATGGCAAAAACAAACGTATAAATGCCGCCTTGTAACCAGGCTAAGACTGCAGACAGAGGCAGTAACAAAGCAAGCAGAGCAGGAGTGAGGCTCCAGCGCAGCACCCGGTGCGACAGATAAAGGAATGTGACAATTGGCTGGCGGAAAGGATTTAGTAAAGAAGTGAGGCGCGCCATAGACTGCCAGCCACCGGCACAGATGCGAATTTTTCTTTTCATCTCCTCAGCCAGAGACGCTGAAGGAGCTTCCATGGCATAGGCATCCGGCTCATAAACTACTTTATACCCTTTGTCTACAATCCGTAAGGATTGCACAAAGTCATCGAGAATAGTGTCTGCCTCCAGTGGTTGGAATAAGTCTGACCTGAAAGAGACTAATTCGCCGGCTGCACCCATCAAACTGTGTATCTGCGAATCGCAGCGCTTTAAAAAAGATTCATATTTCCAGTACAGGCCTTCTCCAGACCCAGATGATGAACCCTCTGAAAGTATCTTTTTTTCACCAGACACAGCGCCAACTGCTGGATTCTGGTAGTGTTTTACCATTTCCCGGACTGCCTCCCTGTTCAGGAAGGTGTTGCAGTCAGTAAAGATGACGTAGGGTGTGTTCACAAATTCCATAGCCCTGTTTTCAGCCAAAGATTTGCCGCCCCTAACCTGTGAGTGTAGGTGCATTACCTGCGGATAACATGACAATACCTCTTCTGAATTATCAGTAGACCCGTCTGTAATAAAGGTAATCTGTAATTTTTCTGCCGGGTAGTCTAAGGATAAACAATCCTCTATTTTGCTTTTTAAGATATCACCTTCGTTATAGGCAGGCACTACTAAGGTCACTTCAGGCTCAAAGTTGTGGGCATAGCGCTCTTTGTTGGCACCCAACAAGCTTTTTGCCTTTGCCCATAGCCAGACTATCAGTCCATACCCTACATAGGTATACAGAATAACAGCGAGGGCAAACCAAAATATAACTTTAAGAATCAACATAGTTAGGAAGGGTTTATAGACGACACTTGTTGGTTACCCCTAAAGTGCGTGTGTCTGTGGCGTATAAAAGTAAATTGAAGGTCTATTTTGCGCTTTTAAATCCACTGATAAAGCCTGCAATCAGACAAATCAGGGCTGGTAGGGCAATTATTTCAAAAGGCATAGGTAGCTGATTAAAAATTAGTTATTAACGTCAGACGAAACGGCTTTGGCTTTATGCGGTGTAGGCAAAAAGGAAGATTTTGTTTTATTCATCTTCAATAAAGCCGCGCACATACAAAATAAAGCATAAGGCAGCCTAAGCATAGCTGCGAACAGGTTTCTGTTATAGAGTCTGCCTGGTAAGGCTAGGAACATGGCAGCAATGTATGCTACCAGCAGCCCGCCCCAGAAATGGGGAGCAGGAGCATAAGGAATGAAAAATGACAACAGGAAAAACACTCCTAACACACCTGCCAGCAGCGTGCGGGGCATAATAATGGTTTGAAGGATTTTATTGAAGAACTCAATATTCCCGTGCTTGAATAGCTGCAGCACCCCTTCACCAGCATGTTCCTTTAATAAATCTACCTGAGCAGCTATCCACCTTGTTCTTTGCTGGGTAAATACCTTTGCGTTTTCAATTTTCTCGTCGTACACATACACTTTGTCGAGGTAGCAGATTTTTACCTGATCTTTGGCGATACGCATGTCTATTTCCTTATCTTCACCTACCGTTTCACCTATACCTACTAAAAGCTTAATTAAATAGGAAAATTGAAAAGCCATACCCGAGCCAATAAGGCAGGAGGACAGGCCTACGGCAAACTGGCCCTTCCGGAAAAGGTGGTTGTTTATCTCTTCGTTGCAGGTGTCTAATAAGGCAAACGCAGAGTCCATGTTTTTGGCTGTCCTGTGGGCTTGCACCACCTTGTAACCCGCTGCAAAGGCTTTATTTATCTCTTCCAGAAAGTTTGTGCCCATCAGGTTGTCTACGTCAAGCACGGCGGCTATATCATATTCATCTTTGGGAAGTGCGTCCAATGCCCAGGCAAGTGCTTTTCCTTTCGTGCTTCTCTCGAAGTTCACTTCAATTACTTTTGCCCCCTGCTGCTTTAGTGTCTGAATAGTGCTTGATTTTAGTCCGTCTGCAATCACAACCACATCAAACTCGCCGTTATAGGGCTGGTTAAGGGCCGCCTGGCTTGTTTCTAAAATCACATTGTCTTCTCTGTAGGCCGGAATAAGAATACAGATTTTGCGATAGAATTGCTTGCTAGCTGGAATGGGTAAACGTTTTATATTCTTATGACCAGCAATTGAAAAGAATAAGAGGTAGGCGCAATTGAATAGCAGGAAAGCTCCAATTATATATAAAACTGATTGTAAAAATATCTCTATTGCAAGCATGGTTTAATTCTGCTAAATTCTTTCATAAGCGTTAGTTGAATGTCCTTTACGGGGAATAGCTAATTAGGTAGCGTTCTATTTTGATTCTGTAAATTCCACCACAAGCCGCGCCCCAGGGCAAGCAGGTGTTTCCATTCTCTGCGTAAAGAGTGACTCAGGGCCTTCTTCGGAATGGCAGCCATCAGAAAAATCGTTGTACTGGTCAGAAATGCCCATCCGTTAACATTTCTTCTGATAAAGAGTAACCGGTTCCTGTTCATGTAATAGGTTTTTAGTACGGAGAATTTTCCCACAGAAACCGACTCTTTGTGATAAATAGTAGCGTCAGCTACATAATGGCACGTGTAGCCGGCTCTTTTTATCATCTCGCACCAGTCCAGCTCTTCGTAGTACAGGAAATACAGCTCCGGCATCATGCCTACCTGGTCAATTACTTTCTTAGGCACCATCATGGCAGCACCATCGGCCAGCGCGGTAGTAGTGGAGACATTGTATTGCCCATTGTCCCGCTCCTGGCTTCCGATACCTTTACTGCGGCCTGTCCACGGGTTCACGCCCGTAGAACCGGCATACTGAATAAGGTTATCGGTTCCATAGAAGATTATCTTGGGTGATGCGATGCCAGCCTTAGGGTTACTCTCAAACAGTTGCACCAAAGGCTCCAGAAAACCCGGATCTACTTCGGTGTCATTGTTCAGGAAAAGCAAGTATTTGCCTTTAGCTTGTAAAACACCAAGGTTATTACCTCCCGCATATCCCAGGTTTGAAGATGACCTTATCAGCTTTACCTCCGGATATGTCTTTTCGATAAGTGAAGGGTCATCAGTAGGGGAGGCATTGTCCACCACAATGATCTCCAGGTTCGGATATGTTACCTGGCGCAGTGATGCCACCATCTCACAGGTAACTTCAGCCTGGTTATAGTTAACTGATATAATAGATACTAAAGGGCTATGCATAAGATTCTGCTAACGCTGCTTCTCGTTTTTTGCTGTCTAACTTGTTATCTAACTTTGGGCCGAGGAAAATGAAAGCCCACGATATGTAAACGATCATAGAGGATGGCATGGCATTGATCACTTCATTGCCATAGCTACAGAAGAGTATACCTGCTGCGCCTGCCGTGAGTGCCATGAGTTTTATTCTAAGGCGTTTGTCTCTTGTATTCCATACAATGCCACAGCACTTGCCCAAAATGTACATCATAATGCCAAACCATAAGATAAAGCCTACGATGCCATACATGGCCCATACTTTAACCCAATAGCTGTCTGGCGGTATGGAGGCAAGGTATCTGTCAGAGTTATATTTCACTCCCCAAAAACCAATTACACCCATGCCACCTCCAAAAGGTCGTGTATCAAGGTATTCGGCTAGCCTTTCCTGGTTATATAGCCTTACACCCAGAGAGGCATCTTCAGGGTTAAGTGCCGAGCGCAACCTTTGAACGTGATATGAGCCGCTGCCGATGGAAGTGAATTTCAGAAGGAATAAGCCACTGAAAGCAATGGCTGTACCTAAGATCATCATCTTGAAGTTCTTACTCAGGAAGATGGCCACAGCTAATCCTACTACCAGGGCATATAAGGCTCCCCTTGTTCCAGAGATAAGCATGCCGTAAAACAAAAGACCTGCAGCTAAAAATAGTAGAATTCTTTTCCAAAGCTTGAACGGACCTAGAGCCAGTATCAGAGCTATCAAGCCGATATGGGCCTGGGAGGCTCCGAAATTTCCTGCATCACTGTAGAAGGAAAACACACGCAGCTTACCAAACAGGATGTGTGTCTTTTGAGAAGGACCATTCAGGAATGCTTGTTCACCAGGCCATGGCCCTATATACAACTGCTTTACACCATTGATAGCGGCAAGTATCGATATGCCAATGATGAGGTATAGGAAAATGTTCAGGTCTTTATTTTTGTTAAAGACAAGCAAGGCCAAAGGCACCACTAAAAACCAGATTAAGCTGGTACCTCTAATTTCCTGTAGCCATCCCCTTACACTAACATCAGCGGGATTGAAAACTTCCACTATGTTTATAAAGAACCAGAACAGGGTAAGGTACATCAGGTCGCTCCTTAGATTGCTCCATTCAAACTTTTTATTAGATGAATTTGACAGAACGGCAATCCATGTTAGGAGTAGCAGGGCTTCACCTAAAATGCCATATGGTATGCTGCCTCCAACCTCTCTTAAGAAAATCTGAACTGTGAAGCAGAAAACAATAAAGGCCATCAACCCATATTTGGGTTCATAGAAAACAGCAACAACAAACGGAATAGCGAAGGCTAATACCACCAGAATGGCTGGTGCTGCTATACCCATCAAAGAGGTTAACCAGCCTATGCCTATAGCAATTAGTATTCCAAGGGGTAGAAGTATAGCCTTCGGTATGTTTGCAGAAGGGTTGATAAATTGACTCATGATTATTGTTGATGAGTGTTTGTGCAGGTGGTGGTAGTTGTATTTGAATACTATCCGGCCTTCAGGTTGAGTCGGGCCGGATAGTAAACTTTAGAGAGTGCTCTTGCGCCTGGCACTAAGCAGACAGTAAAGATTGGGTTGTGTTAACTCACATCCTTTGCTTCTGCTAAAATGAGCTTTAAGATAACCTGTTATGTATTAAAAACAGCCGGCTCGTTTTCCCACTTACCCACCTGCTTCGGTGCGCCCACCTCGTTAGAATCTATTGATCTGACAGGCTTAACCCGCCCACCTACATAGTCTTCTACATAATCAGGGTATACACCATTCAACACGAGTTCTATCGGTGCTTTGGTTACCTTCTGTATGTTGTTGAACATAACCCTGTCTGCATGCTCCCACGTTCTGTCAGCTTTTACAGCCACCAGTATCATATCGAGGTATTGCAGCAGCGACACCGGGTAAGTCTCTTCGAGTAAAGCAGGGAACTCCACGATGACAACTGCATAGTTGAACACTCGGTTGCCGGCAAGGTCAGCCACGGTAACGCTTGAGCTGACACCCTGCATAGGAGAGTAGAAGGAGGTTGTAGTACCGGTGTACTCTGCCACGTGCTCTGAGTTGTCAGGAAGCAAGCTTAGGGTTTTTATACCCATACTGCCCAATCTGTGTGTCAGGGAGCTACTCAAGGTGCTCTTTCCTTCGCCATTGTGGCTGCTTAGCACACCTACCACGAAAGGTCCCTGCGAGTCTCTTTTCTGTTGTATCTTTAAAAGTAGCTGTCTTACAAGCTGTTCTTCCGCCTGGTCTGCTTTATACCTGTCTTTGGCTTTTACTGCTGCCATGTTAGGAAGTACGCCCATTACCGGGAAGTTCGTTTCTTTGGCTGCTTGTTCAGGCTTTCTCAGGGTACCATCTACCATATCTGCTGTAAATACGCCTGCTCCTGTAAGCAGTAAAGAACCAAAGAAGCCAAACAACACTAGAAGCACAAGGCTGGTGCTGGAAGAGCTGATAGGGTAGTAAGGCGGGTCAATTACCCTGAGCTGAGACGATAACTCGATATTCTGCTGGCTCAGCTTGCTTTTTTTCAAGCCATCCAGTTGTGCCATGTACTCTTGTTCAGCCACCTGCACTTCTCGTCGTATTTTTCTGATTTCAGCACCTAAAGGCACCAGCTTTTCATATTCCCCACCTAAGCTTTCTTTTTGCTGGCGCAGTAAATCAAGCTGGCTTTTTAGTTCTTCTACCAGCACAGTGTTTCTTACATAATCATCCAGCAACGAGGCAATAGGTGCGCCCTGAATAGAGTGTGTGTTAGCATAGTAGTTATCTACCGACGCTTTTATTTTGTCAGACACTTCAGCAGACTCTCTTTTTAAACGCGCTATTTTTTCAGCATTGCCGCTCTGGTCTGCCATCTCAAGCTCCAGTGCCTGATTATTTAAATTAGACAGCCTCGCACGAAGGGTCATGATTTCCTGGCTTTTCAGGTTGGCAGCTCCACGCTTTTTCATTGATTCTTCCACTGACTTCAATGCGGAGAATGCGCCGGCATACTGCATCTCCAATGTGCTCAGCTTATCTAAAACCTGAGATTTATCTGTAGATGTAGATGATATCTGCTGATCATAGTCAATGATGTTGTTCGATTTGTTGAACTCATATAGCTTTTGCTCTGCTTCCTGCAGCCTGTCATAAGCGCTTTGAGTTGCCTCGTCAAAATACACCATCACATCCTCGTTCTGACCGGAGAACAGCTCTTTGTTTTTGCGTGTAAAGACTTCCGTCATTATCTGAAGCGTTTGATAACAAACGCCAGGGTCGTTCGTTGCATAATCCACCTGAACAAGGTCGCTGGTGCCAATGCGAAAAGGCTGAATATTAGAAAGAGCCTCCAACGAGTAAGCAGGGTCAGCAGAGTTGAGCGTTTCGTAGATGATGTTGTCATTGCCGGATCTGTATAGATCCACAAGATTTGCAGTGGTCTCTTCTACTGTGGCACCTCTTAGCGTTGCTTTAAGCGAATCAGAGAACAGCTCGTTCAGCCGCTCATAGGTGTCTTCACTCATCAGGGCCGCGTCATATTCCTTCATCGTTAAATGAGAAGCCAGCAAACGCATGATCACCTCTTCTTTTGTGTCTCTTGATTTGATGAGTGCGACCAGGTTTTCATATGCGCCTTCAGTTCCCCTGTTGTTCGTTTCTTCCCCTGTAACTTTATAGCCGGATGCAATGCCGGTATAAATGATAGTTGTGGAAGTATATTCCTCATCCTGCCCCAGGCTAAAGACGAAAATAGAAACTGCTGTTAACAAAGGGATTGCCAGTAACAAAAGCCAGTTACGGCGAATTAGTTTTTTAAATTCTCTAAGTGTCATTTACCAGATATTAAAGTGTTGATGGTCATTCCTATTCTCTCTTCCAATAGAAGTAAGTTTGTTGAGTATGTGTTTTTTGCTTCCTGTAGTGCTAAGCTTGATGCGTTATAATACTCCATTGCTTCAATTTGCTCCGCTACCTGAATCTCTCCTTCCCTGAATCTTTTATCAGAAATTTCTTTGTTGATGCTTGCAGACTGGTACGCATCCTGGTAATTCTGAAGAACCGTTCTGGAAAGGGTGAGTTGTTGGTACAGAGCGATAACTTCCTTACGGATTTCAGTTTCAGCAAGCTTACGGTTTGATTCTGCTTGTTTAAGCCCCATTTGGCGAACAGCTATTTCATTTCGGCGGTTCAGGATATTGACCAAAGAAAAGCTCATGCCCAGGCCTACGTTCCAGTTTGAACGGACTGGCTGGCTAAAAGCATTCCATTGATTTGGAGTCGATTCTGCAGCACCGGCAAACTGGAACCAGGTTCCATAACTATAGCCAGAGTTTAAGTTGATTCCGCTCAGGATGAGCCTTTTGCCAATCTGTATTTCTTCTCTGGCAATTCGCTTTGCAGCTTCCGTATTTTCAATTTCTGCCGAGTGTTGAATGGCCGCATCATATAAGAGTGGAAGCGCATAATCGGAGGAAGAGAAAAACTTTTCCTGCGGAGTTAACTGCTGCTCCGTTTGTGCCGGCTTTACCTGTGCTATTACCATAAGCACATGCATGGTAAACAGGAGGGTGGTGATTGTTTTTTTCATTAAACGTTTTCTTTTTGAAATAAAGCTGGAACTGTTTTTAAGATTATTTGTAAGTCTTTGGAAAGCGAACAAGTTTGCGCATATTCTATGTCCAGGGCTTTGCGTTCATCCTCAGACATGTCTTTTTTACCGCGTTTGCTTACCTGCCAAAGACCCGTGATACCAGCCGGTGCTATAAATCTGGCAGCAAACCGGTCTGTCGTTATTTTTTCAGCCTCATAGAGAGGGAGAGGTCTGTTACCAACAATGGACATATCACCCCGGAGAACGTTGAAGAGTTGCGGTAACTCGTCTATGCTTGTGTTTCTGAGGAACAAACCGATACGCGTTACCCGAGGGTCGTTGGCGATTTTAATGAAGGCAGAGCCACCCTGTAATTTCCGCGCCTGCTGAAATTGTTTTTCGCATATCATCTGCCCCTTCATGTCAACAAGCTCATTCTGACATCCTTTTCCAGCGGCAGCGCAGGTGTCGCATATGCTTTTTTGCAGGGTGTACGTCTGGCCCGAAGAAGACTGGTACTGGTTAAGCTCTTTGATTGAATCCAGTAACTGGTCAGCATCCTGCCGCATCGAACGGAATTTCCAGAACTTGAAGATGCGATAGCCTGTGCCAACCCGATATGAGTAGTAAAACACAGGTCCCTTAGACTCCATTTTGATGAGGAGCGCCACTATCAGAAACAGCGGTGACAGGCAGATAAGGGCTATCAAAGAAAATACAATATCAAAGAGCCGTTTGCCGGTGCGGGTTCTGTAAGAACCTACATTCTTCTGTATTTCCGAACCAGGTTCTTCTACTTGTATTGAGAAGTAATGCAATCTGGTGAGCAGTTTCTCTTTAACTGTTGCTTGCTCGAAAATATCGGAAACACCAGCCGCTAGTAACATAGTCTGCAGCGAGGGGCTCACAGGGGCGTCTGTTATCCAGAAAACCGGGCTTTGCACACCCAAATCCTTTTTAACCGCTTTTATTAAGTTTAGGCCCAACTGTGAAGCCGGGTTGACCAAGCTAAAGATAATAGCGTCAAAGGCTTCTCCTTTCGACAGCCACGTCAGGAACTGAGATGGATTGTCGAAGCCCAGTACTTCTAAATCGTTCTCAAATTCCCTACTAAAGCTGTTAACTTCATCAATGTCAGTTGTCAGATATAGAATTTTTCTGGTCATGGTTAATATCACTATATCTTAATTCTTTTAAGCATATTCTTTAGTCTGATATCAAGTTCTTCCGGGTTAAAAGGCTTCACCATATAATCGTCGGCTCCACTTTTCAGACAAAGAATCTTATTATTGGTTTCATCTTTTCCCGATAGCATAACCAGGGGAATGTCTTTATATAAGGTGCTGGCACGGAGTTGCTTTATAAACTCAAGCCCATTCATATAGGGCATATCGAAATCTGCTACTATACCATCCGTAAAATGGCCGTCCTGGAGCCACATCATGGCCGCATGACCATTTTCTTTTACTACAACTTCATATTCTTTCGAGAAGAAGTGTTCCAGAATTAAACCTATAGATGGTTCATCGTCAACTATCAATAATCTTTTTTTCATAATAAAACCGAATAGGTGCAAAAGGGTGATGTATGTAAGGGTGCCAATAAGGCTATATATAAATTTGTAAATACTATTAGTTAATCCTTATTCGTTCTTCATATAATTAAGGTTTCCCAAAATGAAATTAATTTTTCCCATTTTGGGATTATATTTTTTCGGTTCTGGGATTGTTTTTTTAATTGATGCTATACGTACTTATTGACTTTGGAAAAGGTTTCTAAAAAAATGTACCCTGTCGCAGATCCGTATAAGTTGGGCAAGTATTAAGTAGTTGGATGTGTAAAGTAATTTTAGCTGAAAACAGCCTCTGCAACTTCTAAACCTAAGATTCAGGAATGTTAGTGATTAAGTACTTTCTGTGTATTTAAAGGCCAAAAAATATTGTTATTTTTGTGCAAATTGTAAAAGTGCTGTCGTAAGGTGTGTCAGAACATTTTAGATGAATCGCTACTAAATGTGTAGCTGTTCTGAGAATGCGCTAATCACTTTTTTTACTTCCTCACGCACTATCTGCATTAGGCGCACTATTTCATCTGTCTTTGTCTTACTATTAGCGTGGCCTTCTATTTTTTTTACAGCTTCTGTAGCTGCCTTAATTCTGATATTGCCAAAGGTAGATTTCAGCTTATGCGCAATATGGGCGGCTGTTTCTAATTCCTCTCTTTTAATGGCTTCTTCTAACTCATCCAACTGTAGTGGAACGGTTTCAACAAACATTTGCTGCATCTTCCGGATAAACAGGGCATCATCCTTAAGATTGCCCAGACCAGAGAAATCATATAAGGTTGGTTCTTTATTTGGCGTTTGCTGCGGCGCCGGAGTTTGGGGTGCGGTGCTGCGGCCATTGTAACGTGAAATAAGTTGCAACAGCTTTGACACATGATAGGGTTTAAGCAGGCAATCTGTAAAACCATAGTATTTGTAGCGGTCCTCCTCAATCTCCTGAAAGTTTGCTGTGAATGCTATGATAGGAGTGTGTTTGTTCAGGCTTTGTTTATTACGTATCCTGTAAGTGGCTTCTATGCCGTCGAGCCTTGGCATCTGTATGTCCATCAGAATAAGGTCATACTTCTTTTCGTTTGCCTTTAAAAGGGCCTGCTCGCCATCATGTGCTGTATCAATGTCTATATCCAGAGGCTGTAGTTGTGATACTAAGAGTAGCTCGTTCAACTGATTGTCTTCTGCTATTAAGATGTTTAGGCCTTTTAGCTGGTCGGGTTTTGTATGAGAAGCTACTTCATTTAAAGAGTTGCCTTTTGTAGAAAGGACATAAGGGATGCTAAAGTAAAAGCAATTCCCTTGCTCAGGCCTGTTTTCCAGCCATAACTTCCCACCCTGCAGTTCAAGCAGTTTCTTAGAGATAGTTAATCCCAATCCAGTACCACTGTAAAGGCGGGTTAGGCTATTTTGCTCTTTATTCAGTATATCATATACTTTTTTTAGTTTGTCAGCACTAAAGCCAGCGCCCGTATCCCTCAAACAGCAGGCTATGTTAAGCATGTCTCCCGAAATGTCAACATGCTCTACCGAGACAGTTATTTCGCCCTGCCTCATATATTTGATGGCATTGTTTATCAGGTTAATCAGGACCTGGCTTAAGCGAAAAGGATCGCCTTCCACCACTGGTAACTTTTCCGGTGGTTCCCTATAATGTATTTTAATACCATGCTCCCGAGTTTTGCAGGCCATTGCCTGCACCGTATCACTGATAACAGTTGACATCTCAAAAGACACCGTTACAAGCTTTACTTCACCTGACTCCAGCTTAGCGATATCCAGCAGGTCATTGGGTATCACTAACAGATTGTCTGCAATGGATGCGATAGTATCCAGATATCCTTCCTGATCCTTATTTAGTAAGCTCTTTTTCATGAGCCTTACAATGCCAGAAATAGCGCTCACTGGTGTTCGGATTTCATTACTTAAATTGGCAAT
This sequence comes from Pontibacter diazotrophicus, assembly GCF_003367245.1. GTDB lineage: Bacteria > Bacteroidota > Bacteroidia > Cytophagales > Hymenobacteraceae > Pontibacter > Pontibacter diazotrophicus. The sequence continues at coordinate 81,589 of NZ_QRGR01000003.1, read as the reverse complement.
AAAGTTCTCCTTGGCCCTGGCTGACTCTTCCGCCGTCTGCACTGCATTTTTCAATAAGGTGATATCCGATGAAACTGACAATAAGTAGCGTGTGCCGTCAGGCTGTGTGAAAGGTTTCTTTACGGTTTTAAACCATTTTTTCCCCCCGTCTTTCAGTTTATAAAACTCTTCTATACTTGATGCCTCATTTTTCCTGAGCAGTTCAAGATCTCTTTCATAAGAATAGTCAAAAACACCTGTACCTTCTGTCAATAGTTCGTCTACAGTCAGGCCATGTAAATCTGCATAGGCATCATTAGCAAGTATAAACATGCCATGTTCATTTTTTACATAGGTAGGGTTGGGGTTGGTTTGTATTATCTGCCGCGTGAACTCCATTTCCTGATTTTTTGCTGATCTTTTGTAGTAGAAGTTTCTTTTGACATTTTCAGAGCGTATATGTAGTTCATCCTTTGGCCGTGTATCTACCAACATATCAATCTGAAATAACTCTGATGACTGAAATATAAAGCAGGCATTAGCTGCCACTGGTATTCCACTTGGATGACAGAGAATGATAAAAGGTAAATCTGTGCTGCTACGTATCGCTCTTCAACAAAGTTTTCCAGGTAAGCACAGCAGGAGTAAGTTGCTCTCAGACACCTAGTGTAAGAGACTGGGCTTCAGTAATAATTTTTATGAAGCAGTATGAAGGAAATTTTCCGACAGGCAGCTGTTCTTATTGCAAATCGGTGCCTGAACAAATCAGCTACAGCAATAGACGATAGCTTTTCTATCCTCTTGTTACAGTGAAAGGCAATACAAAATTACTATTTATTTTAAATAAATAGTAATAAAATTAAAAAATATAATATAATAAATTGCTTATGTGTTAAACAAAGCTACTTCATATTGAATTTACAAATAGCTGCCTGCATGGTATGCTTTTGAAGCCAGCCTGTACTATTTTCGGCTGGCCATATAGACTTCTTTCTTCCTGATCATTCTGTAGATGGTAGATTTCCCTATCTTTAATTTATCTGCCACACACAGTACATTATAATTATACTTGTCTAGGTATTTCTGTACGGTATCAGCGATATATTCATCTAATGTTTTTTCTTCTGAAAACGGTGCGGGTTGACTTTCATTTAATTGTATGTCTTCAGGTGTGATGTATGCAGTGTCTGATAATACGGCAGCAAGTTCCACTACAGCCTTCAGTTCTCGTATGTTGCCAGGAAAATTATGCTTGAGTAGCTTTTTCTGGGCATTGGCTGTTAAGCTTTTAGCTGGTATATCGCGCTGTTGGCAATAGGTCTGCAGCACCTTTTGAGCAATAAGGAGCAGGTCATGCCCCCGTTCGCGTAAGGGAGGAAGGTGAATCTGCAGACCCAGTAGGCGGTAATATAAATCTTCTCTGAAGTTTCCCTTTCTCACCTCATCCAAGAGGTTGAGATTTGTCGCGGCGACCACACGCACATCAACGGTAAAGGAAGTGTTTGCTCCTATACGGGTTACTTTCCTTTCCTGAAGTATCCGAAGTAGCTTACATTGTAAATGGATGTCCATTTCGCCTATCTCATCTAAAAACAAGGTGCCGCCGTGAGCCTCCTCAAATTTACCAATGTGCAGGTTTGTAGCGCCGGTAAAGGCGCCTTTTTCGTGGCCATAAAGCTCACTTTCAAGTAACTCACTTGGAATAGCTGAAATATTGACGGCAACAAAGGGTTTTTTTGCCCGGCTTGAGCGCCGGTGTATGGCTCTAGCGGTAAATTCTTTTCCAGTACCCGTTTCTCCGGTAATCATCAGGTTAATGTCGTCGGAAGCCGCTTTTTGTATCAGCTTTAAAACTTTTTGAATCGGTTCTGAACTTCCAACAATCTCATTCCCGATGCTGAGATTTTGATTTACCTCTTTCCGTAGCGCTTCAATTTCTCTCTTAAGGGCGATATGCTGTTTTATTTTCTCTACGATGCTCCATAGTCGCTCTTTTGTTTCTTCACTTTTTACAATGTAGTCATAAGCCCCTTGCTTGATAGTGTTTACTGCTTTGCTGATGTCCTCTTGCCCCGATATAACAATGATATAGGTGTTCGGACTCGCTTCCAGAATTCTGCTTAATATCATCTCTCCGTCAAAACCCGGCAGATGATAATCAAGTGTAATAATATCAGGCGCTTCGGACAGGCTATGCAGGAACTCGTTTGCGCTACTGAAGGCTCTTACTTCATGGGTGGTGTCAAGGGAGAGGTGGTAGGAAAGAAACTGTGAGTACCAGAGATCATCTTCCAGTACGAAAATTTTTGTTTTCAATGTGTTGAGAGGGGAAGGCATAAATATTTTAAAGCATTATCAGCTAAAATCAGCTATCTGCTAAAGCCGAATTACAATAAGTGACAATGTGTTGTTTTTCACAGTATAAAAAATGTAATGAGACACAGCGAAATAAGTTTTGGCAATGTTCTCCTTTCTACATAAAAGCAGTTTAAAGGACTTGGCTCTTTTCCGGGAAGTGCTAACAGCAAACAGGTTGCAGATGCTCCTGGATTTTATCATGCAGTTCCTGCGGCACAAATGGCTTTGTGATGTAATCATTGCCGCCAAGGGCTATTATTCTCTTCTTTTCATCTTCATTGGCATTGGCCGTCAGGGCTATGATTGGCAGGGTATAGCCAAGGCTACGTATTTCCGCTATAGCGTCAAACCCATTCATAACAGGCATATGCAAGTCCATTAAAACAAGATCGTAATTAGTTGCCTTTATTTTTTCTATTGCGGCAAAGCCGTCTGCGGCAGTGTCTACTTCTGCCTGCCAACTAATCAGAAGTTTGCTGGCCACCAGGTTATTAATGATATTATCATCAATAACCAGAACTTTAACGTCTTTCAAGGTAGATTCTGACTTTTCTGCCTGTTCTATTACCTTGAGCGAATCAAGAGATATATCTGGTTTCAGGAAACGTAACCGCACTGTAAACTCAGAGCCTTCTCCCGGCGTGCTTTTTAGTTGTATGCTTCCGTTTTGCAGTTCTACAATTTTTTTAGTGATGGCCAGGCCCAATCCAGTGCCACCGTACTGGCGGTGTGTCGCTGCACTGGCTTGCACAAAGCTTTCAAAAATTTGCTGTTGTCTGTCTGCAGGTATGCCCACACCAGTATCTTTTACTGTGAATTCCAATACCCAGTCATCGTCTGACTGATACACAACCTCTACAGTTAGCGTAACACTGCCTGATTTAGTGAACTTTATGGCGTTGCTCATCAGGTTGTTCAGGACTTGTGTTAATCTTGCCGGGTCTCCGGCAACTTCAGATGGTGTGTCTTCACCAATATTCAAAACAAGACTCAGGTTTTTTTCCGAGGCTCGTATGGAAAGCGAACGATTTATCTTTTTCAGCAAATCAGTTAGCTGGAAATTAACCTTCTCAAGTTCAATTTTGCCGGCTTCAATCCTTGAAAAGTCAAGGGTATTGTTAATCAGCGTCAGCATGTTTTGCGAAGAGAAGTGAATAGACTGAAGGTTCTCTTTGTGCTCATGGGCCATATTTTCTTCTTGCAGAAGCAGGTAAGTGAGCCCCATAATGGCATTTAAAGGAGTACGGATTTCGTGGCTCATCAGGGAGACGAACTCTGATTTTGCTTTAGTGGTCTGTTCAGCCTTTTCTTTTTCTGCTATGAGTTGCATTTCAGTCTTTATGCAATCCGTCACATCCTGTAAGGTGCCTATAACTTTCAGCAGCCTGTTATTTTTGTAAACCGGCTTCATTATAAGTCTTATCCAGATGCTTTCCTGCACATGCCCTAAACGGGTAACGTAGTTTAGCGCCTTCCCGCTACTCAAGGCCTGGCTCCAACTATGAGAAAGTTTAGACCGGTCTTCCTCAGCAAAATACTGTAGTAAGGAAAGAAAACTACTTACTGTGTCTCCAGTTGGAATCCTCAAAAGCGTGTGCACAAACTCAGTACAGAAAAATTTTTGGGCTTCTACAGTATATTCCCAACTGCAGATTCTGGCGATCTGCTCAGTTTCTGCCCGTAATGCTCCCGCTTCACTGTGTTCAGGTTTGGCCGGTTCTTCTACTTTTAGTCCATGAGGCTCAAAAGTTTTTTTCCTATCCTTGTCACGTTGTGTATAGATGCCTTTTCTAAGGCTTTGATGCTTTTTTCTGGTATCAAGCAGGCCACTCGCACCGTCACTATTTTCGTCAGACGCCTTCAAAGGAAACATGTGGTTGAACTGAACATTCGCGTTTTTACGTACTACTGAGTTGAAACTGGAATCAAAAAAAACAGCCTCTTCTGTGTCGCGTAATTTGATAGCCTTCATGTTGCCGGAGTGGTTAGAGGCAGAGTCATTTGTGGTAAAACCAAGGATGAGCTTAAACCACTGCTTGCAGTAGCCAGCAAAGCTGGTAAACCGCACAGAAGGGGGGACTATCTCAGAAGGTAACTCCATTGCGCTATCATAATCACGCTCACTACCAGACTCACCTATCTTATAAGATAGAGACTCCTTTATATGTGTAGATTCCTTTATAGGGAGAGTTGTTAGTTTCATATATAGATTTTGCACAGAGATGGCTGTAGCCGAATCTCAAGCATAACTACTTCCGAACACTCTTTTTTGTTACTTATTTCCAGATGAATTTTAAATATACCAATATTTGAATACTATTATATTTATGGGAAGTTTTTGTAACCTTTATTCCTGTATTACGCTTAAAGGAGCTTAATGAAATTTTTTTCGATATAATTTTCGTAATATTTAATTAGAGAATTTTTTCGAAATTTGTGAGCAAAGCCTAAATTGAGCTGCATTAAATGAGCACTAGTAAATATATCTTCTTATGAAAAAGAGTAGCGTAAGGTGGCTGTTTGTGTTGGTGGTATTACTACTCTTTACAGAACTGTTACTGGCATTAAAGTTAACAGAGCCTTTTCCCGCCATTATATATCCTTCTTTTGCAGACATCCCTTCTTTCAATTCACCTATTCAAAAGCCCAGGATTGTTGCTTTCTTTCACAACCAGGATTCTATAGAGATCGATAAAGAAGATTTTTTCTACAACATGTCTAATGTTTATAATAACGTTGTTCTGCTCGAGAACTTTAACACAGAAAATTCATTTCAGGTATCTTCGAAGGATGTTAGAGAACTGCAAGCTACTATTGGCACAAGAAGCATGTCCTTTGACCTTAATGAAACCCGGAATGCGGCTCAGATAGAGGAAGGGAAGATCTGGATAGCAAATACATTAAAAAATATTTTGAAGAGGGACGACATTATTAGGGTGGAGGTTCAATGGTACAGCTACAATATAAGTCCAAATGAGGATGAAGCCTTAGAGCAAGGTGAATTAGTAGAGAAATACGTTGTAAGCTTCATAAACTAACACCTCGATGGCTACACGTTCAAATATATTCGATAAAATCATTTTCGACTCCTTTCAGCTAACGCCTGAGTCGCTGGGGTTATACAGAATTCTGTATGCCCTGTTCCTGCTGATTTTCGGTGTTCCCAATTTTACCTGGATAAGTCGTTTTCCTGATGTTTTCTATAACCCGCCCCTGCTAAGCCTGCATACTTTCTTCTCCGGTTTCCCGAGCTATTGGTTCTTGTTACTGGTAAGTTTAGGAACATGTATTTCCACTGTTCTACTTTTGTTTGGATATAAAACCCGCCTTACATCTATCCTCCTGGCTTTGTTTATTTTTACTGGTAAATCATTCGCGTATTCTTTCGGAAAGATCGACCATGACTTTCTAATTTGGATAATACCTTTGGTTATGTCCTTTAGTAATTGGGGAGCTGCTTATTCTTTAGATGCGAAACTGAAGCACCAGGACAGGGTTGTCCAAAACTGGCCGGTTGTATTGCTGGCACTTATTCTGAGCTTTGCGATGTTTAGCGCCGGTCTTCCTAAGTTGCTCGGAGGCTGGCTTGATATTTCTACACACGCTGTTAGAGGGCATTTTCTGCGGGAATTCTACGTGAATGAGCGGCAGGATTTGCTGGCTCCATTCTTTTTGAATTTGAATTCAGCACTTGTATGGGAGTTCTTTGACTACGCAGGGGTGTTTTTAGAAGTATTCTTCATTTTTGCGATCATCAGGCCTAATCTTTTTCGCTTTTTTGTGATTTGTGCTATCTTCTTCCATGTTTTTAACTACTTAATGCTCAACATTGCTTTCTCCATTAACATCATTCTTTACCTCTTATTTGTTGATTGGGGAATGATTATCAGCAAACTGAGGAAACACAGAATGCTTCTATCAATAGAAAGGGCAATCAATTTTAGAAGTTTGCTTATTGTTGGCCTACTTTATACTTCCTTTTATCTTATCTATATTACTGCAACCGAGAGTGTAACTTTTAATGTATCTCCTCTGCGATTTGTGCTGGAGGACTTAATGAATTTAGATAGTTTAATATTTAGTGGTATAGTGATTTTCCTGGGTTTGATAGTTGCTGTTCTAAATCTGATTCACTTTGTTTCAAAGAAGAAAGACTTTTCTGATTCTACCATACCCAAATACATGCATAATTGAGCTGGCACCTTAACAGTTTGCTATTGTTAACAGTGTGTCTTTCGAAAGACATACAATTGAATAATCAAGACCAGAGGTGTCCTTATGCCATCCGACAGCGCTCTCAGAAGCTATTGCCGCTGCAATAAGTATATCTATAAAAAAGGCAGTTTACCGAAATCATAGATATCAATAAGTTGGTTACTGCATCAACGGGTGAAGTAGTGTTCTTTTGCCTTTCGTTTCTGATTGTTCGAGCTGCACCTATGCCTCTTAATTCGGAACTCGTACATCTATACTATATCTTTGTAGTCATACAAAACATAGATCATGGCGAAAGCAAAACCAAACGGCAATTTTAATATAACGGTTACTACATTAGCAGGCTTAGAGGAAGTATTGGCAGAAGAGCTCCGCGCTCTGGACATGGAGTACATCAAAGTTGGGACACGTGCAGTGACTTGCTCTGGTAATCTCCGGCAGCTGTATGAGGCTAATTTGTGGTGCCGTACCGCCATTCGGGTGCTAAAGCCATTTCGCAATTTCAAGGCCCGCGACGAGAAGGACCTGTATGAACAAGTGCAGAAAATAGACTGGTCTCAATACCTGGACCTGGACCAGACGTTTGCTATTAGTGCCGCCGTAAGTCACTCTACATTTGAGCACTCGCTTTATGTAGCGCAATTAACAAAAGACGCTATCGTAGACCAATTCCGCAAGGCTACTGGTCAGCGCCCATCAGTAGATAAGGTGCATGCAGATGTGCGCTTTAACCTGCACATGCATGAGAACATGGTCACTTTGTCTATGGATTCTTCCGGTGACTCGCTGCACCGCCGTGGGTACCGCCTGCAAACTAATGTTGCGCCCCTGAATGAGGTGTTGGCAGCCGGCATTATTAAGCTAACTGGCTGGGACAAAAAATCTTCTTTCATAGATCCTATGTGCGGGTCCGGTACATTCCTGATAGAAGCTGCCATGATGGCGCAGAACATTGCGCCAGGCCTTTACCGCCGTGACCCCTATGGCTTTGAGAGCTGGAAGGACTATGATGCCAGCCTTTTTGAAATGCTTTGGAAAACAGCGGAAGCGAAAGCAAGCTTTGATCCCAAAGCAGCTATTGTAGGGTATGATATTGATCCGGACTACGTGCAGGCAGCTCAGAATAACATTGAGAATGCTGGTCTGGAGAATGTGATTAAAGTAGAGGAGGCCGATTTTTTTAAAACAGAAGCACCAACTGACCCAGGGGTGGTGGTCATGAACCCGCCTTATAATGAACGTATTATCTCAGAAGACATCAACCTGCTCTACAAAAACATTGGCGACACGCTGAAGAACAATTACCAGGGCTATGATGCCTTTGTATTCACTGGAAATTTAGAGGCTGCCAAGAATGTAGGTTTGCGTGCCTCCCGCCGTACTCCTTTATATAACGGCCCCATCGATTGCCGCTTATTAAAGTATGAACTTTACAGAGGAAGCCGCAGGAGCGGAGCAGAGGATAATGCATAGGGCATTATAAGGCTTAATATACCCACTGTAGCAACCTTAAGGTCAAACAGCGCTAAGTTGTCAGTTCTCTGATAACACGGCATGGATTGCCAGCGGCAAAAACGTTGAGTGGCACATCTTTCGTAACTACGCTGCCTGCACCGATGGTAGTGTTGTCCCCAATTGTTACACCGGGGCAGACAATGGTGCCGCCTCCCAGCCAAACGTTATTGCCTATCGTGATAGGGAAAGCCAACTCAGGGCCCTTGATGCGCTCAGCAGCTAGCAGGGGATGTGTAGCAGTATAAATCTGTACGTTAGGACCAAACTGTACATTATCGCCTAGTTTAACTGTGGCACAATCCAACACCACACAGTTGAAGTTCATGTAGAGGTTTTCTCCGGCAACGATGTGGCAGCCATAGTCGCAGTAGAAAGGAGCTTGAATCTCTATGTTCTGGCCTACCTCTCCGAATATTTGTTTGATTAACTCCCGGCGCTTGTCTGGCTCTTCAAAAGGAACAGCATTGTACTGTGACAGGAGAGTACGTGCTCTTGCACGCATTTCCACTAGCTGTGGATCTGCGGCAACATAGAGTTCTCCGCTCAGCATTTTCTCAAGTTCAGATGGCATAGCATGTAGCATGTTGGATGAACAGGCATACGTAAAAAACAAAAGGAGCACCGAACTGGGTGCTCCTTTTGTTTTAAGTGTTATAGCCGAAATTTCTAAATTCTTCTTATCTGAGCGCCAATCGCGTTTAAGCGGCCATCAATGTTCTGATAACCACGGTCAATCTGCTCCACGTTATCGATGATGCTGCGTCCTTCTGCTGAAAGGGCGGCGATAAGTAGCGCTACACCGGCACGAATGTCAGGGGAAGTCATCCGGATGCCACGAAGCGGTATCTGGTTGTTCTGGCCTATGACAGTAGCTCTGTGCGGGTCGCAGAGGATAATCTGAGCTCCCATGTCTATCAACTTGTCTACGAAGAACAGGCGGCTCTCAAACATCTTCTGGTGAATGAGCACAGTGCCTTTGGCCTGTGTTGCTGTAACCAGGGCTACACTCAGCAAATCCGGTGTAAGGCCGGGCCAGGTGTGGTCAGATATATTCAGGATACTGCCATCTATATAGGTATCTACCTCATAATGGTCCTGCTCCGGAATATAGATGTCATCACCGCGGAATTCCATTTTTACGCCCAGGCGCTGGAAAGTCTCAGGTATAAGACCTAATTCCGGAATTCTGCAGTTTTTGATTGTTATCTCAGAACCTGTCATGGCTGCCAGACCCATAAACGAGCCTATTTCAATCATGTCAGGCAGCATCACATGCTCTGTGCCCTGCAGCTTCTCCACTCCCTCAATAACAAGCAGGTTAGAACCAACACCGCTTATTTTCGCTCCCATGCGAATAAGCATACGGCAGAGCTGCTGTATATAAGGCTCGCAGGCAGCATTGTAAATGGTGGTGGTGCCCTCTGCTAAAACAGCACCCATCAGGATATTGGCTGTACCGGTTACAGATGCTTCGTCCAGCAGCATGTAAGCGCCTTTTAGGCGGTCGGCAGTGGCGCTGTAAAAAATATCGGGCGTGTCATAGTTAAAGCGCGCGCCTAATTTCTCAAGGCCTGCGAAGTGCGTATCGAGGCGGCGGCGACCGATTTTGTCTCCACCCGGCTTCGGCATTTTAGCCTGGCCAAAGCGCGCCAGTAAAGGTCCCACAATCATGACAGAGCCACGAATAGAACGCCCTAACTCCACAAACTGCTCTGACTCCAGGTAATCGAGGTTGATGTCGTCAGCCCTGAAGAGGTACGTGTCAGGAGTCAATTGCTCTACATGCACTCCTAGGTCACGCAGCAGTTCTATCAGTTTATTTACGTCCCGGATATCGGGGATATTAGAAATGGTGACGGGTTCTGCGGTTAACAAAACAGCGCATAGTATCTGGAGTGCTTCGTTTTTCGCTCCCTGTGGGTAGATATCGCCTTTTAGTTTGTTTCCGCCAATTACTTCAAATGAAGCCATTTAGTATCTTTATTTATTTCTTTGATTAGAAGAGGATCTTGTATTTTTTCGGCCACGGTTATTATCGCCACGGCTTTGTTGCTGGCTGCGCTGGTTCTGGTTATCCTGCTGTGGTCTTATATTAGACTCAAACAGGTTATTCTTTTCAATGTAGCTCAGGTCCATGTTCAGCTTACCTTTCGACAGCTGACGGATATCGCTTAAAATGACACCATCCGTTATACTATCTTTATTATAAGACCTGTACAGTGTTTTCATTAATTTGCCGATGGAAATGATTGCTGCCTCACGTTCCTGCTCATCTTCCAGCTCGGTTGCGCGCTCCACCAGTAACTCAACATTTTTACCGTAGTGCTTGTAGCTTGGCGTGTCGAGCGGGTATTCTATTTTCTGCGGCTTATCGTTCAGGTACTCCATAGCACTGAGCTTATATGGCGCATCTACATCCAGTGTAGAGCCGGACATCACGTACAGGTGGTTCCAGAGCTTTTGCTGGTAATCCTGTGCCTCGCGCAGCTGTGGGTTCAGCTTGGCCATCAGGTTAATGAGCAGTTGTGAAAGACGCGTGCGCTCTGCACGGTCTTCTACATTTGTGATATAGTTTACCAGATCCTGCACGTTACGGCCGTATTCCCGCAGCAACAGGTCTTGTTTAAAAGTGGTACTAGCTTCCATTATCTCTTTTATATGGATTCAAAATTAGAAATTTGAGCGTACAATGACTCAAAGCTTAAGAAAAAACTTTCTATATCTCCCAGTTACGGTGTACGCAATTTTAAGATAGCAAGGTCGGGTTTCCTTATATTTACACGCTTATCAGCACGCTTTACTTTAGTTTTGCACCGTTTGGTACGGTGGCTGCCGGTTGCGCCAGCACAATATCGCCGTTCTCGTTTTCAAAGCCTGTCACCAGCACCTCTGACATAAACTTGCCAATCTGTTTTTTACCCAGGTTAGTGACACAAAGCACCTGGCGGCCAAGCAGTTCTTCCCGCGTATACAGAGTCGTCACCTGAGCGCTGGATTTCTTCAATCCCAGAGGGCCCAGGTCAACAAGCAGCTGATAAGCAGGGCGGCGGGCCTCCGGGAAATCATGGGCCTCTACAATGGTGCCTACGCGTATGTCTGTTTGCTCAAAGTGCTGCCACGTTATAAGGTCAGGCTGTTCAGGCTGAGTGTGCATTGGAACAAAGCGCTGTGTAAGGATGATGTTATGAAAGAAAATACAATATAGGGTTTTATTCCAAACATTGCATACTGTGCCGGAACCTGGGCCTTTCACCAACAGCTAAAGCCGCTCTATAATAAAGCGGCTTTACCTGTTGGTGAAAACAGTTATCGGGATTTTATTCGCTTTTTAAAGAAACAACAGGGTTAGCAAGTGCAGCCTGTATGGCTTTAGTGCTCATCGTCAGGAGCGCAATCAACAGTGTAGCAATACCGGCAAGTACAAAGGGCGAGTACCCAATGCTGATGCGGTAGGTGAAATCCTCCAGCCACAGACTAATGATATAGTAGGCGATAGGAGCGGCCAAAACAAAGGCAATCAGCACCAGTTTGATAAACTCTTTCGAGAAAAGTACTGCAATATGAAAAATGGATGCTCCCATTACTTTGCGTATGCCTACCTCTTTGGTTCGCTGCGCCGCCATGAAAGCAACCAAACCATACAGGCCCAGGCAGCCGATAAAAATGGCGATGAAGGAGAAAATCTTAAACAGCTTATTCTGCCTTGCCTCATCCCGGTAAAAATCAGCAATGGTTTCATCCAGGAACTCATAATTGAACACATCATCCGGGTAAGCCATTCCCCACACCTTCTCCAGGTGGCTGAGTGCTTCCTGCTTCTGATTCATATCTATCTTAGCAGAAAGGAACAGGTAATTTTCAGGATTGGCTACCACGATGCTGGGGTCGATGGGGGCATGCAGCGAGTTTTGGTGGAAATCCTCTACTACACCAACAATGGAGGCTTTAAAGCTGCCGCCTATTGATATGGTTTTACCGATGGCATCCGCCGCACTTTCTACACCCAGCTTGCGTCGCATGGTTTCGTTTATTAGCAGAACGGCGGAGTCACTGCTAGTGTAGGCCCTGCCGGCAGCCAGTTTTATATCATACAGGTCCAGATAGCTTGCGTCCGCATACTTCATGTTGGCCCCAAAAGAAGCATCTTCGCTGGAGTTGTTGAAAGAGAAGTTAGAGCCAAAAGTGAAATTACCGGAGGGTGGCGTACCTGCAAAGCTTACCTGGCGCACTGCCGGATTGCTGAGGAGTTCCTCCCGCAGGGGTATCAGTTTCTGCCCCGCCTGGTTTGGAAGGAATATTGTGACGACGGCATCCTTATCAAAACCAAGTGATTTGCTCCGGAAGTAGTCCATTTGTTCGTTTACCAGTATGGTACAGATAATGAGCACTTGGCAAATGGTGAACTGCAGTACCACGAGCCCCTGGCGTATGGGCAGACCAGCCACCTGCTGCGTATTAATCCTGCTCTTAAGGGCTGCAATGGGCTGGAAGCGTGCCAGAATCATGGCCGGGTATAAGCCGGCGAACAAGGTCACCAGCAATACTTCCGCTACCAGGAACAGCAGTAGCACCGGGTCTTGCAGGATGCTGAAGTTTATCTTCAACTCCATCAGTTCGTTGAGGTAGGGCAGGGCCAGTTCAACCAATATAACGGAGCAGAATGTTGCCACCAGTGTGATTAGAAATGTTTCGCCAATGAACTGCAACACCAGCTGTCCTTTGCTGCTGCCCAGCACCTTCCGCACACCTACTTCTTTCGCCCGTTTCATGGCCTGTGCCGTAGCCAGGTTCACGAAGTTGATGCAGGCAACCAGCACCAGGAAAGCCCCTATGATAGCCATAGACCAGATAATTTCCTTTGTGATGGTGCGCTGGCCAAAGTTGCCATAGTCCGGGTTAAAGTGCAGGTCGCTCAGCGGCTGCAGGAAAAACGTTTCTGTTCCGCGTCTGTCCTCTTTCCTGTGTCTGTCAACAAATGCGCTCAATTCTGCGGCTTTAATTTCCGGCGATGCTCCTTCCGGAAGCAGCACATACAGCTGGTGGTTGCTATGCAACATATCAAAACTGTTTACATCCAGCTTGCTGTAGTTCTTGTAAGACGCATAGGAAATAAACATCACAAATGGAAAATCTGTGTTAGAAGGTGGGTCTGGTATAACAGAGGTTACCTTTAAATTGAGGATGTTGTTGAACCTGATTACTTTGCCCAAGGCGTTTCCATCGGGAAAGTATTTATTGGCGGTGCTTTGCGTGAGCACCACATTATTTGGTTCTGCCAATCCGGGTCGGGGATCAGTGGCGCCTAATTCATAGTCAAACAAGTCAAAGAACTCCGGCTCCACAAATGCTAGCGGGTTATCTTCCAGTAAGCGTTTCGGAGCTTCACCATTATCACTGAGGATGTTGATTTGAGCAGTTTCCTCTCCATATAGCTGTGTGAGATTTTCCAGACCCTGCTTCCCGTTGCTGCGGATGAGCGTGGCAATCGGGAAGCGGATACCTGTATGTTTTTCCACCCCATCTCTATGACCAAAGTGTGAGTTCATGCGGTAAATGCGGTCTGCCTTGCTGTGATAGGTATCGTAACTCAGCTCATACTTTATCACCAGGAAGAGCAGGATGCTGCAGGTAATGCCGAGCGTAAGGCCGGCAATGTTCAGAAGGCTGTAGCTCTTGTTGCGCAGCAGCGATCGGAAAGCTGTGAGAAAATATAGCTTTAGCATAGTTTTAAGTTAGGTGGTAAGAACAGCATTAGGAAGTATTGATTTTCTTTTGCCAAGCCTGTGCCAAAGCCTCAAAACCTCTTTTTATCCCGAATTTGGCCTCTTACCAAATGCAGCAGTGTCCACGAGTGGACATTATTCGTCCATGCATGGACACCTGATATTCCAAATTTGTCAGGAATCCTTTAAATTAAGCCAATATCAGACTGGCACAATATTTCGCTGTCTGTTTTGCTGAAACACAAGTCCACTGATTCAAAATGGAAGAACAAAATTTAGGTCGTATACTCGTGATTGATGACAATGAGGATGTGCTGTTCTCTGCCAAAATGCTTTTGCGCAAGCATGCCAAAGAGGTGGTGATGGAGAAAAATCCGAAAAAGATTCCGTTCCTCGTCTCCAACGAAGACTTCGACCTGATCCTGCTGGACATGAACTTCAGCCAGGATATTACAAGCGGACAGGAGGGCTTCTATTGGCTGAAGGAGATTCTGAAGTATGACCCCTCGGCGGTAGTGATCATGATTACCGCCTATGGTGATGTGGAGATGGCGGTAAGGGCGCTGAAAGAAGGTGCCACCGACTTTGTGCTGAAGCCCTGGCAGAACGAGAAACTGTTGGCTACGCTGTCAGCTGCGGCCAGGCTGCGCAACTCCTATAGAGAGCTAAGCCAGCTGAAGGAAGTAAACCGCTCGCTCACGACGCAGTTAAACTCCCCGCAGAACATTATCCAGGGCCAGAGTGCCGCTATGCGCCAGCTCTTTTCCATTATTGATAAAGTAGCCAGAACAGATGCTGACATTCTGCTGCTGGGCGAAAACGGAACCGGTAAGGAAGTGATTGCCCGTACCATCCACCTGCGTTCTTCCCGAGCTGACAAAGTATTTGTAACTGTAGACATGGGCGCCGTAACTGAATCGCTTTTTGAGAGTGAATTGTTTGGCCATAAGAAGGGCGCCTTTACTGATGCCAAGGAAGACAGGATAGGTCGGATTGAAGCGGCTAACGGGGGAACACTTTTTCTGGATGAAATCGGGAACCTGTCGCTAGCCATGCAGGCGAAGCTGCTGACGGTACTGCAGCGCCGCGAGGTAATACGTGTAGGCACAAATAAACCCATCCCGGTAAACGTGCGCCTGATTAGTGCCACCAACATGCCGCTGAAAGAAATGGTGCAGCGGAATGAGTTCCGGCAGGATTTGATGTACCGTATCAATACAGTAGAGCTCAACCTGCCGCCACTGCGTGAGCGCCTGGATGATATACCGCTGTTTGCGGAGCATTTCCTGGCGGAATATGCGCAGAAGTACAGGCAGCCGGTAAAGCGCCTGTCTGATTCCGGACTGGCACGCCTGCGCCTTTACAGCTGGCCCGGTAATGTGCGTGAGCTGCAGCATGCCCTGGAGCGAGCCTCCATTATGAGCGACAATCGGGAACTGCAGGCTGACGATTTCTTCTTTTTGGCTGAGTCGGAGCCTGTTCCTGCGGCAACGCAGCTAGAGGCATCAAGCCTGGACCTGGATGAACTGGAGCGCGAGGCGGTGCAACGGGCCCTTCAAAAACACGATGGCAATATTTCGAAGGCCGCCAAAGAATTAGGCTTATCGCGTGGGGCCTTGTATCGAAGACTCGAGAAGTATGAGCTTTAAAAACCATAAGCTGCAGTTAGTCCTGCGCATACTTTTGCTGGCTGTCTCCATTTATGCCCTCTCCTGGGTCGGTTTTAACCCTGATTATCGTAGCACCTTTATTGGTCTCGCCATATTTATTCTGCTGCAGATAGCGTTGCTGATCCGCCTCTATGATCGCACGAACAAGCTCTTTCTCCGCTTTCTGAACTCCATTAAGTATGATGATTTCACAGAGCAGTTTTATACCAGCGGAGAGGGCAAAACACTGCGGGAACTGTCGCTGCGTCTGAATGAGGTGATGGATAAGTTCCGGGAAGTGCGGGCAGAGAAAGAGGCGCACATGCAGTATTTTGAAGTGATTGTGCAGCATATCGGCATCGGTATCATTACGCTTAAACCAGACGGGACTATACTATTACTGAACAATGCGGCAAAAAAGTTACTGAAAGTGGGCCAGTTGCGACACGTACAGGAACTGCAAGCCGTGAGTCCGCAACTGGCTTTGGGCCTGCAGCAGCTGGAGAATGGCGAGAAAGTGCTGGTGCCTGTGCGGCAGGGGGCAGAGCAGGCGAACCTGTCGGTGCACGTGATAGAACTCTCTGTGCTGGGCGACCGCATACGCCTGGCTTCGCTGCAGAATATTCAGAGTGAGCTGGAGGAGAAAGAGATGGAAGCATGGCACAACCTGATTAAGGTGCTGACCCACGAAATTATGAACTCAGTGACTCCGATTGCCTCACTGTCTGCAAGTGCCTATGAGGAAGTGAGCAGCTATACAGACACAGCAGCTGAAGAGGTGACGCTGCTGCGCGAAGAGCTGGCAGATATCGGGCAGTGCCTGCACACTATCAACCGCCGGTCTGATGGGCTTATCTACTTTGTTAATGATTTCCGTAACCTGACAACTATTTCCGTGCCGCAGCTAACTCATTTTAATGTAACGGAGCTGCTGCAGGAAATAAAGATGCTGCTGCGCGGGCAGCTTACCGCAAAGCATGTAGCACTGCAGCTGGAGGTGCCGCCTGATAGCCTGATTTTGTCTGCTGACAGAGCCATGACAGAGCAGGTGCTGATTAACCTTGTGAAAAATGCTATGGAGGCGGTGCAGGACCAGCCGGAAGGTAAGGTGCTAGTACGCGCTTACCACGACGAGCGCAGCCGCATTAGCATAGAAGTAACAGACAACGGCCACGGTATGACGCCTGAAGCCATGGCTAAAATATTCATTCCTTTTTTCACTACAAAAAAATCAGGCTCTGGTATCGGTCTAAGCCTTTCGCGGCAAATCATGCGCCTGCACAAGGGAACAATATCGGTGCAGTCGGAGCTGGAGAAAGGAACCACCTTTGTTTTGCGGTTTTAGCCACTCCGGAAGGTTTGCTGTGAAATGCTGCTTTTCCCCGTATAGCCTGCTTCAACTGCTACAACCTTTCAAGGCGAAATGCTTATAGTATATCAGTAACAACTGAAAAATAGTATGACAAGCAACGAGCTGGAAGAGGGGGTATTAGTGAGTGCAGACAGCACGGCACCGATGGTAGCAAACATCAGGGCAGGTGCTCAGGACATGGTGATGGATGAAACAAGTGTGCTGACAGGTATGAAAACAGGCCCGGACCCTTATGATTATATCTTAAGTGCCCTTGGTGCCTGCACTGTGATCACGCTGCACATGTATGCCCAGCGCAAAGGGTGGCCGCTGCAGCGGGCCGAGGTGCTCCTGCGCCACGGGCGCGTGCATCCAAAAGACTGTGAGAACTGCGAAGATAATGTTTCCAAGCTGACCCAGGTAACAAAGCAACTGCGGTTAGTGGGAGACCTGACACCGGAGCAGCGGAAGCGACTGAAATTAATTTCAACGAAGTGCCCCGTGCAAAAAACGCTGGAGACAGGCGTTTCTATCATAACTGAGATGGAAGAAGCATAAACTGAGTCAGGCTATCTTTTCTGTAGCAAGGCCAAAATATTCCTCCAGCGTATACTCCCCAACTAAAGGGGCTATACAATCTTCTGACGATACGGCTACCAGGAACGCCAGTTTATCATACAAGTTCCGGCTGAATGGCCTGAGCAGTGGTAACATCGGGTTCACTACGCCAAGCGGTACGGACCGTATAGCACCTGAATAATCAGCTGCCTTACAAGCCAGTTGTATCAGTTCCAGGCGGCTGTAGAGTTTTTTGCCTCCGATTGGTATTGTTGCGGCTGCTTGCCCTATACATTGCACAGCCACTTTTGCGAGATCTCCTTCAAATACCGGATTCGTTTTATAATGGCCGTCTCCCAAAGAGCCTATCATTCCTTTTCGGGCCATTTCCACCACTTCATCGAAAGCAGAAAACAGCGCTGTCGGCTGAAGAATGCTGTAGCTGATGCCAGACTTCCTTAACTCATCAGAAAAGTCAGCATGGGCTTTGAAGTAAGCCAGCTCCGGATACTGCTCCGCCTTAAACGCCGAGATGTAAACAAACTGCTGCACGCCCGCCTGTTTTGCCTCTTGAAGCAGGTTATAATTGGCGCCGAAATCAATGTCCTGGAAACTGCCCTGGCTTTTATTCTTCAAGCTTATACTTTTCCCAATTGCTGAAACAACGATATCTATTCCCTTGCAGCAACCATTTAGCTGCTCCGGCAGGGTGGCATCGGCCAGCAATACAGCATGTGGGGCAGGAGAGAGTGCTGCGGCCCTGGCGGCAGATCGTGCCAGCACTGTTACAGTATGTCCCTGCAGCTGAAGCTCCCGCAGCAGGTGCTGCCCCAGGTGCCCGGTGGCACCTGCCAGTAATACTTTTTTCATAGCTCAAAATTATCCGGTGGGGCGATAAATATATGTGCTACAGGCTGCTTTTACAATTCCCTTTCTAATAGAATGAATGCAGCAGAGTAAAAAATATATTTTACTATCTTCGTTCAGAAAGAAGTCTGCCACATAACACGGCACCTTATCCATCTAATCTATATGCTGAGAAAAATAACCCACACTTACTTTATCGCTGGCCTGCTTGCCTGCGGACTTGTGGCCTGTGTGCCCCTGGAACAGCAGGGTACCACTACCACCGGTGGCACTGTCCAGAGTGCGCTACGCTACGAGGATTATATTTATGATGAAACTGTCACCTCAGTGCAGGCTTACCTGGCCACCGGGCTGGAAGATGAGGTGCTGAACCCGGCGGTAACACCTCTTGCACAGCAGCAGCCCATTGTGCTGGAGTTCGACAGGCTGAATGCACGGCAACAGCGCCTGCTGGTGAAGCTGCAGCATTGTGATGCTAACTGGACACCTTCCACGCTCAACGACACGCAATTTCTGTACGACTTCAATGAATTCATCATCACCGATGCACGGATTTCGGTGAATACGCGCGTGCCGTATGTGCACTACCGCTTTGTGGTGCCGAAGGTAAGAATTAGCGGAAACTACCTGCTGGTGGTGCAGGAGGAGGGAGGAAATCCCCTGCTGACCCAACGCCTGATGGTGTACCAGAATGCCCTGACTGTTACAGCAAAGCTCGGTGCCCCATTAGGACCCGGAGGTAGAGAAACACGGCAGCCGCTGGAGTTTAACGTCATGTATCCGGACTACGAACTGGTGAATCCGGCGATGGAGGTAAAGACAGTCCTGAGGCAGAACTACCGCTGGGATAATGCCAAAGTAATCAGCAAGCCCACCTTTATCCATGATGCGCAGCGCCGCCTGGAATATGTGTTTTTTGAGCCGGAAAACCTTTTCAAGGGGCTGAGCGAGTTCAGGGCGTTTGACACCCGTAGCCTGAACTTCCGCAGCATTGGTGTGCAGAGCATCAACCTGCAGTCTAATCCTGTTGAAGTGAACCTGGAGCCGGACAGGAACCGGCAAAATATGGCGTATTCCCAGGACCCGGATATCAACGGCATGCGGATTTTCGGAAATAAGCAGTATGGCTACGGCGACATAAACGGAGACTATACCTGGGTAGATTTCGAGTTACAGGTGGCAGGTAAGGCGCCGGGTGAAGTATACATACAGGGAGAGCTAACGAACTGGCAACAGACCGATGAGGCGCGTATGGCTTTTGACCCGGAGCGTAACGTGTATGTCGGCCGGATGCTGCTCAAGCAGGGGTATTATAACTACTATTATGCCCTGCAGCAAAATGCTGCTACTCCTCCGGATGCCAGCTATTTTGAAGGCAGCCATTTCGAAACAGATAACATTTACGACATCCTGGTATACTACCGCCCACCCGGCACCCGCGCTGACCTGCTGGTAGGGTATGAGCAACTTTTCTTTAACAGGAAGTAAGAAGGGGCGTGCCTACGTATACATAGTGGCAATAACCGTATGTTCACGCATAATTGTAAGTTGTGCGGCATTAGAATCAATGGAGAAACAGAAAAGACAGGAGCTTAAGAAGAAGTATAAAGAAGAGCAGTTAGCCACTGACCCTGGTCTTCAGCTTTTGTCTAAATTGAAGGAGCAGGTTAGCCAGACCTTTGACATCACTAAAGAACAGCTTGAAGGGTGGAGTGATGAAGAGCTTGAGCAAAAGGTAGTCTACTATGTGTACAATAGGATAGAAAAAGCGGGTAGAGCACCCAAAGGTAAGAACTTGGTAGAATGGGAAAGAGAAGTTTTGCTGAGTCTACCTGTAGGGGTTCAGGCTGTTTACGCCACTCATTTGTTTGAAAGTGACTTAAACCTAAATGGTAGCTACTGGGACTTTTTCTACCAAAACAACGGTACCTATGCTATAGATACTCTTGAAGGCTATCAGCTCATGGGAAACATGAAAATGGTAGAGATTCTGGAGCAATGTATAGGAACTTACCTGAAAATGCTACTGAGTGGGGAGATTGAAGAGATGTATGGGGTAGTACATAATTGGAACATTGATAAAGCCTACTTTATTAGCCGCAACAGTAAGAACTTCGAAGAGCTGGATAGTGAGTGCTTGGCTATAGAAACAAACCTTGTTGATGAGCTAAGGACGAAAAAGATAGACTTCATTCGAAATAGTCCTGAACTCCTGATAACGGAAAAATAACGAACGCACAACACAGTACATAATTTAGTCTGCGGCTACGCCTCGCACACATTATGCACGAGTACCGATATACGACAATTTAATAAATGAAAGAAGAAAATTGTATATTTTGTAAAATAGCTCTTAGGCAGGAGAAAGCCCACATAGTATGGGAAGACGAAAAACATGTAGCTTTTCTCTCAATCTTTCCGAACACCAAAGGATTCACGGTTGTGATAACTAAAGACCATTTTCCAAGCTATAACTTTGACTTACCAGACAAGGTGTTATGTGATTTAACAGTTGCTTCTAAAACAGTTAGTAAGCTTTTAGATAAATCATTTGAAGATGTTGGTCGGACAGGCATGATGATGGAAGGATTTGGTGTAGATCATGTTCATACTAAACTGTTCCCTATGCATGGAACAGGTGACTTGAAAAACTGGAAGCCTATACATTCAAACAACAAGAAGTACTTTGATACTTATGAGGGTTATATATCTTCTCACGACTTTGAGAGAGCTAACGACAAGGAACTGGCAATGGTAGCTGAGCTAATAAGGAAGAATAACATTGCATAGTCAAGCATATGAGTAAAGCTACGGCTACGCCTTGCTCACCTCATGTGCCAGTACCGTTTTATGCCATAAAACAAACTTATTAAATGAAGATTAACTTAATACTCATAATTCTTTTTTCAGTCATTCTGGTGTGTGAAGCCCAAGAGAGAAAAAGCATTGACTTTGCCAATTCTTCTTGGTCTAAAATACTTCAGAAAGCGAAGAAAGAGAAGAAAGCAATCTTTCTATATGCCTATACCCCTTCTTGTCGCTGGTGCAGGCAAATGGAGAAAGAAGTATTCACTGATAAGGAAGTCGCTGACTACTATAATTCCAGGTTTGTCAGCTATAAAATAGACATTGAGGATGGTGCAGAGGGAGAAGCGCTTGCTGGAAAGTATGGTATAAATGCGTTCCCCACATACATGTACTTCAACAAGGAGGGTGTGCAGGTGCATCAGAGTGGCTCGGCTAAATCTGCTGAAGAATTCATACTTGATGGCAAAGACGCTTTCAATCCAGAGAAGGCCCTGTTTTCACTAAAAAGGAGGTACGAAAGCGGAGACAGGTCGCCTGCGTTCCTATACAACTACAGCAATGCCTTGACTTCTTACCATCAGAAAGATAGTCCAGAAGAGAAAGTTGTAAGAGAATACTTAGAATCACAGTCAGCCCAACAATTAGAGTCAGAAAAGAATTTAAAGTATATCTTCACAAAATATCTCAGCTTCCACTCTCCCGCCACGCAGTACTTTCTCGAAAACCAGAACAAGTTCACCCCTTTATTTAAAGAAGATGAGGTAAAACACAAAGCTGAGAAAATCATCACCGGGTCAGCCAATATAGCAGGAAGAGAAGATGATGCCCTGTTACTTAAACAAGTGGACCAAGCAATAGCTGCTAATTTTGTAGATACCAGCAGGCTTTCTTCATTAGCCAGAATTTACTTTTATCAGGGGCAGGGAGAATGGGTAAAGTATGCAGAGGCAACTTTGGAATATGGAAGAAGCCATAGCGGGGATGACTGGCGTACCATGTACGAAACAGCCATCTATTTGAAGCATTTCGCTAAAGACATACAAGCTTTGGAGTTAGGCAACCTAATAATGGAGAGGGTAATTATAGAAGAAAAGAGTTACGACAACCTTAATCTATATGCACAACTTCAACATAGATTGGGTAGAGACACACAGGCCTTAGAAACAGCAAGGGAAGCTATAGCAGTAGCCCGTAAGTCTGGGGAGGAGAGTAGCGAAGCTGCGAAACTTGTTGCCGAACTACAAACAGCAAATAAAAAATGAAAGCATATTATCCTGAGCATGCTAAGGACTCACTACGTTTCTGGCTCAGCATGCACTTCACCGTTGAAACTAAACATAATGAAAATAAAATTAACCCTGGCAGCCTTAGCACTTGCAGGCTGCAACTTTGTAACAAATGCGCAATCAGTGAAAGAACACGGCCAGCTAACGGTAGACGGTACACAGTTGAAGGACATGAATGGCGAGGCAATCGTATTGCGTGGCATGAGCTATGGCTGGCACAACTTCTGGCCCCGTTTCTACAATGCCGGTTCAGTTAAATGGCTGCAGGAGGATTGGAACAGCACAGTGGTACGTGCTGCGATGGGCATCGAACCCCGAAACGGCTACCTCGAAAAGCCTGAATGGTCGAAGGAGAAGGTTAAGGCAGTGGTGGATGCGGCCATCAAAGAGGATATGTATGTCATCATCGACTGGCATAGCCACAACATTAACCTGAAGGAAGCCAAGGCCTTTTTTACAGAGATGGCGCAGACCTATGGCAAACACCCGCACGTGATCTATGAGATTTTCAATGAGCCTGATGAGGAATCGTGGGAGGAGGTAAAGGATTATTCCACCGAAGTGATTGCAGCCATCCGGGCCATAGATCCGGATAACATCATTCTGGTAGGCTCACCGCATTGGGATCAGGACATTCATCTTGCGGCCGATGCACCTATTACAGGCTATGACAACCTGATGTACACATTACATTACTATGCTGCCACCCATAAGCAATCCCTCCGTGACCGTGGCGACTATGCCTTGAGTAAAGGATTGCCAATCTTTATATCGGAATCTGCAGGTATGGAAGCTACTGGTGACGGGCCTCTTAATGTAGAAGAGTGGCAGAAATGGATAAACTGGTCCGAGAAAAACAAAGTGAGCTGGATTACCTGGTCTGTATCTGATAAAGATGAAACCTGCTCTGTTTTATTACCCACTGCTAATGCTGAAGGTGGTTGGAAAGAGAAAGACATGAAGGAGTCTGGTAAGAAAAGCCGGGAGCTTTTGAGGAGCTATAATGCAAAGCAAAAGTAAGCGTTGCTGCACGTACATGAATGCTAATTATACCCAAATTTAAAATTTGGCTCAGAACCAAAAAGCGGCACAGGAATAGTCCTGTGCCGCTTTTTGGTTTGATAATGGCCCTTATCTTCTTCTCATCTGTTCGCTACCGGAGGATGACTCTCTTAGTGAAGATTTGGCCCTGCTTCATTGCTTTCAGTAAATACAAACCTGGAGGCAAGGCAGTCACATCTATTTGATGTACATCCTGTATATTGAACTCTGCCTGTAGCACCTGCTGCCCTTTGTTGTTCATGATGCTGTAGGAGGTAAGGGCGGCGGTATTACCTGCAAGCCAGTCCACTCTTACAAAGCCACTAGCTGGATTTGGGAAAACAACCAAGGCATCTTTTGGTAAGTCATCTCTAACAGAGAGAACTGTTTTTTTGAGAGGCAGCTTATCTACAAGGGTATTGAAAGTAACATTGGTTTCAATAGCAGGATTATAGTCAAAGTAAATGAAGGCTTGATTCTCCACTATGGTGCTATCGGGCATTCCACTTTTGGGCTTTATACTGTACAAAATATAGCCGTGGCTGCCTGGTTCATCTGTTTTGTCATCAGGTAGTTGTATGTTGTTGAAGTGGAAGCTTACCTGGTTTCCATTTACAACAGAGTACATATCATGGCTACTACCAATAATGTTAAAGCTGCTTAAGTCGAATTCCTGCTGTAGTTCGTTCTGCACTACAATGTTGAACGCTTTATCAGTGCCCATATTCTGAAAGCGTATAAGGTACTCCAGTTCCTGGTTCTTCAGTGTCAGGTGCTTTTCGCCTATGCCTGCCGGATTCGCCTGAATGTCGTTTGGATCATAAGAACAGGTAAGTATCTGCTGTAGTATAGTGGTGTCAGCGTGTGTGCTCTCAGTGTCAGGAGATTTAAAGCTTGTGAGCAGGTTTGAAATCAACGTATCGCCCATATGTTCTACGCCCGGCATGGTAAAGTGCAGCGTGATAGTGCCTTTCTTTCCTACTTCCAGGTCATTTATTTGCCAGATGAGGGTGTCTCCACTAATCCTGGTTGGGGCCGGGGAAGCTGATTCATAGTTGAACTTTGCCTCTTGCTTCACCTTGATAGTACCGCTCGCTTTGGTAAAGCCGCTATTGCTGTAGTGCAAGGTATAAGGAGTTGGGAAGCCGCAACGTGTTGCATCTGACATGAGGGATGCATTTACTTTCGTTAATCGCTGCTGAGGTGTAAAGCCAAAGCTGTAACTACTACCATTGTCCTCAGGCAAATTAACAGTTATCTGCTGCTCCGTTGAAGTAGGAAGCCAGCCTTCCTTCGCAACCGGTGCTATGGTATAGGTGCCGTGTTCCAGGTTAATATTGTTTATCTTGTCGCTGGTGTAAAGGAGCTGGTTTTGTATTGCCAGGTTGTATGTCATGTTGTGGATGAAGGGCTCTTCCGGATCTTTTAAACCATTACTGTTGTAGTCAGCAAAACTGTTTAACTTTATTTCGGATGCAGTGTCAGAAAGCTTGTAAAGATCTATTCTGCTGGTTTCTTCTGTATGCCGTGCCGTAAAGTATAGTTCATCCTGATAAACGAAGAACTTAGGCTCAAAAAGTCCTGCTGTGCCAGGTATAATGTCCTCCACCAGGTAGGCTTTATTTCCATCGTAGCGCCACAATTCGCGCCCATTCACGGCATCATATTTAAAGAAATACAAATACCCTTCATATTCTATAACAGACTTTTTATTAAAAAAGGCGTCCACATTTTCGGCAATCAGGTTTGTGCCGGTTGAAGTACCGTTTGTCTCAAACAAGGTCACCAAAGAATCTCCGGATGCAATGGCACTGCTGTTTGCAGAGAAGACTACATTAGAAAGAAACTCATCTTGAAAAGAAATAAAATTATCTACTTCAAATACATTACTGTAGCTGCCATCTTGCGTTTTGACTAATGTTTTAGACCGCCTATCATATCCGTAAAAAACATTATTTCTGCCATATGTCTGGTCCTCGTAAAGACCTATGTTTAATACAGCGTCAATCGGTGTGATGTGTGGCTCTCCAGGTTTATAAAACTGTGTAGCGGTTGGGGTATGGCCAGTTGTTTCCTGATCAACACTCACATAATAAACCTCTTCATCATTGTTCATTAAATAGCCGTAGGTATTGTCGCTATAATTTATTGGTTTTACATCACCTATATATATCGTACCTTCTCTGCTACCATCGGTTTGATGAATTTCTACACGTTTATCCTCCATTTGGATAGTGAAAAACATATGATCTCCTGATTCGAGATAGCTTAATTTTGTGCCATAAACCCACACGTTTCTTTCAAATAAAGTTGTTACCTCCTTCGTTACTCTGTCTATTGCCACTACTTTCAGTACCGTATCAATAGGCGCTACTATGGCCAGCGTAAAGTTTTTACCTGTGCTAATGGAGTAGCTGCGATGGAAGGGAAGAATTTCCCGGCTTTGTATGCCTTCCGTGATGTTGATGTTGCCGTTCTCTGTATTGTAAATTATTTCATTTCCCACACCACCCATTGTTATGTCTGCAAACAAATCAGAGGTTCTTACTTTGGGTATATGAAAGGTGTGGCCATCCGGCATGTTGTATACCTCAAAGCTGGAGCTCTTGCTCAGGAAGAGCTTTTCCTCCGCAAGCACAAAATCTGAAAAGCTATTGGCATCTTCAAAACTGTGCAACAGCACTGCCTTTTGAGCATTTGCGGCAAAAGAGAATAATGCCAGAAAAAGGAGTAGGGTATAGGTTTGTCTCATGAGAGGAACAGGTTATATATTAATAACCAAATATAGCACTAAAAAAAAAAGAGACCAGCTATGAACTGGTCTCTTTTTGTACAATTTTAATCTGTTGGCTTACACGTTAAAGCGGAAGTGCATAATGTCACCATCCTGTACCACGTAGTCTTTTCCTTCTACAGCCATTTTACCGGCTTCTTTTATCTTCGCTTCTGTTTTGTACTCCTGGTAGTCTTTTAGCTTGATTACCTCGGCACGGATAAAGCCTTTTTCAAAATCAGAGTGAATCACACCGGCAGCAGCAGGTGCCTTCCAGCCCCGGCCAACCGTCCAGGCGCGTACCTCTTTCGGACCCGCTGTGAAATAGGTGATCAGGTTCAGTAACTGGTAAGAAGCGCGGATAAGCTTGTTCAGGCCTGACTCTTTCAGGCCATACTCCGCCAGGAACATTTCTTTCTCTTCCGGGTCTGTCAGCTCCGCAATCTGCGCTTCAATAGAGGCAGAAATTAACACTACCTGCGCATTCTCGTTTTTTACGTGCTCTTCCAGCGCCTTTGAGAACTCATTGCCATCATTCATAGAGTCTTCATCTACGTTGGCAGCATATATTACAGGCTTTGCTGTGAGCAGGTTCAGGTCTTCAACTGCTTCCAGGTCCTCCTCCGTTACCTCCAGGCTTCGAGCATTCAGGCCTGCCTCCAGGTGGTTTTTATACTTTTCCAGGCTGGCATGCTCTTTTCTTGCCTTGGCATCACCGGACTTGGCAGCGCGAACAACTTTCAACAGTTTCTTCTCAACCGAGTCCAAGTCTTTCAACTGAAGCTCAGTATCGATGATTTCCTTGTCAGAGATAGGATCTACTTTTCCGGCTACGTGCACAATATTCGGGTCCTCAAAGCAGCGCACCACGTGAATGATGGCGTCTACCTCGCGGATGTTGGCGAGGAACTTGTTACCGAGGCCTTCCCCTTTGCTGGCTCCCTTCACCAGGCCGGCGATGTCCACAAACTCGATTACGGTTGGCAGTACCCGCTCCGGGTGCACCAGCTCTTCCAGTATCAGCAGGCGCTCGTCAGGCACCGTAATCACGCCCACGTTTGGCTCTATTGTACAGAAAGGGTAGTTGGCAGATTCTGCCTTTGCATTAGAAATAGCGTTGAACAACGTAGACTTGCCCACATTTGGCAGTCCGACAATTCCGCATCTGAGTCCCATTATAAATATCTTTTAAATCAGGCCGCAAATATACGAAAAATTGCCCAGCATTTCAGAGGCAGTAGAACAGAAGGGGCATAAAATGAGAAAGCCCATGGCAGGACCATGGGCTGAGTTTGTTTTCTATGAAACGAGGGAAGGGTTATTCCCACTTTAACTCATTGCCGAAAGAAGGTTCTGCCGCTGCTTCTGTTTCTGCAACAGGAACAGGAGTTTCCTCGAGAGAGGCCAGGGCTTCTTCTGTCAAAAGCTCAGATTTAACGTGATCGATTGTTCCCTGAAGCGCCTCCATAAATTTTACGAAGTCTTCTTTGTACAGGAAAATTTTGTGCTTCTCGTATGAAAAACTCTCCTCGTTAAACTTTCTCTTGCTTTCCGTGATGGTCACGTAGTAGTCATTCGAACGAGTTGATTTCACATCAAAGAAATACGTTCTCTTCCCTGCTCTTACCCTCTGGGAATAAATTTCTGCTTTTTCGTTGTTCTCTTCCACCGTTATAAACGTTAAATTCAACTTTGTGAACCTAAAAGTAAAATTTATTTACGATATATAAAAGTTTTCGAATTTAAAATTTAAGATAATTTTTTCCCGTTATATTTGCAGTTGGACCAAAATGAATTACTATGAATTTCTGTTCAATAGTATTCTTATTTATTCTTTCGCTGCAAAATAGCACAGCAAGTTATACAGCAGAGGGAAAAGCCTCTTACTACGCCGACCGCCTGCATGGACACCGCACTGCCAGTGGGGAGCGCTACGATAAGGAGAAATTTACTGCTGCACATGCTACACTTCCCTTCAACACCCTGGTGCGGGTAACAAACCTTAAAAACGGCAAAGCAGTGGTAGTGACGGTGAACGACCGCATGGCCCGCAGCCGCCATAACATCATTGATGTATCCAGAGCTGCTGCCCTGCAGATTGGTTTAATCCGGGAGGGTAGTGCTTTGGTGCGGCTCGATGAAGTGAAAAAGGACGCGGCAGAGCAACAAGAGCTGTTACCTGACGTTTCAGAAGCAGAAGCCACCCCGAAAAACTAACGCATCATGAAGAAGCCACTTACTCTTGCCGACATTCAGAAATTTGAGAACATGGAATTTCTGGCTAAACAGCTGGTGGAGGGTTTTATTACAGGGCTTCATCAGTCGCCATACCATGGCTTTTCAGTGGAATTCTCAGAGCACCGGCTTTACAACAATGGCGACAGCACCCGCCACATCGACTGGAAAGTTTTTGCCCGCACCGATAAGCTCTTTGTGAAGCGGTATGAGGAAGAGACTAATCTGCGCTGCCATATGCTGTTGGATGTATCGCCATCCATGTATTACCCCACTGAAAATAACGGTAAACTTACTTTTTCTGCCCTTTGTGCTGCTGCCCTTGCTACGCTGCTCCGCAAGCAGCGGGATGCCGTTGGCCTGGTTACTTTCTCTGATAAAATAGAGATGCAAACTCCTGTGCGCTCCACAGGTTCGCACCTGCATACGCTGTTGCTGCTCCTTCAAAAGCAACTGGAGCAGAAGCCCGCTGCAAACGACACCAATGTGGCAGAAGTCGTGCACCAGATTGCACAGCAGATACCTAAGCGCTCACTGGTAGTTATCTTCAGTGATATGCTCAGCCGGCAGGACGACCTGGAGTCTACTTTTGCCGCCCTTCAGCACCTGAAGCACCAGAACCACGAAGTCCTGATTTTCCATGTAATGGACCGGAAAACAGAGGAGGAGTTTGACTTTGCCGAGCGCCCTTATGTGTTCGTAGACGTGGAGACAGGGCAGGAGCTGAAACTGCAGCCATCACAGGTGCGGGAGCATTACCGCATTGCCGTAGAGAGCTATAAGCGCGAGCTGGAACTGAAATGCGGGCAGTATAGAATAGATTTTGTGCCGGTCGATATCAGCGAACCTTTCGATAAGGTGCTTTACGCTTACCTCGTGAAGCGGGGTAAGGTGAGGTAGCATTGCAATTCTTTTACAGGCTTTTCAGCCACTGCATTACCGCTTTACTTTAGTGTATAGCGCACCAATTCATGGCGCTGCATTACCTTATCTGAGTCTGCATAATGCTTATCAGTACGAACCAGTCCAACGCCGGGGGCAACATAATCTTCTTGGTTGAGCGTGTGCGTAGTACCGTCGAACTGAGACTTATATTGATTTTCTATCTTGAAAACATAGCTGGGGTAAGTATCCGAAGCAGTTGTGACAGTATCCAGCTGCTGGCTTCGTGTAGTCAGTACCCACAAATCGTAATCCTGATGTTCATACATGTAGCCTATGCCGCCGTAGTCGGGGCTCTGGTAAATCATGACGGCTTCGCTGCCGGCTTTGTTAAAATAAACGTAGCCGTCGCGGCTATTCTGCACAATCTGCCCGTTGTTTAAGATGTACCAGGTACTGTTATGAATTATCGTGTCTTTCTGAACAGTATTTTTATAGGAGGTTTTGGTTAAAGGCTTTCCGTTCGTGTCATAGTCCGTTACTTCGTACACCCATTCATTTCCTACCTGTAGCGGAACAACCTCTTCTATGGGGGCTATGTCGCTGTCTCTCTCACAGGAAGAGATTGAAAAAAGAATTGAAATTGATAGTGTGTACAGGAATCCTTTGTTCATAAGCTGTTTTACATAGGTGCTATAACAAGAAGAGCAGTTTTGCATTCAAAGCGTTGCATGCTGTGTATCGATTCTTAGTATATTTTCTTTATCAGCCTGTTTGAGCCATCAAAAGGAAGCAAGCTGGAAAGAAGGATCCTGAAACCATCAAAGCCCGGCCGCTTTACTTCGGCATATTGTCCAGCGACTGCCAAAGGTACTTGCTGGCAATAGTGCGGTAGGGGCGCCAGTCTTCTGCTATTTCCTGCATCCGTAGCTTCAGCGCCTTGCCCGTTTCTTCTAATCCATAATGCCGCTTCATGGCGTTCTGTATACCCAGGTCATCCACCGGAAACACATCAGGCCGCTCCAGGGCAAACATCAGCAGCATCTCCACTGTCCATCGCCCAACACCCTTTATCTGCGTCAGGTGTTTTATCAGGTCTTCGCTTTCCATGGCGTTAATAGTAGCATGGCTCAGGTTTCCTTCTGCTGCAAAAGCAGCTACGTTACGCACATAGCCAATCTTCTGATAAGATAACCCAACGCCTCGCAATGCCTCATCCGGCGCCTGCAGCACCAGCTGTGGCTGCGGGTATTCGTCTGGAAACAAGGCTGTAAACCTTCTGAATATAACGGCCGCCACTTTTGTGCTCAGTTGCTGCGATACAATAGAACTAAGTAACTTGTAGTATAAATCTTCAGACTTTGATGATTTCAGTGGCTGCCCCTGGCTGATAATTGCGGCCATAACAGGATCTTTCTCCAGCACAGCCATTACTTCAGAAGAAGGGGAATCAGGAAACATAGCTTTTCAATATATTAACACAAATAGCTAAATTTTTCAGACTCTGCCAACTTGCAGTAAATGTCCTGTGCTTATCCATATTTGTTCCCGGATAGATTCTAATAAGAGTTACTCCCTGTATAAAAAAGAAAAGTGAGCAGCGGAGTGCCTGGGAAACCAAGCCTGCTGCTCACAGTATAATGCTGCTTAACAGCAAGGGAGGGATAAGTAAGTGCTATACTTATTGGGTGCTGAAGGAGTAAATGAAAGCAGCTCCGACTGTTGTCTGGCTTTTCTTTGTGTTTAAACCATTTGAGTTTTCAAAGAAAGCATCTTTGGACTTGTCGAAGCGAATTTCCGGCTTGATGTTCAAGTTGCCATCGGCTAATTTTATATCACCTGTTAATGTAAGGGAGGCAACCTCCATCGGGCCGAAGTAACGGACACCTTCCGGATCTGAGAAATACTCCGTGCGCAGGCCTAGCCCAAAGGTAGGGCTGGTGGCGTAATTTAGATATAATGCGCCACCTCCCCAGCTTGCATCGTCAGACCATGGATCAGTAGGGTCTGCTTCCGTGTTTCCGGAGTAAAAGGCACCGTACGCGGCATTGATGCCCACTTTCAGCGCATCGTTAAGCTGATAAGAGGAAGTGAAATCATAAAGGCTGGTATAACAGCCTCTGGTGCCACCGAAATTCGACAAGGTGTTATACTCATCACCTCCTATCCAGTTTAGGTACATGTCTAAACCGGGCACTGGTGCAATATGCGCCTGCGCTGTGATTGATTTCTTGTTGTTGAAATCCGACAGGCAGTCCCAACCGTTCACTACGCCCAGCATCAGGCCAATTTTCTCGTTAAATGCGTAATTTAGCTTGGCACCCGTGTGGTAAAAGGGGCCGTTTCCGAAGAGGTATGAGAGGCTGTAGTTATAATTTAGCGGTGCGTCTATCAACTCATATCCGATGTGTGTGCCATACTGCCCGATGGTGAAGTTGAGCTTAGGAGTAAGGTCATAAGATATATAGGCCTGCTTGATAAAACGTGCCGTTCCATCGTTTCCGAAGTTACCCAACTCTGCATTAGGCCCAAAGGTGAGGTCTGCCACCACATGTGCCCGCCCCTTGGTGTAGGTAAACATAGTTTGCACCAGGCCAAGCGCAAAATTGTTATGCTTTGAGTCAAATATCCTGCCCTGGTTTAAGCCAGACTCAGGTTTATTCAGGTTATACTGGTAATAAGCGTCTACATAGCCGCTTATGGTAAGAGCGCCTTTGGTCTCTTCCGTTGCAATTTCCTGTGCATTTGCTAAATTTGTACCTGCAAGGCAGGTAGCTGCGATGAGTGATAAAAACCTTTTCATGTTCTTGCTTTTTGGTTTTGGGAGTATTTTTAAGAGAAGTATTTGTCTGCTCTGACCTATTTTCGCCACTTCTCAAATTGCCGTTTTTGAAGTGGTATCTAATTTTTATAGGAAAGAGTGGTGTCCTGACCACTGGAAGTAGAGACGTGAAAGCTTTGCTTGTTCAGCTTTTCTTGCTTTGGTAAAACAGTGGTAATGCCTGACCGCATTACCACTTGTTTTATTCCATGTCATCTAAGAGGAGGGGGGTATTTATTCGGCTACAACCGGTTTTTCTTTTTCTTTGTGGTTGCGTGAGTTAGAGGCTATCATCATCTCCTTTTCGTCCAGGCTCATTTCGAAGCCGGTTCCGTTAAAGTCAGGATAAGCATGCATTTTATGCTCGTGGATATCGAGGCCTTCTATTTCCTCTCTTGCACTCACACGTATACCCATCGTTAGCTTCAGCACGTACCACACCGCAAAGGCAAATACAAAACTGAAAACACCGATAGCACCGATGCCGATAAGCTGGCTAATGAGCTGGTCTATGCCTGCCAATGCCCCGAAGATGCCTACTGCCAGCGTACCCCATATGCCACATACCAGGTGCACAGAAAGCGCGCCCACCGGATCATCGATGCGAATGCGGTCAAAAAAGGCCACTGCTGATACCACCAGCGCACCGGCAATAAAGCCTATGATAATGGAGTCTGTTACACCCATCTGATCGGCGCCAGCCGTGATGCCTACCAAGCCAGCGAGTATACCGTTCAGTACCATGGTAATGTCACTTGCTTTGAACATTATCTGGGAGAATAAGCAACCGCCTATAGCACCTGCAGCAGCTGCCAGGCTCGTCATAACCAACACACGCGATACGGCACCAGGGTCTGCAGAAAGCACCGAGCCTCCGTTAAAGCCAAACCAGCCCAACCACAGGATAAATACCCCAATGGTAGCCAGTGGAATGCTATGCCCTGGGATAGGCTTAATTTTGCCATCCACGTACTTTCCTATTCTGGAGCCCAGCAACATGATGCCCGCCAGCGCTCCCCAGCCACCTACAGAGTGTACAATGGTAGAGCCAGCGAAATCATAAAAAGGAATAGACAGCGTGTTCAGGAAGCCGCCACCCCATTTCCACATACCCACAATCGGGTAACAAAGTCCCACAAACAGGAGGGAGAAGATAATAAATGCAGAAAGCTTAATGCGTTCTGCCACTGCACCCGAAACAATGGTAGCGGCAGTGGCGGCAAACATGCCCTGGAAGAGGAAGTCTGTCCAGAAAGTGTAGCCTTCGTTATAAGCGGATGTCTCACCGCCTTCCGGTAGTGGAATCCCAAAGTTGGAGAAGCCAAAGAAGCCTCCCGCGAAACTTTCTCCCGGGTACATCATGGAGAAGCCCCAAAGCGCGTACGTAATAAGCCCGATGGCGGGAATCATGCTGTTCTTAAAAAGCACGTTTACCGTGTTCTTCGATCTGGCCAGGCCAGACTCCAGTGTGGCAAAACCGAGGTGCATAACGAAAACCAGGAAAATGGAGACCATCATCCAGACGTTGTTCGTGACAAATAATTCTTGTGACATGGTTTAAATGTTAAGGTTAAAACTGATTTCGATTATTTTATGTGAAAGGTAGAGTGGATACTATAGGGCGAGTTCACCGACATCCCCGGTCCGGATGCGGATAACTGCTTCCACATCCATTATAAAGATTTTGCCGTCTCCTACTTTGCCAGTGTTAGCAACCTTCAGAATTGTTTCCACCACTTCGTCCACATGGTCTTCGGTCACGGTCATCTCAATCTTCGTTCTGGGTATGAACCCAACATTGTAGGTCGCGCCACGGTATACCTGCGACGAACTGTGTTCTAAACCGAATCCCTTTACATCATATGTCGTCATAAAGGCAATACCGATTTCGGTGAGGGCTTCATAGACATCCTCAAACTTGGATGTTCTGATGATGGCTTCAATCTTTTTCATAAAGTGGAATTTTAGGTTTAGGTGTGTATTTTATATAGGGGTGTTTGTGATTTTTGTCTAAATTATGTAATTACCCCCATATGCCAATAGGGGGTGCTTTGATTATTTGATAAATATTCAAAAAATAAGGGTGATTGATATTAGGGTGATAGTGAAAGTGTAATTTTTTTAAAATATTGTATTTTTAGAATGGGTGCACTGTATACCAGAGCGATGTTTAGAATATTTTTGCAGAAGAGTAAACAGAAGCTTTGAAAGCTGTCTTATCAAGGCTGGGGAATTTGGTAATGCTTCAAGGCTATGGAAGGTGGTGTACTGGGAAAAGGAAGGCAAAAAAATAGCGCGGGAAGCTTCCCGCGCTATTCAATTAAGAAGTGAGTGACATCCAGGAAATTATGAAGTGGCAACTGCTGCCTGGCTCATGGCGTTGAGTACCTGCAGCGTATGCTGCAACATTTCTTCCGTTACATCGAGGTGGGTTACAAAGCGTATCATCTGCGGACCAAAGCTGGAGGCACGGATACCTTCTTTAGCCAAAGAATCCACAAACGCCTTGTCGCTGTATTTGTTGTTCAATTTAAAGATAACAATGTTCGTTTCTACCGGCAGTACACTCTCCACATAATCCGTTTGAAGTAAGGTTTCTTCCATGGCCTTCGCTTTACGATGATCTTCCTGCAAACGCTCAACATGGTTGTCAAGCGCATAGATGCAGGCAGCAGCCAGATAGCCTGCCTGGCGCATGCCGCCACCCAGTACCTTACGAACTCTGCGTGACCTTTTGATGAAGTCTTTGCTGCCCAAAAGAACAGAGCCAACAGGTGCACCCAAGCCCTTGGACAGACATATCGATATGCTGTCGAAATACTTGCCATAGTCCTGCGCCTTATCCCCGGAAGCAGCCAGTGCGTTGAAAACACGGGCACCATCGAGGTGCAGGGCCAGGTTGTGGCGCTTACAAACTTCTGAGATGGCTGCAATCTCCTCCAGGGTATAAAATGTGCCGCCGCCTTTGTTGCAGGTATTCTCCAGGGCTACCAGCTTCGTCTCCGGGAAGTGCACGTTGTCAAGCGGCCGTATATGCGCCTCTACCTGTTGTGGCGTCATCTTGCCGCGGGTGCCTTGTACCAGGGCCACAGAGGCACTGGAGTTGAAAGAGATGCCGCCGCCCTCATACTGGTAAATATGCGCTGTAACATCGCAAATCACCTCTGTAAGCGGCTGTGTATGCACTTTGATGGCAATCTGGTTGGTCATAGTGCCGGAAGGGCAGAAGAGGCCGGCTTCCATGCCGAACATGGCGGCTGTTTTAGCCTCCAGGGTATTAATAGTAGCGTCTTCGCCGTACACATCGTCGCCCACTTCTGCGCTAAACATGGCCTGAAGCATGGCCGGAGTGGGTCTGGTAACGGTGTCAGAGCGTAAATCTGTTATTTGCATGTCAATTTGGTTCTGGAAATACTTTACTTTGTAAAATTAATAACTTACTTTTGCCGTTCAAATTAAATTATTGCAACGATGGGAGTTACTAGATTAAAAAGAAAAGACCGTAAGAATAAGGCAAGAGCAAACAACAGAGTAGCAAGGATTAAGCAACTGTTGGCGACGCCAGTTATCAAGAACGTTGACATGGACGAATTGAGAGCTCAGTTCGGTGAGGCTCCGAAAAACAAGAAAGAGGAGAACACTGAGGCGCCTGCTGCACAGACAGAAGAAAAATCTACAGAAGAAACTTCTGCTGAGTAGTTCTTTTTAGGGGTACGTAAGCCCATCTGCCTGCCGCTGCTATTCCAGCAAATGGCGGCGGCTTACTAAAAAGATTTCAGAGTGTGTTTGCCACGGCAGACACACTTTTTTTTATGCCCTTTTGCCAAGCTCAATTACCTGCAGGTCCCGCACCTGGCCAGCCTCAATGGCGAAGCGCACCATGGTCCTTATTTTATGAAAGCCATGCCTGCCTGCTGCCCCGGGGTTAATGTGGAGCAGGTTGTTCAGTTTCTTATCTGTCATCACCTTCAGGATGTGTGAGTGACCTGTGATGAATAGCTGCGGCGGGCTTTCTTTGATCATGCCCCGAACATCTGGGTGGTACTTGCCCGGGTACCCGCCAATGTGCGTCATCAGCACATCCAGGCCATTCACCTCAAAGCGCTCTACCTTGGGGTGCCGTTTCCGTACGTCCTGTCCATCAATGTTGCCATATACTCCCCGCAGCGGCGCTATCTCACGCAGGCGCTCTGATACCTCTGCCGTTCCAAAGTCACCGGCATGCCATACCTCATCACAGCCAGTGAGCAGGCGCAGTATCTGGTCGTCGAGGTAGGAGTGGGTATCGGAGAGGAGGCCTATTTTCATGATCAGTTGTTTTGCAGTAGGTTCAGGTTTACTGCAGATAAGCTGGAGTGGTTATGTCATGATTGCATTACAGCAAAAGAAACAGCAGCTAAAACATAGTAAATAACAGTTGCAAGAACAAGTTCCCCTCCTTGGACAAGGAGGGGCAGGGGTGGTTTGACCCGGAATTGCAGGTATCCACCTAAGGTAAAGTCCACGTGATAATAACTTAATATGGCAGATAGATCCCGCTCATCTTAACATCCTGCAAATCCAAATTCAGGCTAATTCCCCCAGGTCTCCGGAGACTCCCGCCACTGCGCCAACGCATCCATGGCAGAAGCCTGGATATAGCCATTGGATACTGCGGCCTCTATAAGCGCATTGTAGTTGCTGAGGCAATAGAGTGAGATGCCTGCCTGCCGGAAGTTGTCATCGGCCACAGAAAAGCCGTAAGTGAAAATGGCAGCCATCCCGATTACCTCGGCACCGGCGGCCTTTATTGCTTCAGCGGCTTTCAGAGAGCTGCCACCTGTTGAGATAAGGTCTTCTACCAGCACTACTTTCTGGCCTTCCAACAGTCGTCCTTCAATCTGGTTGCCCATACCATGCTTCTTGGGCTCCGGGCGCACGTACAGAAAAGGCATTTCCAGCAGGTCGGCTACCAGTGCGCCTTGAGCTATGCCAGCTGTGGCTACTCCGGCAATGGCCTCTGCCTCGGGGTAGTGCTGCTTAATGAGCTCAGCCAGTTGCTGCTTAATATAGCTGCGGATGTACGGGAAGGAGAGGGTCACGCGGTTATCGCAGTAAATAGGGGAGTTCCAGCCGCTGCTCCACTTAAAAGGTTGGGCTGGTCTAAGTTTTACTGCCTCGGTTTCCAGCAGGAAAGAGGCTACCTGATGTGCTGTGTTCGTAGAATCCATGGCCGAAATTACATAAATATTCTTCCTTTTTAAGCCTGCAAATTTTGTTTCAAGCGAAATATTTATTGATTTGTGTAAATTTAGAATTCTTCATCAGAAGCACCTAAGCGCATGAATGTTTTCATCAACGATATTCCCCTGATTCTTAAAAAGGCAAATGAGAAGGTGTACAAGCATGAGTACGACCTGATACTGAAAGCTTCTGATCACTTCACTTCCAAAGATTTGGTCGGGGATGTGCTGGTAAAAGATGCCGATGCGCTGCTGATTGACCGTATTGTGCGGTTAATGGAGGTAAAGAAGCTGAAAAAGCTGCGCTCGCTGACCCTGGTAACGGATAAAAAGAAAAAGCTGATCGCGCATCTCAAAGATCAATTTAAAATAGTGAAGGCTGCAGGAGGCCTGGTGCTGAAGGACGGCAAGATTCTGATGATTTACCGCTTAGGGGTATGGGACCTTCCGAAGGGGAAGCTGAATAAAAAAGAAAAAGTACAGGACGGGGCACTCCGTGAAGTAGAGGAGGAGTGTAATATTCAGGTAGAAGTGGTGGACAAGCTGCCGAAAACCTGGCACTCTTACGCCTTCAAAGGGAAAAAAATCCTCAAGAAGACCAACTGGTACGTGATGAGCTGTTCCGACGATAGCCTGATGAAACCGCAAGCAGAAGAATTTATTGAAGAAGTACGCTGGATGACACCGGAAGAAGTGGTGGAAGTACTACCTAAAGCTTATACATCCATTGCTTTTATTGTCCGGCACTATCTGCAATCTCTGAAAACTGGAAAGGTATAAACTGATCCACATTGCCTCCGAAGCGGTGAATCTCCCGGATAATAGAGGAGCTGATAGCGGCAAGCAGCGGTGAGGTAATTAGAAACACACTTTCCAGGTCGTTATTTACCTGGCGGTTTGCCTGCGCAATGGTATTTTCATACTCAAAGTCGGTGGTGTTGCGCAAGCCACGAAGCAGAAACTGTGCCCCTACCTCGCGGGCAAACTCTGCTGTCAGTCCTTTAAACGTCTGCACCTTAATGTTGGGTTGATCCTCAAACAGCCGTGTCATGACCTCGAACATTTTCTCGATGGGTATATAGCGCTGCTTGCTGCTATTGTTCC
This sequence comes from Pontibacter diazotrophicus, assembly GCF_003367245.1. Lineage (GTDB taxonomy): Bacteria > Bacteroidota > Bacteroidia > Cytophagales > Hymenobacteraceae > Pontibacter > Pontibacter diazotrophicus. The sequence continues at coordinate 43,202 of NZ_QRGR01000003.1, read as the reverse complement.
CGATGGCCACAATCACCTCGTCAAAAAGTTTAGCACCTCGCATCACCACATCGTAATGGCCATTGGTAAAGGGGTCGAAGGAACCGGGGAACAGGGCAATTCTTTTCATGGTCTAATTTTGAATAACTGAATTTTAAATAACTGAATGTAGCAAATTGATATAGAATGAACTTGAGGAATGGACTAAAGTAAAGTCTGCATGTTTATTCAATCATTCAAAATTTAAAATTGATTTACTCACACAGGTGCAGGCTATAGAGCTCGAAATACCGGTGCTCAAACATGTCATGGAATTTATAGCTGTATTCTACATCCGCCGGTTTCTTGCCTAGTTTAATATGGCGCACGTATTTCTGCAGTATGTTAAACAGGGAGGAGTCATGCGTGATATCGCCCCATGCAGTAAGTGTTTCCTGCTCCGGGTTCAGCTTCTGTTCCTGCATCACAAAAATGATATAATAGATGAAGTCTTCCGGGCTTTGGTACTGGAACACATTGCAAAATTCCAGTCCGTTTTGGCTTACTACGAGGATTGTAACATAGTTGCGCTCCACAAAAATATTCATGTTACGGACAGCAGTGCGATCAGTGTGGTGCAGCACGCTTCGGATCAGGGAGCTGGTCTGGTGCACGATCTGAACAGGCTGCCGGGGGAAAAGCTCCTGAAGTGCTTCATAAGATGCTACATCCACTGAGAAAATATTCAGGGCCTCCAGGCCACCGTGGCGGTACGATAGCACCACATCCTGCAGCGGATTCAACTCACTGTGCAGGCGCAGGTAGTCCTCTTTATGGGTAGGGTCGTAAAGTGTTTCCGGAACAAGCGTGAAGTGCAGGTTACTAAAAGAAACGCGGACCGTATTCCAGTGCTGTTCCTGGAAAAGTAGGTTTTCAGCAGCAATCAGGCGGAGCTGTTCGGCTACCTGCAGCGGTGTGAAAATCGTGATCAGCTCATAATCCTCCAGCACCACAAATTTATTCCGTACGGTATCGACCACAGCCAGTCTGATTGCCTTCTGGCTAAGCGACAAGTATAAATTACAGTAAGGGGCTTGCGAGAGGCTGAAAGCCTCATCTTCTATTTTATGGGAGAGCCGGTAATGTGTGTTGATGGTGTTCAAAATATATAGCTGTAGGAATTAGCTGCTTTGCGCATTGGTGCACTTCTGCAAGTATAAAAAAAATATGGCAGAAGGCAGCAAAGCAGTCGCTACGGGATAAAATAATGGTCCAGACCCAGCAGATCGTCAAGAGAGAGCAGAAGCTGCAGTACCCTGTGCTTGTCGCTGTAAGGAATGGCCTGCAACTCTTTTATTGTCAGCCATTGCACATGCTCAATCAGCTGCTCACCGGCAGCTGCCTCCGGATCTGTGCCTGTGCCTAAAGTACCTCCTGTCACTTCTAATTTAAAGAAAAACTCGATCGCGTGCAGGGGCGGCTGCAGAAATTCATTCACAAACAGGAAGCGCTCCACCTGCACTTCCAGCCCGGTTTCTTCCTGTATTTCACGCTTCAGGCAAGCCTGCATTGTTTCAGCGTATTGCAGCCCGCCTCCCGGCGGGGCCCAGAAGGCGTTGTTATCTACAGTGCTGCCATGGCGCACCAGCAGCAGTTTGTCGTTGTGTATACAGATGCCACATACGCGCACGCGAAGCTTGCCAGCGTAGGCTGCGGCTTTGGGGTTCAGTTCAGGCATATTTTGCTTGCTATAGGTATTAGGCAGTACATTTACTGCATGATCAAGACATTCAATCCTGACTTTGAGCAGGACATACGTGAAAAATTAGAGCAGCAGGGCTTTATGAAGCTCCTGGGCTTTGATATAACAAAGATAGAAGTTGGCAGGATAGAAGGCGAATTAGCCCTTGAAGAAAAGCACCAGCAGCATAAAGGCTTTACCCACGGCGGCGTAATCGCCACATTATCGGACATTGTGGCGGGCTTTGCCGCTGCTAGCCTCGTGCCCAAAGGCGCTAGTGTCGTAACGGCAGAGCTGAAGGTTTCCTACTTTCATCCGGGGGTGGGAGAGAAGCTTTTAGCAAAGGGATATGTCATCAAGCCCGGGCGCAGGCTGCACTTCTGTGAGGCTGAAATTTATGTAGAGAAAGAAAATAATGACCCTTTGCTTATCGCAAAGGCCACTGCTACAATGGCTACCATAACCCCAGGCGATATACAGCGTAGAGATTAAAATTCATTATTTGTGTTGTTTCCTTTACCTGAAATTCATAGTTTAGAGCAATGTTTATCATTTAAAAAGACAACAAAGTAAAGTTTAAAGAAAATTGTAGTGCTTGGCATTACATTATTATGTACTTTTGAGGAAAATAAAAAAATTATCATGAACAAAGGAGTAGTAAAGTTCTTTAATGAGACAAAAGGATTTGGTTTCATTAAGGATGAAAGCACAGGACAAGAGTATTTCGTACATGTTAGCGGTCTTGTTGACGAGATCAGAGAAAATGACGAAGTAACGTATGAACTTCAGGAAGGAAGAAAAGGACTAAATGCTGTTAATGTTAAAAGAGCTTAGTTCTTAGACTATACATCATTTCAAAACCGAAAAAGCCTTACCAAAGCGTAAGGCTTTTTTTTGTGCAAAATTTTCTGCTTCCGTACCTTTACCAGTAGCCAGAAGTGAAGAAGCAGCACGGGCTGTTGAGATGGAAGTGGTGACAGAACAAGAAAATTCCCTTCCCTACTATAGTGCATGATTGCATCTACCGTTCTGCCAGCCTCATATTTAAAGATTAAGCATGCGCCCTTTAGAAGCCTTAAAAAATAATTTCCCGTTTGAACCCACCGAAGACCAGGCTAAGCTCTTTACCAGGCTGGATGAATTCATCCTGTCAAAGCAGGAGGAGCGGCAGGTCTTTTTGCTGAAGGGCTATGCCGGTACAGGTAAAACAACGGTGGTGAGCTCATTGGTGAAAATACTGAATACCTTTGGCTATAAATATGTGCTATTAGCACCAACAGGCCGAGCGGCCAAAGTAATGGCCAGCTATAGCGGTAAACCGGCGCATACCATACATAAGAAGATATACCGCCAGACAGCAAATCCTTTCTCTGAAGGACTTTCGTTCACGCGCCAGCCTAACAAATCAGACAATACCATTTACATTGTGGATGAGTCGTCGATGATCTCAGATGAGAGCGGGTTCGGTGACAACGGCCTTTTGGAGGACCTGCTGAACTATGTATTCGATAAAAAGAATAACAAACTTTTGCTGATCGGCGATACAGCCCAGCTGCCACCGGTAGGGCAGGCGCTGAGCCCCTCACTGGATGCAGAATACCTGAAGCAGAATTTCTGGTGCAATGTGCAGCAGGTAGAGCTTCGTAATGTCATGCGACAGGCAGAGGCCTCCGGCATCCTGATGAATGCGACAAAGCTACGCGACCAGATGAAGCAGGAGCCGCTTGAGATTAAGTTGTTTACCAAAGGCTGGCGCGATATTTTCAGGATGACAGGCGAGAAACTGGAGGATGGCTTGCGCTACGCCTACGATAAGTTCGGCATCGAGAATACTATTATTATCTGCCGCTCAAACAAATCTGCCAACCTTTATAACCAGCACGTGCGCCGCCGCATCTTTTTTTCTGAAGATGAGTTGAACGTGGGAGATTACCTGATGATTGTGCGCAACAACTATTTCTGGCTTGAGAAAGATTCTGACATCGGCTTTATGGCAAACGGCGACTTTGTAGAGGTAACGAAAATCATCCGTTACGATGATATGTATGGTTTCCGCTTTGCCGATGTCCGCGTACGGTTCATCGATTACCCGGAAGCGCAGGAGGAGGAGGTGAAAATTATGCTGGATACCCTGTACACGGATACACCCGCACTGCCGACCGACCAGAACAAGAAGCTGTATGAAGCCGTGTTGCAGGATTACGCGGACATCAAAACAAAGAAAGAGCGTAGCAAGGAGCTGAAAAAGAACCCCTACCTGAATGCGCTGCAGGTAAAATTTGCTTATGCCCTGACCTGCCATAAAGCACAGGGTGGCCAGTGGAAGGCGGTGTTTGTTGATCAGGGGTTTCTGAAAGATGATATGGTGAATGAGGAGTTCGCCCGCTGGCTTTACACAGCACTTACACGCTCGTCAGAGGAACTTTACCTGCTGAACTTTAATCAGCATTTATTAGTTGATTGATGTAAGAAAAAACTATATTGTAACGTTTTTCAAAAAAAACAGTATCATAGCTATTGCTTTAACCTTAACCCTATATTCAGATGAAAAAAGTACTTCTTTCTTTTGCTTTTGCAGCTTTAGTAGCTGGTAGCACTATGGCGCAGGAACAACCAAAAGCCAAGGCAACAGCTCCGCAAGAGCAGGCAAAGAATGGCCCGGCGCTAACTTTTGAGGAAACAGAGCATAACTTTGGCGACATTACGCAAGGTGATGTAGTGGAGCACACATTCAAGTTTACGAACACAGGCACGCAGCCGCTTGTTATTGAGCGCGTAGACGTTACCTGCGGGTGTACTACTCCAAACTGGACGAAAGAGCCTGTAATGCCAGGTAAGACAGGTTTTGTAACAGCTAAATTCAACAGCGCCGGTAAAATGGGGCAGCAGAAAAAAGCTATCACGGTACACTCTAACGCAGCTGAAGGTGCGAAGTATGTGTACATCGTGACGAACATCAAAGATAAATCAACTGCCAGCGCTGCGAAGCAGTAGGTGTAGCTGAATATATTATAGATTTAAAAAAGCCCTCTCCCAGAGGGCTTTTTTTATATGCAGCTATTCCTCCTTTTATTTATTTGCACCTACAAAGCAGGTAAATTATATTGTTCTATATTGTCGGATAATTGATATTTATTGACACCCACTTCAGCTGTATGTCCTATGCGCAAACTTCTGTTCCTGACGTTTACAGTGTCGCTTCTAAGCTGCAGCCAGGTAATGGCTCAGGTAGATACAACCATAACCACAACTCCACGCCTGAAGCATGAAGTTTATGCAGGGTATGGTGTTTTATCTTTTCCGCTTCTATTAGAGGGAATAGTGAACTTATTTGGGACTGGAGGAGAAACGAATCGTGGTGTTGGCCCGGTACAGGTAGGGTATAATTACTTGTTGAATGAGAAGTGGAGCGTTGGGGTGCTAAACTCTTATACCTCTTACACATCAAGGTATACCAGTTCCGGACAACTGATTTACCGCAACCACTACTACTGCGTCATGCCCCGTATTGATGGTTACTGGGTCAGGGAGGAGAAGCTACTTCTTTATTCCGGTGTTGCTGTAGGCGCCATGATATTCAGAGGGTATGACGGTGAATTAGATGAGAAAAGTAAAGGCATCTATGCTGTCGGGCATTTAAATGTGATGGGTTTGAGGGTAGGGAAAGAGCTTGCTTTCTTTGCGGATTTTGGATTTGGTTTCAACGGTTTAATAAACACTGGAGTGAGCGCACGTTTTTGATGGATGAAGCGCCTCTACTGTTCCTCCTGTACTTCTATTTATAGTGCTTTCAAGACAGCGTAAAACAAAGCACCCCAACCTACTATAAGGGCTGTGCCTCCAATCGGTGTAATGGCTCCCAGCCAGGTGATGCCGGTTATACAGAGTGTGTAAAGGGATCCTGAGAAAATAAGGATGCCCAGGAAAAAGCACCAGGCCGCTACCTGTAGTGCCGGCTGCTCTACTCTGAACAACAGCAGCCCTACCGCCAGCAGGGCCAGCGTGTGGTACATCTGGTACTTTACAGCAGTTTCAAACGTATCTACACGGTTTGTCTCACGCAGCATGGGCCCCAAGGCATGCGCTCCGAAGGCGCCGATAGCCACAGTCAGGGCTCCGAAAGCAGTGGCTATAAGTAGTATTGTTTTTTGAGTCACTTGATAGGTATGTTAGGAATTATGAATTTCTTTTTATCAGGGCAAAGGTAAGGCACGCGCCTTGAAGTCTGAACCGATTCAGAATTTAAAATTCTTAATTCACCATTCCAGCTGCTTTATTTGTCGCCATCCAGGGCTTCAATCACCTGCTCTTCAAATTCATCCTGGCTGTCGTATTGGGTAAACTCCAGTGTTTTGCCCTTTGCTTTTAGTTTGTTAACAACATCTAAGGCAACCACAAGCGGTTCAGCTTCTTTACCGCTGAGGTCTGTGTCCCAGTCGGCACCTACCAGTAATTCATCACCGTACATGCCCACGCACCAGTTCTCCAGAAACTCAACTAACGTTATACTCTCTGGCGTATAGGTGGCCCATTCATCTTCGGCACAGGCTGCTGCACCTTCTTTTCCGGACCAGAACAGGATAACCTCAGTGTCTTCAAATTCCTGGGAGCTTGACGTTGCCCACGTTTCGTCTTTAGTCAACCCCCATACAGCATCTGTAGCAACAATGCGTTCTACAAATTCTTTGTACTTCTGTTCAACGGTAGCTGCATGTTGTGTCATTTTATCTGTGGCTTTTTTGTTAGATTGATGATTGATGAATAATTTTCACGAAGGCTGATTAGACATCGCTGTTTCTAAGTAGAGCGGATAGTGCTGAACTATATCGGGTGGAACAGGCCGGGAATCGCTTTCAGGCAGAGAATAAGCTATGAATATCAGGATTAAGAATTTTAATTCATAATTTATTGAACAGATTCGGATAGTCAGAAATAAGTCCATCTACTCCCAATTGCTTCAGTTGCCGCATTTTGTCAAGTTCGTTCACCGTCCAGGGGATGAGTTTGATGCCACGGCGGTGGGTTTCTTCTACTAAATCTTTTGTTACTAAATCATAGTCGGGGCTGTAGATAGTAGGGGTAAAGCCGAGTTTAGATAGATTTTGTTCCAGGCTTTTCTCATTCTCCACGAGCAGGGATATGCTAACCTCTGGGTGCTTTTCATGCAGCACCTGTAGCGTCCGCACATCAAAAGACTGTATAATCACCCACTCCTTCATTTCCTTCTCTTCTACTAACTTCATTAAAAGCTGCACAAACTCTTCCGGGACCGGATGATGTATGCCATCTGTTTCAGGCTTAGACTTGGTTTCGATGTTATAAAAGACCTGCGGCAAACGATGATTGATGAGGTAAGCCTGCACTGCATCAATAACCTCAGAAAGCAGCGGCTTGTATGCTTTCATACGCTGCTGCTCCGGGAAACGGCTATAAAATTTTGAACCTGCGTCATACCTGCGGATATCACTGTAGTTCATGTTGTACCAAACATGCTTTTCAGCGTCTGCTGCAGGTGTTTCACTACCATCGGGCAGCAGTTCGTGTTCCGGGTTAATGTGCGGGTCATGGGAGAGCAGCACCTGGTTATCTCTGCTGACATGTGCGTCCATCTCCAGGGTAGTAACACCCTCCGACAGGGCCTTTAACATAGCGGGTACTGTATTTTCCGGCATCAGTCCACGCCCCCCGCGATGTCCTTGCTTATCGAAGGCAGGTAAATTGTTTGAAACCGCTGAATTTGCCATAGTTGAAGCTGGGGTGCAGGTGTAGAAATTCGGAGGCTGCTTCTTACTACTTGCTATAATTACGAGTACCGAATATGCCGCTGCCTACACGAATTATGGTGCTCCCTTCTGCTACGGCTAATTGCCAGTCAGAAGTCATTCCCATCGATATTTCATTGAAATAGTCGCTGGCAAAGAAGAAGGTGTCCTTCAGGTTCTGAAAGCATTCGCGCAGGTATCTGAACTCCTGGCGCAGCTTCTGCTCGTCTTCTGTGTTCGTGGCTATTCCCATTACGCCTGTGATACTGACGTAGTTCATCTTCCGGTACTCCTCAGACTGCAGCAGCGCCACTGCTTCGTCGTAAGTCATTCCGTATTTCGTTTCCTCATCGGCAATGGAAATCTGAAGCATACAATTAATGGGTAGGGTGCGGGCAAACTGCTCAGCACGCTTATTTATTTCCTGCAGCAATTTCAGGCTATCTACGGATTGAATGGTATCAATATACTGGGCGATGTACTTTACTTTATTTCGTTGCAGGTGGCCAATCAGGTGCCAGGCGATGTCGTGTGGCAGCAGGTCCCTTTTATCTACCAGCTCCTGTACTTTATTTTCCCCAAAAAGCCGGTGACCCGCGTTATAAGCTTCCATAATTTTTTCAGGAGAGTGTGTCTTAGAGACAGCCACCAGGCGGCAGGGCGTGTTTCTCAGTTGCTCATCAAAGTAAAGGATGTTATCGGCTATAGACATGGCTGTTTTTTTACGTGTCACGATACTTGTTTTACGTATTACGACACACGTATCAAGACAAAATGTTTTAGATGTTTTGTCTGCTGTCGAAAATGAAGCAGGCTGACAAATTTAAGGTGAATATCTGGAGTTGCAATATTTACCCAAATGCTCAGTACATTAGGGTGTCATCTTCAAAATAGCTTCCTATCCAACTTTTTATCGATAAACGTGATACGTGTATCGTGCTACATATATCGTGCTACGTGAAAAATTAATCCTCCAGCACATTAGTGATAAACGTGTTTTTCAGCAGCATCCAGAGCAGTAGGATCAGGAGTGCCCATTTCAGGTATACCTGGTAGTGATCCTGGGTATCGCGGAAGCGTTTTTCTGTTACCTCCGTACGTTCCAGCCTGTTAATGTTCCTGAAAATCTCCTGTAAGGCATCTTTACTGCCAGCCCTATAAAAGTTGCCTTCTCCTATCTGGGCTATCCGGCGCAGGCTTGTCTCATCCATCTGCGTCTCCACAAAAAGCGTCTTGCCGGTTTCTTCCTCCTCATAAGGCACCTGCCCATCTTTACCTATGCCGATGGTATAAAGTTTTATGTCGTAGGCGTATGCCAGTTGGGCAGCCAGTTCAGGATCCAGGCTGCCGGCAGTGTTTTCCCCATCGCTGATGAGAATAATCACCTTACTTTTAGCATCAGAATCACGCATGCGATTAATAGCCACTGCCAGCGCACTGCCAATGGCGGTGCCATCGTTCGGTATCATTTTAAAGTCGATGGAGTTGATGTGCTCCCGCAGTAGCTGGTAGTCAGTGGTGAGGGGGGAGAGGGAATAGGCATCTCCGGCAAAAACTACCAGACCAATACGATCTTGCACACGCCCACCAATAAAATTCAGCGCTACTTCCCTGGCTGCCGCCAAACGGTTCGGCTTAATGTCCTGCAGTTCCATGGAGCCTGATACATCCAGCACCAGTACAATATCGATGCCTTCTGCTGTTTGCTCTACCTGCTCATTTGCTCGCTGTGGCCTTGCTAAGGCCACCAGCACCAGCATCATGAAGAGCATAAAGAGCAGGTTCGGGATATGGCGCAGTAAACTACTCCACTGCCAGCGCACTTTGCCTTCAAACATTGCCAAATCCAGCTTGTTGCGGGTATTAAGGGTAAACAGCCACTTTAACAGGAATAGCAGAGGCACCACAGGCAAAGCGTAAAGCACCAGCGGGTACACCCAATCGAAAGAGCGCAGGGTGCTGTAGCTGAACCACTCCAGGCTTAGCCAATCCCAAAGGTTATCGCTTGTTCTTAGCATTCTTTATAAGTTCTCGTTGGGTTTTATGGCGGCTTTTGGCAAAGCGGCGGAGCATGCCCAGGGCCAGGTTGGTTTCGCCTTCTGTTTCGGTTTGCACGTTGCCGTAAATGGCTTTATCGCAGATGCGGAGCGCTGTGTTTACTTCCTCGTCGTTCTCATAATACTCCACAATCTCTTTCGTAGTGAAGGAGTTAATGGCGCTTCGCTCCAGTTTTGTCAGGTAGTTTTTCCAAAGCGAAACAGCCTTTTCGAGGCTCTGCATAGCGCCTGTTTTCTTAAAGCGGTCTTCATGGGAGTTGTAGCGGGAAGCAAAGTACAGGTGGTCTTTCCGCAGGCGGTACAGCTTATACTTGCGCCGGATGGCCTGCCCGAAAATAAGCCCTATCAGGCTCAGAAAAGTAGCGACCGCTGCTATCCATAAAACGAGTTCAGGCCAATTAAAGCGCTCTTCTACTGTGGCAAGATTGGTGTCTGCCTGTACCTGCAGCGGTTCCTGTACTGTTTTTACCAACTGTTGCAGCACAATAGCGTCGGCCGCTGCGAACACTACAGTGGTATCCTGCTCTCCCAGCACGTATACCGGAAGTGCCAGCTGCTGCACAGGTTCAATCTCGAAGCTGCGCAAGGTATACACAGCACTGTCCGTACTGATGCCTGCTTTAGTGGTGGTAGGGAAAAAGTCTTTGCGCACCAGTTCGAAAGGAGCGAAGCTGTAGTTCTCTGGCGGTAGCACAACCTCCTGCGTGGCCGGGTGATGATGCACCAGAGTATATTGCAGCAACTCACCCAGCCTGGCGGTGTCACGGCTGAAGGACCCTTCCGGCCTCGGTGTTTGCTGCCCCCACGCCGCCACCGCCTGCAGGAAACACAGCAGTATGATGAACAATCTAAGCACTTTTCTTTGTCGACTTATTTCTTAGCCTAAACAGGTTAATCAGTTGCGGCACGTAATCTTCGTTTGTCTGGATGGTCAGGTAATTTGCCTGGTACTTCTGGCAGAGCCGCACCAGGTTTTCTTGGTTTTCCTTGTACTGCGCCAGGTAGCGCTTCTGGAACTCATCACCGGAAGTGTTGAGCCAGATGGTACGGCCGGTCTCCTTGTCCAGCACTGGCACAATGCCCATGGGCGGCAGCTCATGTTCCCGGACATCCAGCAGGTGCAGCACAATCAGGTCGTGGCGCCTGGCCAGCATAGAGAGCTCCTTCTCATAATTGTTATCTATAAAATCAGAAAGGAGCAGGATAATGCTGCGCCGCTTGATAATGTCCAACGTAAGTTTGATGCCTGCCGGCAGGTTTGTTCTGGCCGATTTGGGCTGCAGCTCACTCAGGGCTTTGATGATGCTGTAAGCCTGCTGTATACCTTTGGCTGGTTTAATGTACTTTTCCTTCTGATCAGAGAAGCATATCATTCCAATCTGGCTTTGCTGCCTTGCTGCTGATAATGCCAGCACCCCGCAAATCTCTTTGCCCACATCTATCTTCTGCTGGGCACCTGTACCGATGGTTTGGGAGGCGCTTACATCCAGCATCAAAAAAACCGACTGCTCTTTTTCTTCCCGATAAGTTTTTACAAAAGTACCATGGCCCTTGGCAGAAACGTTCCAATCTATAGAACGCACGTCGTCGCCATACTGGTATGCGCGCACATCGTCAAACTCCAGCCCTGTTCCTTTGAACACAGAGTGGAAGTCGCCCTGCATCTGGGTGGTGATGGCTTTGCGTATCCGTATTTCGTATTTGCGTAGCTTCTTTACAAGCTCTTTCATAGGCTGCTGCCTTCTTGCGTAATTTTAAAATTATCACATATTCTCGTAATTTACACCCGTGAAAAGACTTTTCTATATACTTTTTTGCCTCTTTCTACTGGGGTGCCAGCAAGATAACGGGGATAAGCCTGAGAATATGATACCACAGCCTAAGATGGTGCGCATCCTGGCGGACATTCATACAGTAGAGGCGCTGATTGAGCAACATGTTTCCTACCCCGACACGGCTTTAATGGTATTCAACAAGGAGCAGGCTGATATCCTGGAAAAGCACGGGGTGAAGCAGGAGGAATTCAAGGCGACTTACGATTACTACCTCAACCATATCGCCGAGATGGATAAGCTGTATGAAATTGTAGTGGACACCCTCAGTGTCAGAGAATCCAAGGAGCAGGCAGCGCAGGGTATACAGCCGCAGGAACAGGATCCGGCACCTGCTGGACCTGTTCCTCCTACTGTTAACTGATAGTTTAATTTATAATCTTAACCTTTTGAGCTAAGCGTGGATTTTCAGCTTCGCGAAACTCAGCAACAACGTTTTTTCTCCCACCTCCTCAAAATTGATGATAGCCTTGGTGCTGTTGCCCTGCGTGTCCATCTTCGTTACGGTTCCAAAGCCGAACTTCGGGTGCTCCACCTTCATACCCGCTGCCAGGCTGGAGGTATCGCTTGCTTTAAAGTCGGCTGGGGGCGTGTAGTTGCTGGCTACCTGCATGCGTGGCGCTGGCGCCACCAGGTTGCTTTTTCGCTGCAACACGCGGTCTAACACATTGCCGCCGCTCGCCCCTCCATCTCCATACTTAAAGTTGATGTATTTCGGGTCAATCTCATCTAAGAAGCGGCTCTTTTCGCAGGCCCGCAGGTTTCCCCACTGGTAGCGGCTGGTTGCGTAGGTGAGGTACAGTCGCTTCTCAGCGCGTGTAATCGCCACGTAAAACAGTCGGCGTTCTTCCTCCAAGTCGGCGCGGGAGTTCAGCATCATCTGGCTCGGGAACAGGTTTTCTTCCATGCCTACAATAAACACATTTTTGAACTCCAAGCCCTTGGCTGAGTGGATGGTCATTAGCGTCACAAATTCCCCGTCGTCGTCTGCCTTGGTATCCGCGTCAGTAATAAGGGCAATATCCTGCAGAAAAGCAGAGAGGCTTTTGTCTTCTTTCTCCGGGTCGTCTACATACTCTTTTATACCATTGAGCAACTCCTGGATGTTCTCGTAGCGTGCCAGGCCTTCCACGGTTTTATCCTGGTACAGGTCATCCACAAGGCCGGAGTGTTTGGCCACATGTTTGGCGACCTCAAAGGCGTCGCTGTTTTCAGCAATTCTGGCGAAGTCCCGGATCATAATAGAGAACTTCTCTATAGCCGTGCCCACGCGGTTGCCCAGAAACTCTCCTGCGTTCATCACTACTTCCCAAACGGCATGGTTAGTATCATTGGCGATCACGAAGATCTTCTGCTCGGTTGTTTCGCCTATACCGCGCTTTGGGTAGTTGATAATACGGCGGAGTGCCTGCTCATCGTTCGGGTTCACTGTCAGGCGCAGGTATGCAATCAGGTCCTTGATTTCTTTGCGCTGGTAGAAAGACAGACCGCCGATGATCTTGTACTTGATGTTCATGCGGCGCAAGGCCTCTTCCATAGCCCGCGACTGGGCATTGGTGCGGTACAGAATGGCAAAGTCGTCGTAGGAAAAGTGGTTTCCCATCTTCTCCTCAAAAATGGTGGTGGCCACCAGTTTACCTTCCTCGTTGTCGGAATTGGCTTTAATAACCTCAATCAGCGGGCCCTGCTCGTTATCTGTGAAAACATCTTTCCGCAGCTGTGCCTGGTTGTTCTTGATAACAGAGTTTGCCGCGTGCACAATGTTTTTGGTGGAGCGGTAGTTCTGCTCCAGTTTAAAGACCTGCAGTTCCGGGTAATCGCGCTCAAAGTTGAGGATGTTTTGGATATCAGCCCCACGGAAGGCGTAGATGGACTGCGCATCGTCACCTACCACCACAATGTTGCGGTTCTGGGCGGCTAGTTTGCGGGTGATGAGGTACTGGGAATAGTTTGTGTCCTGGTACTCGTCCACCATTACGAACTTGAAAATGTTCTGGTACTTGTTCAGCGCATCCGGGTGGTCTTTGAAGAGCACGTTCGTGTTGAACAGCAAATCATCAAAGTCCATGGCACCGGCCCTGAAGCAGCGGTTCTGATAGGTCTCATAGATTTTACCGATCTTCGGACGCATGGCGGCATCATCATCGGCCTGTATCACAGCATCGTTCAGGTACTGCTTTACAGAAATAAGTTTGTTTTTAGCGGAAGAGATCCTGCCTAGCACCACGTTTGGTTTGTAGAGCTTATCATCCAGGTTCATCTCCTTCACAATGTTGCGAATAAGTGTCTTGGAGTCGTCGGTATCATAAATGGTAAAGCTTTTTGGGTAGCCGATTTTCTCTGCCTCTGAGCGCAGGATGCGGGAAAACACCGAGTGGAAGGTACCCATCCAGATGTTTTTGGCTTCGTTGCCAATCACCTTCTCAATACGATGGCGCATCTCTTTGGCCGCCTTGTTAGTAAAGGTCAGGGCCAGTATGTTGAACGGATCCACCCCCTGGCTGATCAGATGGGCAATCCTATAGGTTAGTACTCTTGTTTTGCCGGAGCCGGCACCCGCAATAATCATGGCAGGTCCTTCTGTATGAAGCACTGCCGCGCGTTGCGACTCGTTTAATAAGCTTAAATGATCCATTTCTTCTCTTCCGCGTGCGTCTTAAAATCTACCGCAATTTACGAATTCAAATCCGTTTTCTGAACTGGCTTTGCTTTTTTGGCATGGCACGTGCTCTATAATAGAAGATAAATGCCATTAATAATAGAAGATAAATGCCATTAGATGAACAGGAACAAACTTCAAAGCGTTACATGTAAGCTTTTGTAATGTAAATTTGAAATTCATTAACTTCAGGGCTGGCGTGTTTTTGATTTACAGCCGCAGAGTTGGTTTATTTGCATGAAGTTTGCTAGTGAAGAATAATAACATCGCACCTATACTACCTCACATACCTATTATGAAGCATTTGCTACTGATCTTGTTATTAGGCGGCGCAAGCCAAGTTGGATTTGCACAAAATGTGCCTCAGAAACCTATAAACAAAGCCGATTCGACAGATGCACCAAAAGTAACCGTTACTGCATCTGCTAAAGCTTCAGCTGCCCCTGTGCCCATTGTCGTAACCAAGAAGATATGGCGTACACCGGCAATGGACGAGGCGATGGCTTATTACAAGTTGTTGCGTTATGAGGAGGCTTATAATAAATTTAAGGAAGCCATTGCAGAGGGCGACAACGATGCCTATTACTTTATCGGTCGTATGCACCAGTTCCGGGAGCTGAAGTATGATTCGGTGCAGATTGATACTATTCAGCAGATAATAAATGCGGAAAAGTACTTTGCTGCAAATAATGACTCCGCTCAGTATTATTACAAGCAGGCGCTGGATGGGGGCAGCCTGTTCGGGCATTTGGGTAAGGCGGAAACGATGGTGCTGCGTAACAAAGACGATGAGCGCCGGTTCATGCAGCACATGCGTACCGCAGGTATAGAAATCAGGGAGAAGGCTGTGGAGGGGGATGCTTTCTGTAACCGGATCCTGGGAAGTATGTATTATAGGGGGTTTGGTGAGATGATAGATAAAGGCTTAGCCTTCAACTATCTTAGCCGTGCTGCAGAGGCGAACGATGTGGCGTCCTATGCGCCTCTGGCCAACCTTTACCTGAACGGTGAAGGCGTAGCCAAAGACAAGGAAAAAGCGCTGTACTGGCTAAACAAAGGAGTGGAAGCAGGGGACAGGCAGGCGTCTTATACCCTGGCGTTGCTTTACGAAGAAGGCACGTTGGGTGAAGTGAAACTAGACAAGGCACGCCAGTTGTATCGCAAGGCAGTAGAAAAAGGCAGCATCAGTGCCTATGAGCAGTTGCTGTACATTAACCAGACCCCGGATCAGAAAGTAGTGATTGCAGCCATCACACGTGACCCGGAGATGCTGCAGCGTGCTATTGCCGCGGGAGGTGACGTGAATACGCTGGTAGCTCCTGAAGAATATAGTGCAGATTTACATGGCCGTACACCATTGATGCATACAGTCTATGTGCCTATGCTGCTCGAAGACTACGGCGTGTCATATGAACCGGAGGTGCGCTTTAAAACAGTAGCGCAGCTGTTGAGGAATGGCGCCGAGGTAAATGCGCAGGACGATAATGGCAAAACAGCCCTGCATTACGTGGTTAGCAGTTCCAGAATCAGATCAGAGTATTATGAGCTGGAGCAGGTAATGTTGCTGGATACCCTCCTCAACAATGGTGCAGACCCGAATATACAGGATAAGGAAGGAAACACCGTGCTGACGCAGGCACTGCAGGCTACCATTGGCCAGCACATCGGAATTATGGAGCTGGAGAAATTATTGCAGGCAGGAGCCAATCCGAATATCAGGAACAACGATGGTAAAACTCCACTGATGCTAGCCTGTGAAATAAACGCTAATTTCGAGATCATCCTCGCGCTGCTGCAGGCGGGGGCTGATGCTAAATTAGTAGATAACAAAGGCAAAGCAGCCATTGATTATACAAAGCAACACAACGTGAAGAACATCCTGATGGCTTCCGGCTCTCCAAAACGACAGGAATAGAGCGGGTGCTTAGTGCAGCCGGTTTAAACTATTTTATGGCTACCTTTGTCTTCCATTGAAATCGACAATGGGTAAGATGCTTCATCTTTACCTCCTGTTTTTAAGTCCTTTTAGAAATGATAGTCCTACAGAATACAGTCATCAGTGATGACGTGCGTGATCAATTCTTTGTTTGTAACCTTGAGAAATGCAAAGGAGCCTGCTGCGTAGAAGGCGACCTGGGAGCTCCTTTAGAAGAAGAGGAACTTGCGATTCTGCAGGAAAGCTATGAGCAGATTAAACCTTATATGACGGGTGCCGGAAAGCACGCTGTAGAGGAGCAGGGCTTATATATTAAAGACTGGGAAGGTGATTACTCTACCCCAACCATCAACAACCGGGAGTGTGCCTATGCCATTTACGACGAAGACAAAACGCTGAAGTGCGCTATTGAGCAGGCTTACAACGATGGTAAAATCGATTGGAAGAAACCGATCTCTTGTCATCTATACCCTATCCGCGTGACGAAATACGACGATTTTGAAGCGTTGAATTATGACAGGTGGAGCATCTGTGCTCAGGCGTGTAGCTTCGGTGTGGATTTAGGCGTGCGTGTATATCAGTTCCTGAAAGAGCCGCTCATTCGGAAGTATGGCGAAAGCTGGTATAATGAATTGGAGCAGGTCATAGCAGAAGAGGAGAAGCCTGCGAATGCGTAGCGTTTAAGTTTTATTTCATAAACAAGAAAGCCCAACCGTATACCGGTTGGGCTTTCTTGTTTATGCTTATTGTGTTCCTCGTTCAGAGGCGATATTAATTTTAGTATTGTATTAGTGCTTTTATTGGTCAAACGCCTCATTCAGCTCTTCGGCAGCCAGGTTCTGCGCTTCCTCTGCGGCAGGTACTACGGCAGCCATCCCAAAGAACTCATGTGTCACGCCTTCATATACAACAGCCGTAACAGGAACTCCTGCGGCTTCAAGCCGCTCAGCATAAATTTGTCCCTCGCTCTGCAGCGGGTCAATTTGTGCATTAATGATTGTCGCAGGAGGTAGGTTTTGTAAATTCGGTGCGTCAATCAGAGATATCCATGGGCTGTTACCATCAGCCTCATCTTCAAGATACTTGTCAAAGAACCACATCATCAGTGGCCTGCTCAAAGGCTTGGCATCTGCATACTCAATATATGATGGCGTATCAAAACCATAGTTGGCAATCGGGTAAACCAGCAATTGGTGCACAGGCATTTGAACGTTTCTGTCGCGGGCCATCATGCTCACGGCAGCAGCGAGGTTACCGCCGGCACTTTCGCCAGCCACCGCAATACGGTCCGGGTCTACATTAATAGAGGCTGCATTATTTACTACCCATTCATAAGCAGTAAAGGAGTCTTCATGGGCAGTGGGGAATTTATATTCCGGAGCCTGGCGATAACCTACAGACACTACTACAGCACCTGTTTTTTCGGCCAATGCACGGGCAGATGGGTCATAAGTCTCTATACCTGCAATCACCCAGCCTC
Source organism: Pontibacter diazotrophicus (assembly GCF_003367245.1). Taxonomy (GTDB): domain Bacteria; phylum Bacteroidota; class Bacteroidia; order Cytophagales; family Hymenobacteraceae; genus Pontibacter; species Pontibacter diazotrophicus. Next base: position 25,777 of record NZ_QRGR01000003.1, on the reverse strand, counting down.
CGCCATGATAGTACACAATGCCCGGATATGGAGCAGTTGCATTTTGTGGTGTGTAAACAGTAAGGTGTATAGTGCCGCCTTCCACCGCAATTTCCATCCCGGTTGTGTCTACCTGCGAAGGTGGCACTTGAATGTTATTGTTTTCAATAACAGCCATCACGGCATCTGTTGCAGTAGGGGCCATGCGGGCTTCCTCCGCGGTACGCTCGGTTAATGGAGGTCCTGTTTGTAAGCTGTCTAGTGCTTCAATCACGGCTAGCATCTCATCACTGATGGTGGGGCCCCATTCCGGCCTCGGGCCGTCCGGGTCAATATCCGGAGCGTCATCATCGTCACAGGCAGATACAAATGAAATTAGTCCGACCAAAGTAAACAAGCGCACATAACGCAGCCAACTTGTTCGGCGGAAGGTAGTTATTCCTGATTCGTCTTTAGAATTTGTTTTCATAGTAAAAGGTTGGTTTATATGGTATTTAAATCTTGACCTGTGTACGGTTATAAACCAAGTTAAGGCTAGATTACTTGGTAAAAAGTACAAAAATTTCTTCTTGTACTAGGTGGCTTTGCTTTGGCAGATTCCTGAGATGAGACAGTAAATATGAAATAAATGGATAGCAAAAACAGCTGATAGGGCCTATATAGCGATATAATCAAGGGTATTAACAGGCTATATGGTTTTAATGAGCAGCGGGAACAAATACTTTTTTAAAGTGTTAGAACTGATGTGTTAATATAGATATATTAATATAGTTCAAGTTTATGTGTTAGCAGGATATGGTATGTGTTGTAGAAAATTGTACTTGTTCCAATGGGCTATAGCAAAAGCAGGCTTAGAAGAGAGGTGCCTGTTTCTCTTTTAAGCCTCTGCTTTTGCTGCGCTTGTACAGTGCGCCCTTGTTTTAACTTGTTTTGGATCGGTCGCTCAATAGCGATCTAAATCAGGAAGCAGCATCAGGGCGAGCTTGTTGTTTTTGTCTGAGGCGATGTTTGCCCAGTATTTTGCTTCTTCTATCCGGCCCATGGCTTCATACACTACTGCCAGGTTATAAGCAGCTCTGGCGGCTTCTTTCTTTTTTTGTATTTCAGTTATCGGCTTCAGCAATGCTATTGCTTCTGCCCAGTTGCCTGCTGCCATCTGATAAGCTGCTGGCGCAAACGCATTGTTGGAGTAGTAAGGGCGAATAATAGAAACAGGCTGTGGTGCCAGGCGCTGCCAGTAATCTAAGCCGGTTTGGTAGGCAAGGTCATTTACGACAGGACCTGTATAGTCGGTAGCCGGCCCCAGAGCTAGCAAGCCACTTATGACGGCTCTGGTATCATACAGCTCGTCCCGCGATAGCGTTACGCTATCCAGCACGGTACCAGTACTGTCATAAAGCGTCCAGTTAGATTTGACAAACATGGTGTAATAGGCTGTTTTCATGACGCCTCCTTCCTCGTCTGTTTCCCGCACCACCTCCTGCTCCAAATAAGCGTCGAAGTTGTCGAGAGTGAGGAGGAGGTGGTGCGGGTGCCTGTGGTAAATCTCCTGGACTTGTGCCGGCTTCAGGTCAGAGCCATTGCCTACAGAAGTATACCCGGCTGTGTCCGTGGCGACAAGAACATAAGTTTCATCTTCATCTATGGCATCTAAAACGCCGGTGAGGGCATACATCGCACCATCTGCGTATACTACTGCTATCTTTTTCTCCCGCTTGTACGGAAGCAGCTCCGGGTTATAGCGGTTCATAACCACTACCTTCCACTGATTATTATTGACCGGAACCTCTGCTGGCAAAGTGCGCTCTATTAATAACTCAGAGGTACAGCTTATCTGTGTGAGAGCCATGAAAATGCACAGGCACCACCATATCGCGTTTATTGTTTTCATACAGCTGTAAGATGCAAACTAAAATTTAACAGTTGCACAGGTAAACGAAAAAGCCCCAGCTTTCACGCTGGGGCTTTCTATTTTTTAAAGGGGCATTTAGTCCAGAGACTTGAAATCAAAATTATCGAGGTAAGCGGTTGTGAAGTTTCCTTCTTTGAAACCCTTGTCATCCATTAACTTCAGGTGGAAAGGCACAGTCGTTTTGATGCCTTCAATCACAAACTCACTCAACGCCCGCTTCATTTTTACCAAGGCTTCCTCACGTGTCTGCGCGCTCACAATCAGCTTTGCAATCATAGAGTCGTAGTTTGGCGGAATGGTATAGCCAGAGTAAACATGAGAATCTACACGTACGCCGTGTCCTCCTGGCATGTGCAGGTTAACGATCTTACCAGGAGAAGGACGGAATCCATTCTTCGGATCTTCAGCGTTTATGCGGCACTCAATGGCATGCTTCTTAGGGAAATAGTTTTTACCTGAGATTCTCTCACCGGCAGCCACTTTTATCTGCTCCTTTATCAGGTCGTAGTCAATCACTTCTTCTGTAATCGGGTGCTCTACCTGGATACGTGTGTTCATCTCCATAAAGTAGAACTCACGGTCTTTGTCTACCAGGAACTCAATGGTACCCACACCTTCGTAGCTAATGGCTTTGGCGCCTGCAATGGCTGCCGCACCCATTCTTTCCCGTAGATCGTCGGTAATGAAAGGAGAAGGAGTTTCTTCCACCAGTTTCTGGTGGCGGCGCTGAATAGAGCAGTCACGCTCTGAAAGGTGCGCTGCGTTTCCGTACTGGTCACCGATCAGCTGAATCTCAATATGGCGCGGCTCTACCACAAATTTTTCCAGGTAAATGCCGTCGTTACCGAAAGCAGCCTTCGCTTCGGCGCGGGCGTCATTCCAGCCTTTCTCGAATTCGGCATCGTTCTTAGCAATGCGCATACCCTTGCCACCACCACCGGCAGTTGCCTTCAGTATAACCGGGTACTTGATCTTGTTTGCCAGCTTTATACCTTCCTCCATCGACTTCAGCAATCCTTCTGAGCCTGGTATAGTAGGTACACCTGCTTTTTTCATGGTTGCCTTCGCCGAAGCTTTATCACCCATGGAGTTAATCATCTCAGGGGAGGCACCAATGAACTTAATATGGTTTTCAGCGCAGATACGGGAGAATTCTGCGTTCTCAGACAAGAAGCCATAGCCAGGGTGAATGGCATCCGCATTGGTAATTTCTGCAGCAGCAATAATATTCGGGATGTTCAGGTAAGATTGCGCACTGGCAGGCGGGCCTATACAAACAGCCTCGTCAGCAAAGCGCACATGCAGGCTTTCTTTGTCGGCGGTAGAATAAACGGCCACCGTTTTAATACCCATCTCTTTGCAGGTACGAATAATGCGTAATGCAATCTCGCCACGGTTGGCGATTAGTATCTTCTTAAACATTGTGTTAATGTGCTAATTAGTAAATGTGTTAATGTGCTGATTCAAAAGTCACTAAAACAAAGTGCTAATATTTTAATTATTTAAGCAGTTTTGATAAGGCAGCTACAAATAATTAGAACATTAGCACATAAAATAATTAGCACATTAGCTAGGGTCCACCAGGAACAATGGCTGATCATACTCTACCGGGGAGGCATTGTCTACCAACACTTTCACGATTTTACCTGACACTTCAGACTCAATTTCATTGAACAGCTTCATGGCTTCGATGATGCAGATTACCTGGCCTTTTTTCACTTCGTCGCCTACGTTAACAAAAATCGGAGACTCCGGGCTGGAGGCACGGTAGAACGTGCCAATCATAGGCGCCTTAATGGACACATACTTGCTCTCTTCGTTGGCTGGAGCGGCGGCGGCAGGTGCCGGAGCTGCAACTGCTGCCGGGGCAGCGGCTTGAGGAGAAGGTAGTGGAGCGGCAGGAGCAGCGGCGTGCGATGCACCTGAGTCTTTCACATACTTAATCTTCTGGTCCGGATCACGTTTTACCGAGATCTTAAACTCTTCTGTTTCAATGTTTACTTTGTTCAGGCCGGATTTGGCGATGAAGTCGATCAGTTCCTGGATTTCTTTAGCTTTCATGTGTTATTTAACTCTCTCTGCGTATGAATAAGTACGAGTGTCTACTTTGATTTTTTCATCCTGGCCAATGAATAGGGGCACCTGAATGGTAGCGCCTGTCTCTACAATGGCTGGCTTGGAAGCATTAGTTGCTGTATCCCCTTTAATGCCCGGCTCAGTGTAGGTAATCGTCAACTCAACAAAAGGAGGAATCTCGCAGGTCAGCGGTGTTTCTGTTTCTGCATGGAAAAGGATGGTTACTTCCTGGCCTTCCTTCATCAGGTCAGCGAAAGGCACCATGTGCTCTTCCAGTGAAACCTGCTCAAAGGTGTTCATGTCCATAAAGTGATAGCCAAGGTCATCCTTGTATATAAACTGGTGCGGGCGTTGCTCCACACGTGCTGTCACAATTTTATGACCGGCAGAAAAAGTGTTGTCCAGCACTTTGCCGGTTTTGATGTTCTTCAGCTTTGTTCTAACAAAGGCAGGGCCTTTGCCAGGCTTTACGTGCTGGAAGTCTATAACAACGTAAAGGTCGTTGTTATACTCCATGCAAACTCCGTTTCTAATATCCGCTGTGGTTGCCATACAGATTAAGCTCTTTAACGTGTCGTGTTTATGGGGTAAAAGTAATTTTGTTTTTGCTGTCTTGCAAAGCAAAGTTAGTGATTATGATGGAAATGTAGCGAAAGAATATAGCATTCATATGATAGAACAGCTCTTTTCACTTGAGCACATCCTGCTGCTCCGCTTTATGCCCGCGTAATTTTAAAATCAAATACAAAGCCTGATTTTCTAGTACCAGCTGTCAGCTGCCTTCATCTTTTAAAAGCTAAACTTTTATCCTTCAGAGGTGTAGCGTTAAGAAAGATGAAACCGAAATACACTTGCTGTTAAAACATCAAACAATTGCTCCTAAACCTGGTTGTGCGTGTATGGAGAGCATGTTGAAAGTATCTTCAGAAGAGAAAACAGCTGCCGTGAATTTATGAAAGCGCACTTTTTTCTAAAGATAACATGCCTTTGAATTAAAATGAGTGAAATTAAAACATGAAGAACAAAACAATAATATTAAGTAGTCGCCCGAAAGGAACGCCTACACAGGACAATTTCGAATTTACCCAAACTGATGTGGCCACTATAGAAGAGGGGGAAGTGCTGCTAAAAGCCCTATATATCTCCGTTGACCCTTACATGCGTGGCCGTATGAGCGATGTTAAGTCGTATGTGGCGCCGTACGAGGTAGGCAAACCCATCATGGGTGGTGTTGTGGCTGAAGTATTGGAAAGTAAAAACGAGAAGCTGCAGAAGGGGGCAGTGGTTGTGGGCAACCTGCCATGGCAGCAGTATGTGGTGCACAATGGCAAAGGCCTGAATCCAATAGACCCGGATATGGCGCCCCTGAGTTACCACTTAGGCATCTTGGGTATGCCCGGCCTGACGGCATATTTCGGGCTTCTGCATATCGGGCAGCCAAAAGAAGGCGAAACAGTGGTAGTATCTGGTGCAGCAGGAGCGGTGGGAACTGTCGTGGGGCAGATAGCCAAGTTGAAAGGCTGCCGTGTGGTGGGCATTGCAGGTTCAGATGATAAGATTGAATACCTTGTAAATGAGCTGGGTTTCGATGAAGGCATCAACTATAAAACCACTGTTAACATAAACGAAGCGGTAGCAAAGGCTTGTCCGGATGGCGTAGACGTATATTTTGATAATGTGGGCGGTGAGATATCCGATGCTGTATATCACGCACTGAATAAGTTTAGCCGCATTGCTATTTGTGGGCAGATTGCTTTTTACAACAATACCAGTCCGGCTACAGGGCTGCGGGTAGAACCTATCCTGCTCAAGAAGAGTGTCCTGATGAAAGGCTTTATTGTAAATGATTATACCAGCGAGTTCGGACATGCTGCAAAAGAGCTGACTACCTGGCTGCAGGAAGGTAAACTGCAATACCAGGAATCCGTAAAAGAAGGCTTCGAACAGATACCGGAAGCATTCTTAGGGCTCTTTTCAGGTGAAAATACAGGCAAACAATTGGTAAAAGTAGCGGAGCGGGAGGTCTGAATTTTGTTGAATTACAGCATCGTCTCCTTTATACTATCTGCACATCGGCCGAAGCAACGTGCTGTTCCATTCAGCAATCTTATAAAGAGAATCACTTAGCATTAAAATGAATAACTTCAATTTCTATAATCCTGTTAAAATAATTTTCGGCAAAGGACAGATCAGTTCGATAGCCAAAGAAATACCTGCCGACGCACGCGTAATGGTGACGTACGGCGGGGGCAGTATCAGGAAAAATGGTGTATACGAACAGGTAATGAAAGCCCTGGAAGGCCGCACTGTCATCGAATTCAGTAACATTGAGCCTAACCCACACTACGAAACGCTGATGCAGGCTGTAGAAATTGGAAGGCGCCAGGAAATAGACTTTATCTTGGCCGTAGGCGGTGGTTCAGTTATCGACGGAACAAAATTTATTGTAGCCGCGATGGCATATGAGGGAGAAGACCCCTGGGATATACTGGCAAAGCGTGAACAGGTGAAAGGAGCAGTTCCTTTCGGAACGGTGCTGACATTGCCTGGTACAGGCTCAGAGATGAACTCCGGTGCTGTGATCACAAGAGTATCAACAAAAGAGAAGCTCTCCTTCGGCAGCCCTTACACCTTTCCAAAGTTTTCGATACTGGACCCGGAAACAACCTTTACCCTGCCGATACGGCAGATAAGCAACGGTGTTGTGGATGCCTTCACACATGTGCTGGAACAATATCTCACCTACCCGGTAAATGCGCCGCTGCAGGACCGTATGGCAGAAGCTATCCTACTGACGCTGAAAGAAGAAGGACCGAAAGCGTTGCTAAACCCGCAGGACTACGATACGATGGGCAATATTATGTGGAGTGCCACAATGGCGCTGAACGGAGTGATTCGGGTGGGAGTGCCAACTGACTGGGCTACGCATATGATAGGGCATGAACTGACCGCACTGCATGGCATTGACCATGCCCGAACCCTGGCGATTGTGTTGCCATCTTTGCTCCGTTACAAGAGCGAATCCAAAAAAGAAAAGCTGCTCCAATACGGAAAGCGAGTATGGGGTGTAGATGCCGGAACAGAAGATGAGTGCTTAGAAGCCACGTTACAGGCTACCATCTCTTTCTTTGAATCTATGGAAATTAGTACCAGCCTGTCAGATTATGAAGTAGGGGAAGACACTATTAAAACCATTGTGCAGCGTTTTCAGGAACGTGGCGTGAAAAACCTGGGTGAGCGTGCCGATATACAGGTGGATGACGTAAAAGAAATTCTGATGATGAGCCTCTAGGTGTCATCTTTAGACTAAAATCAAAAAGCCCGCTATACTTTACAGTATAGCGGGCTTTTTGATTTTTTAAATGTTTACGCTATGCGCTTCACCATGGCAGTGCACTATACACGTTTGGTCCATCAGCAAAATAAGAGAGAATAGATGCTGCACCTGCCGGGTTAACGTTTCTGATGGCCAGAAAAAAGCAGCTTTCGACGTGCTACTGACACTTCTTTCTAAAATCTGGAGTGGAATGAGTTGATGAAAATTGCACTGTTCTTTTCATTGTTTTTTGTTTTTTGACTTTGATATATGCTAGTGCATGTCTCTCTTAGAATTCAAGACGAGAGCGGATAAATAAACTTTTTGTAGCTATGAGAAGAAATGAGATGAAAAAATTAAAAATTATTCCTATTTTATGATTCATTTTTGCAGGCTAATGATATAATAATATTTTCTTAACAAAGCTTGTGATTTATGTGTCGGCCTCTTAAATTGCACTAAGCTGTTTTGTTAAAAGAGAGATTTAAATAAGAACAATGGAGTTCATCGTGGGGTTGGCGCTTAACATCAAAGCCTTTGAAAGCTTATAAACACTAAACAACCTGACGATACCTTTTAGCCAATGTTAGATATTATCAACTTCATAGCGCTTTCCGGAATATTCAATGTATTGTTTTTCTGGTATGCTTCCACTAAAATGAGTTCTAAGCCTGATCCGGTGAAGACACTTGTAATTTCTTTCATTTTTTCTGTCCCGCTGAGCTTCCTTCTGATTGGAGTGTACACTACGATGTTGATTTACGCAGCAAAAACAGGCGCAAGCGAAGATGCCATGTGGGAGTACATGGAGCAGGAAGAGCTTCAGTAGGCCATTTGCAACTGAAACAGGAAAGCCACCTTATATAAGGTGGCTTTCCTGTTTCAGTTGCAAAGAACTGTGAGACTAGTCTAAGTCAGGAAGAGAGCCAAAAGACTCTCTTATTTATTTTTAGTGACTTCCGGCGCTGCTTCCAACATCTTCGCCACCGTCCTGTACATCAGCGCTGCCCCGGCTACCGCTTTTCTGCGATGGAGCTCCACCAACGTTACCTTTCAGAACTTCTTCGTTGTCAACTATTTCGCGGTCCTTACCAGTTGGGTGGATGTTAGGTACGCTGTTACCTTCGTTCACAGTGTTGTTGAGGTTTTCATTCTTCAGTTGATCTTTATTGCTGTAGTTATTATTCTTTTCCTCTTTATTTTTATCGTTCGTGCTCATTGTTTTCGTTTTTAGGTTTAGAAAAGGATAGAGAGGGCAGAGCCCTTCTACCATAAAATTTAAATTTAATTTACCGGTTGCTAATACCAACCACTATCATTTTCGGCATTTCTGTTACGGCTTGTGCTGCCTCTGTACTGGCTGCGGTCCTGTTGCCTGCTCTGATAGTCGCCATGATAGCTGCGGCGCTCTCCGCTGAGCGGGTCATAATGTCTGTTCCAGTCAGGGTCAGAGTTTCTGTCGCCGTCGTATCCAAAGCTTAAAGAACCCGCCATGTTACCTTCGTTAGCACCACTTCTTCTGCCTGCGTAATTGTCGGGGCTGTAATCGGAGTTAAAGTTTCCCCAACCGGAATTGTCTCTTTTATCTATACGGCTGCGGACACTGTCGTGTCTGTTTTCTCTGTCGTACCCACCGCTGTTGCCGCCTTGGTTACCACCGAAGCGGGAGTTGTAGCCACCACTGGTAGACTGGTACTGCTCGTCCCAGTTGCGGGTATTGTCTCCGCGGTCCTGGTACTGGTAACGGTTGTCGCGGTCGTAATCGAAGTTTCCTGCAGTGCTGCCGCCACGGTTTCCTTGCTGGCCACTGTTGTAGTTGCGGTTGTAGTCGTTATTATAATTTCGATTGTAGTCGTTGTTATAGTTGCGGTTGTAGTCGGAATCCTGATTGCGGTTCTCTTCGCCTCTGTCAAATCCATTCCAGGTGCTTACATTTCGATGGTCGCTGGAGGTATCCAGGCGATACGCACCACGGTAGCTGTCCTCATCTGCACGATGCTCGTTGCCGCGGTTCTGATTTCTGTCGTTGCTGTATCGGTTTCTATTATTCCAATTGTCTCTTTCCATAGTCAGTTTATATTTAGTGTGATACCTTTTTTAACGCATGAAAAGGGCTGAGGTTTACTTATAGTCTGCCCTGTGGTTAACCTATAGGCCCCCTGCACCCGTAATAAGAGGTATAATAGATAATCAAATCAAACCTAGAAAAGCTATGAGAGACGATAGAAGTGACAATAACAGAGGAAGAGATAACAACAGAGAAAGCGGTAATATCAGGGATACATACAGAGACGATAGGGGTAGAGGTCCACGCCCGCTGCATGGCCACCACCATGGTCAGAATTCGGACCGCGGCAACTACACCAGAGACAGCCATTTTAACCGTGGCTACGGCGACAATTCCTTTAGCCAGTACGGCGACGATACCAGCTTTAACAGCAATGCGGACCACAGCCAAATGTATCCGCAGGGGCGCTTCCAGTCTGGAGGAGCCCAATATAGTGGAGAGGACCACACCAATAGCGGTAACTTCAGCCAGGACAACCCCTATGGTATGACGTTTATCGAAGACGAGGACCGCAATACGCACCGCCAGTATGATGCCCGTGGCGACTATAGCAACCAGGATTATAGCGACAGGACCTTAGGTAACAATGATCATTCTGATTACCGTTATGGCATGGCGGATGAGAAATTTGGTCATGATGTGCGCCGTGGCAATGACGATGGTAATTGGGATCGCGGTTCACGTGGAGACTATGAGTCTTATCGCCGCTATGAGCATGGCAACAGAATGTATGACAATGACTATAGTACTGGTTTTGCCGGCCGCAACTATGCCCGTGGCGAAGATCACTACGGCGAAGATACCCGATACAGCAACCTGGAGCGCTGGCGAGGTGAAAGCGACCAGCGCCGCGACCGTTACGATGACTACATGCGTGACAGAGACAGACGCTAGTCCTCGGGAAGCACCCCTGAGAAAACACACAGATAAAAGAAACCAAAGCAGCACCGGTTGTAAAACCGGTGCTGCTTAAAACTTAATATTTTAAAGCTATGAGAGACGACAGAGAAAGAAACTACGGCAACTTTAGCCGTGATTATAGACAGGAAGGCCATGGCAACCACCGCCACTGGCGTTTCCACGGGCGCGAGAATGCGCACCTGGGCGACACCCGGAATGAAGAAGGACAGAACTATAGACTGCAGCAAAGCCGTGAATATGGCCGCGAGGGAGGCCGGGAAGGTACACGAGATGACAAGTACCAGGAAATGTATGGCATTTCAAATTATAGCGGCCAGTCCAGGCAGATGGATTACGGGCTACCGTATGGCGCAGAAAATGATCTGGATAGGGTAGAGCGTTTCCCTTATGGAGAAGGACCCTATGCGGGCCGGCCGAGACACTACAGCTATAACCAGGGATACAACCCGAACTATGACAACCCAGAGGAGGGGGACCGTTACCGCGATTTCGACAGCCGTGGGAACCATGGTTTCCGCCACGACATAGGCTACGGCAACTCAGACTCCTTCCGTGAGTTTGGCAATGACAGGTTTGGTGACAGAAACAGAGATGATAATCATTACTATGGTCACTTCGGGGGATACAATCGCTAAGAAATACTTCTTGTATAATAAAGAAGTATAACCGGAGGTACATTAGTATTCATTTTTCCATCAATAGAAAGGCCGCGGCAATTAGCCGCGGCCTTTCTATTGATAAGAGTTGGTTACCTGAGAATTGATCACCTGATAGATGAAAAGCAAACAGCCCCTGCAACCAATGAAGCAGGGGCTGTTTTTACTGAATAAGAAAGGTCACCGCTAGAAGCTGTGGCTTTTACTATATATAATTCAACTAACTATTTCTTTAAAATATGGAGGCATTGCAGCCTCTAGTGTGTGAAATGGGAGAAAGCGGTATCAAGCATCCCCACAGGCTTCCCATATTGTTACACTAATTTCAATTTAACATAATTTATCAACCAGGTACTTGTGCTACTACAGTTTCCTGAGATGAGCTGAAGGGAAAGATAAACATAGCAATCGTATCCAAAGGAGTAGGAGCAAACTTGATATGTATTTCTGTTTCTCATTCACTCACCTATGCTGCTACTTTGGCGGCTGGCTTATGTAGTTTGCTGTTGCGGTAGCCGTAGAAGAAGTAGATGAGCAGGCCCAGTGCCAGCCACGCCATAAAGCGGCTCCAGTTGGTAATACCCAGCTCTGTCATCAGGTACAGGTTTGTCAGCAGGCCTAACACCGGTATCAGCGAAAGGTTGCGGGTAAAGGTGAGCAGGGTAAGTACAATAACTACCAGTATAAAGCCTATCAGGGGCAGTTTGTGCTGGAAAGTTTCCCAGCCACCATCCATCCGGAAAAACTGCGTCAGGCCCTCCTGGTTGTAAACATACAGCAACACAAGCCCAGCCATCAGAAGCATGGGCAGAACAAATTTTCCATTGATATAGGGCACCCGGAATCCTTTGTTTGTGGCCGGTATGCCTTGCTGCTGCTCCATGAGCAGTATACCGCCGCACACGAGCACAAAAGCGAATAAAGTACCGATGCTTGTCAGGTCCGTTACCTCTGTCAGGTTCATAAACAGTGCAGGAACCGCCACTACAAAGCCTGTCACAATGGTAGCGAAGGAAGGAGTTCTATGCTTTGGATGGATGCGGGAAAATATCTGCGGTAGCAGGCCATCGCGGCTCATACTCATCCAGATGCGGGGCTGCCCATACTGAAACACGAGCAATACACTGGCCATGGCTACAATTGCACTAACGGCCACTATACCCGCAATGGCATCCAGGTTAACCCTGGAGAACACAAACGCCAGCGGGTCGCCCACAGCGAGCTCCTGGTAAGGCACCATACCTGTTAAAATCAGCGCCAGAATTACATACAGCACCGTGCAGATGATGAGCGCGAAAATCATGGCTTTTGGTAAATCGCGTTGTGGGTTTTCGCATTCTTCGGCGGTAGTGGAAATGGCATCAAAACCGATGTAAGCAAAGAACACAGCCGACACACCTTTCATGATGCCGGATATGCCATTTGGAGCGAAGGGAGTCCAGTTGTCAGTGTTTACATAAAAGGCTCCCACCGTTATCACCAGCAGGATAACCAGCAGCTTAAGCAACACCAGCAGGTTTGCCGTGCGCTTCGACTCTTTTATGCCAATGTAAACGAGGTACGTAATCAGCACCGTAATGCCTAAAGCCGGGACATCTGCAACTAATCGGATTCCCGCTATAGAAGGAGCCTGCTGCCAGGCCAGGTATGCTTCCTGCATGTTCGCCGGCAGCGTAGCCAACAGGTTGCCCTGTGCCAGTAGGGCAGAGGCTGTTTCAAAGCCGCGGGAGGCGCTCAGGTAGTCCATTGTCAGGTACTCCGGCAGGCCAAGTCCTACGCCATGCATCACAGCCGTGAAATAGTCGGACCAGGAGATAGCCACGGCAATATTTCCGATAGCATACTCCATGAGCAAATCCCATCCAATGATCCAGGCAACCAATTCCCCGAAAGAAGCATAGGCATAGGTGTAGGCGCTTCCTGAAACAGGTATAGTAGAGGCAAACTGGGCATAACAAAGGGCCGAGAAGCCGCATGCTACCGCTGTAAAAATGAAAAGCAGCGATACACCCGGCCCACCAGCAGCGCTGGCATTCCCGATGGTACTAAAGATGCCTGCCCCTATGATGGCGGCAATCCCAAATGATATTAAATCCTTCAGCCGAAGGGTCCGCACCAGGTTGGTGCCATGGATGTTTCCATCCTTTTCATAATCAGCCAGTAGTGCCGTAGCACTCTTGCGGCGGGTAAGGTTGTTCAGCAAATTGCTCATAAAGCGGCTGTTACACAGCCATAGGTTGGGTGTTAAAAGTTTCAGGTTGTTCTGGTGTCACAGGTTTTGTCTTATCTGTCAGCTCATTGCCACTGAAAGTGCGTGCTGCCCAGCGTGGGAAAATGATGGCTCCCAACACGAGGTACAGGTAATGCGTCAGTAAACGGTACAGTAGCACGACAATGGTAGTAAAGCTTCCCAGATAGGCTCCGAAGAAGGCCGGGAAAGCGATTTCGGCTATACCTGCTGCCCCTGGTGTTATCGACATAAACAGGACAATCTTATAAATAAGGTTGCGCGAGAAGATAAGCAGGTGGTCGTGCAGGTTAAGCTGTGTGAAAGCCGCAATCAGGCAGCCGATGATGATGTAGCGGGCAGTCCAGACAAAAGCGGTTGAAATACCGGCATGCAGCCAGTAATCGTAATTTTTGTTGCGCAGGTGCTGCGACGCGATCAGGAGCTCGTTGGCATGGCGGAACATCTGCTCCCGCCATTTTCTGAATGGTCTTAGCTGCCCCAGCCGGATAAACAGGCGCTTTACGACCTTCGGGTTAATGAAAAGCGCATAAAACATAGTAAAAGCATATAGGGAAATCAGCAGGTAACTCATTATAAAAGCGATGGCGAGGCTTTCTCGTAATGTCTCGCTCAGGCCAACCATCCCAGGCAGCACGTTTCCTTTTGTAAAGTAAAGCACAAGGGGTACAGCCAGCACAAAGTAAAGGTTGTCCAGCAGCGAAGTCACCATCACCTGTGCAATGGCTTTGCCGAGCGGAATCTTTTCCTTGAACAGGATATAAGCGACCACCGTAGTACCACCCATCACAGAAGGCAGGGCACAGGAAGCAAACTCCCACAGCATGATAATGTTGAAGCTCTGTTTCCAGCTCAGTACTTTATCCGTGATATAGCGGATACGGTAGATGTACCCGAAATCCCGTACAAGAAGCACCAACAGAGCCATCCCCACCCAAAATGGGCTTGCCTGCAGCAGCGTATTCACTTGCCCCGGCTCATAGCTGGTGTACAGCATATAGCCTATCACACCAAAGCCCAGCAGCATCGGCAGTACGAGCCTGCGCGTGGAGAACTTTTCCTGTAGTTTCTGTTTCGTTAAGGCCATAGTTGCTGTGAGTCTACTGTCATACCATCACTCTTTTCATCTGCGGCAATTGTGCAGGCATGATAACAAGAGGCACTTTTTCTACTTTTACAGAGCTTGTGTCGAGGCCAAACCACTTGCTTTCGGAACTGGTAAACTCCTTTATGCTAAAGTACCACTCCATGATAATGCGCTTTGCGAGCGGAAGATCGTTCTCGTACGACAAGAACTTTTCCAGCACCACAAACCGGAAGTCGCCGATAAGCTGCTGCTTGTTCAGAGAGTGGTAGCGGCTCGTAATATCTACTTCGCCATTCTGCACCAGTTCCTCTACTACTGTCCTGAAAAACAGGTTAATACGCTGCTCTACCCTAAAGCCCAGCTTGAAGTCAATTCTAATAACATCTCCCTCCGCTAGCTTTCTTACCTTGTATTCTGAGGTATAAGGCTCATCCGTTGTTTCCACATGTATGAACCAGTAAATGTCTGCCCGCTTCGGTCGTTTCTGAAAGATGGAGTAGATTACCTTTGACTCTATTTCCTTCGGATGCGGGGCACTCGTCATGAACACAAGGTGGGTAGAATACTTCGGAATGGTTTCGTCTGCACTGAGTTCTTTCAGCGCCGGCAGATACTCTTTCAGGCGCACATATTCTGCCAGGCTGCGCTTAATCTGGAAAGCTTTTATCCAGATGTACATAACCGTGAGCAGCATGCCTCCAATCAGGAGCGAAACCCAACCTCCGTGTGAGAACTTGCTCAGGTTAGCAACTAAAAAAGCACCTTCTATTGTGCTGTACACCAGCAGGAATAGCATCACCAGCATGCGTGAATGAAATTTTGTGTACAGGTAATAGCTCATCAGGATAGTAGTAGAAAGCATTGCCATGGTAATGGCTAAACCATACGCCGCCTCCATGCGTTCAGACTCCCTGAAATATAAAACCACCCCCAGGCACCCGAGCCACATCAGCCAATTAATGCTGGGTACATACAGCTGCCCCTTCAGGTTAGTCGGGTAAATCAGCCTTACCCTTGGCCACAGATTTAGTCGGATGGCTTCGCTGATAAGGGTGAAGGATCCACTGATAAGGGCCTGACTGGCGATAACAGCGGCAATGGTCGCAATGGAGATACCGATGAGCAGGAACCAACCGGGCATGATGCCATAAAAAGGGTTACCCTGCAGTTGCTGCCCCTGCTGTGTCATCAGCCAGGCGCCCTGGCCCAGGTAATTCAGCAGCAGGCAGGTTTTCACAAAAGCCCAGCTGAACTGTATGTTATGGCGGCCGCAGTGGCCTAAGTCTGAGTAAAGGGCTTCCGCTCCGGTTGTACAGAGAAACACGGCACCTAACAGCCAGAACCCGTTCGGGTAGTGGACCAGCAGTTCATAGGCAAAGCGGGGGTTCAGTGCCTCCAGTATCTCCGGGTGATCCACTACTGCAACAGCGCCTAATGAAGCCAGCATCGTGAACCAAACCAGCATAACCGGACCAAACGCCTTACCTACTATCTCGGTGCCAAAGCGCTGCATCACAAACAGCAGCGTTAGAATAGCCATTACAATGGGTACTGTCGGTATATCAGGCTTCAGTATGCGTAGGCCCTCGATGGCGGAAGACACCGAAATAGGCGGTGTAATGATGCCGTCAGCCAAAAGAGCGGCCCCTCCAATCATGGCCGGCACAATGAGCCACGGTGCCCTTCGGCGTATGAGGGTATAAAGGGAGAAGATGCCTCCTTCGCCGTTGTTATCGGCTTGCAGCGTTAGCAGCACATACTTAATGGTTGTTTGCAGTGTAAGCGTCCAGAACACGCAGGAAATTCCCCCATATACCAGCGTTTGCGAGATAGGAGCATCCCCGATAATGGCTTTCATCACGTACAGCGGTGAAGTTCCGATGTCGCCGTAAATGATGCCTAGCGAGATAAGCAAGCCCGCCGTTGAGACGGCACCGGCTTTTGTGTGTTGTTTCATTTAATGTAAGCGAGAAGACACTCTTAATTGGAAAAGCGGCTGATGCATGCTATTTCAGGCTTTGTACTTTTGCCTGCTTTCTTGTCGCGATGCGTTGCTTCGCCACCGTGATGACTGGCGGGAGCATAGACACCCCGATAATGCCCAGCACCAGCATAGAGAAGTTTTCCTTTACCGCTGGCATGTTACCGAACATATAACCAATCAGCACGAAGAACAGCACCCAGACAAGGGCACCCGCTATGTTATAATACAGGAACCTGCTGTAGTTCATCTTGCTCATACCTGCCACAAAAGGAGCAAAAGTGCGCACGATAGGTATAAAGCGGGCATAAATGATGGTGCGGCCACCATAGCGGGCATAAAAGCGCTCCGCTTGCTGCAGGTGCTCCTGCTTCAGAAACCAATAGTTCTTTCTGTACACCCTGCTTCCAAGCTTCAAACCTGTCAGGTAATTAAAAGAATCTCCCAAAATGGCAGCGGTGCATAATAGTGCTAACAGCAGCAAGAGGTTAAGGCCTGAAGCCGGTATAGCCGCCAGTGCTCCCAGGGCAAACAAAAGTGAGTCTCCCGGCAGGAAAGGTGTCACCACCAGGCCTGTTTCGCAGAAAATGATAAGGAAAAGGATAAGATAAATCCAACTTTCATACTGCTGTAGCAAACTGACAAGGTGCAGGTCTATATGCAGTATAAAGTCAATCAGGTGCTGTAGTAGCTCCATAATCGTAATTGATAAGAAAAGTAAAAAAGGCAGGAATGAGTGGAAAGCTTCTTTATACTTCCTGAATAGGGAATACAGCGCTTATCTTCTTATAATAAAGAAGAGGTTCAGGGAAAGTAGGGAGTACTAAGGTCCTTTGGAGAGGATGGAGTGGAGAATGTTAGCCCCCGAATGGAAGGAACGGTGCGAAGGAACAGCTTCTGTAATTAGAGGCTGCGGGTATAGGAGTTGTAAAAATACTCTTGTAATTGGAGACCACAGCGTTTTTTCTGCCTTCTGAAGTATGCCTTCAGCATCACCGGCGCTAACCTCACCAGCTACAATTGAAAAGGTCGCTTCATCAGAAGAATAAGCACTTTGGTTATTTTCTGTGGCTAAAGCAGGGGCAGCCGTAGCAGGCACAGCAAAGGCGAAAGCACTGCATAGCAGCATTGCCAGCAGAAGGCTTAGCTTCTCAAAAATCGGTACCAGTGTCGCTTTCACAGCAGCAAAGGAATGCAGTTGTAGCATCCAAAACAATAGGAGAGGGCAATAATATTTTTTGAAGGCTTCGCAAGGGTGATTCTAATAGCCTATTACCTCAAACACAGCTACTTTCCGGTATAGCTTTCACGTTCTGCCTTAGAAGTTAAGGAGAGGGTGTAGCCGGCTAATTAATATTGGTTTGATTAGTTGAGTAGCAGATGATACATACCCTTGTATGTGTATCCCTGAATGTAGAAAAGGGCCGGCATCATGCCAGCCTTTTCAGCTATAATGTCCAATATCTATAACAGCTTGAAAAGCTTATCCCGTAAGCCAGCCGATGCTTCCACAAGCGGAAGTCGTACACTGGCAGTGCATACACTAAAACGCTCCAGCAGTACTTTAACTCCTACAGGGTTGCCCTCTTCATACATGAGCGGGTTGATATCCACGAAGCTAAACAGCAGTTCGGTGGCTTTTTTGAAGTTTCCATCCAGTGCCTGTTGCACCATTGTGCTGAACTTATCAGGGAAGGCATTAGCAAGAACAGAAATTGCGCCCTCTGCCCCAAAAGATATCATCGGCACCGTCAGCATATCATCGCCGCTTATCAGCATGAAATCTTCTGGTTTATGTTTGGCAATCGCCATGCATTGCTCCATGCTTCCGGAGGCTTCTTTTATTCCAATGATGTTCGCATGTAGCGCCAGGTTCAGGGTGGTTTCGGCTGTCATGTTACTACCTGTCCGGCCGGGCACATTGTATAGTACCACCGGCACCGGCGAAGCATCTGCAATCTGCAGAAAGTGCTGGTAGATGCCTTGCTGTGAAGGTTTGTTATACGCCGGGCTCACCGAAAGTATGGCCGTGATGCCCTCCAGATCCGTTGCAGCAAAATTCTCAATAACCTGTTGCGTGTTGTTGCCGCCTAAGCCATAGACCAAGGGCACCTGGTCTTTTACATGTTGCTTAACAAATTTGAGTATTTCTGCTTTCTCAGCAGTTGTAGTTGTTGCAGATTCGGCAGTAGTGCCGTTTATCACAATATAATTTACTTTACCCTCCAGCACAAAATCCAACAGCTTTTGAAGTCCGTCGTAATCTATAGCCAGTTCTTTTGTAAAAGGCGTCACCAGGGCCACCCCTGTTCCTCTTAATTTCTCTCTTACCATGTTCATTCTTTACAACGCACGAAGTTCGAATTAAGAATCCTTTTCTGCAAATGCATTGATTGAAAAAGGACAATCGAGAAAAGAAGAAGGACAAAAGAAATAGCTTATAACAAAGTTATTTCATAAACAGCGGAAGAAGAGAAGCAACTGTAGCAAATACATCGTTTTGCTACGCTGTTCTCTTATCTTTTACTGGATGTTGTTTTCCTCCACCCATTTCAGGAACTGCTCCTTGTATACTTCCCCAATTGGAACTTCCTTGTTACCGATGCGGATGCGGCTTTTCTCAATGCTGTCGATCTTCTGGAGCGACACAATGAAAGACCGGTGCACGCGCAGGAATTTAGCATCTGACAGTTTCTCCATCATCTTGTTCATGGAGAGCAGTGTTATGATTTTCTGGTCTTTAGTCTGTATGATGATGTAGTCTTTGAGCCCCTCAATCCAGAGAATGTCTTTAAAATCTACCCGGATGGTTTTGTAATCGGCCTTCACGAACATAAAATCATGCTCCTGTGCTGCGTGGGCGGCAGGGGCAGCAGGCGCCGCTTCCGCGGCCTTGCCATTGCGCTGCAGCCGTTCCTGTGCTTTGGTCACGGCCTTCAGAAAGCGGTCGAAGGGGATGGGCTTGAGCAGGTAGTCTACAGCGTCCTGATTGAAGCCTTCCAGGGCATAGTCCGGATAGGCAGTGGTGAAAATGATGAGCGGCTGGTTCTTCAGGATATTCAGAAACTGAATACCTGTCAGTTCCGGCATTTCAATATCCAGGAACATCAGGTCTACCTTTTCCTCCTGCAGCACCTGCATGGCCTCCGTGGCGCTGGAGCAGGTTCTGACGAGTTGCAGAAAGGGCAGTTTACTGATGTAGCTCTCTATTATATCCAGGGCCAATGGCTCGTCGTCGACGGCGATGCAGCGTAAATTCATAGTTTTATTTAGGGTTAGAACTGAAGTAAATTTTTAAAGTAGCGTAAAATGTCCCTTCCTTTTCCTCGAAGGTAAGCTTGTGCTGGTTATGATACAGCAGGTTCAGGCGGCGTTTCAGGTTTTCGAGGCCGATGCCGCCAAACTCCCGCTTTTTATGTGTACTGGTATTGTTGATGGTACTAAAAAGCAGTGAATTATTTTTTACGCCCAAGTTCATGATGATACCGATTTCATTCTTGCTCACCAGGCCATGTTTGAAGGCATTCTCCACTAGCGTCATCAACAGCATGGGAGCAATCTGCTTGCCCTTTAAATCGCCCTCGATGTTAAACTTTATACCTGTCTGCTCCCGCAGGCGCAGCTTCTGAAGGTCTATAAAGTTCCTGATGTGCTCCACTTCTTTCTCCAGGCTCACCAGCGTATCATTGCTCTCATACAGCATGTAGCGCATCAGCAGCGAGAGCTTCATAATGGCATCTGGCGTCTCAGGATGTTGTTTATAAGCTAATGAGTATATGTTGTTTAGGGTGTTAAACAGAAAGTGAGGGTTTACCTGTGATTTCAGGTAAGCCAGCTCAGCCATCAGCTTCTGCGTTTCCAGTTCCTTGTTGCGCCTTTCGTTGCGGATGTAGTTGCCGGTTACCTTCAGTGCCGAGCTGATAAAGGTGGTCACCAAACCTCCCAGCACGTACTGCAGCAGGCGTTCATAGCTGAAAAGCGTTGTCATGCCCGGGTTATACTGCCTGAACAAATAGTAATCAAAAGGGGCCTGTAAAACAGCTACTGCTATCAGCATGGTCAGTACAGCGGTCACGTACAGCAGAATGCGGTTGCGTGCCAGGTACTTTGGTATGAGCACATACCAGTTAAAGTAAAAGATCAGCAGATGGAATAACAGCCCGAATGTTATGTCCAGCCCTTTGCCAAACGTAAGCGTGCGGTTGGCATATACAAAATAAAAAATCCAGGCGATAAATATCAACCAACCGGCAATATGCAGCGCTATCTGATAGCGCTTTTTCATAGTCACCTCTGGTAGCGTTAGATTCATGATGTACGGGGTGCAGCTAAGGTGTCGGGTGTAAAGAGATAGTTACGGCAGCATGTTTAAAGTCCCTTACCTATAAAGTTAAGGAATTTGTGGCATTTTATCCTGCTGAACATCATAAGTATATACAAAGGACTATTTTATGCCTATGAAGCGCTCATTTTAAATGATAAACCCCTGATGATGCGTGTATTGGGATTCGTCTATTTTATACCGCGGTTAGTCTAGTTTACTTTTAGATGGCAAATATTAAGTGCAGCTTTAGAACAAGGATATCAAGAGGCACAGTCTATGCAAGTAGTCAGCATCGGGTCACACGGGCTGAGCTAGAGTTTTGGGAGGCAGGGAGTCTGATTGTGGAATGATGTCAGCTTTAACTGATTGTTTTAAGTTAACAAATTTATTACCTGATATAAAGTATATTATGTGTTGGCTGTGAGCCGACTGTTACTTGCGATAGCGACCCGTGGGAAACTCTTTCTTTCCATTATCTGCTGACATAGATAGTGAAAGCAGCGATAGAGGGGTTTGGATAATAGTGCCGGGGGAATTGCTATCTCTAAACAAAGAATTTCCTGTTAAAGATACGTTTGTTGTTTGTTTGAGTGTTTGTAGAAAAGGCGCCGCTGTTTTGCAGTCGGCGCCTTTTTGTCTTTAGTTGCTTTAGCAGTGGCTACTCCTGGATAAGAGCCAGAAACTCATCCTCTGTCAGGATTTTGATGCCTAGCTTACCTGCTTTCTCTAGTTTGGCGGGTCCCATTTTATCTCCAGCCACCAGGTAAGAGAGCTTGGCCGATATGGAGGAAACAACTTTGCCGCCGTGGCTTTGTATAAGCTGTTGCAACTCTTCCCGGCTCACGCTCTGGAAAACGCCTGAAATTACAAAGGTGCTGCCTGCAAGCTTCTCGCTTTCCATTTCAGGAGCAGTGTTCTCTGCTTTGAAATTCAATCCTGATGCCTTCAGGCGCTCCACCAGCTGCACATGGGCAGGGTTTTGGAAGTACTGAATAATGGAGTTGGCAATCCTGTCACCGATTTCGTTGATGGCGAGCAGCTCTTCGTAGGTTGCTCCGCGCAAGGCCTCTAAATCCGGTAACTGTTCTGCTAACTTTTTGGCCACTGTGCTTCCCACAAACCGGATGCCCAGCGCGAACAGTACCCGGGCATAAGGCGTCTCTTTCGATTTTTCGAGACTAGCCAGGATGTTATTCGCGGATTTCTCTCCCATTCGCTCCAGGCCCACCAGTTGCTCGAAGGTCAGGTCGTAGAGGTCTGCGGCGTTGCGTACCAGTTCTGTTTTGTATAGCTGCTCAATGGTTTCAGGCCCCAGGCCATCAATGTTCATGGCTTTGCGTGAGATAAAGTGCTCCAGTTTCGCTTTTATCTGCGGCGGGCAACCTTCATCGTTCGGGCAATAAAAATGTGCTTCTCCTTCTGTGCGCACCAGAGGCGTGCCGCAGGCAGGGCATTCTGTCGGGTATAGGATTGGCTGACTATCGGCCGGACGTTTCTCAAAGTCCACACCGGTTATCTTTGGAATAATTTCGCCTCCTTTTTCTACAAATACCGTGTCGCCCAGGCGCAGGTCCAGCCGCTGGATTTCGTTGGCGTTGTGCACCGAGGCGCGCTTCACAACAGTACCGGCCAGTAGTACTGGTTCTAAGAGGGCTACGGGTGTTACAGCGCCCGTACGACCCACTTGGTACTGGATACCCTGCAACCGTGTGGCCGCGCTCATGGCGGCGTACTTATACGCGATGGCCCAGCGGGGGCTTTTGGCAGTGTAACCAAGCTCCTCCTGCAGGGCATAGCTGTTCACTTTCACCACCACGCCATCAGTAGCAATCGGTAAATCGAAGCGCTTTGTCTCCCATTCGTTGATGTAAGCCAGCACAGCCTCGATGCCGCTGCACTTCCGCCAGGTGTCCGATACCTTAAAACCCCATTTTTGTATAGCCTGCAGGCTCTCAGAGTGCGTATCGAACGAGTTTGTGGCGGAATGGAAGGAGTAGGAGAAGCACCCGAGTTTACGGCTGGCTACGATAGCGGAATCCTGTTGTTTCAGCGTGCCGGAGGCAGCGTTCCGTGGGTTTGCCAGCAATTGTTCGCCAGCTTCCTCACGCTCGGTGTTTAGTTGCTCAAATACCTGCAGCGGCAAAAATACCTCTCCCCGCACTTCAAACAAATCCGGAAAGCCCTGGCCATGCACCTGTAGGGGTACGTCATGTATGGTGCGTACATTGGCTGTAATGTCGTCGCCCCGTGTGCCATCGCCCCGGGTGGCACCCTGCACAAACTGACCGTTCTCATAGGTCAGGCTGATGGCTACGCCGTCAAACTTCTGCTCGCAGACGTACTCTATTTCTTCGCCTATTGCTTTACGCACCCTCTTGTCGAACTCGCGCAGGTCCTCTTCGGAGTAGGTGTTGCTGAGCGAGAGCATCGGCCATTTGTGGTAAACGGTTTTAAAGTTCTTGGTGATGGTGCCGCCTACGCGCAGGGTAGGGGAGTTTGGCTGGCGCAGGTCCGGGTGTTTTTCCTCCAGCTCCTGCAGTTGCTTCAGCATCCTGTCGAACTCAACGTCCGGTACTTCTGAAATGCTGTTCTGGTAATATTGGTAGTTGAGGTAGTTAATGCGTTCTGTCAGCTGCTGCATCTGCTGCGCTGTATCTGTCTCTGGTGTCATGCCGGGGGCTTTTGTTCTGTCCGTAAAAATAGGAAAGAGAAGTCAGATTAAGAGACGCAATGAAGGGGAAATTAAACGCCTGCAACGGATGGCTGCAGACTTTGCCTGTGACAAAAATAGCCTGGCACAATCGTACCAGGCTAAAGGAGTAAATTAATTGTGTCGGCTTATTTAGTTCTTTTTTAGCAGGTTAAAGCTTATTTGAGTATCACGCCATCTGCAACAAAGCGGAATTCTTCTTTAGGCGCTGTGATGGCTGCTATCTCCGTTTCCGGTTTGCCTGCATCTGTGGCGTAGTGGCGCTGGTCTTCTACGGATATCACTTCGCGCTTCGCTGTACCCGTGAAGATGACCTGCCTGCCTTTCAGGTCTTCGACCGGCACAAAGAAACCATAGTCGCTGAAAGTTACTTTCATAGTACTGTTGTCGGCCAGCTTCACATCCATCCAGCAGCCTTTTGCCTGGCAGCTTTCTACTACCTCAGCGGCAACAGTAGTCTGTACAGAGTCGTTGCCGGCGACTGCTTCAGACAATTGAGCGGCGGGTATAGCCTCTGCTTCTGAAACCGCTGCGCCATATGTGGTCCCGGTTGTGGCCTCTGTGGTAGTAGTTCTGGTGCCGGGAGCCTCAGTGGCAGGTTTCGTTTGGTTACAGCTAAAAGATACAGCTGCTATGAACAGTAAAGGAAAAGCTTTTTTCATGACTCAAATATTATGTTAGCCTGCTCAAATATAGTTATTACAACAGAGTTTCACTATAGGCTCATTTCTATATAAAGAGCAGTAACATAAAGAGCAGTAACGCAAACTTACTTAAAGTACTACAGGTTTGGGAGAGCTGGTGTAAGACTTTTTCAGTGTGTACAATATGTGTAAACGTGTATAGTATACACTTGAAAACCAGTCGATAGCATAGTTTTGTTAAAGATTTTATTTAATATAGTTTTTCTTTAAGCTATTGCTGCCTCAGGTTATACCATTGGGCCCGCTCAATGCTGAAGAGGACTCTGCCTGTAAGGATGGGAAGATACTTTACCGGCATCGATGCCTGAAAATTATCCAGCATCAGATCAAAGTTCGTTGAAAAGTAGAAGGTGTTTTTCTCAGGCTGAAATGCAACAGGAATGATTGTTTCGTTGTTTACACCTTGTAGGCTAATGGAAGTGGTGCGCCCTCTGTTGGCGGGCGTAAACCTGCCTGTGCCGGCTTGTTGTTCCGGTGCTTCAATCATTATGTGAAGCTCAGGGTATTTGGCACCGAAGAGTACTTCATAGGCCATGGCTGGCGGAATGGTGTCATTCAGTGGAATCAGACTGGCGATAGGCAGGACACACTCTAGCCTGTGTGTTGTTTCGTTGTGGCGCACCAGCAGTTGATCTGATATAAACTCATAGCGTTGGCCTATGCCCTCCAGCGAAACAATGATGGTATTGTTACCTGTGTAGGGGGTGCGGTTTTCCTGCGCCAGGGCCTCCAGGTTGATCAAGGGCAATAGTAGCAGTGTGAGAAAGAGGGGTAAAAGGTATTTCTTCATATAAGCCCATTTAGTATAGCAATTACCTTTTAAACGCAAATTCCTGATTTAGGATGTTATGGTAATGGCATCAAATGTGGTGGAAGGGGAGTATTGGATAGGGAATTACTATATAATACACTTTTTAATGTGCTGAGGAGAGTTACATTAGCAGTTAAATTAATTAGGAATATGCTAAACTAAATATGGCTTCAGCGGTATAAATATAAAAGATAAACACAAATGTATAACTGACTGTGGACTTTGCTTTTCCGCAGATGTTCCGCATATTAACACATTGCTGAAAAAGAGGCTGAGGATGGATTCAGATAAGAAAAAACAAATAAACGCAACGCAAAGCTTTGCCTTCCGGAGAATTGAGAAGATGCACCCTATCCGGATGTTGCTCTACCTGAGCATGATTGGTATTGGGGTATTGTTTTTTATTCTCACAGTGGCTTTTGCCCGGACCGGAGGATTTAACGGCGACCAGTTTGCTTTGCCTAAATTTTTTAGTGTAAGTGCTATTTTGCTACTCTTCAGTAGTTACACGATGTCGAAGGTTCCGGGCTTGTATAAAAAGGAGAAGCTGAAGAAGATGTCCCGGTATCTTGCGCTCACGCTTATTCTGGGAATCTTGTTTATCGGGGCACAACTCATTGGCTGGAATGAAATGTCTAAAACAGGTGTGTACTTTTCGGGTAAGGCTTCCGGTACCTACCTGTACCTGATATCGGCGTTGCATATTCTGCACCTGCTCGGAGGCATTATCTTCCTTTCATTTATGCTGTTTAAAACAATCTATGTATCCTCAGACGGCGTTAGAAGCCTGATTTTTATTCGTGACCCCTTCCGGCACCTGCAACTATCCATGTTAAACAGTTACTGGCACTTTATGGATTTCCTGTGGCTCGGACTTTATTTTGTTTTCCTTTTCTTAGCCTGATGACGTAAGATCTCCATCAAAGTTCATACAGAACCATAAAGAGGCGGCCCCTCCCGGAATAGTAGATTCCGGGAGGGGCC
>NZ_QRGR01000002.1 GCF_003367245.1 Pontibacter diazotrophicus | reverse complement strand
ACACAAACCAATCACGCGGCGCCCCCACCGGTAATTTTTGTGTCGGGTTGGGCCCGCCTCTTTATAATGGGAGAAAGAACTATTTTACAATTGTAACGGAACCTTTGTATTTGCTGGTACCATAGTCGATCACATAGAAGTATACGCCGGAGTTTACTCCTTCACCATTCCATTTAAAGTTACTGCTCGTGTTGGAGTACACTTGCTTGCCCCAGCGGTTAAATATCTGAATGCTGGAGAAGACAGCCGTACAGAACTCAGAAGGTAAGTCAGGAACCTCAAAGAAATCGTTCTTACCGTCTCCGTTAGGTGTGAAGATGTTGGGTGGTATATAGTCTGCAATGCTCGGTGCTATTATCCTAAACTCCATCGTCAGTTGCTGTGGCGCCGGGTCACAGGCATCTTCTGCGAGTGTAAAGTTTACGCGCACCACTTCCTGCTCAGTGGCGCTACAGATGGCCTGCATGTTAAACACGCCACTAGCACTGCCTGCCCCTCCTGTGCTCTGGAAACTCATGCCATAGTCAGCCAGGTCAAAGCCATCACCGGTTGCTGTGAGTATAAGATTGTCTGAATCTATGTCAGCTCCTGTGAATTGCGCCTCAAACGTCTCATGCAACTTTAAGTCAAAGGAAAGCACGTTTTGGTCTGAAGTGAGGACCGGGGCGTTGTTGGGTGCTTTTAATCTGAATTCCAGCACCAGCTCCTGGTCTGTGTTAGGGGCACAGGCATCTTCTGTGAGTATGTATTTCACACGGAGCGTGCCCTGGTTGAATGCCTCGCAGGTAGGAGTCCACTGGAAGTTACCTGTAGCCTCGCCATTGCCGCCTGTGCTGGTAAAGGCCATACCATAGTCGGCAAGGTCAAAGCCTTCGCCCTGGGCCAGCAGTGCCAGCAGGTCAGCATCAATGTCGTTGCCGAAGAGGTTGGCTTCGAAGGGGGCACCTACCTCCAGTTCAATCACCTGGACAGGCTGGTCTGAGGTGAGGACAGGGAGGTTGTTGTTGCTTTCCGGCTGCACGTCTATGGTTACCGTTCGTGTGACGGGCTCCTCACAGACGATGGAAGTCACAATGAAATCCAGCTTATAAGATTCATTCTTCATGGCGTCACAGTCTATGTTCCAGTTGAAAGCAGACTGCACCTCACCGGTTCCGCTTCCTCCGGCAAAGGTGATGTCATGGTCGCTGATGGAGAATCCCTGCCCCTCGGCACTTAAAGAAACTACGTCCTCGTCCGTATCTATGCCCAGCACATCAAAATTGATTTTGTCACCATCTTTCACCCTGAACACCCTGTCGGTGGTAGTGAGAGAGACTGTGGGCGGAGCGTCCGGAACTGGTTCCACCACCAGACTGAGGCGCACAGTGTCCTGGCGGGGCAGACTGCACCCATCGTCCTGCACGATAAGGTCCAGTTCATACACTTCTCCGCCGGTGTTAAAGCAATCGGCAAAGCAGATAGTGGCCTTCAGGGAATCAAGTGCGGAGCCCTGGTTGATCATGCCGCTTGTGGTGCCCGTAAAGGTATAGTCCTCACCGGAAAAATTCACAGGTCTCGCCCGCATCGATACAAATTCGCTCAGGTCAGGGTCAGTGACAAAGATATCAATACAACGGCTGTCGGTAGGGTTGATACGTAATATTGTCCCTCTTTCGTAGAACTCCTTCTTCCCCTGCTCACGGGCTACCACCTGTGGTGTTTCGTTTCGGGGGCACTCCAGCACCAGCACCTGGAAATCGCGGCGCACTTCGCCAATCTTTCTTCCGTTCCGGAACTCCTGCGCCCGGACTCCGAAGACAAACAGACCCACCCGGTTCGGGCGCATCGTTAATTGGCCGGTATTCCGGTCTACATTGATAGACGGGCTGCCCTGCACCTGTACATTGCTGCTGTACCCCGGCAGCCACCTGACCTCCGGGTAAGGAGCGGGCTGAGGTGGAACAGTGTAAACAGGCATATTGGTGGTGGTATAGCCATTCAGGGGCGTCACCATGTCATAAACAACAGAGTCACCGTCCGGGTCTGTGCCATTAAAATCAAAATAAAATAGTTCGCCTACGCAGGCATAGTCGCTCAGCGGCGGGAATAGAATAGGGGAGGAGTTGCGAAAGGCTGCTCCGTTCAGCACTACCGGAGGGAACTCCATATAGAACGTCTGGGCAGCATCCTGTGGGTTTACAATGTTATTGATGGTGTTATTGCGGCAGCAGCGCTCCCAGGTAACATAATAGCCCTCCGGGTGGTTGAAGATGGCAGGATTCAGGTAAATATTCTGATAGTAGACAATCTTTCTTGTTACCAGTTCTCCTATGGTGCAGTCGATGTTAGTATACTCTACCAGCGATTGCTCCCTGATTGACATCATCTGGGACGCGATGCGCTGGTTTGTCGCTTTGCTGAAGATGTTAACAGTAATGGTCTGGTCGAGGGCTCCCGGGTTTCCGTTTACCACATCAAAATAAAGATTGAGTTTGAGCCTGTAGTCATAGTCCTGCAGGTGCTCCAGCTCAAACTCACCACCTACAATATGGGTGGCGCGTGCGCTTACAGAAAATAAGAGTACACAAACTAAAAGAAGGAAACATTGCCGCATACGCAAACAGGTAGTAACATGACATTTATTTATGATTTAAATGTATCTAAAAGAAATGAAAGTTAAAACAGTTATTCCTTTGTATATATATTACTTTAATGCGGCAGTTCGCCTGCTTTAGTTCAATTAACCTGCACCTCATCTGGTTGTAATACTTTATCAAGCAATTCATCAAAAGGGAGTGGCTTAGAGAAATAAGGGTCATTGTACACGTTTGTCGCAAATCTGATATAGCCTGGCTGATTGTTTACCTTTATATAATCTAAGAGGATATTGCCATACAGCTGATTGCAAAGACTGGTTCCTGACACATCAGAGGCAGGCGGTGTGAGCACATGTTTCTCTACCATCTCAGTGTAACGCTCATGCCGCACCTTTAATTTGTCGCAGCTGTGCAGGGTATAGCCTTGCGCCTGCACCCTGTCTTTCAGTAAATCAAAAAAGTATGTAAAGTTATTTGCTCCTATACTTGGGTCGTAGAAGAAAATAACACCCCGAACATACTCATCCTGCGTAATCTGCACCCGGAATTGGCTTGGTAAATTTGCCTTTTTGTAATGGTAAGCTTTGAAAAAAGGACCCGTCCAATTCAGGTACACCTGCTCTTTCACCCAGGTGGTATAGGCAGCCATGTGCTTTTCGGATCGCACCAGCCTGGTGCAGGTGGTTTCTCCTCTATCACGGCCCAACAATCGCTTAAAAATTTCGTTAAATGACATTTGATAATTTACCCATAAAACATAGTTTGCTTTAAATAGTTTAAGCCTTGCTAAATGGCCTCTTATCTCAGGCGCGGGTTACCCAGAAATAGCAAATTTTAAATTTAACAAAATTACACTTACGCTCACAAGTCGTGCTTTGGGTTAAGAGCTAAAGTATGCTGCTTAAGATAAGACAACCGTGCTAACGCTATTTTATACATATCACTATGGAAATTTTAACACAGGAACTTGAAACAAAGAAGCGGCTGCTTCAGGAGTGCTCTAAAATTTTGAGTGCCCAGATTCAGGCTGCCAAAGATGCTATGAATCAGGCACAGGAAAGTGCCAATGAGCACCAGGGAGCTATGGAGGATAAATTTGAGTCTTTTAGGGAGAATTGTCAGATACAACGCGACCTGTATGCGCGGCAGTTAGACGAACTGATGAGGACAATGGGTGTTTTGAGAAACATCAACGCTACTAAGATAAATAAAGAGGTATCACTTGGAGCGGTAGTATATACTTCCTTTCAAAACTACTTTATAGGTGTTAGTCTGGGAGAGGTAAAGCTGGACGGGGAGTCTTTTTACGCTATTTCCGGAATGTCTCCATTATATAAGGTAATGGCAGGTACAACCGTTGGCGATGAATTCTCATTCCGGGATAAAACTTACAAGGTGCTGCAGGTTTTTTAATAGCATCAGGAGAAGAACACAAATAAAAAAGAGGATAGCAGCTCAAACTGCTATCCTCTTTTTTATTTGTAAGGGTAAAACTGGCTCCGCCTATTTAATACGCGTCCATGTTTGTGTTCTACCTATCAGCGAGATGCCAATATACCCTTTTACCTCCATTTTGTTTTTGTTGAGCATTTTCATGTATGAAGAGTACGTCTTGCCGCTCTCCGGGTCATAAATAGTACCATCGTCCCATTTGTTGTCTCCATCATACTCAAATCCCTTCATAAAAACCAGCCCCTTCAGTGGTTGCGTGCGTTGCTTCTGGTTAGGGTTGTTCTCGTCTACTTTCGGCTTGCCGTTCTTATTTGGCTCTTTCAAGGTTACAATTTTAGCGCATAGCTGGTTGTTGCCACACTCATAAATTTCAAATTCAGCTTTCTTGTCCTCGTTCGTCCAGACGCCAAGTGGTGATAAATTCTGTGCCCAGGCACCAGTTGAGAACAGCATGAGCACAGCAAAAGATAGAAGATACTTTTTCATGTTTAGGATTTGTTTGTTTGAATATGCAACTAAATATAAGTAAAAAATCAGGATATACTAAACCTTTCAGTACCTGTAGATGCAAATATTCAACCAAAAAGTGTTTTGGTTCGAAAAAAACCTGCTAAGCAGTAATTTCTCCCTTTGTCTCTTAAATTCATTCTTTCTGATGCAATTTTATGTCTCAGTCTGTATTTCCAACCTACTCCAATAATAGGAGCTGATTTTATTAGAGGCGGTGTACTTTTTCTGATATTAGGTTTAGGTAATTTTTTTTTCAGAAAACCTATGCTGCCGGCTTCGTCGTAATTCTTTTTGTAGTTTGTTGATTTTATTTGTAGTTTGTTGATTTTAAAGGAGTTGTTTTTAAGAAGTGCTTCCTTCTAGCCTGCGTAGTACAGCTGAAGGCTGCTGCCTGGAAAAAGTCTAAAAATAAAGTACAAAACCTTGTGAACTTTTAGGCGATGTTTTATCTTTATATCATTGTTATAGTAGCGAGTGCTACGGCTCTGGTCTAACAACCTAATACATTAATTGGTCGAAGGTTCAGGGTTATGTTGGACTAATGAGAAAGGAGGTGCTGATGTCTAATCCCAAACAAGTGTTATCAAGCCTAAGTAATAGTATTCACCTAAACCGTGAGTCGGCTTCATAAACGGGATTCTGCTGTTTATGCAGCAAGCATTACAACTGGTCTTCGGATGGTAACCTGAAACACAGGAAGCCGCTTGGTAAGACTTTTTAGGATTCTGAAACACCTGGTGTAACTTGACGGGCTACACCAGGTGTTTCTTTTTTGCCCCTCCCTGACTTAAAGGTCGTCCTTGTATATGGTGTCGTTTCGCATTCGACGCTCTCTTATAAAAGTACCAACAAAGAATGCCGCAGAAACAAAGCAGCTCAGCCCCATCACTACTAGCAGGATGTTTCTCCTGTTCCATTCAAATGTATCAGGGTCTATTCGCATCGCCAGGATGAAGCCTACCAGAAGTGTGAGCGCCGTTACCGTATGAAACACAAAGCGGTTATGTTTGCGCAGGTGATAAGTGCAGGCCAGCAGCAGCACGCCAAAAAAGGGAGCGATAAGCGCTGTCAGGGGTCTGGCGGGATTCGCGAAATAGCCAATTAAGCCCGCTATGATCAGTACAAGCGCGTTGATGGTGTTAATAATGTAAGGATGTACCATGACAGGATTGATTAAATGTCTTTCGGCCTCAATTAGGCGCGTCATGGTGTTGTGTACGTATAATACGGCAAGTGTTTTTGTGCCCTTGCCGCTACAGGAGCACCTGTCAGAGTAAACGCCTGATTTGCAGGAATCGCCTGCTGTAGCCTGTGCCTTCTACCTTGCTTACCTTTACCCCACCTACAGAAGAAGAATGCACAAACTCAATGTTATCGTCATCAGTGGAAATGATGATGCCTACATGCCCTGGTGTTCGCTTTTTGGGGTTTGTACCCGTAAAAATCACCAAGTCACCTATTTTTGCTTCATCACGCGCTACAAACTCGCCTTCTTTTGCCTGCAGGGCAGATGAATGCGGCACTGCAACGTCAAACTTCTGGAATACGTGCGTGATAAAGCCGGAGCAGTCAAAGCCCTTTGGGCTAACTCCAGCCCAGACATAAGGGGTGCCTAAGAGACTCATGGCATAGGTAATCAGCTTTTTCTTATTGTTTTCACCTCCTTTTTCTTCTGCTATAGCGGAGGGATTATCTTCTGGAACGGCAAAATTTTCTTTTAAGTCAGATGCAACTGTTTCGGGTTCAATCAGGGTCTCTGCTAGCATAGCAGGTTCGTTGTCGGCTACTATTAAGGGTGTTTGCTGTGGCGCTGCCCATAGCAGCATTGTTAGTAGTGATAATGGTAACAACATAAGCATCATTGTCTTTTTCATAGCGTCTGATCGTTAAGTGTGATATACTACATGGAAATTTCATGCCAGCAAAGCTTCAAAATTAAGAAAATATTACCAGGAGTAACACAAGATCACAGTTTGGTAAACGCAACAGGCACCAAGCTAATTATCGTACTTGATTTTCACCTGCTGTTTTATGGCTTTCACATTGTGTATTCGTGCACTTACTTAATATCCTTATTTTTTGTAACATTTTGAGATTGTTATATTAATTTGTATAGAAAGAATGCTATATTTGTTAAGGATGTGTAAATATTAGGAGAATATGGAAGTGTACAGCACAAGTTCGGTGGCGGTTAAATATGTTCAGGCGCAGGGGAGGCTTCTTTTGCAGTGTTGCGGGAATTTCAATTCCAGGGAATTTCGTGAGAGCCTTTTAGTGGCTTTGCAATTTGCATCTGATTACCACGTAAAGCAGTGGCTGCTGGATTACCGTGCAATAGGGGCACTAAGCGAAGAGGAGGAGACATGGCTGCACACGCATCTTTACCCCCGCATTATGATGACAATGGGTACTGATAATTATGTGGCCATTGTTTTGTCAGACAAATGCTACCAGGCCTTGTTGAGCGAAGCGGGCTTATATGGCCTCCAAAGTTTTAACTCTTTCATCATCATGAACACTTTCTCACAAACGTCTGATGCGGTTGCCTGGCTGGATTCAAGCATGATTTCCCATGCCTCCTGACGCTACAGCGTTTACCTTCTAGCATGTGGGGATTTTGATAAGCACGGTATTTGTTGTAAAATGCCAAAGCTTATATAAACTAATCCTTAACATAAACATGCACAAACAAAACCGATTTAAATTTTCCCTCTTACTTGTTGCCATTATTACCCTGGGCAACGCAGCCGCTGCGCTTGCAGCAGAATTACGCTACACTTTATCTATGCCTCAGCCACATACACACTACTTTGAGGTAGAGGCGGAACTGAGTGGAGCGAAGAAAAACTATGTTGATTTTACGCTTCCTGTATGGGCTCCCGGGTCTTACCTGGTGCGTGAGTTCGCAAAAAACGTAGAGGGCTTTGAAGCCACCGACAAATCGGGTAAGGCGCTTCGTTCTGAGAAAATAGATAAAAACACGTGGCGCGTGTACAGCAATAAGGCAGATGTGGTACGTGCCAGATATGATGTTTATGCCTACGAGCTAAGTGTGCGCACCAGCTACCTCGATGCTTCCCATGGCTATGTGAATGGTACCAGTATTTTCATGTATCCGGAAGGATACGAGAAGGAAAGCGGAACGCTGGTGGTGAAGCCTTACAACGGCTGGGATAAAGTATCGACCGGTTTAAAAAGCACAGGTAACTTTACCTACACTTTCCCAAACTACGATATTCTGGCGGATTCCCCACTTGAGATTGGTAACCACGAAGTTTATACTTTTACGGCCGCAGGGGTACCTCATGAGGTAGCCATGTACGGAGAAGGCAACTATGAGCCCAACCGCCTGATGACAGATATGAAGGAGGTAGTGGAAGAAGCCGTTAAAGTAATGGGAGAATTGCCTGTAGAGCGTTATGTGTTCATCGTGCATAACCTGAACCGTGGCGGCGGTGGCTTAGAGCACCTGAACTCTACGACACTGCAGACTTCCCGCTGGAACTACGGCACTGAAGCCGGTTACAACGGCTTTCTTAGCCTGGTGGCACACGAGTACTTCCACCTCTGGAATGTAAAACGCCTGCGTCCGCTGGCGCTGGGGCCCTTCAACTACAATGAGGAGAATTATACAGACTTGCTTTGGGTGTCTGAGGGTATTACCAGCTTTTATGACGACCTCCTTGTGCGTCGTTCAGGTTTTACCACACCGCAGCGTTACCTCGATGTAGTGGCAGGAAGCATCACTTCAGTAGAGAACACACCGGGAAATAAAGTGCAGACAGTGGCAGAAGCAAGCTATGATGCCTGGATTAAGTACTACAGACGCAGCGAAAACTCAAACAACGCAGAGGTTTCTTATTATACCAAGGGAGGCGTGCTGGGGCAGCTGCTGAACATGGAAATAATGGAGGCAACAAACGGAGAAAAGAGCCTGGATGATGTAATGCGCAACATGTATAACCGCTATTATAAGCAGCTGGGCAGGGGCTTTAAAGAAGCAGAGTTTAAAGAGGCTGTCGAAAAAGTATCCGGTCGTAACATGGATGCTTTTTTCCGTAATTACGTGAATGGTACTGAAACGCCAGATTATAATCAGTTTTTCGATGCAGCTGGTTTGCGCCTGGTGAACATTAGCGAAGGAAGCAACCTTGCAAGCTGGGGAGCCACTACAGCCGTTGCGGATGGTAAAGTACTTGTTCGTGGTGTAAGCCGTGGTAGCTCCGCTTATGAAGGTGGCCTGAATGTGAATGACGAGATTATTGCCGTAAACGGATACCGTGTTGGTGATGATTTAAGTCGCTATGTGGGTGGCCTGAGCATAGGAGATACAGCTGAAGTGCTGGTAACGCGCGACGGAAAGCTACAGACACTGCGCATTCCGATGCTGAAGGACGAAAGTGTGCGCTATCGCTTTGAGCGGGTACAGAACCCATCAAGTGTACAGCAGAAGATCTTTAACAAATGGTTAGCAGTTGACCAAAGCTAATTCTTCAGTTCTTTTCGTTTAAAGCTTAAAGAGTGGTGGGAGTAAGGCAGAAGCCTTCTCCCACCACTCTTTTTTTTATGATCAACCTACTTTTAGGATCTGATAAGCTGTGAATGCTTGCATGAGTAAGGAAAAGGTGCAGAAAATTTATTTTAAATAATGGAGTAAAGCAGGGAGAAGGTTTAATTTTGTCAGAAACAGTGCAATTTCAGGAGGAGAAGCACAGTTGAAAGATTGAAGTTATTACATATATATTAAAGTTTTTATATTGCAATATAACTATGTATATTTCGGAATCATTAACCAAAAACGTGCTTTAAAAATGGTGATATTTGAAACGCCATGCGTTGAAATTTCTTATGTATTCCAGGTTAGCTGTTTGTTTATCAAATGGTTGTCTAAGCCTGATACTGCTTCATTTATTGAGGCCCACGGTGCTGCTTTACAATTTTCTATAGATAACCCGGTAGTGAGGTCATATTGTACTGATCTAACCTCCATTGGCTCCCTCACCAGGGAGCAGGAGTCATGGTTGAGCCTGGAATACTATCAGAAGTCGTACAATAAGCTAAAAAAAGATTTTTTTGTTGCTGTTATATTTTCGGAGGAGCATTTTAAAGCCGTCGTTACAAATTACCAGATACCTTCTGCCTTATCGCCACACCCGTACGTTTACTTTAACTATTTTACAGATCAGCAGGAGGCACTGCACTGGCTGGAGAGCATAGAAAAAGGCCAGGATTTAGCGTTTCTTTCCACTGTATCCTGACCTTTATGCTTATTGGGCTCTAGAGAAGCAAATCAAGGGAATATACCCAGTGACTCGTAGCTCACACCAATTTTCTCTATAGCTGCCAGGAATGCCGCTGTTCTCAAATCCGGTATATTCTTTTGCTGCATCACATCCCTAATCTCATGATAGGCGTTGATCATGGTGTCTTCAAGACCAGAGCGTACTAAACTTATTTCGTCTGAACCTTGTGACAGGAACGCACGCTCTTTTGCTGTCATACTCTTGCCTGATGAGGATTCGATGGCATTCACTAAGCGAAGGTAGCTGGCTTCTTCGGCGCGCTTGCCCATACGGCCAAAGCGTACGTTAGACAGGTTCTTCAGCCACTCAAAATAGGATACCGTTACACCACCTGCATTTAGATACAAATCCGGCAAAATAATAATACCGTTCTTTATCAGTATCTCTTCTGCCTCGCGGGTAACAGGGCCGTTGGCGCCTTCAGCCACAATTTTAGCTTTTATTCTACCTGCATTGCCGCTGTGAATTACGTTTTCAAGGGCTGCAGGAATCAGAATATCGCATTCCATTTCCAATAATTCCGCAGAATCATTGATGTTCTTGGAGTCTTTGAAGTTGAGAATGGAGCCATGTTCGCTTCTATGCCTGAATGCTTCTTTAACATCTATTCCGTTTTCATTGTAGATACCACCTTCCCGCTCTGCTATACCTACAATCACACCACCATCCTGCTGGCAGAAATGAGCTGCATGGTAACCTACGTTACCTAAACCCTGCACAATAATACGCTTACCTTCCAGAGTATTACCATTCAGGCCTTTGCCTTCCAGCAGTTCCGAATCGCCAAGGGCCTCCCGGATACCAAAATAAACTCCCAGGCCCGTTGCTTCCGCACGCCCTCTTATACCTCCCTGTCCTACTGGCTTACCTGTCACACAGCCCAGCGCACTGGTTTCCCCATACTTAAAAGTCTGGTAGGTGTCGGCGATCCAAGCCATTTCACGGCTACCCGTACCATAATCCGGTGCCGGTACATCTATACCCGGGCCTATCAGGTTTTTCTTGATCAGTTCGGTTGCATAGCGCCGGGTAACACTTTCTAATGTTTTAACAGAACTGGTGCGCGGGTTTATCTTCACGCCTCCTTTGGCCCCGCCAAAAGGCACGTCTACTACAGCGCACTTAAATGTCATTAGAGTGGCCAGGGCCTTTACCTCGTCTTCGTCTACCTGCATGCTGTAACGGATACCTCCTTTAGACGGAAGCTTGTGGTGGCTGTGCTGCACCCGTATACCTTCTATCACTTCGATCTTACCCTCTATTTCAACAGGGAAGGAGACTTTATAAACGCTGTTGGGAGCTTTAATTTGCGCCAGAATGCCGGGGCTAAGCCGAGAGTAGCTTGCCGCCTGATCGAAAAACTGGTGTACACTATCTAAGAACTTTTTGCCTTCGTTAGGTTCGTTTGCCATACAAGTTTTTTCTTTTTTTAGATGTTCATGTGTTGATTTTAAAACGGTTCTCAGCCGGATTTGTTTGCTTTGCTTTCTTTCCGTCAGGTTATAGCAGGAAACAATATAAACTTAGACGCTGCTGAAACCTGTGCAAGATAACTATACTAATATTAAATAAAATATATATTTAATTCTCTTGTTTTATTCTTCTATAAATCGCAACTTTGGAAGAATAATTATAATAATATCATTATGTCCGGCGTTGCAATAATGTTCCTTAACATTTCCCATAATCCCCACATTGTTTGTTGATATGAGATCTTCCAAATCAATGTTATCCGCTAGTATTGCCACCACAGGTACTTCAACAGCGTTACGCACAGGTTTTGAAAGTAGCGCTGCCTCTAGTTTGATTGAGGTGTCATTTGATAAAGTAAACCATATACTGGTGGTAAACTGGGAGGGTGAACTCAGCTCTGATGAAATCCGGAAAGGCTATGACATCCTGATGGAGGAGGTGCGTATCCACAAGCCAAAGAAGTTGCTGCTGGACTTACATAACAGGGGTACCATAAGGCGCAGCGATCAGCGGTGGGTGTTTTCGACGGTTTTCCCAAACATTCTCAGAACAATAGGAGAAACTGTTTTCGTAGCCATAGTCTTACCTGTTTCCCTTTACTTTGGGCTGGTGGGGGAGATGGATGGAGATGAACTGATGCATGAGAACAACTTCCTTATTATACATCATGCGCTATACCAGGAGGAGGCTTATCGTTGGCTGAATACAATATATGTTTCCAGCACAAACCTTGCGTAAATATTTTTCTAAACATAAAAAGGCCCGGCTAAGACGCTGATCTTAGCCGGGCCTTTTATTATATATGATGCTTTCTATTTTACGGAAAGAAGCTCCACGTCAAATATAAGGGTTGAATTTGGTCCGATGGTACCTCCGGCGCCCTGTGCACCATAAGCAAGGTTAGCAGGAATGAAGAGTCTCCACTTAGAGCCTTCTTTCATCATTTGCAGTGCTTCTGTCCAGCCGGCTATCACACCGTTTACCGGGAAAGTAGCAGGCTCGTTACGTTCGTAGCTGGAGTCAAATACAGTGCCGTCGATGAGAGTGCCGTGATAGTGTGTGGTAACTGTGTCGGTAGCAGATGGCGATTTGCCTGAACCTTCCTGCAGCACCTGGTACTGGAGTCCGCTTGGAAGCGTCTTCACACCTTCGTTATTTTTATTTTCAGCTAAAAAGGCCTCACCTGCCTGCTTGTTTTCAGAACCGGCAGAGTTTTGCTTTTGCGCCATCTCCTGCTGCAGCGCCATCATCGCCTGCTGCACTTCATCCTGAGACAAAGTAGAAGGTTTGCCTTCCAGCACTTCTTTCATTCCTTTTACAAAAGGATCTGATTCAATATCGATGCCTTGCTTTTTCAGGTTATTGGCCATGTCGCGGCCGATAATGTAGCTGATTTTTTCCTTTAAATTCATAGTATGTTGTTTTGCACGCGCTGTGCTTGTCAAAATTATTTATACCGCTTGGCTGCGGCAATGTTACAAAGCTAGGCATTTTGATGTGAAATGAAAGAATCTGCCAAGCCCCTATCTTTCTCATTATAGTATAGTATTCGGTTCTGGCGGCAATACCTAAAATAAAAAGTGACCCTTTCTTCCAGAAGAGAGAGCCACTTTAAGTGGTGGAAATAAGGTCCGCTAGAGATAGAGGTGATAATCTTCCTCAGAAGTATCTAAGCGAAGTTTGGATGGCAGCAACCAGTTTTTCATGATCAGGCTGACTGTAGTTCCGATAAGGAAGAGCGAGGACAGTGTGGTAATTCTTTTCATGATGCGAGCATTTAACAGGTGAGACAGGGTGCTTTTTTCATATTAACGTATCAGTATATCGATAAGTTCTGTTCTTATGTTATGAATTCGTAAATATTTTGTGATTACCCACTCACTTATTAATATCTTGTTAACATGACCGTAAACTTTACGTCATTTAAAGACTTTATTCCCTTTTCTGAGGCTTAGCTGTATTCGCTTCCGTCTTCATCAGACATATCAATATTGAACACTGTATCCTGAAAGCAGTTGGACAGGAACATACATGCCGCTGTACCCAAAAGAAGTAATGTTGTGCCAAACAGGAGCAGAGGAGAAACTGATTTAAACTGTGCCATGGTAATGTGAAGGTTTAGGTAAAATATAGCTTACGGTTCTGCAGAAGAATCCGATGTTATGTTTTGTTAACGAGAAACCGCTATAAAAAGAAGAGCCGGAAAGGAATCTTTCCGGCTCTTCTTTTTACTTTATACCTTTCAGGTAAGCGTGTGTTCTGTTTCAGGTGCTACATGTTTCTACGGTACTGGCCACCTACTTCAAAAAGGGCGTTCGTAATCTGCCCAAGCGAACAGTATTTCACCGTTTCCATCATCTCTTCAAAGATGTTACCGTTACTAATCGCCACCTGCTGTATCCGCTTCAGCATCTCAGCCGATTTATCGGCATTGCGCTCCTGAAGCCTGTGTACCATGCTTATCTGGTATTTCTTCTCTTCTTCGGTAGCGCGTATCACCTCTGTCGGAATAACAGTAGGGGAGCCTTGGGAAGATAGGAAGGTGTTTACTCCGATGATCGGGTATTCGCCAGTATGCTTTAGCGTCTCATAGTACAGGCTTTCCTCCTGAATTTTACCGCGCTGGTACATCGTCTCCATCGCGCCCAACACGCCTCCGCGCTCTGTAATCCGGTCGAACTCGGTCAAAACGGCCTCTTCCACCAGATCAGTCAACTCTTCAATAATGAACGAGCCTTGCAGAGGGTTCTCATTCTTCGCCAGCCCTAACTCACGGTTGATGATCAGCTGAATAGCCATGGCACGACGTACAGAAGCCTCTGTAGGTGTTGTGATTGCCTCATCGTAAGCGTTTGTGTGCAGCGAGTTACAGTTGTCGTAAATTGCATACAGTGCCTGCAGCGTCGTGCGGATGTCGTTGAAGTCAATTTCCTGTGCGTGCAGCGAACGGCCCGACGTCTGGATGTGGTACTTCAGCATTTGAGAACGGGCATTGGCGCCATACTTCATCTTCATGGCCTTCGCCCAGATGCGGCGCGCCACACGGCCTATCACCGCATATTCCGGGTCGATGCCGTTAGAGAAGAAGAAGCTCAGGTTCGGTGCGAATTTATTGATGTCCATGCCGCGGCTCACATAGTACTCTACAAAGGTAAAGCCGTTGGCCAGTGTGAAAGCAAGCTGCGAAATTGGGTTTGCGCCTGCCTCGGCAATGTGATAACCCGATATAGACACCGAATAGAAGTTGCGCACGCTCTTGTCGATGAAGTATTGCTGCACGTCACCCATCAAACGAAGCGAGAATTCTGTAGAGAAGATACAGGTGTTCTGTGCCTGGTCTTCTTTCAGGATATCCGCCTGCACTGTGCCGCGTACGGAAGCCAATGTACGCTCCTTGATTTGCTGGTATACATCCACCGGCAGTACCTGGTCGCCGGTTACGCCCAGCAACATCAGTCCAAGGCCGTTATTGCCTTCCGGAAGTTTGCCCTGGTAACGCGGACGATCCGTTTCTTTCTCTTTGTAAATGGCTTCTATCTTCAGGTTCACCTCTTCTTCCAGGCCATTCTCTTTTATATAGAGTTCGCACTGCTGGTCGATAGCGGCATTCATAAAGAAGCCTGTCAGGATAGCAGCCGGGCCATTTATGGTCATGGAGACGGAGGTCATTGCATCCGCGAGGTTGAAGCCGGAATACAGTTTTTTGGCATCGTCAAGACAGCAGATGCTAACGCCAGAATTACCGATCTTGCCATAGATATCCGGTCTGTAATCCGGGTCTTCACCGTACAGCGTTACCGAGTCGAAAGCGGTTGATAAACGCTTGGCCGGTAAGCCAAGGCTTACGTAATGGAAGCGACGGTTTGTGCGCTCTGGTCCGCCTTCACCGGCAAACATACGGGTTGGGTCTTCGCCTTCGCGTTTAAACGGAAACACACCTGCCGTGTAAGGAAACTCGCCCGGCACGTTCTCTTGTAGGTTCCACTTCAGCAAATCACCCCAGGCCTCATACTTTGGCGTGGCTACTTTCGGTATCTGCAGGTGAGAGAGCGACTCGGTATGTGTCTTTATCTTAATTTCCTTGTCACGTACCTTGAAAACAAAGAACTCGTTTTTATAAGCCTGCACTTTCTCCTTCCAGT
The DNA here is from genome assembly GCF_003367245.1 of Pontibacter diazotrophicus. Taxonomy (GTDB): domain Bacteria; phylum Bacteroidota; class Bacteroidia; order Cytophagales; family Hymenobacteraceae; genus Pontibacter; species Pontibacter diazotrophicus. The sequence continues at coordinate 88,821 of NZ_QRGR01000002.1, read as the reverse complement.
TTTCCAGAATCTTCTTGTTCTGTCCGTCCAGGTTGAGTTCTATCTCTTCATAAGCCTGCTCCAACTGCTTTATAAGACGGTCTTTGTCTTCAACCTCTATACCCTGTACTGCTTCAATAGATTTGCGGATGCCGTATAGCTTCTGGGCTACCTCTGCCTGGTCTTTGCTCCACTTGTCGTAGTTGCGGATAGTCTCAGAGATCTCGGAAAGGTAACGGGTGCGGGCAGGAGGGATGATGAATACCTTCTCCGACATTTCCTTTGAAGTCTGCAGGTTTGAATTCAGCTCCACACCGGTTTTCTCTACTATTTTGGCAATTAACGCCCGGTAAAGCTGGTTCATACCCGGGTCATTGAATTGCGAAGCGATGGTGCCGAACACTGGAATATCTTCATCGTTCACGTCCCATAGCTGGTGGTTGCGCTTATATTGCTTCTTCACGTCACGCAGGGCATCCAGGGCACCACGCTTATCGAACTTGTTCAGGGCGATAACATCGGCAAAGTCCAGCATATCGATTTTCTCGAGCTGCGTGGCAGCGCCGTACTCTGGTGTCATCACATATAGGCTGGTATCAGAATGCTCAATAATCTCCGTGTCTGACTGGCCAATACCAGAGGTTTCAAGTATAATCAGGTCGAAATCGGCTGCTTTTACAATGTCAACAGCGTCCTGCACATATTTGCTAAGGGCAAGGTTGCTCTGGCGGGTAGCCAGCGAGCGCATGTACACTCTTTCGTTGGAGATAGAATTCATCCTGATTCTGTCACCTAAAAGAGCACCACCTGTCTTCCGCTTGGAGGGGTCTACCGAGATAATTGCTATTTTCTTTTCAGGGAAGTCCTGCAGGAAGCGGCGTACCAATTCATCCACCAGCGACGATTTACCCGCACCGCCAGTACCCGTTATACCTAGTACAGGAGTAGTGACAGTTTGCGCCTGCTCTCTTACTCCTTTCAGTATGCTTTGCGCTTCCTCCGGGAAGTTTTCTGCGGCAGAGATAAGCCTTGCAATCGCTTTCGGGTCCTGGTCGCGCAGGTGCTTTGCTTCTCCGTTCAGGTCTTTGCCAGTCGGGAAGTCGCATTGCTGCAGCATATCATTGATCATACCCTGCAAGCCCATCGAACGGCCATCGTCGGGAGAATAGATGCGGGTAATACCATACGCCTGCAGTTCCTTAATCTCATCAGGCAGGATAACACCGCCTCCGCCACCGAATAAACGGATATGGCCGCTGCCGCGCTCCTGCAGCAGATCATACATATATTTAAAGTACTCGATGTGGCCGCCCTGATAGGAGGTAATGGCAATGGCCTGTGCATCTTCCTGAATGGCACAGTCCACAATCTCCTGCACCGAGCGGTTGTGCCCAAGGTGAATCACCTCAGCTCCCGAAGCCTGAATGATGCGTCGCATAATATTAATAGACGCATCGTGGCCGTCGAACAGAGAGGCGGCTGTTACCACACGTACGTGGTTAACAGGCTTGTATGGTTCTACTGTAGTAACTTGCATAGTATGTTTAACAAAATTCTTTCAAATTTGATGCAAATATAGGCAATATATCCCAAAATAGCCGGTGAAGCGCCCTCTGTAAAACTATGTACAAAGGAGGCACTCACTTACTTTTTAGATATACCTGCTTTTGTTATCACAGGCCACAGGAAATAGAGCACCTGTGATATCAGCCTTGAATACGGTTCTACTGGATATTGTTTGCTGCTTTGGAAAATGCTCCTGCACGGGGAAGGTAATTGACAAGTCGAGTTCTGCGCAACAGTCCCAGCGGGACGACCTGTTGATAGCATGGCTATAAGCGAGGAACTTAGCTCCGGAGGAGCGACCTGGTAGAAATTTTTACAGGTCGCTCCTCCGGAACTATGGAATTAAATGATTGAATTCTATTAACAAATCGTCCCGCTGGGACTAAAGTACCTTCGAAGTGTATGTGCAGTTGCAGCTAATAACAGGGATTACAACAAATACCAAATAGCCAGAGAAGAAGATAGTAGTAGCAGACTTGAACAAAGAAAGAGAGGTTAGTTAGCCGTACCAGTACTCTAGTTTAGGCGGGATACTAATCAGCATCCTAAATCTTATTTTTAAGCTAATTTACCCTAAGCCTGCTTCTTTTGCCAGAGACACCAAATCGGCAACATTGTTGGTGCCAAGCTTGTGCTGTATGTTTTTTCGGTGGGTGCTGACGGTATTGATGCTGATAAACAGCTTTTCAGCGATTTCCTTTGTACTAAAGCCCTTGCACACTAACGTCAGTACTTCAAGCTCTCGCTGCCGAAGGCTTTTTATGAGAAGCTTGTGCTTGAGTTTAAGGTTTTCTTTCAGAGCCGCTGCCAATTGTTTGTCTGTGTTCATCTGCGGACTTAAGTCTACATCCACACATAGTAACTCTTTTACCTGGCCTTCTTGATTTTTGCTATAGGCTTTTGCCCAACCCATAAACCATTTATAGTCCTTTGCCTCCTTGTGCTTTGCTCTGAATATACCGCCAAATTCAGCGCCGTCGAAATGTTGGTAATGATCTACACTATCATCCGGTATATTATGGTCATCCGGATGAACAATTTTATAGAGATACTCCCATCCGCCCATCTCCAGAATTTCATCAAGTGTATAGCCGAGCGTTTCCTCATTTGTCTTGTTGCACCAGACGACTCCTTTTTCCAGGCTCGAAATATAGATGCTGGCAGGAACTTCGTGTACAATTCTTTCCAGAAAAGCGACTTTCTCTCGTAGAATAGAGAGTTCAGTCTCTAAATCGTGAGGCTGTTGTTCCAAAGGTGTGGTAGTCTGTTGCTCAGGCATTGTGCAAAGTTAGGCGATAGCGTTATTGTACTTAAAAATCCTAGAAAGGGTATTGTTTTAACATTAAAAATTACGAACTATTTTAGAATAACCAAGCGAAGGCTTTGATTTTTAATTGTGAAAAAGCTGGAATTTTGTCTCTGGAGTCATAAAATTCAATTTTGACAGGAATATTCGTAACTTTGTTATTCGTATAGATATTTATGAAGAACATCCGAAATTTCTGCATCATCGCCCACATCGACCATGGTAAAAGTACCCTGGCCGACCGTTTACTGGAGTATACCCAAACGGTAGCGGAGCGTGAAATGCAACACCAGCTATTAGATAACATGGACCTGGAGCGTGAACGTGGTATTACCATCAAGAGCCACGCCATCCAAATGAACTTCCCTTATAAAGGAGAAGATTATGTGCTTAACCTGATTGACACCCCCGGGCACGTTGACTTTTCTTATGAGGTTTCCCGCTCTATTGCGGCCTGCGAAGGCGCTTTGCTGATCGTGGATGCCTCCCAGGGTATAGAGGCGCAGACTATCTCTAACCTCTACCTGGCCATTGGCAATGACTTAGAGATTATACCTGTTCTGAACAAAATTGACCTGCCGCATGCTATGCCGGAGGAGGTGTCGGACCAGGTAATCGAGCTGATAGGTTGCGACAGAGAAGATATTATTCTGGCCTCTGGTAAAGCAGGTATCGGTATTGCAGAAATTCTAGCTGCCATCTGCGACAGGATACCGGCCCCGAAAGGAGACCCGGAGGCGCCGCTGCAGGCATTGATATTTGACTCCGTTTTCAATTCATATAGGGGCATTGAGGTTTATTTCCGGATATTCAACGGTACGCTGAAGAAAGGGGAGAAGGTAAAGTTCATTAACACCGGCAAAACGTACGAAGCAGATGAAATTGGCGTGCTGAAGCTGAACCAGGAGGCACGGCAAGTGATGGGGGCCGGTAATGTGGGTTACCTTATCTCCGGCATCAAAAATGCCAAAGAGGTAAAAGTAGGAGATACCATTACACACGTAGAACGTCCGGGTAAAGGCATCCAGGGCTTTGAAGATGTAAAGCCAATGGTATTTGCCGGTATTTATCCGGTGGAAACAAGCGAGTACGAAGAACTACGTAACTCGATGGAGAAACTGCAGTTAAACGATGCCTCGCTGGTGTGGGAGCCGGAGACGTCGGCTGCGCTAGGCTTCGGTTTCCGTTGCGGTTTCCTGGGTATGCTGCACATGGAGATTGTGCAGGAGCGCCTGGAGCGTGAGTTCGACATGACGGTGATTACCACCGTGCCGTCGGTGCAGTTCCATGCCTACACTACAAAAGAGGACATGGTGAAGGTGAATGCACCTTCCGAAATGCCGGAGCCGAACTACATCGACCACATCGAGGAGCCTTTCATCAAAGCGCAAATCATTTCCAAGTCTGAGTATGTAGGCCCGATCATCACACTATGTATGGATAAGCGCGGAATCCTGAAGAACCAGACGTACCTGACCAGCGACCGTGTAGAATTAACCTTCGAAATGCCTCTTGCTGAGATTGTGTTTGATTTCTTCGACAAGCTCAAAACCATCTCCCGTGGCTATGCTTCCCTCGATTATGAACTGATTGGCTTCAGAACCTCTAATATGGTGAAGCTGGATGTGATGCTGAATGGAGAGAAGGTTGATGCATTGAGTGCCATTGTGCACCGCGACAAAGCCTATGACTGGGGCAAGCGCCTATGTGAGAAGCTGCGTGAGCTGCTTCCACGGCAGATGTTCGAGATTGCCATTCAGGCCGCTATCGGTCAGAAGATCATTGCCCGCGAAACGGTAAAAGCCCTGCGTAAGAACGTATTGGCCAAGTGCTACGGCGGTGATATCTCCCGTAAGCGTAAACTCCTTGAAAAGCAGAAGAAAGGTAAGAAGCGCATGCGCCAGGTAGGCAATGTGGAAATTCCACAGGAAGCCTTCTTAGCTGTGCTGAAACTCGACTAATAATAAACAAGCCCCGATGTGCCCCCGCGCGTCGGGGCTCGTTTTTATCAGAACAAGTGCTGTTATTTTAGGAGTGATAGCAATTTGAATTTTTCGGGTGTGTGCTCATAGTACATTAGTATGCTAACATGAACCATTTAGAACGAATAACCATAAATCCGGAAATATGCCATGGTAAACCTTGTGTACGTGGCATGCGTTGGCCTGTGGAAGTTGTGCTCGATTTGTTAAGTTCAGATATGACAAAAGATGAAATTCTGGAAGACCATCCGGAATTGGAAAAGGAAGATCTGATTGCCTGTCTGAATTATGCGAAACTACTTTTGTCCGGAAAATCAATTCAGGAACTGGCTTAGTGAAAGTTCTCTGTGACGTTCATATCCCAATGAAGCTGGTTTCGTTCTTTCAAAACAAGGACGTAGAGGCGCAGCATGTGAATAATATTTTAAACAGCTTTCATACGTCTGACAAGGATATTGCAGCGTATGCTGATGAAAATAAACTTATAGTTATAACAAAAGATGTTGATTTCAGAAACGCTTACTTTCTAAAGAAATCACCTCAACGGTTAATCCGGACATGTTTAGGAAACATTGCGACAACAGAGCTAATTTCTATTTTCGAAAATAATCTGACATTTCTCAAAAAGACTTACGCTGCTACAGCAGAATTTTATGTTGAGAACAGCCGTGATAATACATTAGTCACCCATTCATAATTCATCAAACCATGACCCTGCTCGACGGTAAAAAAACATCCGAAGCCATACAAAATGAGATAGCTGCTGAGGTAGCTGAACTAAAAGCCAATGGTGGTAAAACGCCACATCTGGCGGCCATACTTGTCGGAAACGACGGCGGATCAGTAACCTATGTCAATAACAAAGTGCTGGCCTGCGAGCGTGTGGGCTTTGAGTCTTCCCTGTTTCATTATGAAGACACTTTGTCTGAAGAGGAGTTGCTGCTAAAGATAAAAGAGCTGAACCTGGATGAGGAGATTGATGGTTTCATCGTGCAGTTGCCGCTCCCAAAGCATATTGATGCGGAGAAGGTGCTGGAGGCAATAGACCCTGTAAAAGACGTAGACGGTTTCCACCCGATAAATGTGGGCCGCATGGTGGCTGGTCTGCCTGCCTACCTGCCTGCCACGCCGGCAGGCATCCTGCAGTTGCTGGAGCGCTACGAAATTGAAACCAGCGGCAAGCACTGCGTTGTTATTGGCCGCAGTAATATTGTAGGTTCCCCAATGAGCATCCTGATGGCAAAAAGTGCTTATCCGGGTAACTGCACCGTTACGCTCTGCCACAGCCGTACAAAGGATCTGCCGTCTTTTACCCGCCAGGCAGACATTATTATTGCCGCCATCGGTAAGCCTGAATTTGTAACCGCCGATATGGTGAAAGAAGGTGTGGTGGTGATTGATGTTGGTACTACCCGTGTGCCGGATGCCTCCCGTAAATCAGGCTTCAGGCTGAAAGGCGACGTGAACTTTGACGAGGTGGCACCAAAGTGCAGCTTCATTACCCCGGTACCGGGTGGAGTAGGCCCGCTCACGATTGCCATGCTGCTGAAGAACACGCTGAAAGCAGCAAAGAAAGAGGTTTACGCTTAGCTCTCTGACAGAGGAAATAGTCCCAGCGGGACGAACTGTTGATAGATTTTATCTTTTATCTTATAATAGCTCCAGAGGAGCGGCCTGTTAATTGTGTTGAACAGGCCGCTCCTCTGGAGCTATAAATGCTTATAGATGAATATAAGCTATTAACAGTTCGTCCCGCTGGGACTCTTTCTAGGTAGGGTTATTTAATCTTTAGATGGTTCACCAGCAGAAAGGGCTATAATTCTAACCATAGCCCTTTCTGCTGGTGAAAGTCACTTTTAATGACTTCCCACGTTCACGATATCGGCGAAAACACCTGCTGCGGTTACCTCGGCTCCGGCACCTGGACCTTTCACCACCATCGGGCGTTCTTTGTAACGGTCCGTGGTAAAGGAGATGATGTTGTCGCTGCCGGAAAGGGTGTAGAAAGGATGGCTTTCGTCAACCATCTGGAGTGAGATTTTCACCTGCCCGTCTTCCAGCGAGCCAATGTAGCGCAGTACGCTGCCACTTTTCTCTGCTTTCTCCTTCATCTGCACAAAATAGGCCTCTGCAGCCTTTAGTTCTGCATAAAACTCAGGCACGTTGGCCGCCTGCAGGCAGGAGGGAGGGAGAATGTTTTCTATCTGAACATCAGAAGCCTCTAAGGGGTACCCGGCATCGCGGGCCAGAATCAGCATTTTCCTCATAAAGTCCAGGCCACTCAAGTCATCCCGCGGGTCTGGTTCTGTAAAGCCTTTTTCCTGTGCCAGCTTCACTACATCATGAAAAGAGGCATTCCCTTTGAAGTTATTAAAGATAAAGGAGATGGTTCCGGATAGGATTGCCTCAATGCGCAATACCCTGTCGCCGCTCATCATCAGGTCTTTCAGCGTCCTGACGATAGGCAGTCCTGCCCCAACATTTGTTTCGTAATAAAAGTCAACGCCATGCTGTAAGGCTGTGTCTTTAAAGTTTTTATATTGCTGATAGTCAGAGGAGTTGCCTATTTTGTTGCAGGTAACAATTGAGATATTGGAACGGAACACTTCTTCATAGAAACTGATGGGAGCCGGACTTGCCGTATTGTCAGCCAGCACACAGTTCGGAAGGTTCATCAGCTGCATGCGGTTCACAAATTCCTGCAGGTTAGCCTGCTCTCCGTCTACTTCCAGCACCTGCTGCCAACTGTCCAGCGGAATGCCGTCCGCATCAAAAACCATCCTGCGGGAGTTGCTTACCCCCATTAATTTTACCTGAATGCCATTGTGCTGCTGCAGGTAAGTATGGTGTTCCTGCAACTGCCGGATAAGGGTTTTGCTGATGTTGCCCGTGCCAAGGCAAAATACGTGCAGCGTCTTCTTCAACTCTGTGAAGAAGGCATCATGTACGGTGTTGAGCGCTTTCCGCAGGTCCTCCTTTAAGATGATAACCGAGATATTATACTCGGAGGAACCTTGTGCGATAGCCCGCACATTAATACCATTCCGGCCGAGCGCATGAAACAGTTTGCCAGAAATACCGGGAGTCTCCTTCATGTTCTCACCTACAATCGCCAGTACCGACAGGTCCTGCTCAATGGTGGGTGTTTCCAGTTTTTCTGCCTGCAGTTCCAGTTCAAACTCCTGCTCTATGAGTTGCTTTGCTTTTACAGCGTCAGCCGGATTAACCGCGAACGTAATGCTATGCTCTGAAGAGGCTTGTGTGATAAGGATTACATTAATCTGCTCCCGCGACAGCAAAGAGAACAACCTTCCGCTATAGCCTGCTTTGCCCACCATGCCGCTTCCCTGCAGGTTAATGATACTGGTGTCGTTCACAGAGGAAATACCCTTTATATTGGAAGAAGACTTTTGTGTATCATGCTGGATCACCGTACCAGGGAAAGCAGGATTAGTGATGTTGCGGATAACAATTGGAATCTTCTTCAGGAAAGCAGGCGTCATGGAAGGGGGGTAGATAACCCTTGCACCAAAGTAGGAAAGTTCCATGGCTTCAGTATATGACAGTTCTGTCAACGGAATAGCCTTTTTCACCATTTTAGGGTCGGCTGTCATCATGCCATTCACATCGGTCCATATCTGAATTTCAGAACAGTTCAGGGCAGAACCCAGGAGCGCGGCAGTATAGTCACTACCGCCGCGGCCAAGCGTTGTTAACTGACCGTGGTTATCGCTTGCTATAAAGCCTGTCACAAAGAGCAGATTATCCTTATTCTCCTGATAGAAACTACGGATCAACTGGTTAGTTAATTCGGTATTTACCCGGGCATGCCCAAAGCTGCTGTCCGTTTTGATGAGCGTGGAGGCATCAACAAATAAAGCACCCTGGAAATGAAGCTCCGCAACTTTGCTGACAAGGTAAGTGGCGCAGCGTTCACCATAGGAAAGAACCAAATCACGGGTTTTGGGAGTTACTTCGCGCAGGCTTTGTATATGCTGCAGCAGGCGCCTTAATTCATAAAAATAAACATCTAGCTGTGCTAAAACAATCTCCTCGAGTTGCTGACCGATAAGCAATTCTTTTGCAACTTCAGTATGGCGGTGCTCCAACTCCCTGATTTTGTCTTCATAGTTCAGCCCAGCCGCCGCAGCGTCCGCCAGGCTGGCCAGTGCATCTGTTACGCCGCTCATGGCAGATAAAACGACAACCGGCTTCTCTTTTTTCGATTCGACTGCGAGTGTGTCTATTAAAGTGAGGATATTTGAAACAGATCCGACAGTTGTTCCCCCGAATTTCAGGACTTTCATGGCTTTGGTGGTATGGTTATGGGCATTTCTCTGCTGCGAGAAATGCATCTTTTCTTTTTTGATTTCGAGTTTGTATGAGGCGACTTTCTTTAAAGCGGCTACACCTCATAACTATAAAACCCACCCCTGCCCCTCCAAGGAGGGGAATTACACAATGAGGAAAAATTCCCCTCCTCGGAGGGGCAGGGGTGGGTTTAGTGTTTGAAGCATTTATAAATCTGAAAACGCAGCAAACTACTTATCAGGACTGGGACTGTAGCTTATGCTGCTCCTGAAGCAGAGCGGCAAACTGGCTGTAGTTGTTCCCGATGCTGCCGGACTGCTTCGGCTTGTTCAGGAAAGCCTGCAGTTGTTCTGGCAGCGCAATATCTGAACCCAGTATGTCGTCTATACTCCCTTTAAACTTGGCCGGGTGGGCTGTTTCCAGGAAGATGCCATCTGTCTCCATGGACGGGAGGTACTGCTTCAGGCTCAGGTAAGCAATAGCACCGTGCGGGTCCAGGAGGTATTTGTGATTCTCGTTCACTTCTTGTATGGCCGTTCGGATAGGGGCATCCTCTGTCCAGTAGCCTTTCAGCACCTGCTTCAGGTCCTCATACTTATTACCGAACATCTCCAATATGCGCGGGAAGTTGTTTGGGCTGCCTACATCCATGGCATTGGCAATGGTAGCTACCGAGGGTGCCGGCGAATATTCACCGGATTCCAGGTAGGCTGGTACTACTTTGTTTCTGTTAGTGGCGGCAATAAAATAGAGCACAGGCAGGCCCATTTGCCTTGCAATAACGCCTGCTGCCAGGTTGCCGAAATTTCCGCTTGGCACAGCAAAGGTGGCGCCAGCAGCATCGTTTTCAGGGTTTTGCTTGCGCCACTGGCCCCAGGCATGGAAGTAATACACCATCTGTGGTAACCAGCGGGCCACATTGATGGAGTTGGCAGAAGACAGGTTCATCTCCCTGGTTAACTCCTCATCAGAGAAAGCCTGCTTCACCAATTGCTGACAATCATCAAAGGTGCCTTCCACGGCAACGGCTGTAATATTCTGGCCCAGCGTAGTGAATTGCATCTCCTGTATCTCACTCACGCCTCCTTTCGGATACAGAATCACCACTTCAATATTGTCTACACCCAAAAAGCCGTTGGCCACGGCACTACCCGTGTCGCCTGAAGTGGCTACCAGCACCGTCACCGGCTTGTCCGGCTCAGCAAAGGCCTGCAGGCAGCGCGACATAAAGCGTGCGCCCACATCTTTGAAGGCACAGGTAGGACCATGAAACAGTTCCAAGGCATAAATTCCTTCTTCCACCTGTACCAATGGAATGGGAAAAGTAAATACTTCCTCACAAATGGCACGAAGCGCATCGGGTTTGATATCAGGCGCTGTATATTCTTTTAATACCTCATATGCAATTTCAGGCAGGGCCATGTCGGGCAAAGCCTCAAAAAAGGAGGGAGGCAAGGTTGGAACTTGTTCCGGGAAAAAAAGGCCCTTGTCCTGGGGCAGGCCTTTGATAACTGCCTCTTTAAAGCTCATGTCAGGCGATGAGCGGTTGGTGCTATAGAATTTCATGCGTGTGCGTGTAAGGATGGTTGTTGTATGACCCGTGCGCCTTGCTCCGGCACTTGTGTGACATATGTATTTAACTCGATGCCGCTGGAAGCATACACCTGCTCAATGGCATTTTTTACCTGCTGGGCTCTTTCTTCCGTAGCCGACAAAGCGAAAATAGAAGGGCCTGATCCGGAGATACCTGCCCCTAAGGCACCGGCATCAAGTGCTGCCTGTTTTGCCTGCTTGAATAGCGGTATCAGGAAGGCACGCTCCGGCTCAAATATCTCATCATGCAGGCTGCGGCTAATCAGGTTATAGTCTCGTTTTAGGAGGCCAGCCATCAGAGCAGCAAGGTTCCCCCACTGCCGTATGGCTTTTTGCATCGGAACTTCTTTTTTGAGAATGCTTCTGGCGAGAGAGGTTTTTAGTTCTACCAGCGGATGCACGCAGGTGCAGTAAAGTTCTACCGGTACGCCTAGTGGCACAATGTCCAGCGGGTCATAACTTCTTACCAAAACAAAACCTCCCAGTAAAGAGGGGGCTACATTATCGGCATGGGCAGAACCGGAAGCTACTCTTTCTCCTTCCATGGCGAAGACAACGAGTTCTTCTGTTGTAAAGGGTTTGCCCAGTAACTCGTTTACGGCATAAGCCGCTGCTGCTGAACTGGCGGCACTGCTGCCGAGCCCGCTGCCCACCGGCATCCCTTTGCGTAACTGAAGCTCAATACCAAACGGCACATCCAGGGCAGTCGCTATTTTTTGTGCCACCACGCCGATCACGTTTTCTTCCGGGTTAAAGGAAAGACCGCTGATGCCTTCAATGGCGGAGATAGTGACACCGGGTGTGTCTGATTTGCGGGCCCATACTTCATCACCAGGTTGGTCAAGGGCAAAGCCCAGCACATCAAACCCGCAGCAAACATTGGCTACCGTAGCTGGCGCAAAGACCTTTATATAATCTGATTCATTCATAGTTTAAAGACTTTGTTAAGCCATTGCTTCGGCTTGTTTCTCTGATTTAGCTAAAAAGAAGCTGTCGTGCAGCAGGTTTACGGCTTTCACAGCGTCATCGCCGCGAACCACGATGGAAATGTTACGCTCTGTTGCCCCCTGTGCAATAGCTCTGATGTTGATGCTGTGGCTGCCAAGGATCGAGAACATCGTACCGGCAATGCCCGGCTGCTGTATCATACCGTTCCCGACAATGGCCACAATACTCATATGCGGCTCTAAGTTTACCGGGTCTACATCGTATATCTCAATATCCTGCGCAAACTCTTTGGTTAAAGCCTGCAGGGCAAGCTGCCCTTCCTGGTCGGCCATGGCAATGGTAATGCTTTGCTCCGACGATGACTGTGTGATAAAGTAAATGTTAATGTTTTGCGTGGCCACTGCCTTGAACATGCGCATCGCAATACCTGGCACACCCACCATGCCGCTGCCACTCAACGTGATAAGGGCAATATTGTCGATACAGGAAACCCCTTTGATGCTGTTTTGTCCCGCAGCAGGAGAGGCCGTAATCAGCGTTCCTTTATGCGATGGGTTGAAGGTGTTCTTTAGCATCAGCGGGATTTGAGCGGCCACCAGTGGCGCTATAGTAGGCGGGTAAAGCACTTTGGCTCCAAAATAGGCCAGTTCCATCGCCTCTTTATAACTCAGTTCTTTTATAGAGCGCGCCGCCTTCACTTTTCGGGGATCTGCGGTGTACATGCCATCTACATCCGACCATATTTCCAACCTTTCAGCATTCAGTGCCGCCGCATAAATGGAGGCAGTGTAATCAGAGCCACCCCGGCCTAACACGGAGGTTTTGCCTGTTTCTGTGCGGGAGATAAACCCTGGCGCTATCGTCAAAGCAGCATCAGCCATGCGCTCCTTTATAAGGGCGAAGGTCTTTTTCTGATCTACTTTCGCGTTCAGGTAATTATTATCGGTCACTATGTAGTCGCGTGAATCAATCAGGGTGTTGGGCAGGTCCTGGTGTTTGAAAGCGACAGACACAACAGAAGAGGAGAGTAACTCACCATAAGACATGATTCTTGCCTTGATGCCGTCGCTCAATTCATCCAGCAGAAATACCCCCTGGCAAATATCCTCGAGTTCCCGGAGGAGGAGCTTTACTTTTCCCTTGATATCAATCTGATAGCTGTGCGGTATCAACTGCTCAATCGCCTCCATGTGTTTCGTCTCCAGTTGCTGGATAACCTCATGGTAGGATGCATCGTGTTGGACGGCTTTCTGATAACAGGATACCAGCATGTCCGTTACCCCTGACATGGCCGATACTACGACCACCATGTTTTGTGGGTATGCTTTTTCTTTTAATACCGCGGCTATTTGTAGTATAGCCTGCGCATTTGCCACCGAGGTGCCGCCAAATTTTAAAACCAACATATTAAAGGATAATTAATTGCTAAAAAGGAGAATTTGCCTGACAGGAGGCTTGTACCACTGTTAAAGCGGTACTTATGAACGGGACGATATGTGATGCAAAACCCCAAAAGGGGTTGTAATAATTGTAGCGGTAATAGAAGAGAAAGTAATGGCCACGGCAAGCCCGTCCTTGAGAAAGGATAGCGTAGGAAGTGATATTTTATTTGCCTGTTTCATTGCTTATGATGCTCCAAAGTAGTGCCTCTTTTAGACAAATGCTAATTTTTATGAACTTTTATTGTCAGCTGCACAAAAAAAGCAGCAGAAACTGCCGTTATAGCAGTGCTATGGAACGGAAGGCGCTGCTGTGCTTGTTTCTTTTTTAGCTAAATTGCAGGTTCTGCATGATTTTGAGTATGAATCAGCAGAATAAATCTGGTAACACAACAGGGCATGGCCTTAAAGGCGGTGCCGCAGCAACATAAGATTGGAATCGATAACAAAAGCATACAAAACAGCCTCTATCCATACGGTGCCGAAAGACGGCAGCGAACTTCCTTTGATGGAGGCTTTTTATACGATACAGGGCGAGGGTGCCAATTCAGGTACTGCCGCTTATTTTATTCGTCTGGGTGGCTGCGACGTCGGTTGCCACTGGTGCGATGTAAAGGAATCCTGGGATGCAGAGCAGCACCCGCTCACGAAGACAGAAGAGATTGTAACCATGGCAGATGCCTTTCCGGGGAAAGCTGTGGTGATTACGGGTGGGGAGCCTTTGCTTTATAACATGCAGCCTTTAACGGAACAGTTGCAGGCGCGTGGCATTCAAACGCTTATTGAAACCTCCGGAGCTTACCCAATCAGCGGAGTGTGGGATTGGGTGTGCCTTTCTCCAAAAAAATTTAAAGCCCCAGATGCAACAGTGTATCCTTTTGCAAATGAGCTAAAAGTTATTATCTTTAACAGAAGCGACTTTAAATGGGCCGAAGAACACGCCGCACTGGTAGGGGAACACTGCAAATTGTACCTGCAGCCGGAGTGGAGCAAGGCCCACGACATTATGCCGCTGATAGTAGAGTACGTCAAGGAGAATCCGAAATGGCGTGTTTCACTACAAACGCATAAATACATGGATATCCCTTAACAGCCATATGTACAAGAATCTGCTTGCAGCTTTGCTGCTGACGGTTGCCACCGCCTCCGCCGGTCTGGCACAAAATCAGAAATTAAGCACCAACTCTTCCAAAGCGGAGCGGTTGTATGAGAAGGCAGATGAGTATACCCGTGCGCGAGATTTTAACCGAGCTTTAGACGCTTTAGCACAGGCGATAGATAAAGATCCTAACTTTGTGGAGGCCTACATTCGGGCCGCTAACCTGAACAAGATGATGGGTAACAAAGTGGCGGTATATAACCTGCTGGACAAAGGACTGCAACTTGTTCCGTATAGCCCTACCTACGGCGGCTATTACTTTGACCTTGCTGATCTGCAGTTCGAGAGAGGTGAGTATGCGGCAGCTAAGGAGAATTACGAGGCCTTCCTGAAGTCCAAGCCAAAGAATCCCAAACTGGTAACCTGGTCCCGGAGCCAGGTGAAGACGGCAGAGTATGCATTACAAGCCATGCAGCAGCCTGTGGATTTCGACCCGATACAAATGCCTGGCAACTTAAACCGTTTCGGGTTGCAGTATTTTCCTTATACCACCGCCGACCAGCGATATTTTATTTACACTGCCAGAACCAGCTCCAGGCCTGACCATGATGAAAATATTTTCATCAGTGAAAGGGTAGACGGGGAGTGGCAGGACCCGCTGCCCATCTCCAAGGCCATCAACACACATGCAAATGAAGGTGCCGCCACCATTTCCGGTGATGGAAAATCCCTCGTGTTTACATCCTGCAACCGTCCCGACAGTCAGGGAGACTGTGACCTGTACATCTCTTTCAGAACAGGGGATGAGTGGAGCAAGCCAAAAAACATGGGCAACGTAGTGAACTCGCGTGCGTGGGATTCGCAGCCGAGCCTTTCTGCGGATGGTCGGACGCTGTACTTTTCTTCCACACGTGGAGGGGGAGTTGGTAAAGAAGATATATGGGTAGCGTACCTGAACGAAGACGGTTCCTGGCAAAAGCCTGTGAACCTCGGACCATCTGTTAACTCCACAGGCCGCGACATGGCTCCATCCGTACATACCAGTGGCTCAACCCTCTACTTTGTGAGCGATGGGCATATAGGTTTGGGCGGGCTGGATATTTTCAAAACAACCCGGGAGAAAAATCAGAAGTGGTCGGAACCGCAGAATTTAGGATATCCGCTGAATACACATGCCGATGAAGGATCACTTTTCATCACTCCCGATAATACAGTAGGTTACTATTCGAGGCAGGAGAACACGGATGCCGGAGCGGCTACCATACAGCTTTACCGCTTCGATGTGCCGGCAGCATGGCGCAGCAGCGAGAACAGCACGTATGCCCAGGGCCGCGTGTTCGACAAGAGCACCAAAAAGCCACTGGCAGCCCAGGTGCAGCTCTATAATGTAGAGAACGACTCGCTGGTACAGCAGGTAAGCTCCGATATGGTAAACGGGGAATATACAGTCGTGTTGACAGAAGGGAAACAGTATGCCCTGTATGTGAGTGCCCCGGATTACCTGATGAGTAGCCTGAGCTTTGATTATACTTCTCCTAAGTCCCTTTCACCAGTGGCGCTGGATGTATACCTCGAGCCTATCAAGGCTGGTGCTGCCGTTGTGCTGAACAACCTGTTCTTCGATACAGGCAAGTACAACCTGGAAAGAAAATCTAAGACCGAGTTGAACAAGCTAATAAAGCTTTTGCAGCAAAATGAGAAGGTAAGGCTGGAGATAGCAGGGCATACCGATGACGTAGGGTCTGACAGTGATAACAAAGTGTTATCAGAAAGAAGAGCGAAAGCCGTGGTCGATTATCTCAGCAGCAACGGCATCAGCAAAGACCGCCTGCGCTACAAAGGCTATGGTGAGGCCAAGCCCGTGCAGCCAAACACCTCTGAAGAAAACCGCCAGCTAAACCGCCGCATCGAGATGCTGGTACTTTAGGTTTCGTTGCTGGTTGTTCGTCATTTGTTGTTAGAAAAAATGGATAATGTCTCCTCAGATGATGCTTTCTCTACAAAAACTCAGCCATTTCTATCTGTTAGCACGGAGTGAAAGTGTTTCCAGTCTTTGGGTTGAGCGCCTGGGGGAAGGGGCCCTCTATTGTAAATTTCCGGTGCCACGCTAGTGGCAGCCGTTATGCAGGAAATATACACAGCGCGATGCCCGAAGACGAGGCCTCTCGGCCTGGAGAGCACAGAGCCAATAGAAATGAAACTTTGGGTATGATGCCGCTGGATGAAAAGCCACTACGAAAGCTTAGACAGACACAAAGTTATTTTTTAAGATGGGATACAGTGCATGATAAGCGGTTAGAAATGACACCACACCATAAAACAAGAAAGGCTGATCCTAGGATCAGCCTTTCTTGTTTTATGGTGTCAGAGGATATTATCGTTTCTCTACAGCTACATAATCACGCTCTGTCTCTCCAACATACACCTGGCGCGGACGGCCAATCGGCTCTTTGTTCTCACGCATCTCTTTCCACTGTGCAATCCAGCCTGGCAGGCGGCCAAGAGCAAACATCACCGTAAACATGTTGGTTGGTATGCCAAGTGCACGGTAGATAATGCCGGAGTAGAAGTCAACGTTCGGGTAAAGCTTACGCTCTACGAAATATGAATCATTCAGAGCAGCTTCTTCCAGTTCTTTCGCTATATCCAGAATAGGATCTTTCACACCAAGCGCAGACAGTACATCATCCGCAGACTTCTTGATGATTTTCGCACGAGGGTCAAAGTTCTTGTATACCCGGTGCCCGAAGCCCATCAGACGGAACGGATCGTTTTTATCTTTTGCCTTCTCTATAAACTTCTTAGAGTCGCCACCGTCCGCTTTTATAGCTTCCAGCATCTCAATCACAGCCTGGTTTGCACCTCCGTGCAGCGGGCCCCAGAGGGCACTGATACCGGCAGAAACAGAAGAGTAAAGGCTGGCGTGGGCTGAGCCTACCAGACGTACCGTAGACGTAGAGCAGTTCTGCTCATGGTCAGCATGCAGGATCAGGAGTTTATTCAGCGCGTCTACTACCACCGGGTCCACTTCATAGTTCTCCGTTGGGTAGGCAAACATCATATTCAGGAAGTTGGAGCCATAATCCAGTTTGTTTTTCGGATAGACAACCGGATGGCCGATAGAGTTCTTGTAAGACCAGGCAGCAATGGTTGGCAGCTTTGCCATTAAACGAATAACAGACAAATCCATTTCTTCCTCTGACTGCGGAGATTTAAGCGACTCCGGGTAAAAAGCTGTGAGTGAGCTGATCAAAGCAGAGAGGATACCCATTGGGTGTGCCGTAGCCGGAAAGCCATCCAGAATCTTGCGCATATCTTCATTCACAAGGGTATGGCGTCTGATTCTGTCGCTGAAATTATCCAGTTGCTCTGCTGTAGGAAGAGAGCCGTAGATAAGCAGGTAAGATACTTCTATAAAACTTGATTTTTCCGCAAGCTGCTCAATAGGATAGCCTCTATAGCGAAGGATGCCTTTTTCACCGTCCAGGAAAGTGATGGCACTGGTGGTGGCGCCTGTGTTTTTATATCCAGGATCTAAGGTAATATGGCTTGTTTCTGAGCGCAAAGATGAAATGTCAATGGCTTTTTCATCTTCAGTACCCACCACTATCGGTAATTGATAGGATTTACCATCTACAATAATTTCAGCAATTTCTGACATGTTTTATTTTGGTTATATGTCCGTGTTGTATCTCTAATAAAGCGAAATTAACGAAAAATGTTCTAAAATGAAATCTGATAGGATCTATAATATCTAAAGTCAGCAATGTTTTAATAAAGCATTTCTGATTATTCTTTTATTAACGGCTAAATAGAAAAATGTTTGCCGGAACAAGCAAACCTTTTAAGGAAAGAATCTCTGCTCCCTTCAAAATATGCCATATGGCAGATGAGCAAAAGAACACTGCAAAAGAAATCTATAGGGTGGGGCATAGGTGCTGCGCGGTGTAAATGGAGTTATATATCTGCCTGATGGAGTGTAAAGAATAAGACGCAAGCCTCTGTTATGACAGTGTGTATTGATTCTCAGGTTTATCTCTTTTGAAATCCACTTGTTCTGCATTGGTTCAAGCAGGTGAATCTATTCGTACGCGTTTTCTATTGCTATCTGCGTTTGCAGCTAAAGTTTTGCGCATTCTTCAGCTTCTACACTTCTAAGGTGACTGCTTAACCTGTCTTCGTCCTGATTTTTTGGTAATTTTGCAAATGTCGTCTGTTGAACCTTGGCAGAATGATGTGCTAAAAATCTGTTCTGACGTACATTATTCTGCCCGAAGAAAACAGCAGCCAAGTAATATTATATAACATCAACCTTAACCTTTTCGGAAATCATCAAACATGCCTGAATTAGAAATAAACGAATACTTAGCGAGGACCTATTTCAATAATACGGTTCTGGATTATTTCATCGCTTTAGGAATCTTATTAATAGGTTTTATCCTGATAATCCTTTTCAGGAAGATAGTCTTAAACCGAATCATCAGGTGGACAGAAAACACAAGCACCTCTATCGACAATTATGTTATGGAAGGGATAGCCCGCTTCGGGATTCCGGCGCTATACATCACTGTATTATATGTCGCTGTAAACTACCTTGTGCTTTCTGCGCGGCTCTCTAAAGTTTTAGAGATAGCAGTTACCATTGCCGTTACCATCCTGCTCATACGGCTTATATCCACTGCGCTTCTGGTTGTTCTTCGATCCTATGTTCGCAGCCAAACGAACGGAGAAGAGAAAGTGAAGCAGCTGGGGGGCCTGATGCTCATCGTTAATGTAATGATCTGGTTTATAGGCCTTGTCTTTCTGTTTGATAACCTGGGTTATGATGTCACGGCTGTTATCGCTGGTCTTGGTATTGGCGGTATTGCCATCGCCCTGGCTGCTCAGAACATATTGGGCGACCTTTTCAACTATTTCGTAATCTTCTTTGACAGGCCTTTTGAGGTAGGCGACTTCATTATCATTGATCAGAAAATGGGTGTTGTGGAATATATTGGTGTCAAAACAACCCGCTTAAAAAGTCTTTCAGGAGAGCAGCTTGTGTTCTCGAACAGTGACCTGACCAACTCACGCGTCCACAACTACAAGCGCATGCAGCGGCGCCGGGTTCTTTTCAAAAACAGCGTTATATACCAAACCTCCCTGGAACACGTGCAGGAAATTCCGAAGCTTATAAAGTCTATTATTATGGAGCAGCAGCCTGTAGAATTCGACCGTTCTCACTTTTCGGCCTACGGTGACTCCAGTCTCGATTTTGAATCCGTTTACTACGTACTTAGTTCCGAATACAACGTTTACATGGACGTGCAGCAAAAAATCAACGTTCGTATTTTTGAAGAATTCAATAAGCGCGGAATTGAGTTTGCTTACCCCACACGCACTTTGTTTGTGGCAAAAGAGCAAACTGAGGAAGTAAGCGAAATGCTATAATTATATTAAAATTAAAAACATGCAATACAGAACCTTAGGAAAAACAGGATTCAACGTCTCGGAAGTATCATTAGGTACCTGGCAGGTTGGTGGCCGTTGGGGAGAGCCCTTTAACGAGCAAAACGCAGAAAATATCATCAATAAAGCCATAGATGCGGGTGTCAACTTCATTGACACGGCCGATGTATACAGCAATGGCGAAAGCGAAGCTGCTGTAGCAAAAGTGGTAAAAAGCCGATCCGAGCAAGTGTACATCGCTACCAAATGCGGCAGGCAGATACAGCCGCATACGCCGGAGGGGTACACGCCGGAGCGGCTGTCAGCTTATGTGGAAGAGAGCCTCCGGAACATGAAGCGTGACACCATCGATCTGATTCAGTTACACTGCCCGCCAACCGAAATATACAGGCGACCGGAAATGTTCGAAGCGTTCGAGCGGCTGAAGGAGCAGGGTAAAATCCGCCATTTAGGAGTGAGCGTGGAGATGGTAGAGGAGGCCCTGATGGCCATGCAGTATCCGAATGTGACGACGGTGCAGATTATATACAACATGTTCCGCCTGAAGCCAGGCGAGGAGTTTTTTGCGAAAGCAAAAGAAAACAACGTTGGCATTATTGTGCGGGTGCCTTTAGCCAGCGGCTTACTGACTGGTAAGATGAGCCAGCAGACTTCTTTCGGTCCTGAAGACCACCGTAATTTTAACCGCAACGGAGAGGCTTTTGACAAGGGCGAAACCTTTTCAGGGGTAGATTTCGATCTGGGACTCGAAGCCGTGGAGGAACTGAAAAGGCTGTTTCCGGGGCAGGAGCCTTTAGCGGCCTGGGCCATTCGCTGGGTGCTAATGGCGGAAGAAGTAAGCACCGTAATACCGGGTGCGTCCAGACCAGAACAAATTATTTCTAATATTAAAGCCGCCGAACTGCCAGCTCTTTCTGCTGAACAGATGCAGGGCGTGCAGCAGGTGTATAACAAATACATTAAGCCGAGTGTGCACGCTTCGTGGTAAGAGAAAACAGGTTTCTATCAAAAAGAATGAACTCTTACGTCCCTGTCTTCCTGGAAGGTTCTTGTACTTAACTTGCAGGTAATTCACAAGCTCCTTCCAGGAAGACAGGGATTGAAGGCTGACTTTTATTTCTTATACAGAATTTCACTGCGCATTTTAATTGTGCATCAATTATACAGACATTGCTGCGTTAGTATAAAATTTAATCCATGCTAATGTAGTGATTGAATAATAGATCTACAGATATATGAATGTTAAAACCGTTGTGGTTGCTTCTGCCAATCCTGTTAAAGTGAATGCTGCCTTAGGTGGCTTACAGCGTATGTTCCCTGATGTAGAATTCAAGGCTGTGCCTGTTTCCGTGCCTTCTGGCGTGGCAGACCAGCCGATGACGGATGAAGAAACATTGGAAGGGGCCATGAACAGAGTGCAGAATGCTTTTGATGCCAATCCGGACGCTGACTTTTGGATTGGGATAGAGGGAGGAGTGGCGTCTATAGGCCATGAGTTAGCAGCCTTTGCCTGGGTGGTCATCAAGTCGAAAGAGCTGTTGGGGAAAGCCCGGTCAGGTACATTCTTCCTGCCGCGCGCTGTTACCGAACTGGTGGAGCAGGGGATAGAGTTGGGCACCGCCGATGACATGGTCTTCAACCATTCCAACTCCAAGCAGAAAGGCGGCGCCATTGGTATACTCACCGGTAATGTACTGGACCGAAAAGAACTGTACGAACAGGCAGTGGTACTGGCCCTGGTTCCTTTCAGAAACGAGCAGCTTTATGCTGCAAATTCCGCTAACGCTTCATAAAACTGTCGCGCAGTAAAACGTTGGCTGTTTTTTAAGTCCCAGTGGGACGACCTGATGATAGCCTTAAGATGCTACAACCGCTATAGCTCCAGCGGAGCGACCTGTTCGGGAAAGATGTACAGGTCGCTCCGCTGGAGCTAAGTTGTTTATCATTGATTTCTATCAACAGGTCGTCCCGCTGGGACTCTTTGTGTAAATCAAACAAGGCTGTTTTTGATAATTTGTCTGTATGCCCGGACTATTTTACGTAAAGCAGTTATGAGAATTTATCAGGAGTGAGCAGCCATCATGCTGAAAATCCTGCAGACAAAAAAACTTATGAAATATAAAAAACTGGGTAAATCGGAGCTAGAGGTAAGTCAGGTAAGCTTTGGCTGCATGTCGTTGGAGGGCGATCATACCGAAAATGCTGCGCTGTTGCACAAGGCCTTAGACAAAGGCATCAACCTATTCGATACAGCTGATCTGTATCAGCAGGGGGAGAATGAGAAAACGGTTGGAAAGGCCTTCAATGGCATGCGCGACAAAGTGGTTTTAGCCACAAAAGTAGGCAATCAGATGCGACCCGATGGAAGTGGCTGGGACTGGAACCCTACTAAAGCCTATATTTTGCAGGCAGTAGAGGAAAGCCTGAAACGGCTGCAAACAGATTATATTGATCTGTATCAATTGCATGGCGGCACCATCGAAGACCCGATAGATGAAACCATCGAAGCATTTGAGTTACTCAAACAGCAAGGCAAAATAAGAGCTTACGGCATTTCCTCCATCAGACCAAACGTTATCCGAGAGTATGTAAAGCGATCGCACATTGTATCGGTGATGATGCAGTACAGCCTCCTGGACAGGCGTCCGGAAGAAAGCTGCCTGGGCCTGTTGCAGGAAAATAACATTGGGGTGCTGGCCAGAGGTAGTTATGCCCAGGGACTCCTGGTGAATAAGCCTGTAAAAGCATATTTGACACTTTCAGAAGAGGAGGTGAAAAAAGCAGCAGACGCTGTTAAGCGTGTAGCAGGTAACAGCCGATCGGCAGCTGAGGTTGCTGCCCGATATGTCATAGACAATCCGGCCATTACTTCAGCTGTACTGGGCATCCGGACGAACGAGCAGCTGCAGGATGCACTGCAGGCATCTGAAGCCTCACCGCTAAATAAAGAGGAAAAGCAGGCCTTGCAGCAGGCGGTACCGCCAATTAAGTATGAGCAGCACCGATAGCGGCAGCTTTTACAGATTCCTGTTCAGCTCGCTCATCATCATTTCTTCTTCCTGCCGTTCCATTTCTTCCAGGGCCTCTGCTCTTGGGCTGGCGAGTGCTTCCTGCATATCGTCGTCTTCAATCTGAACTTCTACCTGTCGCGCATGCTGCACAAGTGCCTGGAAGAGTCGGCGCTGGCGTTTATGTGTCGGTAAATACTCCGGGTGCCACTGCACGCCCACAATATACTCCTGCCTTACGTTTTCAATTCCCTGTACCACGTCATTTGGTTCACGGGCTACAATGTCTATATCATTACCCGGATCTTTTACCGCCTGGCTGTGTAAGGCATTCACGTCTAACTGCAGCACGCCCAATACGCCGGCTAATTTACTTCCCGGTTTTATATTAACTGTTTTAACCGGAAAAATACTGGTGGGATTCGGTTCTTCGAGATAAAAGGTATTGATGTTCTGGTAAAGCGTACCCCGGAAATAAACGTTCAGCAACTGAGAGCCACGGCAAATGCCCATTACTGGCAAGTTCTTCTTTACGGCCTGGTCTATGAGCTGAAACTCGAGGTGGTCGCGGTCGCGGTCGAGTTTAGACCCATGCTTTCTGCTCCTGCTAAAGAGCTTTCGAACAAAAAACAGGGCAGGGTAATAGAGCCATCGGGTAAAGCGGCCTACGCGTTGGAATATATTTTTATGAGGCTCATTGATGGTTCTGGCCAGGTACTCATCTATTACATTTTCCTGCTGGTAAGTAGTCGGATCCACATCGGCGCCGCCGCCAATTATCAGTCCCTGAAGCCCGTCTGCGGTGCGTGGCCTGGAAGGGGTGATACGTACAGGCCTGCCGCCTGCTATCCATACAGCCAGGGAAGTAAAAAACCACGCCACGCCACCTCCTCTGTCCGGGCCTGTAACGCCAATAGTGGGTCTGTCTCTGTTAATCTTGAATTTCTTGGTTATGAAAGCCACTGTTCTGTCTGTTTAATCCATTTACTATCAAATCCGATGAGCGTATCATCCTTAAGCGCTAAGTATTCTTTACTCATCTGCTCTAATCTGTCGGGGTCATTTGCCAGTTCTTCCAGCACCACCCAGTTGTTCCACTCCTTTGCCAGCGTCCAGTTTGGCTTCGATACCCAGCTGTTGGGCAGCCGGTAGTGAAATGTCTCCCTTGCTTTTACCTTTCCTAAATCGGTATAACTGTTCACCTGCTCCTTCCGCACTGCCGCGAAAAAGGGATACATGTCGAGGGGGCGGTTTCTGTCCGGGTTAAGCCGGTGGTAATCTTCTATAAGCATCTCCATGTCTGGGTGGTAGGAGGGTTGCAGGACAAGTTCTGCATACTCTGCCGGAAACGGATTTATAAAAGCCGTCATTCTTCTGGCCATGTCCGTTTCTCCTTCTTTCAGGAGCCACGGGTACAACAGCAGGAAGGCATTAATATACCTCAGGATTGTGTCGGCATCCGTATCTGGCACCTCCGGGTTGATATGGGTGGCAAAGGCATTCGTAATAAAGGCCTCTGTTCCTTTGGCATTATGCTCGTACAACGATTGCCGGAGTTTTTCGAATACCTCAATTTCTGTGTAGGGCACCGGTGGAGTGGTAATTTCATACGGTATCACTTTGTTGATAACGCTTTCCATTGCAGTCTCCACTTCATCCTCCAGGGTCCCGTCTCCAATGCTTATATCTTTTAAGTTGATATTTAGCTTATCAAGCGGCTCCTTGTACGTTTTTTCATTCAATAGCCTCAGGTCTATCTCCACAGAAAAGTCACCCACACTGGTACCTGTCACCTTTCGCGAGAAGCGATGATCTATTTCTTCCTTTCCGCCATATAAAGCCTGAATTATTTTAACGGACTCTTCTATGCCCACATTTGCGTACTCCAGCTCAAACCCGACCTTTCGGAGCTCTCCTTTCGCATTATGCTGAACCGGCAGTTCTTTGTATTGCATCAGATATAAATTTAAATAGTTGTGGTGCCTGCTATCTAAAACGATAAAAGCTATAAGTCGTTTCAACCAGAGCAGCAGAACTTACTTTAGAAAGTACAATAAACAAGTTGTTTCAGGTCCTGTAGCAGGCGCTATTGGTGCAAAAAGTCAGCTGGAAAAGGTACATATAGTGCAGGTCCCGGCGGAGCGACCTGTTCATAGAGGTGAATTTCACAACCACTAAAACTCCAGCAGAGCAAGCTGTACCTCCTTATTGAAAACGCTTCTCCGCTGGAGCTACAGCTGCTCATGCAGCATCAGGATATCAACAGGTCGTGCCGAAGGACTCATACCATTTTTGATATGGTGCTGCGTATGAAGCCTTTTATCAGCTGGTTACTCCGCCGGTGATTCTTCCTTCGGAACAGTGATAGAGGCAGGGCTGTTCTTTTTGGCGAACAGGAGGTGCACCAGCATAGCCAGCGAGGAGAATACCAGCCCTACCAGCACCACACCATTCCATTGCCATACCTGCCATGCCTGGCTTGCCAGGATGGTGCCGGTTGCGCCACCCATAAAATAAGTGAACATGTACACGGTATTCAGGCGGTTGCGAGCCTGCGGATTAAGGGTGAATATGAGCGTCTGGTTGGCGATATGAGAAGCCTGCAGCCCCAGGTCGAGCAGTATGACCCCTACCACCAGCCCTATAAAGCTGGTACTGAACACGCCGAATACAACATACGAAACGATGATCATCCCAATGGTGGCTACAAGTAAAATGCGGGTGTCATACCTGTCGCTCAGCCTGCCCATTACCGAGGCCATCACAGCGCCGCCTGCGCCTATTAGCCCAAAAGCACCGGCCACATCGCTGCCTGCGTGAAAGGGCGGGCCTTCGAGCAGGAACACCAGCGTAGTCCAGAAACCGCCGAAACAGGCAAAGGACAAGGCGCCCCTGAAAGAGGCAAGCCGCAGTTTCGGCTCAGTACGGAAGAGGTGCACGAGCGACTTCATCAGACTTTTGTAGTTGCCCTTAAACTGCGGGTGCACCTCCGGGAGCAGGTAATACAGCACCACCCAAAGTGCCAGCATCAGGCCCGCCGCTATCACGAACATGGCCCGCCAGCCTAAATGTGCCCCCACAAAGCCGCTGAGCGTACGCGAGCAAAGGATACCTATCAGCAGCCCGCTCATAACAGTACCCACCGCTTTGCCGCGTGCCTCCGGCCGTGCCAGGTGCGCGGCCATCGGCACAAAGAGCTGCGGCACCACCGAGGTTGCCCCAATCAGCAGGCTGGCCGCCATTAGGGTATAGATATTAGGTGAGAAGGCAGCCATCAGCAGCGACAGGATGATCAGCACAAAATCTATCAGGATGAGGCGTTTGCGCCGCAGCATGTCCCCGAGCGGTATAATAAACAGCAAGCCGATAGCGTAGCCCACCTGGGTCAGCATGGCCACCATACCCGCCGTCGCCTCGGGCACCTGGTAGGTGTTGGCTATCTCTACCAGTAGCGGCTGGTTGTAATATATATTGGCCACCACCATGCCGGAAGCAATGGTCATCAGCCAAAGGGTTGCGCGCGTTAATTGTGGTTCAGCACCAGGTGTTCTCGTGTCAGTCATGATGGGTAATCAGGTTCTAATCCGGATGCAGCTCTTTCAGATCATAACGCTGCCGAAGTGTTTACGGGAGTTTGTCCGTTGAATCCAGGTAAGAGCAAGTTTAAACTTTATTCTTTGAGCTGCAAGAAAGCCTTGTTAATACATAAAGTCACCTTTTCCCGCTTCTAAAACTACGTGCTACTACTATGTATTCCTACATGCGCTCAGGTAAAAACGCCGGAATACGGAGGAGGCTGTGCCTGGGATTTATATATCTAAATTCCAGGCACAGCCGTTAGCTATAGCGGCACAGCGATATAAGGTGCGCTGGGTAAAACATTGTTGTCGGATTTTTCCTGTCCGGATTTTTTAGAAGCTCAAATGTCGCAATTTATTTTAATACTGGGAATTATCACCCTTATCCTGGACTGGTATGTATTTCAGGGCTTAAAACGCCTTACCGCTAACTGGCGTTCACAGCGGGTGCGTAAAATAATATACAGGGCCTACTGGGTTTTCTTTATCGGCTTTATCATCGGTTTTGGCTTTGCTATCTACTTTCGTTTTTCTGCCGACAGGTCCACACCGCTTATCCAGTGGTTTATCAATGCCTTTCTTACCTTTTTTGTCACTAAAATTGTTTTTACGCTGGTGCTCTTTGCAGAAGATATCTTCCGGTCTGGTGCAGCTGTTGTTCCCTTCTTCAGGAGGAAAGATAAAAAAGGGAAGCAGAAGGAGCCGCTTTTCCCGGAGCGCAGGAAGTTTATGAGCCAGTTGGCGCTGGGGCTGGCCAGTATTCCTTTCTTCTCCTTTATATATGGCACCGTGAAAGGCAAGTACGATTATACCGTTCACCGGCACACTTTATACTTTGACGACCTGCCCGAGGCTTTTGATGGTTTCACTATCACGCAGGTATCGGATGTGCATTCGGGCAGTTTTGATAATGCTGCTGCCGTGCAGCGCGGCATCGAGCTGATAAAGGCGCAGCAATCGGATATGTTTGTGTTTACCGGTGATCTGGTGAACGACTACGCCTCCGAGATTGTGCCTTATATGGATGGCTTCGGGCAAATCAGGGCGCCCTATGGGCAGTACGCTGTTCTAGGAAACCATGATTACGGTATGTACGCCGAGTGGGACAGTGAGGCGGCGCAGGAGGCTAACCTGGAGCGCCTGAAGCAGCACCATGCTGCAATGGGCTATCGCCTGCTCCTGGATGAGCATGTGCTGGTCGAAAAGGACGGCCAGAAACTGGCCTTGGTAGGCGTGGAGAACTGGGGAAGGGGTTTTATTCAGAAAGGTGACCTGGACAAGGCTTTAACAGGGGTAGAGGAAGATGCTTTCAAAGTCCTGCTTTCCCATGATCCCTCGCATTGGGATGAGGTGGTGAAAACGCACCCCTCGCACGTGCACCTGACCCTCTCCGGGCACACCCACGGCATGCAGTTTGGGGTAGAAACGCCGCTGGTGCGCTGGAGCCCCGTGCAGTACCGCTACGAGAACTGGGCCGGACTGGCAAAAGACAACCAGCGCTTGCTGTACGTAAACCGCGGCTTCGGCTTTATCGGTTTCAGCGGAAGAGTAGGTATCTGGCCGGAGGTTACGGTGCTGGAGTTGCGGAAAGGAAAAGTTTAATATTTTGATTTGAAGATGTGGAGATGATTGGATATGCTGATATATTATATAGAGAGAGTTTTTACTCCCCTCCTTGGACAAGGAGGGGTAGGGGTGGTTTGACCCGGCATATGAAAGACTATATAGTGTAAAGTAAGTTTACCTAAGCTGCCGTTGTAACAGTTCATCCAGCGGCATCTTACCTACTGTTTCATTTCCATTGCGCTGAGCTCTCAAGGCCGAGAAGCCTCGTCTTCGGGCATCGCGCTGTGCATTTGAAGCTGCCTCCGCTCTGCTCCGGCTGCCTCGCTGTCGCTCAGCACCGCATCAAATACAAGGCGCTCAACCCAAAGACTGGAAACACCTTCACTTCGTGCTGGCAAGGCTGCACATATTCAAAAAGAAAAATCCTGGTCAGGTTTTAGGCTTTTTCTTTTTGGCGGCGGGGAAGAGAATGTTGTTGAGGATAAGGCGATAGCCGGGGGAGTTGGGATAGAGGGCCAGGTCTGTTGGGGGTTCGCCTGGCATGTGCCAGTAATCTTCCGGGTCGTGGCCGCCATAAAAGGTCCAAGTGCCTTTGCCGACGCTGCCGTTCAGGTAGCGTACTTCACCGGCCTCTTCGGATACGCCCATAATAGTGGCTGCTCCCTTCACATACTGTTTTTTGAACGCAGTGGTCTGGCCCATAAAGCCTCTGATGGTTTTCTCATGGTTCTGTGTGAGCATTGTCGGGATGTGGTCCCACTTGGCGGAGAAGGTGAAGAGCGAGAAGTAGTCTTCTCCCTCGTACAGGCCGCGTTCCCGGCGCTGGTTGTCGATGCTGGAGAACTCCCGGTTGTAAGGGCTCAGGTACACTTCAAAATCTTTGAAGGCGAAGCTCTGGCTGAAGTCAAGCTTCTGCTGCGCTTCCGGATCCACGTCGTCGCCGTCATACATGGCATCCACTATGTCTACGCCGTTGGCGGCCAGGGCTATATCATAGGTGTCGGTGGCGGAGCACATGGCAAACATAAAGCCGCCTCCAGCCACAAACGCTTTGATTTCTTTTACCACCCCTAGCTTCATCTGCGTCACCTTGCTGTAGCCGTACCTGCTGGCCAGTTCCTGCGATTCCTGCTGCTGTACCTTCAGCCAGCTTTGGTGGCGGCGGCCGGATTTGCCATACTGTCCGGTAAAGTCCTCGTGGTGCAGGTGCAGCCAGTCGTAGCGGGGAAGCTCTTTGGCCAGCACCTCTTCATCAAACACATGTTCATACGGAATCTCGGCATAATCAAGCACCAGCGTCACAGCATCGTCCCAAGGCTGGTCTGTTTTGGGGGAGTACACGGCAATTTTCGGCACCTTCTCCAGCTTCATCACTTCCATGTTCGCGTCCGGGTCGGCGATCTGTTGCAGAATAATATTGTACTGGTTGTCTGAGAGGATGGCATAACTGATGCCCCTGGCACGTAATTCCTCCTCGAACTGGGGCGTTTGGCGGAACCCGAAGCTGCCGCCCCGGTAATTGAGTAGCCAGTCCACTTCCTGCTGGTGCTGCAGCACCCAATAAGCCACTCCGTATGCTTTCAGATGATTTTTCTGGGCATCGTCCATGGGCACCAGCAGCTGGTTGGCAGTGGCATTGAAGGCAAAGAGAAGCACAGAGGCGAGGTTGATGAGGAAGATCTTGCTCATAGTCAGGCCGGTAGGGTATAGTTTAAATATATGATTTTAATTCATGAATTCATCCTATACGCCTCTTTTTTTAGTAATTGACATCATGCAGCAGTTAAAGGGGGCAAAAAAAGAGCACCCTGGAGGTGCTCTTTCAATCTACTGGTATCCTGCATATAATCTGAACGGCACTAGTCGCCGCCTACTTTGCTTTGCTCCGGCAGCTCATTATAGCCCGTTGAGTTCTCTCTCTTGGTGGCGTTATCCGGTATATACTCTTCGCCACCCTCTCCGGAATTAGTCGTGTTGGTGTCTTTGTCTGCTGCGTCAGCGCCGCCTGTTACTTTTTCTCCTTCTTTTTCCACCGATGCGGCTTTTTTCTTTTCTTCTTCCATAGCTCTTTTATATTTGTTGTTCATTCCTTATAAGTAGAATCGGGGCTAAAAGTTATGGAACTGCGTTCTGTATAGAGGTCATTCAGCCGGTACAGGTTGTGTGGCACTTGTTTTATTTAACTCATGTTGCGATTATTCTTTTGTAGCTGAAATGAACCCACCCCTGCCCCTCCGAGGAGGGGAATCTTTCTTCTGAACCGAAATTCCCCTCTTGGGAGGGGCAGGGGTGGGTCTTTAACGGTAGCGAAACAGTGAAAGGAGTATACCGCAACTTGTTTTATTTAAAAAAATGGATGGAAAACAATGACAGGTAAAGGACTGTTAGCAAATTGGATAGGGAGCGATACCGGTGATGAGAAAATACACCTTCACTGAATTTGTCTCTTCTTCAGCAGGATTTATACGGATTTTGCATCATTTTTTTATAAAATATAATCCATTTTGAATTTATAATATCTAATCGCTGTTCCTGTATTAGCCCCCAAAATCAAAACAAAGCGCAGGCATTGCTTGCTCCTTGTTTTTTAGTTTCGGCAGCTCAAAGCAAATAATCCCCTTGTGTATAACACAGGGTGTACAAAATTGCTTTTGCCCCGAAGAATACAAATTACTCTATGGCAGGCAGTATAAAGCAGGCGCTGTTGCAGCATACCCTTCACGCTTTATAAAGCCTTGATAGCAGCTGTTGTGGACCATTACCACGCTTATCAGTTATAGCAAGACACAAAAGGAATAACAGAAAGAGCAAAAGATTTTAATTTCAGATAGACATTTTGCTGAAAATTAAGTATCTTCTGTTTTCGAAATCAAATAATCAAGCACCCATACATTACATCACCATGATAGGATTAGTTGCTTAGCAGTAGCTTAAACTCCAGCTAGATAGGTTGAGAAACTGCTTTTGCTCTATGTTGTAAAATGATTCTGACTATGTTATAAATGACACACCCTATGAACATTTTAGAAAAGATAAAGACAAATTACAGTGCCTCTATGAACGAGATGACAGTAGCTGCCTATCTCGAGGAGTGTAAGAAGAACCCGAAGGTATATGCCAAGCCTGCTGAAAGGATACTGGCAGCCATCGGGGAGCCGGAGATGCTGGATACTCGCCAGGATCCTGTGCTAAGCAGAATCTTCTCCAACAAGAAGATAAAAGTATATCCAGCCTTCAAAGACTTTTATGGCATGGAAAGCACCGTGGAGCAGATCGTGTCTTATTTCAGGCACTCGGCGCAGGGCCTGGAAGAAAAGAAGCAGATTCTGTACCTGATGGGCCCGGTAGGAGGGGGTAAGAGCTCCCTGGCTGAAAAGCTGAAGCACTTAATGCAGCAGCACCCTATCTATGTGCTGAAGGCAGGTGAAGAGGTAAGCCCGGTATTTGAAAGCCCGCTGGGTTTGTTTGCCGATTATACCGAGGAACTGGAGCAGGAGTATAATATCCCGTCCCGCTATGTGCCGGGTTGCATGAGCCCCTGGGCTTCTAAAAGGCTTAGGGAGTTTGGTGGCGACATCAACAAGTTTAAGGTGATCATGCTGTACCCTTCTATTCAGGAGCAGATTGCCATCTCCAAAACAGAGCCGGGTGATGAAAACAACCAGGATATTTCGACGCTGGTGGGTAAAGTCGATATCCGGAAACTGGCTGAATTTCAGCAAAGTGATCCGGATGCTTACTCCTATACCGGTGGCCTCTGCCTGGCAAACCAGGGCCTGCTGGAGTTTGTGGAGATGTTCAAGGCCCCGATAAAAGTGCTCAACCCTTTACTGACAGCCACACAGGAAAAAAACTACAAAGGCACGGAGCCCATCGGCGCTATTCCTTTCGATGGCATCATCCTGGCGCACTCCAACGAATCGGAATGGTCCAAGTTCCTCAACGACAAAAAGAACGAAGCCTTCCTGGACCGTATCTACAAAGTACAGGTGCCTTACTGCCTGCGCGTGAGCGAAGAAATCAAGATTTACGAAAAGCTTATTCAGGAAAGCTCGCTGAAGAAAGCCCCCTGCGCTCCTAAAACCATTGAGCTGCTGGCAGAATTCTCTGTTATGTCGCGGCTGAAGGAGCCTGAGAACTCCACTATCTACTCCAAGATGCGGGTGTATAACGGCGAAACACTGCGGGAAACAGATCCGAACGCCAAATCTATACAGGAATACCGCGATGATGCCGGCATTAACGAAGGTATGCAGGGTATCTCCACCCGATTTGCCTTTAAAATCCTTTCCAGGGTGTTTAACTTCGACAGTGAGGAAATTGCTGCCAACCCGGTGCACCTGCTTTATGTGCTGGAGCAGGAGGTGATAAAAATGATGCTTCCTCCTGAAACAGAAACGAAGTACCTGCACCTGATCAAGTCGGTGCTGGCCAGCAAGTATGCTGAGTTTATTTCTGATGAGATCCAGAAAGCTTATATCGAGTCTTATTCCTCTTACGGGCAGAACATCTTTGACAAGTACGTGATTTATGCTGACCACTGGATGCAGAACAACGATTTCCGCGATCCGGACTCAGGGGAGATCTTCGACAGGAGCATCCTGAACGCCGAACTGGAGAAAATCGAGAAGCCAGCCGGCATCGCCAATCCAAAAGATTTCCGGGCGGAGGTCACCAACTTCACGCTGCGCTACAAGGCCAACCATGGGGGAGAAAGCCCAAGGTGGGACTCGTACGAGAAAATCAAAAACGTTATCGAGAAAAAGATCTTCACCAATACAGAAGACCTGCTGCCGGTGGTTTCCTTCACTGCGAAATCCAATGAGGAGGATGAGAAGAAGCACATGGACTTCACCAGAAGGATGAAGGACAGGGGCTATACCGATAAGCAGATCCGCATACTGGTGGATTGGTTTATGCGGGTAAGGAAGACGATGGGATAGGGGGAAGTTAGAAAGTTGGAAAGTTAGAAAGTTAGAAAGTTATGCTAAGTCAGAATGTTAGGAAGTAGAAAGTCGAAGTGCAATCCTTTCCTTATTCCAGCTAGACATTACATCCTAACTTCCATTTTAAAACTTTCTAACTTTCTAATTCTCTAACTTTTTAACTCAAAATAACTCTCTAACTCTCATGAGTAGCATAATCGATAGAAGAAAGAATGATAAGGGGAAGTCTACTGGTAACCGGCAGAAATTCCTGAAGCGGGTCGAGCACCAGATCAAAAAGGCCATCCCTGATATTATCAGCCAGGAAAGTATTACTGACAGCCAGACCGGGGGCAGTGTAAAAGTGCCTGTGCGTGGGCTGGATGAGCCGAGCTTCCGGCATGACTCCAAAAGCGGGAAAAAGCAAATCGTGAAGCCGGGGAACGATAAGTTCCAGGAAGGTGACCGTGTGCCCAAACCAAAGGAAGGCGGTGGAGGAGGCGGCAACGGGAAAGGTTCTAACAGCCCCGATACTACGGAAGATGAGTTTACGGTGGTCTTGTCGCGGGAGGAGTTTCTGAAGTATTTCTTTGATGACCTGGCGCTGCCCAACATGGTGAAGAAGCTGATGGAAAGCACCGAAAACTTCTCGATGCGGCGGGCCGGCTATACCAGAGACAGCGTTCCTTCCCGGTTAAACATCAAAACCAGTTATCAGCAGTCGCTGGGGCGGCAATTAGCGTTGAAAGGTGTGTTTGATAAAAAACTGAAGGCCCTGCAGGAGCAGCTTGCCGCGGCCACCGGTCCGGAAGAAAGAGCAGCCCTTGAATTTGAAATTGAGAAAGTGACCCGGCAGGCCAATACAATTCCTTTTTTCGAAGACCTCGACCTGCGGTACAACAACTTTGAACGGGTGCCGATTCCGGTTACCTCTGCTGTGATGTTCTGCATCATGGACGTGTCGGCTTCGATGGGATATCACGAAAAAGACATTGCCAAACGGTTTTTCACGCTCTTATACATCTTCCTGACAAGGCAGTACAAAAATGTGGAGCTCGTTTTTATCCGGCACCACACCGAGGCCAAAGAAGTAAACGAGGAGGAGTTTTTCAACTCAAGGGAAAGCGGCGGCACCGTGGTGGCCCCTTCCCTGAAACTGATGGACAAGATTATCCGCGAAAGGT
Source organism: Pontibacter diazotrophicus (assembly GCF_003367245.1). Taxonomy (GTDB): domain Bacteria; phylum Bacteroidota; class Bacteroidia; order Cytophagales; family Hymenobacteraceae; genus Pontibacter; species Pontibacter diazotrophicus. The sequence goes on along the minus strand of NZ_QRGR01000002.1, from coordinate 54,889 downwards.
ATGACGAGAGTTGGAACGTGTACTGCTGCCAGGCATCCGACGGGGACGTATGGTCCAGGGAAGATGCGCTGGAGTGTAAGAAACTGCTGCAAAGCACCATATTACCTGCTATCCAGTTTATGGCCTATATCGAAATTAACAGGAAGGCAAGAGAAAGCGATCTGTGGCAGGCCTATAGACGGATCAGCAACAACGAGGATTTCTCAATACGCCACGTGTACGAGACCTACGAAATATGGCCTGTCTTCCAGGGGCTCTTCAAAAAGCGGGAGACCGTGGCGGCAGGGTAATTGTCTGCATCAGGAGTTTTGTCTGAATCAGGATTTTCTTGATGAGGAAGGATTTAGAGGATTTCTGGAGATGTAAAATCACCTTCATCTCCTGCTGTTACAATCTAGTGGACGAACCGTTGGTGAGAGCTTGCAGTTTGTACCTCTCTACCTGAAACAGGCCTGCTTGTGACGTACATTCCAGATAAGCTAATTTTGTGCTTCACCTCGAATGCCATTTATATTTGACAAAGCAAGTATTGTTTTTGAAGTATTAGCTGTTAGCAAATTTTAGTGCAGGGAGAGAGTTGTCCAACCACCCCTGCCCCTCCTTGTCTAAGGAGGGGAGTCTTGTATTACTAATTCACTCTGCCTTTACCATAGCAGGCTTTATTAATTTACGAGGTACAGGACTGAAAAAAGTAAATGAAATAAGATATGAAACAACCGTTTGCTATACAACAAGAGAGGTAAAGCCGGAAAAGCAGGCTCCCCTCCTTAAACTCTAAAGGGGGCCCCTGCACCCCCAGGAGGGGTTAGGGGTGGTTGGATACAGGAACCGGGGCAAACCTCAAGATAAAAGCAAAAACCCACGCTGCAAGTACGCACCTGCGACGGCAGCTACAGCTTTACATAATAAGCAAACTAAAAATCTTTAATTAAACCACTCATGATGGATAAAGATAAATACAGAGCGATGTTTTGTAATCCCAACTGGGACTACGACACGCTGGAGGCGGCCGATGAGGTGATCAGCAGATTCGGGCGGGAGTACCTGAAGCTTAAAACCTATCCGAACCAGATAGAAATCGTGACGTCGGAGCAGATGCTGGATGCTTATGCCCTGACTGGTTTGCCTACTTCTTACCCGCACTGGAAGTTCGGAAAGGACTTTGTCCTGAACCAGAACAACTATACCAAGGGCCGCATGGGGCTTTCCTATGAACTGGTCATCAACTCCAACCCCTGCATCAGCTATAACATGGAGAACAACTCCACCTGTATGATGCTGCTCGTGATTGCGCATGCCTGCCAGGGCCACAATGCCTTTTTCGCCAACAATTACATGTTCCTCGACTGGACCTCGGCCGACTCTATTGTGGACTATATGGTTTTTGCCCGCGAGTTTATTATGAAGTGCGAAGAGGAGCATGGGGAAGAGGAAGTTGAAATGGTGCTGGATGCTGCCCATGCCCTGATGTACCACGGGGTAGACAAATATAAAAAACCCTCTAAAGTAACTGCCAGGGAAGAAAACGAAAGGTTGAAAAAGCTGACGCACATCAAAAGGGAGAATTATAACGAGTTATGGAAAACGCTGCCGACACCGCCCCCCACGCCGGAGGCTATGGCAGGAGAGGAGGATAAGTTTCCAGACGAGCCGGAAGAGAACATCCTGTACTTTATAGAAAAGTATGCCCCGGCACTGCCGCAATGGAAAAGAGAAATTATCCGGATTGTGCGCAAAGTATCGCAGTACTTTTACCCTCAGGGCGCTACCAAGGTAATGAACGAGGGCTTCGCCACTTTCACGCACTATCACCTCATCAACAAAATGTTTGAGGAAGGCTACGTGAACGACGGCTTTATGCTGGAGTTCTTCAAAAGCCATAGCGGGGTATTGTACCAGCCCGAGTACAACAGCAAATACTACTCAGGCCTGAACCCCTACACGCTGGGCTTTAACATTTTCATGGATATCAAGCGCATCTGCCAGGAGCCGACCGAGGAAGACAGACAGTGGTTCCCTGACCTGATTGGTAAGGACTGGCTGCAGCAGGTGCATTATGTGATGGAGAACTTCCGGGACGACAGCTTTATTTTGCAGTACCTGTCGCCGAAGGTTATCCGCGACATGAAGTTGTTTACCATCGTGGACAACGAGCTGGAAGATACCTATGAGATTGGGGCCATCCACAACGAGCGGGGCTATAAAAAAGTACGGCTGCAGCTGAGCAACCAATACGACCGCTCTTCTTATGTACCCAATATACAGGTAACGAAAGTAGACCTGCACCAGACAAGCAAACTGTACCTGACGCATTACATTCAGAAAGACCGCCGCCTGGACACGGACAGCACCCAGACCACCCTCGAGCATATCCGTTATCTGTGGGGATTCCCGGTAGAACTTCAGTCTAAAAACAAGCTGGGAATAAATGAGAGCACCTTTGAGGTGAAGTAGGCAGGTGAGTGGGCGGAAACCTTCTGGCTTTGCAGCTGTACAAGCCCTACTTTATCATTTTCACAAAGTGAAGACAGCTTTACAGCTACTGCGCAGTCCCTTATTCAATATTTTTAGTCCCAGCGGGACGACCTGTTGATAGTATAATAGCCATCGGCACTTTTAGCTCCAGAGGAGCGGTCTGTAATTATATCCTAAACAGGCCGCTCCTCTGGAGCTTGGGTGTTATGAAGACTATTCGGCTATCAACAGGTCGTCCCGATGGGACTTTGTGGTGCCATCAGTTTTGTAAACCTGCTAAAGTCGGGATGAAGGCACGTTTGAAATTTATTACAAGGCTCACCTGCGCTTCAAAAACAAATTTAAACAGGCGCTAAAAGCCCTTTAACGAAATGGCCCCCTGTTTTGTGGAATTTCCACCGAGCAGGGGGCCATCATGTTTGCCTAGTTACCCGGCCACGAAATCCAGGGAATGCGGAGGAGAATCAGCGCCAGGCCAATCCCGTAAAAAATGGCGATGGACTTGAACCCTGCGTTCTTGCCCAGCATGCGCTTTGCGCGGGAGTAGCCAATCGTTATCAGCACAACGGCTATGATCATGGTAAGCGGGTGCTCCAGCATATAAAGTCTGGCTACGCTGTCGCCCATGGCTTCGCCTGAAAAGTTTGGCAGACCCCTTGGCGAAACAAAGTACAAAATAACGCCTATTACCCACTGCAGGTGCACCGGAATAAGGCCGAGCAGGCTTAGTTTTCTGTCTTTGTCCGAAAAAGTCCTGTTCCCAAACAAGCCGGCAAGCGCCGCTAAAAAGCTGATAATGAGCCCTAGCAATACCAGATAGGCTATGTAAGAATGTAAGTGCTGTAATCCTGTATACATTGTATCGTTTAATTTTTCAGCTGTAAATATAGGAAATAATAGTAAAGGAGAGGCGCATAAAACGCAGGCCTGTTTTTGTTGCGCTGTGTTTCCGGTGTTCCTGCCGGGCGAAATCAGACAAATTCATTTTCCGGCGTTTTTCAGGGAAAGGAAACCAGTCGCTTGCCTTTACAGGTCCCCGTCTTCCTGTTCACTGGCCCCTGGAGGGTTAAACAGGCCCCAGTCGTCCCAGACATAATTCCAGGGATCGAAGCCGGCAACCCACTCCAGGAAAAGCAGCCGGTATTCTTCAATGGCGTGGCGGAGGAGGGGTAGGTAGGTGGTATCCTGAAAGCCGTAAAGCTTTAGAGCTGTGCAGTTGGTGAGCAGGTCCCGGGCCGCTTTGCGTATCAGCACGGCGTTCTCCATCCGGATACTGTAGAGGTCGGCACCTGCCGCACCCGCCACCTTCACTGTGAGCAAGGCAGCATCCTGAAGCATAAACTCCCGGATGTGCTGCAGCATGATGTCTTCTTCGGGCACCAGTTCTACAATGCAGGAGGTGAGGTGATAAATTTCTTCCCCTTTGCGGTATATAGGGAGATTCTTGTGTTGATGCATTTGTGCCTTTCTGGTTTGTAACGCGTTTCTGAAGAACCGGCAGCCTTTGCCTTTGTACGAATAAACCCAATTCATGCGAAAAAGCCTATTGATCCCTGGCTGCTCCATCTGCCCATGATAATATATAATTAAACATTATAGCTACTCCTTAGTTAACCTTCTGAAAACCAACCAATCATTTAAATTTAAAACTATGAAGAAGGTAAGTATTTTTGTTTGTGCAGCTTTGTTCCTATATGGATGCGGCGGCAACGAACCAACCACAGAAAGCGCTGAAGTAATGACGGATAACACAGAAGCCATGGCGACTGATGCCACCACCATGGAAGCAGCAAACCCGAATATCGTGGAGCTAGCTTCCAACACGCCGCAACTGTCTACGCTGGTGCAGGCCTTGCAGGCAGCAGATTTAGCTGGCACCCTGCAGGACGGAGGCCCCTATACCGTTTTTGCGCCTACCAACGAAGCGTTTGAAGCTCTTCCGGCAGGTACGCTGGACGACCTGCTAAAGCCAGAGAACAAGCAGAAACTCATCGACATCCTGACCTACCATGTTACATCCGGAAGTGTGATGGCTGCAGACCTGTCTGACGGGATGAAAGTAAGCACCCTGAGTGAGGATGAAGTGGAAGTGATGACGGAAGGAGATAAAGTGATGATTAACGACGCCAATGTAACCATGCCCAATATAGAGGCATCTAACGGTGTCGTGCATGTGATTGATAAAGTGATGCTGCCTCCTTCAGCAATGTAATTTAACCAACACAGCACCTAAGTGGCCAGCCAGGTTTAAAAAACCTGGCTGGTTTTTTTATTTCTTCAGGTGCCGTGCACAGGCGCCGCCGCTTTAATTCAGCGGCACGCTGGTAAAATCTGCGCAAGCTATACAGCTTTTACCTCATAAAAGACAAAACAGGACGATGCAAAAAGACAGGACATCAGGGGGTGCTTTACGAATGGGATCAGAAAATATACCAGAACCTATCCTTTGCTGAAGTTGCTTTTTATCTGATCCGCAATATTGCCGCAACACCCTCTTCACGTCATATGGATTATTATCTTTGTAAGCATGTTCCGGCTTGCGCTCCGGCAAAAGCAATCTCACCTTATATTGTTATATGAATAAAATGAAAAAGAACCCTTTCGTGCTGCTTTTCTGCTTTTTGGTGGTAGCACTTTCTTCACATGCTCAGAATGGTAAGGAGCCTGTCAAGGTAACAGACTTACTGAAGATAAAGCAGATAGGCAGTATAGCACTTACACCCGATGGGAATAAGGCCGCTTTCTCCGTCACCAGCATTGAGCCAGACCCTGCTGATGCGGCCGAGTACAAGTACAGCACGCAGCTGTTCTTAATGCCTGTTAATAACACAGCGCAGGCTCCCCGGCAGATAACCTATGGCAGCAACAGCGCTTCGCAGCCTGCCTGGAGCCCCGACGGGAAGCAACTGGCTTTTGTAAGAGCAACAGACGGCAAGCCCCAGATTTACCTGCTTTCGATGGAAGGGGGCGAGCCGGTGCAGTTGACGAAGTTTACCTACGGCGCGAACAGCCCGGTGTGGAGCCCCGACGGCAAACAGCTTCTTTTTACTTCCGGCTTCGGCTTAAAGGAGTTTTTATCTGATTCCCTGCTCAACCCGAACAAGGAGATACCCAAGTGGTCTTACGAGAAGCCGGGTTTCTTTCAGAACGAGAACCTGAACCTAAATCCAACCAGGCCAAATGCTGATGGCTCCTTAGCTGAAATACGCTCTTACCTGGATAAAAACGAAAAGGACAACAAAGCCAAAGTTATTAACCAGCTCGACTTTCAGGAAGAAGCGGGGGTAACGGGCAGCATAGAGTTGTCTCACATCTTTATCATGGATGCCAGACCGGAGGCTACGCCACGGGATCTGACGCAGGGCTTTTCTACCAGCTACAATCCGGCCTTCACAAAGGATGGCAAACGAATTGTTTTCGAAGGAGACAACGACGAGTCTGAGCACCCCGACCGCTCACGGGAGTCAGAAATCTTCAGCATCAACACAGACGGAAGCGGGCTACAGCAGCTCTTAGGGCAGAAAAAAATGGCTTATAGCAATGCTGCCTTGTCACCTTCAGGCAAATGGCTGGCTTTCCAGTACCAGCCCATCAACGATGTCAGAATTCCGCAGCTTGCCATTATGCCTTTAAATGGTACGGAAGCGGACATGGTTACTATTCCTTATGACCGAAATAAAAGCAACCTCACCTGGACCGAGGACGACAAGTACCTGTATTTTACATCCCCCTCTAATGGAGGCGTGCTCCTGAACAGGGTAAGCCCTAAAAGCAAAAAAGTAGAGCAGCTCACAGACTTCACCAGTGGCGTGGGGAGCTTTGCTGTTCATAAAAACAAGCTGGTGTATGTAAAAACGGAGGTAGCCAATCCGAGTGAGTTGTACCTGGCGAATGCGGCGGCTAAAAATGAGAAGCGGATTTCATCCTTTAACCATGATTGGGTAAAAGACAAGAAACTGAGCCTGCCGGAGAAAAAGACCTTCACCAACAGCAAAGGCCAGACAATTGAATATTGGGTGATGAAGCCAACAAACTATGAGGCTGGCAGAAAGTACCCGATGCTACTGGAGATACATGGCGGCCCTACGGCTATGTGGGGGCCGGGTGAAGGCAGTATGTGGCACGAGTACCAGTTCTTCGCTTCAAGAGGATATGGGGTGGTATACAGCAACCCGCGTGGCTCAGGCGGCTATGGAGAGGAGTTTATGAGAGCCAACATGAAAGACTGGGGCAACGGACCAGCCACCGACATCCTCACTGCCCTGGACCATGCCGTAGCCGAAGGCTGGGCAGACACGGCCCGTTTAGCGGTGACAGGTGGTTCTTATGGCGGCTATATGGTGTCCTGGATACTTGGCCACGACAAGCGCTTTGCTGCGGCCTGCTCGCAGCGCGGTGTGTACGACCTGGGCACCTTCTTCGGAGAGGGCAATGCCTGGCGCCTGGTTCCGAACTATTTCGGAGGGTATCCCTGGGAAGCAGACAGTAAGCCTATTCTGCAATCAGAATCACCGCTCACCTACGTGCAGAACATTACGACGCCGCTTATCATTTTTCATGGGGAGAATGACTTACGTACCGGTGTGATACAAAGTGAAATGCTTTACAAAAGCCTGAAGATTTTAAACAGGCCGGTAGAGTACGTGCGCCACCCAGGAGCAACACACGAAATTACCCGTAGCGGAAACAACCGGCAGCGCATCGACCAGATGCTCCGAACCTATGAGTTTTTTGAGCGCTGGCTGAATAACAGCGATACTGCCAAACTCTAACTCCTAATTTTTATTTAAAACACAAAAGCCGCTTCATCTGTGAAGCGGCTTTTGTGTTTTAAAACGTTCTAATGCAGGAAGTAGATCAGGTACTTAAGTCAACCGTATTTGTCATTAAGCTAAGTGAGGCTCACCGAATAAGAAGATTTATAAATCTCTATAGCCGCCCTTGAAGACTTCGTTCACATGCCAGATAGTGAATTCCGGATCAGGATAGAAGAATTTCTTTTACGGTGGCTGGATAGATTTCCCATGGTGCTGTAGTAACCATTCGTTTGCACCTAAACCATTGCATTGTTTTTAATAAAATTAACCTACAGCCATTTTAGCTGCTCCTTTCCATAAGAAAGCAGGCATAGGCTCATGTAATTCCCAATTAATATTCATAGGTCTTGATCCACTATGAGAAAGATACTCTACTGGGCCTAAAAAGTAGTAAGGACTAGTAAATCCATAAGCATCCTTTTTCTCTTCTCTAACAAATAGAAGTAGATTCTTCTTGTACTCCTTGTGTTTGATGTAGGAGATACCTACTGGGCTTTCAGGAGCTGTTTTGTTTTGTGACTGCCAATGGAATATTTTTTCGTTAATGGCATAGTCTTCATACTGCGTGCTCGGGGAAAAATCTTTATCTGATTTATTCAAGGTAACTAGCAGTAATTCTGTATTTAGATCAGAAATATTAATAACGCCTTCCTGAGATGGAAATGCTCTTTCAGGAGTAGTTTTGCCAAAGGCGCACAATATTTCATCTCTCGAATAGCGAGCATGTACTTCCATCGCTACCGGATAGTCTAAATCAATTGCTTTGGTAGTATGGGTTAGATGACCTCTCAAGTAAGCGACAATCTCTTGTAGCTCATTCTTAAGCACCGGGTATCTCGCTATCTCCCGCAGCCCTTCTTCTATACTTGCAAAACCATATTCCCCAATGCCCTTTTGCCAAATGTCATAATAAAACATTAAAGCAAATTGTTTATCAAGCGCATCGGTGCTAGCGAAGTAAAAACCTTTGTCTATAAGATTAGCGATGAATTGTAAATAGGAGGGAGAGTCAATTTGAACCAGCCTCTTTAATCCTTTAGCTAGCTGGCTGTGATGCTCCTGTGTTTCGTCATTTAGCAGTCCAGCATCCTGCTTTAATTCAGACCATGTACTGTATTTATAAATTGAGCGGATATCCAGATGATGATATGTTAGGAAATTAGCAAGTGTCAATTCCTGGTGTGTATGATGCTGAAAGCTGATAACTTCACTTCGTAATCTCCTGATATTGAAAATAGCATTTTTTATGTTATCCAAAATATAGTTCTTGGCTTGCTTTTCCATTCGGATATTACAGCCCGGAGGTAAATGAGGGAAGTTGTTTTCGATTTCTTTTTGAATATTAAACCTCGATTTACCTGCTAACGCTCTAAACTTATCAGCAAAATTATACCGCTCATGTGCCTGGCTCACAAAGTCCAAAACCGTTAAACATTCTTTGCCTTCCGAAATCCTGAGTCCACGGCCCAACTGCTGCAGGAATACAGTTAAACTTTCTGTAGGCCGTAAAAATAAAATCGTGTCAATTTCAGGAATATCTACCCCTTCATTAAATATGTCAACCACAAAAACGAAGTTGATCTCACCTTTAATGAGTCGCTGCCGAATAGTAGCTCTTTCCGAGTCGTTGCCATTACCGCTAACTAAAGAAACCGCTCTATAGCCAGCCCTAATAAATGCTTCGCTCATAAATTGTGCGTGCGCTTTTGAGGTACAGAAGCAAAGTGTTTTCGATTCAAAGGGATCTGTCAGGTAATGCTCTACGGCATCTATAACTAAAGCTACTCGTTGCCTGCTCGACAAGATATGTGTTAAGTCAGTGGTGTTATACTTTCCCGCTTCCCACTTAACTTTTCTCAGATCGACGCTATTATCTGAAATACAGAAGTACTGAAACGGGCTGAGCAGTTTTAAAGTAAGCGCATCTGCTAACCTGATTTCCGCAGAAATTTTATCGTTGAAATCTGGCAGCAAACTTTTGCCGTCCATTCGTTCCGGTGTAGCAGTTAGTCCAAGTAAGATCTTAGGCAAAAACAGATCAAAGATAATACGATAGGTATCAGCTTGACTGTGGTGCGCTTCGTCTATTACAATGAAATCATAGTAGTCTGCTGAGAACCTTTCTCTAAAGAACTCCTTTTGAGAATTGAAAGTTTGTATGGAGACAAAGAGATGCTTTAAGTCACCATCTTGTGGCGTATGGTTCCCTACCCACAGTTGGCCGAAGTCGTTATACCCAGCACCGAGTACGGCTCTAAAAGAAACAACGGCCTGCTCTAAAATTTCTTTTCTGTGCGCTATAAACAGCAGGTTTGCTTTGCCTTTTTGTGACAGGAAAAACCGTTGGTAATCGAAGGCTGAGATAATCGTTTTGCCTGTACCTGTAGCAGCAACAATAAGGTTTCTATAGTTGCTGTATAACTCCCTTTCCACCTTCAGCTTTTCCAGTACTTCCTTCTGAAAAGGGAAGGGAGTTATCTTAAAATAATCGGTTAACGAAACTACATTATCTCTTTGCTTTTCCTGCTGTATGGCTTCCTTGAATTTAGTTATACCACCGATAGTAAAGTCTTCGAAATCGATGCTGTTCCAGTAATGGTCGAATGTAGCTTTAGCCTTTTCTATAATGTGCGGATTCTCCTGGCTGGTTACTCTTAAATTCCACTCCAGTCCTTTTGTTAAAGCTGATTTAGAAAGATTAGAGGAACCGATAAAAGCGGTATTAAATGCAGTGTTTCTTTCGAAGATATAAGCCTTCGCATGGAGTCGTTCAATCTTTGTTTGATAGGAAATCTTGATGTTCGTATTTGGAAGCCTCGATAAGAAATCCAAAGCTCTTGCCTCTGTAGCTCCCATATACGAAGTCGTGATAATGCGAAGTTCGGCGCCTTCACGCGCTGTAAACTCTTTTAAAGCTCGCTCAAATATTCGCAGTCCAGACCATCTTATAAAGGAGACTATCCAATAGATCTTATCAGCAGATAAAATGTCACGCTCGATTTCTGTATCAATAGAGATATCGGAGTTACTTCCTGTAAATAGGTTACTAACTGATAAGCCAGTTTGGGGAATCTTGCGATTCAGGTCTTCTAACAGTTGCTTGTCTTTTTTACCTATTTTGGCAAGTACAGCTGTCAGAATTTGTTCTTCAAAATATATCAAGCTATCACTAGCATCTAGGTTTATCTTTTCATCTACAAACTGAATGATCTCATTGCAGAATTTTACCTGCTTTTTAATATCTTCCTTTTTTAACTCCCTTAAAGCAAGTTGTATTAGACAGATCAAGTACTCAGACAGTATCTTAGCTGCTTCTTCTTTATCAATTTGAGCCTGAGCTATAAAAAACTTCTCTGATGATAAGCTTTCGATTTTGTTCTTTAGCGAAGAGGTAATTAGCTGTTCGTAAATTCCTTCTTTAAGCATCCTTTGTGGAAGTATAGTAAATCAAAATAAAATGGGGAATGATTTAGCCTTTAAAAACATGCTGGCGATGCCACGCCAGATTACCAGCCTCTGGATAGTGCTTTGCTCCAAAAGGTAAAGTCAATGGTTTCCTTTTTAGGTGTCGAAGTGCATAGTTATTTGTAGTATCTTCAGCTATTGCATCAGAAACCAGCACAGTTAGTCTTTCATCAACAGAGATAAGCCCCCGATCAAAAGCGCGGTGCAGGTTAGGGCAAAGAGCCAAACCGTTGTTTATCTTATCGTCTTTACTTAAGCTAAAAGGTACAATGTGGCAAGCATCGATCATTGAAAAGCCGTGATTGGAAACCAGACGCATACCTGAAATGCAACAAGTATGATTGTATACTTGTGGTACCAATTTTTTAAATAAGCCACCACGAATAAACAGCTCTTCTTCGTCTGTATCGGTTAATGCCAAAGCATAGCCTGCAGGGCTTTCGTTAAGCAGGTAGCTCTGTAAATTTTGTATATAACCGCCTTGCTTCGTCTTCAGATATTCTGATTTTGTATTAGGGAAATAATGATCTAAGAGCACTGTCTTTAGTATGTTCCGGCTCTCCGTGTTGGTCAGTAAACTATAAAGATCATCGGCAAAGCAGCCGTAGTCAACAACTTCGTTCAGAGTATTAATGCTTTTAATATGCACATTCAAAGCTGTTCCTACTTTTGTTCTTACAGTCCAGAAACCTTCAGCAGTTAAGTGGTAAAACGGTAGTGAGAAATCGGAAGTATGCGCCGTCCTTACCAAAAGTGCAAAGGTTTCTTTAAACAGCGCCACCAGTTCTGGTGAAATGTACACCATGTTGTCTGTGATTTCTCTTTTCTCAAATAGCTCAATAAAAGAAAGCAACAGTACAGGTTTATGAGGTGCTTTCCCATACTTGGTAACGCCCTGACGCAGTCTGGTAAACTTCTTTAAATAGGTATTAAGTGCAGAAGGATTAGAAGCCATTCTTTTTTACATAAATAAGCAAAAAAAACACCTTGATGATTACTTGACTTTCTAAGGTGATTCTCAAATATACAAACTTGAATATATAAAATATGTGAGCCTAGCTTTTAAGTTTACAACCTACTAAGCCTTTAACACCTCCAGCACCTACTAATGAAATTATGAAGAACCTCTCTTGCTTCCTCCTCCTGGCATAATTCCATTTCTCCTCTCATTCCCAGACTATCTCCAGACATGACGGAGGCAACATAACCGCTGCTGCCTTAGACCAGAAGATACAGTCGCAGATGGATGCCGCGGATGTACATCACGGTTTTCAATAATCAGGAGCCGGTATATTAAAAGAACTTTAATTATAAACGCCACGACATTATTCCCTGACACCTCTCTGGATACCTGCAGAGCGCGAAATTACAAAAACCGAAGTCTCAGGAACTTACGAGGTAGTATGCTAAACCTCCTGCCTCTGTTTGCGTTCACAACCTTATAATCCAAATACTAATGAGATAAAGCAAATGGGGCAGAACACAATTATTGATGCCATTGAAAAACAGGAGTGGCTTAAAACGGCAGGAGACGCTATACATCCTGCGGTTGTCAATGCTTTTGAAGCAGGCGGTGAAGCCGGTCAGCAGGTGAAGGATGCGCTGCACGGTACCTGGCTTGGCCACCCCTTGCATCCTGCTCTAACCGATGTTCCCATCGGATCATGGACGACGGCTGCCGTGCTGGACACCATGGAGCTCATGGGGAAGAAAAAATATGCCCCAGGTGCCGACGCCGCTGTGGCAGTTGGTCTGGTTGGAGCAGTTGGCGCGGCAGTAACAGGCCTTACCGACTGGACCGGCACGACGAAGGAAAGGCGGAAAATCGGGATGATGCATGGTATGCTGAATGCAGGTGCGGCCGCTCTTTACGTCACATCGCTGTTGCTCCGCCGGCGCAAAAATACCCGCGGAACTGCTATTGGCCTGTCTATGCTGGGGTATGGGGTGGTGAGTTTCGGTGCCTACCTGGGAGGGCACCTTGTGTTCGGCAAGCAGTTAGGTGTAGATCACACGGCTACGGCTGCAGAATATCCGGAAGATTTTGTCTCTGTTTTACCGGAAAATGAATTAGCCGAAAACTCCATGCGCTGTGTCAAAGCCGGAGAAGTTCCCGTGCTTCTTGCCCGAAAGAACGGGAAGATATTTGCCCTGGCCCATACGTGCTCGCACCTTGGCGGCCCCCTCTCAGAAGGTGATCTGCTTGACGATGGCCGCGTGCGCTGTCCGTGGCACGGGTCTGTTTTTTCTTTGGAAGACGGCAGCGTGGTACATGGCCCGGCAACAGAGCCGCAGCCCCGGTTTGAAGTACGGGTAAGAGATGGTCAGATTGAGGTTCGGACCCCTGCAAAAGAAAACAAATAGCGCAATTGTTCATGCGGACAGGTAACAGCCTTTTCGCACAACAGGCGTAGCCTTGAAACAAGGAATATGATACTGTCGCAGAAAACCTTGGCGCTGGGAAGCCTCAGGTAATTGCCTGTTATTCTTTGTATTGAAGGAGCATGTGTTATAAGTTTAAGTATGCTTGCTGCTTTATTCCCTGCTACTATGAAAAAACTGTACTTCCTTCTTCTTGCTGTTCTTCCCCTCACCACCCACGCTCAAACCATCACCAAACTTGACGGAAGTAAAATAACCGCTACAGCCTTAGACCAGAAGATACAGGCGCTGGTGGATGCTGCTGATGTTCACGGATTGGCGATAACTGTATTCAATAAGCAGGAGCCGGTCTATAAAAAGACCTTTGGCTATAAGCGCCTCGATACAAAGGAGCCGATAAAGACCAGCACTAACTTTTATGGCGCTTCGCTGAGCAAGGCGGTGTTTGCGGTGCTTGTGATGAAATTGGTAGAGGAGGGAGTGCTGGACCTGGACAAGCCCCTGCAGGACTATCTGCCCAAATCCATTTACACCTATACCCCCACCAAAAAATGGCACGACGACTTCCGTGATCTGGCACATGACACGCTCTATCAAGACATAACCGCCAGAATGTGCCTGGCGCATACAAGCGGATTCCCCAACTGGAGGTGGTTCGAGGAAGACCAGAAAATAAAAGTAAAGCATAGCCCCGGCACAAAGTATCTTTATTCAGGGGAGGGGATGGTGTACCTGCAGGTGGTGCTCGAAAAGATGACGGGCAAAGAACTGGAGGCACTCATGCAGGAAAAGGTTTTTACGCCTTTGGGCATGAAGCAATCTTCTTATACCTGGCAACCGCAGTTCGATGCGGATTATGTGGTGGGGCATAATGCAAAGGGGGAGCTTTACCCGAAGGACAAGGACAACGAGGCCAGGTCCGCCAGCACCCTCGAAACCACGCTTGATGATTATACCCTGTTCACGCAGGCGGTGCTTCAGAACAAGCTGTTAAAGTCTTCTACCACAAAGGAAATGTTCAGCCCGCAAATCAGGCTCCGGTCTGTCAGGCAGTTCGGCCCTTTGAGTGCGCGCGATACCACCGCCAACGATGCCATTGCCTTAAGCTATGGCCTGGGCTGGGGCCTGCTGCAATCGCCTTACGGCACGGGAGCTTTTAAAGAAGGGCATGGCAACGGTTTCCAGCATTACTCCATCGTCTTCCCGGAGCAGGGCACCGGCATCATCATTCTCAGCAACAGCGACAACGCCGAAAGTATTTTTAAAGCGCTGCTCGAAACCGCCATCGGCGACACCTACACCCCCTGGTACTGGCAGAACTATATTCCCTACAACCAGAAATAGAAAAGCATACAGTCAGCTTATTTTTGTGGTGCAGCCCGATGCCGCAAACATATGCTTACGCCTGGATGTACTTTTTGCCTGCAACGTGCCTGTTACTGCGCCTGAAATTCCTGATGGCAGCGGTGCTGCCTGTGCCGTGTCAGCTTTCCTGCACCTGGTGCAGACGGCTTTTCCCCAATCAAAAGATTAAGTTTTAAAAAAAATACTTTCTCCAGCAGGCAACGGTTCATGTATCGGCTTTGTCTATCAGTCAAAATAAACCTATGAAAATTAATATCATGAAACCAAACCATTTTGTGCTGCTGGCAGGACTAAGCCTATCCGTTTTCCTTTCTTCCTGCGACAAAGAAAACATTTTACCTTCCACGCCAGGTCAACCTTCTACAGGTACACCATCGCCAACAACTCCTACAACTCCACCACCGCCTGTTACGCCGCCACCCACCGACAACACGCCTACGCCTGTAACTACCAACAGCCTGCTCACGCAGCTGGGAACCAGAAACTTCCGCTACGACACACAAAACCGGCTGGTAGAGGTGAGCTATTCTGACCAGCAAACACAGGGCTATACTGTGGTGTATGAAGGCGATAAACCCGTGCGGCTCAATTTTAAGGGCGGCACGAATTACCTGCTGTATACTTATGATGGCGATAAAGTAGTGGAGGCCAAGCGCTATTACGGGGAGAACCTGGTAAACTACCACTACACCTTTGAGTACAGCGGAGAGAAGCTGGTGAAAAAGACCACTATGAGCTACGCCCGCTATGACGAAGGCAGGCTCGGAATTGCGGAATATAAGTATGATGCAAACGGCAACCTGACGGAAATTGTGCAGGCATGGTCGTCCAGCAACAGGTTAGAAGACCTGAGCACACTATATACAATATACTGGGGCAGTTATGACGACAAACCCAACCCCGTGCCTTACGCCGAAAGTGAGATGTACCTGCCGGGTGTGAAACTGTTTGAAAATAACCCAGGCTTTCGTGATGCTGAACGCTATACCTATGTTTACCACGAATCCGGCATGCCGCAGCAACGGTACACGAAGCTGGAGACACACCCGCACGTGCCCGCTTTTATAGATAGCTATAATTATGAATAATGGACGTGAGGTAATCATTTCTTATGTTCTCCTTTGAGGAGGGACCTTTATACCGGTTAGTAGTTGCAGCCTGGCATTTTTTGGTTGGAGCTTTTTTGCATGACGCTTTCATAAGTAAAATTTAAACAGGCTACAGCAGTCAGGCAGCCTTTACAGGCTATAGAAGAAGAACTGGTTTTTACCTGAACGAAAACAGCCGCTTTACCTCAACAGGGAAGCGGCTGTTTCTTTTTTATAACAGGGAATGGCGTTTCCGGGTATCCGTTGCCTTACCGGGTGCTGAGTAAGTGGGGGATGCTTTAAAATTTAGTGCAGCTAAATCGTTGACTGTGAAATGTATGAAAGGTTTTAGTGTTATACACCGTCATAAAAGGTACAATTTATTACGTCCTCCCCTATACATATGCCCGTATACAGGCCGATTAATACCCAACCAAATACAATACGATTATGATGAAGAAACTATTTTTTGCAGCCGCCCTGATAATTGGCTCTTTCTCTGCTGCGCAGGCGCAGGCCACTTTCGGCGTAAGGGGAGGGGCTAACCTCTCGAACCTTTCCGGTGATTTGCGTGACGAAGATATGTTTGAGAATAAAGTGTCCTTTCATGGCGGTGTGACTTTAAACCTACCGGTGGTGGAGGATTTCGTTTCCATTCAGCCGGAGCTCCTTTACTCCAGGAAAGGCTTTAAGAGCAGTGGGGTGGAGTACACTAACCTGCTTTTACAGCAAAGAAGACGCGAAGGCCGCGTGAACTATAATTACCTGGATCTGCCTGTGCTGGCCCACGTGAACGCCGGTCCGGTATACTTTGAACTGGGGCCGCAACTGAGCTACCTGCTCAGCGTGAACAACGAGACGGAAGTGTATGATGGCAATGGAAACCTCATCTCCAGCACCGAAAACGAGCAGAACAAAGAAGGCCTTGCTGATTTTGAGATCGGCTATGCCGCCGGCATTGGTTTTGCCGCCGGCAACGGCATCAGCCTTGGCCTACGTTACAATGGTGCTTTCACTGATTTTGTGAAGGATGATTCCAACTACATGGAAGGAGACCTCTCCAACGCCCGCCACTCCGTGTTTATGCTGACACTAGGTCTACGTTTCCCATCCGGTAACTAAGATAACATAAAGGCCTGTTATACCAGCCAGCCTTGCCCTTCGGGCAGGGCTGGTTTTTTTATGGGTTGATTATGGTTGTTACTTCTGTGGCTGATTTGTCGTGCGGAAGTCTGTTTTATCTTACGGGGTATTGTTATGTATGCTGTTATAGCTATACTGCTCTCATGGCTGCTCCGAGTAGAGGTTAGTGAACTGACTGTCAGGTATTTAAAGGTTGTTCCGTGTCCAGTTGCTGTAAAGTTTTTAAAGGGTTTGGTGCCTGAATTTCCAGTTAATGCCGAATAACCTGTTTGTTTGGTTATACTTCGCTATTATTTTATTCGTTCTATTTGTTCCCGAGTTAAACCGGTTGCTTTTGAAATTATGTCCAAATCAACTCCATTTTTTAGTAACTCCTTTGCTATTTCTAAAGCTTTTTCTTCCTTTGCCGTATCCAAAGAATTTTTCATATCCCGGTAATACTTCAAGCTATCTTCATAAAAACGTACTTGGTCTGGAGTGAACCTTGCTATCTCGGCGGTTTCAAAAAGCTTATTGAAAACCCTTTCTCTCAATTTATCCGGCACTTTGTCAAGTCTATTCAGGTTTCGTATCACGTATAGCCACTTATCAAATCTTGTTTCCAGTTCATCTACCGTTTTATTGAACTTAGGCATTTCCAGGTAGATGAATGTGAGCTTATTGTAGAACACCTCCTTTGTTTCAGTATCTGTCAACTTGATGTCATACCGGAATTTAGCAGGGTCATTCTTATCCTCATCAAATACAAAATCAAGGATTGCTATAGTATAAACAGCCTTCAGTTCATAGTTCCAGTCTGCCCGCTTTGCCTGTTCACGAATGGGAAAGGTGGAATAATAGACAGTTCTGTCTTTAAAATAATTTTGTTTTGTCTTTTGTAATTCAACAATGAACTTTTCACCTTTCTCATTTTCGCAATAAAGGTCAAAAATTGCTTTCCTATCCACTTCACCTGTTCCAAGTTGTTCACCTTTTAGATAAGTCAGGTCTTTAATCTCCCCTTGCTCTTCTTTTAAAAGTACGTTCAAGAAATCCAGTAATAAGTCTTTATTAGGCTCTTCCCCAAACAGCTTCTTGAAACCGTAATCGGTAAATGGATTAATATATTTTTCTGCAAATTCAGTCATTGTCATTATCCTTTACTCAAATATACAATTTTTTTTAGGTTGAATGTTTCTGCTTTTCCGGGTCAAACCACCCCTAACCCTTCCTGGGGGTGCAGGGGCCCACTTTAGAATCCAAGGCGGGGAGTCTGCTTTTTTCATTCGCTGATAGCTATTGCCATTGTTATTGTTTTAGGCTGTTCTAGTTTGGTCTACTGGTCGAATTCAGCTTGTTGGTTCGGAGGAAGAACGATTCCAGTTTTCCCGGAAGGCGCCTTGTAAATAATGCGGTGCCGAACGAAGTGAGGCAGCCTGCAGCGGAGCGAAAGAGGGCCCCTACCCCCGGCAGCTTTATTTACACAGCGCTGAACGGGAAAACGCGCCCCCGCGGACGTGGAGCGCAAAGGCAGAAGCGATGGAAAAGGTGGTTAATGAGTAGCTGAATAAGCCAATACTACGGCAGGTAAGATAAAAGCAAAGCTGAGACAAAATATGATATGAAAACCTCGGAAATAGCGTTAAGTATATAATTACTGCTTACTGAGGATAACAGGCTGATGAGCCCTCAACTCGTCGGGATGACATCGTTCCTCGTATAGAAAAGTAAAATCTAAACCTTACCATTACCTATGCTAGTATTCTGGACATTTGTTGTGGCGGCACTACTCGGGTACGTGATCGGCCACTATGTAAAACCAAACCACCGCTTACAAAAAGAGATAAAGAAAGCCAGGGAAATTTGCATGGCTGCGCTGGAGCAGGGGAATAAAGGTGTGTACCGCACCCTTGTAACGGAGCAGAATAAGTCGTCGGAACTGGTGATAGAAGTGAAGGAGCTGGCTGTAACCCAGGGGGGGCAGGTAAAGGTGGAGTACCTAGAAGCCTACTATAAAAATCCGGAATTCAGGACAAGGAAAGGAGAGGCCCTGTTGAAAGAGGTGCGGGAATTATTAGGAGATTACCTCCCTTTAAACGATATTGAATGGTATGAAACGACGGAGCGTCATGATAACATAAAAAAGCACCTTAACACTCTGGATAACCTACGCAATCACCAACCCGAAGAATAAAAACCATGGAAAACACCAATATTTCGGCTGCCGAAAACAAAGAGCAGCAACAGCAAAGAGCAGTGGAAATCTCTAAGACCATTGATTTTTCCAAACCGGATTCCCTGACCAATTTCGGGGTGGAGACGCAGCGCAAGCTGGGCTATTATTCAAACGAGCTGCTGACCAAAGTGAAAGCCAAGGATTCCGGTGATGCCGGTACCGCCATCAATGAGTTGCTGACACAGGTGAACATGATTAAGATTGACGAAGAGGAGAAAAAGGGCTTTCTGTCCCGCCTTCCTTTCGTGAATAAGATAAAGGACCGGTCGCAGCGCCTGGCCAGCCAGTACAACAGCATTGCCGAAAACGTGGATGATGTAGTGATCAAGCTGGAGAAAACGCGGCAGAGCATCATGAAAGACTCCACCAGCCTGGATGTGATGTTTAACCAGGCAGTGGAATACATACACGAAGTGCGGGCCGTGATTGCTGCCGGTAAAATGAAGATTGAGGAGCTGGAGAATGAGGCAATTCCGAAGCTGAAAGCAGAGGCAGAGGCAAGCGACAACGACGAGCTCATCGTGCAGCGCCTCAGCGACATGATTGCCTTCAAAGACCGCCTCGAGAAAAAGGTACATGACCTGACGCTTTCCCATACCATCGCCACCCAGTCGATGCCCCAGATCCGCATGATCCAGACCACCAACGATGTGCTGGCCCAGAAGATCCAGAATTCCATCGTAACGGTGATACCCGTGTGGCGCCAGCAGGTAGCCATTGCCCTTGGCCTGGAGAAGCAGCGCAAGGCACTGGAAATACAGAAAAAGGTAACCGACACCACCAACGAAATGCTGCTGAAGAACTCGCAGCTGCTGAAGACCAACGTGGTAAGTGCCGCCCAGGAAAACGAACGCGGCATCGTGGACGTGGATACCCTGAAAAAGGTGAACAAGGATATGGTGGAGACCTTAGACGCCGTTTTAAAGATATCGGAAGAAGGAAGCAAGAAGCGGGCAGATGCCGTGAAAGAACTCGCGCAGGTGCAGGAAGAGCTGAACAACAAGATAATCGGCACGTTCGGCAAGTCAAAGAAAATTGAGACAGAATAATGGCAGACGAAAAAGATCGGAAGAAGGCCTCCAACAACGTGCTGACGGCGGAGCAGGACGACCTCCTCGATCTGTACATACAAAACCTGGACGGGTATTATGAGGAACTGAGGGCGTCTGATGCCATACAGGTCGAGATAGAAACGCAGCATCTTAAAAAGATACTTAGTACATGACGAATTTCTGGCGTTCCCTTTTCGGGCTCAACGGCGCGGCTGGCGACAGAACCGTTGTCGGGACTCCGGAAGGTATAGAGGTAAAGGATGTACACTATATAAAAGACTCAAAAAAGCGGCTGACGGCACTCCAGGAGCTGCATAACAGGTACAGTGCCACGCCGCATGCAGACAAGATAGAGGCAGTGTACCATAAGACCAAAGAGATCCACAGCTACCTGATAGACAGGAAAAGGGTGCATGAGCTGGAGCTCTTCCACCTGCAGCACACCGACCACTTCCTGAATACCTTCACGGTGATAATGGATGCGCACCAGCAGCATTATGCCAAGGCTGCTGCCCTTAAACGGGCCGCAGCCAGAGCGGACGGTGTTATCCGCAAAGTGGCGTCCGTCACCTTCCGGAAAGACAGGAAAGAGGTGAAGGCCGCGCAGCAGGCCAACCGCGAGACCAGCGAGCGTGCTTTCGCAGACCTGAACGAAGCCAAATTAGAAGTGCCCGGGCTTACCGTTCCCCAAATCTCCATTAACACCTATTCCAAAATAGTCTACCTCAGAGAAAACATATCCGGTGGCCTGGTCACCAATGAGATTGGCTTTACCTCCTCGCCGGAAGAGAAAGAAACCTTTATAGACTACGTTTGCGAGCGGTTCGGCATTGACAGCGTCGCCTACCTCGGCAACGCCATGGTGTTCATCCCCACCCACAACACCTCCCCACCAGCAGAAATGATCCCGGTCATCCACTGGAACGGCTCCCCCTACGCCCTCATCCTCGAAGACTGCCGCCTCTTCCCGGTCCGAACGTACAGGAAGAGCAGGTGAGTGAGAGTTTTATGGTGCCAGTGGGTGCTTTAGAAAAAGAACGAATGACACAGTATAAGAGCAATAACGGGAACAAAGGAAAGTCCCATCAAAGAAATCCCCCCTTTGAAGGTAGGGTCGTTTCATTCTAGCATATTCTCCCCTTGAGGGGAGCGGGAGGGGTGTTTACACCTGTGGAAAGAACGCAAATAGGGTAAATCAGGCAATATAGATCCGAAATTTAAACCTCTTGAGCTACGCTCGCAAGCTACGAACTCGCGTTCTTGCTTGTCCTCAAGGAGATAGTCTTGGAGAATGAAACAGCCCTGCCTTTGAAGGGGGTAGGGGGATGTCTCTGTATGAGAGGATAAAACAATATTATGTCTTTATGAAGCGAAACAGCATAATTCCTTACCGACCAGACCTAAAGCTTAAAGCCCGAGAGCTAAGGAAAAACAGTACTCTTTCGGAGGTGTTACTGTGGCAGGAAATTAAAGACAAGAAGCTACTTGGTTATCAGTTTCACAGGCAGGTTCCTATGCTGGATTACATTGTTGACTTTTATTGCCATGAATTAAAATTAGCAATTGAAGTAGATGGAGATAGCCATGAGTACAAAGTGAGCTATGACATTATGAGACAGAAAGAACTAGAAGCTTATGATGTACACTTTTTGAGATTCGATGATATGGACGTGAAGAAGAAAATCATGTATGTGCTGAGCGAAATAACATTTTTTATACAAGACAACAAAAACAAACAATAAACACCCCTCCAGGGAAGGGCCGTTTCTTTCTCAAAAACTATACCCTTTAGGACAAGCAAGAACGCGAGTTCGTAGCTTGCGAGCGTAGCTCAAGGGGTGTCTGTAACGGAGGTAGACAACTAGAAAAACGGTTTTTGTAATTTCTCTGCACATGTAAACACCCCTCTTGCTCCCCTCAAGGGGAGAATCCTGTAGTATCAATTGGCCCACGACTTTCATAGGGAGACTTTTGTCTTGCCACTATAAGAAACATTTCATCTCACTCCCGCCACCAATCCTGCTGCGGCACCTTAGACTGTAAGATAACCGGTTCCCCGATACGGGGAGTTGTGACCGGCACCCGGAGCTCCGCCGCTTTATTGGTAGCACGTTCTATAGGGTCCGTCCAACTGTGCATGGCCAGGGTAAAGGCGCCCCAGTGGATGGGCATTAGCAGTTTCCCTCTCAGGTCGATGTGCGCCTGCACGGTTTGCTCGGGCATCATGTGTATGTTGGGCCAGAGTTCATTGTACTGGCCGCACTCCATCAGCGTGATATCAAAAGGCCCGTACTTCATTCCAATTTGTTCGAAGCCGTTAAAGTAGCCGGAGTCGCCGCTAAAGAAGATACGGTCATCGTTGCCGAGAATAACCCAGGAGGTCCAGAGCGTTTTCATTCTGTCGGAGAGCCCGCGGCCGGAGAAATGACGGGAGGGGGTGGAGGCAAAGGTTAATCCCTGGTACGAAGTTTCCTGCCACCAATCCATCTCCGTTATCTTTGCTGCAGGCACCCCCCAGCGTTCCAGGTGCGCCCCCACACCGAGCGCCACGAAAAAGTGCCCTGTTTTCTCTGACAGCTTTTGAATGGAGCTATAGTCGAGGTGGTCGTAGTGGTCGTGCGATATCAGAACGGCATCTATACGGGGCAGGGCCTCAATGGAAACAGGCAGCTCAGAAAACCGCTTCGGGCCAATAAAGCTGAAAGGGGAGGCTCTGTCGCCCATCATCGGGTCCAGGAGCAGACGTTTGCCGTCTATCTCTACCAGGAAAGCAGAATGCCCCAGCCAGGTGATGACAGTGGCCGTGTCCTGAACAACATCAAATCTGCTTGTATCGATTTTCTGAACCGGGAGGTCATAATCCGGCTGCTGTTCATCCGATTCCCCGAAAAGCCTCGAAGATAGTAATTTCATATAACCTTTAAAGCCGATGTCCATGTTCGTTTCGACCGGGTTATGAAACTCACCTTCAAAGTAATTGGGAGACCTCTTAATGGTCTCTAATCGATCTCCTTTCGCCTCGGCGCCAAACTGCGGGGAGAGCCTCTGCAACGAACAGCCTGCTACTATAGCCAGCAGGAGTATGAAACCAAGAACGTACAAAGAGACCCGTATACTTTTCTTCATCAAATTTTAAGTTTTAATCCTTCTGTCAGTCTTATCAATGCCACAGGCAGCACCAACAGGCAATAATAAAGTCCCTGTATGCCTGCGCTTTTGTTACGTGTATTTTGTGTAGACAGTGTATAAGGCAGGCTGAAGGTACATAACCGTTCGGCAGAAGATTAGTTTCAAATTTATTATTTCCAGGCTTCATCAATGCCAGGGCCTTCCTGTAAAGCCTGTAACCGTAACGTGCTCTATGCTATCTCTGAGAAAAAAGTAACCAACAGCATTCATTTCCGGTCTAACCTATAGTAAAATGCTTAACACCTGTTCTTGTAAAATAAAAAATCTGCAACGGTATGCCGACACTTAGCGACCTGACTGCCATGATCACCCCAGTGGTGCTCATTCTGGCGGCAGGACAACTCATTTTAACTACCTCTCAGCGACTTGCCCGCAGCGTGGAGCGTGCCCGCAAGTTATCGGAGCAGTTCGAGGAATTGGTTTTAAATAAAGATCAAAATGACTCGACTGTTAAAAGGGAGCTGATCTATAAGCTTCTGGAAAGAGCCGCCAGCCGATCCAGGAAATTGCAACAGGTGATGAGCCTGCTTTACATCGCGCTGTCCATTTTTGTGGCCACCACCTTATCCATTGGTCTGCTAGAAGTATTCGGCATCTTAGTCGTCTGGGTGCCTGTTATGCTGGGTTTAGTGGGCGCAGGCTTTCTGTTTTATGCCACTATCTTACTCATTGTAGAAACACGCATAGCCCTGGGTGCCATCGATATCGAAATGGACTACCTGGTAAAAAACTACAGCGAAGATTTGCCTGATACTGCAAATAAAGGGGAAGTGTAAAGCAGAGACACAAGCGCTGAAGCTAAGAGGTGGTTTTGTAATAAACAGAAACTTTTTAGCTCCATTGCAATACCTTTACATTTTATAATTGTGAATGCCAACCAGGCAAATACGAATGCTATGAATAATATTAATTGGGCCGGAAACATAAGCTACAGGACAGAAAGTGTTCATTATCCCGCAACTGTTGCGCAGGTACAGGAAACCGTAAAGAAATGCAGCAAAATCAAAGCACTTGGCTCCCGGCATTCTTTTAACAGGATAGCTGACAACACAGAGCACCAGATTTCGCTGAACGCTTTGAACAATGTTGTATCCTTAGATACAACTGCGCATTCTATAACGGTAGAGGGTGGCATGCGCTACGGCGAACTTGCGCCATACCTGCATGAGAAAGGCTATGCGCTGCCAAACCTGGCTTCTCTGCCACATATATCCATTGTGGGTGCCTGTGCTACGGCTACACATGGTTCCGGAGTAAGCAATGGTAACCTGGCAACGGCTGTTTCTGCCATGGAGTTGGTTAATGCTGACGGAGATATAGTCCAGCTATCAAAAGAAAAAGATGGAGAGGTTTTTAAAGGTGCTGTTGTCAGCCTGGGGGCACTGGGCATCGTGACAAAAATAACGCTCGACCTTCAGCCTACTTTTAACATCAAGCAGGTGGTGTACCGGAATCTGCCAATGGGGGAACTGGAAAAGAACTTCACCGCCATTATGTCCAGTGGCTATAGTGTGAGCCTGTTCACTACCTGGAAAAATAAAAGCATCAACCAGGTATGGGTAAAAAGTGTTGCCGATGAAAGTGACCCGGCAGTAGCGCCTGAATTTTATACCGCTACGCTTGCCACACAGCACATGCATCCCCTGGAAGAACTATCGGCGGAGCATGCGACAGAGCAAATGGGTATCTCCGGGTTTTGGCATGAACGGCTGCCGCATTTTAAGATGGGTTTTCAGCCAAGCGCGGGTGCTGAACTGCAGTCGGAGTATTTTGTGCCGTTAGAGCAGGGATACGAGGCGATGATGGCAATAGAGCAACTGCACGAAAAAGTCTCCCCTTACCTGTTTGTTTCGGAGATAAGGGCCATTGCTGCGGATGATCTCTGGATGAGCCCTTGCTATAAGAAAGCCTGCGTGGCTTTTCATTTTACCTGGAAGCAGGAGTGGCATGCTGTGAAAGCCTTGCTTCCGCTGATAGAAGAAAAACTGGCCCCGTACAATGCAAAGCCGCACTGGGGGAAGTTATTTACCATGGCTCCAGCTGTTCTACAGTCCCGCTTCCCTAAGCTGGCTGATTTTAAGCAGTTGGTTCATCAATACGATCCGGAAGGAAAATTTCGCAATGAGTTTTTAGCAGATAATCTTTACAGCTGATTCGTTTGTAGATAGAACAGCATCAGCCGGTCATCACCCCTCTCTTAACTGCGAAGCCAGGAACATAACCCGCACCAACACGTTCTGCTATAGATAACCAACACTAGTATCGCTTATGCTCGAACGCCAGGTATACCGCATGCCGAAAGCTGGTTCAATCAATGATCTGAAACTGCTGACGGAACAATTAGGACAGCCAAAAGCCAATGAAGTGTGCGTGAAAGTGAAGGCGGTCGGGCTCAACTTCGCAGACATCTTCGCTATGCAGGGCCTCTACAGCGCCACACCTGCAGGTTCTTTCATCCCAGGATTAGAGTTTTCAGGGGAAATTACAGCAGTAGGCGATGAGGTGGAAGAGTGGAAAGTGGGTGACAAAGTGATGGGGGCCACTAAATTTGGGGGCTATGTTTCGCACATCAACATCCATCACCGCTATGTGCTTCCCCTGCCTGCCGATTGGAGCTTTGAAGAAGGGGCAGGTTTCCTGGTGCAGGGACTCACAGCCTACTATGCCCTCACAGAATTAGGTAACCTTCAAGAAGAAATGACGGTGCTCATCCACAGTGCTGCAGGTGGAGTAGGAATTCTGGCGAACCGCATTTGTAAAAAAGTAGGGGCCTATACCATTGGTAGCGTCGGTCAGGCGAACAAAGTTGATTTCCTGCAGAACGAAGAATCCTATGATGCTGTCATTCTCCGGGACAGTCTATTTTATGATAAGCTGAAAAATGCACTCGGAAACCGTTCGCTACTTCTGATAATGGAATGCATTGGCGGTGAAATTCTGGAGCAAGGCTGGAAGGCAATGGCCCCTATGGGACGTATGGTGGTGTACGGTAACGCCAGCTTTGCCAGCCATGGGGCAAAACCCAATTACCCAAAGCTTATCTGGAAGTTCCTGAGGCGGCCCAAAATAGACCCCCTGCGTTTGCCCACCCAGAACAAATCGCTCATGGGTTTTAACCTCATTTACCTTTATGAACAGACGGATATGATGCATGACATGCTCAGCGGGCTGCAGGCGCTGCATCTGAAGCCACAGCATATTGGCCATGTCTACGACTTTGAGGCAATGCATGAAGCCATTCACCTGTTTCAGCAGGGCAAAACGATAGGGAAGGTGGTCGTGAAGTTAAGCTAAGCCGGCTTTTGTTATCGCATCAATTTTTCTTATTATTAGGCTTACAAAGTTTTGCTTATGGTTCATTTCCTGAGTTGCGACTGGGGCACTTCATCCTTTAGGTTACGGCTTGTAGACGCTGAGAGTGCAGATATAATCGCATTCAGGAAAGCTGATAGAGGTATTGCCGCCACCTTTAACAATTTAGACGACAGGAAAAAGGAAGACCCGGAGCAGCGATTGCTTTTCTACCTGCGCATCATACAGGAGCACATTTCTGAGATTGAACAAGACCAAAATATCAGTTTAAAAGGTGTTCCGCTGGTTATCTCCGGAATGGCTTCCTCCTCCATTGGCATGGCTGAACTGCCTTACCGAAACCTGCCTTTCAGCATAGATGGAAGTGATATTGAAGCAGCTTATTTTGAAGTAAGCGCCAATTTTGCACATCCTGTGCTGCTGATTTCCGGGGTTAAAAGTGAAGTGGACGTGATGCGGGGCGAGGAAACGCAGCTCATCGGTACCATCAGGGACAGTACTGCTGTAGAAGGCCAAGTACTTTATATTTTCCCTGGAACACATTCCAAGCATATTGTGGTCAAAGGCAAACAGGTCATAGATTTTAAAACCTATATGACAGGTGAATTCTTTGCGCTTTTGTCGAAGCAAAGTATATTGAAAGGAGTAGTAGAATGGAATGATGATCTGCAGACTCCTAATGCCCTGCAAAGTTTTAAAGAAGGTGTTCGGGATGCCAAAGGTGCTAATTTGCTGCATATGGCTTTTCGGGTCAGAACGAATGATCTCTTTGAGAAACTCACAAAAAAAGAAAACTACCATTACTTAAGCGGATTGCTAATCGGAGCGGAACTGGATGGAATAAAGCCTTCAGATTATGCGCAGGTGTCTGTCTGCAGTGATTCCGGTCTCAGGTTGAGTTACGAAACAGCCTTGGAAACTTTAGGCCTGAAAGAAAAAGCACATGTCTTTCCCGATGAGTGGACGGATGAGGCAGTCGTGAGGGGGCAGTTAAAAATATACAAGCAATTTACCCGCAAACTATGAAATCATCCTTTTCCTGGGAAGCTTTTGACAAGATTCCGGTAGTAGGAATATTAAGAAATGTGCCGTCACAACATCTGCAAAAGCTGTTTGCCGTTTACCTGGATGCCGGATTGACTACGATAGAAGTGACCATGAATTCAGCGGGTGCTACAGAAGCGATATCCTCGCTGGTTAAAACCTATGGAGACCGGTTAAACATCGGTGCAGGCACCGTCTGTACCCTGGGAGATCTGGATAAGGCACTTTTAGCCGGGGCACAATTCATCGTAACGCCAATCCTGAATGAGGAAGTTATCAAGGCATGTGTAGCGCGCAATGTGCCGGTATTTGCTGGAGCCTATACACCCACAGAAATATACCGGGCCTGGGAGTTGGGAGCAAGCATGGTGAAAGTATTTCCGGCTGGCCAGTTGGGTGCCCGCTATATAAAAGAGGTGTTGGCGCCACTCAATCAAATAAAGTTGCTGCCAACCGGCGGCATCAGCCATGATAATTTTGCAGAATTTTTAGAAGCTGGAGCCAGTGGCTTGGGCATGGGAAGTCAACTGATTCCTAAAGCACTTGTTGAGAAAGAGCAGTGGGAAGAGCTAAGTAAACATTTGTCTGAGTTTGTGGAGAAGTACCATTCTTATAAACAACAACATGCCTGATTTGAGCAGCTGTTTAGTTTAGCTTCGTAGATCAGGCTGTTTATAATTTTAAATTTAAGGTTCTTCTAAGCTTTTCGCCTCGCCGGCGGGGCCTCACTTTTCTCCTTGATGAGAAAAGTAAGCAAAAGAATCAAGACAATTCGAAACTCGCTGAACGCTCAAACATCGAATTGTCAAATGGTGCACCTGGCAAGCTTTTGAGCTTCATAGTTTGAGCTACATCAGAATTTGAAAATGGCTTAATTGACTGATAATTCTAAATTTTAGGCATTAGCACGAAGTGAAACAGATTCCAGTCTTTGGGTTGAGCGCCTTGTATTTGATGCGGTGCTGAGCGACAGCGAGGCAGCCGGAGCAGAGCTAAAGAGGGCCCCTACCCCCGGCAGCTTCAAATGCACAGCGCGATGCCCGAAGACGAGGCCTCTCGGCCTTGAGAGCTCAGAGAGAAACAATGGAACAGTAGGTGAGATGCCGCTGGATGAACTAAATCTACGGCAGCTTAGACAAATATTCCCTGAACTAATTTTCAGATTATCAATACAAGTATGATTACCTGATATTTATGACTCCATCAACAAGCAAAGAAACTAATGAAAATTAAAAGCTACGAATTATTCCAGGTGCCGCCGCGCTGGTTGTTTTTGAAGATTGAGACAGATGAAGGAATCGTTGGCTGGGGCGAACCTGTAATAGAAGGAAAAGCGGCAACCGTGAAGACAGCGGTGGAGGAACTGATGGAATACCTGGTAGGGAAGGACCCGATGCACATCGAAGACCATTGGAATGTAATGTACAGGGCAGGATTCTACCGGGGCGGACCCATTCTAATGAGTGCGATTGCCGGAATAGACCAGGCACTGTGGGATATAAAAGGCAAGTACTACAATGCTCCGGTCTATCAATTGATAGGAGGCAAGGCCCGGGACACCATGAAGGTCTATTCCTGGATTGGGGGAGACCGCCCGGCAGACGTAGGAAGCGCAGCGAAAGAAATGGTGGCCAAGGGCTTTAAAGCCGTTAAAATGAATGCGACCGAGGAACTTCAGTATGTGGATTCCTATGATAAAATAGATCTCGCCATCGCCCGTATCGAGGCCGTTAGAGAAGCAGTTGGCCCGGCGGTGGGTATAGGAATTGACTTTCATGGTCGGGTGCACAAGCCGATGGCCAAAATACTGGCGAAAGCACTTGAGCCGTACCGCCCCATGTTTATAGAAGAACCAGTATTGCCTGAGAATAATGAAGCACTTCGGGAGATAGCGAATCATGTTTCTATTCCGATTGCCACCGGGGAAAGGATGTTCTCGAAGTGGCAGTTTAAAACTTTGCTGAAGGAAGGGTACGTGGATATCATCCAGCCTGATTTGTCGCATGCTGGGGGCATCACAGAATGCAAGAAAATCTTTTCCATGGCAGAAGCCTTTGATGTGGCGGTAGCCCCTCATTGTCCGCTGGGCCCTATTGCATTGGCAGCCTGCTTACAGGTAGATGCCACCTGCCATAATGCTTTTATACAGGAACAAAGCCTGGGAATCCATTATAACCAGGGCAGCGACCTGCTCGACTACCTCGTGGACCAAACGGTTTTCGCCTACCACGAGGGCTATGTCAACATTCCGGATGGCCCCGGACTTGGAATAGAAGTAAACGAGGCGCATGTCAGAAAAATGGCAGCAATTGGTCACAACTGGAAAAACCCGTTGTGGAGACACTCTGATGGAAGTATAGCAGAATGGTAATATGATGGATGAAACGACCTACCTCTTAATCATTACCGTACTTTCAATTCTGCTGCTGCTGGTGCTGGTAATGCGCCTGAAAATCCATGCCTTTATCTCTTTACTACTGGCCAGTGCTTTTGTAGGACTGGCAGCCGGAATGCCCTTTATGGAGCTCATTCGGAGCCTTCAGACTGGGATGGGCAACATCCTGGGGTTCATTGCTATAGTAGTTGGCTTAGGCGCTATACTGGGGAAATTACTCGAAGTATCCGGTGGCGCTGAAACGCTGGCGCACTATATCATCAAAGCCTTTGGAGAAAGCAGAACCTCCTGGGCCCTCATGTTTACCGGGTTTATCGTTTCTATTCCGGTATTTCTGGATGTGGGCTTTATCATTCTAGTCCCCATTGTGTATGCACTCGCCAAAAAATCAGGCCTGTCGCTTTTAAAGTTTGCCATACCCTTGCTGGCTGGCATGGCGGTTACCCACTCCTTTATTCCCCCGACACCGGGCCCGGTGGCCGTGGCGGAAATTCTGAATGCCCCGCTTGGCTGGGTGATTGGTTTTGGAATAGTGGTGGGTTTGCCGGCTGCTGTTGTAGCAGGTCCACTTTTTGGCAACTATATCAGTAAGAAGATTATGGTAGGGCCGCCGGATTTTGTGGAGTATAACACAGACAAGGTGCTGGCAAGCCGCAAGGATTTCTGGATGATCCTGTTTATCATCGTCCTGCCTCTGTTCCTCATCCTAATTGCCACTTCCCTTGACATGGTGGTGGGGATGGGAGAGTTGTCCGGGGAGAATTACTGGGTGTCCCTGTTTCAATTCTTAGGACATCCTTTTGCCGCCCTGACCATTGCCACGCTTGTAGCCGCCTACTTTCTGGGAATCAGAAAAGGATACAAAGCGAAGCAGCTACTGGAGTTTTCTGACAGGGCTCTGGCGCCTGCCGGTTTAATTATCCTGATAACGGGTGCCGGGGGTATGTACAAGGAGATACTGATAGAAAGTGGTGCCGGGGAAGCGCTGGCGCAACTGTTTATCACCTACAATGTAGCGCCACTCTTCATGGCCTATGTGTTGGCGGTGATTATCCGGGTTATACAGGGTTCGGCCACGGTGGCCATGATTACGTCTGCTGGTATGATGGCTCCCATTATCGTGCAACTGAATATCTCTGATCCGATGAAAGCCCTTATCTGTTTGGCAGTGGCAGCAGGAGCCACCATCTTGTCGCATGTGAATGACAGCGGTTTCTGGCTGGTGAAAAAGTACCTTGGTCTAACCGAAAAAGAAACGCTGCAGTCCTGGACAGTCATGGAAACGATCATCTCCATATCAGCTTTTATTTTTATTCTGTTGGTTTCATTTTTTATAGACTGAGATAAAAGGCCTTTACAGAGAGAAATAGATGAATGAAGGCTATTATATGAATCCTGCAGTGCAGGTGCAACGGGAGTTTATCTGAAATAATGCGTAAAGCATAAATCATAGGTGAGTCAAAATTTCCCGTACGCTACATAAAAAGCATCTGGTATGAAAGATGAGAAAAAATTCAGTGACAAGATTAATATTGCATCCACATCAGGATCCAGCCGAATCAGCCATTCTAAAGAGGCGATAAAAGCCTCCTTCTTAGACAGTCTGTTCTATGGCATTGGTCGCGTTCCAGCGCTAGCCACGCCAAATGACCGGTATACTGCCCTGGCCCTGACCATACGTGACCGGATTTTTCAACAGTTTATACTCACTACTGAGAGCATTTCAAAGCAGGATGCCCGGGCTGTTGCCTACCTCTCTGCAGAATACCTGCCTGGCCCACACCTGGCCAACAACCTGCTTAATTTAGAAATCACAGCGCAGACGCGTGAGGCAATGGAAGAACTGGGCATTGAACTGGATGATTTGATTGCGATAGAAGAAGAACCTGGCTTGGGAAACGGTGGCCTGGGCAGGCTGGCATCCTGCTACCTGGATTCTCTTGCAACCCTGGGTATACCTGCTATAGCGTATGGCATCCGGTATGAATTCGGCATTTTCGACCAGGTGATAAAAGACGGGTGGCAGGTTGAACTTACTGACAAGTGGCTTCATTATGGTAACCCCTGGGAAGTGGTGCGCCCTGAAATAGCCTACGAAGTAAAATTTGGTGGCAGGACCGAGCATGGGGCAGACTCTAACGGTAAATTCCAGGTTACCTGGGTTCCCGGTTCAGAAGTAAAAGGGACCGCATATGACACGCCCATACTGGGGTATAAGGGCAATGGAGCCGTCCTGCGGCTCTGGAGAGCGGAAGCCATCGAGTCGTTTGATTTTGCTGCTTTCAACCTGGGGGACTACTACCGTGCTGTTGAGGCAAAAATGCTTTCAGAAAACATCACCAAGGTACTGTATCCGAATGACCAGGCGCAAGGTGGGAAAGAGCTAAGGCTGAAGCAGCAATACTTTTTTGTCACCTGCTCACTGCAGGATATTATTCGTTTACACCTGATTCAGGGGCGGAACCTGGAGCGTTTGCATGAGAAGTTTGCCATCCAATTGAATGATACCCATCCCGCTATTGCCATTGCGGAACTGATGAGGCTGTTGGTGGATGTGCATCAGCTGGATTGGGCGAAGGCGTGGCATATTACTCAAAATTGCTTTGCTTATACCAACCATACCCTCTTGCCTGAGGCACTGGAAAAGTGGTCCATTCCTTTATTTGAAAAAGTATTACCCCGGCACCTGGAGATTATTTATGAAATCAACCATCGGTTTCTGGAGGAAATCCGCCATCAACACTCCTACAATAACGCGCAGATTGCCGGGATGTCTATTATCGATGAAAGTGGTGAGCGTTATATTCGCATGGCCCATCTGGCAACTATTGGAAGCCATAGCGTTAATGGAGTTTCCGCGATGCATTCTGAGTTGCTTAAAAAGGAGGTGCTTCACGATTTTGCAGGACTTTGGCCGGATAAGTTCTGTAATGTAACAAATGGAATCACTCCCCGGCGATTCCTCTATCTTAGCAATACGCCGCTGGCTGAACTTATCTCCAGTTACATCGGAAATGGCTGGATAACAGACCTGGACCAGCTAAGGAAGCTGGAGCCTTATGCGGATGATGTCTCCTTTCAAAATAGTTGGATGGAGATCAAATTAAACAACAAGCAGCACCTGGCCGCACTTCTTCAAAAGCAAACAGGAATAGAAATAGACCCGGCCATGCTTTTTGATATTCAGGCTAAGCGTATTCATGAATACAAGCGGCAACACCTTAAAGTGTTACATATACTTAGTGTATACCTCCGCCTCAAGAAGGGAGAACTGATAAACTTTTCCCCTTCCGCGTTCATTTTTGCGGGAAAAGCTGCACCCGGATATATCATGGCAAAGCTACTCATCAAACTAATTAATTCGGTTGCTGATTTAGTCAATCAGGATACAGAAGTTAACGATAAGATGAAAGTTGTTTTCATGCCTGACTTCAATGTGAAAAACGCGCAAAATCTGTACCCTGCAGCAGACCTTTCTGAGCAGATTTCGATGGCAGGTATGGAAGCCTCGGGTACAGGAAACATGAAGTTTTCCCTTAACGGGGCATTGACCATAGGCACATTAGATGGGGCAAATGTAGAAATCAGGCAGGAGGTAGGGGAGGATAACTTTTTCCTTTTTGGGCTAAGCGTAGAGCAGGTGCAGGCAAATAAAACAGCAGGCTATCAACCTTATGACATATATCAGCAAAATCAGCATTTACGGGAAGTGCTGGATTTTATAGTATCAGGAGCTCTATCGCAGGGCGACACGCAATTGTTCCGACCGCTGTACGAAAACCTCCTTTACCAGGACCCTTTTATGCTGTTAGCAGATTACCAATCTTATATCGACTGTCAGGAGCAAGTGCATGAACTGTGGCGTGAACCAAAAGAATGGGCCCGAAAATCCATTCTAAATGTAGCACGCATGGGAAAGTTCTCTTCCGACCGATCCATCAGAGATTACAGTGACCTGATATGGAAAGTAACTCCCATCAACAAGAAGTAGTCTATGTTTGCATAGCGCATTGAATCTTGTTCCCTCTGATTGTCTGCTCTTACAAGGTTCAGGTTGCTCTTCCATTCTGTTGGCTGGAGCCTTCGGGAGGATAGGAGATTGAGTTTCTTAAATTCTGAATGCGATCAGAATTGAAGCTGGGGATTTGCATCTCACCGGCTTCACGCCACTTTCGCACCTGTTCTTCTGCTTCCGCCCCTTTTTCTTTAGATAAGCCCTGGTCACGTGCAATGTAGAGTGTCTGAGAAGGGAAGGCGAAGCCGGTACCACTTGCCTCCACTATATCCATCATGCGCAAATACAAATCCTCCTGCACCTCCAGAAACTGATCAAAATCTTTGGCAAGAATGTATGCAAAAATTTCTATGTTAAGTGAGTCAGCCCCAATTTCAATAAAACGTACCCGTGCCGGAGTAGGGGATACTTTCGGGTGTGCATACAAAATTGCGCGAAGTTCTACCAGTAGAAACCGGAGCTGATCCGGAGTAGATTCAAAGCGCAAGCCGAAAGTTGGATGAAACCAGAAGCGGTCACGATGCGCGTAATTTTCAATTTTTGTGGAGGCGAGTTCTCCGTTGGGTATGGTGACAATCGTACGGGCAAGCGTACGGATACGCGTGGAACGCATTCCTATCTGTTCAACGGTTCCCACTATATCGCCTACTTTGCAGAAGTCACCTACACGCAAAGGCTGATCGGCTATAAGGGTTACGCTCCCGACAAAGTTCTCCACTGTTTTCTGGGCACCCAGTGCCAGTGCAATACCGCCAATACCCAGTGCGGCGAGTCCGGCGGTGACATCAACCCCAACTGTGTCGAGTATGGCGATAAAGCCCAGTACCACAATA
The DNA here is from genome assembly GCF_003367245.1 of Pontibacter diazotrophicus. Classification (GTDB taxonomy): domain Bacteria; phylum Bacteroidota; class Bacteroidia; order Cytophagales; family Hymenobacteraceae; genus Pontibacter; species Pontibacter diazotrophicus. Next base: position 20,099 of record NZ_QRGR01000002.1, on the reverse strand, counting down.
GCTATTTTGGCAGCGCGGCGCAGAAACAGCACAGCGGAAACCCCGGCCATATTGTTGCGCCGTGTCAGCCGCCTTTCTGTAAACCGGGTGGTAGCATCCAGAAGCCGCCATATTAACAGCAAAATAGCGGCCACACCTACTATAATCGTTACTTCGCTGAACCGCTGGCGCACGATAATGGAAACACCTACCTGCTCGCTCGCAACCACAAAAAGCCACACAGCAAGGTAAATTTTTATGGGCAAAGCAAATGCTCTGATGATGCCTGCTGTGGCTTCCTGTCTGGCTTTGTACCAGAGTAAGCGGAGAGTGTAGAGCGTGAAGGAGGTGATGCTCCATGCCAGCAGGTAAGCTCCTATTACCAGCAACAGCATAGCCATCCAGTGCGCAATAGGCACACCGCCCCACTTGGTTTCTCTCAGGAAGCGGGGCGAAAGCCTGTCAACAACTGAGCCGGTTGCCTCTTCTTCGGTGAGAAGCGGCACCCTTTGTACTGTCTGTGACGAGAACAGCCAGATCGGACCGCCATCTGGTCCTTCCGTCTTTTCAAGAATCACATTGAAAGTCTCACCGTTAACGGTGGCTGTACCTACTCGGTCCAGGTTCGGCCCCAGGTTATCATCTTCAAGCCCCCCGGGGTCATTGCTAATCTGAGAGTAGGGAAATATTCTTCCATTCTGATCCAGTAAGCGTTGCAGGGACTGTGCCAGTGCTGCTCCATCCATGTCATCCTGCAAGTCTGGGTCCAGCCTTAAAAACTGCGCGGCTTTGTCGTAGTCTTCGTTTGCTACTGCTTTGATGAATCCCTCTACAGTTCCACGCGGGGTGCGTCTGCCGAGGGAATCGTTCGCCCACTCTGGCTCCGCTTGTTCAGTGTTATTAGTTGTGTCAGTAGACAGCAGCTGAGCATGTGCCTGGGTAATGGGAAGCTGAAGTGCCAGTACGCTGCAGATAATGAAGAACAGCCAGCTATAGTCACGAAAGAGTTTTTTTGATATTTGAGATGATGTTGACACAGGTCTATCAAAAACCATATAAAGTATTCAAATGTAATATTAAAAACGGGTGCTTTGTACGGTGAACAGCGGAATGGGCACCGTGCTTTAGCATTGCCACAGCGCTCTCTAGTGATGCTTTCACCCGGAACAAAGCCTTTGATTGCTTCATTTGTAACGTTCCCTGCGCGCAGTAGTTGCAACAGAATGGAGGTGTTTGAAGGTATGGACCTGTTAGTCTGAAGGTTTCAGTATGATAACCAGGAAGATATGGAAACAGAACAAGGTACTCATTTTCTACGCGGCAACATTAGCGGGAAAAAGTTCAAAATCGGTAGTACAGATAGCCGTTGTTACTGATTCTCTTGCATCTGCTTATAGGCTGCAGTCCACAGCAGGAGGGTTGCTGGCAGCCGTGATAGTTGCGGCCCTAAAACTCCAGCCAAACGATATAATTGTTCTTAGAGCAGCATTATGAGTATGATGGCGAAGATCACCTTTTTACGCGCCACTACTCGTTTATTCAATGCATTCAGGATGTACAGTATAACAAAGCCTGGCAAGACGCCAATACCAATGTGCTGGTTATTTACGGGGGAGCCGATATTCCTTCTATCAGTCCGCACAATTCAGAGTTGCTCGTAAATGCCCTCAACACCATGCATCCGGGAACGGCTTCTTATAAATTTTTACCTGATACCGATCATAGCTTTATCAAGGTCGGCACGAAGCAGGACTTGTTGCGCCTACGGCAGAATGGTCAGTTCGAAAACTACGCGCGTGATAACTTTAACCCGGCGCTTATAGAAATGGTGGATACCTGGATAAAGCAGATTCGGGAAAATCCGAAGGTTGGCAGTAATTTATAAGGCCTCCAAGTGCGGATGAACATTTGTAGCGTAAATATTTCAGCTACAGGTTCGTTTGCTCTCAGGCTATTATTCAGTTTATTAGCTCCATATCAGTTGCAGTCGAATAATGCCTGCCTTCCACTGTTGTATGTATACCTATTTCTCTGCCCGTATTTAGGCAAAGAAGTCCTGTTAAGGTAATTCTTCTCTACACTGTACAAGTGCTAGAGTTGTTCAAGCGTACCTGCTATTTCCTGCGTACAGTGCTCTTTATAACTGCTTTCTCTTTAATACTACAAGTATGATCGAAGTAGATGCTGGCTGATCAATCTAACATCAGCCAGCATATCACCTTATGTAACTGAATTTTCTACTGTTACTTTTCTGCTGTTTTATGTAACCTTAAAATTAGATAACTGTGCGTTTGAATGAGTTCAACGCTGTTTAAAATTATTGAAGCCATAAAAAGATTAAAATAATTATGTTACTTCTAATAATCATTATTCCTTTTGAATTAGTTATATTTAATATTATTTTGTTTATAAATAATTAAATTCAAGTAAAGATAGAGGTGGAATTTATGATTTCCATCATTACTGGATTATAGCTTCTTACACTTAATTCCCTATTTCTTCTGTATCCAAAGGATATATAAGAATACAGTTCTAAACGCTGCACTCTCCCTTCTAACCATCCCCATTGGTTTGGAATTGTTGATGTCCTAAAGATTTGAGTAAACCAACACATCGCTTCACATGCAGCCATTTACAGATAATACAGTAAATAAAACTTATCCGAAAGAGTTTTACGATTTAATAAAGGTTTGGCAAAGTAAAGCCTATGGTTCGGTTCCAGTAGATTACAGCCAAAGCTTTCAGAACAATCCGGAATTTTTAGCTGTACTCAATCATTCCCCGTGCGTCACTTCAATTCTGGACCTGCGCACGCAGCAGTTCGCTTTTATCAGCAGCAATGTAAAAGAAATCTTAGGATATGGCAGCTGCCATTTTATGGAAGAAGGCATAACTTTTTATAACACCATCGTTCATCCCCAAGACCTTCAAATAACCTGGAAGCTTAGAAAAGCTATCTGGGACTTTATACTAACACTGCCGCCCTCTGAGCAGGCCCAATATAAATTCAACTATGATTATCGCATCCTCAAACCGGGTGGAAAAGAGGTAAGGGTATTGGCTCAGAATTCTGTCTTGCAGTCAGATTGCAAAGGTAATATCACGCATATACTGGGAATGTATTCAGATATATCCCATTGGAAGAAAAGTGAGCAGCAGGTAGCTTCTCTCATTTCAACTGCCCATGACACCTGCCTTTTCTTTTCCCAGGAAGACAACGATAAATTTCATCCACAAAGCAGCTTAAGTAAGCGGGAAATTGAAATTGTAAAGATGCTTGCTGAAGGCTACAGCAGTAAATTGATCGCAGATAAGCTCTTCATCAGTTTTCATACTGTGAACACACACCGGCAGAACATAATGGAGAAAACGAAAACTAAGAATACAGGAGGGCTGGTACAATTTGTGGTATCTCATGGGCTGATATGAAAATATACTGAAAATAGGTATTGTTTACAAGGGCAGGAAAAATTGTATCATGAAGGCAGTTGTACAGGAATGGTTTTATCAGCGGTATTTACGATGGAACCATTAGTGTCTGGGATTTGATAAGTGGCTCTCTTGCTACCAGTATGCACACGAATGAGGCAATCTCCCTGGTAAAGATGATATATCCAACAACATCATAGTGGCAGGAGGAACAAGAGGAGGGATGTTCTTTTACAGGCTTAACGAAGCGAATATTCTTTCCCGTTGATGAGTACAATCGCAAGTAAGACTGGTGAGATACCTCATCTTTGAAAGTTATTGGAAAAGATAAAGTTTATCTCTTCTTTATTAATTCCTCTCCCAGGAGGTGTGGGTTGTTCTTGCTAAACAAGCGCATAAATATTATAGAATATCTTTTTAAGAAGCTTTGAAATACTGAATTTTAAGTATTTCCTGATTCAGCAGTACACTGTACATTGCACTAGTTCAAATTCTAACATCATTAATCAACAAAATTTTAAATAAAAGATTTTGAAGCTGTACCTCTGTGCTACCATATCCCTTTTTGTCACAGAACAATATTAGCTATCAAGTCCTCTAACTGCAGTCTGCTTAATTTATAACAAATCAAAGTAAATAATATCTAAAAGCTAGCTAACGAAATTTATTGCTTCACATGAGCTATATGAAAAGAACTCAATGAATATATAGCAAATAGCCTCCCGGAAGAGGAAAGTACTTTCTCACTTGTGTTCTCATTTCATATTTATAAATTTTAAGTTTCTTATTTATTTAATGGCTTATGAAATCTTTGAAGAGTAAAGCTATTAGAAAATATAAAGTAGTAGCCATGTCAGTTCCGATTTGGTTTAACAAGTGGGGAGACCACAATCATAATGGAATGCTGTTTGCACTTAAACAGAATGAGGAAAACATAAAGAAGTATAAAAAGGAAGCAGGTGAAAAACCTGGAGTCTCTGATGAAGAAAGAGTAAAACATCCGTATTACCATCTTGTAAGGCCTTTAGTTCTTCGGGCCTGTGTAGGGGAAACGGTTAAAGTCAAATTTAAAAATAAGATTAAAAACAGAAGTGTAGGAATACATTTGCTAGCTGATGGCTATGATGTTACAAAATCTGACGGAGCGGCAGTAGGAAATAATCCTTCCACTCTTCATAAGAAAGGAGAATGCTCAATTACATATACCTGGACATGTCACCACGAGGGTGTTTATGTTTTCCATGATGCGGGAAATCTTTCAGGAATGGAAGACGGTACTAACCTACATGGACTTTTCGGAGCTTTGGTGGTTGAGCCTAAAGGAACAACCTGGCGTAATCCGGTAACAGGTAAAAATGATCGTGAACCTACTACCATGGTAGATGGAAAAACATCTGAAATGAAGTGGTACGGAGATGGCCTTTACGTGGACGTGATACCTAATGAAGCAAATGAGAAAAACAAAACTCCCTGGTTAGACATCCCAAAGAAACATCCGGAAGATGTGAACCCTGGTGTGCCCAGAAAATGCTTTAGGGAATACGTTATTTTTTTTCATGATGAGCCTGAATTCAGGATGTCTCACACCAACCATGAGAGAGACATTTGTCATGATCAGCCGGACCTGTGTGGCAATCCTCCGCTTCTTGAACATGCAGCACATCCTATAATGCCTGTAAGTTATAGGGCAGAACCTATGGTGTCCCGACAAAAGGAACTTTGGAAAAAGATTAGGCAGGGATTCCTTGAAGCTCCGGTTGTCCATGAAGAGCAGCATCATTCCTCCTGGCTCTATGGCGATCCTGCCACTCCGATATTGAAAGCTTACATTGGTGATCCGGTTCGAATTAGAATGGTGGACGCCGGCGTAAAGGAGACCCATGTATTCCATTTACATCTGTACTCCTGGTATCACGATGCCAACAACCGAAAGTCACCCATCATCGACGCTATTTCTATTGGACCTCTGACAGCACATACCATTGTTCCCCTTTGGGGGGCCGGTAACCGACAAGGCGCTACCGGGGATATAATCTGGCACTGCCATTTGTATCCCCACTTTCACGAAGGGATGTGGGGAATGTTCCGCACCTTCGATCGGTTACAGGATGGATCTAATTTTTATCCTGACAAACAAACCCCAATCGAGAAGTTAGCGGTATTGCCAGATCGTGAAACCCCACCTACCTACAAGGCTGCGGGATTAGGTTTTCCCAACTTTATAGAAGGGATATTTGGTCAGCGCTCCCCATTACCCCCCTGGGAATCAGACAATCCAGCGGATATCCCGGAAGGTTATGATTACCGACCTTTATCAGCAAAAGAAAAGAAAAGGCTAGAGTGGTTAAAGGATGACCCCCGGGCTCATCTAAATCACCAGCCCCGGGCAGGTTGGATGTTCAACGCCTTCAAATTACCAGAAGACGGAAAGGCGCCATTAGACGGAGAATCTGAGGTGCCTATCCGCTTCAAGAAAAATGTTGTTCACTTGTCTGTTGAAACAGAACGTTTTAAATACAATAAGCACTGTTGGCATGACCCGGAAGGACACCTTTACAAGCTTATTGATAAACCCAGGATTTTGTCGGGTGATAAGCCACCTTGTGTTTTGAATCAACAGGGGCAACATGAACTGCTTCATATTGCCTGCAATGAATCTGACACTTTAAATACCAAAGAAACTAATACCCCTGGCAGTGCGAATGTTTCTCCTGAACCAACGGATCCTTACAATAGCGATGATAAGCCACTTTTTATTCGGGCAAACCATGGCGATGTGGTAACACTTGAATTGGAAAATTGCCTGCCCCGGGCTTTTTGTCGTAGTCCATTTGATGAGCCTCTTCCCCCTTGCGAGAAATATACCATCCCTATCGAATCTAATGGGGAATACTATAAAAATGACCGGTACTGGAAGGCAGACTTAACCCCACCTATGCAGTGCGGCTTGCATGTGCACCTGGTAAAGTTTGATCCTCTTGTGTGTGATGGCGCCTCTACTGGTTGGAACTATATTTCTGGTCCCCGAGCCCCGTATTACGATAAGGAAAAGGGGAAATGGCGGTACTTAAGGATGCGCTACATTTGGTGGGTGGATGAAGAGTTTGGCGTAATTTTTACCCATGATCACCTTTTTGCTAATTTTCGGCAGAAGCGTGGCCTTTTTGGCGCAATGATCGCTGAACCACATGGGGCTCAGTACTTAGACCCTACTAATCTGACTAAAGAAGTAAAGAACGGAGATGTGGCCGTTATAAAATATACTAAAGATGGTAAACCGACCTTCTTTAGGGAGTTCTGCTTTGGCTTAGGAGACTTTGTTCCGCTATATAACCGGCAGCATTTGCCTTTAAATGAACCTCCCATTCCAGGAGGCCATAGCGACCATGGGGTAGTAGGCGTCAATTATCGATCTGCCCCAATTCGGGAACGGACCGTGAGGACGCACGATCCAGCACTTTATCACGGTGGCGAGGAACTAAAAAAAGACCCAGCCTACTGCTTTTCTTCTCGTGTATGGTGCGATCCTGACACGCCTATTTTTCACGCAAACCCAGGCGACCCTATCCGAATCAGGCTGTTACAAGGTTCCCACGAAGAACAGCATAGCTTCCAGATTCACGGCATGCGGTGGCGCCGTTTTCTGGACGATCCTGATTCACCATTGGTGAATCAGCAAACAGTTGGGATCTCCGAAACTTTCAACTTTCACATCGACCATAACTATGGACCCGGAGATTACCTGTACAAGTTCGGAACATCCGATGACTTGTGGATGGGGGCATGGGGCATTATCCGGATAGGGGAGAAGGCAGATTTACCCTATCCTGAAGGTGCTAAACCCACAGGGAAGGGTAGTCTCTACGCGTCTCCTGGCGCCAATGTTCGCCGTTTTATCATAGTAGCGGAAAGCCAGGAAGTGAATTACTGTGCCAATCCAGCCCTCTCAGACCCTAAAGGTATGGTTTACCGGCTATTAGATGAAATCAGTAAAGATGGAAAACCATTAGGAAGGAAAAAGCCTCCCTTAAGCCAGAAAGGGGCAGTTCGAGAACCTCTTGTTTTAAGGTGCAGAAAGGGAGAGAAGATAGAGATTGAGCTCCATAATGAAACAAAGGAACACCCTATAATAGAACCAGCCGCTCCGATGGTGCCTGTTGATATTTTAGACCGTCCGGTTTCGGGAAGAGTTTCTATCCATGCAGATTTGCTATTGTATGATATCACAACTAGTGACGGTTGTAATGTAGGGTATAATCCGGTTGATCATTGGATGAAGCCAGAGCCTGATAACCGAATCGATCAAACAGTTGGACATGGCAAGAAGAAAATTTACACCTGGTACGCGGACATTGAGGGGCCCATATTGCTTCAGGATTTCGCTGACTTCCGAAATCACCGGCACCACGGCCTTATTGGGGCGCTTATAGTTGAGCCAGAGGATGCCAAAATAAATTATAATTATGAAAAAAATGGAAAAATAAGTTGTGCTGTCAATGTGGTAAGCAAAACCCATGGAGTGTTTGAAGAGGTGGTACTGATCATTCAGGACGGGCTGCGGCTTTTTCACTTTGGCAACCTCTCCCTTCCCATGGGTGATGCTCCCCCTGATTTAGGAGAGGACAAGCCAGATCCAACCGATCAGGGCCAAAAAGCATTCAATTACCGCGCCCAACCCATCGGAAAACCACACTGGATGCACCTGAGAGAGGAAGACAACTTAACTGACAGACAACCTCTTCCGGAGCCACTACTTTATCATCTGCCTCGGGAAAGGAACCTACGCCTGCATTTATTAACAGCTGCAGATAAACCACGAAACCATAGTTTCCATTTGCATGGACATACATGGCCGGAGTGGCCAACAACAAATAGTTTAACTCAAGTTGGCAGTGCCACTTCTCTTAGTGCTGGATCGGTACAGACATTAAAAATTAAACTAAATAAAAAACCGGCTGATTATGCCTTTAGTTCTGGAGCCTTACGATGGTCTGTGTCTCAAGGTCTTTGGGGAATCCTGAGAGTGAAAAAAAGAGTAAGGTCTAGCTTTATTGCGAACTCGATTTCACTGGCCATCATAGGAGGTATTGGATATGGGTTATTTAAAATTTTTAACAAGAAACAAAAAGTAAATAGAAAGTAAATGTAATCTTCCAATTAATTATGACCACATTTTATTCAAACTATTTCCGATGCAAAAAGTAAAGTGTTACTTTACATTTGTGAAAGTTAATTAGTTGCCATTAAATTAGAAGCGAAGAGGTACAAAGGAGGAGCAGTTTCTTTCAAGGTACTTTATATTTTTCAGCATTTAGTATTTTCTTATAAGTTTTAATCTGAACGAAAGTATCGGTTTATAGTTAATGAGATTATGAGGCGGGTCAAAATCTCTTGCTGTTTTACAAACTATAGAATTAGGTTACAAAGCAAAATAGAAAATGTTACTTAGTTATTAACTACTTTTTTGATGCCTTTAAGCGGGAGCTAAAGATAGTAACACTGATAGCTGAAGGATGCATTAGCAAGATCATCGCAGACAACCCCTTTATTAGCTTCCACACAGTCAATAACATCTTCGAATGATCATAGAAAAGACCCAAACCCAGAATAAGGGAGGCCTTGTACAATTTGCTATCCCTAATCAGCTAATATAATAATACTTATTTTTCAGTATTGTAGGTTCAAAATGGATTTAAGTTATTTGATGAATAAATAAAATGTCAAAAAACTTTTTAATTAGTTTTAAATCTATAACAAGAGGTGCTATGATTGTAAATGCTGCAAATGTTAAATCTATTCATTGTAACAAATCATTTTGCCCAGTTCCTCCATCTCCAAAGCTTCTTTTACAATTATTTGTAAACTACAAAGGACTGAAAGATGAAGGAAAGCTACCACATCATCTAACTTTTGAAGACTATTATTATGTTTGGTTATCTAGTAGACGGGGTGAGAATTATGTAGGCTTAGATGATGGAAAAACAAAAAAAGGGTCTAGCAGTGATTTACAACTTATAGATCGACCACCTAAAGAATTAAAAGGCACAATCAAAACTGTAGTTTTACTAGTTGATTTTGATGATAAACCACATAGCTCATCTAGAAATGCTTCTTATTACAGAGAAATGTTATTTGGTGATATTGATGTGTTTCCTACAGGTAGTATGGCAGAATACTATCGACGAATTAGCAACTATAATATTAGTAATGGTACAACAGGAATAAATATAGGGGGTGAAGTTCATGGCTGGATAAGGCTTCCTCGAACAAGCAATTATTACACTGCTGACTCCACGGGGACTGGAGAATACCCATATAATGCACAAGGAATGGCTGAAGATGCTGTTAAGGCTGCTTTAGAACAGGGCGTAAGTTTTACTGGATATGACGTGTTAGGTGAGGGTTTCGTTACTGCTCTTTTTATTATTCATGCAGGTCGAGGCGCTGAAGAAACGAATGATCCTAATGATTTTTGGAGTTTGAAGTGGATATTAAATAAAGAGATTGAAGTTAGTGTTAATTTATCCGTTAAGACTTTTTTAACAGTTCCTGAAGATTGCCAAGTAGGAGTATGTGCTCATGAATGGGGTCATTTGGCAGCGAGATGGGCAGATTTTTATGACACAGGAAAATCTAAGTTTACCAAGTCGAATGGGCTCGGTAATTATTGTCTTATGGCATCGGGCTCCTGGAATAACTATGGAATTACACCTTGCTTGCCCAACGGAATGTTGCGAATGTTTCACAATTGGATTACACCTAAGATAGTAACAAACAGCGAAAAAAATATTGTTGTTAAACCTGCTTCAGAAGGAGGTAGTATTGTGTTGATTCATAATACTGCATTTATGAAGGATGAGCAGTATGTTTTTGTAGAGTATCGCAGGCGGACTAAGCAAGATACATTTCTACCTGACGAAGGTTTAGCTATTTACACCGTTGATGAAAACATAGATAATGTTAACGATGAAAGTAATCTTGCTGTTGAAATTATTCAGGCAGATAATAAACGAGATTTAGCAAAAGTTTTTGGACAGGGTAATAGAGGTGATGGTGAAGATCTTTATCCAAGTGTGATAAATGGTTATGAAAACAGATTACTCGGGCAAAATACAGAGCCACCCTTAAATCTTAATGGCATTTGGACAGGAATCACAATTGAAGTTACGGGAAATCCAAGTGATTCTGAAATGATGATTGATGTTACAATTACTCCACAAGTAGTTGCAAAAGTATCTAATTAAAAATTCTGATTTATTCTAGGAATGGATTCAATACAAAGCGTTCCTAGTGCGCCCAACGAAAGTATTATACAAGGAACGATTCTAGATATTCAGAGGTGCCCAGAAGGGTTAGGGTTTGTTTGGCAGGTGAAGGTTATTGAATCACAAGATGTAATAGAATATGCCAACTTCGCCACCCGCCACATAGGGAAAGAAATAAACATTTTAATACATCCTGAATTGAAGAAATTCTTTGTTGTGGGCGATAAAATAGTTGCCCATATTTTCTTCCAGGGTGATGAGAAAGGAGGAGCTTTTTTTCTTATTGGAGATAAAATAGAGATGGTTAAACCTGATCCAATTTAGTGAAGGAATAGGATTTATCATTATAAAAACATTAGCTACAAATCAAAATCTATGTATTATGAACAATGCTATAGAATATTACCTTCCTGAAAGGGTTTTTAAGCTAACAGTAAAATTCTTGGTAAAACAGGAATTAACTTATAACGAGAATTATGAAGTAATTAAGATAAAGTTAAAGGATTGTTATATTCAGGATGATCTACTTTTAGAACCTCTATTACATCCTGTTTATACCCATAAATATATTTTTGATTATAGTAAATATAGAAGCTTTTGGTACCAGTTAAGTTTTGAAGCCCAATTTGATGAAGAAGGTGCGGGTATATTACAATCTATAAATATTGAAAGCACCCCTGTTGTTAAAGAAATTATAAGTGGCGTGGTTGATGTAGCGTCTTCTTTAATAAAACTTGGTACAGGTACTTTTTTAACAGCCCCACCTGCCGAAGCAGAATTGATCAAAGTAGAAACAATAGAAAGAACACTTACTGAAACATATTTAATCAAAATAGGAGACATGGAAAGTGAAGAAGGTGGTTACTCATTAACACTGCCTAAACCTGTTATTGGAGATTCAATTTTCCAGGTGCCAACAATAGAAGTTTTTATTAAGCCAAACCAAGTATTTGAAAAAGAGCAAAATACTGCTAATGTAATTACATCGAAGGAAGGAATATTTTATAGGGAACCTGTATTGAGTAATATCAAAGTTAAAGTTCTAAATAATGGATCTATTAAAGAACAAAATGTAATAGACGAATATAGCTTCTTCCCTCAGTTTGGAAAAATAATGCCACTTAAGTTAACTGCAGGGAATATTCTGAATAAGGCTGGTAGTAAAGTAAGCTTTAGTAAGACAACCGGAGGAATAGAAAAATTTTCTCTTACTACTGAAAGTACAATTAAGGAAACCTTAGATAGTTCTCACACCTCTGTTAATGCAATAAATACATTGGTAGGTGAATTGCAGAACATTAAGAAAGAAAAAGCCGCCAAAACTATAGAAAAGAATAAAGCAGAAATAATTGAAAAAGAAGCAAAAGTTAAAGCCGAAGATGATAAAGAATTAGAAAGTTTAAAAAGGGAAAAAGAAATTCTTGATAGACAGAAAGAAATTATAAAAATCAAGCATGAGATAGCAAAATTAAAACAAGAGGCTGCTTCAAATTTTAACCAGTAAAATGAAAAATAAAATAATTAATCAATACCATGAATAAGATAACTGCTACAATTGCTTATACAAAACTCAGAGAATTTCTTTCAGAAATGACTAATTGGTCTGTTGATATAATTACTGGTAATTTAAAGTTGTCCAGATTTAACATTGATGCTTTGGGTATGGTAAAATTTACAAATAGTTTAAATGAAGTTTATAAAGATTATAGACTTCATTTGAGTGATGAAAAGGTTAGTGAGTGTAAAATTGTAAATGACCTTTTTATCTTGATTTGGAAGTCTATTCCATCAGAATTAAGAGATGAACCATCCTTATCAAATGCTATTAACACTATAAAAGATTCTGCTGAATTGGCTAGTTCGGAAAATATAGACCAAAGTTTGGTGTTTTATAAAATGTTGATTGATGAAATTGATGCGTCTAACAGAATATATAAGAAAACTGAAGGAGCAGATAAAGTAGTTGAAAAAGATCTTAGAGGCGGAAATATTTATATTAATATAAATTTATGAAATTAGATTTACCTATACTAATATGAATAAGTCTAATTCTCTACTATTTCTGATCTTTGGTTTAACTATCTGCTTAGCCAGAGAAGCTGTTGCGCAACGTGTGGCTACTACTAGTGAGTTAAAATTTAATGCAAATGAAACTGAATGTAAGGGAGCAGAAATTAGGTGTTTTGATGAGGATAATAATTTTATGATCTCCTTAGATGAACTTACTAAGTATCTAATTGAAAGGTATAACATACAACTTAGTTCTGAAACTGATGCTGATGCTGATGGAAAAATAGACGCTATACATACTTTTACTTTTATAAGTGATATGCAACGTATATACGGGACTGATACCTTTTATTTTGAACAAGTAGAAAGAGTATACCCTTCGCCAAAGAAATATCTATTTTTTAAATTACCTATTCTTATTAGAGAATCATTAGAAAATGTTTCACCCTACGAAAACGCAAAAGGGAGAGACAAAGCTAAACCAGCAATCTTTTCCTTTGGTAGAGACTATAATAAAGAGGCGAACACTTGGATTGCTAAGGGTACAATAATGTATTCACCAGATTCTAAGAATGAAAAAAAGATTTTTATTTTTCCTTCTATATCTTTTAATAGAGTTATGGTTTCTGATACAAGTCAGTCTGAGAACGAAGCAAATTCTTTAGTTCTGCGTGTTGGATTGCATAGAGTATTTACATCAACAAATCCACAAGATTTCATTCAAGTTCAGGCTTTAAGAGTTTATATAAATTCTGCTACCGATTTTTCATTAGAAAGCAAACAATCAGGAATTGAGGTAGAATGGGAACCACTTTTGAAATACAGATTTTTTGGTAATTACTATAGCATAGTTCCGCCTCCTAGTATTGGTAAAGTAAGTAGATTCGATGTAAAATTTTCTGCATTTCTTAAAGCCGAGACTGGTTATATATTTGTAGCAGCTGAGAAAGAAAATCTTAAAAACGATGAAGGCTATTCTAGAGCAGGAGGTAAAGCAGCTTTAGATTTAAGATTTTTTGAAAGACTTCAGCTTTCAGCATCAAAAACTTACTTACATGGTCTAAGGGATTCATCTAAGAACAGCCAATTAACAGAATTTTCTGCTAATTATTCTTTAGGGGAGAATGACGAATTTGGTCTTAAATTAGAATATCAAAAAGGAAATGTTCCTATTACACTAGAAGAAGTAGAAAATATTCTTTTCGGAGTCTCCATTAAGCTTTAGTGGGTGTTTATTTTGATTATCGAACGGCTGTTCTGAAAATGGTTTCTTTTCGTCTTGCCCCAATTTTTAAAAACCTTGAAGAGAAACTTAAGAAGCTTTTAAACTCCAGGAAAACTTTATACAATCAAAATTAAACAGAAGGAGGATCATATGATTATTAAAAAAGCAATCAACAGCGAAGAGATTCCTGAATACCATGAAGGGCAACTCATTGTAAAAATGCGTACCATGGCTAGTCCTGCGGGAATACCTGCTTCAGATTACACCGCCGCTAGCCCCTTAGCCACTTCGGGTATGTCAGCACTTTCATTTTTTGAAAGAGGAGGTTTGATTAAGCGCGTTATTCCATTATCCGCGCCGGCTGAAGCGGAAGATCTGCCCGCCGGAGCTATGTCTTTCGGCCAAAACCGTAGTGCGTTATCTATGCTTGCCACGTCAGCCTCTCCTACGGCAAATGATCCGAACGAGGGAGTAAGCATCATTGAACTTCAACGTGACCGAGACGTTTCGGATCTGCAAATTGCCTTGGCACAAGATCCTAATGTCGAATTTGTCTCTCGTGTTCCGGTGCGTTATTTACACGCGACTAGCAAAAGAGGAACAACAAATAAAGATACTGAGGCAGACAAGGATTCAGCCGAATCTGCTGACTCAGGAGGAGGCGTGGGAATTATGGCAATTCCACCTCCGGTTTCGACGATGTGGAATTTACAGAAAATTTTATGGCAACAGGCGAGAGCTTTGCCCAATTTTAGAGACGCCAACAACATTAAAGTTGCTGTTCTCGACACCGGGATTGAGCAAACGCACCCGGATTTAAACGGGCGCGTCTCCCGCTACTTATTTAATTACACCGGAATTCCTAGCGCTTCCGGCAACAGCGATATTATTGGACATGGAACACATGTGGCAGGTACCATTGCCGCCCTCTTCGGCAATAATTTCGGAATCAACGGTATCTGCAATTGTCAGCTTCATGCTTATAAGATTTTTGATGATACGCCGGATTTTAATTCTAGACGAGGGGAGTTTGTTTATTATGTTGATACAGCGATGTATCACCGCGCGCTCGCCGAATGTATTCAGCAAAGAGTAGATGTCGTTAACTTAAGCATCGGCGGGGGTGGTGCCCCGAGCCCGCAGGAGAGAACATTATTCAATACGCTTCTCGCAAACGGAACAACTATTGTTGCGTCGATGGGTAATGACCGACAGGCGGGTAGTCCGATATCATATCCGGCTGCGATTCAAGGGGTGATTGCTGTCGGAGCGACAAACCTAGATGATACTGTAGCGCAATTTTCAAACCGTGGAAATCACATTTCGATTGCGGCTCCTGGCGTTGCCATTTGGTCAACTTTGCCAACCTATCCCGGACATTTCGGTTTTTCAGCAGCTATAGGACCTAACGGTCAGCCGATAATTGGAGCTCCGAAAAGACGCGAGACGGCTTATGACGCGTGGAATGGAACTTCAATGGCAGCGCCACATGTGGCGGCGGCTGTCGCATTACTGTTAGCCAATAAAGGACCAATGAGTCCGGCAAACGTTCACACGCGGTTGATGCAGTCCGCTGATCCAGTAGCTGGAATGGGCGGACTTAATCATCATCCGGATTTTGGCGCAGGACGACTCAACTTATTACGGCTTTTGCAGTAAACTAAAGATGAAAAGATATTGTTTAGATGCGTCAAATAGAAATCACCTTTGAACCGGATGTAAAGCCCGAGCGGCAAAAAGCCATTCTAGAGAACATAAGCGGCTGGAGTTCAATTGAAGCGGCTGTTCCATTAATGCCTAATGCTGATGACGCTAAAATTAAGCGCATGGCTTTTGCCTACATAAAAGATGACGCAAAAATAGAAGCGGTATCAAAACAGTTGGAGAAAATCCCTGAAATAAAGATCGCTATTCCACCAAAGCGTGAACTTGAGTAAAGCGATTGAATGCAAAAACAATCTTCGATGCGATGTTTGTCGCATCGAGGATTGTTCCAGCAAAAGCCTTCTTCCAAATGTCAAAAAAGGCAGGGGTACTATGTAAGGAGTTGCTACATTTGACTGCAGGCTTTCTGATTGAGACCTATCTGGATGGAAACCGTATAAAAGTGAATCCCTTGTTTGCCATCATTGCCGTCGTTATCGGGTCTGCGCTCATTATTGCTGAGCCTTGCCGGCTCAGCAACCACTCTCGGCAAGCCGCCTTTCCTCTAGGTGGCAGTTTCCCATAAGGCTGTCCCATAAAATGCCGTACTTTAGAGACTATAAAGAGATCTTAGCTGCTTACCTATAAATAACTTTCTAAAGTGTTCATCCAGTTTTATGTAAGGCGACACAATCATCAACCGCTCATCTGCTTCCCAAATAACTCTGTCTACGGCTTCTTCAAGTTCTTTTCCGGTAACAAATTTTGACATTTCCACTTAAAAAAGTGCATCCACTCTTTACTTATTTCTCCTGAATACTCATATTTAACTTTTGTTGCAATGCTGGGCAAATAACAGTTTGCTCTATATGCGCTGTCCTTTAAAACCAATTATACAAACCAATCTTCTATTCTCCTTGATGAATCTAAGATGATTAAAAATTCATTTCTTGTAACTAAATTAGGCTTTATTGTAGTTATAGCATTCTGAAGTGAAGGCCAATTCTTTTTTGATCTTCCGCCAATAGAAGTGGTTTCTCTATAAGTTGTATTCTTGGGTTCTAAAAATCTATAATTTAGAGCAGACCTTATATCGTGTTCTTCGATCTTCTTTATCAGATTAGAATTTACTTGCCTGCATCTAGCTGTTAATAGGATGTCTAAGGCAGCAGCAATTGTCAAAATTTCATTTTTTATATTGGCAATCCATACATAATCGTATTGGAATGAGGCAGTATGAGCAGCATTATGTCTTCGGGATGCAGCATTTTTATAAGCTTGTGCTAAATCGGGCAAACCTCCGCCAATTCCATCAGAAACCTCTTTCATTAATCCCCAGCCTCCGCTCATACCAAAAGCCTTAAGTAGATCAGCTATTTCATTGGCTGATATGTTTGAACCAGCATAAACCAAAGAATATTTGGAAATCTCATACATTTCTCTACTTGTAGAATGTATTTTTAATGTTTCCTCTTGAATGAGCGTTCTCCAATCACTGCTTTCCTTCTTTAGCATATTGCTTCTGAAGGCTAATGCATTTAATGCGCCTATAATGGCAGAGTCTTGTAAAAATGATGTTAAGTTATCAAATGCTAATCCTGAATTTGATAAAGTATTAAGTGACTCTAAAGATTTATCTTTGATAAAATCCTCCAAAATGTTGAACGCAACAATACCTAACCCTTTTCTTAAAAGATTTGCAACTCCATTGTGTTCAGTAATATTTATTCCATTGTCAATTAAAGTAGGTAGGTTAACAGCGGCATTAAGATATTGTAGACGAGTAAAAAGATCGCTTTTAGCCGACATTTAAATAGTATTTAATATTTCTCTAAATGTTTCAATTCTATATTTAACATTTTTAGGGTTAGATGTAAACTGAGAAACAGATTCAGAGAAATTCTCGTCATTATCTAATTTATCTTTTAAAAATTTTCTTACCTTATCTTTTTTAGAAATTGCTTTTTCCCTTTGCTCTTTTGATATTAAACTCACGCATACCATTTCGATATCATAAAAGCCTTGCAGAACACGTTTGCTTGAATCGGGCTTCATAAAACCTTCATCACCCCAAACTATTTGACAGAAATTAAGTGAGTTCATGAATATATCTTTTTGAAGTTGAACTTCTTTCTTTGTGTTTTTATAGTTTTCCTTCATAAAACTATCCATAGCAACATCCATATTACCAGGAAAATTTTCCCAATAATTGCGCATGGTGAAGAATCTAAGCACATATTGTACATCGATCATTTCACGATATACTTTTGTGCCTTTTGTTGACTTTAGCTGAGTAGATAAATAAGCAGATTCAGATAATTCGAAAAGCATGTCGTTAAAATCTCCTCTAAAAGCTACATTTCTTATTTCTTGAGAATTTAAGGCTACTCCAGCTTTATTCAGCCTCAAAAATACTTCATGTTTTAAATCAGGGTCTGATTGTCTCAATAATGTTACTACTCTTAAATAAGGCCTAATTTTTAAGGCATTACTTAGAGAAATTGGGAGATTGTTAAAAGCAAATCCTTCAAGCTCTTTGAATTTATCTAGATTTTGTAATTTTAAATTTCCATTTAAAAACTTATTAATAGCAGTTACTCTTTGCTTGCCGTCAATAACTGAATATGTTCCATATTCATCTTCTGCCAAATAAATAGGAGGAACTGGAATATTTAACAAAAAAGATTCTATCAAATCAGACTCCTTATCAGGATCCCATCTTTCACGTCTTTGATATTTAGGACTTATATCAATAGAACCACTATTCACCATATCAGAAATAGATTGTAGAGATAAATCTGATTGCTGTAGAACTAACGAATTTTGTGACTTAGCAAATTTCTCTTCTATCTTTTTTATGTTTGCATTCATATCTTTAGTGATTATCCAATCTGATCATATATTCATAAACATTATATATATTGAATATATACTATGTCTGTTATTTTAAAAAGTGGAATTGATTTATTCAGAATTTATACTAAACCTATTTTAAATAAATATTATTTTTAACTCTAACTAAATCCCAAACCCAATCCCCGCCAGATTCTCCCGAATCCGTTTCTCCAGCAGGGCGCTTTCCTCAAACTGAGCGGCCAGTTCGGTAGTCAGCAGCTTCATTTTCTCTTCATAAGGAACGCCATCGTCTTCCTCGGCTTCGGAGCCCACGTAGCGGCCCGGCGAGAGCACGTAACTATTGGCGGCTACCTCGTCTAAAGTAGCGGCCTTGCAGAAGCCTTCAGTGTCGGAGTAGCTGCCGCCATTGTTGCGCCAGCTGTGGTAGGTGTCGGCAATGCGGGCCACGTCTTCTTCTTCAAACACGCGCAGGCGGCGGCTTACCATGTTGCCCAGTTTGCGGGCATCTATAAACAGGATTTCGTTTTTGCGCTCGCTGTGTTCGCCGTCGCGGCCGTCGCGGTTCTTGCTCAGAATAAAGATACAAGCGGGTATGCCGGTTGTCAGGAACAACTTGTCGGGCATCTGCACAATGCAGTCTACCATGCCCTGCTGTATCATGTGCTCGCGCACGTTCTTTTCGCCGGCGCTTCCGGTGATCATGACGCCGTTGGCCATCACCACACCGGCCGTGCCGCGCTCGCTCAGGTGGTGCCACAGCGTCTGGAACCACATATAGTTGGCGTTGCCTTGTGTGGTAAAAATGTCTTTAGAGCCGAAGAGGCGCGGGTCGTTGTCGGGCAGCAGTTCCGGGTGCCAATTGCTGATATTGAATGGCGGGTTCATGAGGGCGTAGTCGGCCTTCAGGTCAGCGAAGCGGTCCTGCAGCAGTGAGTCGCCCAGCTTCACGTCGAAGGATAGGTTGCGCAACAGCAGGTTCATTTTGCAGAGGCGCAGCGTACCTTCGTAGCGCTCCTGCCCATAAATGGAGATGTCGTTTTTGTCGCCGCCGTGCGCCTGCAGAAACTTCAGGCTCTGCACGAACATACCACCCGAGCCGCAGGCCAGGTCCATGATGCGGCCCTTTAGTGGCTCCAGCATCTCCACGAGCAAACGCACCACAGAGCCGGGGGTAAAGAACTGCCCTGCACCGGAGCCTTCGGCCATGGCAAACTTGCCGATGTAGTATTCATACACACGGCCGTAGATGTCAGATTCCGGGTTATTTATCTCGGAGAACTTCTCTTTGGAGAACAGGTTGATGAGCCCCGCCACCTGCGTAGGGGAGAGCTGGCTTTTCACGAAGATAGGCTCCAGCACCCCTTTGTAGTCGGAGTTGCGTTTGGCCAGCAGCTCGTCGAGCAGCACAAAAGCCTGGTCCACCTTCACCTAGATGTCGTCCTGCTCGGCGTTCTCGCGCAGGTACTCCCAGGTGGCTTCTTTGGGCAGGCGGTACACGTTCTTTACCTGGTACTCCAGCTCGTCTTCCAGCACCTGTGCCTGTTCGTGCTTTTCTATGTTATAGTAACGTGAACTCGGGAATTAAACAGGTTTAAATCAGAAGTTTGTGCAACAAAAAAGGCTAAGGATTAGGTAGAAATATTGCCTGATGTTTCACCTAAATCCTTAGCCTCATGCACTTTATCATAGAT
>NZ_QRGR01000033.1 GCF_003367245.1 Pontibacter diazotrophicus | reverse complement strand
AAAATATAAGAGCCACGCTCTACATGTGTTCCATGGCAGCAAAGGTTTACAATAAAGGTTGCCGAGAGCTATATGAGCGGATGGTCGCGGCAGGGAAAGCAAAAAAAGTGGCTTTGGTAGCGGTGATTAATAAACTACTTAAGCAGGTGTTTGGTATCGTAAATTCAGGGGAGGTTTACTGTGCAAATAGTTGAATGTAACTGCTAAAAAACAGACGAAAACACTTGCTTTTTGACACAGTTCATAAAATACCGACTGTAGAAAATCAGCCAAATGGTTCCTGGCGTGCTCTTCGCTTTCGTGCAGGTTAATGCTGTCCAGAAGCGTGCGCAGTCCATATTTGAACTGCTCAATTTCAGCGCGGGATGTCTTGAGTTGTAAGTAAGCCTTGTTCAGGGCCTGGCGCGGGCGCAGGATGTGGTGCTGCATAGGAAATACTTGTTTTCAGAGCCAATATAGCGAAATTTCGTTATTTGTTGTTCGTTGCCCGTTGTTCGTTTCCTGTTGCATATTGCTGAACGAGCCCTGGCTGCGCGGTTCACTGTAGCCAACTCCCGTCATTTTCCTGTGTCACTTGCATCCAACTACAACACCCTTAAAACGATTTGCTCTACCAAAGAACTGAATCTCATCTATTTATTCTGCTAAGACCGCTGTATATGGTAATTTTATGTACCCTGCTTTAGAAATTCAGAAATAAAATCTCAAAAAATTTACACTCCCTGAATGTCTGTATACTAAGAGATGAAGCACTTTTAGTAGAAATTATTGATTATAACAGATGCTGTCGCAACTAAATTTCCCTTCTAATTAAAACTAAACGAACGCGTTATAAGTATTATCCTTGCTACTAGTACCACCTTATACCAATTCGATTTTACTAACAAAGCTTAAATTTTATGGAATGTATTGATCTTCGAACAGGATTTATGATGCTGTCCTTTAGAAGCCAAAAGGAAGTGGAGCGGGCAAAAACTTTGTGCGAATCCAAAGGAATTGGTGTCGCATGTGCTTTGGCCTTTGATGACATAACAGAAGAAGAAGCCAAAAGTTTTGTAAAGCACGTCCCACATGAGGGGCAAAACAGGTTTTGCAACTATATCAACCAAAGTATAGATGGCCTTTGCAATACCGCGAAAGACTCTCTGGAGACAGCCATACAGTACGTGGAATCCCTGAACGGCTGTAAAGGCGGGTACCTGTTGATTTACCAGAAGGAAGAACCTTTACTGAAAGCGTTAGAACCAGCCAAGGCACACGCATAATTACATCAGGAATATAACGTTGTTTAAAGGCACGGCTTTTACAGGCTCCTGAAGCGGTATCGTAACAGGAGCTTTTGCGTAAAAATAAACCGCTGTCTTGATAAGACGTTGAAATATGTATAAACTTAGACTGTGTTTTGAATGCATTGCCTGCGCTTGCAGTATGGAATTTAAACAGAGTCTTCATCCTGATAACCTAATAGAACTATGCCCAAAGTATTAATAGTAGATGATGAACGGGCCATCCGTAGCACACTGAAAGAAATACTTGAATTTGAAAATTACACTGTAGACGAGGCCGAAGATGGCGAAAAAGCACTGCAACTTATTTCCAAATCGAAATACGATGCGGTACTCTGCGACATCAAAATGCCGGGTATGGATGGAATTGAAGTGCTGGAGAAAGCAATGGAAATTTCCCCGGACTCCCCTTTCATCATGATCTCCGCCCACGGCACCATAGATACGGCCGTGGAAGCCACTAAAAAAGGAGCCTACGATTTTCTGCAGAAGCCACCGGATCTGAACCGCCTGCTGGTGAGCGTACGCAACGCCCTGGACAAATCGAGCCTGGTGACGGAGACGAAAATCCTGAAAAAGAAAATCTCCAAGACCTACGAAATGGTAGGCAGTTCTGCTGCGCTGGGGCGCGTGAAGGGCGCCATCGAAAAGGTAGCCCCCACTGATGCCCGCGTGCTGATTACGGGTCCAAACGGCTCTGGTAAGGAGCTTGTGGCCCGTGCCATACACGAGAACAGCAACCGCAGCAACGGCCCTTTGATAGAGGTGAACTGCGCCGCCATACCCAGCGAGCTCATCGAAAGCGAATTGTTTGGCCACGAGAAAGGCTCTTTCACCTCAGCGGTAAAGCAACGCATTGGTAAGTTTGAGCAGGCTAACGGCGGCACCCTCTTCCTCGATGAGGTAGGCGACATGAGCCTGTCGGCGCAGGCAAAGGTACTGCGCGCCCTGCAGGAGCACCGCATTACGCGCGTAGGTGGCGACAAAGATATACAGGTGGATGTGCGGGTAGTGGCGGCCACCAACAAAAACCTTTTAGAGGAAATTGAAGCGAAAAACTTCCGCGAAGACCTTTACCACCGCCTGGGCGTTATCCTGATTCACGTGCCGCCGCTAAACGACCGCCGCGAGGACATCCCGGACCTGGTGCAGAAGTTTCTCAACGACATAGCTAACGATTATGGCAACAAGCCCAAAACCATCACCCCCGAAGCGGTACAGTTCCTGCAGCAACTCGACTGGCGCGGCAACGTGCGCGAGCTCCGCAACGTGGTAGAACGCCTCGTAATTATGAGCGGCCACGAAATCACGCTAGAGGACGCCCAGGCCTATGCCAGGCCGGTGGTATCGTAATGAAGTAAGTTTGTAAACAAGACAGAGACAGCCTCCGCAGTTTAAATTCTGCAAAGGCTGTCTCTGTTAATATGCCCCTCCATGGCGCGAGTGTCCTCGCTCGTGTCTACTATCGCGCGGCCTCTGGCCGCTCAGAAGCAGCAAGATATAGTCTGGCAGTATCACAATAAGAAATTCATAATAACAGCCTGTTCGTCACTATGGCAAATCAACACCTCCGCACACGCTATACCAGAAAACCCCCCTTTGAAGGGGGTGTTGACTTGCAATATCTATATAATAAGCTGCTATTGTAAATTATTCCCTCTCCTCCCCCATCCTACAACCTCCCGAATAAACCACGAAGCATCCGGAGAAAAGCGCTACTTTTGCGGGCCGATTTATGATTTACCGCAACGCATGGATTCCTTTACCTATAAACAACACTTTTCGAGAAACTTTACCCTTGCCTACCCTGTGGTGCTGAGCCAGTTGGGGCATATTATGGTGAGCGTGTTCGATAGCCTGATGGTAGGCCAGATCGGCACCCTACCGCTGGCCGCGGCCTCATTGGGAAACAGCATTTTTACCATTACACTTGTTTTCGGCCTGGGGGTGTCTTACAGCATTACCCCACTGATTGCAGCGGCAGATGGCAGAAGGAATTACACCCGTATTTCGCTGCTGCTGCTAAACGGGCTGGTGTCTAACGTGTTGCTCGGCATTCTGCTTTTTATCGCCGGTTACTTTCTCTCCCCCTACATTACATTGCTCGACCAGCCGCCCCGTGTCGTGGAGCTGGCAGTGCCTTATATAAACATCCTTTTCCTGTCTATGGTGCCGCTGATGGTGTTCCAGGCCTTCCGGCAGTTTGCCGAAGGCCTCTCGCTGACGAAGCAGGCCATGTGGATTTCAATTGTTGCAAATTCTTTAAATATTATTCTCAATTATATTTTAATTTTTGGTAAATTAGGATTCGAGCCAATGGGACTGGTAGGTGCTGGCTGGGCAACTCTAATCTCTCGTGTGGTGATGGCCATGATGATGGCAGGGTATGTGATGTATGGGAAGCGGTTTGTAGTGTACCATCATTTCCTGCGCCTGCGCCACCTGTCTTTCATCCACATGTACCGCATCTTCAAGCTTGGTCTGCCTATTTCTGGGCAAATGATCTTTGAGATGGGGGCCTTTAGTTTCTCTGCTGTCATGATCGGCTGGTTGGGTGCCAAAGAACTGGCTGCTCACCAGATTGCTATCAACGTAGCATCCGTCACATACATGATGGCGAGTGGCATAGGGGCAGCAGCCACCATCCGGGTAGGCAACCAGAAAGGATTGGGCAATTACAGGTCTATGCGCATGGCGGGCATCAGCAATTTAGTGATGGGCGTTGGGTTTATGGTCTGCAGCGGGTTATTGATGATACTCGGGAATAAGTTAATCCCGATGCTTTACATTGATGACCCGGAGGTCATACGCATTGCGTCCTCCCTGCTTGTGATAGCGGCCTTGTTCCAGATTTCGGATGGCATACAGGTGGTGGGCCTGGGCGCTTTACGCGGTCTGGAAGACGTAAAAGTACCGAGCCTGATCTCGCTGCTAGCGTATTGGGGAGTTGGTTTGCCGGTGGGGTATTATCTGTGCTTTAAAGCAGACTTCGGGGTCAACGGCATCTGGATGGGACTGCTGACGGGTTTATCCGTCGCAGCTTTGCTGCTCACGTTCCGGTTCCGCGCGTTAAGCAGCCGCCTGATACACACCTAAAGCAGAGAGAGGTTAATTTACCTGCAAACTACACCCTGGCTCGTACCATTTTGTTTAGCATGTTCTAAATTTAGCCAGAGTAAAATGTACACCTTTACCTTATTCCTGTCGCTGTGGGCAAGAATACTGCTTCCCCTCCTCTTCCCTGATGCTGCTACTGCAAAGGAAAGAGAAATCACTGCACCTGTAGTAGAAAACATTGTGGTAGATCAGGTGACCTGGTCGATGAACCGCCGCCTATCCTGGGAAGACTTTAGAGGCCAGCCTGACGAGAAAAACCCGCATCATGCTTTAACAGCTGCAAACTTAGCCGTAAACGCCAACTGCAAAAACCAGGGGTTCACGTACCAGGTGAACTGTGTGTTCCTGCCAACAGAGTCGTGGACGAAGAACAAGAAGTCGCAGCAACTGCTGGAGCATGAGCAGCTGCACTTCGACCTGACTGAGGTACACGCCCGGCTGTTGCGGAAAGAGTTACAAAACCTGAACTGCGCAAACCTGAAAGAGAAACTTAACGCCACCGTTAGTCGTGCCTTCGCGAAATGGAAAGCTGATCAGGAAGCTTTTGACACGGCCTCCAAACATGGGGTGAACGCAGAAAAGGAGCGCCAGTGGGCAGCCACCATCGCCCAGCGTCTGAGAGCATTGGAGTCATACAAGTAAGCAGAAACTGTTGAGTTCTTATTATAATTGCGTACCGCTGTTCTGGATTTCCTAATCCAGAACTAAACCTGAAAGGGATTTCATAATCCGCTTTATGGGAGCTCAAAAAACGGGGATTAGGAAATCCCCTTCAGCTGGCTTTCCGACTATGAAGTCTGAAAGAGCAGGAAACAGGCGTGCTATGGTTGTCTCATCAGTGTCTGGTAACAACAATAATATGATGAACACACCTTTGACTGACGTATAAAAAAGAAGCCTCTGCTGTTTGGACACAGCAGAGGCTTCTTTTTTATACGCTAAAAGCTTTTACTCTTTCTCTTCTAAATCTTTGGTAGCCGGGCCGGTAATCACTTTCCCAAGTGGGTCGAAGCGGGAGCCGTGGCAAGGGCAGTCCCAGGAACTTTCTACTTCATTCCAATTAACGACACACCCCATGTGTGTACAAACGGCGGAGAATTTGTGCCGGACGCCGTCCTGGTCGCAGTACATGGCTACCTTTGTAGTGCCGTCGCGCATGATCCGGCCGGTGCCAGGCATTATCTCCATCGGGTCTTCTACCTCTCCGGGCGTTACATAGTCTTTAAACTGCGCCACCACATTCACATTGTGCTTCATATATTCACCGGCAGATTTCAAGCCACTTCGGCTCGGGTCATACAGCCCTGCCCATGGGTTCGGGCGGTCCATGATGAGGTCCGTGATAAGCATGCCCGCAATGGTGCCGTGGGTAGTGCCGTGCCCGGAGTCGCCGGTGGCAATGTACACGTTTGAGTCGCCGGGATTGCGACCGATATAGGCTAGCCCATCCACAGGCTCAAAAACCTGCCCCGACCAGAGGTAATCTACTTCAGTGACCATCGGAAACTTCAGGCGTGTCCAGCTTTCCAGTGCCCTGAAGTGTTTCATCAGGTGGTCGTCCTGTCCTGTCTTGTGATCTTCGCCGCCAACAATCAAAACATCGTAATCAACATCCTCTCCTTCGCTACGCTGCAACCGGACATAGTGATAAGGTTCGTCCATATCCCAGAACAACGCATCGGGCACCGAATCTTTCGGAACCCTCATCGCTATAGCATAGGTGCGGTAAGGAACCAGTTTGGTGTGCATTGTCACCTTATCATTTACAGGTGTGTTAGTAGCCACCACCAGATGGTTTGCCGATATCGCATGGCCCGTTTCTGACACCACAGTAGTAACAGGCCCGCTCTTGAAGTCAACAATATGCGTATTGGTAAATATCTGCCCTCCTTTATCTATGATGGCATCCGCCAGGCCCGCCAGGTACTTCATAGGATGGATACGGCCCTGGTTTGGGTAATGAAGGCTGGGAAGCGTTGTCAGTGAATCCAGCGGACTCTCCTTCCGCAATACCACCTCGTCCCAACCCATTTGCTGCAGGGCTTCTAACTCCTGTAGCACAAACTTCTCCTGCTCCTTGTTGTGTGCCACCAGGTACCCGTCTACCCGGGCGAAATCACAGTCGATGCTGACATCATTCGCTATCTGCTCTATTTTATCAATGGCAGCTGCATGGCTCTGGCAGGCAAGCTTTGCCCCTTCTTCTCCAAATGTACTTATCAGGTTGTAATACTGATCATCAAGGGCATTGGAAAGGTGGGCAGTCGTACGGCTTGTTTCACCCCCGCCAA
The DNA here is from genome assembly GCF_003367245.1 of Pontibacter diazotrophicus. Classification (GTDB taxonomy): domain Bacteria; phylum Bacteroidota; class Bacteroidia; order Cytophagales; family Hymenobacteraceae; genus Pontibacter; species Pontibacter diazotrophicus. The sequence continues at coordinate 35,927 of NZ_QRGR01000033.1, read as the reverse complement.
TACTTTTGGATTCCACCACAATAACACGTTTCCCCTCATTCGCCAGCAGGTATGCTGTCGTGAGTCCTGTTATACCCGCTCCTATCACGCATACATCGCAAGTCATGTTTTCGTGCAGATGCTCTGTGCTAGGTAGTTTTATGTTTTTGTCCCAGATGGGTAGTGTAGCTCCGGATTCTTGTTTCATAGTTTTTTGATTTTTGGCACTAACTGTAGTTAGAATAGGCTTTGTGCAGGCACCGAAGCCTGTTGCATAGGATTACGGTGTGGCGGGGCTTATGTTTCTAAAGCTGTGTTCAGGGGCTCGTGAATGCATATTCCTATATCAGAAAGAAAATAAAACCGAAGCCATATACCAATAACATTAGCAAACTAACTATATTAGCAAAACGTAAAACAACTATGAAAGCAGAAGAATTTATAAAAGGACGTGGAGCACAATACAATCCCGCCAATCCTTACCTGAAACAGGAGTATGTGTCGGAGCATGTAGAGGGGCTGGATGAGCCGATGTTGTCTAACTCCAGCACCGAATTTTTTAAAGAGTACCCAAAGAAAATTGTAAATAAAGTAGAGAGCCCGGATCTGGGGCTCAGTTATTCCCTGAATCCTTACCAGGGCTGTGAACACGGCTGCATCTACTGCTATGCCCGCAACACGCACCAATACTGGGGCTATGGCGCAGGCCTCGACTTTGAGCGGAAGATAGTTGTAAAGGAGAATGCAGCTGAGACACTGGCAAGGCAGCTGGAAAACAAAAACTGGCAGGTGATGCCTATTATGCTGGCGGGAAACACCGACTGCTATCAACCGATAGAGGCAAAGAAGAAACTGACGCGCCAGATCTTAGAGGTGCTGCTGCAGTACCGCCACCCAGTCAGCATCATCACAAAAAACGCGCTCATCCTCCGCGACCTGGACCTGTTGCAGGAATTGAATAAACTGGACCTGGTACACGTAAATATCAGCATCACTACGCTCGACGAGAAACTACGGCAGAAGCTGGAACCCCGTACAGCTACGGCGGCAAAGCGACTGGAGGTGGTGCGGCAGCTGACTGCTGCCGGTTTGCCAGTTAACGTCATGGTAGCCCCCGTTATCCCGGGCCTCAACGACTCAGAAATCCCGCAAATCATAAAGCAAGCTGCAGCGGCAGGTGCCTGTAACGCGGCCTATACCATTGTGCGCCTGAACGGGAACGTTGGCCCTATTTTCGAGGATTGGATACGGGAGACTTTCCCCGAAAAGGCAGAGAAAGTGCTGCGCCAGATTGCCGACTGCCATGGCGGCCAGCTAAGCGACAGCCGCTTTGGCACCCGCATGCGCGGCGAAGGCAAGTTTGCAGAGGCAATCGCGAACCTGTTCCGGATGAGCAAGCAGAAATATATGCAGCACCGCAGCACCAAGCCTTATAACTACAGCCACTTCTGCACCCGCAGCGGCAAACAGCTAGGTTTGTTTTGATGGTTATAAGAGGATTATATACAAAGCGTATGATGTGTATCAAGTCCCTCTTTGAAGGGAGTAGGTCGTTTCATTTACATTCAAAAGGTTTCAATGCCATATATTATGGCGCGAGCGTCTTCGTTCGTGTCTACTATTCTACGGCCTCTGGCCGCTTTAATTAATACCAATCGGCCAGAGGCCGCGTGATATCAATCACGAGCCTGGAGGCTCGCGCTATGAAATATGTTGAATGAAACAGCCCTATTCCTCTTAAGTGGGACAGAAAGGACCACAGACAGATAATTGCAAAGTATGCCGCCCCGGTGTTCATTTGGAAGAGTTGAATGGTACGTAAAAAACAAAAGCGGAAGGAACTGCTGTTCCCTCCGCTTTTATAAAAATGATTGGCTATAACAAATGCCTACAGGTTCTTCTTCACTCTTTTCAATAAACCTTTGGCTCCTGATCCCATCATCTGCTCTTTCTGAGCATGTCCTTTTGGAGCTGGCGCTGCCAGTTCCGGCTCCTGGCCTTGCGGCCTTCCGAGCTCATATTTAAACATGCCCTTGCCATCCATAGATTTACCTTGTGTCCAACGTCCGTCAGTTTCAGGCTTGCAATCCAATCGGGTTGACATGAAAGTATAGTTCGCATCCTGGTTTTCCATTGCCTGCGGGAAGCTGTTTGGAATCGGGTGCACACCTTCCAGTCCGCCGAGCTCTTCAAGCACTGCCAGCCACTGGTTCTGGTGCATCGTGTCGCGGGCAATCAGGAAAGAAAGCATGTCTTTCATGCCTTTATCATCTGTAGCCTCCCATAAGCGGGTAGCCAGCAGCCTTCCTGTGGACTCGGCCATTACGTTGGCATACATATCAGCGGCAATGTTTCCGCTACCTACCACCCAGGAACCATTGAATGGAACACCGTTCGAATCTACAGGCATGGCACTCATACCAGCAGACAATACGTGGCGCGGGTTCATACCACCCATTATAGCCCCGACTATTTTATCCTTGGCCATCTCTTCCTGCAGAGACTGTGGTGCTCCCTCCAGGTTCAGGGCAACTGCGGTAGCCAGCATCTCGATGTGTGCTATTTCTTCGGTACCTGTTTCCATCAGCATGTCGCGGTACTTCACATCACCTCTGAAGCCCCAGGCCTGGAACAGGTACTGCATACAGACTCTTATCTCTCCTTCGATACCTCCGATAGCTTGTTGTAACATATTGGCAAAAGCGGGATTAGGTTTGTCCACTTTTACCGTGTACTGTAGTTTGTTATCATGGTAAAACATAGTGTATAGTATTTATATATGAAACATAACAGAAATTACGGGACCCTTACCTATCAGTTTTCTATATAAAGATCACGTAATATTAAGACACCTTGTTATAACACGTATAATAAATAATATAAATAGTACAATAACGCAATATTATATACTCTCGTTTAACCTTGTTTAAAGCATTAATAAACAATTATTTAAAGCGATAACTTAAATTTATCCTTTACTTACCCAACCCCATTACTGGCAAAGCAGGTGTAACATATAGCACGTAGAGAAGTATGTAATCGCATAGCATATTTTTCTTATTACTTTCAAGATAAGGCACAGAGATGGAACTGGGAAAAGACATTGTAGTGGAAAGTTGGATAGAGTTGCAACAGATTCTATTTGACCATACCTGGGACGAGAACATCAACCGGTTCCGGTCCTCTTACGTTTACCGCGGAACCTGGAACAAGAGCTTTGACCTGAGTACCAGTATTATGCGCATTGGCAGCCAGTATGAAAAGCTGGAACCGCACCTGCTCCGGAACTTCCGGAAATATGCATACGACAACTCTAACCCTACCGGCGACTCTATCTGGAACTGGCTGGCCATTGCCCAGCACCACGGCCTGCCCACCCGGCTGTTAGACTGGACCTACTCCCCTTATGTAGCCTTGCATTTTGCTACAGAAGATCTGTCCAAGTACGACCATGACGGTTGTGTGGTGTGTATCAACTATGTTAAAACAAGCGAGTACCTTCCTGTGCCCCTGAAGCGGGTGCTGGAAGAAGAGGGCTCAAACGTATTCACGCCTGAGGTACTGGAACCGGTAGCGCCCTCTCTAAAGGCCCTGAAGAGCTTTAAGGAGGAAGAGTTTGTCGTTTTTCTGGAGCCACCTTCCCTTGATGCCCGAATAGTACACCAGTATGCCCTTTTCTCGATGATGTCGGATGTGAAGGCAGGACTGAGTCAGTGGCTCAAGCAACACCCGGACCTATACTTCAGGGTGATAATACCTGCTAAACTCAAATGGGAAGTACGTGACAAACTGGACCAGGCCAACATTACAGAACGGGTGCTGTTCCCCGGACTCTCCGGATTGAGCCAGTGGCTGAAACGGCACTACACCCACTCCTGATTTTTTCACTAAGTAAATGAGCGATTTGTAGCAGGCTAACCGTAAAACTGCTATATTCAGCACTACCTTATACACCTATTTTAATTTTAAATGAATCTGCGCCGATTGTTTTGTGAGAATTCCCTTCTACACATATTTCCAGTTACAACTACCAACGGGATAAGCACCCGTTTTCATTTTAAAAAGTATACCTCCAGAGCAGCTGCGCTACTTTGCGGCTTGATGCTGACAAGCGCCTGCACTCAGGACCGCGACACAAGCTCAGCCGTTATTGCCACTGCACAGGCAGATTCCAATACCACTGCTCCTGCCGTGCCGGCAGATAGCAGCGCACAGCCACAGGACACCCTGGCTGCTATTCCAGCCCCTGTAGAGGAAACACCAATACCAGACACCGCTGCCTATGATTACCCGGGCCCCAGGCCTTTAGCAGGAGCTATACTGCCTCAAAAACGCATTATTGCTTATTACGGTAACCTGCTATCGAAGCGCATGGGCATATTGGGCGAGTTGCCCCCGGAACAAATGCTGCAAAAGCTCGATGAAGAGGTGGCCAAATGGAACGAAGCCGATCCGGAGACACCAGTGCAGCCGGCCCTGCACGCCATCGTGGTAACAGCGCAGGGGCACCCCAGCGCAGGTGGAAAATACAGGCTCCGTATGGCAGACAAGATGATTGACGACGTACTGGAGATAGCCAAGCAGCGTGATGCCATTGTCTTCCTGGATATACAGGTAGGCCAGAGCACCTTGCAGGAGGAAATACCAGCCCTGGAGAAATACCTGAAATTGCCCCACGTACACCTGGGTATAGACCCGGAGTTCTCTATGAAAAGAGGAGGAGTACCTGGCCGCCGCGTCGGCACGTATGATGCCGAAGACATTAACTACGCGACAAAGTATTTGGCAGACTTAGCGAAAGAGCACAACCTGCCGCCGAAGATACTTGTGGTACACCGTTTTACACAGGGCATGGTGACCAACACAGAGAATATTACCTTAAGGCCGGAAGTGCAAGTAGTCATGCACATGGATGGCTGGGGTGGTCCTGTGCTTAAGAAAGATACATATCGCGCCTACATTCAAAAAGAGCCTGTGCAGTTTACCGGATTTAAAATCTTTTACAAAAACGACCTCAAAAAACCACCGGGGCGCCTGATGACACCGGAGGAATTGCTCTCTTTAGATCCGAAGCCACTGTACATTCAGTATCAGTAAGTGAAATTGACGGTGTGCTGTAAACAAAATGCAAATACATAAGCGCCCTGATCGGCTGCACCATTTACGCCACCATTACTTTACCTGCTTTAACCTGCTGCGCCACCTGTAAATCAAAGCAGGTGGCGCAGCAGGTTAAAGCCATTTTATTGTCAGCCAGTGCACAGCGCCTGCTCTGTTTCCTATAACATAAGGTGTTAGCATTTCCTGCCGGTTCAAAAGATTGACCCATGGTAGACAAAGGCACAGAAGCAGACCTCTGCCTATTGGATAACAGCGGTAATAAGCTTGCTAATTTCTTCTTGTTTCGCTATATTAAAACAAGCTCTCATGAGAGCGATGTGAACATGCTTTTAGAACAGAAAAAATCATTCTAAACCTACTCAGCCTTTTCGTGTTTTCAGAGAAGTGGCTCCTTTAAGAGATGAGAAAAATAAGAGAAAATAGACTGCAGTGCTTTTTTCTCATCGATTATATTTCAGCAAAGGATATGGTATAGCTGCTTTAAAATTAACTTGAGAAGGATGATGCAGCAAACCTTATTTCAGAATGCGGCACCAGCATTTATTCAGCTAAGAGCATGTTTAGAATTCATACTTTGCGCTGCAAAAACGAAATTTAAACATGCTCTAAAAGTGCGGTTAAATCAGCTATAAAATTTTGCTCCTAATTAGGGAATTTTTTCTGTCTTAAAACCTTTGATTTATATAGACACCACCCACTTATATAAAAAAAAAAAAGTGGCTGCTGCGTAAAACGAGGAATGTTTTTTGCGTTATAATTTATAGCGAATGAGGATGCTTTTCCACTGCTTGTGCAGGATGTAGTTGTCCATACCGCCTAAACCCTTAAATTAGAAACATATGTTGCAGTTTCTACATTCTTTACGCCTAATGAACCTCACCATGCGGTTCATCCAGATCATCATCGTATTCCCGATGGCGGTGTTGTTTAGCTTTTATGTTCCGCCTTATAACTCCATGGATTACGAGTTGCACTTCCTGTTGTGCCTTCTTTTCTCTGCTTTTATTTCGGTAGTTGTCACCCGGTACAGCCCCAAACTGACTTTACTCTTGTTTGTGAGTATCTTAGGACTGTTTGGCTTTAACAGCACCTTCAAAAACCAAACTTTTGAGGGACTGTACGACGACTACAACGCCCTGCTGGTGAACATGACGAGCAACCCCCACAAGGTGTCCTACTTTAAACCGGTGCGCGGCACGTATTTCCAGAACCAGCGGGTTAAAAGCGCTATGCAACCGAATGACCCGAGGGTTCGGGCCTTTGCCGTAGAAAACTCTACCAGGTACTTCCACGATGAGTACTACCAGAAGTTTGGTAAAATGACCCGCTACTTCTCGCTCTTCAAGCATATTCGCCTGAACTGGAAGTATGTGAACGATCCGCTTGGTATGGATTATTATTCTCCGCCGGTAGAAAGTATGGGCCTGCTGGCTGGCGACTGCGATGACTACGCCATTCTGATGGCATCTTCTGTCATGTCGATTGGCGGCGAAGCCCGCGTGGTGATATCACCGAGCCACATGTATACAGAAGTTAAGATTGGCACTGTAGACGATTTAGATAAAATAAGCTATGCCATCCGCACGCTGTTTCCGGATGAGGTAGCCGGCGGTAAAATACACTTTCACGAAACAGGTGGCAATCTCTGGATTAACTTTGACTATACGGGCAGTCACCCCGGAGGGCCTTTTTTAGAGCCTGAGCTGTATAGCGTAATTTCTTTTGAGAAGTAGGCAACCTTGCAGGTTGATAAAAGAAGATGAAACAGTGCCGTTTTAATATTTTAGCTCTGTATATCAGCATTTTCAGCTAATAAGAGATATTTTTTCCCCTGGAGCCCTTGTAATTAAAAAACAGCCTCCTATATTTGCATCGCAATACAGCAACAAGGCCCGTTCGTCTAGGGGTTAGGACGCCAGATTTTCATTCTGGTAACAGGGGTTCGATTCCCCTACGGGCTACTACAGCAAAAAAGCCGCTCCATGTTAAATGGAGCGGCTTTTTCAGTTCGATAAAAGCCTTATAATTTCCCTTCGGTTAAAACCACTCATATTATAACCTCTTATTTTTAGGATTAAAACCCTACAGTAGGAGGCCTTAGCTCCCCTGCTAGCGGCAGCATTAGTACCAGTTGCTAATCACCAGAACTGTAAATAAGTAGCAGCCACAGAGAGCCACCGCTGCCATATAGACCCTCAGCCACCTACTCTGCAAAGATTTCCAGCGCAACACCAGCAAAATTGCAGAGCCAAGTGTAAAGAAAGCAAAAAGGTATCTTCCAGTCGTCCACATTATGGTAATGTCGCTAATAGGCACCCCCGTCGTGATGTGGTGTATGAACTGGGAAATTGCCCAAATGCCCAACAGCAGGCCAAGCGTAGCCAAGGCCGGTGAAAGCCGCAGAAGATATGCGTTTAGACTTTTCTTCCTAATTAGAAGCAAGCGTGTGGCTGACACGAGACCGAACACAATAGAGCTTGCCATGATGAGAAGGCAAAGGAACAGCAAGGCAATCGGTGCCCACGCCTCAACTGCGCTTATTCTTTCGAAATACATCGTGTCCTCCACTATCGCCGGTTGGTTCTCACCGTCCCTCAGCAACATAATCCTTGGGTCCTTTGCCCATTCATTGGTAAACAACAGGCGACGGCTGTCTGCCGCTTTCCAGTTCATGGAGCCGCCAAGAAGGAAGTTTGCATTCAACACATCCTGGTGCCGCTCCAGTTTGAACGTGCTCTGCAGGCTCTGAAAGTAACCCATGTAGCGGTCAGAGCCGCTACTGAGCCTGTAATACCCTAGGAAGGGCTTGACCTCAGATACTTGAAGCGGGTAGACGGGCGGGTCTGTCGGAGTGTCAAGGTGCTGTGTCAGAAACCGCGCGATCAGGTCTGTTGCATAGCGGTGGAAACCGGGATTGAAGGTGTTTACGCTGAAGGCAAACCCAAGGCCCAACTCCCGGTTATAAAGGAAGTTCGACAGGTAACCCGCTATCGATCCAGAATGGCCTCTGAAAACCGTACCGCCTATCTCCCTGCTCTCGTTCCCGAAGGCGTAGGTGTTGTGAAGCCCGGCCTGGGCGGATAGGTAGGTATGCGGCGTCTCAGAATCATGCAGCATCTCCTTGGACAGAAACTGTTCTTTGGGCGTTTGCCAGTCGTGCAGGTAGGCCTGCAGGGCATGGGCAAAATCCATGGCACTGGCATTTAGGGAGCCGTATCCGGGGTTATACTGCGGCTGATGCGGTACCAATTGAAATCTGCTGCCATTCCAAATATACCCCTTGCTGTAAGTTCCCGATCCTTCATCTGTAAGGCTCACATTGGCGTCAGGCATACCTAATCGGGAAAACACTTTCCCCCGCATGTAATCCTGGAAAGATTCACTAGAGACCTTCTCAATCACATAGGCGAGTATGGCGTAGTTGACTCCTGAGTAAGAGTGCCTCTCCCCTGGCTTCCACCTTGACTCCATATGATCCTGGAGTACCTCGAGGCCTTTCAAACCTTTTATTTCCTCACGCTCAAAGTTAAATTCCTCCATAGGCGACTTATCACTAAAGCCGGTACTGTGCTCCATGAGTTGCGCAATGGTGACGGGATTCGCCTCCTCCCATTCATTTTGGAAGGGTATTTCAGGGGCAATGTCCCGAAGGCGGGAATCAAGTTCTAATTTGTCCTCATCCACCAGGCTCAGTACGCCAAGAGCGGTAAACAGCTTGGTGATGGATGCCTGCCGGAAGAGGTGTCGGTCAGTTACGGGGACTTTCTTATCTACATCGGCATAGCCGAGACCGCCCGTATAAATTGTGGAGTCACGGGTAGCGATCGTCAGCATCATGCCCGCCACGTGCTGCCTTTTCATTTCGCTCTCCAACAGCGACTTCAGCTCCTCCAAAGTTTGAGGGGTAGGTACTTCCTGGCAGAGAGCCTTTGAATTGGAGAGGCAGCTAATCAGGCAAAGAAAGAGAAAAAGAGCTTTTCTGCGGGTCGTCATATTTTGTCTTTTCAGTTAAAAATATTTTGACCTGAAGATGGCGAACGCCCCGTATTCTAGCGTTCGGGTGTATCCAAAAGAACATATTTCAGGCGTTTTTCGCCTGTTGCTGTTGGAGTGACTGCTTCACAAACTCCGTTGGTGACTGTCTTGTTAATTTTTTAAAAGCTGTGTTGAAGGTGGTCTTGGAGTTGAAGCCTGCCTGAAAGGCCACTCCGAGCATGTTCAGCTGGTCATGCTGCGTGGAGGACAGCAGGCGTTTTGCTTCCTCCACCCGATGCCTGTTTACAAAAGCGTAGAAGTTCTCTCCGTACACCTCATTTATCAGGTAAGAGAGCTCATGTGCCGACACGCCTACTTTATGGGCAAGCACGGGCAAACTGAGCTCGTTTTCCAGGAACGCTTTGTCATACTGCATCACTTGCTCCAGCTTAACTTGAAGCGACTGCACCATACTTTCGGAAAGCCTTTTCTGCTTCTCGTTCTTATCGGAACCGGCTGACCCTATGATCGGCTCCAACTCCGCGAGTTGCGCCGGAGCAAAGGAAAACACCTCCTTCTGTCGCAGGGAAAAGTAGGCCAGCGAGTAGAGCCCTGCTAGATACAGGAAGGGCGTATAGCTGAACAGCTCCGTAATGTTAAAGAAGGCAAGATTAAACCAAACCAGTACCACGGCAACCAGAGCAAGAAGAAAGTGCCTCAGCCAGGAAAGATCAACGGCCTTGGTTGCGGAGGCTACCTTTTCAATGTTGCGCTGGTGTTGCCGCAGTCTTATAAAGGAAATAAACAGGTAAGCCACTGCTTGCAGCGGGATGACGATCCGTATAATATGCAGAAAAGCGCTTTGTGCAAGCTCACTGTCAAACCGCAAGTTCTCTCCTCTCCAAACGTTGACCACCTGGTATAGTATCCAGAACGCAAAAGGGGCAAAGTGCCAAAGGTCCTGTAATTTGAACCGCTTAGAGGGTGTGGTGAAAAAGAGGATGCTCAGGTATAACGTAGGCGCAGATAGGAACCGAACGGCTTCGACGAAAGCAAAGGCTGTTGGGTATTGTACATGAAGGCTTAAGTTATGCAGGAATATCTCCAGCATGGCACAGGCGAAGGTCCACACGAAAAAAGCGAGCCACCTGTTGGCGACGGTATTGCTCCTACCCGGGTGGTTGACCAGCAGAAAGGCAAGCAAAAAAGCGCCGCCGCAGGTTAAGCCGATTAGCAAAGGGTTATCCATAGTTCATAATGCTTGTTTTGCAGCCACATTTTGGTGCCTATAAATGAACCACCATACTTGCACATGTAGGTCAATATATAACATTTGAACTTACCCATCTATAGGTTTGCTCATATTAAAGCTCTACAAAAAAGCTAGGAGCAGGTTCTACAACAATAGCTAAGTGAAAAACCGCAGGCTACCTTAGGTACGTCATTGAGCTTCTATAAATTCTGCCAAAGCTGCTAAATCTATGTGGAAAAGGTTCGATAATTCACTCCTTCGGTCTACAACAGCCGCTTCAGATAAAACTGGAGCGGCTTTTTTCATTTTCTTGGGACACTAAAACCGCCACCTATCAATTTAATACCTCTCGATTTAACCAAATATTACTTCTTTGGAGGAGGTAAAGCTTCTGTTGTTTACCTTATTCCCTTTGGTGCCCTCCCCTATTATTTGCCATTAGGTAAATCTATCTTATTAGCCTTTGACACACTGTTTATGATATTATGAACGGTCTCAGCTACTCATCTCTTAAAATAAATTATAGGTTTGATTTGTGAGACGACAAAATGAGACGCCATACAGGCTGCAGGGGCAGATACCGCTGCAGGTTCCACAATCTTATCATTCCCACGTTTTCTGGTATTGCGCGGACCTGCGGCGGGTGCCTATCGTAGCTATCCAGCAACGGTTGGCGCGGGTGATACACCCGCTTGTAAGAAGACTTTTCTTATATTTTATTAGTGCACGGGCCGGGGTCTTGCGCTGGATGCTCCCAAGAAGCCGCCACATATCCTACCGACAGCCTCCTCTTTACAGCCATCAAACCGCCAGATCAGTGCAGGGGAAGTTACAAGCACCGGTGCCCAGCCAGCAACTGCTCCCTTGCCGTAACAGAATTCAGCCGTTTGATGAGACGCAAAAGCGGGTAGATAAGGACTAAATACCAAATGCTATCGAAGCATAGAACTGGCATAGCTCTTTATTAGAATAATTCCCTTCCTTTTTATCTGCCTTAATTTATTTCTGTCATGATTTCTGCAAACAGTTTTGCGGATTTTAAGCGGTCATTCAGATTGTACATGGTGGATACGGCAATGAGCTCATTCACATGGGTTTGGTCAAAAAATGCTTTTATTTGCTTCTTCACCGTTTCCTTGCTCCCCACAAAGGAATACTTCAGCATTTGGTGCAAGGAAGGGTGCTTCAACAGTGCTTTCAAATCTTCTGTCATTTCTGTTGGCGGGTGTAATGGATCTCTAGCTCCGGTCAGCACACCCACAAACATTCTGATAAGGCTGGTGAACATCATTTCCGCCTCTTCATCAGTATCGGCGACATAGACATTTACCCCGGCTATGGTATAGGGCTGGTTTAAAAACTCAGAAGGCTGAAATTCCTGGTGATAGATCTTCAATGCCTCTAATAAGTAGGTTGAAGCAAAGTGGCTGGCGAACGCATAGGGCAATCCCTTTTTGGCCGCCAAGTGGGCACTGTCTGTGCTGGAGCCCAATATATACAGCGGTACATCGGTGCCTTCAGCAATGGCTGCTCTGACGTTTGAGTTTTTGTTTTCCAACGAAAAGTACCGCTGTATTTTAGCCACTTCTTCGGGAAACGACTGCGCTGCCTTCATAAAATCAGACCGTATAGCTTGTGCAGTTTGAGAATCGGTACCAGGTGCTCTTCCAAGTCCTAAATCAATGCGGTCGGGATACAAATGGGCGAGGGTTCCAAATTGTTCTGCCACAATCAAGGGAGAGTGGTTGGGAAGCATTATACCACCCGAACCGACTCTGATGCTGGAAGTGTTTTCTGCCACATAGCCTATGAGGATGGAGGTGGCGCTACTGCCAATGTTATCTGAGTTATGATGTTCGGCAAACCAGATGCGTTTGTAGTTATTTGCTTCCGCTTCTTTTGCCAAAGCCAGTGCATTGTTCAGGGTTTGTTTTATTGTTTCGCCTTGGGAAACAATGGCTAGTTCTAAAATGGAATAGGCTATCTTCTGATCATCCATAGTACTTGATTCTTATTAAAAGTCTTAGACGTTTCTGTTTACCGGGTACAGCTATTTACAAGCCAAACAGTTGGTTAATCATGTTTCATCTGCTGGGTTCTCTTCTCTTAGCCTTACGGTTTATCAGGCACCGAGCATGCTTGCTGAAGCAACTACCACCAGCACAAGTGAGCGTACAACGATGCTAATAGTAGCCTTTCAGTCAAGTACAAAAACAAACAAATCTACTTTAGATTTCCAACGGCAGCCGAACGATTTAGAGCAACCATTTCTTTGTGAGAAGGAAAGGACTTCAAATTCTGAAATTTCTGCATTACAGCATCGCTTACGGCAGGGGCTTTTCCCTTTTCCGCTGCATTCAGTTCGGTACAACAGGCAGGCGTACACGGCTCCTGTCTCCACGATCCAGCAAGACTTCCGCCGCCCTCCGTTTCAGTATCACTTCCCATACCTCTAAAGATATGGGCGTGCTATTTCATCTGCCTGTTCAAGATTTTCCGCACGTTTACTGATGTCGGCTTTTTGCAAGGCGGCTTTCAACGCATCTTTATCAAGATCCTGGCAATAGGCAGGCTCACCCGGTTGCTGTCTCCATGACTCCGACAAAGCCCCCCCGTCTATGGCATCAAAGCCAATCTTATCAATGAGCTCCATGACCATTTGTTTTTCACGCTCATCATTACCGGCAACCGAGAGAGCAATTCGATTCGGGCTCCCAGCTGGAACAGCCTTCGAAGCTAAGCTTGGGGCAACGATATTGTTGAAAGCCTTGATCACCGGATGGCCAAGCACCTGGGCTACCCATTCGCTATCCGTTAACCCGCCTTCGATAGCAGCGTTCCTACCATCCCTGGAAGGGTAGTAATTACCCGCATCTACAACAATGGCTTTAGAAGCAGACAATATATCTGTTGGGAGATTTACTATCGCTTTGTCGGGAATTGCGATAATGACAAGGTCTTTTGCTCCGGCTGCTTCCTGCGTCGTCACGGGAGTGGCACCGGTTTTCGCAGCAATTTCACTTAATGATTCCGGACCACGCGAGTTTGCAATCGTAACCTGATGTCCGAGATTTGTCAAATATCCGGCCAGTGTGCTGCCTATGTTACCGGCGCCGATTATTCCTATTTCCATATTTTATCTGTTTTGGTTTAATTCGTTGAAGATTAATCATTCCTTACTCCTCCATGGTGCCTTTGCCTTGTGTGGAAACGCGAGGGTCAGTTCCATACTGATCGGGAGCACCAAGGTGTTCGCGTAAAGTCTTGCCCTGATAATCCTGGTGGAAGAGACAACGTTCCTGCAGGATGGGAACCACTTCATCCACAAAGGCATCGATGCCATCTTCGTCAACGTCGGCGGAAATCCAGAAACCGTCCGCGGCACCGGCTTCAAACCACGCCTGCATATGATCGGCAGCCTCAATACCCGGCCCCACAATCACTGGATGATAATCAATTACACCATGGGCAATGATATCGCGCAGGCTCCAGCCTTCCTTTGCAATCTTCAGAGCATGGGCTGAGCGAGGATCAAACGGTGATGGACGCGCAGCATCCAATTGTTCTTTTGAGAGCGGTTCATTCAGACTGTTCAGATCAAGGCGTATGCCAAGCATCTGTTGGAGATACACCACTCGTTGAGGGAATAATCGTTCCGTTAACTTGATTCGGCGATCAAGTGCCGTGCGTCTGTCTTTGGCGATGGTAGTCATCAGGCCGGGGATATATTTGATCTCGTCGGGGTCCCGGCCGTAACGTTTTGCCGCTTCCCGGAATGCATTACGTTGGGCACGTGCATCTTCAATGGTAAATGCTGCTCCAATTACCGCATTGGCGAAACGACCTGCCAGTTCATGGGCATTAGGGCTGCCTCCTGCATGGAAAATGAGGGGCTGCCCCTGTTCCGACGGAGGAATATAGAGTGGTCCCCGAGAGCCCACATGCTTTCCTTCTACATTTATTGGAAGGATCTGATCTCTCTTCGCAAACTGTCCGCTCTCTTGGTCATGTACCCAGGCATCTTTTCCCCAACTGCCCCAAAGTGCTTGGATGAGCTGGATGACCTCGTGCGCACGTCCATAGCGTTCCTCACTGGACGGAATGCTTCTTCCGTAGTTTGCTGCGACGGCATCACCACTGGAGGTGACTGCATTCCAGCCTGCGCGGCCATGACTCATAACATCCAGCGCTTTAAATTGTCTGGCAAGATTGAAAGGCTCGTTGAATGTAGTAGAACCGGTGGCTACTAAACCAATTCGCTTGGTTTCCCGTGCAACAGCAGCAAGGGTGAGCATCACATCGAGATTAAAACTAGGCGCTTCATTTTCTATATCAGTTAGAGCTGCACCAGGGCCATCCGGCAAAAATATAAAGTGAAACTTACCGCGTTCAGCTGCCTGGGCCTGTTTGACCCGCGCGTCATAGCTGGTATAACTTTTTGGATCAACGCCGGGCATGCGCCATGCTCCCTGCTGAGAACCGTATCCATTGCCTATATGCAAGCCGATAAGCATCTGTTTACTTGTTTTAGAGGCGTGCTTTACTTTTTCTCTGGAAGAATCCATGACCTTATAAGTTACATATACAACACGCGGCTTAAACGGACACCATAATCCGCATCGGGGTTGGTGGTGGCATCTCCCAACCGTTCTTGAAATGCCGCAACAGCCAAATCCCTTCGTTTGGGCAACCGCTCTCTTTCGGCTGTATCAATGGCAGCTTCTATTTCTTTCAGCGTTAGATCCGTGCCGTATACAGGCGCTCCTGGTTGCTGCCGCCAGGAATCCGCCAGGGAATCTGCGTCGAAAGCATCAAATCCGGTATCACTAACCAATGCGATAGTTACCTTTCGGTCCATTTCCCGATCTGCAGCTATTGGGATAGCAATCCGGTCAGGGCTTTCGGCCGGTTTACCTTTCTTGGCAAAGGAATCTGAACCAATGGCGTTCCAGGCCTTTGCTACCGGACGTTCCAATTGTTCCTGCACCCATAGGCTTTCGACCTGCCCGGCCTCAATGCTGTCAATCTTGTTGTCACGTCCGGGATAATAGTTTGAGGTGTCAATGACGACTGTTTCATCTGAAACACCTGCCAGAAGCGGCGCAATCTCAGGAATGCGGTTTAGAGGGATGGATAAAATGATAGCATCCTTGTCTAAAACAGCTTGCTGTACCGTAACCGCCTTCGCACCTGTAGCAAGCACATCAGTATCTATAGTTTCCGGGCCTCTGGAATTAGCGACATTTACCTCATGTCCTGCCGCACTTAATGTTAGTGCTAACGTTTTACCGATATGGCCGACGCCAATGATTCCTAACTTCATATCTTGTATTCAATTTAAACTCAAAAAATAATTTAACTATCAGTGCTTTCTTGGAGGCAAATTATTGATAGCGCGGACTATGTCTACCGCATGGTCAACAAAGCCTTCAGGGTAATCTCCTGATAAGATAATCTTAAAGTACTCGTCACCTATGTCCTGCATTTTGCCAAATAACAGCTCCTGGTTTTCTCTAAGTGTTTCTCTGTTGGCTGATGCCCGGGCCTGGACAAGCTCAGGCAATGTCAGGTCTGTGCAATAGGCTGGGGAACAAGCCTGCTGGCGCCAGGAGTCTTCCAGTAGACCGGCATCCAGTGCGTCGAAACCTGCGTCATCCACCAGGCCTAGCACCACCTCTTTTGATTTCTGCTCATCACCCGAGACGGCCACCGCAACCCTGTCTTTACTTCCTTTTGGTCTTCCTTCTGTAGCAAGGCTATACGCGCCAATATTGCTGAATGCTTTTACTACCGGTCGGCCAAACTGCTCCTGCACCCATACACTGTTCACCATACCGTTTTCAACCGCTTCTACCTTTCCATCCCGATGCGGCCAGTAGTTTGTCGTTTCAACGATCACGACACGATCACCAATCTTGCCTTGTAGTGTTTTTACCAGGTCCGGGATATTGATAAAAGGAATAGACACAACAAGCACATCCACATCCTCTGCAACATCATCTACTTCTACTGCCCTTACACCGGCTGCGTTAGCAATTGCCTGAATGCCTGCCACGCCTCTGGCATCTGCGAGTGTAACGTTGTGTCCCGCTTCACTAAATTTTCTTGCCAGGGTCTTGCCGATCACGCCGGCACCGATAACTCCTATTTTCATGTTGTATTATTTTATTAATGATCAATTTTTAGCTACCGGCCTGTTATCCGGTATTTACTTATCCGCTTTTCGATGATCCCTTCGGCCAAAGCAACGGGGTCTGGCGTTAAGACTTTTTCAAATTGCCTCTCCCTCCAGAAATACTGTGCATCAGTTGATTAAGCTGTTGCAAAGTTACCGTTTTTTACTTTCCTTTGTATAGTACTTTCCTAAAGGAAAGTGAAATGCTTAATTTCATGACTTATGGCTAATAAAATGGGGTACCTGTCCTGCCTTGACACGGTAAAGCCGGTGCGGGATGCGATCGAAGTAATTAATGGCAAATGGAAATTGCCTATCATCATCTCTGTTATGACCGGCAACGAGCGGTTCACAGATATACAGGAGAGTATCCCCGGGATCACCCCGAAGGTTCTGGCCAAGGAACTCAAGGACCTGGAGCAGCACCAGCTGATAAAGCGAGTGGTAGTGGATGATTACCCGGTTAAGATCCTGTATAAGCCAGAACCCTATGCCGATACCTTGACTCCTATCATCGAAGCTTTGAAGGGCTGGGGGCTAAACCACCGGAAGAAAATTTTTGAAAAGGAATGATTCTGATTTGCTGGTAGCCCCCTGGAGTTAAAAGTCGTACCTATAAGCTTTAGATGAATTTAAAAAAAGAATTATGAACAGAGTAGCCTTAGTTGTGGGTGTAAGCGGGATCACAGGTAGTAACCTGGCAGAAGAACTGGTAAAGCAGGATTGGACTACCTATGGCCTGGCTCGAAATCCTCATGTGAGCATAGATGGTTTACGGCCAGTTGCAGCAGATCTTCTCAGTCCTGAAGGCCTGTCGGCCGCCCTTGCCGATACTGCGCCCACGCACGTGTTTTTCACCAGCTGGATGCGCATGGAAACAGAGGCAGAGAATATCAGGGTGAATGCAGCGATGGTTCGCAACCTGCTGAATGCCTTGTCTCCGAAGAGATCGGTGCAGCACGTGGCCCTGGTAACAGGGCTGAAGCATTACCTGGGTCCTTTCGAAGCTTATGCTAAAGAAGGATTTCTGCCTGAAACGCCCTTGCGCGAGGAGTAGCCCCGGCTGGATATAGAGAACTTTTATTATGCTCAGGAAGATGAGGTGTATGCCGCTGCCGCCCGTGATGGCTTTACCTGGAGCATTCATCGTCCGCACACGGTTATTGGAAAGGCGGTAGGCAACCAGATGAACCTGGGAACCACCTTAGCCGTTTACGCCACTATTTGCAGGGAAACGAAGCGACCGTTCCGATGGCCCGGCTCAGAAGCACAGTGGAACGGCCTGTCGGATGCGACCGACGTACGGGTGCTGGCCAAGCATTTGATATGGGCAGCAACGACGGAAGCAGCCCATAATGAAGCGTTCAATGTAGTTAACGGAGAGTACTTTCGCTGGAAATGGCTGTGGAAGCGCCTGGCCAGTTGGTTCGATGTGGAGCCTGTTGGCTTTGACGGTACCGTTCACCCCCTGGAGGACCAAATGGCCCAGGATGGCCCGTTGTGGCGCGATATTGCCGGGCGGTACAGCCTGGCAGAACCAGATCTGAATCGATTGGCTTCACCCTGGCACACTGATCTGGACCTGGGACGTCCCATTGAGGTGATGACCGACATGTCCAAGAGCCGCAAGCTGGGCTTCCTGATATACCAAAGAACCGACGAGTCGTTTTTTGACCTGTTCACGCAATTGCGCAAAGACCGCTTGATTCCCTGAAGCCCTTCATCACATAAAAAGAGATAATCTTACAGCAAGTACATCGATAAAGGATGGGCTAAAAGCTCTAATAAGCTGAATTAGGATGAGTAAAATAACGGACAGCTTTGCTTTAAGAACAAAATACCAACTGCCAACACTGGTAGCCACAATGCCTTTTTCTGCCCTGCTCGTTTCTACAATGGTGAAGGACATTCCTTATGCTTCGCAAACTTTATCTGTAGCTTAACGAGGCCGATAACTATATGAAACCGTTACGCTTCTGTCTAACATAATTGTCGTTATAGAACATGTAAGGCTCCCCTGGATGAGGAACCTCACATGTTTGTGGCCCATAAGCCCCATTATGCTTAATAGAGAGGCAACCGTTGGCGGTATAAAAAGCTGCCGTTTGAAGCGGTATTCTGTCACGTTACACGTAAGTGGAAGCGGGCTACAACCCTTGAATTGCCAACTGTCCGGCATTTTTTATACCGCATGTTAGCAAAACTCAAAGTTTAAAGCCCTGGTGTAAACCGTTAAGTATACCCCCTGATTGTACTGTTTATCAAATCGTTTTCAGCCTTCTGCACAGCTCAAAAAAATAGCGTAAGTGATAAGCCATCAATGAATGGACTTATCACTTGCGCTAAAATTTAACAGTTCGAATCAGTAGCTGACTCTAATATGCTCAATACAGGTTGTTTATTTTATTAAATTCTTGAAAGCTGATCCAAAAATTAAATAGCTGGTATTTCCAGCAATCGTGCCCTCGTTTTGTCCCCACAGAAACGGCCAGTCGTCGTAGTTTTCAAAGTGGTCGGGTTTTCTGAATAATACACCCGGAGCAACATTGCCCGGAATAAAGGAGAAATCGGCCCTGTTATTGCCGTAAAAGACCGCTTTGGGACGAGTGGCACCCACCGTTGCCACTAAAGAATAATTGTGATACGGATGGGCGCCAAACAGATAGTTTGTGGCCTTGAAAGCATGGCTGGCGTCGACAACGTCTGGGAAATACTTGTTGGCAAAGCAAATGGTGGTTCCAAAATTCGTAACAGATCCACTACCTGCCCAGTTACCAAGGTCGATCGGTACTCCGTACGGATTATCCTTTTCAAGCCCTTTGATGTAATCATTGTACTTTACCACAAACGGGCGGAGCTTATCTTTGTAGGATGCGTCCATGTGCGGTATGGCGTTTAGTGCCGTCAAAAGTTGGAAGGTAACGCCACGGTCAAGTGCAGGCCATAAAAGTTCCTGAAACTTATCCTTGTACTGTTGCTCCCCGGTTGCGATATACAGTTGGAGATTGGTCCCCACATTTGCTGATCTGCTCCATCTTGAGGTATCCTCCGGCTGGTTGGCAAGTAGTTCCGTTGCCTCTTTTAGAAGTCTTTTCGACTGTTCCAACGCTCTTGCAGAAAGATCGTCGTTATATCCTTTCAACGCCCGGCTTGCAGCGGCCAACATGGTTGCTGCACGAAGATCGAGGCTGGGGTTGCGGCTTGTGAATGCCCACAAATCATCCTTCACGCCACTCGACTGGCCGTCGGGGGCTACTTCGTAAGGGCCAAGGTTCGGATTATAGGGGAGGCCGTCTGTTGCTGAGGCTGCGTCACCAAGGTGATGGTAATTATCAAGAACAGCGTTGGAAAGGGTTTGTGACATGTGGCCGATAACCTCTGCCTGCGCTACCAGGTTCAATGTTCCGTGCTCTATAAACTGCAACATGTCCGGCGTTCCATCGGGCCGGTGAAGATCAACATAACGCTGCTTCTGGCTTACAAACGTCTGGTCGCGTTGGGGTTTAAAATACTCCCAGGTATGAACAAAGTTCTGCACCACGTTTATATTCGATCCAGTCTCGATGTCAAAATCGCCGGCATCGAAAAAACCGCCTACATTTAAACCAGGGATCGATTCGAGTGCTTTATACTTGGTATCGGTTGTTGGTCCCTGGGCATGCAGGTCGAAATGGTCGCTGTTGGGCGGAGCCTGGAGATAACCTTCTTTGAAGGGCTCGCCATGCCATACCCGGTACCCCTCGTTGACGAACATATGGTTCATATGGATGGGGATCCATATGTCGCTGGTGGCATCGGTGATCTTGTCGTAGACGTTATTTTCTATTAAAAAATTGTTTGTTTTAAGATTGCCGTACTGGATATAGTATATACCAGGGGTATTGACTGAAGTAAAATCAAATTTCACATAGTGATATTTGAAATAGTTGCCCCACGGCGCGATTTTACCGCCGAATACTTCGGTAGCTTTGCCGTCGTTGCCCACTTTATACAACGAGGCTTTTGCAAGCGGTTTGTCTTTCTTGTCAAGCTCAATAACAGCCACTTTTTGTTGCGAAGGGAGGTAGCCCACTTGTGAGAAACCGATATTTGGTTCTCTTTTCCAACCTTTTATTGCATTTGGTTCAATGGTCCAGGTCAACACCTTGCCTGTTTTTCCTGCCGGAAGTAAACTGCGAACGACAAACCAGCCGTTCTGTGCCAGCATACGCCCATCGAAAAGCATCAAATCGGCATCCGGCGAGGCGATTTTTACCAAACGTTCGGGTTCATCGGGTGCAAGGAGAAAGGTACGGCCGGTTTCGAGCGGGAGCGGATCGATATATTTGCCGGTCCCCCTGTCGTCGGAAGTTACAAACCCCTTAAACTGCTTTGGTTTTTCACTGTTAGGCCTCGTTACGGTGTTGCCTACCACATAGCGCGGAAACCGATTATAACGCCCATCCATCAAATAGGCCTTATTCCAATACTGCGAGGGTAGAAACTCAAGATTGAATCCGGCGGCCCCTTCAAGTGCCTTTGGAAGAGGTTTGTCAAGGTACACAGCTATCTCAATCCCTTTACCCTTCGGCGTGACAACCACCCGCGAATCAAAATCATACTCTTTATACCTTAAGGTAGCCTCGATGGTATTCGAGGCACGGTCTACCTTTCGGTTCAGTATTTCCGGAACTAGATCCCACTGCTCGGGAGTGTTGGAAAGTCTCACAGCGCCGCCTTGCGCTGTTCTGACGCCATGGTGAATTATTTCTATACCGGCGTTCTTCTCATCGTTGAAACCTCCTGTAAAAAGATTATTGTACACCAGGACATTGATGCCTTGCGTCTCGAAATACTCAAGATCATTGAGTTTCAGATCCTGGCTTGAAGCATAGTTGAATGCCGCCAGTAGCAGCACTACAACTGATAAAAATATTCGTCTTTTCATGTTTATTGTAAAAATCATTTATGAAACCGATTGCAATCTTATAAAGATATAATAAACAGTCATTAACATTAAAGAAAAAGATAAAAATAGTAGAGGTTACAAATTTCCCAATAATGCTAATCGTCACTTTTGTGCAGTGGCCAATTTATCTCTGCACATTGAACTTTCTGCAAGACATCATTAAAATACCATTTTTAATGATGGTATCTGGTGAGCAGCACGCATTTTTTACTAAATTATAATATAAGCTGAAGTCTATTCGGCTTATTTGTCGGAATCTACAAAAAACCGGAATGGGGCTAGTATTAAGCAACCTGCAGAAAGTTTCTGCTTCCCGCAAAAGTACTCACCGGCAACCACTCCAAGAGGCTTGAAAGGCGGTTTCTACCATAACACTTCATATAATAAACAGGCAATGAGTTGCTATTATAGAAGAGGGTGTTTATTGACCCTCTCCTACAGCTATATACTTATCAACAGCCACTAAATCTTTGTGGACATGGTTCGATAATTCGATACTCAGGTCTACAGGAAAGCCCCTCAGTAGCAACTGAGGGGCTTTTATTATCTCCGGATACTAAAACCGCCACCTGTAAATTTAACACCTTTTAATTAGGCCAATAAATATTTTTATTAGAGGAGGTAAAGCTTCTGTTGCTTACATTATTCCTCTTGGTGCCCTCCCCTACTCTTTGCCTTTAGGTGATGTAGGTGTGACTTCACAGCTCAGGCACACCATCAAAAGACCCTAACTTTTCATAGATTAGGGTCTTTTGATGGTGTGCCTGAAAATGTCAGCCTACTTTAGGACGGATCACAGTAATGCACTTATTCTATTTTGTCAGCATTATTTTCTGCTGCCTTACCTCGCTGGAGGTTTGTAGCCTGAGAATGTAAAGTCCCGGAGATAGCTCTTTCCCTGGCTTCCACATCAGCTGATACCTGCTGTTGCCCTGGGCTTCCCCTCTGTACAACACCCCTACTTCCCGCCCTTTGATGTCATATACTTTCACGTTTACTGGTTGCGTATGTGCTAAGGTGAAGACAAGGGTCACATGCTCTGTGAAAGGATTCGGATAAGCCATTAGCTCCTGCTCCTGAATAAGAGCTTCTGGCCTGGTGGTTTTATCTTCGCTTTGAGATTTAGCCTCTTCAGCTTTGGCTGCTAAAAGTGGTATGGTGTAAATGGTGAAGTCTGAGCTGGTGTAGGCCTGTCCGCCGCCAGAGAGCAGGACGCTAATCTTGCCCGTAGTGGCCCCCTGTGGCACCTCAGCTAGTACAAGGAAATCAAAGTAGGTCCGAAACTTTTCGGCTTTCACACCATTAAAATATACCTCCCGCGTAGTTCCTAAATGCCTGCCCACCAATAGCACCTTTGATCCAGGCCAACCTCTGTCCGGGTAAAAGGCTTGAATGCGGGGCTGAAGTACCGTGAAGGAACGTTTACTTTCTGCAGTGCCGCCCGCTGCTTCTAAGGTGATAAGACCACTGGAAGCCGTGGCGGGTACAACAGCCGTTACCCTGTTCTCGCTGATAACTGTAAAATCTGCCTCCACTCCATTGAAGCGTACGGAAGTAGTGGTGGCCAGTCTCTTGCCGTCAATGGTGACAGTGGTGCCTGGCAGCCCCTGCTTAGGTGAAAAAGAACTTATTTGCGGGGCTAAAGCCCGGTAAAGTGCTCTGGCAATGGCGTATGGATCGGCTCCGGCGAAGTTGGAGAGCACTGCCAGTGTTACGTCTCTCTCCGGCTGATGCACCATAACAGTGCGATATCCAACAGCATCCCCATTATGCCCCAGGAAGACCTCGCTGTCGCTAATGTGCGGAATCTGTTTGATACCGTATCCAAGGAAATTGCCGTTCATGTCTGGAGAAGAAGAAATAGATTCCAGCATCATGTCCAGTGTTGCCTGGCTGGTCGCCCTGCCTCTGAACAGCGCATCTCCCCACTCAGCAAGGTCCGTCGCATTGGAGACGATGCCCCCGCCCGCAAAAGCCAGCGACACAATTGCATCCATGGGAAACCGTGAGATATTGGTGTAGGCATCCGGGAAAGTGGGTTGGCCGGTCTGGGCAAAAACCGGGTTGAAGGGGCTAATATTATCGTGTGGCGCAGCCAGCACACCGCGGTCTCCCAGGGGCTCTCTTACCCCCAGGTACATCGACTCAAGGCCAAGTGGCTCAAAGAATCGTTCCCGGTAGTGTTGCTCTATTGGCTTACCTGTAACAACCTCCACCAATGCACCCAGCAGGATGTAGTTGGTGCTGGAGTAGCGGCGCTCAGTGCCGGTTGGGAAGATCTGGTTGGTGAAGGATATCGCCTCGAAGGGTGACCATATCCTTCCCGGTTGAGCCGCCACCGCTATCTGGAGCTGCTGCTCCACGGCATAGTCAGAGAACC
Source organism: Pontibacter diazotrophicus (assembly GCF_003367245.1). Taxonomy (GTDB): domain Bacteria; phylum Bacteroidota; class Bacteroidia; order Cytophagales; family Hymenobacteraceae; genus Pontibacter; species Pontibacter diazotrophicus. Next base: position 12,097 of record NZ_QRGR01000033.1, on the reverse strand, counting down.
CGCTCTCGTGGGCAAGCAGCTGCCGAATGGTGACCTCACTGTTGAGACGCGGGTTAATCTGGCTGAGCGGGAGGTAATTGCTGACAGGATCATCCAAACTGAACACTCCTTCCTGCGCTAACTCCAGCACGAGCGGGGCCGTGAAGGTTTTGGTGATGCTATAGATCTGGGACAGTGTACCAGTGGTGAAAGGAATACCACCAGGCAGCAGGTTGTTCTGCGCGTCTATATTGCGGGCAGCGTATCCGGTGGCTCCCGCCCACAGGAAGTTGTCGCCTACCTTTACAGCGACTGACATACCCCCCACAAAAGGTTCGGAGGTATCGTTTTGGATACTGTCAATCACCTCCTGCAGCCGGGCCTCCGTCTCAGGACCGAACCCTTGCCCGTATGATGCAAGACTAATGGCAAAAAGTATTACCAGCGAGCCAATGCGCCTGATAAATGAGTATAGATGGTATTTCATTATTTGTAGATTTAAGGAAGGAGATGAGATAGAGGCAACAGGTAACTGACTGGAGCAGACATGGAGCAGGGCTAGGTGCAACTGGGGCACCCCGGGCAGAAAATCAAATAAAGAAACTGGCAAAATACCAGGGCATAGAAGAAAGGGTGCAAACACATGCTCCTCAAGCAACCGCTTTAGGAGTGGATAATAGGATAACAGGAAGTGTAGGCGAAATTTATAATTAGCATAATCCAATTCATGATACGTAAAATCTAACCAAGAGTTAGCCTCCTGTTTCTACTTGTTAAAATTTTTAAAGCCCCAAAATAGGATTATGTACCTTCCTCTCCCAAATCTCGATATTTTCCGCCATTTTGGTAGTAGTTATAGAAAAGTGAGTTCCTTCTATAAAACTGAACTGTTGTAAAATGATTTCATTCATAACACTGTATCTGATGCAGGCACTCTCGTAAATGATTCAAATATCAATTGCTCATTCGGAGTAATAGGAATGTAAAAGTAAGTGTATAAAGAGGGGCTTTAACGTTGCTATACTGGCGTTCCTGCTAAACATACCTTCGTAATAAAATAAGGAAGCCTCCTCATGTAAGAAGCATTCCTTATTCGCAGCAGATGAGCTTTGTTATTTTCTATAGGCCCAAAGAGCTTTGTTTAAGGTTGCCAGTAACAGGGAGCTTAACCTATAGACTTTACAAACCCTCTCTCTTGGGCTTCCGCCAATGAATATACCTAATCTGAATGTTTTAGCACGGAGGAAGGAGACTATCAAATAGCCTGTTTTACCGTATAAAGACAGGTAACCAAAGGCATGTCAGAGGCCCTGATGTCAGCAGCTGCCCCAGAGTAGGATAATCAAAAGTGGAGGGAATATCATATGAAACACGCCTACTCTGCATTTCATTTGGCAGCTGTCTTGCTGCTCTTAGTAAGTTGTTCCCAAAAAGAAGCGCTTTTCATTTCTAAAGGTGCCGATCCCTATGGTTTTTACAAGGAAGCCCGGAAAGCAGAGGGGATGCCGGCTCATGCTGCTGCGCTCACTTTACAATCTGCTCAGGAGAAAGTCTTTAAAACCGATACTCTACCCCCAGAAGCTAATGCCAGCACAGCAGCAAATTTATCGGAATCTACTCCTGGGCCAGTGCAGCCTGTTGATTACAAGCCTGCTATAACTCCAGGCAAAGTGGCGGCCAGGCTGGCCAAAGGACCAGAAGGAAATAGCAGATCGCAGAAAACACTGCGACAGGGAGTACAGGCTACGCCTGAGGGTGAAACGGAGAAAAGCAAAGAGGCCGGAATTGGTTTGATGCTTAGCCTGCTGGCGGCGGCTCTTATCCTTGTTGGAATAGCGATATCCTCCCTCGTTCCTTTCCTGCTGGCGGCGTTAGCAGCTGTCTTCGGCATGATAGCGAGTATAGCAGCGCTCTCAGAAATTAAAAAAAATCCTGGCAAGCTTGCTGGGAGAGAAAAAGCACGTGCTGGGTTAGTTATCAGTTCTACATTGCTGGTTGTGTTTCTGGTGGCCTTGATTGGAATCTTGGCTTGGGGGGGTGCTTTTAGTGGCGGACAGTAGCCCCTCTCATGGCAAATGGATACGCATGCCTGGGAATTGCATGTACTTATAGGTACACAAAGCGCTTCTGTACTAATGAGAGGTGCAACGGCTTTGTTGGGTCACATCCCTGCCGCACCCTGGCCACTCCATGCCACATCCAGGAAGCGGCGCGGGAAGTACCCTATTTGCAGGTGGAGGAGGTGCTTCGGCAAAGCGCTAAGAAGCAGGTTTATCAATCCTCTCTTCGGCTAGTTCATAACACTTCTAATGATAAACAGATAGTCATTTGCTAATGTTGAAGAGGGTGTTTATTGCTCCTCTCCTAAAGCTATATACTTATCCAAAGCCATCAAATCTTTGTGGATGTGGTTCGACATTTCACTCCTTCGGTCTACTAATGTAAATAGCCGCTTCACATCAAATGGAGCGGCTTTTATGGTTCAATAAGTATCACTTTGGGTTCTCTTATAATCGTTTTATAGGGCTCCCAAAGTTTAGGGCATCCTAGATTAAAGCAGAAGAAAACATATTCCTGCCCAGTTTTAGAATGGTGGATATGAAGCTAAATTATCAATTTTGTTTATTTCAAGGAAACTTCTACATCAAAGCAAGTAACCGCATAATGTTCTGAAAAAAAGGAAATAAGCTTAGTCTTCGATTTTAGACATCTTATCAGTTTCATCATCTTTTCCAGATGAATCGCGCTTAGCTTTTTTTGCCGCAATTTTTAGAGACTCCTGATGTTCTTTCCTTTCCCTGAATTCTTTTTGGCGCTGCTTCTTTTGTTGGTCTCTTGATCTGGTGCTCATTGTCTAAATTAATTTACTTGTAACTAATCTTTGGACCTCTAAGCCCTAACATCATCATCATCTTATTTATACGCTTAAACGAAACAAATCATTTTCTGCATTGGGTATAATAGGATGAATGGGATTTTTTGAACCAGGAGGTTACTGATTGATAGCCAAATGTTAAACCTTTTCGTATGGAAACATCAGGTTTTATAGTTAAACTAGCAGTATATATAACTCCGGTAGTTTAAAAAAATATCCTGCCCTATATAAACCCCCAAAACGGAAGCCATGACATTTACCTCCTCCCGCCGCGACGTCCTGAAAAGCCTTGCATTAGGTACTACCGCCGCTCTTTTTTCACCACATGCGCTACTGGCGGCCACACGCCAGCAAAAAGACCGCCTCGGTGTGGCGCTGGTAGGCCTGGGCTACTACAGCACCGATCTGTTGGCACCGGCCCTGCAGCAAACGAAGAATTGCTACCTCGCCGGCATCGTGACCGGTACCCCCTCTAAGGCCGAGGAGTGGAAGAAGAAGTACAACATCCCCGACAAAAACATATATAACTACCAGACTTTTGACCAGATTGCCAACAACCCGGATATAGATGTGGTGTACGTGGTGCTGCCCCCGTCCATGCACCAAGAGTACACGGTGCGGGCGGCCAATGCCGGCAAGCATGTGTGGTGCGAGAAACCGATGGCCATGACGGAGCAGGAATGCCGGGAGATGATTGATGCCTGTAACAAGAACAAGAAAAAGCTGGCGATTGGTTACCGCCTGCAGCACGAACCTAACACACAGGAGTACATGCGTATCGTGAACCAGAAGCTGCTGGGCAAGGTGAAGCAGGCAAGCTGCGGCGCCGGCTACCGCGAGAGCCGCACAAACCACTGGAAGCAAACAAAGGAATTGGGCGGGGGGGCGCTCTACGACATGGGCGTGTATTCCATACAAGGTGCGCGACTGGGAACAGGCCTGGAGCCTATCGCCATTGCATCGGCGAAAATTTCCACTACGCGCCCTGAGATATACACCAACATAGACGAGACAACAGTGGCAAAGCTGGAGTTTCCGGGTGGTGTGGTCGCCGACATCAAGACCAGCTTCGGTGAGAACATTAACTACCTGAACATCGCCTGCGAGAAAGGGGAAATCAAGATGGAGCCGTACCAGAGCTATGCCGGTGTAAAAGGCAGCAGCCCGCTCGGAGAAATCAACTACCCGTACGAGGTGCCGTGGCAGCAGGCAAAGCAAATGGACGATGACGCCATGGCTATCATGCAGAACAAGCCGATGCTGGTGCCAGGCGAGGAAGGCCTCCGCGACATCCGGATAGTGGAAGCGATCTATAAAGCCGCAGAGTCGGGCCAGCGCGTGAAGCTATAGGGTCAGGATTAATTTCCTATATACATCAGGTAAGCAAACGTTCTTTTTGTACATTTTCTATGCTGCCACTTGGCGCATCATGCGCATATATAAACCTGTTTATTTGTTCTGCACCGTAAATAGGGAATATAGTGCTTGAGGAATAAATCCTCTAATACAGTATTGATAGATGTAGAACTTAAAAACATATCTAATGTAAATCGGGCATTGAAATGTTACCTCTGATAAAGGCATTACCGCTCCTCTCCGTTAGCGAACTTCACCTATGGTGCTTCTATTTGCAAAAGTTTGTTGTTGTCATTAAAGATACCTTACACCGGTCAATCAATCATGTCTCCAAGGTCACTTACACCTAATGTGAACATAATAATGACTATGCCCAGAATTATTTTCACCACAAGCGGAATAGAAAAACCAAACCTTACCCTGATAATGCCATTTGCATGGGGTAAGTAAAGGAAAGAAAGCAGGAGGTAAGCAATTCCCGGAACGGGGTGTACCAGAAACATATTCAATACGCCGATTGCAAAAAGAACTGCGGCAAATATCCCACTGAATATATTGCCAACATGTACTGTCTTATTCATAGCTGTTTCTCCTTATTTTTATAGTTAACTCAGAGCATTTAAACTTTATCCTTTGAGCTGCAAATGGGCGCTTTCAGAACCTGACGGTAGCTATTTGTAGCGTAATAGCGCTGCTATGACACTCAAAATGAGCTTAGTCAGAACTTAAAATCTGGTACCCGTAATATTATTAGCTAGAGCTTTATAATTTGCAGCTGTTATTCAAATCCAAAAATCAACGGGAATAAAAAGATCACGATCAGTACCCAAATACTATAAATTGGTAGAAATAAGGCGATAGATTTCCCTACTGCTGCTATATCAGATTTCTTTGTAAGTGCCCTGAAAAGAAGTACAGTTATGAAGAGCAGGTTTAGCAGCATCAGTAAATTACCACCCAGCACAGCCAGCCTGTTTGGTGTAATGCCCCATTCCGCTATTCGGAACAGGATGGCCGACAGCGCAATACCATTTACAACTATAGTGACTGCTGATAAAAGGAAAAGTACCCAGGTAGCGGTGGTGTTTCTAGCTGTTTTGGAGCTTTCTGCCACCGAAAAGAAAATAATAGCCATAACCCCAATCAACAGCAAATTAAATATGATCAGGAATTCCCGGTCGTTGTAAGGGTCTTTACCTGAGAAGACGATGGCAAACAGGTAAATGACAAGCATTATTAAAACCAGCGGGCTAAAGATTTTAGCTATCACAGGTGAGACTTTATTTACCAGCTGTGGATTGGTCTGCGTCAGGTAAGTGCCAACTACAGGCGCAGCTGCCAGCCCGAAAACAGCGACATATTGAAAGTAAAACTCCCCAATCTGAAACCCGATGAGCGAAAATAAGCCGATTGTGAGTCCCGTCATGATGCCCCCGGCTATCAGGATAAGCGTTGTCATTACAATCAGGTCGCCGTTGTATCTTAAATAATCAAGTCGTTTATTATAATCTGTTAGGTTATTGCCTACAAATGCAGCTCCTAACATTACCCACAACAGCAGAGGCAAATGGATACATGCCAGTAGTAAGGTGTCGCTTTTAGTAGATGCTGGAAGAACGTTGATATAGATGAGTGAGACGATCATCGCGCCGCAGATTACAGCAATCTGTTTAAGCTGCAAGTTATTTTTCCAGGCAAAGTAGGCCGTCAGGAGTGGTAGAAAAATGAAACCTATATTTCTTGGATAGAAGAACTCTTCGTTTATCTGGAACATGGCAGGTATTTTAGCAATAAAACCTGCCAGCAGCGAAGCAATTATCACGAATAGCAATTCCCTGCCCGTTCCCCAGTTAATCTCATCACTTTCGTAATTTAGTCTTTCGTTCCAGAAATCGGCGAGCGCGTTGCCTTTTAGTTCCGGGTACATGGTACTGAACTCCCGCTTAAAAGGCACCTTGTTCGTTCGGTAAAGCTTTTCGAGTTGCCCGGGATCGTTCAAATGGGTACGTATTTCATTTTTCATGGCTGTTGTTTTCGATTTGTATAAAGCGTACTCCAGATTTTCCTCATTTTCGGTTCATTCATCACCGCGGTTTTGTTTATCTAATCAGTCCATCATTACCCCTGGTCACTTACACCTACACCGTCCTTGATGGTTCTACTGCCTAACTTCCGGCGAACGGTGTCCCGAAGATGCCGACTGCAAGCTCTGCCCAAATAAGGAAGAGTGCCAACAAAATAACTGCAATAACACCGATTCGGTAATCCCTATTCTTTACCTTCCTTATGACAAGTTCACACAGGAGAGCAATGCCAAGCAACAGGACACCAGCTACCACAAAATCGAACAGATTCCAGTTTACTTCTTCTGTGAATTGCATTGCTATTAGTGGTATAAGCAAAATAAATACGACTGCGAGCACAATGCCGGTAAGTCTTTTGTTTTGAATAATCATAGTCTTATTTTTTATGGATATTAGATTTTTAGATGTTTAACTCTTAAGATTAGAAGTCCATCATCATCAATTCAATCTTGTCGAACAATTCGCCCACGCCTAGCGATGCCCAAAGAATAGAAATGCCCAACAGGATTTTTACTAATCTCATTATAGGAATTGAGAAATTTGTCATTTTATCCAGAATGGTATCTACCGGAAGAAAATAAATGAGAGAAAGAAGAATAATAAAAACTCCAAAACCGGGGTCGTTCCCCCAAAACGTATTTATGAAGCCAATTGCAAAAAAAGCTACACCAAATATCCTACTGATAATAGTTAAAGCAGTAGATCCGTCGTTCACCGCTATTTCTCCTTTTAATTCGTTTTTGTCTTTCATGATCTTATAGTTTTAAAATATTTAAATCAATTTTCAACCGGTACTTGTTTGGCCGATCAATCCCACATGGTGCCGTTCAACCCCAGAACAGTACCCAGCCACAGCACAATGAAGAACACAAGCAGGCTCAATATATAAGCCAATGCCTCTCTCCAACCGCCCAGGCAACGCAGATGGTCCATGTTGTAATAAAACACACCACCCAGTGCACCGGCTAAAGGCACCACAATCAAAGGTTTAACCATCCAGAACTTTGGCCATTCCGGGTCTGGTTCACCAGCTCCAACCAGAAAAAACAGGATAAGGAGTAAACCAATCCCTGCGCCCTGCAGCATGCGTCTACCCACTGAAGCTGGATGGATCGGCTGGTTTTGTGATTCGTTTCTTTGTGTCATGATAATTGAGTTTTAGACTTAAAAATAATTCTTCGTTTTTGCATAAAGTACTTTGAGTTACAAAGTGTAAGTATAAAAAAAATATCAGCTGTCTTTCCTGTTATTTAAAATAAGCTGCTCCAGTGCATCCAGGTGGCTGTTGAAAGCTTTGCGACCTGTTTCAGTGGCCTGGTACGTCGTGTTTGGTTTACGGCCAACAAACTGCTTTTCTACCTGCAGGTATTCTGCTTCTTCCAGCGCACGCAGGTGGCTGGCCAGGTTGCCGTCCGTTAGTTGCAGGGTGTCCTTCAGCGTACTAAAATCTACACGGTCCTCCACCATCAGCACCGACATAATACCAAGCCGCGCCTTACTTTCGAAGGCTTTATTTATATTTTCAAGGTACGCTTTCACAGCCTGCTATCGTTCGTATTTAAAGTACATCAGCATGCCATACACAATGTGCAGCACCCCGAAGCCCAGCGTCCAGGCAAGTAATCCATACCCCACAAAAAAGCTGGTAAGTAAGCCAAGTATAATTTCAAAGAAACCAAGATACCGGATGTCGCTCAGGGTATACTTGCTGGCATTTAACAAAGCAAAACCATAAAAAATAAGCATGACCGGGGCCACCAGGTATAGCAGGTTGTGGTATATAAGTATCGCACAGAAAACGCCGCCTGCTGCCAGTGGTATAAACAGGTTCACCAGCATCCGCTCTGTTTTGCTGTCCCAAACCCGATGATTTGTTTTGCGGGCATTGCGTGCGGTAAAATAAGTAGCCGAGCAAAGTGCCAGTATAAATACAAACCCCGCCACCGAAAGCATAAACAGGATGGACTCCCTTGTCAGGTGGAGGCTTAAGTTCTGTTGATAGTTTATATCATGCGTAACCAAGTACCACTTTACAACACCTGCACCTATAAGCGCCGAAACTCCGGCGGCCACACCCGATAGTCCGCTAAGCGAAATAAACCGGGAAGAGCGATCCATGATGTTGCGGATCTCGTGCAGGGTGGATAACTGGTCTTGCTGCTGATTCATATAAAGTACTTTGTGTTTCAAAGTTAATATTGCTTTACGTAAAGTCAAGTAAAATGATTTTAATTTTTTCCTGCGTTTCTTTAAACCAAAAATAAAGCTTCTACTTGCATTGGCAGACTGTTTCTTTGTGCTTGATCAACAAAGCAGGTATTCTAGGACAGCAGGTATAGTCGGTAAAGAGAACCCATTTCATCTTTAAAATCCTTTTAGATAAGAGTTTGATGCTTTAATCCTTTGGTTGATAGTCGGTGGTTTTATAAAGCAAATGCCTTTAAGGCAGCTAAAACTAATAAGTCTTTGCTAAATTACACCCTATCAATTTCACCTGGTTCATACGCAGCTTTTCTGTTATAAATGAAAGCACTCAATTCCTCCCTTAAGTTTTTTATTGTTCAGAAATTAAAGTTGTCAAATAAAGATGCTGTCCAGCATATTCTTTCGGGTAGGGTGTTGGTAAATGGCAAAAAAGGGACACTAAAGCAGGTGCTGCTATCAGAAGACGAAGTTCAGGTGGATGACCAGGTTATCAAAGAGCAGCAAAAAAAAGTATATATAGCCTATCATAAACCACGTGGCATAGAATCCACGATGAATGTTCAAATAGAAAACAATCTTTCACAAGCTTTAGACATTGCCCAAAGTATATTTCCTGTAGGCAGACTGGACAAAGCATCAGAAGGGCTTATGCTACTCACTAACGATGGAGAACTATTATACAAAATACTCCACGCAGAGAGGCACCAGGAAAAGGAATACCAGGTACTAGTGGATAAGCCTTTGACACAACAGTCAGTAGACAGTCTCGCTGCTGGTATAGTCATTATGGGGAAAAAAACACGGCCCGCCGTTGTTAGGCAGGTAAATGACATAACTTTTAATATCACCCTGAAACAGGGGCTCAACCGGCAGATCAGGAGAATGTGCTACAAGTTGGGATACCAGGTGGAGAAACTCGTGCGCATCCGTATCATTACCCTTGAACTTGGAAATTTAGCACCTGGGGATTGGCGCTATTTAAGTCAGTCAGAAATAAGTGATTTGATTCAGGAGGTTTCTGATTGAGTCGGCTGCCTGACTTAATCTGTGAATCCTTTTTATTTAATGTGCTCCGGGAATATACTCACGCCCCCTTTTACGTCACAGTCAAACCCCTTGCCTAGTACGCCTCCTACCCTGCTGGTCAGGGTGAGAATATTTTTAAAGGCGTAAGTGATTTGCCTCCTTGTAATTTATTTATAACAATATTTATTTTATATTTATTTGTAATACCGGAGCAGGTATATGACAAACCTCATTTTGACTTCCACTTCTACACCATTTCAGATGATCTGCGCAAGTCCATTCCAGGTCTGGCGCCAACGGAGCTAGACCCGGCGCCACCCGCTCCAGCTTACCTCCCGACTGACTATGTGATGCTACCGGGCCGCATCCAGGCTATGGGGACGCACTTCATAGACGTTACCTCTCCTGAATTACATAGTATTCCCTTTACACAGACTTTTCTTTTTGGCGGGTATCAGGAAAGCGTGATTTTTTATGAACCGATGTTCATACTGGACTACATTCTCAGCAAGCCCCAAGCGACAATTGCCATCAAACAGCCTGCTGCTGTTCAGGAGACAGGATATTACCCTCAAAACTACCGCATTGAATATGATACCAAGCAGAAAGAGTACAAATTTTATTTGGCAGACCTGACGTTTCGGCAATCACAGTAAACCAGCCACATCAGCACAGGCTAAGTTCAGGTCTCCACAAGAAATTCATGGCCGCAGCTGGTTCAACAGGATGCAGCATCAGTAGTCAAGCCACTGGAGATGAAGGTAGGTAACGGAGAGCTAATTTTACTTCAACTTATAAAGAGAGGCTGTCTGAAATAGGCAGCCTCTCTTTATGATTGACCAACAAAAGTTAATTATCTACCTCTTTCAAAGAAGGGCGGGTATCATTGATGTTTCGCTTTTCATATTGCACCTGAAATGCAGAAAGGTCGGGTTTGAATGTACGCGCTCTTGATAATTCGTAGTTATAAATAATCTGCCCCAGGTTGTATAGAAAAGGATATCCGACTGAGTCATAATCATACTTTCCGTCGTTCAATATGCCGTCACTGTTTACATACAAGGTGGCAGCTAGCATGTATTCCACTTTGTTTTCAAAATCTACCACGTACGAAACATCGGTCAGGAACCCATAAGACCAACCTACTTTGTTGAAAACCCGGATATTTGCCGGCATAGGCTGACTGCTATCGCGAAAAAAGAATTTAGCGTAACTGTCATAAAAGAGAGTTGCTTCATACTTGGGGTAGGGAGTCTCGGAGGGGTACTGCGACAAATAGCAGTACAGGAAGCTATAGTCGTCTTCTGAAAGGTTAAACCTTTGCTTCTTCGGCACAGACGCAGGAAACATAACGGATTGCAGTAACTGCTGAAGGTCCTCCAGCGGAAGGTTATTCTGTTTCGTGAAGTCAAAGGGGGCATTCACTAAACTATCGCTGCTGTTGTAATGGGCTTTTCCCAATAGTACCACCTTATTAAAATCAAGTGAATCGGAATTGTACGCAGGCGGCTGGGAATATCTTGTGCTGCCATCATCATTTACAAAGCGGACGGCGTTCGTATGGCGGTTTTGCTCTTCTGTAAAGCCCATAAACTGCCGGACGATGCGGGAGTCTTTATAGCCTTTACGGTGAAGGTTCCGGTTAATTTCCTGTTGACCTACAAACTGGTATAATCGGTTATAGGGATCGTTCTCACTTACCAGGAAAGCCCGCCGAATAAAATGCGCAATGGAAGGCAGGCCGTTAGCAGACGTAGCATCTGTATAGAGAGGCTTCTGCCCCACATAATTACTATCAAAAACGAGCGGTATATGCTTGTTTACCCCCTTCTTTTGAAGCCTGTTCAGTTTCTCCAATGCCAGAAAAGCCAGTGGCAGCTTTACCATAGACGCCGGGTTGAAGTAGAGATCAGGATCATGGTTGAAGTAATAGTTCTTGAAAGAGGGATTGTTGTTCTTATCGCGGTTAATTTCAGTGTAAATAATCTGCAACCGGTACTCGCCCGGGTTTCTGAGCAGCATGTTCACACTATCGTTTCCTGCTTTGAGAAGAATATTTTTCAGGAAGTCATCTGTTCTTTGCTGAGAAATAGAAGGCTTTGAGATGAAAAACAGCAATATTAAGAGCAGTAAATATCTCGTCATAAATTGATTTCTTAAAGCTATTAATAAGGCTTGTGAGTGTATGCTTATAAGTATCAGCGAGTTAATATGTTTCAGCTTATGGCTGCCTGCCCAGAGAAACGCCAAAGGTCAGGTGAGAGTCGTTGTGTTTGCGGGTGGCTTCCACTTCGCTCTCATAGGTATTGGCGAAACTGGTGCGGATAGCAACCCATTTGTTCAGGGGAATTTCCAGGGTGAGAACGGTGTTCCAGCGCAAGTTTGAAAAGTCCCTCAGCGAGGGTTGTACAAAAGTAAGGTGATTGAATCTTATTCTTTCCCTGTGAAAGCTATGGCTGCCCTTTACACGAAAAGAGTTTCGTTGCGTGACAATAGTGTTCCGCTCTACGAAATTAGTTGATTCATGTATGATGGCATTTGTTAGCGTCAGGGTATTTCGCTCGGTCTGCAG
>NZ_QRGR01000032.1 GCF_003367245.1 Pontibacter diazotrophicus | reverse complement strand
GGTATCCCACCCCCGCCCCTACCAGCTGCCTTAAATCAATGCCCCGCAGGTTGCTTATTTCTATGGTTCCCAGGCCAAATAAATACGTTTTTCTTTTCTTGAACACATCGATAAACAAGTCAACGTAGGTGTCGCGCTCGGCCACCACATTATTCTGCCTTCCGTAGCTGAAGCGTGGGTTAGTGGCAATAGAAATGACGGGACCTCCTACTGTCACCTCTGCCCGCAGCACCATGAGGCTGCGATTGACGTTGCCCTGGGTGAAGCTGCCGTCGCCAAAAAAACGATAACTCAGGGTATCCAGTACCAGGAACTGCGGCTTTTTCAGACTGTCGGCACGTGCCTGAAGAAGAGAATCGGCCTGCAAGGGTGTACCAGTTCCCGTTTGCTGCGCGACGACAGGACTGTCGTTGAAAACAAAAAAGGCAACGAGCACTAAAAAAAAGAGGCAGGCAGAATTTCTCATTGCCCAAAAATAAGGCAAAAAGTCAGGCGAAAGAAGAGGAAAACATCTATTAACTTAAATCAGCCCCAGTTCATTGACTGTAGTCGCACGGAAACACTCATTTAAACAATTACTTCAGCTCAGTTCTCTTCTCCCCTGGATGATACGTGGCTTTCGCGCGCTTCTCCACATCATCGCGGTAATAGGCAACATCTTTGAACTTAACATCAGCATAACGCTGCGCCTGATCATCAAAATGAGGTGAATTGGGGTCGCTGCTTTGCCCGCCGGCAAGCAGGCTTTTTGCCTTCACCTTGTCACCAAATTCCACTACCGCAACAAAGCTGTTTCCTGAAGTGCCGTAAAGCCGTTTCGTGTTGTAAGATTTTGCCCCGAAAGATGCCAGCGCGCCCCAGCTTCCTGAAGCCATACCTACTGGCAGGCTTGGAAGAGCATCATTAAAATCCTGCTGAATGTCACCGTTTATACGCTGGTACCGGTTTATCTCTCCCCACGGTGTATTCCACTGCCCAAAATCCGCTTCCAGTTGGGCAATGGTCTGCCGGAAAAGCTCCAGGCGCTCTTCCGCTGGTGAAGCCAAAGCATAATAATCAAAGCGCTCCATCAGGTTGAGCCCTTCCGGGGCGCTGCCGTTTCTCAGTGTATTTGTAGCATAGAAATGAGCCAGCGACATGGCCACTGATTCTTCTGACACCGCATAGTCCCAGTTGCGCATCACCTCTATAGCCTCCTTCAGCTTCGGGTCCTCAGAGTTTTGTTTCTCATAGGCGGCAACAAGACCGGGAATGAGTATCTCAAACCCCGGAAGATAAGGATCATATGCCAGCTCTATCAGCTTGTCTAATGTGAGGTTATCAGCTTTCTCCAGCAGACGGATTGCATGGATGCCACGGAAATTTTCCGGCGACTGTGACATGTACACCGGGTAATCTTCCTGCTTCGGGCTGTAGGGTCCGGCACTGGTAAAGGGTGTGGAATTGCAATTCTGAATCCAGCCATTCGGCGGGTTTCTAACAATGATGGTTTCTTCCAGCGGATGCAGCCCCTGCCAGTCTGTTTTCGGATTGCTGCCATCTACGGGTTTTGTATAGTCGAAGGAGGTATCCCGCACCGGGAAAAAGTTGCCGTGATAGTAAGCAATATTCCCATCCGCATCGGCATATACAGTACCATTGGAAGAGTTTGTGCGCATCTTCATCATCTCGTTAAACTCCTCCAGGTTGCTCTTTTTGGTGCGCGTGTACGACTGAATTAAGGCGTCTGCAGGTTTCCACATCAATGCTGTTGCCACCCATTTGTCACCGTTTTTGTGTGTAACAGGCCCATGATGTGTTCTGTATGTTGTGAAAGTCTTTTGCTTTAGGGCCTCCCCCTCCTTATAGGATAAGGTTACTTCAGTAGATGTGACAGGCCGTTTTTCGTTTCCATACAGGTAATACAATTTACCGTCTTCCTTTACAACAGTTTCTTCGAACTCGTCTATCACGTCTGCATACGCGGAAGTATGCATCCAACCGGTTTTTTCGTTAAAGCCCTGATAAATGAAAAACTGCCCCCAGGTAACCGCGCCATAAGCATTCAGCCCTTCTTCGCTCACAGCATGCACTTCTCCACGAAAAAAGAAGGAAGTGTGCGGGTTAATAAGCAGCATGGCATTTCCTGAGGCCGTGTGTTCTCCGGAAATAGTAAAACCGTTAGAGCCTTTAGGTTCGTCGAGAAGTGCTGGATGCACCAATCCGTCACCGTAGTTGCTAAGTCCTAAAGACTTATTCTCTTCATAAAAAGCTTTGATTCTTTTTGTTGAAACACTTTCAATATCGCCACCAATGGAGCCCTCGCTAAAGTACATCGGCATCCACGGCTCAAAGTGTGTCAGGAGCTTTGGCTTCACCTCCGGGTGGGTATGCAGGTAGTAATTGATACCGTCAGCAAAAGCCTGGCAAAGGGCCTTAAGCCATTCCGGACTGCTTTCATAGTTAGCGATGGCTTCTTCTTCTGTCATAAACAGTTTTGCGCGAAGATCGCTGTACAGCATTTCTTCTCCTTCTACCTCTGCCAACCGACCGGTAGCCCAAAGGTAATTCCGTTCTACCCTGTTGAAGTCATCCTCACACTGCGCATACAAAAGTCCGAAGACCGCATCAGCATCCGTTTTTCCGTAGACGTGCGGCACGCCAAAATCATCACGTATAATGGTAACGCGCGCTGCCTGTTCTTCCCATTTCTCCACCTCCAGGGAGGAAGCAACGTTTTGGCTTGTAGAACAGGAAAAAAGAAAGGAGATGAAAAGGAATAAAAAGGCGGTGTTCTTAAAAGCGAATTTCATGGAATGTCTGTGAATGAAGTACCAATTTAGACAGATTTGTTGATTTATTACAAAACCAAACAAGCGGATTTAAGTGAGAAGGACTGTCACACATACTCCCGAAGCTGCTACAGGAGTATATCTATTCTCATGCACCAGTATGGAGGAAACGGTGCGTATAGTGAGAAAAGATTGAGTACAAAAGAGCACAAAGTGCACAGTAAAATTGCCCCTGATCAGAAGAACCTGTTCACCCGGGTCAGATCTTTCCGATACTGCGTCAGGAGCCTGCTTTTGGATATGAACCCTTTGAACGTGCCCTTCCGCACCACAGGCAGTGACCATAGCTTGCTCTCATCAAACTTATCGAGCACGTCTGCTGCAGGCTCATCTATTTCCACTGTAACTTTTGGGGGCTGCATCAGGTCTTTAGCTGTGATGGTGTCATAGCTCGAAACATCCCCTAATTGCTTACGCATATCACTCAGGGTTATCACCCCCACCAGCACACCTTTATTATCCAGCACCTGCAGCACATCCCTGTTGGAACTGGAGAAATTTTCCACTATAGTACGAAGTGAATCGTTCTCTGACAAGGGCCTGTCATCTTCCTCAATTAGCTGACTGATATTTAACTGGTTTAGCAGGATACGGTCCACCCGCAGGGCTTTGCCCTGCCCCTTTGGCTGTTCCACACTTGAGCTGAGGTTCTCGATGTAATATTTCAGAAAATAGGAAACAGCGCACACCAGCATCAGAGGCACAAACAACTGATAGCTCTGCGTAATCTCAGCAACGAGGAATATGGCCGTAACAGGCGCATTCATAATACAGGCGAAGACACTGGCCATACCCAAAAACATAAAGGTTGCCATGTTTAAACCGTAGAATGGGAACAGCAGTGCCACTATTTTGTAGAACAGGTAACCCAGAAAGCCACCCGTGATAATAGAAGGCGCAAAATAGCCACCTTCTCCCCCTGAATTCACGCAGATCCCCGTGGCGAGGGGTTTTACCATGGTTATCAGAAAGAAGAAGAAGAGGTTGAACCAAATGGTAGTAGGCAGCGCAGCCAGCGGAGAGTTCACTATCAGGGAGCGCTCTTCGCCGCTCAGCAGCGCGTTAATGCTCACATACCCTTCGCCATACATGGGCGGCAGCAGGTAAATGATGCTGCCCAATGCTACTCCTCCCGCTATGGCGCGCAGGTAGGCATTTTTAATGCGGGAAAAGTAAAGGGCACAGTAGCTGTACGTCTTCAGCAGGTAATTCGACATGAGCATGCCCAGCACACCCAGCAAAATGACCAGCGGAATCTGCTCATAGGCAAAATCAGTGAGCGGCACCTCAAAGCGCAGGTGCTGCCCCATAAAGAACTCAAACAGGATTTTACCGGCCGCCGCCGCCACCAGCAGCGGAATCAGCAGCGTGGGAGTGAACTCAGGAAGTATGGTTTCAAGTGCAAAAATAAACCCTCCCATCGGCGCATTATATACCGCAGAGATACCGGCAGCCACGCCGCAGCCAATAAGCAGGGTGCGTAGCCGGTAGTTCAGCCTTAGCACACGTCCCACATTAGAACCTACGGCTGCCCCGCTTGTTATGATAGCCGCCTCTACCCCGGAGCTTCCCCCAAAGCCAATAGTAAGCCCGGTCGTTACAAATTTGGAGTAAATAAGCCTGAACCGAATGATGGACGTGTTTTTCTCTATGGACTCAATCACATGCCGGGCGCCGCTGAAGTAGGCGGTTTTGCTGAATACATTGCGGTTGAGGAACGTCACCAGGACAAACCCGATGAGCGGCAGCAGGAAGTTGAGGATATTCGGCGCAAAGTAAACTGCATACTGCTCAATGTAGAAGATAATCGTTTTGATAAGAATGGCGGCAACGCCCACAATTAAACCTACCACCACGCTTAGCACAAAAGGCATAATGCGGTTGTTGCTTTGCCTCCTGCGCCACCTGAAAAAAGCCAACTGGAACTTGTTTAATTTATGCTTCATTACTACGGGGCTACCTACTTTGTAAGCTACAAAAATTAAATATACTGCAAAACAACAAGCTAATTTTCAGTTATCAGATTCATGCTCCATTTATTGCCCTAAGGCCCCCTATCTACAGGCCCATTATCTCACCCACCCGCAAAACATGGTTGCTGCCGGCCAGCTTCAGGATATCTTCCGATGCCTCAAAATTGCAGGTGGAAATGATCTGCACCTCACTGCTTAGTCCCCGCACTGTGAAAGCGACGTTCGTATTTATCACGTCCGTGGAAGTGGTCGCCACCAGCGCTGCCTTTTCTATTAACCTAAAGAGCAGCAGCGAGAGCAGACAGTAATGATGTGTGCGCACATTAGTTTTTTCCAAGGCTATCATGATAACTTCTTGAATTTTTCAGATACTGCACGGAAAGCTATAGTTCTTCAGTCGGACTATGTGGAAACGCATAACCCTCCAGTCACACATGTACTTATGCTAATAAGTGTACATATAAACTTAAAAGCGCTCATTGGAGTAAAAGATAAAGGACACAGTATAAACAGCCTATTTACAAACGTGTTAAATGATTCTTATTGCGGCAGTCTTTTAGGATCTAGTATCAAGGCTGTCAAAGTAAGTGGGAAGTTAGATGGAGCTTATACACCTCTGATGGCAGGTATTTCTGACACTTATGTATTAATCCACCTTTAGAGGATTAGAGATGGATAAATAGCTTCCCGGTTTAAAAATGAAGTTATTCCCCAATCAATTTATCTCATATAGAAATTTCTAAAAATTAAGATATGCGCAAACAAATAATCGATCAAGCCTCTACTGCAACACATACCGGGATAGACCTGGAACACCTGGCTCAAATCCAAATTACGTCTGAAGCAGAAGCTCATCCTATTGAGCAAGCCTTCACATCTAACAAAGAAGAAGGCTGGAGGGCGGCACAACCAGGTGAACAGATCATCCGGATTATGTTTGATACACCACAAAAAATTCAACGGGTTCATCTTTTATTTCGGGAAGAGGAAAAGGAGCGCTCGCAGGAGTTTCTGCTGCGCTGGAAACCAGAAAGTGATGCATCTTACCGTGAGATTGTACGACAACAGTATAACTTCAGCCCTCCGCAAACGATAGAGGAATCGGAAG
Source organism: Pontibacter diazotrophicus (assembly GCF_003367245.1). Classification (GTDB taxonomy): domain Bacteria; phylum Bacteroidota; class Bacteroidia; order Cytophagales; family Hymenobacteraceae; genus Pontibacter; species Pontibacter diazotrophicus. The sequence continues at coordinate 22,652 of NZ_QRGR01000032.1, read as the reverse complement.
AATATACTGTGAACCTCGACGCGGTGAGTGCATTGGAACTCACTATCAATCCGGACATAAACGGAAGAGGTGCCTACGCCTCGCTTGCACAACTACAACTTTCATAATTGCTGAAATAGCGAAGAAGATCTGTGCCCCGCACAAAAGAAGAAGCCTCTGCAGTAACAGAGGCTTCTTCTTTTGTGCGGATGTTTACAGCATTTTAGAAGCAAAGACTATCCTGCTGCAGGCACTAAGACTTCTTTACTTCCTGGGCTGTTCAAACGACAGGTTCTCTGAGAAGAAAGTCAACAGGTTTGTACCAATGCGATCTGCCACCCTGTTGATGTGGTCCCCGTCATACTCTTCATAGAAGTGTTTGATACCATAGCTATCCAGCACCTTGTCCAGTTCTCTAATGCTGGCGGCAATACCGCTGTCATCAGCGCCGGCATCAAAGGCAAGGGCTTTTAATTTCCTGATATTAAAGATATACTGGTCAATTGAGGCCAGGGGTCGGTTGGCTGTCCATTTAGCCAATACCAAGGGTTGCACCTGCCCGTTTTCCAGCGGAAGGTCTAAATAGAATGGCGGCTTTTGTGGGTTGGGTGACCAGGCAGCAGCCGACGCAAAGGTGGCTTTGGTAAAGAAATCCGCTTTCTCCAGGTCGGCCTGCGTCTGGATTGCCTGCAGCCGGGCCTGGGCTGCAGAATCCTGCGGCACATTACTGGCGGGCTCCAGGCAGCACGGACTCAGCAAGTATAAACTGGAAAAGACATCCGGGTATTTCTGGCCAATGCGCATAGCACCATAGCCTCCCATCGAATGACCGGCCAATCCGCGGCTGGCGGCCTGGGGAATGGTACGGTAATTTTTGTCGATATACGACACCAGCTCTTTCGCCACAAAATCTTCCCAGTTGCCGGTTGTAACGGAACTTGAATACATACTGCCCTGGAAACGAGTAAAAGCATTCGGCGTCACAAAAATCATCTCTGGCCTGTTACCTTCCGCAAACGCCTGATTCAGCACATCCGGCAGGTTCATCCAGTGCTGCTCAAAGCCATAGAGCTTAGCGTCGCTGTCGGTGAAGCCATGCAACAGGTACACGACCGGGTATCGGCGTTCCGGATTGGTTTTGTAACTGGGCGGGAGGTACACCGACACGTCCCTATCCGGTGAATCCCCGGCCAGGTTTCCCTCCAGCTCCTTTCCGTGCACCTTTATCCGTTCTACCGTCCCCTGTCGCATCGTGCCGTTCTGGCTGCTGGCCGGGAAGGCAATGAAAATGATAAAGGCAGCAACTAAAAGAATATAGCTTTGGTGTAATTTCTTTTCCATACCTGCTGTTGGTTTTGTTTAGAATATAATAATCAATTAGATGAGTAAGTTATGGCTAAATGTTTAATTAAAGCTTTAACTCTCTCCTGGAGATGTACGACCATACCGACACCCTTTAACCCTGCCTTCACTCACAACACTTATCCCATGCCTGACTTTTACAGCTTTGTTTTCCATTTCCTCCACTTTGACTTAATCAGAGGAAGTTCTCTGCTCATAAATGCTGCTGCTTTTTTATTCAAGTTCATCTTTTAAACACAATCCTTAAACAGCTGATTTATAGCTGATCGCACCTTTGATTTAAGCGTTATTGCACAAAACTACATGCACTTCCTATTCATATGGTGAAGGGCTGACAGATGTCCATCCGCCATCGATCACCAGGGACTGCCCTGTAATATGCCTGGCGTTTTCTGACACCAGGAACAAAGCGGCATGTGCTATATCAGACGGATAAGCCGGCCGGCCCATAGGAGTAATGGTAGACCATGTCTTTTCATAGGCACCATCTTCAGCAGTTCTTTCTGTAAGGGTAGCCCCGGGTGCGAGGGCATTCACATTGATTCGGTAAGGTGACAATTCAAGGACCAGGTGCTTGGCAAGTAGTTCAAGCGCTGCTTTGGTCATGCCATAAGCTGCTAAGTTCTTATGCGCCTGATGCCCCGTAACAGAAGACATAAAAAGGATGCTCCCACCGGAATGTTGTTTAATAATCTGTTTGGCTGCAGCCTGTGCCAGGAAAAAACTCCCTCCGAGGTTCATTTGCGTCACTTTCTGCAGGTCTTCCGGGGTGTAGGTCAGGAAATCTCCGAATACGGTAATGCCAGCATTTGCAATGGCAATGGTTAGCCTGCCAAATTCCGAAACTGCAGTATTAACCATCTGCTGAATGAACTGCGGATTTGCAGCGTCTCCGGCCAGGCCTATGCAGTCTCCGTACTGGTCGTTTATACTTTTAGCAGCTTTGACAGCCAGTTGTTCATCTATATCATTTAGCAGCACCGATGCTCCCTGCTTTGCCAGTTCCTGGCATATTCTGAAGCCAATGCCCTGCCCTGCTCCGGTCACTATGGCTACCTGTTGTTTAAAAGACGCTGCTGACATAGAGTGATTCCAAAATAAGTAACAATCTGCGATATTTTTTTACGATGCTCTATGATGCGATCAATGAGAATCTTTGGTTACCTCACTCCCTGAATTACCTCTCAGGAAATCAAAGTCTGCTCCTAAATCCGCCTGCTCCACACACTTTGTATAGAGGCTGACATAGCCCCTCTTCATATGTTTTGGCTGAGGTCTCCACTCCCGCTTTCGTCTCTCCAGTTCCTCCTCTGATAGCTCTACAGAGAGCAGGCGGTTGGGCACGTCCAGCACGATGATATCTCCGGTGCGAACCACAGCAAAGTTACCTCCGGCGGCAGCCTCAGGTGATGCATGCAGCACAACAGTTCCAAAGCCCGTCCCACTCATCCTACCGTCTGAAATACGCACCATATCAGTTACTCCTTTATCCAGCAATTTGGCAGGCATTCCCATATTACCTACCTCCGGCATTCCAGGATACCCTTTTGGCCCCACATTCTTCAGCACCAGCACGCTATGCTCGTCCACTTCAAGCGCCGGATCATCTATGCTGTTCTTGTAATCGTCGATATCGTCAAAAACGACTGCCCTGCCTCTGTGCTTCATCAGCTGCGGACTGGCTGCAGAAGGCTTGATAACGGCGCCGTTCTCACACATGTTTCCCCGAAGCACGACAATACCAGAAACTTCATTAAAGGGTTTATCTACTGTAGCAATTACAGCATCATTATAGCAGGCGGCGGCAGTAAAGTTCTCCTCCAACGTCTTTCCATTTGCCGTGATGCAGCTTTTGTGCAGATGTGCCTGAAGCTCCTTCAGTACAACCTGCAAGCCTCCTGCGTAATAGAGATCCTCCATAAAAAACTCACCTGAGGGCTGCAGATTGGCGATGAGCGGAACACCAGCCGAATACTTATCAAAATCCTCCAGCGCCAGGGGCACACCAATTCTTCCGGCAATGGCCAGGAGATGAATCACAAAATTGGTGGAGCCACCCACGGCAGCGTTCAACATGATGGCATTTTCAAATGCCTCCCTTGTCAGGATATCGGATGGCTTGCGATCCTCGCGCACCATTTTTACAATCTCCACACCAGACATATGCGCTAGGATTTTCCGGGCACTGTCCGGAGCAGGTATCGCCGCATTATGCGGCAGCGATAGCCCCAGCGCCTCCACCATGCAGGCCATGGTAGAGGCAGTACCCATTACAGCACAATGGCCGTCGCTCCGGCACATGCCTGCTTCTGCCAATGTCATATCCTCATCCGTCATCTTTCCGGAGCGGTACTCTTCACTGAAGCGCCAGATGTCGCTTGTTCCAATGCTGCGCCCCCTGTGCCTGCCCGTAAGCATAGGTCCACCAGAAACCACGATAGAAGGAATGTTTACACTGCAGGCGCCCATCACCAGGGCAGGTGTTGTTTTATCACAGCCGCAAAGCAGCACCACACCGTCCAGCGGGTTGGCCCGGATAGACTCCTCCACATCCATGCTCACCAGGTTGCGGTACAGCATGGCCGTCGGTTTCATAAGGGTCTCGCCCAGCGACATCACCGGGAATTCTACCGGGTAGCCTCCAGCCTCTATTACCCCCCGCTTCACTGACTCTGCCAGGTCACGCAGATGAGAATTGCAGGGAGTAAGCTCAGACCAGGTGTTGCAGATGCCGATGATTGGCTTGCCAGCCAGTTCATAGGCTGGTATTCCCTGCTTCTTCATCCAGGCACGGTAAATAAAGCCGTCCTTGCCTGATCTGCCGAACCATCCGCGGCTACGCAGCTTTAACTCCTCGTTTTCCATATTACTGTTAATTGATAACTAAACCAGATACTATGCTTGAGCTTAACTTTAAGAACCCACCCTTAATATCATCAACTTAAAGAAAAAATATCTTCTAATAATATCTCCCTACGCCCTTGCTGTGCCTTTTGGCCAGCAGACCATTTGTAGCTATCTGTTCGTATTAAAATACTTCATCCCGTTTTGATACTAGCCTACCTATGTACAATAGCCGGATACCTGCACGTACAACTTTATGTATAAAAAGCTGTTCTACTGACTTTGCTGCTTCGTCACGCTTCTTTTTCATCAGCATGAATTTTAGTTAAATATAATCTTATTCATTACTATCGGCACATAAAACAGCTCATTTCTCTTCCAGATGACCCGAAGCGCAGCATATTTTAGCAAATACAATGGAAATGAAGATAGCCGCTGCCCGCACTTCTGGATGTTTGATATACACGAATAAAGAATAGAACCTCTTTTATCTGTACCTTTGCCGGGCAAATTACCTTTTTATGACACGCAAGCATTACATTACCCTCATTATCATATTAGGAACACTTACTGCCTTAGGGCCTTTTTCCATAGACATGTATTTGCCTGGTTTTCCGGCCATTGCCAAAGACCTGAATACGACAGTAGCAGAAGTTTCCCTTACTTTGTCCAGTTTCTTTATCGGCATATCTGCCGGTCAGTTGCTGTATGGCCCGCTCATGGATAGGTTTGGCAGAAAAAAACCGCTTTACATCGGTCTTGTTGGCTACCTGTTAGCCTCAGTGGCCTGTGCTTTTGCTACCTCTATCGAAGCCCTGATTGTGTTGCGTTTCATACAGGCTGTCTGCAGTTGTGCCGCAGCGGTGGCCTCCGTAGCCATGGTGCGCGATTTATTTCCGGTGCAGGATAATGCAAAAGTATTTTCGCTGCTGATGCTGGTGGTGGGTGTTTCGCCTATGATTGCCCCCACAGTTGGAGGTTATGTAACGGCAGGTTTCGGATGGGAAGCAGTGTTTCTTATCCTGGCTGCCATGGCGGCTGCTATATTGGTTGCAGTTTACCTGGGGCTGCCCGAGAGCAGCAAACCGGACCCGACCTATTCGCTCAAGCCAAAACCAATCTTATCTAAATTTCGCATGGTTCTGAAAGAACCTCATTTCTATACCTATGCATTTTCTGGTGCTGTTTCTTTCTCGGGGCTGCTGGCATACGTCTCTGGTTCACCATTACTGTTTATGGAGATATTTCAGGTAAATGAGAAGGAATATGGATGGATTTTCGCGTTCCTCTCCATCGGTCTGATTGGAGCCAGCCAGGTGAACAGCATCATGTTGCGCAGGTTTCGCAGTGAGAAGATCATTATTGCGGCGCTCGTCTGTCAGTTGGTGATTGGAACAGTATTTTTGTTGGGCATTATGAATGGCTGGCTGGGGCTATATGCCACTATTGCCTGTATCTTCCTCTTTTTAAGCTGCCTTGGCTTTACTTTCCCGAATGCTTCTGCGCTGTCTTTAGCGCCTTTCACCAAAAACGCAGGTAGTGCATCTGCGCTGATGGGTGCTTCTCAAATGGGTATTGGCGCCTTAGCAACGGTTATCCTGAGCCTTTTCAGTAACCATTCTGCCGTACCAATGGCTGGTTTAATGGCCGCATCAGCGTTGGTAGCATTGCTGATTTTACTTTTGGGGCAGAAGGTTATTCAGGCAAGAGGTATACATTACCAGGCAGATAGCACTGCTGCAGGAGTTGTGCATTAAGTTTGTTTATGCTGAGACAGGAGGTATTGGCGAAGGTTTTTGGATTTTATCGTAATGTATTGCTGGACCAGATCTTCCGCACAGACCAAACCTTCTGGCCTCCCTCAAAAACGGATACCTGTAAAATCAACTCAGGCTCTCTTGCAGCACCGTTAGAGAAAAAGAGGTGCTTACAAAATGAATACTTTATTCAACAAAGAAAACTACAAATGACACGAGATAAAGACGCAATCCTACACCTGTACAATAAAATACTGCCCACACTAGCGACACGCATACACCTAAACCTAACAGACATCACGCCCCTGTTCAATGATTTCGGGCTGGAGAAAATGGTAGATATCTGGACAAAAGCCTCTGATGCTGACGATGATACACCCATCAGCATAGAGAACGGTAATGTGCAGTATATGGGGCTAAAGCTGCGCCTGGAAGGGTTCCAGCGAGCAGGAGTCCCTCCCTTTGACGTGACAAAAGACCTGCTCTTCAAGCTGGGACATACGACCTATGAAGTAGGGCCTGGAAAAAACATTGTTTGGTTGGAAAAGCTGTATGGAGAAGCATGGACTGAAAGCGAAACTGCGGACATCGCACAAAGGTGGTGCAAGGATGTGATTGACGAAATTACACAGCGCCTGGAGCGCCTGACGTAAACTGCGCAGCAATCCCTAAAAAGGTTTTATCGCTTAGCTGCCATAAGCTTTTCAGCTATCTGGGCTAAATCAGGAGCCACGATTTCAGGATTACCAGCAAGAGGATAAAGTTGCTGGCCGGGTCTGGAGATAAAGGCAGTTTGCCAGCCTGCCCATTGCGCACCAGCCACATCCCAGCCATGTGCTGCTACTAAAAGACTTTCAGAGGGGCTTACCCCCATTTTGCGAATTGCCCAATTGTATAAACGGCTATGGGGCTTGTACATCCCTACTTCTTCAATGCTCAGCAACGCCTCAAAATACTTTCTTAATCCGGAATTTGCCATCTGTTCTTCTACTGCCTGCTTAGAAGAGTTGGTGAGGGTGACAAGGGTATACCCGGCATTCTTTAGCCTGCCAAGCGCTTCCGGCACTTCCGGGTGGGCAGGAAGCGAATGAATGGGCTTGAGGGCTCCTTTTGCCTTCTCTTCTGTTAAGCTGATGTTATGGTTGCGGGCTACCATCTGGAGTGTTGCTGCCCCGATCTCTCCAAAGTCTCGGTATTGGTCGCCTACTGTTGCCACCAGTGAAAACTGCAGCATAGTGGTAAACCACAGGGGTACCAACTCTTTGCGACCGCCCAGCACCCTGGTTACACTTTCTTTTAGTGGAGTAAGATCAAGCAGCGTTTCATTCACATCAAAGAAAATAACCTTAGGGCTTGTAACCTTTCTATTGCCTGCCATCATTTCCTTTGTTTCTCCAAGAGCAAGTGGAGCTACTACTACTCCGCCCGCAGAGAGCAGGGACTTACGGAAAAAGCTTCTTCTATCAATATCCTTCATAGTTGTTTTAAAAATGTTCAGCTTCTGCAGCACACATAACGCCCCAGGTGTGTCACCTGAGTTAGTTGGCTCAGCTATAGGGTCCTTAATCCGGAAGAAATTCTTCTTTACCTCCAACTGGAAATGTAAGTCTTTAAGCCATGTTATAGCTGAACCTGAAACCTCAGAATATGTTTACTGGCAGTATACTGTCTATTCACAAAGGCAGGTTTTATCACCTTGCCCCTGTATGCGGCTATCTTTAAAAAATGCACACAAGAACAGGCGGATGTATGTAGCTGAAAAGGAATGTTTAAAGTAGCAATACATTTGTATGTATCCTTTCTGCCGCTAAAGCAGAGAGAGGTCTTTAACGTAAATCCGGTTGCGATCGTACTTGATCAGGCCCTGCTTTTCCATATCCTTGAGTAAGCTGCTTACGCTCTGGCGGCAGGTGGCTGTAAGTTTGGCAATGTCGGCGTGTGTCAGTCTAAGCCTTACTTCTACCTGGTCGGGATCACCGGCAACAATTCTGCCATGCTCCTGCGCAATTTCTTTTATGAGGGTACGAATACGCTGCTCGGCATTTTTGCAGATGAGTGATTCAAGTCGGTTTTGCACCTTCTTTACCCGCGTCCCAAGCCGCTTCAGAATCTCTGTGTTCAGGCAGGGCATACACTGCATCAGTTTCAGCATTTCTTTCAAAGGGATGACGCATACTACGGCATCTTCCAATACTACTGCCGCTTCTTCCCTTTCTTGCTGGCCCGCTATGCCTAATTCGCCAAAGAGCTCCCCCGGACTGATAATATTCAGAATGATTTCTTTTCCATCAGGGGTTTGACGATATATCTTCACCTTCCCCTCTTTCAGAATGTAAACACTGTCAGAGGCTTCAGAAGGAAAGTATATAACTTCTTTTCTGGGCACATGCTGCATCACAGCCGTGCCAGCAACCTTCTTCCTTTCCTCAAGCGTCAGTATCTTCCTGAGGTTAAAATTCTCTAGGTACCAAAGTTTTGTCCGAACCATCATAAAACATGATTTTCAAAGTTCTATCAATGTACATAAAGTCTTAGAATAATTTTGTTTTATAACCGGTTATATGAACTTAATAGATTGAAGCAAAGTACCAGGGTACTGTAAAAAATGCCTACAGCTTAGACCGAGATCATTACCTGCAAGTAAATGGTATGTACGAAAAAACAGCATTGCGGTACATGCCACTGTTCCTTACTTTTTCTCTGCGTCAGCTGCTCAACCAAGGATACCCATCATAAACAGAAACAGAGGCGGTAATACAGCTGTGCATTTCCTTCTGTTACTTTGTATACCGTTCATGGTTTCATAGCATTACTGATGAAGTACCATCAACATACCATTTAATTTCCTGTAATAGCTGCAATATGAGCTGCTACTGCCTCCCACTGGTCTTCCTGCAAAAAGTGCTTGGCTGGCAGTTTGTGTACTTCTTTCAGGTTGGCAACCTGTTTTATCTCCTCTCCATAGCGCTCATAATCCAAGGCCGGATCTTCGGCTCCCCAAACTGCCTGCACTGGGTACGGCACATCCTGTACTGCCTGGTGGCAAAGCTCCCGGAAAGCAACAGAATCCTCGAAATTGCGCATGATCTTCAGAAACGCTTTTCCTCCATCATCACGTTTCAAAAGGTCCACATACGCATTGATTTCTTCTGTAGGAATAACATCCGTATTAGAGGCACCTAAACCTTTAAACATCAGCTGCCAGGTTGTATGTGTGGTAGCGGCCAACTGTGCTTCACCCAAAACAGGTTTTTCATATGGGCGCATGGGCAGCGGTTTCTGAAATTTATCGACGTCAATCCAGGTATTAAGAATTGTCAATGAGAGGATTTTGTCGCGGTTCTGCGCGGCAAGGGCAAAACCAATGGGCCCGCCAATATCATGAATGACCAGGTGGTACCGCTCCAAACCCAGTTCTTCGGCAGCACGCGCACAGAAATGCGCAAAGTTGGGAAAGGAATAGTCAAAGTCTTCAGGTCTGTCCGATAATCCCAATCCGGGTAAATCTACCGCGACACCTCTTAGCTCTTTTTTCACCAGTTCTTTCAGCACTTTCCGATAGAGGTAAGAAGACGTGGGCACTCCATGGATGCAAAACACCGGTTTCCCTTCGCCCCAGTCCAGGACAAAGGTTTTTACTCCATCTACCGTAATATATTTTCCAGAGGCCTGGTGCTCCTCAATTACCTGCTCTACACTTCTCACGCTCATATATTTCTAAGTTTTTGTTTATTAATGTTCCTCTGCTATAATCTTACTGTTTCTTGCTCCTTAGCGTTAGCTTATTTTGCTCTGTGTTCTTGCAGTATGCCCTGCAGGAGTTGATAGTGTTTGGACGCTTTATGTGATGATAAAAAGAAAAGCGGGTACATAGTTTTGCTAACTATTACATACCCGCTATCCTGTTTTCTGATTTATTAATGCCTAAGTTCTTTATGACAGACAAAATATCAACAGAACTCAGTTCACAGCCTTAGCTGGAATCCAAAATGAAAACTATGCTTCCTGGCTTTCCCTTTTAGACCACTTCCTACTGCTGAAAGCATCATCTACCGGTGTCTGGAAAATATGGTTAGAGTAATTGCTCAGGGTTTTAACCGCGAGGGCGAGGACAATTTCCAGGATTTGCTTTTCCTGGTAGCCTGCCTCTAAAAAGGCCCTCACATCCTCCTGATTCGGGTTACCCCGTTTTTCGAACATCACTTTCGTAAAATCAGACAAAGCCCTCAGTTTGGCATCGGGAATTTCCTCCCCATCCCGGATGGCATCTGTCACCTCCTGGGGTACTTTAGACATTTTATCAGCAATAAAGCTGTGAGCGGCTGCACAATATTCACAGCCGTTTAAGACGCTGATTGTTAAGAAAACAACTTCCTGTTCAACAGGGCTGAAACCACTGTTCTTCCGGAAGCGGTCGTACCCGATGGCATAGGTCTCCATCAAACCCGGAGAGTTGACCATGTTCGCATACATGTTCGGAATCATGCCCATCTCTTTCAGGGACTTCTCCAGTTGCGGCTTCTGAGCCTCATTCGCGTTATCCAGTGTAACAGGTTCTAAAGTAGTTTTAAATCTTTTTTCTTCCATGTAAATCAAAATGGGTGAGTTTCCCCACATTATAAATGTCTTAAAACAGCCTTTCCCTCACATCTTTCACATCAAGAGAATCGTTTATTGCCCTTAATGGGGGTGAGGGAAAGGCTGCTCTTTTGTTTACGGCATATCTTTATTTCGAAGGAAGAAATTGCACTGGAAAATGCAGGTTTGTCAGCAAACTGACAAAAGGCCTACTATGTCCGCTATTTTAAAGAAGTATAAATAGAGAATGCACATAAAGGCATCATTGGCAGTATATTATCCTGTTTTTTATTACAAAGAGAACTAAAGCAGGCGAAGGTCTTTCACATAAACCCTTTTGCGGTCGTACTTAATAAGGTTGTTTTTCTCAAGCTCATTGAGCTGTGTCGTAACGGTCTGGCGACTGGTGGCCGTCAGCTTCGCCATCTCATCGTGCGTCAGACCCAATCTCACCTCCCGCTGGTTCTCATCACCTGCTATGATGCGGCCATGTTCTTCGGCCAGTTCTTTGATGAGAGAGCGGATGCGCTGCTCAGCAGTTTTAAAAATAAGTGACTCCAGCCGGCTCTGAATTCTCTTTAAGCGGAAGCCGATAAGCTTCAGAATTTCTGTGTTGAATTTCGGGTTATCCTTCATCATGCGTTGCAGGTCTTCCAGGCCGACCACACAGATAATGGCATCGTCGGTTACTTCGGCAATCTCCTCCCGCTCCTGCTTGCCTGTTATTCCCAACTCTCCAAAGACTTCGCCCGGACCTAAAATGGCCAGGATAATTTCTTTACCGTCCGGAGAGATACGGGAGATCTTCACCTTTCCCGCCTTCAGCATATAGATATTAGAGGAGCTTTCGGTCGGAAAGTAAAGCACCTGCTTTTTGGGCGCATGCCGCATGTCGGCTACACTGTCCAGCTTTTCTTTTTCTTTTTTAGAGAGCGCTTTGAGCATATCGAAATTTTCAAGGTACCAAAGCTTGGATTGGGGATGCATATAATAATTCTATAGTTAAGTATGTTTTGTAATTAAGGTTTGTGAAGACGAGGCATAAAAAGGCTCTTCAGGTTATCTATAACCTGAAGAGCCTTCCTCATCAGACAATAAAATAAAAACGATTACTTCTTACAAAACTATTACTTCTTACTTACCTTCCAGATAGCGCCGGTGCCAGGCTTGTATTCATAAGGCGGCGCCTGACTCATGTCTATTTCCACCACACCATAGTCTACGATGTACATGGCATCATCCGGGCCAAATTGTACATCAAAAGGCCGGTCAAGCCCCTTGCCCTGGCCTCCCTGCGCTGAAGCAGGTCCCGGCAAAAGGTTATGCACAAAAGGCTTCAGGTGTCCTGTGGCCGGGTCTACCATCACCACCTGGAAACCGGCAGGGTCTTGTCCTCTCAGTGGGTTTGTGGGCGGTGCAAGGTCTCCCCACTCTGCTATAAACACATGTCCGGCCATATCGCCCCAAGAGGCAGGTGCCACGTCCATCATGCTTGGGGAGGAGTTGAACTCGTGTTTTCCCAGCACTACAGAAGGGTTCGGAGGCGTGAGCCCGCTGGCCTGGTGGTCTATCACGAAATCCAGTTCCTTGCCCACCGGCTCGCCATTTACGAATACCATCGGCTGCAGGTTGTCAGGCACCTCGAAAAGCTCCCAGTCCAGCGGCTTGCGCTCAGCGGAGAAATCAGGCACCCCATACCATTTGCCCTGCTCTATGCGCAGGCTGGCATCCATATAGTCTTTCACAGGTCTTGCCCCGCGTATGTCATATCCGTTCTCTGCCGCGTACATTGCACCCGTCCTTTTGTCCCAGGCAAGGCCAATCAGGTTACGGAAGCCCCAGGCATGAGTCTCCACCGTGCCCATTGGGTTTCTGGTGTCAAAGGAAAGGATGGAGCCGCCGCAAAGAGTTACACCTTTTATTACCTGCCCTGGCTCTGTTGGCGTACCGAAAGGCACATAAGCGCCCGTTAGCACAGAATCAGTAGGGTCCTCTGTGCGGAAGTCAGCAGTCTTGTAGTTTCTGCCCTTCAGCACGATATCCTGGCAGGGAGTTGCACGCACATTGGGGCTCTGCATAATCCAGGGACCTACGGACATATCCATTACGGCCGCGTTGCCCGCCATGCCCACGGCCACATACATGCGCCCGTCCGGACCCATGCGGATGTCGTTTATCTGGTGCTCGGCCTGGCTGTCAATGATGCCCTGCAGGATAGTCTCCACCTGGCCGCTCTTCGTCACGCGCGAGACGGCACCGGTCAGGTCCTCGCCACGGTGGGTGATGTAGAAGGCTTCTTCGTGCCAGACGATGCCTACAATGGCGGGGTTTATACCCTTGCCGGCCAGGTCCACCACCTGCGTAGCCTTGCCGTTTTTCACCTGCATGATGCGCATAGGCGCAAGCTTTTCCGGCTCCAGGCCACCACCGGCCTCCACCACGTACATATTGCCCGCATCATCCCAAGTCACACTGGTCGGCAGCTGGAGCCCTTCTGCCACTTTCTCAATTTGAAAGCCTGCCGGCACCTGTACTACCAGGGGCTCAAACGAATCATCATCCTGGAAGAGGTGACAGCCAGATAAGATGACTAGCATGGAGAGGGCCATTAAGAGCTACATACTTTTGCGGAGGGTCCTGAGAGAAAAGCCCTCTGGCAGTAAACCGCCCTTCTTGTTTCGCTGTTGTTCCATAATTGTTGGTTAAAGGTTGTAAAGAATTGAATTCATCTATTGCATGTTACAGTTTTCTTACCGGCACCCGATGAAGTGCTTCTTACCTGAACCACATTCTAAACCAGTAAAAACAACATGAGATTGTGTTGTCGCAGTTACGCAGTCATAGCACCTCTTCTTCACAATAATCCAATCATTCTCAGGCTATTATACCATACGATTGTGCTATTCACCTGTTTTTGTCGCGCCCGCCTTCAAAAGCTGATATAATGCTCCACTAAAACAGTAGATGTACTTCCTGTCAATGTAGACAGGTCAATAATGCTTGTAAGCAGCAGTTGAACCTCTGCTTAAGAATGGTAAGGAATCTTTCTATTTGTCGGCTCAGCGACACAAAACATGGCTTAGCGAGTTGCTTGGTAACTGAAGGAAGATAAGGATGAGAAGTGTTGAAACTCACCTGAAATCAGTTTAATCCCATTGCTGAGTTTTTACAGCAAACTCTCTTTATTCACAGCCTTGTATTATTTCTGCGGCTTTTTTGCATTACTTTCCGGTATGTAGAAAAAGCACTACATCCAGATAGCAATTATAAAAGCTGGGGCGGCTATTTCTTAACCTGTTCTACTTTTTGGGTAAGGCTTTCCAGCACCCCCCGCATCTTCTGTAATACATCATTCTCATCTTCCAGCTTATAAGTGCCTGACAATGCTTGAGGATTATGGTAGCTGACGAAGACTTTACCCTGCTCATTCTGCCAGACAAGCAAACGCAGCGGCAGGTCCAGACCAACTCGCTGGTCGGCCTGCATCAGTTGGGTTCCCACCTGAGGATTGCCAAAAAGCAGCAGGTAGGTAGGCCTTAGCTTCAGCCCGTTTTTGGCGGCGGCCTGTGCATGATCAATCTCCTCCACTAAAGTCAGCCCCATCTCATTGATAGCAGACTGCAGCACCTCCACTGTTTTAGCCACAGAATGAGCGCTGGGTACGTTGACAAGGCCTGCCTTTTCTCCGGATTGCGCCCAGGATGGTAAAGAGATAACCAACAGAAAGAAAAAGAAAGCAGAAGGTTTTTTCATGATATAGATTTAGAATAAAGAGATGGTAGAGGCGCAATCTGCTTATACAGCACATCCAGCAAATTTTCAGACCTCCTGTAAGCTTAGTTGACTATTTATATAATACAGGAAGTGGCCCCTCTCAGAAAAAAGAGCCACTTCCTGTGATTTCAGCCTGTTAAAGCCAGGCTATACCCTGTCAGTTAGAACGGAGGCTGTTGTTGATCGGTATAGTTTGTCAACTTCTCCGGCAAGTGGACCTTGTTTCGCCATCCGTTCTTTTCGGGTAGGGGCCTCTTTCCAGGGCATCTCTCCTACCACCAGCTTCGGTATGTTGATGAACACCTCCTTACCGCTCCGCTTGGTAACAGCATCCAGCGGGATAAAGGTGTCTGTTTTAAAGATAAGCCCCCGGGGCACCAGGATATAGCCTTCTGTATCGCCACTGGCTTTTACCACCTTCTCAACGGTTCCTATGTCGCCGTTGTCGGAGCCTTTAACAGTGTCGCCCTCCTGTACATGCACCGCAGCAGCAGAAGCCTCAAGCGCCTCCAGAAACTCTTCTGCCGTTATCACAGCGTTAGAGACCAGCGGCAAGTTCAGGTGCACGGCTGCTTCGTACTCCGGAAGGCTGGCTGCGCCCATTGCGTCTTTGATCATGGTCACATCATAGCCATCTTCTATGGCGTGCCGTGCAGTAGACTCACAGCAGAGGTTTGCCGCCATACCGGCAATAACCAGGTGGGTAGTGCCTAATTGTTGTAGCACCTCAGGCAAGTCAGTTCTGAAAACATCGCAGGTCTTATGCGGCAGCAGCACAATATCGCCTTGCTGCGGCTGCAGGTCAGGGTGAAAGTCTGCTCCCCAGCTGCCCGCCAGGAACATCTTCGTTTCAAACATCATGCGGTTGATGCCGCTTCTCTTTTGCAGCTTTTCGTCGGTATAATCATCCTCTGTGTAAGCCATCGGCCCGAAAAGAACGGGAATGCCTTTTGCGCGGGCACCCTCTATGGTTTTCCGGAGATGTTCGATCATGTTATGCAACTTGAGGGTGTTCTTTGTCAGTTCGTAAGCGGCACCTCCCTCCGAGAGGAAGTCGTTTACCGGGTCAATGACTAAGAGGGCTGTTTTATCAACCGGAAAAGTGAGGCTGCTTTCCTCCTTGGGTAAAAAGGTAGCCTTAGGGTTCGGATCATGTGGTCTTGCTTGTTCCATAGTATTTGGTTGGTTAAATAAACTTACTATTAGTTAAACTATGCCTTTAGCCCCAAGGTTGGCATAAATAGTTCGCTTCCAGCATTTTGACACCTGTTATACCTGAAAAAATGCAGTTTTGTCGGAATGGCGACAAAACAGATGCCGAAGGCAGCTGGCATCGGGAGAGGAAATAAGACGATGCACAACGCTGTGCTGGTAAGAACGAGCTGATAGCAGGCTGCAGCGGTTCACGTAATAAGCAACCGCTCAACAGCGTGCCAGCACGGGCCAAGGCACTCACAATCATAGCGGCATCCCGCAGCCACATATACCGGTAATGGTAATTCCGCTTCCCCCTTATAACCTCCGGCAAAGAAGTGGTAGCAGCGGCAATTATGCCTCCGTTCTGTGAGTACGTCAGCATGCGCAGCAGACGCAGCGATTTTCGCACCTCCTCTTCATACGGCCCCTTACAGGTAATGTGGTTGGCTATCTCCCGCCAGTTCTGCAACGTCTGACTCCTTACTTCCTCCAGTATATCCGCTGGTGTATCCAGCGCTTTCTCTGCCACTATAAACAATGCTTTTTCTCCGGCGGGAACCTGGCAGGAGACGGAATCCGGTTCTACCGTCAGTGGATGAGAGGCATGGAGGTGAAAATCAAATTCAAACGTCGCATGTTTCTCTTCTTTCCGCTCTATAACCGGAGGTTGCCGGGCATAGTTAGGGCGTGGGTTTAGTTGCATCGCGTATGGCTCCGGGGACTCGGAAAGCTGGCGGCAGATGCCGTATAAGCGGGCATTTATTGGCATCCAGTCTTCCAGCAGCAGGCTGCCTTTGTCGCCCCTGAAGCAAACAGCTGTCCTCCAGGTACTCCCGCTTCTCAAATTCCAGCCCCCTTATATCCAGGCTCCAGTTCCCGCCTTTTTGAGGATCCAGCAATGAAGCAAAAGAGAGGAGCTGTCGAAACGCTTGGGGCAGTACCACACAATATTTCCACGCTTATCAAGCAAGGCACGTCGGTCGCCAATCATGGCCAGGTCGTTCAGGGGTGTAAATTGGTCTGTCATGTTTTCAGGCTCCGTATCCATGCATGCGTATACTTGGATTTTTCAGCTGGCTCTTCGCAATTATTTTTGTAAAAGCCAGACGCCCAGGCATAGCTTGATTTAGAATGACGCCGGGTATAGCTGGCCTGACCACTAATTTGTTACAGGACGACACAGGAAAAGGTTTCTTTCTATTGATTACCTTATAGCATTCTTGTAGCAAATGCATTCACTACACCACCTTTCATAATTTATGTTCCTGACAGGAAAGAATGGAATAAAAGAAAAAGTTGCTCCTGATTCAGCACCCTTACCAGCCTCTGTAGCTGGGAGCTACTACTCCATTCATGCGTAAATAAAGGATTGCCTGGGCTCGATGGTGCCCGGCATAGTCCCGCATGAGGTAAAAGATATTTTCTTTGGGCATTTTTTCACCACCAAAAACAATGCTTTCCTGAAGCGTTTGTTAATCTACCTCTTTTACTAACCGGCCCACATATCTGAATGCCTCCCCAAGCGCTATGTTAACTTCCGCTTTGGTAAGGGCTTCAGGCTTTTTTCCCTTAAAGAAGTCCGGGCTTTCCCCTGTTATTAAGCCAGACAAAAAAGAAATATTCTGGACTACATGCGTTAGCTGTTCCTGAAAGGACATGCTTTCCTCCAGAGGCTTAAAATTGTAATTTTCTGCAGGCATTGCCTCTGCTACTTCCAGGGTGTAGTCTGTTGCCCGCTGCCATACGCCCGGATAATCCTTTTTAAAATACGACTGTGCCATTATACTATGCTGTATAAAAAAGGCTATGACAATGAATAAAGCTTGTTTTGAAAATTTCATGCTTGAGAATGCTAAAAGATGAACCCAGGTATAAAAACATACAGTTATCGCAGCGTATGGCTGCGATAACTAACCCTTGCGTCTTCAATATGTTCCTGTTACATGAGAAGAACAGATTTTGGCTCAAAAGCTTTTAATAAGATGTAGCAAAAAATTGATTTGTCTGCTTCACGACATTTACCACGGTTATATCATATTATCTTCAAAAAGCAAAGACGCTCTCCCGCTTAAACCGTTTGCGATAAAATCAAACTTTTGTACCTTCCGCTCGCTCTGGATGTCTTGGTGATGTAATCAAAAGATTTAGAATATTTGTCAAGCGCAGATTGCTGTTTTAGCCATCTGCCTGTTTCTTACCTGTTATTCAAAAAGCATTTTTACAACTATAGAAAAGCACCTGAGGAATAAGCGCTACAGAAAAACAACTCGTGGCTGCTTACTCTGCCAGTGGCAGCAGTCTGCGCAGGCATCGTGTATTGGTTTATACATACATTTATTGCATATTAAGGCTATAGTAGCTACATTATTTTATTTAAAGATCAAAGGAAAAATACATATGAGTGATTATTTAGAGGCAGTGAAGCTGGTGTATGAAGATGCCGCCAATAACCCGCAGAAGGGACTCTGCTGTACCACCACACCTGTCTGGCAGTTACCGGCCCTTACGGTTCCCCGAAAAATGCAGGAGATGAACTACGGTTGCGGCTCCACAGTAAACCCCCGCGACCTGAGCCACAACCCTACTGTTCTGTATGTCGGCGTAGGAGGCGGAATGGAACTGTTGCAGTTCTCTTATTTTAACCGCAGGCCGGGTGCCGTGATTGGAGTGGACCCTGTAGACAGGATGTTGGATGTTTGCGATGAGAACCTGCGCCAGGCAGAGCAGGAGAACAGCTGGTTTCAGCGTACCTTTGTCGAGCTCCGACACGGTGATGCCCTGCACCTGCCTTTAGAAGATGCGTCTATTGATGTGGCAGCCCAAAACTGCCTGTTCAACATATTTAAGGAAGAAGAACTGGAGGTGGCGCTAAAAGAGATGTACCGCGTGCTGAAGCCGCACGGAAGGCTGGTGCTCTCAGACCCAACCAGCGAGTCTTATATGCCTGAAAGCCTGCGCAACGATGACCGCCTGCGCGCCCTTTGCCTGAGTGGTGCTATACCGCTGGAGCAGTACATTGACTCTATAACTGACATTGGATTCGGTACCGTGGAGGTAAGAGCCAGGCGCCCTTACCGTGTGCTTGCACCGGGACAATACGATACGGACAGCGTTATCTATATCGAAAGCGTTGAGATATGCGCCATTAAAGATCCGATGCCTGAAGATGGGCCTTGTGTATTCACCGGAAAACATGCCATCTACTTTGGTGACGATGATTTTTTTGATGACGGAAAAGGACACACTTTGCTGCATAACCAGCCATTGGCTGTATGTGATAAAACCGCCAAAGCACTCCAAGGGCTGGGCCGGAATGATATTTTTGTTACAGCATCCACCTGGTTCTACGATGGAGGTGGATGCTGTTAAAGCCGCAAGCCATCAGGTCACGGTAATCATCAGGACCTGATGGCTTCATACCACTGCTTCTGGCCACAATGCTCACAGGTATGTTCTGGCTTTTTCTGGCTCTTCACTACATTTCCACAACCTCCACAGGCATACGCATCTCGTGCCACCGTCATCTCCTGAAGAAAATCTGTATCCCATGCGGGTAAGATACAGAGCCCTTCGTGTTCCTCTTCATCTTCATAGAGATAGATGGTAAAAGCTCCGTTTGCTTCTAGGAAAGCCCTTTGTACCTTCCCTAAATTACTAACGCTCCTGACCCTAAACTCGGTCAGGAGGCGTTCGCGGGAAATCTTGCTGTCCGCCATGTTTTTCAGTTCCAGACGTCCATCCTGCGCCAGAGCATTGATGCTATCTATAACAAGGCTCTCGAATCCAGGGTTTCCTAACGTTTTAATTGAGATAAAGCGCTGAAACCCGATTATCACCGCCGCTACTATAAAGGCCGGTAATAAGCCCTGTGAGGGGTCCTGCATGGGTAGCCCTATGGCCGCTGCCAGCGAAACCATAGCAATCATCTCATTTCTGCTGATCATCGCAGACATACGTTTCCCCATAACCCGCATGCTCACGACCAGCAACAGGTATATAACGGTCACTCTGATGAGTACTTCTATCAAAAAGAACCAGGGCACATCACCTAACAGAATTCTCATCCAATCCCACAGTTCCGCATCTGCTGCATTCATACATTCTTTCTTTAGCTAAAATAATTACCGGATAGCAGGTATCCATTCTTCGTTGCCACAGTTACTACAGGCTAATGTTGTATTATTTGATTTTTCAACTACGTTACCGCAGTAGCAGCAGGCTTGCTGCTTATGCACCTCTTTTTTTTCGGGGGGCAGCGCATTTTCAGATCTAGGGAAAACAGACAAACCCGGTTTTGCTTCATCAAGCTTGTAGACGCTAAAATGACCATCTGCTTCGGAATAGAGTCTTTTCACCTGCCCCAGATGCCGGATGCCCTGAGACCGAAGAATAGCGAAAACCTGGTCTTTGCTGATGCGCAACCTTTGTAACTCCTCCGGATCTATCACACCCTCTTTGGCCAGAAGTGTAACTTTCCCTTGCGTAAGTACTTCTACGCTGCGATTTTTGGAGGTGAGATAAGTAAGGCCCTGGTGCAAAAGCAGGATAGCAATCAGGAGAATGACCCCGGGAAGGATTCCCTTATCGAAAGACTGCATGGGCACAGACGCGATGGCTCCCAGTGTAAGCATTACAGCTAAATCTGTAATGGTTAATTGTGCATTCATGCGTTTGCCCAACAAGCGCATCACAATGATCAGGCAAACATAAATGATGAGTGTTCTAAAAAAAACCTCCAGCATAAAGCCCCAGGGGTTATTCCCTATCAGGATTCGCTCCCAATCCCCTAATTCTATATTCTCTTTTTCCATACCAAGAGATATACTAAAAGGGTATGGCTAATGTTGCG
The DNA here is from genome assembly GCF_003367245.1 of Pontibacter diazotrophicus. Taxonomy (GTDB): domain Bacteria; phylum Bacteroidota; class Bacteroidia; order Cytophagales; family Hymenobacteraceae; genus Pontibacter; species Pontibacter diazotrophicus. The sequence continues at coordinate 2,312 of NZ_QRGR01000032.1, read as the reverse complement.
ACATTATAGCAACAGCGCCCCATCATTCTCCCTTTTCCAGAAATGTTAGGCCCCCTGCCAAATACAGGCTTCTGATTTTATTGCGCTCACTATAACTGCAACAATTTTACTGAGGCCTGTCATGCTTCTTTCCTGAAGCAGTTCATATGTTTCATGCACACAAGGCACGCCTGCCTGACACCACAAGAAGCAATTCTAACCGGAAACATTATCTGGAGTTTTTTATGGGCAGCCTTATGATAAACTCAGTGTACGCTCCTTCTTTCGAGTCTATATTGATTTCTCCATTGTGCCCTTTGGTGATAATATCATAGCTCAGCGACAGCCCAAGGCCTGTCCCCTGCCCCGTTGGTTTAGTGGTAAAGAAAGGCTGCAGTATTTTATGGCGAATATTTTCCGGAATCCCACAGCCATTATCCCTGATGCGGAGTTCTATGGTCTTCCCTTTCCACTTAGTACTCACCTGCACCATCGGCTGGTAATTTTCCAGTATGTTAGATGTCATTTTCTGCTGCACGGCATAAAACGCATTGTTAAAAAGGTTGAGTAGCACCCTACCTATATCCTGTGGCACTACTTCCAGTTTGGGTATGTTGTTGTTGAGATGTGTTTCCAGTTTAGCACAAAAACCCTTATCCTTTGCTCGCAAGCCGTGGTAACTTAAGCGAAAGTATTCTTCTGCCAAGGCATTGATATCAGTAGGTTCTTTCTGGCCAGTACTGGCGCGGGTATGCTGCAACATCCCTTTTACGATGGAATCTGCCCGTTTGCCGTGATGGTGTATTTTCTGAAGGTTTTGCGTCAGATCCTGTATGATTTCCCTGACATGTTCCTTTTCCGCTTCAGGCAATTTCTGCAAGGGTCCGGCATTCAACTCGTCTACTAATTCAACACTTAGTTCAGAAAAATTATTGACAAAATTCAAAGGATTTTGAATTTCATGGGCAATACCGGCAGTGAGTTCTCCTAAAGAAGCCAGCTTTTCCTGCTGTATCAGTTGTGTTTGGGTAACTTTAAGTTCTTCTACTTTTTCCTGCAACGCTTCTTTCTGCTGCACTAACTCTGCTGTTCGCTTTGCTACTAATAACTCCAGTTCGGCTTTACGCTCTGCAACAAAATTCAGTTCCTGTTGCTGCTTTCTTGAATTTGCCCATCTGGCAAATATCCAGATAAAAGACCCAACAATGGCGAAGTTAAAGTAGCCTTCCCAATTGTCATAGAAATCAGGCATTACAAGTTCAGCGAAACTATTCAATATTCCAGCAAAAACTAATGGATAATTGGCCTGAATATAGGGTTTAAATTCACTGAAGTCGAGTTCTTTCTCCAGGTAGAGCAACAGTGCCAACAAGAGACTACTTCCAAGGAAAACACTTGCTTCGTCACTGAAAAAAAAAGAAACCACAAAGAAAAGAGCTATGACGGCCCACCCCGCAAATGCAAATAAACTCTGCCATTTTATGTACAGAGATGAATTCTGTAATGGCTTTTTTATGCGCCTTATAAGTAAAAAACCAGCCAAAAAAGAGAAAAAGTGCATGGGGTTATATTCTCTGATTAGAAAATATTTTACAGTTAAAGGCTCTTGCCCTCATTCCAGGAGAAAAGAAAAGAAGTCATATAACAAGCATTTATATAGGTTTTTACATAAGTTATTGTTTTTATTCCATTATACAAAAAACAACACCATAGCTTATCAGGAAAGAAAGATTTGAAAAGAGGCTTTACTCCTTTTGAGAGTACGGTTGATTTCTGCTGCTGCTAGTACGAATCTTCAGATTCATGTTGTAAGGTGAAGGCTGAGTCTCTGATGCTGCTGGGACGAAGACCCAGGAACAGTAAACGCAAAGATAGATATTTGCTATAGTAAGGTTTTTACAGCACCTCCGCCCTCCTGCGGCAGCGTCATAAAACGGGTATAAATCAAGAACGCCCCACCCCTTGTGAGGGTGAGGCGTCTTGTTGTGGTGTTGGCGGCCACCTACTCTCCCGGGTGTGACCCCAGTACCATCGGCGCGTCCGGGCTTAACTTCTCTGTTCGGGATGGGAAGAGGTGCTCACCGGAGCCATAGCCACCATTGCCTTTCTTGCGATTGCTGACCGCAATGATGCTTTTTAGTTTCATTAACATGATTTGGGAAAGAGGGAGAGCATGAAAGCAGCGGGCCGGTTTTCACGGCTTTGGCTTTCGCCTTTGAGAACGCGCTCGGGCAATTAGTACCGCTCGGCTGTGCCATTTCTGACTTTACACCTGCGGCCTATCGACGTGGTAGTCTCCCACGGCCCTTAAGGGAGATCTCATCTTGGGGCGG
>NZ_QRGR01000031.1 GCF_003367245.1 Pontibacter diazotrophicus | reverse complement strand
CGGAGGCTCTCCAAGGACTATGAACGCAGCACCAAATCAGCCGAGACAATGATTCAGATTACCATGATACATATCATGCTTAAGAAATTATCTAAATGAAATCAAAACAGCCTCTTAGGAAACTAAGTGTTAATACTTTATATTTAGATATCCCCAAAGGGTTTAGTGATAAATGCCAGTCTTTCTAATATGCTGGTATAACCAGAAGCAAGAGGAGATATGTCTACAATTGTACAGCATATGAAGGAATGCAGTCTGGTGTTAATGAAAGGGCACATAGAAGAACCTGACTGCGCTTTTTTAGAAAACGTCCTGCTGGCAGCTTCCCTATCAAGGAACAAAAGCATATGGGTGGACTGCGAGAATGTCACCTCCGTATCATTCAAAGCGCTCCGTAAGTTGCTTTCACTCTCAAACGAAGCGACGTCGGAGGGGGTGAACCTCTTGTTTTTTGAGATGACACCTTCTGTTAAGAAAGCTATCAAAGTGTCAAGGATGGAGGCTGTGCTGCACGTTGTGCCCTCCATTGCCGATGCCTCACGATACTGCAGGAACAAAAGGAAAGGCTGAGTATAAGTAAGAACAGGGAAGTGGCGGTGATGCCTGGGGCGGCATCACTTATCGTTTACCAGCCACTGTCTGGCGCTTGCCCTGCTGGCAAAACTCTGCACTTGAAAGGAAAGCAGCAGCGTGTCCTTTACGTGCCTGAAATTCAGTTGTGCTGTTGTCTCCACGGCAGCACATGTTGACTGTACCCGTGCCACCTTCCTAACACGTGATTTCATCAACCCAGCGGCAAGGTAGAGGGCGGTCTCCCTGCTGTCTGCTTCCCTTACTGATATGACTGTTTTGGTTGAGTCGAGTAAGACCCGCTTCACGTCATAGTTTATCACCGTGTTTACCAGCGTGTCAATTTTGTGCTTTATTTCAGTAAGGAGAAAATAATGTAAATCTGGATCATCCACCGCTAAAATGTCGGTGGATGGATCGTAGTCTAATCTCAGGATAGTATTGTTAAGCAGAATCATTAATTACGAACGGAACAGGTATAAAGGAACAAGCACTATAACTGTTACGGCAACAGCGGCTTTATAAAGGGGGAATGCTCTTTTATATTTTGCCGCTCGTGAATTGATGCACATACATTATCGCAGCCTAACTTCTCAGTCACCAGGAACAGAATTACTGGTTTGCTTTTTGTGGGTTTTCTCCCTGTTTGGCTCACGATAAAGATGATGCATGTGTATTTTCTCAGCCACAGAACGATACATGTTGAACTATGAGAATGTTCACAGAAAAAGGCTTCGTTGATGAATGCACACTTTTCATGAGAGATTGGGTAAAGCTCCTGTCTGAAAATAAGTATGATGAAGCATGTAACTTTTTAGACGAACCCGAGGACAATGGCGTTTGCTTCATTTGGGACGGTGAAAGCCTGAAGGAAGAAAGATCAGGATACTACGGAAATAAAGGGTTATCCACGATAAACAACCCGTACCGCATGGACTCAGAGAGGGAGAGGATAAGATTTATTGGGTATGAGGATGGTAGCGGCTACGCTGTTAATTACGATCTCCCGATAGATGGTGAATGGACTAAGCTGAGAGCGGAGTTCTCGTTCAACCAAAACGCAGCAGGTTTGTATGAGATCTTGTTCGAAGGTGTGTATGTGGCATAAGAGAGTGCTGTGGGATAGCTGTTATGGATGGCAGTAGGTTTGCGGCTCCTAAGCCAAAGTATGCAGGCAGGGTGCCTCAGCCTGTCTTCTTCTCTTTTCTTAGAATTGTCAGCCTGTCCTGCAGTTTCTCTATAATGTCCCCGTTGCTTCTCTCGATTTCAGGGTCGCTCTTCGACATATGATCGATGTAGAGCAGGCACTGGCTTACCTCCCCTGCCCTCAGGTTGCACACATCCAACTGCCTGATATAATCATAAATAAAAGCCATGAACGAAGTTACGACAGTTAGTCGAAATGTATTACGGTTTTATACTCAACCTGTATTGTAGGAATACTGAAACTAAGCATAAAATACTGAAATGTTGCTCATTATGAGGATTGAGCCTTGACGAGCGTAGGGGTCTAAGTGCTTTTCCCTTAATATTGAGCAGATGGAAAAGTTCAAAGGAAACATTGCGCCCTTGTTGGAGGGCAGTGAGATCAGGTACCAAACCAGCGGTGGGGTAAAATCCATGTCAGCAGACTACTTCAGCGGCAACTTCAGGGAGATAATGGCTACCGAGCTGCCAAACATAGGGCAAAGCTCCTACTACTACCAGAGTATTGGAAACCCTGATTTAGTCATGCACTTCAGAATTTCCGAAACTGCGGGTTTGTCAGCCACGCTGCTGCATTGCAGTGACTTTGAAAGCAAATTGAAGGAGACAGGCATTTAACCTCTTTTACAGTTATTGGTGGAGCTGCGTAGGTGTCTCTGCTTGTTTATCCTTTCGTTCACCAGAAGCCTTGTATATCAAAGCTCAACGCATGTTCCACAAAGACTCCCCTTACTAAAAATTAACTCACACCGTCCTGAATCAGGGTATACCTGCCCCTTACTGGAGGGAGCCACGTAAGCAAATTTCCTCCTGAAAATCGTTCTGTCTCTTGGATGAGAGATGCGAAGAACCTTAAAAAATAGGTATTTGTCTCATGATACTATAGGTATTTGTTGCTTAACATGTTTGATAACAATACGTTACAGGTATAGCTGTTACAGGACTGGTCTAACCTCCGCCACAGTCGGATGGAGGCTGAGGGACAATAGTTGTGGGTGATGAGTTAAATAAGGCTCTCACAATACTGCTATGAAGAAGCAGCCCGAAGGGTAGCCAGTCGGATCTAAAAAGCCTCGAATGGAGGCAGGCAAAAACAAACTTATCTATTACAGTATGCTAACACAAGACATTGGGACAAAGCAGCGCCTGTTACAGGAGTGCAAAAGAAAGCTTGACGTGCAGGTTCAGGCTGCAAAAGAGGCTATGGAAAACGCGCAGCAAAGCGCAGTTGAATCAGAGGGAGGCATGGAGGACCTTCGGGAGATATGCCAGGCCCAGCGGGACATGTATGCCCGCCAGCTCGATGAGCTGCTGGCTGTCATGGTGCAGCTTCAGGGAATTAACGCCACAAAGGTGAACCGTCAGGTGTCGCCAGGGGCGGTGGTGCGTACCGAGCTGCACAACTATTTTATCGGGATCAGTCTCTGCGAGGTAAAAGTAGACGGGGAGCCGTACTATGCCGTCTCCGCCATGTCGCCGCTCTACAAAGCCATGGCGGGTAAAACGGAGGGGCAGACCTTCAGCTTTCGGAGCAGGGAATACAGTATACTGCAGGTCTACTAGAGGTTTCGAAGGCGAGACTGAACAGCCAAGGGCCCTCTATGGGCCCTAGACAGCTAAAGTGTGAAGGTTCAAAGGATTCGCTACAGTTTCACTTGTTGATTTAATCTAAAGATATTACTATTATTACTGCTGTGGACTTGTGGGTAACTCGACAGAGTTATCCATAAATCCACAGCTATTTTTTTGCCTTTGTCGCTATGAAGAAAGAGGAGCAGAAGCAGAAAGCCAGAGAAGACTGGATAAAGGTTTACCAGCAGCTAGGCTCTGTCAGCAAAGCTGCTCTTCGGTGTGGCATCGCCCGATTTACTCTGCACCGATGGATCAAGCGCCTGCCAGATGAAGGGCTGGCGGACCGTTCCAGAAGGCCCTACAGGTTAGCCCGACAAAAATGGGATGATGATGTAGTCAGCCTAATTCAGGACAAGACAGTTGAACAACGGGTCGGAGTTTACTGGTGCTGACTTTACCAGTTGGTGCAGGAAGAAGAGAATCCACCTATCTTACAATCAGCCTGGGAAGCCGATGCAGAGCGGCTTCATTAAGCGCTTCAACGGAAGCTATTTCAGGAAAATACTGGATGCTTATCTTTTAATCGAGCTGGAGGAGGTTAGCTTTAAACGCTTCGTTATGTTGTGGTATAAATTACCTCACAAGAAATTTTTCTGCTTTTGAGATCCTTCATTTCTTGTGCTTGGCCATAAATAAGGCCACCCCCACGTACACTATTTCTATTTCTGCTAAAGAAATCATTGTTCATGATAACGAAAAGTTAATTAACCGTGTAAATAAAATAATAGCTTGTTTAAGTACTATTTCTGGCACGAACAGGACCAGTTTCAACTGCACCCCGCATGATAAAATCTAAACAGGCTCTAGAGAACTAAAAATGTGTATTTAAAATAGTACAAATCTTGGATCATTATACATTACAGTTATCCACCAGTAGAGGGAACGCTTAAGAAGGCATAAGTGGAACCGGCGAAGCTGTTCTGAACCTGTTTTGATACCGAGCCCGTGAATCCTTGCAGGAATTCTTCTGTGTTATGATATCACTTCTGCGATAGCTAATAAAACAGATTAATTACAAATTATTTGGAAGCATAATAGAATAGGAGGTACAAGATGACTACTGAAGAAAACAAAAAAATTTCCCGTCGCGTGTACGAGATCTTTTCCAGCGACAATCTGGATGCTTTGGATGAAATGTTAGATCGCAACTTTATCGATCATTACCCCCAGCCTGGACAGGGACCGGGGATAGATGGGGTGAAGCAGATGCTCGCCTCGCTCCGGAAGGCATTTCCGGACCTGCAGTGGATTGTTAAGGATATGGTTGCCGAAGATGATAAAGTAGTTGCCCGTCTCAATGTCGCTGGAACGCACCAGGGAATGTACAAGGGTATTCCTGCGACCGGGGAGCAGGCTTCCATCCCACTCATTAATATTTTTCGGATCGCCGATGGTAAGGTTGTGGAGCGCTGGGGCGTGGAGGATCAGCTCTCTCTGATGCAGCAACTTGGAAGCGCCGCTTCCTCAGGGTTAGCCAGGTTCGGCAAGGCCGCGCTGGCAGTAGCGCTACCCGCCGCATTGGTCTGGGCCTGGCGCAACGATAAGCTGCCTTGGTCTTAACACGGAGATGGAACATGAACACCTGTGAGGGCTGCTCACCATAAACACCGCTAAACCAGCGGCGACAGGTAACAGCATACGCTCTGCACTAAATTACCGGAATCATGAAAAAGAATATTGGAACCGAAGAGCGGATATTCCGCAGCCTTGTAGGATCGGCGCTCATAGTGATTGGATTCACTTGGTTAAGGAGAAGGAAAGGGCGAACTGCAGGACTGGATCCAGCGGTTTTGGGCGCTATCCTTACTGGAACTGCTATCACGAAATTTTGCCCATTAAATGCCCTTTTGGGGATTGATACGCGGCGAAAGCGCCATCCTTTTACCAGAGTCTATCAAGCCTTGGGGGGAATAATATTTTCCTCTCATAGACAAGACCTTTTGGCAATGGAGGGCGAAGCAATCAAGGGAAAGAAGCCTGCAGAACCTCAACGGGTGACTAACTTTGGCAAAAATGTGCGCTTTAGCCCAATGCATTTTTATACGCCAAAAAACGAATCCGAAATACTTGCGATCCTGAATATGCATTCAAAGTACAAAATTCGTGCAATAGGATCGCTTCATGCCTGGAGCGAAGTCGCTGCCTCAGATGACGTCACCATAGACATGCGCCATTTTGCTCAGGTGCAGGTGGAGCGAAAAGAAGACGAAGTTTGGGCAACAGTGGGTGCTGGCTGCCGTCTTGAAGACTTGATTCATACCTTACACAAACAGGCAGGAGTGACATTGCCAACAGTGCCAGCCGTCACAGAGCAAACCATAGCCGGCACCATATCAACTGCTACTCATGGTTCTGGTATGCCCAGCATGTCGCATTTTATCGAAGAAGCGCGGGTGGCAGCCTATGACTCACAAACCGGCGAGGCGCGGATTTACGACTGGTCAGAGGGACCCGAACTGCGCGCCGCACGCTGCGGAGTGGGCTGCACGGGCGTTATTCTGTCCGTCCGTTTTAGATGTGTGCCCAGTTACTCCATTGAGCAGAGCGTCGCCCGCGTTAGCACAATAGATGAGGCCCTCGCAAGTGAAAGCGAATATCCGCTTCAGCAAACAATACTTATCCCTTACGCCTGGGAATATTTTGTTTACCAGCGGCGCCCCATTCACGACAAACAGGTCTCTACAAGTTGGATGGCGTATTTGTTCCGGGCACACTGGTTTGTTGTTGTCGACGTGCTTTTCCATACCACCCTTTTACCTTTAGTCAATGTAGTAGGAAGCAGGCGCCTGATCCGCTGGTTTTTGAGAGATGTTACACCACTGATGCTCTGGGCAGCTCCGCCGCACACCGACGACAGTGCAGAGGTTCTGGTCCTTGAACACGAACTTTTCAGTCACCTTGAAATGGAGCTCTTTGTTCCTGCCCGGCATATCCGGGAGGCTGTTAAGCTCCTTACAAAGGTCATGTCCCTTTTTGCCGGCGATATCAAGCGTGTTCCGCCACAGTGGGAAGATCAGTTGGAAAGCATTGGAATGCTGGAAGAACTGTACAGGAACCGCGACACCTATTTCCACCATTACCCCATCCTGGTTCGGCGCATTATGCCCGATGATACTTTGATATCAATGACCAGCGAATCAGAGGAACCTTACTACTCCATCAGTGTATTCACCTATTACCGGGATAGGTCGAAGATATACCCGATGGCGAATTTCCTGGCATTCAGCATGAATCGCCTGTATGGCGCGGGACTGCACTGGGGCAAACACTTCCCGTTGAACAACGCTGAAATTGAACCCCTCTACCCAAGGCTGAAAGAATTCCGTGAATTATGCACCCGGGTTGATCCAAACGGCGTGTTCCGTAACAGTTTCACCAGGCGCGTACTAGGCTTTGGTGAATATTAGCACAAACGCCAAAACCCATGCACGCATAAAGTGAGGCAAAAGAGAGCTTCAGGACAACCCTGGAGGTGCTGGAGGGAAAGAACAGCTGTAAGTGGAATTGAAACAGTTTAAAATTGGTAGAGCACTAGCCTAAGGAACATATTCCTAAACAGTGAATGAAATAGTTTATCTCTTTTTCATTTAACTCAATGTACACCAATACGGGCTATTAGATGCTTGAACTGTGGGGAATTGCGAAGAGAATCCGGAACATTAGGGTCCATTTTAACTGTGACCAAGATGGGATCATGATCCTGGTATGCGCTTTCTAAATAGGTTAATGCTTTTTCTAAATCTCCTAACCAGGCAGCTGAAAAGGCTAAATGTGTGCCAGCTATATATTCTGTGGTTGCCCTCTTTTCCAGTTCATCCATCAGTGCCTGTGCTTCTTTTGTATTTCCCATACTGCAATAGACCCAAATCAGGCAACTCACCGCATGCTGGTGCCGGTTTGAAATCCTGATTAAGTTGGAAAGAGTTTTAACAGCCTCTTCATAAAGTTTCAATGCCCAGTAGCTAAGGCCAGCCAGGCGATGCGACAGGAAAGAATTAGGATCAAGCTCAATTCCAGCCTGCGCAACGTGCAGGGCTTCTTTATATTTTTTTGAAGCATACAGCGTCCACGCCAGATCCGCATGTGCAATAGCACTTAAAGGTTCTAACTTTATGGCTAATCTGCCCTGCTTCTCCGCTTCATCAAATTTACCCTTACTGAAGGCTAAGTATGCCATGCCGTAAAGTGCACGGGTTTGTGAAAACCTGGGGTTCAGTTCAATGGATTTGAGGTAATTTTCTTCTGCTTTTTCCAGGTTCCATTCAAGCCCTACATAATATTGGGCAAGGGTACAGTAAGGCTCACATCGGGAGTCATCTAATATTATGGCGGTTTCAACAGCTTGTTTCACTTTCTGCATTACCTCCCTTCCCGGGAAATAACCATAAAAAGCACCTAAGAAGTTGGCATCTGCATAGCCTGTATAGGCCAGTGCATACTTCGGGTCAATGGCTATAGCTTGCTTAAAATATTCCAGGCCGGTTAAAATGTAGCTTCCACGGCGGTTTATATTAAACATCCCCTTCAAATACAACTCATATGCTTCTGTGTTTTGAGTGGCAGTTTTAGTTACCAGATCGCGGTCTTTTTCCAGAAGCTTCACCTTCAGTTGCTCTGTAATGGCCAGGGCTATCTCGTCCTGGATGGCAAAAATGTCATCCATGTTCCGGTCAAACTTTTCTGACCACAGATGAAATCCGTCTTCTACATTAATCAATTGTGCCGTGATGCGTAAACGGTTGCCTTGTTTGCGTACACTGCCATCCAGTACGGTGGATACGCCTAATATTTGGCCTACTTCCCGTAAACTTACTTTTGCTCCTTTGAACTGAGAAGAGGAGGTTCGTCCGGCAACTTTAAGGTCTTTCAGATGTGCCAGAGAATTCGTGATTTCCTCGGCTACTCCATCACTAAAATATTCCTGCTCCGGGTCATTGCTCATATTCACAAAAGGTAACACCGCAATGCTTTTCGGTGGGACTGCTTTTGTCGTCTCCTGCGCAGGCCATACCAGGGCATCTTCCTCACGAACAGGCTTCACTTCGTAAACCCGTACCGGCTCTTTTACATGTTTCAGTACTTCATCGCCTACCAGTCTGGTAGCTATGTCTCTGTTGTTGATCACATTTTTATATACCTGTTCCGAAATCCAGATACCACCTATTGGCGCCAGCACCTGTAAACGTGCGGCAATGTTCACGCTATCGCCGAACACATCATTGTCTTCGAATATAAATAACATCTCCGCTATGAATACCAATGCGAAGGTAAAGATCAGCAACGTCGGCACTGGATCGTTGAATGGCTATGGCACATAGCACTGCATCAGCAGCATTAGAGAAACTTGCCAGCACACCATCGCCCAGCTCTTTTATCCACCTGCCTCCATATTCCTGTATGTGGGCTTGTTGCAACAGGCGGTTTGCTCTTAGCAGTTCGAATGCTTTTTGTTCGTCAGCACCCATCAAGGCCGTGTAACCGGCAATGTCGGTAAACATAATAGCAGCCAGTTGACGGGACGTTGCCATTTGAAAAGGATTTAACTTAATACACCAGATTTGTCTTTATGGAATGAATGTCCTATAGGTTGTTAAACGTAACAATGCTTTACCTGATGTACGAGTAGAGGAACTGTTTCTGCTGTATATGAGTATTTCCGCCGCAAAAGAAATCAGGGAATAGACTCATGCCAACCAATTTCCTCGCAAACAGAAAAGCCCCTCCTTCACGAAGGGGCTTTTATATTGACTACGGATTGAGTAACATCATCTACGTACTGCTTCAGGATAGGGCCACTTTGCCTGGAACAATGTTCTGGTTAGACCGGAAAAGGTTTTCCGGATCATATTTTGTTTTCACTTCAACAAGGCGGTCGTAGTTGGGGCCATAGGCAGCACGGATACGATCCGTCTCCTCTTCTGTCAGAAAATTCATATAGGCACCGCCAGTTGCGTATTTAGTTGTGTCGCGGAAGAAGTTGCGGGCCCAGTTGATGCAGGCGTCATCTTCAGCAGCCGTCTCCCACCGGCCATGCACATTCATGATGTAGTCAGAACTTCGGTGGGGGTATGCTGTTTCTGTTTCTTCTACTCGGTTCATCTGTCCACCTATAGCACCTATGAAGATTTCGGTGTGTGGGGACGGAATTTGCTTGACGTAGTCAATCATCGTGGCGAATAATCCGTCGCTCAGCTTTTCAAAATTATGTGATTTCCAATAGTTACGTGCTCCGGCGGTGAGCAGTGGGTCGAACGCCTGCTGCCAAGCGGCATACGTATGCGGGCCTATCACATCGGTGATTGGGTTGCCAAAGCTTCGCAAGGGTTGCAGGATGCGCTCTCCTTCGTCTAAATCGCCGGCATGGCAAGCGGCAAACACTACAACTGCTTTACCATGCCATTTCTCCGGAATAAAGGGGAGAGGCGGTGCCAACCGGAGCACGACCAACACAACCGTTTCATCAGGCAAGCCAGCTACAAAATCCCGGTAATACTCCAGTACCTGCTTTGCATCTTCAAAAGGATGAAAAATGAGTCCGGACAGGACTTCCGGTCCGACCGGATGCAGCTGAAACTCAAATGACGTCACGATGCCAAAGTTGCCGCCGCCACCCCGGATGGCCCAGAAAAGGTCCGGGTTCAGCTCCTTGCTGGCCTGTATGAGTTTGCCATCCGCTGTGACCACGTCGGCAGACAGAAGGTTATCGATGGTCATGCCATACTTCCGGCTGAGCCAGCCGAAACCGCCGCCAAGCGTGAGCCCCGAGATGCCGGTGGTGGAGTTGATGCCGGTTGGTGTGGCAAGTCCGAAGGCCTGCGCCTCATGGTCAAAGTCTGCCAGCGAGCAGCCGGGCTCCACACGCGCAGTGCGTTTCATGGCATCAATGCGTACAGCATGCATGAGCTTGAGGTCAATCATCAAGCCCCCATCGCATACAGCACTACCTGCAATGTTATGACCGCAGCCGCGCACAGAAACACGTATCTTATGCTGTCTGGCAAAGTTCACTGCCTGTACCACATCGGCTGCGCCATGGCAGCGCACGATCAGGCCCGGGCGACGGTCTATCATCCCGTTCCAGACTGCCCGTACTTCGTCATACTGTGTAGAATCGGGGGTGAGGAGTTCGCCGTGCAGGCTTTTTGAAAAATTAGAAACATCCTCTTCCGAAAGCGCAATGGTTGACCCATCAAGCCTGCCTATTGAGTACGTGCTCATTATTACCTCCTTTTTAATGGTGGGTTATCTTTTTGACATCAGGTAAATCATTGACCAAGGGTAGAGGCAACTATTAACTGGTGTATCTTCCAGAGAAGATTCAGAGGTGCATTTGTAATTGTACGTAAACTATTTTGAAATGCATTAAATGAAGTGATAAATATTTTCAATGTTTTTGATTTTCAAAAAATTAGAATTAGCTACAAGGGTTTGTGACGCAGATAGCACTAAGTCACTGCTGGATCTGCCACTTGGCAACATCCGGAATCACTTGCCTTCAATTTACATTAGCTCTCTTCCCACTCATTCAATACAATCCGGGAAAAGCATTAAATCTTATTTTCAATGAAATCAATCATGATCATGGGAAACTACAGGCCGCGGTTTGCGGACTAACAGCGGGAATTACTTTTTGCTGTTAGTCCGCAAACCGCAGGTGTTCACAGATAAATTTAGTGTGTTGGTCTAAGTGGCTCTTATTTTTATTTATAGTAGCTTGCATTGCATAGTACTGTATGGTATATTTGTATCATTAGTTCTTGTCAAGCATTCTAACACTTACCGCTATGAAAATCCTTGTTCTTGTATTCACTTTATTAGGAGGCATTAGTTTCGCATATACAGAAGCCGCAAAGGAAACCAAACCAGCCTTAGTTACCCTGGATTCAGAATCAGAGCAGCCTGTGCCGCACATTACATTAGACATTGTGGAGGTTGTGCATATTCCTGAAATACAGGATTTTGCAAGATGGTAGGAGGGGAGGTGCGTAAGCATATAAAGGGCATTGCGAAAAAACCCGGCTATACCTTTTCTTGTGCTTTCACCTTTCTTCCTGACTTATGAGTCAGTATTCCAGCCAATAATGCGGCTGGCTGGAGGGCAAGCCATTTGTTGTTCTCATCACCCTGGCTGTTCTCTTTGTCGGGCTAATGCTGGTAGCCCTGCTACTAAAAAATCTTGCTTCAGGGGTGTCATATTTCGAAAAGAATTATGCTAAATGAAAAGATGGGAAGCAAGGATAAGATAGCTTTCCCCGTTCTGAACTCAAAATGATTTACCTGCGCCTGATAGTAGAAAGCATTCGGTTTGCCGTTCAGGCTCTTAAGGCGAACCTGCTTAGGACGTTTTTGTCGCTTCTAGGTGTCACGATAGGAATCTTTTCTATCACTTTAGTTTTTACGTTTTTAGACTCGCTGGAACATAATGCGCAGGCAAGCATGAGTTTTATGGGTGACAAAGTTATTTATGTTCAGAAATGGCCCTGGGATTTTTCTAACTACTCTCCCTGGTGAGAATATGACAGGCGCCCGGAGCCTACGATGCAGGAATACCGCCAACTGGAAAGAAACTCGCCTGCTGCAACAGGCGTTGCCTTTTTCGCCACCAGGAACAATACTACACTAAAGCATCTTAACAGCAGCATATCAGATATAACTTTAAATGGGATAACATTTGGCTACAAGGATGTGCTGGATTTACCCATAGCGCAAGGGCGCTATTTTGTGCATCAGGAAGCAGCTGGGGCACGAAACGTTATCATCATTGGCCATAGCGTAGCAGAGGCACTATTCGTAAACCAGAACCCGATTGGGAAACAGGTCAAAATCAGGGGGCTAAATTTTATCGTGGCCGGCGTTTTGAAAAAGCAGGGCAAGGCCATACTCGAGATGGCGCACATAGATGAGCATGCTTATATACCTTATGGTGCCTTCCGTAAGATGTTTCAGGTAGGACCCAGGGGAGTTTCAGCTACCATTCTTATAAAGGGGAGAGAGGAAGATGCCGGATTGCTGGAATTAGAGTCCGAAGCGCAGGGCATGCTGCGGAAAGTCCGTGGTCTTCGTCCGAAAGACAAAGACAACTTTGCCTTAAACCGTACGGAGATGGTAGTAAAAGTAGTAGCAGGCTTTTTTGATGCACTCAATAAAGGAGGTTGGATAATTGGAGCATTCACCTTGCTGGTAGGAGGCTTCGGGATAGCTAATATTATGTTTGTCTCCGTAAAAGAACGTACCGACATCATAGGCATTCAGAAATCGCTGGGTGCCAAGAACTATTTCATCCTCTTCCAGTTTCTGTTTGAATCCATCTTTTTGAGTGTGATAGGAGGTGGCATCGGCATATTGCTGGTTTTCCTGCTCACGCTTATTCCTCAGGATGAGATGGAAATAGTATTTTCCCTTCACAATTTAATGATAGGCTTTGGCGTATCGACCGTAATTGGCATGCTTTCAGGAGTTATTCCGGCTGTATTGGCTTCCAACCTGGACCCGGTTGTAGCCATCCGTTCCAAATAAATATAACGCAGAAAAACCGTGGAGAAGGAAAGTGGCTGTAGTGTGTACAGCCACTTTCCTTTTATATGTCCCCTGATTCACCAGCGAATCACATGCTGCGGGCCATGGATTTCATTTTAACTAAACCAGCCTGAGCTACTTTAAGCGGATCCTGGGCGTAATAATCTTTGTTGAATACCTCCAGGGATAGCACCACTGGCTTTTCTGGATTATGAATGTATTGCAGAATGCGGCTGAGCGGCGCGACGCCGTCTCCTGTATACACCCGGTCCGCATCTGTAATAGTAGCGGAAGGCGTGTTAGCCGGGTAGTCATTCACATGGAAAACCTCTATGGCAGTGTTGCCTACCAGTGGCAGGCTGTCCAGGCTGGAATCGCCCCGGTAGAGGTGGTATACATCTAGCAGTACCCTGGCGGAGGGATGGCCGCTTTCAATTGCCACGTACATCACTTCGCTCAGGCGGCTCAGGTTTTGGGAGAAACCCCACAACTCAAGTTGCGGCACTACACCTGTTTGCTCGCCCAACTCCAGAATGGCGCGGTAGCGTTCGGCAGCCCTTTTCAGGTCGAGGCTCGGGTCTTGGGTAGCCCCAACGGGTGGCGCGGCCGTACGGTGGCACCCCAATTGTGAGAGCATTTCCATTTCCCGTTTTAGCAACTCCATCCCTTTCTTTCGGGCAGTGTCGTCGTCAACAATCCATTGGGCAAAGCCGATGGCATTCTCTACTTTAAGGCCGAGGTTATCCAGCCGCTTCCGCGCCTCGGCCAGCGTACCGCCACCCTCCAGGTAAGCCTGCAGGGAATCCATCCAGATCTCAACAGAGCGAAAACCAGCTTTAGAGGCTATTTCCAGTTCCTTCACAAAGCCTAGTTTGTGGCCCTTTATCGTGCTCATGTTGAGGCAGTAGATAAAGTTTGCTCTGGGGGCAGGTTTTGCAGTTGAGGCCGCCCCAACTACTCCGGGCAGCAAGGACATTCCAGCGGTTGCACCCAATACTTTCAGGGCGTTACGGCGGCTTGTAGGTAATGCAGTCATGGCAATGTCAAAATAGGTTTGGCCTAATCAGGCACTTTAAGTTAACAATTTGCAAATCGTTTCCAATACATGTGCTACAAATCCAAATGAAGAATAAATGCAAGAAATCTCACTAACCCCTTCATAATTACCTTCATAACCATGAAACAAAACAGAGGAAAGAATCAAGGCAATACCAGGAAAAATGCTCTAAGAATTTTAATGGTAGAATCTCAAGGAAGCCTTTTTCACTGTCTTCATGCTTAACAAAGGTGCCTCAATCTAATTTCATTTATGTCGTTTTAGCAGTTACGCTATGCTTCAGGAGTAGCCGTGTACGCCACCTTTGCCTTTGATTGTGTGAGAGCCTTCCCGCGGGGGGATTTTGTTGCCCACGGAGAGGCTACGCTATTCGCAGAATTATTCGTATTTTGCCTCAACTACAGTTTGCTATCATCTTCGCGAGCCTTATGTCAGATGTGTTCTCTCCTTATTTCTGGTTGAACCCTGTGCGGAATATCACCGAAGGTATCCCCACATGACGCTGCGAAGAATAATTCGCCTGATTTTGTATGAAAGAAGTATACTTGTTAACATGAAAAATATCCTCCTTTTGTTTTTCTTTTTTTTCGGAATGTCTTTACACCCTGTGATGGCCCAGACAACACAGCGCGTTGATACGTCCAATGCCACCTTTTCAAATCCTCTGAACATACAGTTCGGAGACCCTTACGTGTTGTACAGCGGGGGTACGTATTACATGTATGGCACGGGCGGCGGAGCGGACAAGGGCTTTGCCTCTTATTCTTCAAAAGACCTGGTGAACTGGAAGAATGAGGGGCAGGTATATTTTCACGACAACAAAAATGGCTGGAGCGATCCCAATGCCGGTTGGGGCGGTGCGTATTGGGCACCTGAAGTGTACGAGTTAAATGGGAAATTTTACATGTTTTACAGTGCACAATGGAAGGTAAACCCTACAGATGAAGAAGAAAACTTCCGCATTGGGGTGGCAGTAGCCGACAAGCCAACCGGGCCTTTCATTGATATGGCCAACAAACCGGTTTTTGACCCTGGCTATCCTATTATTGATGCCAATGTGTTTTTTGATACCGATGGCAGAGCCTATTTATACTACTCCCGTGCGGCCTACAAACACCCGGTGGAGAGCCAGGTAGCTGACTGGGCCCGAGAGAAAGGATGGTTCAAGGAAATTGAAGAAAGCTGGGTGTATGGCGTTGAACTTAAACCTGATTTTTCAGGCGTTATTGGCCAGCCGGTTTTATTGCTCCGGCCGCCTGTTGACCTCAACGACAAGCAGGCCGAGTGGGAAAGCCGCTCCGTAACGGCCCGCGAAGTGAACCGCCGCTGGACGGAGGGCTCCGTCACGTTTAAAAAAGAAGGTATCTATTACATGATGTACTCGGCCAACTATTTTGGCGGCCAGCATTATGCCGTGGGGTATGCCACAGCAGCTTCGCCTTTAGGTCCTTATGAAAAAGCAGCCAATAACCCGGTGCTGCAGAAAAATACCGATGAAGGCGGTGTGGTGACGGGCACAGGGCATAACAGTATCACACATTCACCGGACGGCAAAGAAATGTTCTGCGTTTACCACGGGAGAACACTCCGAACTGGAGACGAAAGGGTGGTATTTATTGACCGCATGGAGGTGAAAGATGGAAAAATAAACGTCTTCGGTCCGACCACCACACCGCAAAAGCTCCCCTCGGGGGTAAAGACTGATAACAGCAAGGACACTCCTTGAAACGGTGAGGCTGGCAAAGCGCAAGCCATGGAAACCGCTGTAAGCTTCAGTATCAAGGGCTATAAAGTATGATGCTATCCGGCTCTGCTACTTCAAAGCAAAGCTGCTCTGCTTTATCAGGCATCCGGTTTTAAAACTTCTGATGAAGGTTATCATGTGGTGGCGAGAGTGTACGTAACGGATTAGGTTCCGGCCGGGGCGGGTACTTTTAACGGCTTTTGCCAACAGGGTTTTTTAGAAAATCAGCTTATACCCGGCGCCCCGGATGTTGAGGATTTCCACCGCAGGGTCCTTTTTCAGGTGCTTGCGCAGTTTAGAGATATACACATCCATAGAGCGGCCATTGAAGAAGCTGTCGTCCCCCCATAGTTTCAGCAAACTGGCTTTGCGGTCTAGCACCTGGTTCTTCTGCTGAACAAGCAGCCACAGCAGCTCGCTTTCGCGGTGAGAGAGCTTGCATACCAGTTCCCCGGCATACCACAGTTCCTGCTTAAGGGGGGCAAAGGTATAGGCGCCAACTGCCACTGTTTCAGGCGCTCTCTCTTCGGTGGTGTTGCCGCTTCTGCGGAGCAGCTCTTTTAGCCGCAGCACCAGTTCTTCCAGGCTGAAAGGCTTTTTGAGGTAATCGTTGCCGCCCAGTTCAAAGCCGCGCACCACATCCGCTGTCATCGACTTTGCCGTCAGGAAGAGCACTGGCGTCTGGCTGTCGGTTTTCCGTAGCTCCTCCACAAACGTGAAGCCATCCATGAGTGGCAGCATCACATCCACCACACAGATATCAAAATCAGCCTGGCGGATAGCATCAAGGCCCTGTAAGCCGTTGGCAGCGTGTGTTACCTCAAATGCTCTGCTTTGCAGGCTTTCAGATACAATTCTGGCGAGCTGCGGCTCATCTTCAAGCAACAGTACCCGGGGCTGGCTCATGCTGGTACACTGGTAGTGAAATAAGAAAAGTGGTGCCTTCCTGCACCCGGCTTTGCAGTGTGATGCTGCCGCCGTGGCGTTCTATAATTGTTTTGGCATAGCTCAGGCCAAGGCCGTAACCTTTGGTGTTGTGCGTGTTGCCGGAGGGTACCCGGAAGAACTTCTCAAATACTTTAGACTGCATTGCGGCTGGAATACCGATGCCATTGTCCTTGAGCGCAAGGATGGCGCGTCCATTCTCCTCCCGGCAACTCAGCTGCAGAACCATTGTCCCGCGGCTGTATTTTAATGCATTCTCAATGAGGTTAGAGAGCACGTTGAGCAAATGGAGTTCATCCACTTTCACAGGTACAGCCTGCGCAGGAAAATCGAATTTCACGGCAGCACCAGCTACATCCAGCTGTGGCCGGTGCTGCAGAATGGCCTGTTGTGCCAGCTGCTGCAGGGGCATCGGGCGAGGACTTAACTCCAGCTGGTCCTGCTCAAAAGCCAGGTTCTTCAAAATGCCGTCGATGAGGTGGGAGAGGCGGCCAGACTGCTGGCGTATAATCGTCAGGTATTCGTCTGCAGAGGTTTTGCTCAGGTTGAATTCCTGTATGGCTTCGGCGGCAATGCCGATGGTGGCCACCGGTGTGCGCAGCTCGTGCGTCATGTTGTTCACGAAATCATTCTTCAGCTCCGTCAGCTTTTTCTGGCGCAGAATGGTCAGTACAGTGTAGGCAAAGCAGAAGATAGTGACCGCCATCAGCACCAGGGAGCTCAGCAGCACCCATTTCATGCGCAGCAACAGAGTTTTGTTCGGGTCCGGGAAATAGGCTCTTACTTCATCGAATGGTTTTCTGAAGCCAAATTGAAATTTGCGGGTGGCATAAGAAAAAGATTCGGCATTGGCGACCTCTTTATTCTTGAAGGCCAGGCTGTGCTTTGTATGGATGCCCCTTTCGCGTAGTTCTTCTGCATACAATTGCTGCAGCCGCGCCTCATCCAGCTTCACTTCCTTGAACCACTCCTCAATCTTTTCACCCAGGCGTCTGGTGTAATAGGTGGTATATCCATCTTTCAAATTTTCCCGGATTTTCGTGTCTACAAAGCGATCGATAAAGTACTTCTTTTTCCTGAGCGTCATTGTGGCCGATTTCTCATCGAACTCCTGGTAGCCAATGGCAAACTCTACTTTATCGTTGTCAGCAACGCCATAGGAAGGGGCTTTATCACTGATTGAAAAGACAGTAAGGCCAGACAAAGAATCGATGTGGCACTTAATAACCACCAGGTTGGTGTCAGCGAGCCAGCCTTTATACTTCTCGACAATCTCGTCCTGGCGGCGCTCCATTTCATTGTCTACCGCAGCTTGCAGTGCCTCGTTTATATCGCTCTTAAAGGTTTTGGAGGCACTCTGAAATGCCTGGTAACTCCAGTAAAACTGGAACAGCAGCAGGCACAGGGTGCACACCGACATCAAAACCAAAATGTATTTTACCCGCTGCTTCATAGATCAAATATAATAATTCAGGTGCAGAGTTAGCCTGTCGTTAACACTATTTAACACTTCTTAACAAGCGTTAACGCTGTAACTGGAACAACAAAGCTTCCTTTGTTTAAATCAATCTTAAGTTAATAGGTGCCTGAAAAAATACCATTGCTGGTTGTCTTAACTCTTGCCTCATGCTTAAGCTATAGATTATTGATGTTCAACCTGCCACTATACCACATCCTAAATCATGCGAAACTACAATTTCATCAATAACCTCACAGGCTGGCTTGTGTTTCTGGTTGCCGCCACCGTTTATACCCTGACGCTGGAGCCAACCGCCAGCTTCTGGGACAGCGGCGAGTTTATTGCCTGTGCCTATAAACTGATGGTGCCGCATGCGCCCGGTGCGCCGCTTTACCTGCTGGTGGGCCGCCTCTTTTCGCTCTTTGCTGCGGATGCCTCACAGGTAGCCTGGTGGGTAAACTTCCTCTCCGGCCTGTGTAGTGCGCTTGCTTCCCTGTTCCTGTTCTGGTCTATCACCATACTTGCCCGAAAGCTACTTTGTCCATCCGGAGAGCCGCCTAAAAAAGGAAACTTGCTGTTGGTGTTAGGAAGTGGGGTAGTGGGGGCGCTCACTTATACCTTCACCGATACGGGCTGGTTTTCTGCCACTGAAACGGAGGTATATGCCATGTCGTCTTTCTTCACGGCGATTGTATTCTGGGCCATGCTGCGTTGGGAAGCAAGGGCGGGAGAGGCCGCATCAGACAAATGGCTCATCCTGATTGCCTACCTGGTGGGGCTCTCGATTGGTGTGCACCTGCTCAACCTGGTGGCCATCCCTGCACTGGCCTTCGTCTTTTACTTCCGGAAGTATTCACCTGATTTAAAGGGAGCGGCTATCACTTTCATCAGCAGCGCCGGAATCTTACTGTTCATTCTCTGGGGCGTAATTCCGGAGCTGCCTTCGCTGGCCGGAAGCATAGATGTCTTTTTTGTGAACAGCCTGGGGCTGCCTTTCGGAGCCGGTATTATCGCCTTTGTCATACTCCTGGTAAGTGCTATCCTGTATGGGTTATACTATTCGGTTCGGCACAGCAGCCGTCTGTTGAACACAGCGCTGCTTTGCTTTGTGTTTGTGCTGATAGGATATGCCTCCTATATGATGATCCCGATACGCTCCGGATACGACCCGGCGATCGACATCAACAACCCGGAGGACGTGATGAGTTTTGCGGCTTACCTGAAACGCGAGCAGTATGGCGACCGACCCTTGCTGTATGGGCCGCAGTACAATGCACAGCCGATAGGGCAGGAGGAGGGCGCGCTGCGGTATACCAAAGGCGAAGACAAGTACATCGCTTCTCCACGCATCGAGCCCATTTACGACAGCAAAGACATGGCCCTGTTGCCGCGCATTTACAGCGACAAACCGGCAGACGTGCAGGAATATAAAAAGTGGATGGACCTGCGCGAGGGGCAAAAGCCTACCTTCGGGCAGAACATCAGTTTTCTGCTGAACTACCAGTTAGGGCACATGTACTGGCGTTATTTTCTCTGGAATTTTGTCGGGCGCGAAAGCGACGTGCAGCACGCAGGGGTGCTTTGGTTCAGGGGGGACAGTAGCAGCCTGCCAGCCAGTGTGCTCCAGAATAAAGCCCGCAACTGCTTTTACCTGCTGCCCTTGCTGGTGGGGATACTAGGCCTCGTGTACCAACTGCGGAAGCGGCAACGGGATGCTTTTGTCGTGGGCCTGCTTTTTTTCTTCACAGGTATGGCCATTGCTTTATACCTGAACCAGCCGCCGGCAGAACCCCGGGAGCGCGATTACACTTTTGCGGCTTCCTTTTACGCCTTCTGCATCTGGATAGGGCTTGGGGTGCTGGCGCTGGCCGAGCTGCTGCAAAAGCTGCTTCGGAACAAAACAGTTACAGCGGGGCTGGCTTTTGCCCTGTGCCTGTCTGTTCCGGCTATTATGGCAGCAGAAAACTGGGACGACCACGACCGCTCTCATAGATATTTCTCCACGGCTTCCGCCAAACACCTGCTGGATTCCTGCGCACCCAACGCCATCCTTTTCACCTACGCCGACAACGACACCTACCCCATCTGGTATGCGCAGGAGGTGGAAGGCTACCGGACCGACGTACGGGTGGCCGTGATGACCTTTCTGAACACGGACTGGTACGTAAACCAAATGATGCAGCCAGCCCATGAAACAGAAGCATGGCCGCTGACACTGGAAAAGGAGAACTACCAGCAAGGCACCAACGATTACCTGCCTTTTGTGGAGCGCTCCCAGGTAGCGGCGGGCATTGACCTACAGCAGTTTATTCAGCTGGTAAAGGAAAACCACCCAGCCCTGCAGGTACAGTATGGCTCCGGAACTTCCATGCTTACCTTCCCTACCAAAAACTTTTACCTGGGTGTTAACAAGCAGCAGGTGAAGGAGCAGGGTTTCGTGCCACAGGAAAAGCAGGACAGCATCGTCGGCAGCATGCACCTGCAGGTAAACGTGCCTTACCTAGAAAAGCGCCACCTCGTGATTCTCGACCTGCTGAGCAGCAACAACTGGGAAAGGCCCGTGTATTTCTCCAGCACTATTCCTGTAGCAGACTATGTGGGGCTAGACAACTACTCACAGCTGGAAGGCTTTGCCTATAGAATTGTGCCGGTGAAATCGGAAAGCAAAGAGGAGCAGGGGTATGTGAACAAGGAGGTGATGTATAATAACCTGCTGCATACATTCAACTACCGCAGCCTTGACAGTGAGGCCGTTTACCTGGACGAGAACTACCTGCGCTTTGCCGCCAGCACCCGTGAAAAGTTTGCCCTGCTTGCCGAGGCTTACCTGGAGGAGGGAAATATCGCCCGAGCCAAAGAGGTAGTGGACTTCTGCTTTGCAAAAATTCCGCTCGACACAGTGCCGCCGGATATTTTCACACCCCGGTTTATACCGGTTTTAGCGGCGGTAGGAGAGCCCCGGCAGGCGGAAGCGCTGCTGGACACAATAGCCCGGGAGACACAGCATGAACTGGATTACTATTTCGCAAAAGGAGCTTTGTTTGAGCGGAAGGTGCAACTGAACATGCTGCAACTACAGAACCTGATCATCGCTGCCCAGGACAGTGGAATGCAACAGCAGGCGGTGGCACTTCAGCAGCCCTTTAGGCAATACCTCCAGCACATGCGGCAGTGAGTGGCATGTGCAGATTCGGCTATCGCTGTCCAACGTGACAAACCCAGCAGAGCTGAAGTTCTTCCTCTGAAGTGAGCTGGCGGAGAGACATCCCAACCCATTCGCCTTCCCGTACGTCCTTACAGGAAATAATGTTGAGGCATGCCTACTGTAAGACGAATTACCTTCTTTTTAGTGCTGGTGGCGGGAACCCTGCTGATAATCGCTACACTGCTTTCCCTGCTGTACGACGTGACGTACTGGTATCTTAAAGTGCTGGATTTTCCGCGGGTGCAGGTGCTTGTCGGCTTGCTCGCCTGTCTGGTATTGTTTGTTCTTGTAAACAAAGGCTGGGAACTCCCGTCTGTTTTGTTCGTGCTGGGCCTGATAGCTTCCATTGTACTGCAGGCCCGGATCATCTTGCCTTACACTCCTTTAACTGATGTTGTGGTGGAGTCTGCTGAGCCCCTCTCTGTCGAACCCGCACGGAGCTTTAGCATGTTGATAGCCAACGTTTGGATTAAAAATAACCAGGTGGAGGCTTTCCTCGACCTCGTGGCTGAATCAGACCCGGATATAGTACTGGCCATGGAGACCACCGAATGGTGGGTCAAGCACCTGGCGCCTCTCCGGGAACAGTATCCGCACAGGGTGCTCTACCCGCAGGACAACACCTACGGCATGGCCCTTTATTCTAAGCTGCCGCTAAACAACACGGAGGTTATGTTTCTCAGCCACGAGACTGTGCCTTCCATACACACAGAGGTAAGGCTCCCGGACGGCTCCTCATTTATGCTGCATGCCGTGCACCCGGTGCCTCCCAAGCCCAGTGAATACCCTGACAATATAGGGGAGGAAGAAGTGGCGCTTCTGAAAGTGGGAGAGATGGTGGCGCGAACAAAAATGCCTTCCATTGTGGCAGGAGATTTTAATGACGTGGCCTGGTCAAAGACTAACCGCCTGTTCGGCATCGAGAGCGGGCTTGGGGATGTGCGGATAGGGCGGGGGCTCTACAACACATTCGACGCTACATCCCCTGTGCTCCGGTGGCCGCTGGATCATGTCTATGTGTCGGGGGAGTTCAGGGTAGTCGACTTTGAAAGGCTTCCGCCTTTTGGCTCCGACCATTTCCCGATATATGTAGAACTGGTGATGCGGAAATGACAGAGGAAGCATCATCAGCCTTGTGAGCATGTATATACCGGCAGAAACAAAGGCAGCACAAAGCCTTAGCAGAGGCGGATACGTACAGTGGTTCTGGGGGATATTTTCGCTTGGCGGGGTATACCACTGTGGCTTCCCCTGAAAATCATGATAAAAGCCTCCCATGAACAACTCCCCCCAAAACACAGAAACCACCTCAGGTAAAGATCCCGACAGTTTCACCCGCAAGGTCCTGAAGGCGCTGGGCATTGTGCTGGGTGCGCTGCTCCTCATCATACTTATCGGCAGGGCTTTTAACGTGCTGCTGCTGATTTTTGCCGGGGTGCTCTTCGCCGTGTTCTTCAGGGGAACGGCCCATGTGTTGAGCAGCCGCACTGCCCTGTCCGGAAAATGGTCTCTGGCTATCGTGGCGGTTGGGGTGCTGGCGCTGATTACCGCCACTGTCTGGCTGCTGGCCCCGCAGGTGATCGAGCAGGTGAACGCCCTGAGCGAGGAACTGCCGAAAGCGACAGCAAACTTCAGAGACAGAGTAGCGCACTACAAGTGGGGCAGGAAACTCATAGACGAAGCTCCTACAATGGATAGTCTGCTGGAAAACAGGGGCACTTGGCTGCAGCAGAGCCTGGGTGTGCTATCCACCACCTTCGGCGTGCTGGCCGACCTGTATGTGGTGCTGTTCCTGGGGCTCTTTATTACGGCCCAGCCCGGCATCTACAGGCGTGGAATAGTACTGCTTATACCACTGCCCAGGCGGGCCCGGGCCCGGGAGGTGCTCGACACTCTGGGCTCCACACTTTACAAGTGGCTGCTGGGTAAGCTCTTCTCCATGCTGGTGGTGGGCGTCTTCACAGCCATCGGGCTATCCTTGCTGGGTATCCCGATGGCGCTGGTGCTGGGGCTACTCGCCGGCCTGCTGTCCTTTATCCCGAACTTCGGGCCGCTCATCGCCCTGGTGCCCGCCGTGATGATTGCTTTCCTGGAAGGACCCAGCCAGGCGCTCTACGTCGTGTTACTCTATGTCGGGATACAGGCAGTGGAGAGCAATATTATCACCCCGCTGGTGCAGAAAAAGATGGTGGAGATACCACCGGCCCTCATCATCATAAGCCAGCTGTTGCTGGCCATTTTCACCGGAACACTCGGCCTCATACTTGCCACCCCGATCATGGTTGTAGTGATGGTGCTGGTGAAGATGCTTTATGTGCACGATGTGCTGGGGGATGAGAACGTGGAGGTATAAGAGTTGGCATTCTCTCCCCCCGTTTCTTAAGTCTCCAACGCACTGAAACACATCCTCCTCCCTTACATACAGCCGCGCTTTTAACTTTTTCCGGTGCGGCAGGGTGTATAAGGATTCACCTGCTACAGTGATAGCAGGAGGGGCAAAATTAAAACAGTACTTGTGCGCTTGATAACTGTTAAGGTTCCTGCTGGACAAGGGAAGGACGTTGTGGGGGTGGCATTGGTGGTGAACGTTTCCCATGTGTCGGTTTACCATGCAAAGGTAGCAACTCCATAGAGAGTGGATTGGCCTTGACGCTAATTCCCGGTGATGATGGAGGCACGGTATGGGAAACAGGTAAAATAATGGTATTGACAGCTCATCTGCACACCGGTATAGGCATCCTGTTTAAATTGTATGTATCCAAGTGAAGTTGCTCCCCGTTATACCGTTCGGATATGGGTATAGGCTTTCGGTCTGGCAAGGCGGATAATATGCAAGCCCTACAATCCTTCACTTCTTTAAAACAATATTTATGAAATGGCAGGGCAGAAGAAAAAGCGGCAATATAGAAGACCGTAGAGGACAATCAGGAGGCGGTTTTGGAGGAGGCAGAGGGCTCAGTCCGATGCTGCTTATACCTTTGTTCCGGCTCCTTTTCTCGAAAGTAGGGCTGATTATTGTGGCGGTGCTGGTGGCGGTAATGTTCCTGACAGGAACCAACCCGATAGCGCTGCTGCAGCAGTTTGTGGGCGGGGAACCGCAATATACACAGTCAACCAATTACCAGCCAAGCCCGGAAGAGCAGGAACTGGCCGACCAGACGGCCGTGGTGCTGGCAGATACCGAAGATGTCTGGAACAGGATGTTAGAAGGGTACAGAGAACCTACCCTGGTGCTGTTTTCGGGGCAGGTAAACTCCGCCTGCGGTACAGCGTCCTCTGCATCTGGACCTTTTTACTGCCCCGGCGATGAAAAACTGTACATCGACTTAAGCTTTTTTGGCGAGATGGAACGCAAGCTGGGTGCTGAAGGAGACTTTGCGCAGGCCTATGTGGTTGGCCATGAGGTGGGGCACCATGTGCAGAATCTCACGGGTACGATGGAGCAGGTAAACGCCATGCGGGGCCAACTATCCGAAGTGGAATTTAATAAACTCATGGTAAGAGTAGAGCTTCAGG
The DNA here is from genome assembly GCF_003367245.1 of Pontibacter diazotrophicus. Taxonomy (GTDB): domain Bacteria; phylum Bacteroidota; class Bacteroidia; order Cytophagales; family Hymenobacteraceae; genus Pontibacter; species Pontibacter diazotrophicus. The sequence continues at coordinate 47,752 of NZ_QRGR01000031.1, read as the reverse complement.
CTGATTTCTATGCCGGTGTGTGGGCGCATCATACCCAAAGAGCGACAGGGTTTATGGAGCCCGGCGACCTGGAAGAAGCCCTGAATGCAGCAAGTGCCATCGGTGATGACCGTCTTCAAAAGCAAGCCACAGGAAGAGTGGTGCCAGACTCCTTCACACACGGCACCTCTGCCCAAAGAGTCCGCTGGTTCAGAAAAGGCTTCGAGACAGGCGATTTGTCACAGGGTGATACCTTCAACGCCACCGAGTTATAAATAAACAGCTTAACCGCTATACACCAGTAGCAAAACAGGAAGCCTCTCCATTTCCGGAGAGGCTTTTTTTACATCCGGAAAGGTACTTGTTAAGTTATTGCACGCCATTTTCGTGGTCTTGCCCGGTTGAAAGCTTTTCGATGGTGGCGTTGGCATCGAACCGGTTCTTGAATTCGAAGAGCACCAGCGGCAGGCCGTTCACGAACAAAAGTAAATCGGGGCGATGCTTGTTTTTGCCTTCTATGCTGAACTGATTGACCACCAGGAACTCGTTCTGCGAAACAGCATCGTAGGCGATAGGGTAGAAGTGGCCAAAGTGGTCTTTGCCGGTATCGTCTTTCAACTCTTTTAGTCCATCTCTGAATTTACCATCAGCAAGATCTCTATACTGCACCTGAGTTGATTATATTTTATATTTTTCAACTGCTACCTCTTTTTCTACTAACTGCTACGTGAAATGGTAAAACAATACTAAACTTAGGCATTGTTGCTATACGAAATAGCTTTTATTAATCTGCTGTACGTTCGCCTCTGAACTCAACAGGCGTACGTACAGGGGCTGAGGTGGAGTAGAGTACAGTAGGTAAGAATGTATGATAGCCACGCAAGGTTTAGTCTGCTTGGCTATCATCTAATGTAATTACAGTACTAAATCAATGAGAATTTTCCAAAGTATATAGAGGGCGTCACAACTTATCGGAATTTAGTATTGTTTATATTTGACCTCACCATACAGCTCGAAAGCTTTATGTAAAAGGTTGCTTCTGGTATTTCACATTCCCAATAAGTTGTGACGCTGTCTTTAAAAGTAATGGAGTAACTAAATAATCTTTTAAAAGATCAATTGTAGAAATGGCTATGTATTTTTTCAATAAAGTTGACCTCTTCCTTATTCAACCTCTTTTCTTTAGTTCCTTCATGTGCCCACAAGTTTCTGTATGAGTTAAAGAATGAAATCCATTTTAAAGATTTTGACTTGCTACCCAACCCTTCACCAACATCTATGGCAAAATCCTTTTCAAAAGTCTTAAAATCACCGTTTTTCTGTTCGGGGAGCTTGGTCCAATATTTTTCAATTATAGTTTTGTAATCATTTATGTTAAACATTTCTGTCCAATGAACGGTTTTTCTTCCTAATCCTTCCTTATAATGCTTCTCCATCTCTTGTTCTGCTCTATTCTGACATTCGCGTTTAATACTGTTAATTTCTAATTCCCAATCCTCAACATAGATAGTCTTCATCTTATTGAGCACAAGAGCTTTCATTTTTTTCTCAATTTCTACACCTAATGTTCGACCTTTGTTCTGTAGCTCCTCATCTTGCCTCTCATTCCAATCAATAAGTTCTGTAGGGTAGTAATCAAGGTGAGATTTATTAATTATACTTTGAAAGAACCTCAGCCACTTTATATCTGCTCCTGCACCAAGTAAACTTAATTGCTTTTCTTTTTCATCATCAGTCATTTTATTTCTTAAATACTCAAGTAATGAAGATAAATAGCTTTTGATTAAGGTAAAGCGTACATCGATATCAGTATCTTTATTGATTAGTGCTTTGTCAATCAAGTGTCTGTGTAAGTTTCCTATAAGGCAGATAAAAGCAAAAGTTCCTCTATTAGAAAATATAAATGAACTTTCAGCGTAATAAATGTCAGAGTAATCTTGTTCTACAAAATCATAACATAGAGTTAATAGACTAACAATTCTTTTTTGGCAACTATACATTTCTTTATTATGGTCATGATTAGATACATTATAAAGAGAGTATTTTATAGCATTTTCAGAAAAATGATTACCCTTTGCACTAGGTAATAAATCACTATATGACAGCGCTGTTGAAAATGGTTTGAAAGCTAATACTGCTTTGTCTTCTCCTACAGAAATTTTTTCAAACAATGGACTTGACTGAGAATTAGCAAGTTTTTTGATAATTGATGATCTTAAGGCTTTTATTCTTGAATCTGCTCTATCAGAATTCCAATACAAATCTTCTTCTAAGTCTAATCTTAAACTCGGGCTAACTGCTTTTTGATTTTCATTGATGTCCATGAAGATCTTCAATTGCTCACTAGTATCTAAATTATCAAAGGCTACAACAGGAATTGTGTTAGAGTTTTTATAATTAGAATTAGCATATCCATATACTCTGTGTTGGCCATCTATGATATAGGCTATGCCATAGCTATTAGGAACCTTTAAAGTACCAAAGCAAGAGTTAGATGCTGAGGCTTTTGAACTAGCTTCAAACTGTATCTTATGCTTCTTATTACTGAAGTTTATTATTATTGAGTTTGGGAAATAACCTCCTTCGTCTATAAATTTAGTTATTCCTGATAGCCTACTAGGTACCAGTAATCTTTGATATGTTGGCAGTTCAGATTCATTAACTTTTGTTCTATGCAAAATGAATCCCATTTTAAGTAATAGCGATGGTTCTAGTGAAAACATATAGTATGATTTAGTGCCCATCTCTCCCTTGATTGCTGGTATTTCGATTCTGTCTTTACTAATCAATTCATTCTTAAACACTAGGCCTAAAAATTGATAAAATGCTACTCCTTTATAATTCTTAATTAAGCTATTTATATAATTGAAAATGTTGTTGTTATAGAGAAAAGAATTTGTTGAATTAAATCTTTTCATGTCTTCACTATCCTTATCAATTCTCAGATTCCTTGTCGCAAAAACATATTTAATTTTAAGATTTCTCCCATAAATTTGATGTAATACTTTTTTAAACCCATCTAGGCGAAGACCAAGTAGTTCAAATTCATCTTTATAACTTGGCGCTTTTTTGAACTTTTCACTTGATTTGCACTCAATAATGAAGGCTGTATCATTATTTATTGCTATTACGTCAATTTGTTTTTTGTCATTGCTGTTATTACTAAAATACAAACTTAAACTTTCGTCAAAGTTCATTGTTCTGTAACCTAGCTCATAAAACTGACACCAAACATCATCCTCAAATTGTTTAGAATGAGATCTAGGCTTACGTAATTTTGTTTTAGTTTTTAATGGTTTAGTGTATTCTTCCCATCCAACTTTTATATAGCTATCAACTAAAGAATGATCTATACTTATAGTTTGATGACTATTCTTTTTGGCTTTATAAACTTTCCCTAAAAATGATAAATCACTAGTTATTTTTTTCTCAATCTCTATAACTTTAGTTTGATCAATAAAAGCCATTTTAGTTGCAGTTAGTAATGTTATAAGTTATTTAAAATCAGTTCAGAAAATTTACATAGTTTAGCTTTCTCCCGAATCCGCTTCTCCAGCAGAGCCCTTTAGTCTGAATTTGGATTTTTGGGATTATTGAATTTATGGATTTAAGATTTTGCTTTCTAATCTTTTCATCCATAAATCTGACAAATCCCAATTCAGACACGTTTATTCAGCGGGTGGCGCAGCCTTTTTACTTCCAGGCTTTTTGCTCCGAAGTTCAGCAACAAGCCTATATCTAATTTGTAAGCTATCAGGTAATTAAGGCCTTGGGCAAGATGAACATCTTCCAGCTTTACCAGCGCCTTTAGTTCTACCAGTACTTTGTTTTCAACCAGGAAATCAACCCGTCTGCTGCCTATTTCTATCATATCATAAAAAATAGGCATCTCCAGTTCTCTTGCAAAGCTAAGCTGCGCCTTTTCTAATTCAATGGCCAGCGCTCTTTGGTAGATTACTTCCTGAAAGCCATTGCCAAGCGTGCCGTGTACCTTCATCGAACACCCGATAATCCTGTAGGTCAGTTCGTCTTCAATCTTTTCCTTTTCCATGTGCTGTTGTCTGAATTTGGATAAGCGGGATTTTTAGATTATTGGAATCTTTTTTTATTCTTCACTTATTCTCCTGAAATCCATTCATCTGACGAATCCCAATTAAGACAGTAAATCCAATCCCCTCCAGATTCTCCCGAATCCGCTTCTCCAGCAAGGCACTTTCCTCAAACTGAGTCGCCAGTTCAGTGGTCAGCAGCTTCATCTTCTCTTCGAAGGGAACACCGTCGTCTTCCTCGGCTTCGGAGCCCACGTAGCGGCTCGGTGTTCGGCTACAGCATCAAGCAATACTTTGGCGGCGTTCCAGAGTATGTTTCCTAAATCTAGCTGCTGGCGTATTGGTTTTGGCATGTAATTTACTCGGTGTTTAAACAGAAGCATAAGGTAGTGAATTTACCATTAAATGCAGGGGAGGTGATATAGAAATATTATAATGTTCTAAAGAACAGGTAACCCAACGGGACTTTAAACGCTGCTTAATGTGTTCCTGTCATTGTCTCTGTTTCAGGGAGGGGAGCGCATGAAACCTGCAGCTGATGTTAATGTTTTAACTCAGCTATTGCTGATTTTTAATTACAATTTTGTTTTTACTAAGCTTTTAGTAAAATATTCAGCCTGGATTTCTTTACTTTGGACTATTTAATAAAAGTTGCGATGAGCACATTTCACTGTTTCGCTACCATTGAAAACCCACCCCTGCCCCTCCAGGGAGGGGAATTTCGGCCTACAAGTAAGACTCCCCTCCCTGGAGGGGTTAGGGATGGGTTCATTCAACTGCAAAGGAACAATCGCGACTTGAGTTATATAATAACCGACATTACGCAAAAGTCCCTGCGGGACGACCTGTCGATAGAAAAAGAGTCTAACTGTTTTTTAGCTCCAGCGGAGCGACCTGTTGATGATATTTTTACAGGCCGCTCCGCTGGAGCTAAGGGCGGGTTCTGGATATCAGGCTATTAACAGGTCGTCCCGCCGGGACTTGAAAAAAAACTATGTCTGGTGTTGCCTAATGTCTTTAATAAGCAACAAAAAGGGGCAATAGCGGCACTATTTGTGAGTTAGATAATGGCCTGGCTTGCTCATTTGTAACTTTTACCATAATCACTTTTATGTATCACAAACAGATAAAGATTGATAAATTAAAATTTGCCGGGCTCCTGGCCCTGTGTCTTTTTCAATTTTCAGCATTCAAAGCCCTGGGCCAGGTGAAGCTGCCGGAGCTCATCAGTGATGGCATGGTGCTGCAAAGAAATGCGAAAACGAAAGTATGGGGATGGGCAGCAGCCGGCGAAAAGGTAACGGTAAAATTCAACCGCAAAACGTACAGGGCCACTGCCGATGCCAACGGAGATTGGGCAATAACCCTTGCTCCTATAAAAGCAGCCGGTCCTTATACCATGGACATCACAGCCAGCAACCAGATTACCATTAAAGATATAGTGGCAGGGGATGTTTACCTGGTTTCGGGGCAGTCGAACATGGTGCACCAGATGTCGCTGCATAACATAACCTACGCCGATGATATTGCCACTGCCAACTACCCGCAGATAAGGCATTTCTGGATTCCTACCACAACCAATCTGGAAGGCCCCGCGCAGGATTTGCCACCCGGATCGTGGAAATCAGCGAACCCGGAGGATGTTAACAATTTCTCGGCAGTCGCTTATTTCTTCGCCCGGAAACTGTACAATGAATACAAGATTCCGATTGGCTTAATTAATGCAAGTGTCGGCGGCACCCCTATAGAGGCCTGGATGAGCGAAGAAGGACTGAAGGACTTTGATACGGCACTGGCTGCGATAGATAGAAACAGAGACACCAGCTACGTGAATTCTTTCAGGCGTCAGGCGCAGGCAGCTGCCAATGCTAACAAACAAAAAGCAGAGCAGGACAAGGGGCTGACGGGGGAAGTGAAATGGTACGAAACCGCTTACGAACCCAAAGGCTGGCGAAACATCAATATTCCCGGTTATTGGGAGGACCAGGGCATCAAAGACCTGAACGGTTCTGTCTGGTATCGCCGCGAACTGGACGTGCCTGCCTCCATGGCCGGTGTGCCGGCAAAAGTATTCCTGGGCAGAATTGTAGATGCTGATGTTTTATACATCAACGGAGAACAGGTGGGCAATACCACCTATCAGTACCCGCAGCGGCGGTACAGCCTGCCGGCAGGCGTTCTGAAGCCAGGTAAAAACACATTTGTGATACGGGTGCAGAACTTTGGCGGTAAAGGCGGGTTTGTGCCCGACAAGCCTTATTACATAGAAGCCAACAACCAGACCCTTGACCTGAAGGGAACCTGGCAGTACAAAGTAGGAGAGGTATACCGTCCGGTTAGCGGGAGCGTTGGTGGTGGATTCAGCGCGCAAAACCAGCCAACGGCTTTATACAACGCCATGGTGGCACCGGCTACAGATTACACTCTGAAAGGCATACTGTGGTACCAGGGAGAAAGTAATGCCGGCAACCCGACGGAATATAAAAAGCTGCTGCCCGCCTTAATCAGCGATTGGCGAAATAAGTTTGAGCAAGGCAATTTACCTTTTCTTTATGTGCAACTTCCGAACTTTATGGAGGTAAACTACCTGCCTTCGGAAAGTAATTGGGCGCTAATGCGGGAGGCTGCCCTCCAGACCTTGTCGGTGCCAAACACCGCCATGGCCGTGACCATTGACCTGGGAGAGTGGAATGACATCCACCCGGACAATAAAAAAGACGTAGGAGAGCGCTTAGCGCTTGCTGCGCAGAAATTGATTTACAACGATAAAAAAGTGGTTTCTTCTGGCCCGCTTTTTCAATCTGCTGAAATCGATGAAAATGAAATCATTCTCAGCTTTACGAATGTGGGGAGTGGGTTAATTTCTAACGATGAAGAAGAACTGAGCTGGTTCGCCATAGCCGGAGCCGACAAGGAATTTGTATGGGCCAATGCCAGAATTGAGGGAGACAAGGTAGTGGTGTGGAGCGATGAAGTGCCGGAGCCAAAATATGTGCGTTACGCCTGGGCCGATAACCCCGATGGCGCCAACTTATACAACAAAGAAGGTTTGCCGGCTTCTCCTTTCCGTACCGATAAATAGATTTCAAACGCTTTCATCAACACCCCATGAAAAAGGCAATTTACGTACTGTTTGCCCTGGCAATGGCCTCGGCTCCGGCCTCTGCCCAGCAGGCAACCGCCAGCGCCGGTACTACCTATCCGGCGGTCGTCGATTTTACCGCTCAGCAGGATCATCAGCACATGATGCAGCAGCTGGGCATTAAAGCGCTGCGGCCCGGGCCCAGCGGAGACGAGTCGGCACCCAATCACGCCAACTACGATGAAGCGCTGGCTAACCCGTATCCCAACCTGCCGGAACTGCTGACCCTGAAGAACGGCAAGAAGGTAACTACACCGGAGATGTGGTGGAAGAAGCGGCGACCCGAGATTGTGGAGGAGTTTGAGCGGGAGGTATTCGGGCGGGTGCCGGAGAATGTGCCGCAGGTCACCTGGAAAACCCTTATTTCAGAACGGGAATATGTGGGCTGGATACTGGTAAATGCAAAACAACTGGTGGGGCAGGTAGATAACTCAGCCTATCCTTTGCTAGACGTAAAGATAAATATGACAGTCGTGACACCAGCCAACGCCAAGGGGCCGGTGCCGGTGTTAATGATGTTTGGGCGCAGCGCGTTGCCAGCCCCGGCGCAGCCGCCTAAGGAAAGCCTCGAAAAAGTAAACGCTGCCCTGAAGGAGCTGCTGGTAAAGGCTGATCCTTCGCTCCGGGAGGTGTTTGAGCAGTATCCGGCTTATAACCCCATTGCATCCCAGGCTCCCACTTTTGGCCCTCCACCGGCTGGTGACCCGCCTACTCCGCAGCAACTGCTGGCGGCAGGCTGGGGCTATGCTTTAATTGAGCCGGGCAGCATACAGGCTGACAATGGTGCGGACCTCACCAAAGGCATCATTGGCCTGGTGAACAAAGGGCAACCCCGCAAACCCGACGACTGGGGCGCACTAAGGGCATGGGCCTGGGGCGCTTCGCGCGGACTGGATTACCTGGAAACAGATCCGGCGGTAGATGCCAAACATGTAGGTATAGAAGGCGTGTCGCGGTTTGGCAAGGCGGCACTGGTGGCCATGGCATTTGATCAGCGGTTTTTTACGGCCCTGGTTGGCTCTTCCGGAGAGGGCGGTGCCAAGTTGCACCGGCGCAATTTCGGTGAAGCCGTGGAAAGCCTGACCAGTAGCGGAGAGTACCATTGGATGGCAGGTAACTTCCTGAAGTATGGAGCCTCGGAGGCTACTTTCGGCAATAAAAACGCGAATGATATCCCGGTAGATGCGCATCAGCTTATTGCCTTATGCGCCCCGCGTCCTACTTTTATAAGTTATGGCATACCCGAAAAAGGCGATGCGAAATGGCTGGACCAGCAGGGGAGTTACATGGCCACTGTAGCGGCCGGCCCGGTGTTTCAGCTTTTAGGGGCCCGGGACCTGGGCGTAGGCCACGATTACAAGACGGCTAAAATGCCCGGGGTAAACGTCAGTTTGCTGGACGGGGAGCTGGCATGGCGGCAACACGATGGCGGCCATACCGATGCCCCCAACATCAAGTACTTTATTCCATGGGCTGATAGGTTCATAAAAAAGTAAACCAGCCTAAGCCCCTCAAAACTAGAAACAAGTAGCAAGAACTATTAAAAGCTCCTGCTACTTGTTTCTTGTTTTGAGGGTAAACATCAGGTAAGCACATAGACTGATGTCTTGCCAGTTCTTCTCTTTAGCAAGAAGGTAGAACCATTTAATCGTTACTTCAACTTCTCATTGAAAAAATCAATCGTACGCTGCCAGGCAAGTTCTGCCGCTGCTTTGTCATAGCGGGGTGTAGTGTCGTTATGAAAGCCATGGTTTGCATTGGCATACATGTAAGCGGTATATTCTTTGTCATGCTCTTTTAATGCAGCTTCATACGCTGGCCAACCCTCATTCACACGGGTATCCAGTTCTGCAAAGTGCAAGAGGAGGGGAGCCTCAATTTTAGGAACATCCTCACTTGCCGGCTGACCTCCATAAAAAGGAACGGCTGCCGCCAGATCCGGAACTTGTACTGCCATCATGTTAGCAACCCACCCACCAAAGCAAAAACCTACAACACCAACTTTACCATTACAACTTTCGTGGTTTCGCAGATAGTCATGTGCAGCTATAAAATCTTGCAGCATTTCATTTCTGTCCCGTTTGCTTTGCATTGCACGGCCTTCATCGTCGGTACCCGGATAGCCGCCTAATGGCGTTAAAGCATCAGGAGCAATCGAAATAAAGCCTGCCAGCGCTGCCCGCCTTGCCACATCTTCAATGTATGGGTTCAATCCCCGGTTTTCATGAACAACGACAATGCCTCCCAGCTTCTTTTGGGTATCAGCAGGCATTGACAATAACGCTTTCATTGTTCCGCCACCTTTTTCAGACTGATACTGGATATACTCTGATTTTAAGCGAGGGTCATCTGCTTTCACCTGAATGGAGCCCTTGTAATTAGGCATGAGAAAACTCATCAGTGACGCTACTGTAAGCCCTCCCACTGCATAGGTGGAAAGCTTTTGCACAAACTCGCGCCTGTTAACCCGGTTGTGCGCATAGTCATCGTAAAGGTCAAATACTTCCTGTTTAATGTCTTCTTTTTTGATTTCGTCCATGTTCGTCTGTGTACGTTTTAGCTTATGTTTATTTGAGTGGCTCTACATTACAGGGCATTATTATATACCTCATATACTATGAGTTATAGCTTTTATTTACTTGCTAAATTCTTTCGGATAGCCGCATTTATTTCTTTTATATTGTTTTCGTTGTAGCCCAGTATTTTCAGAACTTCTTTGCCTGAATTGTCAGTTAGCACGATAAACGGAATAGCCGAAAAATTAAACTGCTGTTGAACTGACTCCATTTGTTCTTTCGAGACAATATACTGTTGCCAGTCCATCTTTTCCTGTGTCAAAGCCTTTCGCCAACTGCTGGTGTCTCTGTCTATAGAGATACTGACCAGGTTCAGGCCCTTATCTTTGAAGGTATGATTTATCTCTTTTAAAGCTGGTATTTCCTGGCGGCAAGGGCCGCACCAGCTGGCCCAGAACACTAACAAATTCATCCGGGCGTCGGGGCTCAGGATTCTCTGTTTTTCATTCATAGCGTTGGTGAGGAGCAGATTGGGATAGGGCTTGTTCGGAGAGGGCATGTTGGCAAGGTAGCTGTAGAACTTCTTCCCGGTGCTTGAATTCAGAACGTCTTTATCGAAAAGAGACAAAAAACTGTTCAGCTCTTTTTGTGTATAGGCTTCTTTGTTCTGGTAAATTTCTGATAACAAGAAGTATGAATCAGGATGCTGCTTAATGGTTTTCATGAAATAGCTTAGCCTGGCTAGCCTCTTTGCGGAGTCAGGAACATCAAGGCTGCCGAAGCCTTTGTTCATGAATTTCTGGTACAGCATGTTGTCTTTCCCACCGGTAATCAGGTGAAACGTCCACATCACCGGAGTATTGGGAGTACTTGGATCCGCTATTATTTTCGTGTTTTCTCTTCCCTGAAAAAAAGCCGAAATTCCAGCTTTCTTTTTTACGCTTGATTGGTAGGTGTTCAGAAAGGCTATTTGTCTTATCATGTTGTTTTCAACAAATGTACTATCACGATAATGGATACTTGCCAGAAACGGCACAAAGGAAGCGTCAGGTTTTAACACAAATTTAAAGTGTCCGTTTACAACTTCAGTAGAATCCACGATCTCTTTAGGGTCGTGCGCATGGGTGAGGTATACCTTTCCATCCGGGACTACATTTACAAAGCCCTCAATCAATATTTCATCGGGCTTTTCCTGCCTTGAACAGGCCGCCAACACCAATAAAATGGCTATCAATCTTACTGATGTTTTCATGTTGTTTGCTTTATAAATGAGGCTAACCATACCTTTATTATGGGAACGCCATACGCAGCGAAATTGTATTTGTCAGCCTCAGTGAATTTTTGTTCTTGATAGGGCTGGATGTTATAAATAAACCATTTGCATTTAAATCCGGTGTTGGAGTTTACTGATTCGGATTATCGTAACCAGCTTCTTCAATGTAATAATTTTTAGGAGAATATCAGCCTCTTGCCTTCTGATTCAGCGGGAGAGACATAGGGATTTATAGAGCTGAGGGTGTGGCCGCTGCAAAGCTCTGTTTCTGCATACATAATCCTAATCACAGTTTCTTGCAGAGACGAAAACCTGAAACAGCTGCTCAGGCTCTGCTCTACGTCAGTTGTGTAAGTCTGTATTATTTCCGATAGTATTTTATCACTACACTATTATATAATGTATTGATTTAAATTAGTATATTTATAATATAACCCATTAAGATGAAAGTTTAGTCAAAACTTGTATATGAAAGCAACAGGCATGATTCTGCAATTTATTCTTTTATACAACATGCCTAAGCCAAACAATTATTTAATGTTCAATAACTTATGTCTCATGTATGAACAAGAAGGGGTATAATTGCTAAACGACATATGAAGTATTGCTTGTTTTAATTCCTGTTATTTTTCTCTCAAAATGTAAAGCAGATGCTTTGCTGTAACCAAACAAAACCATGAAGACACTTTCTCAAAAAGCTTTTCAATTTCTGTTATTAGCAGCGGTAGTTTTTGCTCCACTGTGTTGTTTCGGGCAAAGCCTGTCTGTCGAGGGTAAGATAGACGGTATTGGCAACAAGAAGGTGTATCTCTTTGTGAGAGACGCGCATAATCAGGACATACTACTGGACTCTACTGTGTCTGCAAAGGACAAGTTTGCCTTTACTCATGAGCCTGGAGAGCTTAATTATTATACTGTAACTGTTGACAGTGTGCCTGGAGGTATATTATTCTTCCTGGACAGCAACGTGCAAATAGAGGGAGACAGTAAGGCAATATGGGAGTCATCTGTGACGGGTTCACGTTTAACAGATGAATTCAAAGTTTATGACAAACAATTTATTATACCTGCGAGGCAGAGGCTATTTGCCCTATCCGACAGCATGCAGGCCCCAAACCTGGACCCAAGCAGGAGAGTAGAGCTTGAAAAGCAGCAGCAGGAGATTATGGACGCGGAGCGTCTTCGGTCAGAAAAGTATATTAAAGAACATCCTGATTCGTATTTAAGCCTGTTTAAATTGCAGATTTTTGGAAAAGAAAAGAAAAGGCAGCTGCTGGATATCCTTGGCGAGGAGCTTCAGGAACATTCCATTGCGAAGGCTATTCGGGAAGAAGCCCAGCTTGAGGCCTCTGTGAGTGCAGGCAAACCTGCGCCAGGCTTCACTGTTCAGGACATGAAAGGCAATGCAGTTTCGCTCTCGGATTACAGAGGGCAATATGTGCTGCTTGATTTCTGGGGCTCATGGTGTGGCCCGTGCATCAAACTAATACCCGAGACGAAGGCAGCATATGAAAAGTACAAGGGCAAAAAGGTGCAGTTCATGGGCATTGCCTATGACGAGGAAAAGGACAGGGCTAAGCTCAGCGGGATGATAGAAAAGCACGGAATGGCGTGGCCGCAAATTTTCCAAAATATGTCTGACGAAAGCAAAAAGGGTGTCGTTCGAAGCTACAGAGTTACTTCCTTCCCTTCCGTCATATTGATTAACCCACAGGGCAACATTGTTTACAGGGGAATAGGTCAGGACGGTCTGGTAGGGGCATTAAAGGTGCTGGACAAAGAAATTAACTGAACTGTTGAAGATTAATGGATGAAGAAAGTTGCCTTAACTTTTCCTATACCTACTTTATAAGCTGACACAGTGGAAAGCCTTTATCATACTATGTCGCATTACATAATAAGGCCCATTGAGATAGTTCCCGGAGAAGCTTAGGCGGTTATTTAAAGAGGGTACCCAGAATGGATACCCTCTTCTAACTTTTAGCAAAAAAGATTCTTATTCAACAATGTTTCCCGAACTAAACTGCTACCCATCCGCGCTTGCGATTCGATTCCAGAATCCGCTCGCAGATTAGTAGCTCGCGGTAACCGTCTGCAAATGTTGGGAAGGTTGGATTTTCGGGCTGCCTGCCCGCTTCGATAGCGGCATACACTTCTTTGAACATTTGCTTCGAGGTATCCGGGAATCCTTCGTTGTGGCCACCAGGAAAAGTTATTAGCGAGCGCACTTCCGGGTGCACCAGCGACGGGTCGCGCAGGAGTACCTGGTTTGCGCCGTCGCGGTTGCCCACCCACATTTCGTTGGGCGACTCCGAATTCCAGGCATACGTTTGCTTTGAACCGGAAATCTCCAGCTTCATTTGGTTTTTACGGCCAGCAGATACCTGCGATACGGTGATAACTCCGCTATTCCCATTATCGAAGCGAAGTAAAACGTTGGCGTGGTCTTCGGTGGTAATATCCATATCAGCATAATCCTCGGGAGTGAGCAACTTGCCGGAGTAAGTTTCCACAGGCTTCAGGGGCTTCTTGCGGGTTTTGTGGATGGTGTTGAAATCAGCCATTACCGAAGTGGTCTTAAGGCCGGTGATGTATTCGAGAACATCCATCAGGTGCGAGCCAATGTCAGCGATTGCGCGGGAATCCCCGGACTTGTCAGGTTCTAAGCGCCAGTTATAATCGGTGTTATAGAACAACCAATCCTGCAGATACGACCCGATAAAAGAATAAATTTCACCCAGTTCTCCTTTCTCACGCATGGTTTTCATCTGTCGCACCAGCGGGTAGTATCTCAGGTTGAAGTGTACGGCATTTACCAGGCCGGATTCGGCGGCTATACGTACCAGTTCTTCCGCCTCTTCTAAGTTTTTGGCTAACGGTTTTTCGCACACCACGTGCTTGCCCGCCTGTAAGGCCGCCTTCGATTGAGAATAATGCAGGAAATTAGGGGTGCAGATATGAATGCTTGTAATATCGTCCTGTTTCAACAGGTTCTCGAAAGTATAGGAGCGCTCAATACCAAGTCCGGCAGCCTTTTCTTTGGCCATATCCTCGGTTAACTCACAGAGGGCGGCTACTTCTACGTTTGGGAGCCGCCGAAGCGCTTCTATATGAGCGGGGCCTATAAAGCCCGTGCCTACGACACCTACTTTAATTTTCTTCATTATCTGGGTTTATTTATTTGTTTTAGATGATTTAGGAAGAAAATTATAGAAAACTATCTGTTTTTAATAGCTTTTTTTGCAAAAATGCGATCGGTGGTGCGTTGTTGTGCTACTGTTGCTGCGCTAATTACAATACGCTATGGCTATACCGGATTCCGGAGTTTCACTCTTATCTCCTAAAATCAAATGAAGATCCAGTTTATGTATGGTTGTTGTTTCATCTGTAACTGAGCACAGTTACTGTGAGGATTGTTTGATTATAAATCTGATTTTCGGTCAAACCTAAAATCAGTAGAAGAGGGGGGAAGAAGTGTGTTAGAACAGGATGAACTATACAGGTGTAATGCTCCTACTGATAATACTCGTAAGCAGCAAACTTACGTTTCGGGATAGCAGGTTGTCCTTCTGAATCTTTAGGCTAACGCTGTATTGTAGTTGTACTAATCTTAATTGATTTGGCTCAAGTATTTCAGGTATAATAAAGTAAAGTGTTCTGATTAAAGTACTACTATTCCTGATTGCTGTTATTCTCAGTACTTCCTAAGGAGCGTATTTGCTATTACTGGCAATGTCGTTTTCTGTCGCTGGTTTGAGCTGAGCCTATAGCATCGTTGGCAGGGGAGACAGGTACGTACAAGCTTTTAATCAGCCTGATGGCTTAACAGATAAACCAATGGTAGAACTTATTGAGTTTTTGCGTAACCCTTCGTCTTTTCCGCACCACCCTCCACATGTGGAGATCCGGCAAACACATGCTTCTGTGCTGGCGATAGCACCTCCTTTTGTGTATAAAGTTAAAAAACGGGTGAACTTAGGGTTTCTTGATTTTACCTTACTGGAGGAGCGAAAAAGGAACTGCGAGCGAGAACTTGAGTTGAACAGCCGTTTTTGTTCCGGCATTTACATAGCCGTACTTCCAATTGCCATGAAGGACGGGCAGCTGCTTTTCGGGACAGAAGGAGAACTGGTTGATTATGCCCTTCAGATGAAGCAGTTGCCGGATGGCTATTTTCTGAACCAGCTACTGCAGGCCGGTAAAGTTACCCTTGGTATGCTGGGTGCAGTCCTGGGAATTCTGAAAGATTTTTATGAGAAGTATTCTTCAGAATCCTCTATAGCACATTACGGCAACCTGGGGAAAATCAGGGAGGCAGTGGAAGAAAATATCGCCACACTAGAACAGCATACAGGCATTGCCGTGCACCCGGCCTCTCTGGAGGCCATCCGGCACTACTTCCAGCGTTTTTTTCAGGATAACCAGGGGTTGTTTTCTAAGCGTGTGGAGGAGCAAAGAATCCAGGATTGCCATGGCGATCTGCACCTGGAGCACATTCACATCCGGAAGGATAAAGTTTGTATCTACGACTGCATTGAGTTTAATGACAGTTTCCGCTACATAGATGTGGCCTCCGATATTGCTTTTCTGGCAATGGACTTTGACCATCATGATCGCCCTGATTTGTCAAAGTACGTTACTACTCGCATGGCCGAATTGCTGCATGACCCGGATATGCTATTGTTGGTCGATTTCTATAAATGTTACCGGGCCTGTGTTCGGGCCAAGGTAGAATGTATAAAAGCTAGTGAACAGGAGGTGTCGGTTGTGGAGCGGGAGGCCAGCAGGGAAGAGGCTAAGAGCTACGTGAGTCTTGCGCTACAGTATGCGCTTTTTGGTTCAGGACCTGCTGTGCTGATTGTGTGCGGCAGAAGTGGTTGTGGCAAAACGACCCTGGCTGAAAGTTTAGCCAAGCTATTAAACTGGAAATGTGTGAGCAGTGACGTATTGCGGAAAGAAACAGCAGGATTGCCCCTCTACCAACGTTCTGACCCGAAGATACGGCAAAGCTTATACTCCCTGCCAATTACCGATAAAGTATACCAAACGCTGCTGGAAGAAACACTTACCCGGGTAAAAGGCCTCCAGGGTGTAGTGATAGATGCAACTTTCGGTCTGGCGAAACACCGTGATCTGTTCGGGCAGGCATTAGCCAAAGCACGCGTTCCATATTACTTCTTAGAGATGAAGACCTCCGAAGCGGTGATGAAGAAAAGGCTGGCTGTAAGAAACATAATCAAACAGGTAGTTTCAGATGCACGGTTAGAAGATTTTAATTTGCTCAGGAGTATTTACCAGGAACCTGATGAACTACCTTCTGAGCACCTGTTTAAAATTAATGCTGATGCAGGTGTAGAGGTGACGCTTGCGCGTGTGCTTAAGAAGCTTTCAACTACATTGCTGCTATAGCCAAACAGTGCCATAGTGTATAGCGCGAAATGAGTGATTTCAGGTGCTGACAAAACTCATTTTAAATGTAATAGCAGCGCTATTGGGAGGAGAATATAGCCGCAGTCAGGCGCTGAAAGAACTTATTTTCAGCTTAACCCGCTGATTGTGTCAATTAGTTTCTTCTACCCATACTTGCCGGGCAACACCAAGACCCACTAAGTTTCCCTGGCCGCCGCCTCTCAGCTGGATCGCCACATTTTGCCCCTGTCGTAACTCGCTTAGGCTGATGGACTGCCCGTCTGGGCCTACAATCTGGGTGGTTGGCAGCACGAGCACATACGCCCGGTCAAAGCGGGAGTACTGGGAGGGAAAGCCTTCGACCTCCAGTATGACCTGCCCCTGGTCATAACGGCTCATAATAATACTTCCCCTAATATCCACCCTTTGAGGCGCCATTTTATTATTTGCGGTTGGTGCATTGGCGGTTCCAACTCGTGCGGTGCTGGTTTGGCAGCCGGTTATCCCTAGCGTAATCAGGAAGCAAAAGGCCAGAATGATTTGCTGTTTCATTTTAAATCCCATATGCTTCTCCTTTACATTTGTCGTTTTGTATGATGGGGGCAAACTGATGCAGGATATATTTGGTGAACTACTTTGCGGAGGGGGACAGTTGGTTTTTTTAACTTTCTCTATCTCCTTTAAAAGTGCCTCCTATTCAATCTTAGTTTTCAGGCTATCAAAGAATGACTTAAGAAAGCTTAAACTGCCGGTGTCCTGTTTCTCATAAAAGTATCTCCAGTTCACAAAGGCATTGTTGTTTTCTAAGAGATGATCCTCAAAGGCTTCTTCCGTGATGGTCAGGTCTGTCGTTACAAAGGCTTTTATCTCGTCTTGTAAAAATATGGGCAGCTGGTTGAAGAGAATCTTCAACTCATGCACATGCTTAGGAACTTCACCCTCTTGTTTGATCAGCACTTTCAAAGCCTGTTCTATCGCTAAGCTAAGAACAACTATCGCTGGTATAGTTTGTGAAGCTAATAAAGTGTTCGAGCCTAAGGCATCATTGTTATTCAGGTCAGTCAAATGGATTCCCTTTTCGGAGCCTGTTAACCTGCTTAAATTATTCAAGCCTTCATTTGCTTTCCGTTCTAGTTCCTGAAATGCAAATTCGAAAATTCTAACAGCATCCTTTTGAGCGTTAATGTCCATAACATGAGATTTTGATGGGCTTTCTTTTTCTTCCTACTCTTAGTCAGCTAGGCATAATCACAATGCCACCCGGACTCTTCCACTGACATCACCTCCAGCTTTACTGCACTATAGGTTTGCTTTGGGAGCGAGTTCGTATTTTACAGCAACCGGTGTTGAACATAAGATATGTCTTTTTATGCATACGCTTTCCATTGTTAAAGGCTCTGTTTTGCTGCACATAGTCTCTGTATGGGATATCAAGGCTAAAAAGATGTTTAAATAAAAATGGAATAAAAGGAGATGCGCCATCCTTATTTAAATGCTTTTATTGTTGTGGTTATAACTAAACTAATACGAAAATAGGTGTAGCAGATAAAAAAGATAAATTTATATATACTTTATAATATATATTGCGTATAGGATGTTCATGAAAAAGCTATTCCTTCTGCCCGTCCTGCTCTTCCTTCTCCTGGCCTCCTGCAAAGAAGAAGATGCGCCCACTCCTGATGTAAACCAGGTTCAACTGGAAGGCTCCTGGAGCACGGTTACCCAGGAACTCAAATATTATAATGCTTCGGGGCAACTGATGCATGCAGAGACAGATGAAAAGGTGACCACTTTTCATTTTAATGCGCCTGAGGTAACCACAACCTATAACACTGGAACCAGGACTACATGTACTTACACTTCTTTTCAAAAGAATGGAAATGATTACCTCCAGTTTTATCATAACGGCCGCTTACATGATTTTGAGATTACTTCCATTACAGGTTCCGCTATGTCGTGGCAGGTTCGTTTAGAGAAAGCGCAGTATGGTGCCGGCTCAACTATAAAAGAGGCAGATCATGTTATTGTCACCATTGGCTTGTCTAAGCGGTAGCAAAAACACAGCACCTTTGCAAAATCATAAACAGTTCTACTGCCTGGGGAGGCCAAGGTAAAGGCCCCCTCAGGCCATCATTTCAGCAACACTGCCTTCTGCCGCACTCCCGCTTCTGCAAAGTAATTCGTTCAGTCATAGCCCTAACTCCTACAAACTGAACAGCTTCCTGAGCTCTCCCACTAATGTGTAGTCACTCATGCAGACTTTATTGCCTGTTCTGTAGCAATTGATTTAGGTGAGCACTGCTCCAGTCCACTAAATTCCTTACCGTTTTAAATCTTCAGTACTTCCCTAAACTAGAAAGGAGGAAAATCATCTTAGGTCAAGTATAACCTTATATAGCTACTATTGGTTATATAGTCTAGGCCAACACATTTAAAATCAATCAACAAGACCAATTCATATTTTTTAATGAAATGTAAAAAATATTGAAAAAAGGCATTTTTATAAGCACCTCCACCAAAGCACCGGTATGTTCTATACCTGGTATGTCGCTTCTTTGCTGCTTTACTATCTGCTGGCTAATGGGGTGTTCCCGCAAGGTTGCCGAAGTCAACCTGCCCTATGAAACTTTACAGACTTTTTCCCTGCCTGGCGAAACGGAGGCGCCGGACCAATGGTGGCAGGCCTTTGAAGATCCGGAACTCAATCTATTGGTAGACTCCGCATTAGCTTCCACTTTACCATTGAATGCTTTCTGGTACCAGTTTCAGGAGGCCCGGGCACTGGTGAATATAGCGTCATCAGCCAGGGTGCCTGACGTGTTTCTACAGCTACAAAGCGGGATAAGCCGGCCTGAACCTGATTTTGTAGGGGGGGAGAATACACAGCTTTCCCTGCGGGCAAATTACGAAGCAGATCTTTGGGGCCGGATTAGGTATAGCATACATGCTGAAGAGTATAGGTTCAAAGCCAGTTTTTATGATTACAAAACAGCGGCAGTCACGCTGACAGGTGAAGTTGCTTTGGCATGGTTCAGGCTAAAAGCCACCAATATTCAGCTTCAACTGCTGGGCGAACAGATAGAAACCAATGAACAGGTGCTGGCGCTTATTCGGAACAGGTTTGCCAGCGGGCAGGTAAGGGGTGTCGATATTCTGCGGCAGCAGCAGCTCATAGAAAGCACTGTACAGCAACAGATAGCGCTGGAGTTGCAAAAGGAAATGCTTGAAAACCAGCTCTCCATCCTGCTCGGTCAGCCGCCCGGTGAGCTGCTGGAGGCCCCTGCCCAACTACCCGATTTACCGCCATTACCCCTGACCGGTGTGCCGTTACAGCTTGTCAACCGAAGGCCTGATGTACTAAGCTCGTTTTACAGGCTACAGGCAGCCGATAGGGAAGTGGCTGCCGCCATCAGCAACAGATATCCGCGGCTAAACCTCTCGCTCAATGCAGCCCTCCGATCAAATACGCTGATAGGATTGTTCGAGTCACAAGCTATTTCGCTTGGCAGCAGCTTGCTGGCACCCGTTTTTTACGGAGGCAGGTTAAGGGCACAGGTAAACCAGGCAGAGGCTATCCGGCAGCAATTGCGATACGATTACGGGCAGACGGTGCTCCTCGCTTTCCAGGAAATTGAAAATGCTCTGATTCAGGAAACAAAGCAGCTCGAAAGGGTAGAAGTGATTCAGAACCAGGTGGAGCTGGCAGAGAAAACTTTTGGCCAGCTAAGGGTGGAATACCTCAACGGGTCACTCGCCTACCTCGATGTGCTGGTGACCCTGAATCAGCAACAACAGCTTCAAAGGGATCTCATCAATGCAGAACTGGAGCTGCTGGAAATAAGGATAGCCTTGTACCGGGCGCTGGCAGGTGGCTTTGAAACAGAAAGAGAGCCTATGCTGGAGGAAGAACCGTAAAATCACTAGCACAGGCTTAAGTCTAATTTATTTATGTAGATGACAAAAAAGAAAACGTTCATCATCAGTGGAGCTATACTTCTGGTAAGTGTTGCCATTACCTTGCTTGTATTTATGACAGCACCGGAAGCGCAGCGTGAAGGAGCAGCTAAAAGGACTGCCATGCTGGTGGACGTGGTGCAGGTGAACAGAGGCAACTATACCCCTACAGTGGTTGCGACAGGAACCGTGCAGGCGGCAAAAGACATTACATTAAGTACACAGGTAGGAGGGGAGGTGGTAAGCATTTCAGAAAACTTTATCCCGGGTTCTTTTGTGAAAAAAGGCGAAGTACTGCTCCAGATAAACCCTGCTGATTATAGAAACACCCTGCAACTGAGAATGAGTGATCTGCAATTGGCCAAAGCAGATTTAAGTGTTGAGATGGGGCGGCAGGATGTTGCCCGGAAGGATTATGAGCTGATTGGAGAAGAACTCTCCGGTGAAAACCAGGACCTCGTGCTCCGCAGGCCCCAACTGGAATCTGCCAGGGCTACTGTTGCTGCGGCAGAGGCTGCCGTACAGCAAGCCCGGCTTAACCTGCAGCGCACAACCATCAGGGCTCCGTTTGATGCCCACATCATCAGTAGAAATGCCAATGTAGGCTCTCAGCTGGCACCGGGAACAGAGCTGGGGCAATTAGTGGGAATGGACGAGTACTGGGTAGCCGCCAATGTTCCCGTTGCCAAAGTAAACTGGCTCACTTTTGCGGAAGCAGAGGCCAATTCCGGCTCGGATGTGAAGATCATAAATGCCAGCAGCTGGCCGGAGGGCCAGTATAGGGAGGGCAGGTTGTTCCGGTTAGTGGGAGCGCTTGATGTGCAGACGCGAATGGCGAGGGTGCTGGTGTCGGTTCCGGATCCGCTGGTACGTAAAACAGAACGGGATACGATACCACCGCTCATGATTGGCACCTTCGTGGAAGCCCATATTCAGGCCAGGGAGATACCGGATGTCATCCGGCTTAACCGCGACTACCTCCGGCAGGGCGAAACCGTTTGGGTCATGGACGAGGGAAAGCTGCGTATCCGGGAGGTGGACATCCTGTTTGAGGATGCCGATTATGCCTATATCAGGAAAGGCCTTTCCGATGATGATAAAGTTGTAACGACAGACCTGTCCACAGTAGTGGAGGGCTCTGGTTTACGTACAGAGGGAGAGGAGTCTCCGCAGGACACGACGGAAAATGAAGAGGTTCAGGAATAAAGCTTATGGAGGAATCAAAAGAACCGGCTGAAGAAACGCACAAAGGTGCCATCGCATTCATGGCACGCAACCCCATTATTACGACTCTCCTAATGTTTATACTGATAGGGGGCGGATTCTGGACCATGTACAACATCCAGAAAGAGGTATTCCCACAATTCCAGCTGGATTATGTGCAGATAAGCGTGGTATATCCCGGGGCTGCACCAACTGAAACAGAGCAGGGGATTGTGCTTCCTGTTGAAGAAGCCATCAAAGGTGTGCAGGGGATAAAGGAGGTCACCTCCGTCGCCAACGAAGGCTCCGGAAATGTGACGGTAGAGCTGGTGCCGGGTACCGACAGGATGAAAGCATTTCAGGATATTGACCAGGCTGTAAGCCGGATACAGACTTTTCCGGATGATATAGAACAGCCGCAGGTTGTCTTGCAGGATCGGCAGCAGGATGTGATGCAAATAGGCTTGTTCGGGGACGTAGAGGTATGGACACTTCGCATACTAGCAGAAAGATTACGCAACCAGCTTCTGGCCAACGATGAAATTACGCAGGTAGAGATCGGAAACGTTCCCGACTTTATCACCCATGTGGAAATCCCCGAGCACCGCCTGCGGGAATATAATCTGACGCTGGGCCAGATAGCCAACATTATCCGTCAGTCGAGCCAGGATGTGCCCGCCGGCTCTATAGAAACGCAGGCCGGAGAGATATTGCTGAGAATGGAGGAGCGCAAGCTCTGGGCAGAAGAGTATAGCAACATCGACATCATTTCCTCGGAATCGGGCGCCACCGTGAAACTGGGCGATATAGCCACCATTACCGATGGATTCGAGGAAACAGGATTTCACGGGCAGTTTAACCAGCAGAACACCGTGGATCTGGAAGTCTTCCGGATAGGCCAACAATCCCCGCTGGAAATTGAAGATATTGTAAAGGAAATTCTGGCAGACTACGAGAAATCCCTTCCACCCGGTGTAAGCGTTAGGATTGATAGTAACAGGGCAGAAGATTTCAGGGAGCGTTTGTCGCTTTTAACAGAGAACGGTTTACTTGCCATCGTGATCGTAATGGTGATCCTCGGGCTTTTTCTGGAATACCGGCTGGCATTCTGGGTGATGATGGGAATGATTATTTCTTTTGTTGGGGCGATGGTGTTTCTACCGCTGGTGGACATCAGCATTAACATGATTTCCATGTTTGGGTTCCTGATTGTGATGGGTATAGTGGTGGATGACGCCATTGTGGTGGGTGAGAACATTTATGAGTATCGCCAGAAGGGTTACAGCTTTATGGATGCGGCCATACTGGGTGCCAAAGACGTTTCTAAACCCGTTGTTTTCAGTATTCTGACTACTATTATCGCTTTTGTGCCACTCCTGTTTATTCCCGGGGAGACCGGTAAATACTGGTGGCCCTTACCGATGGTTGTTATTGTGGTGCTGGTAGTTTCGCTTTTTGAGGCGCTGTTCATACTTCCCTCTCATGTGGCGCACAAGCCAAAGAAGAACTCGTCTAAGGCAGTGCGGAAGCTGGAGGGCTGGCAAAAGTCCATTGCGGAGGCTTTCAATCGCTTTGTCCACCGCTTCTACCGCCCTTTCCTGGATCTTTGCCTGCGTAACCGGTACATCACCCTGAGTACGGCAATGGCCTTGTTGCTTTTAGTAGGGGGCTTTGGATACAGCGATCACATGGGCATGGTCCTGATGCCCGAAGTAGCTGCCGATGAAATAGAGGCCGCAGTAAGATTGCCTGTGGGCACCACCACCGAGCAGGCCGCTAAAGTAGCCACGGAAATCACTAACTCCACGCAGCGCATGTTCGAGGAGCACAATCTGTATGAAGTAGCCGAAGGTATCAAAACCAATGTACGCGGAAAGGATTTCATTGATGTGGAGGTAGTGATGAAACCGCCTGATGAAAGGGACATGAGCGCCAAAGAGCTCATTGCCTTGTGGCGTGATGAAATAGGTGACATTGAGGGGGTGGATCAGATTACTTTTGAGGCGGAAAGGGGACCCGGAGGTGCCCGGCAGGACATTAGTGTGGACCTGAGCCATACCGATATTAAAGTGCTGGAGCGGGCGAGTCAGGCATTTGTGGAACGGGTAAAGTCTTTTGAAGAGACCCGGGATGTGAGTGACAATTTTAACATGGGAAAAGTGCAGATGGGTTTTGAGTTGTTACCGGAAGGCAGAAGCCTGGGCCTAACACCCTCCGCTGTAGGGCAGCAGGTGCGGGACGCGTTTTTCGGAGCTTTGGCCATGCGCCAATTGCGTGGCATCAACGAAACAGAGATCCGCGTGAAGCTGCCTAGGGAAGAGCGGAAGGACATGAATAACTTGGAAGAGTTTATCGTCCGGGCACCTGATGGCACGGCTGTACCCTTGCTTAACGTCGTGAAGGTAGCTGAAGGGGAAACGTTTACTAATATCAACAGGAGGGACGGACGCAGGGTGGTGAATGTAGGGATGGATGTAGAGCCGGCCAATGCCCAGACCCGTGTTTTAAAGTCGCTGAACGAAGAAATGCTGCCACAGCTAAAAGCGGATTTCCCGGGTATTACCTGGACCTTTGAGGGCAGCCAGGCAGAGATGCGGGAATCCACGCAGGCGCTGTGGTCAGGTTTTATCATTGCCATGCTCCTTATTTACGCCTTGTTGGCGGTGGCGTTAAACAGCTACATCCAGCCTATTATTGTTATGCTGGCTATTCCCTTTGGCGTGGTAGGAGCGGTGATAGGCCATATCTTACTGGGGTATGACCTTTCTCTGGTGAGCCTGATGGGCATCATCGCACTCTCAGGGGTGGTGGTGAACGATTCGCTGATCATGATCGATTATGCCAACAAACACAGGGGAGAACTCTCTGCTTATGATGCCATCCACGAAGCAGGCATCAGGAGATTCAGACCAATCATCCTCACTACCCTTACTACCTTCGGCGGACTGACACCCATCATCCTGGAAACATCCAGACAAGCTTACCAGCTTATCCCAATGGCTATTTCGCTCGGTTTCGGGATTATTTTCGCCACAGCCATTATTTTAGTGATTGTACCTTGCCTCTACATGATCCTGCATGATATCGTTGAAATGACCACGAGCAAGGAGAAAGTGTTAAAAGAAGCCTGAACAGAGAATAAGCTTCCGTGTGATTGTGGCAACGTCGCCTACTTCTATTACTTGTGAGCAGTTCAAAAGTATACTCCAAAAATTAGCTTAGTTGACAGCCTTAAGATCTGTAGGAGAAATAAAAATGTTATCTTACTAACTGATATTACGCAAGTAGTTTTTTGTCTCCTTTTAATGATAAGGCTGTTTCACTATCCGGTACTATCCCCTTGAGGGGATTATAGGGGTGTCCGTAACGGAGGCAGACGACTAGAAAAGTGGTTTTATAGCAATTTCTCTGCACATGTAAACACCCCTCTTGCTCCCCTCAAGGGGAGAATCGCCTAGAATTAAACACCCTTATTATCGAAGGGTACTTTTCCAGCTTAAGTAAATTTTTGCGTAACTTCAGTTGCTAATGGGATGAGGAGCAAGTGCTGCAGCTATCTCTTTCCCGTTGGTTGTTTCCAATTAACTCAGCTAACAGGTTCAACAGAAAAGTAAAGGCTTATGATAAAAGGAATAGTAATGTGCCTCGCGGTTTTGATTCTCTTCAACAAGGCACAAGCGCAGAATTACGATGAGTCTAAAGTGCCCGCCTATACTTTACCAGAAGTACTTGCATCGGCAGACGGAACTGTAGTAGACAATAAAGCAGCCTGGGAAAAAAAGAGAAGACCGGAAGTGCTGCGCCTTTTTGAAAACAATGTCTATGGGCAAATGCCCCAGGGGTATGACAGCATCGCCTTCACCCTTACCAATGATGTTGTAAATGCCATGGATGGACAGGCACATTTAAAAGAGGTAACCATTACTGTCTGGAGAAAGAACAAGTCAGCCGATATCAATCTTGTTCTTTTCGTGCCTACCAAACCTCAGAAACCGGTGCCGGCATTCCTGTTAATTAATAACCGCGACAAGAGCAACACCGATCCCTCAAGAACTACCAAAAGTGCGTTCTGGCCTGCAGAAATGGTTATTGACAGTGGGTATGCCGTAGCCGCTTTCCATGTCAGCGATGCAGCACCTGATAACAAAGATACCTACCAGGAGGGCGCGTTGCAGCTTTACCCTGAACAAGAGGGCGCTGACAACGGAACGAAAGCAATAGGTGCCTGGGCATGGGCCGCCAGCAGAGTGATGGATTATTTTCAGGAAGACAAGGATATAGATGCCCGGAGAGTTGCGGTTGTAGGGCACTCGCGTGGAGGGAAGGCCGCATTGTGGGCTGGTGCGCAGGATCAGCGCTTTGCCATGGTGTACTCCAACTGTTCCGGAAACACAGGGGCGGCCTTGTCCAGAAGAAGATTCGGTGAGACTGTGAAAGTCATCAATGACCAGTTCCCCCATTGGTTCGCGGACAATTACAAAAAGTATAATGAGAATGAAGCTGCCTTGCCGGTTGATCAGCATATGCTGCTTTCCCTCATTGCGCCAAGGCCCGTTTATGTTACCAGTGCCACGGAAGATCTTTGGGCCGACCCAAAGGGCTCATACCTTTCTCTGTTGCATGCCCAGAAGGCTTATAAACTATACAGAAGGCACTCAGCGCTTACTCCCGAACCTCCAGCAGTCAACAGCCCCATCATCAATTCTTACCTGGGTTACCACAACAGGGAAGGTGCTCATGATTTAACAAAGTATGACTGGGCAAACTTTATCCAATTCGCTAATTATCATGCTTCAGGTCAGCACTAACACCAGTGGCTGTAAAAGACCTACAACAATCCAAGCAAATTCTTAGCAGAGGAAGGGCGTGTCAAGAACATTAACGCAGCTGCCTTATTCGGGAGACAGGGTTTTGGGACTGCCGGTGGGGGCGGCCTGGTGCAGCCGGTAACTGAGCGTGAGGTTTACCTGCCTTCTCCGCCCCTGGTTTTTACTGCTGGTGTAAAAGGAAACTCCTTCAATACTTTCGCCTTGTTGCACAGACCGTGTGATGCGGGAGTTAAACAGGTCCAGGGCATTGAGGGTAATGGTGCCATTTCTGTTAAATATGTCTTTGCTGATACCCAGGTCAACATAGTACAGGGCTTTCTGAGTGCCTTGAGGTGTTTTCTGAGGCGCTTCGTAATTTGCCCGCACCTGTAAGTCAATAGCCTTGGGGAGCGTAAACCGGGACGTGTGGCGGGTAAACCAGCTGTAGGTATCGGTGCTGAAGTTTTCCTCAAAATTACTGCCGTCGATGATCGCCCGGAAGAAGTTAAAGCTGTGATCCATTTTCCACCAGGTGGCAGGCGTAAACGAACCAATCAACTCCAGGCCAAACGCGTCTTCTGCCTCCAGGTTTTCAGGCCGTAAAGTGGCGATTCCTTCGTTGTTCACCCGTCGTATGGTTGTTATTCTGCCCGTGGTATGCCGGTAAAACAAGGATGAGGACATAGACCCCTTTTCAAAATACTTGATGTGCCCAAAATCAAAGGCATTCGTAAACTCCGGGTTGAGGTTAGGGTTACCACCCATCACATTCCGGCTGTCGGACAAAGTAAAATAAGGGCTGAGGTCGAAATAAACCGGTCGGCGTACCCTGCGGCTATAGCTGATTTGCAGTGCATTTTCCTTTGGTAAGTTATATGTAAAATGTGCGCTCGGAAATAAATTGGTGTAGCGCCGCGGGTTCACTTCGTTTGTTTCCCGGAGTGTGGTCTTCACATCGGTGTGTTCGGCACGCAATCCCACCTGGTAAGAGACCTTCTTTGTTTTATTCCCCAGGATGCCATACAGGGCATTGATATTCTCATTATAAATAAAGTAGTTCTCCAGGCCCGGTAGCGGCGTTATTTCCCCTGCGGCATTCTGATCTCCTACCAGGTAATCGTTTACCATATCCCGGAAACTGCTCCTTAAGCCTGCCTCCAGTTTGCCGCCCTCGCCGATAGGCTGCACGTAATCCACCTGTGTCAGGTATTGTTTTTCATACTCGTCATTCAGCGAGCGCTGGTACAATGCTGTAGCGGGTTCGGGCGTACCGTCGGGGAAAAAGGTGTTTTGGGTGTATACCTGGTCAGAGTTTTCCCAGTAATCCAGGAACCTGAAATCAACATTAAGCTCTTGTCCTTCCCTGGCAAATGTTTTCTTGTAGCTGATGGCATACTCCGCATTCACCTCGTCCTCGTCTTCAACCTGTTGTCGGGCGGTATAGCTTTGGAGTTCCTGGCTGGCCAGGTAATCTTCGTAGCGGATGTTCCGGACGCGGTTGGCATCGCTCCTCCTGAACATATAGGAGGCGGTGAGGATACTTGTTTCAGTGAAAAAATAATCGAGTCCGCCCCGGATGTTGTTATTGAAGCCCTTCAGCCGGGTATCATGTTCCTGCCTTAAAATTGAAGTTGTATTGTTGCTAGTCAGTTCCTGGTAAAGGGAGCCCAGGCTGGGGGTAATGCGGTAAGCCAGGCCATAATTTAAAAAGAAGTTTATTTTTTTATGCCGGTAATTCACGTTGGCGGCTCCTCCGTAATTGGTAGGCTCACCGGCTATTACCTCGAAAGAACCGTTGAACCCACTTTTACGCTCTTTTTTTAACACAATGTTGATGATGCCGGACATGCCTTCGGCTTCGTAGCGGGCTGAGGGGTTGGTGATAATTTCTACTTTTTCGATCAGGCTTCCCTGCAATTGCTGCAGTCCGCTTCCTCCTTTAAAACTAACCAGTCCGGAGGGTTTTCCATCAATCAGGATGCGTACATTCCCGCTGCCGCGCAGTTTCACGTTTCCTTCGGCATCTACTGAAACGGATGGTATATTGCTTAAAATTTCGGTAGCCGAGCCGCCTGCGTTTGCCAAATCCTTCCCTACGTTAAATATCTTCTTGTCCAACGACAACTCCATGGTGCTTTTTTCGGCCTGCACCACCACCTCTTTCAAGGCGGTGGCTTCCGCTACTAATAGCTTCAATGTGCCCAAATGGTGAGTTGGGTTCTCAGGCGTAAGCGTAAACACTGTTGATTTCAAGGCTTTGTATCCCATGAAATCTATCAGGGCATAGTGCTCCCCAAGCGGAGCATCCAACGTAAACTGCCCTTCTTCATCTGTCATGTTTCCTGATATCAATCCATTGTCAACGCTTTTAAAAAGCCTCACATTGGCGTAAGGCAGCGGCAGTCCTGTTTGTGCATCCAGCACCTTGCCGCGTACGGCAGCTTTTCTGTTTACCTGCGCCAGGCTCAGCAGCGGAAACAACAGGAGAAGCAGGAAGGCAACAGCGGTATAACGCGTGCTGTTTTTTATGGAATAGAGAGCTCTTGTCATATGCTTAGCTGGATAAAGTACTAAAAGCAAGGGTGTTGCTGATGGGCATTAGCAATGGGCGGGAAATCAAATAAAATAAAGTTCGCCGAACCTCTATATTGTATGACCACCAGCGCTCACTGCCATAGTCTAAATATAGCAAAAAAAGGGAGACGCTGCTACAGGAAAACAGAATCACAATTTTCAGCGACAAGCTGTAAAACAAAAGTTTTGCATTGAGAACCAGGAAGATGAGTAAGAAGTGGTTTGTATAGCAAAGACCAGAAGAAGGGGGTACACAGCTTTGGATTTTGGTGTACACTTTTTAAAAGGCTTCGAGGTTATGATTTGGTTAGATAGACAAACTTTTCAGCCACCAATGTGGAGGCGGTCTTGATTTCAAATTTTTGTTTTACAAGGCCTTTTAGTCTCCCTGATTGGAAATCAAAAATGTGCTTATATGAGCTATCTATAGTAATCCGAATTTATATAATTTATAATAAAAGCATTGTAAATTGAAGCCTTAGTCCCGTATACAGGGCAAAATGCTTCGTATCTGAATTGTGTGAGTAAGTAAATTTTAGTGAAATGAGCCAGAGACATTCTTTATTATATAGCATTGCAGCAGTGAAGTGCCCCAGATGCCGGGAAGGGAATATGTTTCCGGAAGGCACCTTGTACAGCACTAAATTTGCGAACATGCACGAGTACTGCCCTTGCTGCGGACAGTCTTTTGAGCCGGAGCCAGGATATTACTATGGAGCCATGTACGTTAGCTTCGGCTTTAATGTGGCTATCTTTTTAGTCACGCTGGCAATCCTTTATCAGTTTGTGGAGGAAGTAACCATGGCTATGATGATGGGCGTTGTAGCCGTTGTTGTTATAGGTTTTCTACCAATCATCTTCAGGCTGTCCAGGGCGCTGTGGATCAATATTTTTATCAGGTACGAAGGACCCTGTAGTCAAATCCCGAAGAAAGTGCATTAATAGTAAGTCTTCTATCTCCAGAAGACATAGATGAATCTATAATGAAGCGCTTGGATAAACATTTCCTGAAGGCGCCTGATGTTATGCGGGTGGAGTAGAGAAAATGAAATCAGGTTAATGGCCATGTCATCAAATGAAGCCTGTAAGAAGCGTGTATTTTCCTAGGACATTCAGAGTTAGGTTTAAGAAACAACCTTCTCATTCGTTGGAACCTGGGCTCTTTCCCTTCTCTTTTTGTTGAACCACCAGTACATCGGTATGCCGGTAAGCATCAGCACCATCCCGATCGACGCTTCACGCGGACGCACTAAAATCGTGTTAAAGAACAGGGCAGCACAGAAAAGTATCATAATAGCAGGAACCACCGGGTAACCCCATACCTTGTAAGGGCGGTGCGCATGCGGCATTTTCTTTCTTAGAATAAATACGCCTAGCGTAGTGGCCCCATAAAAGATGAATACTGCAAAAATGATCATGTCTGTCAGCTGGTCGAATGTGCCGGAGAGCACCAGCAGGCAAGCCCAGATACACTGGTAGCGAAGTGAACTGGCCGGTGCCTGCTCCTGGTTCAGCTCTGCTGCTTTAGGAAAGAAGAGACCCTCCCTGGCCATGGCATAATAGGTGCGGCAGCTTGCAAGAATCGTGGCATTGGTGCAGCCCAGGGTGGTAACGAGGATAAGCACAGAAATGAATACTGCACCACCATACCCCCAGAAGCTTCTGATAGCCTCCACGGCCGCAATCTGGTTTCCTGCCTCATGAACCTGCTCCAGAACTGAAACAGGCAATAAAGAAAGGTAGGTCATGTTCACCAGCAAATAAATAACAACAACCGTGAACACGCCAATGGTGATGCCCCGCGGGATATTGCGATGGGCGTCTTTTATCTCCCCACCAACATAGCCGATGGCCGCCCAGCCCTGGTAAGCCCAGAACGCAGACAGCATGGCCGCGAAAACAGCGCTGAAGGTAACGGGGGTAGGGGAAGTTGTTGCCAGTTCAAAGTTTCGTCCTATCTCGGCCTGGCTGTTGCCAAGCCCGAAAAAGACAATAACGCCTATGCCTGCAAATACCAGCAGCAGAATAGCGGTGCTAAGTCCTGCCCCGGATTTAATCCCTCTCATGTTCACCCAGGTCAGCACAACAATAAGGAGAATGGCCGTAAGCTTTACACTCAGATCAGCGAACGGAAAAAAAACGCCACCAATGGAGAAATCTGCCAGGGAACCCAGAAGCTGCGGCAGGGGAAGAATGCTGTTGAGAGACTGCGCAAAAACATAGGCCAGCGAAGAAATGGCCGCTGTCTGAATAACGGTAAACAAGGACCACCCGAAAATAAAGGCAAAGAAGCGATTGTAAATCTTCTTGTAATAAGCATACTCCCCGCCCGTGTCTGCCAGCAGACCCGCCACCTCCGCATTACTTAATGCCCCGAACAAAGTAATTATACCTCCCAGCACCCAGCAGATAAGTACCCATCCCGGTGACTGGAGTTCTGCTGCCATAGGAGCCACTTTCTTGTACACACCGGACCCTATAATGTTCCCGATAACAACCACAATGACAAGGCGCAGGCCCAGTGTTCGGTTGAGTTGGCTATTTTTATCCATACAATATCTCTTTTACCGGATGCCTTGACAGCTATATAAAACGGTATTAAGATATGCTGGAAACTCCTGATATCATATACAAGCGGCTGATAATTATTCCTGGCCTAACCAGCAAGATAAACTGGCTTTCTGGCTATTAGAGCAGCTTAAGCTTTCTGGCTTAAGAGGCATGGTAGTAGTGGGCAAGTTGATGAGGGACTGGTTTTTCATTTGCTTCATCTTGCTCTGCGCCCGGTATGTATGGAGGTTATTTGTCAGTGTGTTAATTGAAGTGAGCAATTTCATGCAGGCGGGCCGAGCAGAGGACTTTGGGGCATGTCTTCAGCAGCTTACTTTCTTATAATGAGTAACTGACGTTACCCAGAAGTCCCAGCGGGAAGACCTGTTGATAGAAAAAGATTTTCTCTAATCTTTAGCTCCAGAGGAGCGACCTGTTGGGGATATGTTTACAGGCCACTCCGCTGGAGCTAAGGGCAGTTTCTAACCGTCAGGCAATCTACAGGTTAAAGCAAACTATAATTTGGTGTTGCGTAACCTCAGTGAGTAATTCTCTTATGTTTCAATTTTGCTCCACTACTTCCGCTTTTCTCATCAATGCTTTTGCCAGAATAACCACTGTCATCAATTTTCGAAAACAGACAGCATCAAATTTTCTCGGAGGCCCTTGGCTCAAAAATTCCTTGAGAAGCTATGGCGCATAGTTCAGTTGAAGTGGTAAAATTGCTGTCTCCCAAAAAACTAAACCTGATTACATCAAATTCTAATGAAGGCAAGCGGGTAGGTTTTAAATGTGGGCATTAGCATTTCTTTTACTGTGAGCCTTAGAGCCTTTTATTCCTTAACCATACTTTGCAGAAAATCCCGCACTTCTTTTGTGTCGTATTCAGCCATGCCTTCTTGTTTGGCTACAATCTTGCCTTCAGGCGAAATGATGAAGGTGGTTGGGATGGCGTTCGAGTGAAACTCCTGCGGGAACTGACTAGCTGGCATATACACCGGGAAAGTATAGCCTTTCTTGTCTATGAATTTTTTTACCTTCTCTGTGCCGCCCTCATCTACCGAAAGCATGACAAAAGCTATCTTGTCGGAGTCTATCTTCTCGTACAGGCTCTGAATATTTGGCATTTCGGCTATACAAGGCGGGCACCAGGTCGCCCAGATGTTCATGAAAACAACTTTCCCTCTCAGGCTCTCAAAAGGCACTGCTTTCCCGTCCAGACTTACCAGTTGGAAACCGGCTCCTACCATATCCGCTGAACCGGAAGCAGCGGACTCTCCTGCATCATGATAGTTCACAGCCGCCGCAGGTTCAGGTACATCCGCTTTCATGACGCCTGTTGCCAATAGCAATCGCTGTACCTGCCCGATGGCTTCTGTATGCAAACCAGCTATGTAAAGTCCTCCAAATAAGACTAGTATGATAGCCCAGCCCGGTATATCTTTAAGTGATAGTTTATTCTTCTGCATGCGTTGGGTTCCTCTGATAATTTATAAAGGTACAGCTATTAAATAACAGCCTGAAAAAGGGGGGCATTTGAGTTTTTTTATGCGTGATTCACAAAGTCTGGGAAGCCTGTTTTAGAAGAATATTTCTTTCCCGATGATATAAATACCCATCACCAGCACAAACCACCCAAAGGCTGTCCTAAGCTTGTCCGCCTGAATTTTGGTAGATAGGAAAGACCCCAGAAAGATACCCGCAATAGACAGAAGCGAGAAAAAGCCCAGAAAGGACCAGTCTACTTCGTAATTATAGATATCCCCAATAAAGCCGAACAGTGATTTCACAGCAATAATCAGCAGCGAAGTACCTACAGCCATCTTCATGTCCAGCTTGCTAAACAGCACCAGCGCCGGTATGATCAGGAAACCGCCACCTGCTCCCACCAGGCCGGTTAATGTACCCACCACGGCACCTTCGGCCAGAATGCCGCCGTAGTTGAACTTTTGATTTTGGTCTTTTGGCTGTTCGTGCTCATCCAGTATGTCACGGCCCATGTTCTCGTCAGCAGTGCCACCTGGCTTATGCTTTTGCCTGATCATGCTGATGGAGGCGAAGACCATCAGGCTTGCAAAGAGCAGCATGAGCAGGATACCTTTAGTTACTTCAAAGCCGCCAATGGTAAAGATGCTGTCCGGAATGGCCGGTACTATGTAGCGCCGCGTAGTATAAACTGCCACAATAGAAGGGATTCCGAAAACAAGCGCTGTCTTAAGGCTCACCAAACCCTTTTTGTAAAACTGATAGCTCCCTACCAGGCTGGTGAGTCCCACAATAAAAAGAGAGTAGGCTGTTGAGATGACAGGGCTAAAGCCCAGCAGGTAAACCAGTGCCGGTACCGTTAAAATAGAGCCACCCCCGCCGATGAGCCCCAATGAAAGCCCGATAACTAGGGCCGCGATGTATCCGATTAATTCCATTTATGTGTTGCCATAGTTTATACTACAAAGCTAGTGTAGCATTTAGGCGGGTACAGTGACAAATATCACACAGGAAAGCGAAGCTAAAGGGGCTCATAATAGCTACCTGCGTTAATCAAAACGAACATAGAACATTCAGTTAAAGCACAGGCTTCCCCTAATGAGGAAGCCTGTTTTTGACGACACCATATGTAAGTGTTCCCAGAATAGCACTTAAGAGAACGACCAGAATAACGCTGTATCCAGTCCCTAGCAGCGTGTAAATCGGACCGGGGCAGGCGCCCGTCATGGCCCATCCTAAGCCAAAGATGGTGCCGCCAAAAAGGTAGCGCGGAATACTCATGTTCTTAGCGGTGAAGGAAATTGGCATACCTTCTGTTGATTTGAACTTGTATTTCTTAATGAGAGCAACGCTGATGATGCCCAGTATGACGGCCGACCCAATGATACCGTACATGTGGAAGGCATCGAAGCGGAACATTTCGTAGATCCTGTACCAGGAAATAGCCTGTGATTTGGTCATGATAATCCCAAACAAGGTGCCGATAGATAAATAAGTGAAATATTTCATAATATCTAATTATTAAAGGGTTAAAATGACAGGCAGCAGCAGATAGGTCATAATAAGACCGCCGATAAAGAAGCCGATAACGGCAATCAGCGATGGCAGCTGCAGGTTACTCAGTCCGCTGATGGCGTGTCCTGAAGTACACCCCCCCGCATAGCGTGCTCCGAAACCAATGAGAAACCCTCCGAATACCAGCATCACGAATCCTCTCAAAGTAAAGAGGCTATCCCAGCTAAAGATTTCCTCCGGCAGGTAATTTGCCCCGGGGTTGCTGATGCCCAGTTCCTGCAGCTTCACGACGGTGTCCTGTGCCAGCGGAATCGGCTCAGGCTGCTGTAGCCAGGTGGAGGCAATAAACCCTCCGATAACTGCACCAAGAACGAAAACAAGGTTCCATACCTGCTTTCTCCAGTCAAAGTCAAAGAAGTCACTTACTTTACCACCGCCTCCAATGGCGCAGGTTGTCCGTAAAGTGTCTGATACACCGAAGCTTTTGCCTGCAAACAGCAGTAACAGCATGGTAAGGGTGATCAAGGGGCCCGCCACATACCAGGGCCACGGCTGGCTCATCCATTCTATTATTCTTTCCATTCTCTGATTCACGTTTTTTGTATGCTCAGTTTTTGTCCCGCTACCTGATATATAAAGCAGACAGCTTATAAACTGATGCAAAATTAAAGTATACACGCCGTCGCCACTGTGACTTTCATCACACAGGAACAATGCATGCTAAAGGAGCGAAGAGTTTATATTTGGTACTACATTCTTGCAGGACCTGTAAAGAAGATGCAAAATTCAAAAGCGCCTCTTTAACTCCTTATTTACCCTTTAGTTCTGTCACTGCTTCACTCATGTCCAAAACTTCAACAGGAAGCAGCCCCTCCAGTATGCTGCTGCCAGCTGCCGAACGGTAGCCTCCGGCACAATGCACCACAACGGGTTTATCCGTCGGAATCTCGCAGGCTCTTTCCCTTAGCTCTGGTAAAGGTATGGTAATGGCCTGGTCAAAGAATTTTCCGGCCTTGGTCTCACTGCTGTTGCGTATATCAACGATTGTGAAATCATTTTCCCTGGCTCTAAACTTTTCTGCGTCAAAAGCCTTACTCTCTTCACCATCTTCTTTATCATATAAAAAGGCTCCTGCCATATTAAGCTCATAGCCTATTTTGGCTGCTTTTCGGATAAGCTCTTGCAGGGATTCTTCTGATGCTGCTACCAAATAGAACTTTTCATCCGGACCAACAATGCTTCCCAGCCACGTCTCAAACTTATTGCCGTTTTGGATGTTGATGGCTCCTTTCAGATGCCCTTTCTTAAATTGTTCCTGGGGGCGGGCGTCCACTATCACAACAGCCTTTTTCGGCGCAGCATTTTTATCTAATCTCTTTACACCCTTCAGTGATTGCTGGCAGGCAGGTGCTCCTTTCTTATTGAGGCCCACATCATAACCAAAGTATTTGGGCATAAAAGGTTGGTCCTCGATAATCAGCCTCACAAATGCGTTCTCACTCATTGGCTGCAGGGCATAGTTGGTGGCTTTCTCGGTACCGATGGTACTGCTGTTAGCTTCGCTCAGGCCTTTGCCGCAGAGGGTACCCGCTCCATGTGCCGGGTATACCAGCACGTCATCATGCAGCTTCATCAGTTTTTCACGGGTGCTATGATACATCTGACGGGCCAGCTCCTCCCTTTGCGCAGTAATGTTTCCAGCACTTTCTCTTAAATCCGGCCGGCCCACGTCACTAATAAAGAGTGTGTCCCCTGTAAACACGGCTACATCTTCTCCGCCGTGCTCCAGCACAATGCTGATGCCGTCAGGGGAGTGGCCCGGTGTGTGCAGCGACCGGAGTTTAATTTCGCCCAACTGCAGTACAGCGCCTTCGTCAAAAGTTTGGTGCGGGTAGTCTGCCCCCACCATGCTATGGGTATATATAGTGGCCCCGGTTTCCTCATGGATTTCCAGGTGCGAACTCACAAAGTCAGCGTGTGGGTGCGTTTCTATCACCCCTACAATTTTAGCGTCATTTTCTTGAGCATAAGTATAGTATGGCTGTGGATCACGGGCAGGGTCAATCAATACAATCTCCCTGTTTTCCTCACTTAGTATAGCGTAGGAGTAGTGGGCCAGCCCTTTGTCTTCAAATTGCTTCGTCTTCATGTTTTTTGCTTTTCCTTAAACTTATGATACAAAGATAGGCACGTCATAAAGAAAAGTCTGTGACTCTTGTCACATTGGCTTCCCCTGGTAGAAGAATGCGAGGGAAGGAATCAGTGAAAGGATTGATGAAGACTTGTGGGATGCTCTTTATCTTCTATATAAGTAAAAGGGGGAGCCGTTCTATAGAAGTTAGAGGAAGTGAAAGGAGTGACAATCTTTAAAAATATATAGCTGGCATTTACCGGTCTATGTCTTCAAGTAACCCAGCCAAATTATCACGCACGTAAACTCTGTTCCTTTCCAACTCAACCAGTTTTCTTTTCTCCAGTTGCTTGAGAAGCCTGGATATAACTTCTCTGGAGGTCCCCAGTTCACTGGCTATTTGCTGATGAGTCATCGTGAGTTCGAGTGTGTTCAACTGCTTCGACTTTACAATCAAATACTTCAGCAAGCGTTCATCCATCCTTTTAAATGCGATATCATCAATCGCCTTCAGCATTTCCTGAAAGCGCTTTTGGTAAGTCATCGCAACAAAGTCTTTCCACTGGCGAAATTCGTTTGTCCATTCCTCATGCTTCCGGACAGGGACACCTATAACGGTTGTTTTTTCCTCTGCCACCGCTTTTATATCGCTGGGGTCTGAGGTACTGCAACAGGTTAAGGATACGGCACAGGTTTCACCGCTTTCTATGTAGTACAGAAAAAGCTCATGCCCTTCCTCATCTGTACGCATCACTTTTACAGCACCCTCTAGAATGATAGGGACCATCTTGATGTACTGCCCCGGCTCAATGATAGTTTGTCCAGGCTCAAACACCTTGATTTTACCATTTCTTTCGATCTCATCCTGAAGAAGGGGATCTGTGATAAGTGGAAGCTGGATACTCATATACAAAATTAACGATTAGGAAGAGGTGTTGTTCGTCTATCGGGAGAAAAAGGTTTTGTTTTCACGCTAAGTATGCTCTTAAAGGGGCATGTATACAAAAACAATCCGATAATAGTTGGTGCAGTAGCAAAATTGTAAAACATCCTCACATTGATTTTTAGAAGACAACCTAACTAGCTGAGATACATTTATTTTGAAACTGAACTGACGACTCAGGATTTTAAGAATATGTATTATAATAAGATAAAATGTAAAATAATTGTAGCTGGAAGAATTTGAGTTGTGGGCATAACACTAAACGTATTACTTGTTGCTTAATGCACTGGTATACAGAGTGCTGTACATGTGCAATTTTTTATATAAACTATTCGGCCAAGGATTATATCCAGTGGCTTTTATACAACTAGAACGAAGTATTGATTATTATCGATGACTAAACTTTGATTCTTATCACACAGACGATATATTTCTAATATTTAAAATATTGTTTTTTCGATTTCTCCTGAATCTCATAAACGCACTGATGATGGTTTTAATCTTAGATTCTAATGGGTTTACTGCTTAAATTACACCATTCACTAACATTTTTTTTAATGTTATAACTAATCATCTGTTGTGTAGGTAATAAGCAATGATATTTTGAAATAAATCATGTTTTAATATTTAAAAACGCTTTTTCGTTGAATAATTTCGTAATAAAATTTATTTTTTCAATGTATAAAGGGAGCTATTTTCTATTGTTGAATAAGCTTTTATCAAATTGACATGATTGCGTTCTCAGCTGCTCTGTAAACACTACTTTACTTATGGAAACATTGAACTTCTCAAAGAAGGCAGGTCTCTCTTCTGCCCTGGTACAACTGCACCCAGCCCAGCAGGAAATCTATTATGATCAGGTGACAGATTGCGATAGTCCGCATTACAATGTCGGTGGTTACATGGTGCTTAAAGGGCAGCTAAAAAAGGAAGAGTTCAAGGAAGCTTGCAAAAGCCTGCCCACAGTATTCGATGTGCTTAGAATGCAGATTGCATGTACAGATGAAGCTCCTTTCTGCACTTTTTTGCAGGAACATTTTGCCCTTGAAATAGAAGAGCAGGATTTCAGTGATGAAACGGACCCAAAGGTGAAGGCTTTGCACTGGATGCAGGACCGGTTCAATATTGCTTTCGATCTGGAAGGCACGCTGTATGAATTGAGTTTACTCAAAATTTCAGAGGAGGAGCATTGGTTATATGGGCGCTTTCATCACCTGATAACAGATGGTTTTGGATTTGCTGTTCTCGCCCATTATGTTGCCCGAAAATACTCTCACCTGATAAATGCTCCTGCAGACCTCTTCGCGTTTCGGTACGCCAGCTATGAAAAGGAGGTAACAAAAGCCCTGGCCTACCTGGACTCAGATTCTTATCAGAAGGACGGAGCCCATTGGAAAGAGCAATTTACAGAGGTGCCGGATCCTTTGCTAAAAACGCGGATAAATGGGCTAAAGGGGCAGAGTGGAACTTTTGTTAGCGAAATATCAGAAGCTCAGAAAATACTCTTTGAGGCAGCGGCCCTGCAAACCAACACAAGCCTGCAACAACTAACATTAGCAGCTTTAACCATTTACTTTGCCCGGACCGAAAACCGGGAAGACGTTGTTTTCGGAATTCCTGTCCATAACAGAAGAAACAAGCAGCAGCGAAGCACGGTGGGGCTTTTTGCAGGTATGATTCCTTTCAAGGGGCATTACGAACCTACCATGTCTGTAAGCAGCTTACTACAAGCTGTAAAACAACAGCAACGCACCGATTACCGCTACCAAAGTTATCCCATTAGTCACCTGAACAGGGAGTTGAAGCTGATGGCAAAAGGGCGTAATCAGATATTTGATGTAGTCGTGAATTATGCCATGCTGGATTTTGAGGTAGACATGGAAGGGATACAGGCAAATTTATTTGATTTGTCAAGCCAATATGAAAGCCAGCCCATCCAATTCTGGTGGCGGGACTATGGTAAAAACCAGCCTTTACAGTTACGCATCGATTACCACCTTTCCTATTTCACAAAAGAAGAGGCCGAGCTGCTGGGGCAGCGCTTGCTGTTTATCATGGAACAGTTTCCTGCGGCGCTTGAAGAAAGAGTGGCAGACTTAGACATTGTACCGGAAAAAGAGCGGCGGCAGCTGCTGGAAAAATTCAATGCTCCGGCTGCGTTATTCCCCCATAAAGAAACCCTGCTGGACCTCTTCGAGGAGCAGGCCGCCCGCACCCCGGATGCCACTGCGCTAATTTTTGATAAGCAGCAGCTTACCTATCAGCAGCTAGACCAGAAAGCAAACCAGCTAGCCAATTATCTCCAGGCGAAGGGGGTACGGGAGGAATCACTGGTTCCCATCTGCATAGACCGTTCATTTGAAATGATTGTGGGCCTGTTGGGTGTGATGAAAGCGGGAGGTGCCTATGTTCCGATTGACCCCACCTATCCGCAGGAAAGAATCCGCTTTATGCTGGAGGATACGCAGGCAGCGCTTGTGCTGAGCAGCAGTGCCTATGCCGGTTTGTTTGAAGGAGAGGAAGATAAAAAGCTGGTGCTGCTGGATGAGGAATGGGAGCAGATAGCTCAGGAAGTGGCTAGCAAACCTGATACTGCGCTTCAGCCGGATAACCTTGCTTATGTCATCTACACCTCCGGCTCTACAGGAAGGCCAAAAGGCGTACTCATCGAGCATAAAGGCGTGGTGAACCTGGTTAGCCAGCAAACGAAAGAATTCACTATTAAGAGCGACGAAAAAATACTGCAGCTTTCTAATTATGCTTTTGATGCTTCTGTGGAGCAGATATTCCTGGCCCTGTGCAATGGTGCAAGTCTGATACTTGTTTCAAAGGAGTTGCTGCTTAATCCTGATGGTCTGGCACAGTTGCTCACTAAAGAAGGGGTGACGCACATGCATGCTACCCCAAGTTACCTGCAGCAAATGAAGGCAGGTAAATACGGGCATCTGAGAAGAGTAATTGCCGGAGGCGAGGCATGCCCTGTCAGCCTGGCCAGCGAGTGGGGTGCCTTCACCCGTTTTTACAATGAGTACGGGCCAACAGAGACAACGGTAACCTCAACGGAGTATGCCTATTCCTCCTCGTTTGAGGGCTCTGTACTGCCTATCGGCAGGCCGCTTGCTAACACCCCGCACTATGTGCTGGACAAGGCAGGCAGATTGATGCCGCAAGGTGTCGCCGGAGA
Organism: Pontibacter diazotrophicus; assembly: GCF_003367245.1. Taxonomy (GTDB): domain Bacteria; phylum Bacteroidota; class Bacteroidia; order Cytophagales; family Hymenobacteraceae; genus Pontibacter; species Pontibacter diazotrophicus. The sequence continues at coordinate 7,037 of NZ_QRGR01000031.1, read as the reverse complement.
ATTGTGCATCGGCGGTGTGCAGGTGGCAAGGGGCTACCTCAACAGAGAGGAGTTGACTAAGAAGAAGTTTGTGCACGACCCTTTCAGCCAGGAGGCAGGCGCCAGCATGTACCGCACGGGAGATATTGTCAGGTGGCTGGCAGATGGAAACCTGGAGTATCTGGGACGGTTCGATGACCAGGTGAAGGTTCGGGGCTACCGCATTGAGCTGGGCGAGGTGGAGAGTGTACTAAGTCATTGTCAGGGAGTAAAGCAGGCAGTAGTCGTTGCCAAAGAAGATGTTAACGGTAGCAAGCGGCTTATCGGCTATGTGGTAGCCGCCGGAGAGTTTGACAGGGAAGCGCTCATCAGCCAGATGAAAGCCAAACTACCTGACTATATGGTGCCTTCGATTCTGATTGAGTTGAAGGAAATTCCTTTGAACTCAAACGGCAAAATAGACAAGAAAGCCTTGCCAGAGGTGGACGCTTCAGAGACGCTAACCAACAGCTACGTTGCCCCCAGCAACGAGACAGAGGAGAAGCTGGCGGCAATATGGCAGAATCTCCTGCAAGTGGAGCGTGTGGGGATAGAGGACAATTTCTTTGAACTCGGCGGACATTCGTTGCTGGCTACAAGGCTTGTTTCATTGGTGCGCAAAACCCTTCTGTCTGAGCTGCAGATTAAAGACGTGTTTTCTCATCCTACCATAGCAGCGCTTGCAAAACAGGTAACGTCAAAGAAATCATCCAAACTCCTGCCTGCCATCGCGGCTGTCCCTCACAGTGCAGATGATAAATTACCTTTATCCTTTTCACAGGAACGCCTGTGGTTCATCGACCAGTTGGAGGGCAGCAGTCATTACCATCTTCCTGCAGCCTTCAGACTCAGAGGCGATTTAGATGTAAAATCACTTTCCCTTTCCCTCCGGAAGATTGTCCAGCGCCATGAGGTGCTTCGAACTGTGATAAGGCAGGATGTCGGCCGCGCCTATCAGCAGGTACTGGAAGAGGAGTGGCATCTAAGTTATATGGATGAGGTATGCTTTGCGGATGCTGCTGAAATGCGTGCCTTTATTCAGGAGACGGTGCTGCACCCCTTCGACCTGAGTCAGGATTTCATGCTGCGGGCTGTGCTGGTGCGCTTTTCAAAGCAGGATCATTTACTTGTAGTGGTCCTGCATCATATCGCCTCAGATGGCTGGTCTGTGCCCATACTGGTAAATGAACTGACAAGGCTTTATGAGGCAGGTGGAGATTCCGCTGTTGCAGAATTACCTCCTTTAGACGTGCAGTACAGCGACTTTGCTTTGTGGCAGCGCCGTTACCTGCAGGGGGAGGTGCTGGATGAGCAACTCAGCTATTGGAAGGAGAAACTGGAGGGAGTGGCGGCATTAGAGCTTCCTACAGACTATGCCCGTCCGACTGTACAGGCTAAGACCGGAGGAAAGGTTTCTCTTCAACTGGAGCGCAAGGTGGGGGAAGCCCTGGAGACTTTGTCCCGAAAAGAAGGAGTAACCTCTTTTATGAGCCTTCTTTCCGTGATGAAAGTGCTGCTTTACCGTTACAGCGGCCAGGAAGACATTTGCGTAGGAAGCCCCATAGCGGGCCGTCGCCAGGCAGAAGTGGAGCCGCTCATCGGCTTTTTCGTTAACACACTGGCACTGCGCACGCATCTCAGTCCGGAGCTGAGTTTCAGGTCACTACTGCAGGAAGTTAAATCCACAACGCTGGAGGCGTATGCTCACCAGGACGTGCCATTTGAGAAAGTGGTGGAAACTGTTGGAGTAGCCAGAGACCTGAGCCGTACACCGCTGTTCCAGGTAATGTTTACGTTGCAGAACACAAGTACTGTCTCAGCACTCAAATTAGGAGAAGTAAGCTTAACAGAAGAGGAGCTCGAAAGCGCAACAGCTAAGTTTGACCTTAGCGTGACGGTCTCCATGACTTCGGAGGGTATAGCTATAACAGTTGAGTACTGTAAAGATCTATTCAGAGCGTCGACTGTAAAGCGCATGCTGGGGCACTACCAGCAACTGCTCTTACAGGTGCTGAAGCAGCCGGAGTTAAGCCTGTCGGAGCTGGAGCTGTTAACGCAGGACGAGCGTGTTGAGCTTGTTGAGGCCTTCAACCCTTCCGCAGTGGCTTACCCAGGAGACAAAACGCTGGTAGAGCTTTTCGAGGAGCAGGCGGCAAAAACACCAGAGGCTCCTGCTGTATCCTTTGGAGAAGAGCAGCTGACGTACGGGGAGCTGAACGCCAGGGCAAACCAGCTGGCGCACTACCTGCAGAAAAGAGGAGTAAAGCAGGAGACGCTGGTGCCTGTCTGCCTCGACCGCTCTGTAGCGCTTGTCACAGCCCAACTGGGCATCCTGAAGGCAGGCGGTGCCTACGTGCCGGTTGACCCGAGCTACCCCCAGGAGCGCATCCGCTTCATGCTGGAGGACACCGATGCCTCCCTTGTGCTGAGCGGCAGTGCCTATAAAGGATTGTTGGATGGAGAAGAGAGAGAGTTGGTGCTGCTGGATTCTGATTGGGACAAGATAGCGAAAGAATCATCAGAGAAACCTGATGTAAAGTTGCAGCCCTCGAACCTTGCCTACGTGATTTACACCTCGGGTTCTACAGGCAAGCCCAAGGGCGTGCTGGTGGAGCACGGGGGCGTGGTGAACCTGTGCTCCTGGCACATGAAAGAATTCAGCTTAAGCTCCAATAGCAGGTCTACCATGATGGCGGGCGTGGGCTTCGACGCCTCCGCCTGGGAGGTGTGGCCGGTGCTTGTCTCCGGCGCCAGCCTCTACATCGTGGAGGACGAGCAGCGCCTGGAGGCAGAGAGGCTGCTGGCTTTCTACAATGAGAGGGGCATCACCCACAGCTTCGTTCCCACCGCCCTGGTGGACGGGCTGGTGAGGCAGGAGCAGCCACAGGGGCTGGCCCTTGAGTACGTGGTGACGGGAGGGGACCAGCTTCGCTCCATCGACACTTCTCACCTCTCTTACAGGCTGGTCAACAACTACGGCCCAACGGAGAACACGGTGGTGGCCACCTCCTACACACTGCCTGCCGCCCGGCAGCAGGGGCTTCCTCCAATCGGCAAGCCCATCAGCAACACCAGCGCCTACGTGCTGGACAAGTCCGGCAGGCTGGTGCCGCAGGGCGTGGCCGGGGAGCTGTGCATCGGGGGCGTGCAGGTGGCAAGGGGCTACCTCAACAGAGAAGAACTGACGCAGGAGAGGTTCGTCAAAGACCCCTTCAGCAAGGAGGCAGGCGCCAGGATGTACCGGACAGGAGACTTGGTAAGGTGGCTCTCTGACAGTAACCTGGAGTACCTGGGGAGGATAGACGACCAGGTGAAGATACGCGGCTACCGCATCGAGCTGGGCGAGGTGGAGAGCGTGCTGAGCCAGTGCCGGGGAGTGCAGCAGGCGGTAGTGGTTGCCAAGGCAGATGCCAACGGCAACAAGCGCCTCATCGGGTATGCAGTGGCGGAGGAGTTCGATAGGGAGGCCATCATCAGCCAGATGAAGGCAAAGCTTCCGGAGTACATGGTGCCGTCCCTGCTGGTGGAGCTGGAGGAGATTCCGCTTACAGCCAACGGCAAGGTGAACAAGAAGGCACTGCCGGAGGTGGACGCAGGCGAGGCGCTGGCAAACAGCTACGTTGCGCCACGAACAGAGACCGAGGAGAAGCTGGCGAAGATATGGCAGGAGCTGCTGCAGGTGGAAAGAGTGGGCGTGGAAGACAACTTCTTCGAGTTGGGCGGAGACTCCATTGTTACCATACAGCTGGTGAGCCGGGCAAAGTTAGCAGGCTTCTCTTTCCAGCCGCGGGACGTGTTCGAGCACCAGACAGTGGCTTCTCTTGCTGCAGTGGCACTAACAGCGGCGCAGATACAGGCAGAACAGGGAGAGTTAACAGGCGAGGCAGGTTTACTGCCGATACAGCAGTGGTTCTTTGAGCAGGAGCTTCGGGAGCCGCACCACTTCAACCAGTCCCTTTTACTGAAAGTAGACAAGGCCCTTTCTTCAGATCAGCTAAGCCAGGCGCTAACGGCGCTGATAGAGCAGCATGATGCCTTACGTTTCGCTTACCATCAGAAGAAGGAGAAGTGGCGTCAGGTATATAGTAAGTATGCGCCTGAGTTGGGGAAGGTGGATACCATCAGTTTAAAAGACTTGTCCGGAAGTGCCCTCAAAACGGGCATCACAACAGTATGCGATGCCTATCAGCAGAGCCTGAATCTGGAGAAAGGAGAAATAACTAAGGCAGCGCTGCTGCAAACTCCTGAAGAAGAAAAAGAAAATCGGCTGCTCCTTGTGATACACCACCTGGCAGTGGATGGCGTTTCCTGGCGCATATTGCTGGAAGACCTGGAGCAAAGCCTGATGGCCATCAGCCAGAGAAAAGAAATTGACCTGGGAATAAAAGGCAGCTCTTACCGTCAGTGGCAAGGGGTGCTGCAGCAGTATGCGGAAACAAAGGCTGTACGGCAGTTGACCTATTGGCAGAAATTTGCAAAAGCGGAATTCAAACTACCAATAGATAAAGCGCATGCTGAACCCTCCTTTGTTGCGGACCAGCAGTGCTACAGCGTTTCATTAAATGAGTCTCTGACGCAGGCTTTATTGACGGAAGTACAGCAGGCTTATCATACACAGATAAATGATATACTGTTGGCTGCCCTGGCAAAAACTATCAGCAGCTGGATAAATCAGTCTGAGATAGTCATCGGTTTGGAGGGCCACGGCAGAGAGGATATCAGTTCAGAAGTGGATATCAGTCATACAGTGGGCTGGTTCACCAACTTGTATCCTGTGCTGCTTTCTCTGAAAGAAGAGCAATCAGCCTCAGGTGTGATCCAATCGGTGAAAGAGCAGTTGCGCCAGTTGCCGGATAAAGGGCTTGGCTTTGGAGCCCTGCGCTACCTGCACCCGGATAAAACGATACGTCAGAGCCTGTCAGGCCAGACATACGAAATTGTGTTCAATTACTTAGGTCAGTTAGACAATGCTTTAAAAGGGAGCCGGCATTTTACCTGGGCAGAAGAACTGACAGGGGCATCTGTTAGCCAGAAGAACCAATTAGGTAGCAAGCTGGATATTGGTGCATCCGTTGTGCAGGGGCAGCTAAGCCTGGAGTGGCGCTACTCCACAAAAGAATATGAAGCTGATACCATAGCATCCTTAGCAAAAGCGTATTTGCAGAACCTCACCAGTCTTATCACGCACTGCCAGCAAAAGGACTTCCCGCTATACACGCCATCGGATTGTGGTTTAACAGGGAAAGTAGGTTATCAGGAGCTGGAAGGATTCCTGCAAAAAGAATACGGAAGCAAGCCGCTTCATGAGCAGGTTAGCAGCGTGTATGGCCTGAGCCCGCTGCAGGAAGGTTTATTGTTCCATAGCCTGTATGATAAGGACTCCCTGTCTTACATCGAGCAGATGAGCTGCAGGTTTGAAAAACTGCATGTAGATAAGTTCAGAACCACCTGGGAGTATCTGTTACAAAAGCACAGCATCCTGCGAAGCTCTTTTCACCAGGACCTGAGCGTGCCGGTGCAGTGTGTACACAACACAGTAGAGTTGCCGTTTGAGGTGCTGGACTACCGGCACTTAAGCAATCAGGAACAAAAAGAACAGATTGCTGCTTACCGGGCTGCAGATCAGAAAAAAGGCTTTGACTTTGAACAGGCACCGCTGCTCCGGATTACAATCATTCAACTAACAGATGATGTTTACCAGATGGTTTGGACGTACCACCACCTGCTGCTGGACGGTTGGTCTATGCCGGTGCTGATGCATGAGATGCTTAGCACTTATGAACATCTTTTACAGGAAGAAACGCATGAAACAGGAAATGAAGACCGCTATGAGGACTTCATCCAATACATCCAGAAGAAAGACGAGCAGGAAGCAGAGCAATTCTGGAAGCGCTACCTGTCTGGTGTCGAAGGAACCAGCCTGCTGCCTTTTGTAAATGATAAACAGAACAGGAACAAAGGAGCGGACAAGCTTTACCAGAAAGTGGAGTGGAAGGTGGAAGAGTCCCTGCACCATGCATTGCAGGCATACAGCCAATCGCACCACCTGACACTCAACACGCTGATTCAGGGTGTATGGGCATTCTTAGTATCAAAATATAGTGGCCAGCCGGATGCCTTGTATGGCGTTACAGTTGCGGGAAGACCTGCAGAACTGGCAGGGGCAGAGCAGCGGGTAGGTCTATACATCAATACACTGCCCTTGCGCAGCAGAATAGAAGAAGACAAGGCCGTGCATGCCTGGCTGGAAGAGTTGCAGCAGGCACACATAGAAGCCAGAGATTACGCCTATACACCGCTTAGCACAATACAAAACTGGCAGGGACTGAAGGGAGACTTGTTTGACAGTTTACTTGTATTTGAAAACTACCCTGTAGGCGAGGTGCTCTCACGCCAGTGGCAGCTGAAGGTAAGCGAGGTGGAGGTAGAAGAGCAAACAAATTATCCTTTATCCATTAGCTGCCAGGCAATAGAGCAACTGTCGCTGAATTTCAGTTACAACGCCAGCTTGTTAAGCGAAGAAACAATAGAAAGAATCCGCGGTCACTTTGCAAGCGTGCTACAGCAAATTGTAAGTCAACCGGAGTTAAACCTGTCGGAGCTGGAGCTGTTGACGGCGGAAGAGCGTGCCGAGCTTGTTGAGGCGTTCAACCCTTCCGCAGTAGCCTATCCACAGAACAACACGCTGGTAGGCCTTTTTGAGCAGCAGGCAGCCAAGGCACCTGATGCCGTGGCTGTGAGCTTCGGAGAAGAGCAGCTGACGTACGGGGAGTTGAATGCACGGGCAAACCAGCTGGCGCACTATCTTCAAGAAAGAGGTGTAAAGCAGGAGACGCTGGTGCCAGTCTGCCTGGACCGCTCTGTAGAGCTTGTCACAGCCCAACTGGGGATACTGAAGGCAGGCGGCGCCTACGTGCCGATTGACCCCAGCTACCCCCGGGAGCGCATCCGCTTCATGCTGGAGGACACCCATGCCTCCCTTGTGCTGAGCGGCAGTGCCTATACAGGATTGTTTGAGG
>NZ_QRGR01000030.1 GCF_003367245.1 Pontibacter diazotrophicus | reverse complement strand
ATTGCAGCTGCTCGAGCAGACCTTCCTTGCCTTCTAATAATCCTTCTACACTTACCTCCATCCTGCAAAGCTACAGCTACTTTTAGTTTCGCACAACTCCTTAGCCTGACGGCTATGGTGAAAACACCAACAACGGCGGATACGACTAATGGCCTATCTTTTAACTGCTTATTCTGAAGCAGCTGTATAAAGGAAGTGCAGCCCAAAACAAAAACGTCCCGCTGCCGGCGCAGGTCAGTTCCTGGTCAGCAGCGGGACGTTTTAATTAAAATATATTTATCAGGTTAGCGCTTATCGAGTTGCTTTTTTAGCTTCTCTTCCACGTTTTTCAGTAACTCATACCAGTTGTCGCCTTTGTCTTCCGCAAAAACATCATTGCCGGGTATACCCACACGCATGCCTACTTTTCTGGAGTCAGTAGCGTGATTTGTTTCTTCCTTGAAGTATACGTCCACCGAATCTATTTTCGTGCCGTGGCGCTTTAGCTTAGAAATGGAATTGCGTATAAACTGTTGTACGTCATCCGATATCGAAATGTCTACTGCCTGTACATCTACCTTGATACCTTCAAAATTCTCTGTATAATTCATAAATTCGTTTATTTTAAGTGTTAACGGAGGGTGTAATGCCTTACACGGCCTCCTTTTCATTAATGCTTTATTAAACGGGGAGAACTCGTTGAAGTTAGTCACATTTGCTGGTGAGACTTTGCTGCTCGCGTCAGTTGGGGCAGAAGAAGGTTTAAAAAATGGAGTAGCCTGTTAGCGTAGTCAGTCTTTCCAGGGCGGCCATTCCCAGTTCTGAATTTCCTTTGGGGTTTAGCGGCGGGCTCCACACGGCCACGGCATAATGGTTGGGGTGCACGGCTACAATACCGCCGCCCACGCCGCTTTTGCCCGGCAGGCCTACTTCAAAACTAAATTCGCCTGCTTCATCGTAGAAGCCGCAGGTGAGCATGAGGGCGTTGATGCGTTTTACCTGTTGCCCGGTGAGAAACTGCCGGTCCGAGTGCAGTAGCTTCCCCTGGTTGGCAAACACAATAAACGCCTGGGCCAGCTCTTTGCAGGACATGGCGATGGAGCACTGGTGAAAGTAAAAGTCCAGCACTTCTTCTACATCATTTTCCATGTTTCCGAAAGACTTCAGGTAATTCGCCAGGGCAAAATTCCGGTACCCCTCCGACTTTTCAGAGGCAGCCACTACCTCGTCGTATGCAATGGTATCGTCGCCGGTTAATTCGTGCAGAAAGGTAAGAAAGGCTGCTTTCGGATTGCTAAAGTTTGAAACCAGTACATCGGCCACCACCAGCGCCCCGGCATTAATAAAAGGATTCCGGGGGATGCCGAAATTGTCTTCGAGCAGCGACAGCGAATTGAATTTGGCCCCAGATGGCTCCACTCCAACCCGCTTCCATAAGTCACCGCCTATCGTTTTCATGGCCAGCGCCAGGGAGAGTACTTTGGAAATACTCTGGGTGGAAAAACGCGCATCACTGTCGCCAAAGCAAAAGCTTTCGCCCTCCAGGTTATACAGGTGCATCCCGAACTTGTCTGCCGGCACCTTGGCCAGTTCAGGTATATAGGACGCTACTTTCCCGGTAACTTTAACTTCAGAAAGTTCGCTCTGAATCTGGTTCAGAATCTTTTGATAATCGGTTACGTTTACTTTCATTCACTAATCGGGAGGTGGGTTTTCTAGCTTAAAACTCCAGGTGTTTTTACTCCCTTAAGCGGAGTAGTGTTTTGATTGAATTGGAATAGACGCTGGAAGCAACAATAGGTTGTTCTGGTACTTTATGTTGGTGGGAGTTAGTAAAAGTTTTTAGAGGGAAAGCTATTTGAAGGTAAAAAAGCACGAGCTGCAAGCTTGCCCTAGCGGGGGAAACTGTAGCAATTTTTTGAACCTTCACATTTTTACTGTTCCTAAATTACTGATTCTAATAAACCTCCTATGGAATCGAAACCTCCCCCAATAAGCCTTTTCAAGCCTTCTTTTTTAGCTTCTTCAAAGATCTTGTTAACCAAAGAAAGACTTTTTTGCCTAACTTTTGCAAATAGCTTACTCAGCCTTCTTATGGTCTCCTTCTTTGTAAGCTTGGTTAAGTTTTCTTTAAAGTCTGTTGCTTCATCAATTAGAGGTTGGTTCTCTTCTTTGTCTTCCTCTAAAACCTTAATCGTGTGAGTTAAGAATTTATCAAAGGCAAGCTGTATCTCTAAGTTGTAAGGCTTAACGTCAGCATCTTCATCAATAATCTCAAATTTATCAAAGAACTCTTCTTCATACTCACGTAAAACTTTCTCTTCTTTAGTTGTCCTGATATTGTCATAGCTTCGAACCAATTTAACCCAATAGGTTAAATGTTCTAGAAGACTCTTATCAATTATATTAAACCTACGTGGTGCAGTTGATTCTATACTCTCAGGACTGTACACCACAAGGATGCTAACATTTTGATTAGCATATTTGGGGTTGGAAATCAAAAATTTAAAATTTGACTCTGTGTCAACATCTGTAATATCTATTTCAAAATCTGTTTCCCTTGTTATTTCTACTACACTTATATTCTCCTCTACAAAAGCCCTTACATCTTCATGCATCTTTTGCACTGCTTTCAACAAAACTAGAGGGTAGTCTTTCTTATTTATTTTCTCTGCCATTTTTAAGAAATACTGTTTTACAACTTCTTTGCAGGTTTATTCTATTTCGCCGTTAAGGTTCATAGATAACGAGGTTTGGTTATCTACAGATTTTATATTTTCAAAAGTTCTTCTCTTGATTTGAGCGTTTTATGCCGATGCGAAACAATGAGTATATGAGTTACTATGGCCTCGTGTTTTTAACTTTAAAGCAAGGAAGGGAGGTATTTACCTCCCTTCTCTATTAGTTTAACTATTGTCTTTATGCAGGTTGTTTCTCGTTAACTTTTTCCAATCTAAGCAGGGTATTCATCAACTGGTCGGAGTAATCGTAAATATTATCTATCGTATCTATTTCAACACGTGTCTCTTTGTTTCCTTCCTCCATCAAACCCAAGTACTTTTTTGTGCCATTCAGGTGCAGGCGGCAGAGCGGCTTCCGGTTATTGTCATCTAAAACGATGCTCAGGTAACGTACCGTGTCACGATAAAATAATCTATCTCCGCTTACTTTTGTGCGTAAGATAGACTTCACGATAAAGAAGGCTTCCTGCTCCAGTTCTGTAAACTCTGTTTTGGTCTCATCGCTTGCTGCTGCTCCTTTTGTCTCTTCAACAGGCGCTGTCTCCTTTACAGATACTTCTGCTTCATTCGATAATGCAGTCTTCAACCTATCACTAATAAGTTCACTTACATATTGGTGTAGAGACTTTTTAACCATTGGTGTAAACTGCTCCATTACTTTCGCGGTAAGGATGCCGGAGTGAATGTGCTTAGCAAAATATCGCACGAAAGTTTCTGAAGGATTTGCGAATTCTGAAGCTATAATTTTCTTTATTTCCCTGGTATACTTTAGTTCTGTGGCAGCGCTAACAATCTGATCCACATCAAAAGCATTTTTTTGGTACTTCTTAAGTTCAAGTACCGCTGCCTCATTCATGTCTGTAATGTTGAACTCCCAAAATGGTTTGTTATCCATTTTGTTCGGTTCTTCTAAATCAGTATAAAAGCGATAGATAATGCCGTTAGTGAGAATACCAAAGCGTGTGCTGCATACATGGAAGTAGCGATGCAATTGAGAGTTATGTACATTCAGTTCTTCTTTCCAGTGCTTGCATTCTACTATGATTATGGGCTGTCCATCTTTTTGAATACAATAGTCTACTTTTTCACCTTTCTTTATGCCTAAGTCAGCGACAAACTCTGGTATTACTTCCAGTGGATTAAATACATCATAACCTAGGGCTGCTATAAAAGGCATGACGAAGGCGTTTTTAGTAGCCTCCTCTGTTTGAATGCTGTCTTTCAGTCGGGTCACCTTCTCTGAAAGAGCTTTTATTATGTCAATGAAATCCATGTGTGTATGTTGTTTTATAGCTTGATGAAAAATTATATAATCAATATATATAATTAAAATCTAAATCAGTAGATTATTTTTGTTTTTTTAATATTCAATTGGATAACATAAGATGTGGTGCAAGAAAGCTTAAGGGGCCTATAGTTGCAGTGGACAAAATAGTTATTACTTTAGTACCCGCCGGTCCGAGTTTGCAGCCTTACCCTGTAGCATAACTTTTCTGAAATAGGGCTTCTGTGGGAATTCTCCCCTTGAGGGGAGCAAGAGGGGTGTTTACACCTGGAGGTTTACTACTAAAAGCTTATTGTCAGGTGCCTTGACTCCTAACATTACACCCCTGCGGTCCCCTCAAGGGGACAATCTTTACTACGGATGATTCTAATTCCTATATCTAATTCCTATAATAGTACTTAAGCTAATAAGTTATGGAAAAGGATAAGGCTGCAAGCTCGTGCTAGCGTAATTAAAATTAAAAAAGCCACCTTGCTAATAGGTGGCTTTGCTGTTATGGTTTCGGAATACCCAATTGCTTGCATATCTCTTTGCAGAGCAATTCATCTATATCGGGGTGCCTGGGAATAGTTGTTTTCTTTCCGGTGGCAATATTTCTGAAGATATCGTGCTTGCTTCCGTTTCTGTGAAGTTCACAGCCGTGTGCTTTTAAGTGCTTTTCAAACTTGCCTCTTTTCAAACCGCTATGCCAGGGTTAGGTCTTTTTTCCAAACGGCATTGTCGGTAGCATTCTCTTCCCGCATATCCTCCAGATACAACTCTAGCGCATCCTGTAGGTTCTCCTGTGCCTCCTCAATGCTGCGGCCTTGTGTAAGAACAGCAGGTATCTCCTGAATCTTGCCAATAAAGAACCCATTGGCACCCTCACTCACAATCATGGTAAGCTTCATCTTTTTTCTCCTTTCTGTTAGAGCTATAACGTTATCGCCTTAGGTTAGATTCAACCCTTCGCTTGCCTGCCCGTCTGCCTCCTGCGTAATTCCAGGGTTAACGAAGGGCGTACATTAAACTTATGTACTTGTGTACAATTTTCCTATAGCCGGATCCAATTCATTGGCAAAACCAAATGCAAACCAGCAGTGCTAAAAAAAGCAAAACCACCCTCAGGCGCAGGTGGCTTTAACTACTTTATATACAACACAATTTTTATGAAACAGGCACCTCTTCTGCCGGTGTGGCTTCTTTTCTACGCTTCAAAAACTTCATAACGGCTGAACCGGCAGCTACCACAGCAAGCGCAATTACTTTCCAGAACTTCAGCAGCAGCGCGAAGAAGCCTACTTTGGCTAACATCTTTCCTGCTACCAGTCCGCCTATCGTCCAGGCGGCTACTTCGTCTACTTTTGGGTCAAAGTCGAAGTAACTGTGCCCGCTCTCGAAGGCAACATTGCCCGTAACGGTGGCTATGCTTTGCTGTACCTCCGGCAGGTTGTTCATACCGGCGATGGCATTCAGCACCAGCACACCTTTGCGCCCCAGCACACGCACGTTATAATTCAGCGTGTGCTCGTCAGCTTCCCCGAACTTTATCTCTTTGGCCCAGTGCAGAATCTTTTGATCCGCATCGTAATAAGGGGTGGAGGCCCAGCCTATCAGTTGGATGGGTTCGTATCCTTCGGCCTTACGTGCTGCGTTTTCCTCTAGTGTCTCTTCCTGCATGGTGTTCAGCAGGTCGGCATAATCAATTTCGTTTGCATCATCATCTTTCACATAGCCTATTTCATCAAACTCTACGTTAAAGACCCAGCTGTTGGAGTCGAGCACCCCATACTGCTCCGGCACGAGCATGCCCAGCGAAGTGCCCGTTTTAGGGTTGCCCCATAGATCAGTCAGCACATATTCTGCCTGCTCCCCATCAAGAAACTTGAAGCCTTTTGGTACTGTAATGGTGGCAAGGCCATCTTTGAGGCTGATAACGCCCGTTTGGTACTGAAGCGAGTTTTCAATTCGCTGAATCTCCAGTTTAAGCGAATCAACTTCCTGGGCATAAGAAGCCACACTGGCGAATACCAAGAGCAATAAGGTGTAAATTTGTTTCATAAAAAATAGGATGTTTTGGATAAGGTTTGATTAACATTTAAATATAATAATATTCTTTTATATAGGGTATAGCCTGTTCTTTTTTGCAGCAATATTTAAAATTTTGTGTGGAGGCAGCGCATGCCGTTTGCTGTTGCATTTACCTCAGCAACCGCAATCCCGTCGGTGCCGCATTGGTTTGCGCTTGCAGCTGTTAAAGTCACGATGGAGGAGATGAAGCTGGGTGAGTGAAAAAAGCGCGAACCGCAGGCCTGTGCCAGCGGTTATATGGCATCGCAATAATTGGATTCAATTTTCCTCTCATTTTATGCATTTATACTAAATTAAAATATTCAAATTACAGCAGAATACTGAAACCGGATACTTAAATTGCAGTCTAATCGCCAGTCATGAAACAGGAGTTCAAAAATGCATTTGGGAAGGTATTCATTACTGTTGCCGTAGACAGAGAGAACAGATGGGTGCACACCAATTGGATCGGATACCTGACAGAAGAGAATATCAAAGTAGGTGCACTGGCGTATACCGAGGCTGTGAAAGAAGCAGGCTTTAACTGTGTGCTAAACGACACCAGGCAAGTCATTGGCGGCTGGGACCACTCGCTTGACTGGGTGGTAAACCAGTGGGCGCCACAGGCTGCCAAGGCAGGCATAAAGCACTTCGCCCTCATCACCAATCCGGAATCTTTTGCGGAAATCACTGCAACATCCTTCTACTCAAGCCAGAAGGCGTTTGAAGTAAAGATTTTTGATGATAAAGCTGAGGCGGAGGCCTGGTTGCGTCAATTTACTTTAGCCAGGAAATAGCCTATAAGTTCATTTTAGCGTATCTGCCTTTAATAATTACATAGATTAGCTTGTAAATGAAAGAGCAGGTAGCGTTACAAAAAGTATATGGGGATGTGTTTTTTACCGCCAGAACAATAGAAGGCAACGCCTTTATTTATGCGCAGTGGTTTGGGGTGCAGTCCGTGGAGACAGTGAAGGAGGGTGGTTACAAGCTACTGGATATGATAAAGGAACAGCCCTGCTCCAAACTGCTCAATAGTAACAAACATGTAATCGGCTCCTGGGACATGGCACTGGACTGGGCCGAAAACGAATGGGCTCCCCAGATGAAAGCCGCCGGTTTAAAGTACCTGGCGCAGGTAGTGCCCTCCAGTATCTATGCAACGCTCTGCATCGAAAGTCTAATACAACAAATAGACAGTGAGTTTGAAATCAGGATGTTTGAAGAGGACGCTGACGCAGAAGCCTGGCTCTTATCGCTGGATAAATAACAAGAGCTGTCTTTTCCTGTTGCCAGCATTACAGTCCAAAACAGGTTGTCACACCTGTTCTCTCAGAGCGGGATAACATCCGGCCGATGAATCCAGGCAGTGTAGTAGTATAAAGCAATTTATCCGGCTTCACCTGGTTTAGAGCCAGCTGTGGAACAAAAGCGGGAAGGCCCTGCATCTCAAACGCAAGGCTTCCCCGTTATCAAAATATGTTCTGGCCTTAAACCTGGATGCAACCGGAAGCGTTTCTCGCCATGCACCACTTTATCCAACCTTGAGGTTACCGTGTAGCTTATCTGTTGATTTTGCTGCCTCTGCTTCTGCTAACTGCTGCCTTTCATAATCGCCTTTATACTTTTCATGAAGCTTTTTATAAGAGCTGGCGGCGTGGTTAATGTACTCTTTGCCGTCTGCATCCGCTTTATTGGCGGCGGCCATCAGCTTCTCATAGCACTTCTGAAGGGCGTTTATGACCATTTCTGATTCAATGTCACTGGTGGAGTAGTTGTATACTTTCATTTGGCTAAGAGTTAAAATATGTTTCTAATTTTTCTTTTATCAGCAAGTGAGCAGCAGGCATCCGGTATCCAGGTTTCACTTTGTTTTATCTATAATCGAGGTCCGCTACAATGCAACGCCTGGCAAACTCCTCAGATTCTTTCAGCACAGCGGTCCTTTTTGTCTGTAAAATATAATTCTTTAAATATATACTAGTGGTTTAATTATTTTATGAATTTGCATCCTGACGTGCAGCGATGCTTATATCATGTGTTCACTTTCTGTTTAACCCTGTATGAGGGAATATATATGTAAATATATAAATTAATATGTAAATGCAAAGAACTGCATATAATAAAGATGGCGCCTTGAGTTCATCCCACAGGTGTAAGGCCTCAACATTGCCGTGTTATGTAATTTTTTGAGTGGGAGATGATGCCTGGCACATCCCTGAAGAAGAAATGCTTAGAAACAACAGGCACTACCGCTACTGGCAGGGGCAATAAGGCACAAATCATAATTATCCTCGAAAGGACAGAGACAGATAAATCCAGAACAGCCTCATTCATCAAAATGTTATACCTGCTGTTATAGACCACCCGATAGTAAAAAAGCACGTATACAAATATAGCCGTATTTGATACCGGTAAAAGCACCCTGTATTGCTTTTGATATAATCCCACTGGCGCAAATCTTCAGCGTAGCCACCTGTGCCTGCTTCTGCAGTAAGACTTTAGCTTGATGTGAACTGCCTTCTCAAAAATTCCAGCAGGGGCATGTGCTGTGTTTTAATCGCAGCAGCGGAAACAGGTTCTTTACATGCTCTAAGATGAATGCAAATTTCCTCCTGTGGGAACGCTAACAGGAGATACACTTAAGAGCATAGGAAATAGAAGAATACAAAACGCATGTATCCGGATACAGCTTTTTTTCAGAACATTTCCTGCTGCACCCTGTTCATATTGCACAGGTAAACACTAACACCTGTTTTAAGCCGCCTGTGCGCGCCTTAGCTCACCTGAACCTCATGTAGCGCATGGCTACCTTTTTGTTACACTAATAACCAACCGATGAAAAAAATCTACACATTTTTCCTTTTGTTCTTATTCAGTTACCCGCTGTTCGCCCAGTACGAGACAGTGGTTTTTAACTACGACAGAACCTACTTTAATGAGGGCCAGCCCCTGCCTGCTGAAAGCAACCTGATGCTGACCGGCGATGTGGGACGCAACATAGGCATGGTGGAAGTCGCCGTATACCGCACCCCTGACACAAGCAAAGACCCGCTCTACAAAAACGTCTGGAAAAAGCGCCCTGCCAGCACCGATAGCAGGTTTACGCTGCCCGTAAATTACCCCTTGCGCGGAAATGAGAAGTATACCTTTGTCCTGAACTATTATGAGCCAGCCTCGGCCCAACAGCAGCAGCTACTCCTAAGCCAGCTCAGCTCAACCCTGGATGCCTATATCGACCAGTCGTTTGTGGTAAGCAGAAGCAGCATAGAGCTGCGCAAGCATCCCAAAAACATGCGCAGCGACATGAACGCCATCGTAAACCAGGGGCTGGGGCACTACAGAAGCCAGATTAACTATGAGTTCCAGGGTTTCTCTGATATTGTGCTGAACAAACTGGAGCAGATAAACGACCTGCGACTCAGAAAAGCCAGGCTAAATATTCTGGCACGGGAAGAAGACGACAAAAGGACCCTGCGTTTAAAATATGCGCAGGAGCAGATAGAGGCTCTGAAGGTGATGGTGAACCAGGAAGTAGCACAGTATGCCAACACGCAGCTGCTCGCTTTAACAGACAGTAAAAAAGTAACCGATTACGCCACCGAGAAAACAAAGAACATCATCGCTATCAACTTAGGCTACGGCGGGGTATACTACTCCGGTGATTTCGATACGTTCGTTTCGGCCAGGGCGCCTTATGCCGGTGTCTCTATTCCGTTTGGCCGGGCGGCCTTCTCCTCTAATTTCTGGTCAAAGTCCAGTATCTCGGCAGGCGTATTTTTGCAGAACCTGGAGTTTGGCGAAGACAATGTGGCTACTGGCCCCATTGTAAGGCGGCCGATTTACGTGGCCTTGGGGTACAGAGCACTTCCTTTTGTGCGCATCAATGCAGGAGCCACCGTGCTGCAAAGCAATCAAGGCGACAATACCATCTCCGATTTTAACGTGGACCGGGTGTTTGTCAGGCCGTTTGTAGGCTTAAGCCTGGAGCTGAATTTTTGGGCCGACCTAAACCGATAGTCATGAAAAGTTTCCTAACGATTTGCCTGCTCCTGGTCAGTTGCCAGGTGGCAAGCGCACAGCATGGCCTGTACAAGTGGCAGCTAAGCGGCTATACCGGTATCGCCAACTATGCCAACGACGAGAACAGCTCCTCCGATTATTTCAAGATAAATAACAATCTCCTTCACAGGCTGGAACTAACCCGCAGCATCGGGAACACCTTCGGGCTGTCGCTGGGCTATTCTATGGGAGAGGTGCGGGGGAATAACCGGCAGCTGAATCCCTTTACCACGGATGTACGCATGGCTGCCCTGCGCGCCTATTTTTATACTGATAACGGCTGGATGTTTAACACGTCTGCCTTTGTGTCGCCCTATTTTTTCGGTGGATACGGTATCAGCACCCTGGAAACGTCTGATGGTGCCATGACAATGGAATCAAGGAATGCGCCCGTTATACCCTTTGGAATGGGCCTGAAGTTCAGAGTATCAGAACGGTGGCAACTGGCTTTGCAAACAGAAGCGGTATACGTGGCATATTCGCATCTGCGGGGGGCGGCCCTTGAGCAGAACGACTTTAACAATGCCTACCTGCACACGGGTATAAGAGTCGGCTACAGCTTCGGCTTCCGGAAATCGACTTTCAAAGCACCGCGTTTTTATTCCGGCAACGTGGCCTTGCTCCAAACAGTGGAAGGGCTAAACCAGCCGCGGCAGAATGAACTGGAAATGATGCTGAAGATAGCACCCAAAAAGGTACAGGTTATCACTACACCGGATGCAGCCAATGTAGAACAACCAACCATCATCAGAAGAGTTATTGTGTCGCCTGCTGACACCCTCACGACCACAGGCACCACGCTGGATGCCGACACCAGCAGCTCGCTGGCGCAGATCAGGAGACAACGTTTGGTGCCTGCCGAGCCAATGCAGGCTCCGGACACCATCGCAGGTGAGATGCAGACAATTTCTTCAGCCAGCACCATCATTCGCCTCGACTCAGTTGTAGGAAATAATACTCTACAGCCTGCCCCTGTTGTGCGGGAAAGAACAGAAGCAGTTGAAGAGCCGGTGGTAGTACAAAGCCAGCCTGCAGTGGTCACAGAGCAGCGGGTGCAAACACAGGATTCTGTAATCACCACAACAACCATTACAACGATAGAACGAGCCCCGGCTACAACGCAGGAAGCAGCCCCTGCCAGAGCGCAGGAAGCTGCGCCAGCCAGAAGAGAACAAGCAGAACCAGCAAGGATCCGGGAAGAAACCCCTGTCAGAACAGAGCAAAGATCGACACTCGGGACACAGGAGGCAGCACCTGTCAGAGCAGACCAGAGGGCCCCGGTCAGGACACAGGATTCAGCAGCGCCTGTCCGGGCGGAGGAAAGAGCGCGTGTGGTAGAGCGGAATGTATACGTGCCATCCGAGACCAGACCTGCGGCTGTGCAAAGTGCAGAGGCGGCGCAGCTTCGTGAGGAGCGGATCCGGCTAACGACCGTGAATGCAGAGAACAGGAGGCTCCAGGGCAGGATAGACGCGCTGCAGGCAGTACCCCAAACTACCGGAGACACTGTTGTAGCAGAACAAGCGGCTGCCGTAGACACCAGCATGGTGCAGTACCTGCAGCAGCAGGCCGCCCTCAACGACAGCATGTTGCAGCGCCTGAACCAGTACGAACAGGAGCTGGCCCTGCTGAAGAATGCAAGTGCTGCTCCTGCCCCGGTTAGTGCGCCGGCCGAGGTAGCGCCAGAAGCAGCTTCTATAGGCTACACTACCACGGTTTTTTATCCTGTCAACGCACACAGTGTGCCTCCTGCAAGCCTTCGGGATTTAAACCAGGTCCTGCAAACGTTGCAGGAAAACCCGGACACGGAAGTGAAGCTCACCGGCTATACCTCTCAGTCCGGAAACGCTGCCTATAACATGGCGCTAAGTCGCAAGCGGGTGCAGGGGCTGGTCGATTTTCTGATGGACCAGGGAATAGCAGAAGACCGTATCAGCACAGAATATATGGGGGATGAAAAATCTTCTCAGAAAGAAAACCCGTTAGACCGAAAAGTAGAAGTTCAGATAATGGAATAAAAAATCTAACGAATTCTAAAAAGCAGATCAACTATGGATAATGACAACAACCCTCCGAAACGTGCCCCTGAAAACACCTACAGAAATTCAGCAGACAGACCAGGCGGGAATAAGTATGTGGCACAGTTAAAGAAGCCTGTTGTTTTTATTCCGCTTATTTTGCTGCTCCTTATGTTAGGGCTGTACCTGTACAAGGAGTCTCAGTTGAGCGATGTGCGGGAGCAGGCAGCGCAGGAGCGGGCAGCTGTTATTGAGAGAGCCAACCAGCAGATAACGGAGAATAACAGGTACCTGCTCGAGACACTGATGAAGCCTTTTTCCTGGGCCTTGAGAACAGCCCTGCTGGCAGGCAACACAGAGCAGGTCGATCAGTATCTGTTCCAGTTTGTGCAGGAAGAAAGATTCGCCTTACTGGTAGTCGCAGATGCAGACGGTACCATCATCAGTTCCACCGATCAGAACTTTACCGGGGCCGCCTTCTCTGATCATTTCAACCCGGAGTACCTAACGATTGACTCTACCGTTGTAGATGATTCGAATCAGGAGCGGGTGGTGGTCGTTTCGCCTGTCATGGGCCTGAACTCAAAAGTGGGCACACTGCTGGCCGTTTACCGACCTGCCCCGCCACTGCAGCAAGAGCAGGCAGAAGTGCAGGTGGAGGAGTAACACTTATTGGGATAGGATAAGGCGTTCTCACTTGCGTCTACCATTCCTGGGCCTTAGGCCAGGTTGGGTTACACCTGCGCCAGTGGAATAGAGGATACAAACCACTTTATTCCGGTGGAGGCATTACTTTACAGGCAATCCTGTATGGTTAACCAGATAAAAAAGAAGGTTTGTCTGTGTTTTTCAACTTATCCTGAATCAGGTTGTATACTATTATAGGGGCTGGTGAAGCGAATTCTAACAGCAGAAAGAACTTCGTTTGAACAGGTCCTTTGGTAAATATTTTCAACCTATAACCTGCAACAAGATGAAAACATTAAAGTGTAGCGACGCCGGATTTGATTGCAAAGGTGAAATCCGTGCGAATACGGAACAGGAAGTATTGGATGACGCCACCAAACACGCGCGTGAAGTTCATGGCCTTACAGAAAGCCCTGATCTGACAGCACGATTAAAAGCCCTGATCAGAGACGATGGGGAAGAATGTTGAGGCGATTTCCCATCGATGCATTTTCACGGAATTCAGAAAGCAGGACAATCTTAGCGAGAGGTGGATGCTTTTGAAAAAATAAAACCTCCAACACTTTTGTGCTGGAGGTTTTATTTTAAAGTATGAGGGGCTAAATCTGACTACTTTACGCGGAAGCCTAACATGATTTCGTGCGAGCCGGAGCTGTGGTGCCTCATCGGGGACACTGTGATGTCGTAAGAGTAGCTTAGCTCGTACTGATCCATAAACTCAAACCCCAGGAGCCCTACAACGGCATCCTCGGTGCGATACGAAAGGCCCACCCATGCTTTGTCGCTTTGGCCTATGCGCCTGTTCCTGAAATCGTAGATGCCTTTCATGTTCAGGTCAGCCTGCAGGGGAGCAGGGCTTGCGTACTTTAGCAACACAGAGGGGGCCAGCATGATATTTCTGTTTATTTCAAAGTTGTACCCACCCGAAACAAACAGGTGGCGGGTCAGGCGGCTGGGCGTCTGCGAATTTTCAAACTCAAATATCTTGTTTCCGAGCACCTGGAAAAGCGATACTCCTACAAAGAACTCATCTGAGTGTAAAAAAGTACCCACGCTCAGGTCGGGCATAAAAACCGATTCGTTGCCGCCGCTGGTTACAGGGTCCCGATCGTTGGAGCCATCAGCCAGCTGTATCTTATCTGCATGAAAGCTGTACTGCTGCACCCCCGCAAACACACCCGACGACAGGTATATGTCTCTGGTTAGCGGTACGTGGTAAGCGTAGGAAGCCAGCACTCCTGTACGGCTTGTGGGGCCGGTGATATCCTTGTAGATATACCCCCCGGCACCATGGTAAGGCTTGCCTCTTCTACTTTTCCTGCGCCTGTCCTGGAACACCTCCGCTTCCCCGCTCACGTAAAAGGTAGAGGGCGCGCCCTCAAAACCCGTCCACTGGTTGCGGTAGCCTGCTTTAAAGTTCATGTCTCTGCTATACCCGGCAACAGCCGGGTTTAGCAGGAAATAATTGGTCATATACTGGCTGTACAAAGCTTTCTGCTGGGCAACTGCAGCCGAGGCAAAGAGCAGAAAGAGGAAAATTATACTGTATTTTTTCATAACGATTCAATAATAAGTTTGAGGTTAGCGCATGATGGTCAAAGACTTCTTCATTGGAGCCCGGCCGTCGCCAAACTCTATGATGCTGTAGTAGGTGCCATCCGGCAGCTTCTTACCGTTGTAGGTGCCATCCCACTCTCTGTTGTAGCCTATGGATTCAAACACCAGGCTACCCCAGCGGTTGTACACGGTTACTCTGCAGCGCGGGTAAAGGGTAGAGAGGTTCTTGATTGCCCATTTGTCATTCAGGCCATCGCCGTTTGGCGTAAAGCCGTTCGGGAATTCGATGTCATCAAGCGCTTCAATGGTGAAGGTTACTTCCGTGGTACAGCCATTCGCGTCTTTCACCAAGAGGGTGTGCGTGCCGCTGCTCAGGTTGTTAAACTCCGTAGCTGTGGTAAAGTCGCCGTTGTCTACTTTGTAAGTATAAGGTTTTGCGCCTCCTTCTGCCTTGGTGACAGCAGCGCTGCCTGTGTTCTCCAAACCAAGTGATTTAGTCAGTGGTGTTACCGTGGCAACTATTTCCGCCGGTCCTGTTACCTCTACTGTTCCGAGGGTGATAGAGCAGGTGGCGGAGAACCTGGTGATGACCTGGTAAACTCCTCTCGGCAGGTTAGAGAACACCGCTTCTTTCTGGTAGCTGGCGCCGTTGTCGATGCTGTACTCAGTCTCGTCTGTTGCGCCTGTCACTGCGATGGCAATTTCGCCGTCAGCTGCTCCAAAGCAGGTCTCGTCTTTTACATCTGCTAGTGTGCTGCTTACCGTTCCTACTTCCACTGTAGTTGTGATGCTGCAGTTGGTGGCATCTTTTACCGTCAGCTCATACTGGCCCGCGGCCACACCTGTGAAGGTGGAGGAAGCCTGGAAGTTCACACCATCCAGCGAGTAAGTGTAAGGGGCTGTGCCGCCTGTAAGGCCAGATACAAGCACCTGTCCGCTATTCTGGTCACAGCCATCCGGCGTTGCATTTACCTGCAGGTTGCCCAGTTCGTCATTGCTGTTGATAGTGGTTGTCTGCTCGTAAATACATCCTGCCGCATCTTTAACAAAAATCTGGTAGTTGCCTGCGGTAAGGTTCGTAAACACTGCCTGCTCCTGGAAAATGGTTTCTTCTGAGCTGAAAGTGTAAGGGCTTTTGCCTACGCTATAGGTGTAAGGGCTTCTGCCACCGTTCACGTTGCTGATGGTGATGCTTCCGTCTGCACTGCCGCAGCTGGAGTTTGTGGTGGTAGCCGTCAGGGAAGTTGCTCCTCCCGTGCTCACAACATCCTGGGAGCGGCTAAGCACACAGCCTGCTGCATCTTTCACTGTGATAGTGTAGGCGCCAGCTGCCAGGTTTTCGAACAGAGCCGCTGCCTGGTAAGTACTGCCGTTCAGGCTGTAAGCGTATGGTGCTGTTCCGCCTGTCACTTCCGTTACTGTGATAGTACCAGTGCTTGTCGCGCAGCCTGTTGGAGTGGCAGCAAGTGTTGCCTCCTGCAGTGCCTGAGAGCCAACAGCAACCGTTATAGATGTGCTGCAGTCGTTGGCGTCTTTCACATACACCTCATACTCCTGTGGAGCCAGTGCGGTGAACATGGTAGCAGACTGGTAGTTCACGCCATCCAGTGAATAAGCATAAGGAGCAGTTCCACCTGTTACCTCACCCACCATAATGCTGCCGTCGTTGCCGGCGCAGGTAGCAACCTTTGGCGTAGCCACCAGCGCTGAAGGTCCTGCCACGTCAGTGATGGTAAAGGACTTGCTGGACGTACAGCCGTTGGCATCCTTCACAATGATAGTGTGGTCGCCAGCCGCCAAGCCTGTCAGGGTAGTGGAAGCCTGGAAAGTAGCGCCGTCTTTGCTGTAAGTATAAGGAGCAACTCCGCCTGTCACGTCACCAACTGTTACCTCCCCGTTAGAGTTACCGCAGAAAGAAGAAACGGTGCTGGCTGTAAAGTCTGTTGGTCCGTTCACATTCTCAACTACCGTTATCTTTTCAATGGTACAGCCGTTGGCGTCTTTCACAGTTACAGTGTATTCTCCCGCTGCCAGGGCTTCAAATGTTGCTGCTGCCTGGAAGTCGGTGCCGTTGATGGAGTAGCTATAAGGCGCTGTACCGTCGGTTACTGCACTGGCTGTAATGCTGCCGGTGCTGTTGCCGCAGGTAGAGGCAGTTGCCAGCAGTTCGAACTCACTTGGTCCGGTGATGTTTTCTACTTCTACAGACTGTGTTGTGCTGCAGCCTTCGGCGTCCTGGGTTGTGATGTAGTACGTTCCTGCATCCAGGTTGCTGAAAGTGGCAGCGGCCTGGAAGGTTTCGCCATCTATACTATAAGTATAAGGTGCTGTTCCACCGGTTACCTCACTTGCTGTTACCTGACCGTTGCTGTTGCCACAAGTGGCAGCTTGTGCCGTTGCCGTGAAAGCAGGGCCCGCTACATTGTTGAGTTGTACTTCGTCAGTAAACACACAGCCCTTGGCGTCTTTCACCGTCACCTCATACACTCCGGCAGCCAGTGCCGTGAAAGTAGCCGTGCTCTGGAAAGTACTGCCGTCGGTGCTGTAGCTATAAGGAGCCGTTCCGCCAGTTACACCCGTGATAGTAAACTGCCCGTTGCTTTCGCCACAGGTAGAGGCGGTGGTAGTGCTGGTAAAGCTGGTTGGAACATTTTGGCCTACTGTTACCTCGGTGCTCACGGTACACTCGTTGTCATCTTTAACAGTAAGCGTATAGGTTCCGGAAGCTACTCCGGCAAAAGCTGTCTCAGACTGGAAGCTGCTGCCGTTGATAGAGTAAGAGTAAGGTGCCGTTCCGCCTGTTACAGTGCCTGCTGTGATGGTACCGTCGTTGTCGGCACAAGTGGCAGGTAGTGAAGTTGCTGCTACAGCTGTTGGGCCTGCAATGTTAGTGATGGTAAATGATTTCACGAATGTACACCCGTTTGCGTCTTTCACCGTTATCGCGTGCTGCCCGGCTGCCAGTGCCGTGAAGGTGGCAGAAGCCTGGAAGTTCACCCCGTCTTTGCTGTAGGTATAGTCTTCTGTTCCTCCGGTTACACCTGTTATCGTCAACTCTCCGTTGCTGTCGCCACAAGTGCTTGCGGTGAGGCTGGCGGAAAGATTGGTTGGTCCGGCGATATCACTTACACTTACACTTTTGCTGATGATACATCCGTTGGCGTCTTTCACTGTTAGCGTATAGTCGCCTGCCCGTACTGTTTCAAAAGCTGCTGCATCCTGGAAGTTGGTTCCGTCTATGCTATAGCTGTAAGGAGCTGTTCCGCCTGTAACGTCACTGGCTGTAATGCTGCCATTGCTGCCGCCGCAGGTAGAGGAGGTGGAGGCTAAAGTAAAGTCTGTCGGGCCAGGGATGTTTTCCAGCTCTACAGCTACAGTGCCCTGGCAACCGTTGGCGTCTTTTACTGTGATGTTATAAGTGCCGGCAGCTAATCCGCTGAAAACATTCCCAGCCTGGAAGTTCTCGCCATCTTTGCTGAACGAGAACGAAGCCGTTCCGCCTGTAATGTCACTGATGGTGATGCTACCGTTGCTGTTGCCGCAGGTAGAAGCCTGTGCCGTTGCTGTGAAGGCTGGAGCAGCGATATCTGTTACGGCTACTTCTTCTGTGTACACACAGCCATTAGCATCTTTTACACTTACCTGGTACTCACCGGCTGCCAGCGCAGCAAAAGAGGCCCCATTCTGGAAGTTTTCACCATCCAGGGAATAAGTATAAGAAGCATTTCCACCGCTAACAGACGTGATAGTTATTGTGCCGTTAGGGTCTCCGCAAGTGCTGGCTCTAACAGAAGCCACCAGGTCGGATGGGCCAGACAGGTTATTTACCTGCACCTGGTTTGTATAAGTACAGCCGTTGTCGTCTTTCACCGTAATGGCATGAGCGCCGGCAGCCAGGGCTGTAAATGTAGCAGCATCCTGGAAGTTGGTGCCGTCTATGCTATAGGAATAAGGAGCCTTTCCACCGGTAACACCCGTTATCGTCAACTGGCCATCACTGCCGCCGCAGGTAGAGGCGGTGGTTGTGCTGGTGAAACTGGTCGGGATGTTCTGGCCTACTGTTACCTCGGTGCTCACCGTACAGCCATTGTCATCTTCAACAGTAAGCGTGTAGGTTCCAGAAGCTACACCTGCAAAAGCTGTCTCAGACTGGAAGCTGCTGCCGTTGATAGAGTAAGAGTAAGGTGCCGTTCCGCCTGTTACCGTGCCAGCAGTGATGGTTCCGTCGTTATTCTGGCAGCTCGCTGGCTGAGAAGTTGCTGCCACTGCCGTAGGTCCTGCGATGTTGGTGATGGTAAATGATTTCACGAAGGTACACCCGTTGTCGTCTTTCACCGTAATCGTGTGCTGCCCTGCTGCCAGTGCCGTGAAAGTGGCAGAAGCCTGGAAGTTCACACCGTCTTTGCTGTAGGTGTAGTCTTCTGTTCCTCCGGTTACGCTTGTTATAGTCAATTCTCCGTTGCTATCGCCACAAGTGCTTGCGGTAAGGCTGGCGGAAAGATTGGTTGGTCCGGCGACATCACTTACTGTTACACTCTTGCTGATGATACAGCCGTTGTAATCTTTCACCGTTACAGTGTAATTGCCTGCCCGTACTGTGGTGAAGGCCGCTGCATCCTGGAAGTTGGTGCCGTCGATGGAGTACTTGTAAGGAGCTGTTCCGCCTGCTACGGCGCTGGCCGTGATGCTGCCGTTGCTACGGCCACAGCTGGAGGAGGCAGAGGCTACGGTAAAGTCTGTCGGGCCCGGGATGTTTTCCAGTTCTACAGAAACAGTGCTCTGGCAGCCGTTTTCATCTTTTACGGTAATCCTGTAAGTGTCAGCAGCCAACCCGCTGAAGGTAGTGCCATCCTGGAAATTTGTGCCGTCTTTGCTGTAGGAGAACGGAGCTGTTCCGCCTGTCACGTTGCTGATGGTGATGCGACCGTTGCTGTTACCGCATGTAGAGGACTGCGCCGTGGCTGTGAAAACAGGTCCTGCAACATTGCTTACCTCCACTGAACTAGTGTACGTGCAGCCCTTAGCGTCTTTTACTCTTACCTGGTAAGTGCCGGCAGCAAGGGCTGTAAAGGTAGCAGCATCCTGGAAGGTTGCGCCGCCGTCCTTGCTATAGGTATAAGGAGCCGTTCCGCCAGTTACACCCGTAATGGTAAACTGACCGTTGCTGTTGCCGCAGGTAGAGGCGGTGCTGGTGCTGGTAAAGCGGGTAGGAACATTAGTGCCTACCGTCACCTGTGTGCTTACCGTACATTCGTTGTCATCTTTGGCAGTAAGCGTATAGGTGCCTGCAGCAACTGCAGAGAACGTTGTGCTTGTCTGAAAGTTGCTGCCGTCGATAGAGTAGGTGTAAGAAGCTGTTCCGCCTGTTACCGTGCCTGCTATGATGCTGCCGTCGTTATTCTGGCAGCTAGCCGGCTGTGAAGTTGCTGCCACAGCTGTTGGTCCTGCGATGTTGGTGATGGTAAATGATTTCACGAATGTACACCCGTTGTCGTCTTTCACCGTAATCGCGTGCTGGCCGGCTGCCAGTGCCGTGAAAGTGGCAGAAGCCTGGAAGTTCACACCGTCTTTGCTGTAAGTATAATCTTCTGTTCCTCCGGTTACGCTTGTTATCGTCAGTTCGCCGTTGCTGTTTCCGCAGGTGGATGCTGTCAGGCTGGCGGCAAGGTTAGTTGGACCGGCCACGTTATTGACAGTAACACTTTTGCTGATGATACAGCCATTGGCATCTTTTACCGTTACAGTGTAGTTGCCCGCTCTCAGCGCTTCGAAGGCTGCTGCGCTTTGAAAGCTGCCGCCGTTGATGGAGTAGGTATAATCTTCTGTTCCTCCGGTTACGCCTGTTACTTCCAGCTTACCGTTATTGCCGCCGCAGGTAGCGGAAGTGTTGGCAAGCGTAAAGTCTGTTGGTCCGGCAATGTTGCCGACAGTTACCGTCTTTTCAGACAAGCAGCCGTTGTCGTCTTTTACCGTGATGATATAATCTCCCGCCGCCAGAGCGGAGAAGGTAGTGCCATCCTGGAAATTTGTGCCGTCTTTGCTGTAGGAGAACGGAGCTGTTCCGCCTGTCACGCCGCTGATGGTAATGCGGCCGTTGCTGTTGCCGCAGGTAGAGGCTTGTGCCGCTGCAGTAAACTCAGGTCCTGCGATGTTCGTTACCACCACTTCTTCTGTGTATACGCAGCCTTTGTCATCTTTCACGGTGATGGCATATGTGCCAGCCAACAGGTTAGCGAATGTGTCTGAATCCTGGAAGTTTGTGCCGTCAATGCTATAGGTGTATGGGGAGGTGCCGCCTGTTACTGCGCTTATCACAATCTGGCCGTTGCGGTTGCCGCAGGTAGAGGCCTGGGCAGTAGCCGTTAAACCAGTAGGGCCAGTAACGTTGCTCACCTGCACCTGTTTTGCATACGTACAGCCCTTCGCGTCTTTTACCGTGATGGTGTACGTGCCGGCGAGCAGGCCTGTAAATCTGGAAGCATCCTGGAAGTTTATGCCGTCTTTGCTATACTTATAAGAGGCTTTCCCTCCTGTTACACCCGTCACAGTTATTTCTCCGTTGCTGTTGCCACAGGAGGAAGAAGTAGTAGTGAAGGTGAAGTTAGTAGGCTGTGATTTCGCTACGGTGACCTGTCTGGTCACTGTACATCCTTTGGCGTCTTTTGCAGTAAGCGTATAGGTGCCGGATGCTACATTTGCGAAAACTGTCTCAGACTGGAAGTTGCTGCCGTCGATGGAGTAGGTGTAAGAACCCGTTCCGCCCGTTACAGTTCCTGCCGTAATGGTGCCGTCGTTATTGGCACAAGAGGCAGGTAGTGAGGTGGCTGCCACCGCCGTAGGGCCGGCTATATCGGAGATGGTAAAGTCTCTTACCAGTATACATCCTATTCTATCTGTTACTGTGATGGTGTGTGTGCCTGCTGCTAAACCTGTAAAAACATTGCTTCCCTGATAAGTAGTACCACCATCTTTACTGTACTTGTATGGGCTGCTGCCACCTATCACTTCGGTGATGGCTATTTCACCGTTGCTCTGGCTGCAGGTAGAGGACTTTACAGTACCGGCGATATCACCGGGGCCGGGTAAACCAGGTATAGTTAAGCTTTCAGTGTAGGTGCAGTTATTCTCATCTCTAACAGTTATGGTGTATTCTCCTGGTGTTAGTGAACCAAAGGTGTTAAACTCCTGGAAAGGAACATCGTTTCTGGCATACATATACGTTCCGTTACCGCCGGTTACTCCAAGCACACGGAAATAGCCGTTGCTGCTGCCGCAGGTAGCAGCAAAAATCTCCAGTTCTAAACCGGAAGGTCCGGCTAAGTCTTCCACTACTACTGTAGTGGCGCCTACGCAACCATTGGCATCCTTTACGCGAATCGTATAGGTGTCGGCTTCCAGGTTCGAAAACGTGGTGCCATCCTGGTAGTTCTCACCGTCCTTGCTATAGGTATAAGGACCAACGCCGCCAGCCACGTTGCTGACGCTGATGCTGCCGTTGTTGTTGCTGCAGGTAGAGGCCCGAGCTGTAGCAGTGAAAGTCGGACCGGCAATGTTGCCCACGGCAACGTCTTCGCTATAGGTACAGCCTTTCTCGTCTTTCACTGTGATGGTATGGGCGCCAATCGCCAGACCAGAGAAGACAGCGGAAGACTGAAAATCAATTCCGTTCTCGCTGTAAGTATAAGAGCCTGTGCCGCCGGTAACATCTGTTACCGTAATCTCGCCGTTGCTGCTACCGCAGGTTGCTGCCTGAACGGCAGCAACAAGGTCAGTTGGTCCGGGAACGTTGCCTATCTGCACCTGGCGGGAGATGGTACAGCCTTTGGCATCTTTTACAGTGATGGTGTGGGTACCGGGCAACAGGTTCTGTAAAGTCGCCGAGCTCTGGAAAGTGCCTCCATTCTTGCTGTAGGAATAAGGAGCAATGCCACCTGTTACGCCGGTTACTGTCACTTCTCCGTTGTTGCTGCCGCACGTGGCAGCGGTAGCGTTGCTGGTAAAGTTAGTTGGTATGCTTGTCGTAACGATAACGGAGGTGGTTTTCAAACAACCGTTAGCGTCTTTAGCCGTCACGATATAAGTTCCCGCGGCTAAACCTGTAAAGGCAGTAGAAGTCTGGAAGGCGCTGTTTCCTACAGCATACTCATAAGGAGCTGTGCCGCCTGTTACAGTGCCTACGTTAATGCTGCCGTCGTTATTCTGGCAGCTCGCGGGAAGGGAAGTTGCCGCTACAGCCGTAGGTCCGGCGCTGTTCGTTAAAGTGAAAGACTGAGCAAACGTACACTGGTTTCTATCTTTCACAGTGATGGTATAGTTTCCAGCTGCCAGCCCCGTGAAAGTAGAGGCGCTCTGGAAAGTGCTGCCATTTCTACTGTAGGTATAGCCGGAGGTGCCGCCTGTTACGCCGGTTATGTTTATTTCACCGTTGCTGTTGCCACAGGTGGAGGCTTTCAGAGAGGCTTCCAGTGCAGTTGGGCCTGTCGCTTGGGTTATCGTGATTGATTTCTCGATGGCACAGTTGTTTCCGTCGAGAACCGTTACGGTATAAGTGCCGGCTGGCTTGTTACTGATAGCTGCAGTAGTTTCACCTGTGTTCCAACGATAGGCGACTGTACCTTGTGCGCCGGTTACGCTTGCTGTAATGGTTGCCAGGTTTCCGTCACAAACGAGATTTAGATTTGGGCCTGTAAGGCTCACATCCATGTTATAGAAACTTACGAGTACCTCATCAGTTACAGCGGTACAGGAACCGTTGCCTGTAGAGGTTAATGTCAGCCTCACAGCGCCTGCGCTTATGTCAGCTGCGGAAGGCGTATAAACTGCGTTCAAAGCGGTTCTATCCGAATATGTTCCGCTTCCTCCACTCCAGATACCGCCTGTTGCCGCCGTTACCGCACCTGCCAGTTGAACCGGGTTTTGTGAGCAGACAAGCTGGTCTGGCCCGGCATTCACTGTCAGGTTCGTTACTACATCAACAGAAGCAGAAAACTTCTGGCAGTTCGGGTAGTTTGTGTTTCTTACCTCCAGGGTATACGTTCCGACAGTAGTCGCAGTGTAGTTCAATGCATTTCCTACTTCGTTGCCAGCACCGTCCGTCCAGATGTAGTCAAAATCGCCATCACCACCTGTCACATTACCCAGGAGTTCAACACCGCTGCCGCCAGGGCAGATGATAGCCGGGTCAGGTCCGATGGTAACTACCGGCTGCTTGTAAAAGTAAACCCGCACCACATCGCAGTAAGGTAAGCTGGAACATGGCGAGGCTACTGACCTGCCGCAAACCTCATAATCAACATATTCAGGGGCGTTGTCATCGGGCGTTACAATGGCGGTAGAGTTACCATTCGGGAAGCTTAAATACTCATTGTAGATACCTCCTCCTGTAATATCGTTCCAGGTAATGGACGCCTCCTCAAAAGCGATGGGCGCTTTTAACTCAGCTGTACAACCTGCTGTTACCGAGACATCACCCTGTGGCTCGAAGGCAGCAATGGATCTGATGGTATACACATTCGAAGAGTTACCAGGTTTGCAGAGTGTAATCCTATGCGGGCCTGGACCATCAACACAGATAGGTGGTCCTACTGCTGTTAGGGTTCCGCAATTCAACCGGTAATCCATTGCACCTGACGGTGTTGCGCCAGAAGAAATTTCAATTTCTAGACCGCCTGCATTCTTATCCAGCGTAACAACAAATTCAATGCAGTTATTACTGTTATCAGCTTCACAGAAACTCCCGTTTCTACTTACATTAGGAGAGACCCAAGTGCCGTTAGGCGATCCGGTCAGGTCTACTATGTACGAGCTGTTTGTCTGTGCATACAGGTTCTGTATACTCACCAACTGAAGAAACCATAACAGTGCCATGGATAAAACCAGGCGAAAGGGGGGAGGTAGAGTTGCTGTCATACGTTTAAAGTGATATTTAGAAATAAATTTTGTTTTGTATTATATTTAAAAATTTGTTCAACCTGTTTTAGTGACATTCCTGCTAGGGGTATATAGCCATCTGTCAGGTTGGTATTTCGATATTTAAATATAGCTGAAGTATATATTAAAACTTAATAAGTAGGTAGAAAAATAAATAATTTAATAATAGGTGCCATGTTATTATTATATAGGGTGATATAGTATGATTTTTACAATATAGATAAGCTGCGATAGAGTTAAAGAGGTAAAACTTGAATAAACAAATGAGTTATAAATTTCTTTTGTGGCAGCCGTTGTTGCGTCAAACTTAAAATTGTATTGTAGCTTTTGCGGGATAGGACAAATGATGTATAGTAGTGGAGCGGTTAAGCTGAAACAACTTTATTTATCATTTGATTAATACAAAAATTGAGTATTTTAATCACGCTGCTACCCTTGTCGTAGCTCAGAGTGGAAGTGCCTGCTGTGGAAGTATGGGTGAGAAGCGGGCAAAAGAAAACCTCCAGAACCAAAGCTTTGGAGGTCTCAGAAGAAATGTATGTTGGCGCTAGTCGGGTGCACTTATACCTGATCAGAAGCATACCACTCTGCAAAGGCATTTTGTGTTTCCCAGAGCTTTAGGTGATGTAGCTGTACGCCATCCGGTAGTTTATGCATGAGCCGGGCTTTAAAGTCAATCAGCATGTTCTCGCATGTCGGCTGATAAGGAGTGAGTACCAGTTTGTAATCCTGGTTGTGCAGCGCCTGTATTAACTCCGGCGAACTGTCTGCGCACAGAAGCAAGGCGTGGTCAACCTGGTGCAGGATTAGATTCTGCACCAGGTTCTTTATATCTCTGAAGTCCATGACCATGCCGTTTTCAGGATGCTCCTCCTCTACTAAAGGCACCCCGATAACCGTTATTTCCAGTTTATAGGAATGTCCGTGTATGTTACGGCATGGCCCTTAGTAGTTTTGCAGTGCGTGTGCCGTCTCAATCTAAAAGAGACAGACGGGTAAGCCTGATTTTGGTCATATGGCAGTATGATGCTCCAGTTTAGAGGATATCAGCTGGTCTTCAGCTTCCAACAGTTCATCCAGAAACAGCACCTCTTTCTCCTTGTCTTTGCCTAACATGATCGGTGCCAACTGCTTATAATAGTTTATGCCTTTCCGCAGCTCTAACCAAAAGCTCTGCAGGTACTTTTGCTGTTTTGTGGTAAGCGTGTCCAGTTGCTCCTCCTTTTTGTTTTGCCAGTAGTCGATGTACATCTTCAGTTCGTTGATGAACATGTGCGGGCGGTACGTCTGGTTCAGGGCGTTGAAGCGGCCGTAGATATGGTCGACCATCTCCTGCAGCGTAAAAACACCGGAAAAGAAAGCCAGGTTTGGGCCAGGGCAAATCGCCACGGCTTTGGTGCTGGCTTTCTTACTGATGCCGGCTACCAGCAAAGCTGTATTCGCCAGGCCCTCGCAGAGGCACTCTTTTACCAGTACCTTTGCTTCCTCCGTCTTGTACTCGTCCTGCGACAGGCCCTGAGCGGCTAGCTCGTCCAATTTCCGGCGCTGGTACTGGCGGGATGCCGTGCAGACCGGTTCCTTTGTATAATCGCTGTTCGACACCAGGTGTTTCTTTGCACAGGGACTACCAGGCTTGCCCTTTTCAATACGAAGGTTCTTCAGTTCTTCGCTGCTGGTGCCACGCAAAGAGTTAAAAGGCACGCCGAGGGGAGAAATCGGGCTCAGAAACAGATCACCGGCTTCTGCCTTTAAAAGTTTCTGCAGTGTGTCCTCATCTACAGTAGTGGCTTCGGGCACTAGAAGGAAGGGGGTACCCCAGCCGGTAGCATGCACGTTATAGTGCTTCATCAAAAACGCATGCTCCTCTGCGGTGCCAATGCCGCCCTGCACGGTAATGCGAATGGGTGGCACTGTGCGGGGTACGTGTGTGCCTTTGCTGGCGAGTGCTGAGCAGAACAGGCTGTACAGTTCTACCTGCAAGGCCTCCCTGTTTTCCTTGAACTCCTCCAGAATCGGGCCCAGCAGGAAGCCATCAGTCGCAAATGCATGGCCACCACAGTTCAAGCCAGACTCTATCCGGAACTCCGATACCCAAAGCCCTTTTTTCGCCATAATCTTCCCCTGAACAAGTGCCGAACGGTAGTCGCTTACCTTGATGATAATCTTCTTGTGGATGTTGCCGTCGTTGTCCGGAATAAACTCAGGAAACTGTTCGATGTAGCTGAAGAGGCGCATGTTCATGCCCGCAGAAAAAACCACCGCCGACTGCACTGTGCTTCTGGCAAAGCCACGGAAAGCAGCCAGCGCATCAGAAAACTCCTGCGGCAGCGGCTCCCCATCGCTGCCGTAGTTGGTCCTGTCCAGTTTGGTCATGATGTTCACATCAATGCTTCCCGGCACAATGGAATCCCGCAGTGTTTTCTGCAACTCCTGCTTTAGCGTCGGGTCCTCTTCTTCCAGCATCTGCAGGTACAGTCCTCTTACCGGGGAACTGTCCGGTAGCAGCATGAAGTATTTGGTGAGTTTTGTTCCCGGCTCAAACTGCTCCTTTTTTATTTGGGCAATCTGCTCTGTTACCACTATATCCAGCAGGTTCAGGTAAGCAGTTACGCGCCTGGCGCGGTAGTCTTCTTCTTTAGAAGAGATAGGCACAAAAGGTTCTTGATAGATGCCGCTATAATATTCCCGCATCTGCTCCAGCAGGGCATCATCGCTGAGCGATATCACTGAAGAAATACCGTATTGCGCCACTTTAAGAGGTGAATCAATAGAAAAAGCCAGCCCCATAACTGGCAAATGGAAGGTGTGTAATGTGTTCTGTTGCATTACGTTGATAGTATGATTGGTTAATTTATTTGTTGCTGCTGTGTCTTGTTTAAATAGCCCGGGTTGTTAGTAAAGTGAAAGGACCCACCCCTGCCCCTCCGAGGAGGGGAATTCCTGCTAGAGTAAAAATTCCCCTCCTCGGAGGGGCAGGGGTGGGTCTGTTTTTTCACCCAATAACTGGTGTAATTCCCAAGGTTGTTTTCATTGACATGTCAGCAGTTGTTTATGATATAATTCTATAGCTTAATGGAGCAGCTATGCTTCGCTAAGCTTGCGTCTGCGCATTTCCCGCTCCAGCAGTTTCAGTTCTCTGTTCATTTGCCCGGCAATGGAGGGGTTGTCCTCTGCCCGCCGGATGAGGTAGGGAACAGCTGTAGCCACATCACCATAAGGCAAATATTTAGAGGTGTTGTAGCCGGCATCTGCAAGGTTGAAAGTGAGGTTGTCGCTCATACCGTAAAACTGCGAGAAATGAATGCGTTCACGGAAGCGGTTTAATTCCCCCTTCCTGATGCGACGGGTCAGGTAATGGGTGCTGTATTCGTTGTGAGTGGCGGCGCAGAATGCTGCGTGCTTCAGATGATCGAGGCAAATGTCGATGGCGCTGTTGTAGCTGTGGTCGGTATCAACTTTGTTAGAAAACACCGGAGACGCATAGCCATGTTTGCGGGCTCTTTCCTGCTCTTTCTCCAGGTAGGCTCCGCGCACTAATTTAATGCCTGCCATTACCTCCTGGCTCTCCAGGCGCTGGAGTAAGTTGCTCAGGTAGTTAAGCCGATCGGTACGGTACATCTGCAGTGTGTTGAAAACCACAGCCCGCTGTTTGTTGTAGCGCAGCATCATCTTTTCTGCCAGCGCATCTATCGGGGGTTGTAGCCAGCTTTCCTCAGCGTCGAAGTAAACAGTTACGTTTGCCTCCGCCGCCGCCTGGCAGATTGTGTCCAGTCGTTTTTCGGTGCGTGCAAGGGCGCTTTGCTCTTCAGGTGTCAGGGTTGTGCCTGCTGCCAGTTTCCGGAAGATGTCTTTGTACCCGATGCCAGTGAGCTTGATGCTGATGAGCGAAAAGGAACGGGTTTGACTGGCAAGCGCTATGTTGCGCAGCACCTCCTCCTGCACCTTTTCGAAACCTTCTTCTGTTTCCGTCACCCTGGCAGCATGATCCAGCACTGTTTGTACGCGCGCCGCTTTCAGTTTTTCAATTGCCTGCTGCGCTTCCTGCACAGTCTCGCCTCCGCAGAAATGGCGGTATACTGAGTTAGTGAACAATGCTTTAAAGGGTAAGCCTAACCTAACCCACTCTCGTGTGGCCGCTCCTCCCAGCCTCGTAAGGGTGGTGTTGCCCATCAGGCGGAAGAGCCAGTGCGCCAGCCTGAGGTCGCTGTCTTTTTTAGTCCTGAAGGCTACCTGCAGGTTCTCCGGGTTGAAGTGCCTTACACAGCGTAAAATAAAAGTGTTGTTCATGATCATGTCGACTAAGTCCTTTTAGTATGTTCTCTCATAGCAGGTAAGCAGCAGACAGTGCCTGCCATCAGTGGTGTCTTTAGTATGTGGAGTGTCTTTGTATGTAGGGTGAAAAGCATAAAGCAGGTGTGATGGCACATGTTTTAGCCACCAAGGTAGGGGACGTTCCGCAGCATTTGAATGAGTTCTGTCAACCCTAAAAATGATAAAAGTCATTAGTTGAGTTGCAGTACGCTCGTGCTGATGTAGTTTCCCTGCCTCTCCTCCATGGCAGGAAGCAGCATGATATATATATCATTTTATGCACCAGTGTGTTAGCTTATTTTTGTATTGTGCCGGGTAAAGTTAAAGGCAGGTATAAAGTATCTGCCTGAGAGACAGGTGGCGCTGAAAAATAGGAAGCGATGCTGTTACAGGAAGAAAGGATAAAGGGGAGCCCGCATTTTGCAGTGGCTGCAACAAGAGGCAGAGTAGCCCTGGCTTATTTTGCACTGGTTGCTGCCATGGGGCTGTTGCTCCGTTGGTTGCTGGTAGCCCCCGTAGTTGGCATTAACTACAAGTATGTGCTGCATGGGCACTCGCATGTGGCGCTGTTGGGCTGGCTCTACTGTGCTTTTTTCGCGGTGCTGCTGTACATGTTCCCTGCCCAAACGGATAAAGGGCGGAAGTCTTTCAAATGGCAGTTCTTCCTGACGCAGGTGTCAGTAGTGGGCATGATGCTGGGTTTTCCGGTACAGGGATATGCGCTGCTTTCCATCATCTTCTCCACCATGCACATTCTGCTGAGCTACTGGTTTGCCTATACCTTCTGGAAACAGGCAAAGCGCGATGGTGCATTACAGCAGAAGTATAGTACAGCCTTGCAATACCTTGGCGCCAGTTTGCTGTTCCTGGTGTTCTCTTCCATAGGTCCCTGGGCAATGGGCCCCATTCTGGCGACGGGCAATTCTGGCGGCACTTTATACTACTCAGCCATCTACTTTTACCTGCATTTCCAGTACAATGGCTGGTTTACGTTTGCCGTGCTGGGTATGCTGTTCTGGTTCCTGGAGCATCATCACATCGCTTACTCAAAAAAACTAGCTATAAACGCTTTCTGGCTTTTAGCCGTGGCCTGCGTGCCTGCCGTTGCGCTATCCGTGCTTTGGGCGAAGCCTGCAACTGTGGTGTACTGGATAGGAGGGGCAGCTGGACTGATGCAGCTCATGGCGCTGTACCTGTTACTGAAGCTGCTCTGGGAGGTGCGCCAGCAGGTAATAGCCGTGCTGAAGCCCTGGGTACAGTTGCTGATGGGGCTGGCCATGTTCTTTTTCGTGGTGAAGCTGGCGTTGCAGGCCGCTTCTGCCTTGCCTGCTATGGCGAACCTGGCGTACCGCGTGCGCTATTTCATCATCGGGTACCTGCACCTGTCGCTCATCGGCTTTGTATCGCTTTTCCTGTTTGGGGCCATGCTACAACTAGGGCTTTATCGCCTGGGCAAATACGGAAAATCTGGCTTGATATTGCTGCTGCTTGGCTTCTTCAGCACAGAGCTGCTGATGTTCCTGCATGGTACGCTCCTGTGGTTGGGGCTGCCTTTTATACCTTCCTTCAATCTGCTGATGTTCTTCTTCAGTATCCCGATGCCCATCGGTTTAGGCCTGCTTTTTATGAGTCAGTTGAAGACTGAAAAGGAACCTGCAGCCGGGGAAGGCAAGCCTCTAAAAAAGCAACAGGCAATGCATCTGATACCAGTAGCGTGATCACCTGCTGAAGGTGTTTCAGTCAAAAACTGTTCAAGACCTGGTGGAAGGAATCAACTCAGGGAAGTACTTTATTACTAACGTGCATGAGGTAGAACCATAGCCTCTTCCTCCGTGCTGCTTAAATTTGAAGGGGCTGTCCATATATGCTGGACAGCCCCTTCGATTATAAACAAGAACTAAAAATCTGCGCTATCAAGATGGAGAATAGCCTAACCGTCTGCTATACTTGCTACTCCTTAAAATCTATAAAGCACAGCCCTTTACTCTTTTTCGCTTAAGCTCAATACTCTTACGGGCCGGTCAGTCACTTCCACTACTCCTTTTCTCACAACAAAGTCACCAAAATGCTCCCCCTTTTCCCTTTCCTGCGCATAGGCCGAAAAGATTGGGTCAAGGGCTTCTATAATGGCCTCTTCGGAAAGCATTTCTTTGTATAAGGTATTCAGCCTGTCTCCGTTATGGCTGGCGCCCAGGTAAAGGTTATACCTGCCGATGGCACGGCCTACAAGTCCAATTTCACCTATAGGCGACCGGCCACAGCCATTCGGACAGCCTGTCATCCGGATAGTGATTTCATCTGTTTCCAGACCGTTTTTTGTTAGCAGGACATCCAGTTTATCGATGAGGGAAGGCAAATAACGCTCTGATTCTGCAAAGGCGAGGCTACAGGTGTTCAATGCCACGCAGGCCATAGAACTTAACCGGAGGCCCGTTAACTTCGGATTATTCAATACGCCATGTTGCGCCAGAATAACCTCAATCGCGTCCTTGTCCTTTTCTTCTACATTTCCGATAATCAGGTTTTGATTTCCGGTGAGGCGCATGTCTCCATTCAGGATAAGAGCCACTTCTCTTAATGCTTTCTTAAGTTCGTAGCCTTTCTCATCTTTCACCCTTCCGTTTTCCACGAACAGGGTATAAAACCACTTGCCGTTGGTGCCTTTCAGCCAGCCGTACTTGTCTCCGTTTGTATCGAAATGGTAAGACCTCGGGCTCTCTAACTCCCAGCCTAAGCGGGTATTCAGCTCCTCTGCAAACCATTCCAAACCTCTCTTATCGATGGTGTACTTTAGCCTGGAGTTTCTCCTGTTGGCGCGGTTGCCGTAGTCCCGCTGGATAGCGATAACAGTTTCTGCCACCTCTATTACCTTCTCTTTCGGCACAAAGCCTATCACATCCGCCAGGCGTGCATAAGTGGTCTGGTCTCCAAACGTACTGCCCAGGCCACCACCCACGCAGACATTGAATCCCAGCAGTTCGTTGTTCTCTTCGATCGCGATAAGGCCTAAATCATTGGCAAAAACATCGATGTCGTTTCTTGGGGGAACGGTTATCGCAGTTTTAAATTTACGGGGCAGATATGTTTCGCCGTATAAAGGCTCTCTGTCCGGGGTGCCGCTTATCTTTTCCTGGTCCAGCCATATTTCGTGGTAGGCTGTCGTTTTAGGCGTAAAGTATTCGCTTATGTGTGCCGCAATACCATATACCTCTTCTTGTATCTGCGACTGGTACGGATTAGGATTGCACATCACATTCCTGTTGACGTCCCCGCAGGTAGCGATGGTGCTCAGCAAGGTGTCGTTTATCGCCTTGATGCCTGGCTTCAGGTCACGCTTTAGTATACCATGAAACTGGAAAGACTGCCTAGTGGTCAGCTTCATGGTGCCATTACCATACTTATCAGAAAGTGCATCCAGCGCCACCCACTGCTCCGGTGTGGTGATGCCTCCCGGCACTCTCACTCTCACCATGAATTGGTATAAAGGCTCCAACTTCTGCTTTTTTCGCTCACTGTCCAGGTCCCGGTCATACTGCTGGTAAGAACCGTGGTACTTGATCAGCTTTACATCATCAGGATCCAGCGCCCCCGTCAGCGGGTTGCTCAAACTCTCCTTGATGGTTCCCCGCAGGAAATCACTTTTCTCTTTTATATATTCATCAGCAGATAATTTCTGCTTCTCTAATTGCTCTTCCATGTTGTTTGTTTTTGATTCAGGTTGCGGTATACTCCTTTCACTGTTTCGCTACCGTTGAAGACCCACCCCTACCCCTCCCAAGAGGGGAATTTCGGTCTAGAAGAAAGATTCCCCTCCTCGGAGGGGTAGGGGTGGGTTCATTTCAGCTACAAAAGAATAATCGCAACTTGAGTTTAGTAGACCCTCTTGTGATGATGGCTTGTAGCGTGTGAATTTACCTGAACAGCTACTGTTAATAGATATCCGTCTGGTAACGGTTTGCTATCTGAAGGTGCTTGATATACTCTTCCGCTTTTTCATGCGTAACACCTCCGTGCTGTTCTATGATTTCCTTTAGTGTGTTGTGCACATCTTTCGCCATTCGCTTTGCCTCCCCGCATACATAAAAATGCGCTCCGTCTTCCAGCCAGTTATACAGTTCTTTTCCGTTTTCCAGCATTCTGTGCTGCACATAGTGCTTCTGCTCCTGGTCTCTGGAGAAAGCCACATCCGCTTTTGTCAGGACGCCTTCTTTCAGGTACTGCTGCCACTCTGTCTGGTAAAGAAAATCAGTCGTGAAATTGCGGTCGCCGAAGAAAAGCCAGGACTTGCCTGTGTGCTCCTCTACCTCACGGTGCTGCATAAAGGCTCTGAAAGGAGCTACTCCCGTGCCTGGGCCCACCATAATAACAGGGGTGTCAGCATCTTTTGGAAGTTTAAAGCGGGTGTTCTTATCTACAAAAACCTTTACTTTATCATCTACCTTAAACCGATCGGCCAGTGTAGCAGAACAAAGCCCTTCTTTGTTACGGCCATACGCCTGGTACCGGACAACAGACACGAGCAGGTGTACTTCATCTTCTACCGCAGCCTGAGCTGAGGCAATGGAATACATCCGTGGCATGTTTTTCCGCAACACCGACAGCAGGTCGTTTGCCTTCAGTTTGTACGGCACCTCCTTCAGTAAATCCAGTATATCCCGCCCATGCAGGTACTCCAGCACCTTCTCATTGTCTGCCAGGATGCCCTTTAACCTGGTGCTTCCTGTTAGCTCCGCATATTTGGCTAAGGTGACACTGGAAAGCGGGCTGAGCTCATAGTCGTAAGTCAGTGCTTCGGCCAGTGTTTTCTCGCCGTTATGGCCCTGCACCACTTCATCACCCGAAAGATTAGTAGTTTGCAGCACACCTTCTATCAAAGAGGGTGAATTGGTGCCATACACACCGAGGGCGTCACCGGGCTCATACTGCAAGCCGGAACCTTCCAGGCTCAGCTCCAGGTGTATGGTTTCCTTGGATGATCCTTTTCCGTTCAGGTTAATCTTTTCGAGTATAGTTGCCTCAAAAGGATTCTTCCTGGAGTATTGGGTTTGTGCTGCCGGAGCCGCCTCATTGCTTTTTGCTTCCGCCGCAGGATTTGCACCTGAGGTCTGCGCTATTTGCTGGAGAAAAGAATTCTGCCATGCCTCAGCCAAATCCTCAAAATCAACATCACAGTCTACCCGTGGGCTGATGCGCTGTGCACCCAGTTTTTCAAGCGCTGCATCAAAGGCCTTTCCTGTCTGGCAGAAGTCCACGTAACTGCTGTCGCCAAGGGCAAGCACAGAGAATTTAACATGGGAAAGATCCGGCGCTTTTTTGCTGTGAAGGAAATTATAGAAATCCTCGGCTTGTACAGGAGGCTCGCCTATACCATGCGTGCTTACCAGCACCGCCAGATTGGTGATCTTCTTTAAATCCCTGGTTTTAAAGGTAGCCATATCCGAAACCTCCGCTTCTACGCCTTGTGCTTTCGCCCGCTGTGCCAGGTTATTTGCCAACGCTTCGCTGTTCCCGGTGTGGCTGCCATACAAAATCTGTAATTTAGGTGTCTCTGCTGCTACTGCTGCAACAGCAGGCACAGCTGTATTATCAGCCCCTGCAGGCGTTGATTGAGACACACCTGTAATATAGCCGCACAACCACTGAAGCTGCCCGGAATCTAATCCGGACAGTGCTTCATTTAGTTGTGCTGCCTGCTTATCAGAAAACGGCCCTCTTGCCAATCCCTTCATTAAATCCATCAAAGCTTATTTGTTTGGTTGTGGTGTATACCGCAGGTATGGTTTTACTACTTTGTGTCCTTTTGGAAATTTGGCTTCCACGTCTTCCTGTTTGATGGAAGGCGAAATGATCACATCCTGGCCTTCTTTCCAATCTGCCGGAGTGGCTACGCTGTAGTTGGCTGTCAGTTGAAGCGAGTCAATTACTCTTAGTATCTCCTGGAAGTTTCTTCCTGTAGAAGCCGGATAGGTAATATTCGCTTTTATTTTTTTATCAGGGCCAATAAAGTAAACTGATCGCACGGTCGCGCTGGTAGAGGCGTTCGGGTGGATCATGTTATATAAAGTGGCCACATTTTTATCTACATCGGCGATGATGGGAAATTCAACATTCGTGTTCTGTGTTTCGTTGATGTCTTTTACCCATTCATGATGCGAATCCAGTTCATCCACACTAACAGCAATCACCTTCGTGTCTCTTTTGGCGAACTCATCTTTTAACTGCGCTGTGCGGCCAAGCTCTGTTGTGCAAACCGGTGTAAAATCCGCAGGGTGCGAATAAAGTATTCCCCAGCTGTCTCCCAGCCATTGGTGGTAATCTATTTCGCCTTCTGTAGTTTGGGCTGTAAAGTTTGGTGCGTCATCTCCGATTCTTAAACTCATAGTGTTATTAATTTATAGATTGAATTTGTATCCGTTTTCTACTTATACTTCAAAGACCTTCTTATAGGTTTTTCATTTTGTACATACAAAAAAGCTATATCTATCGACTTCTGTTTTCTATGTACATACCCAAAAGTACGGCAGAATAGCAGGAAAGGCCAATTGTAAAAAATGATTTAGGATAACTTAAGGTTATAGTAGTGCGAGAAGAAGGGAAGATTAACTGATAAGGGAATTGTAAGTTGTTATGGCAGCGTGAACAGCAGGAGGGTGGTAGAAAGAAAGCAAAACACCATCCAGACGCTTGCTAGAGCAGCATGAGAGAACAAGCCTTCTCTATTTCTACATCTGTATGGTTGGGAGATTTGGCATTACAAATGAACTATGCAGCTGCTTCTGCCAATAATTAAACATTATGGTTTCGGACCAGAAAACGGATCAAAAGAGAAGCCAGACCACTTTCCGGGCCCTGGGGTGTGATGAAGTAAAAATGACGGTGGATCGGCAGCTTTTTGATCTCAATTACTTTGAGTGTTCCGCTTTCCAGTTCTTTCAGGATAGCGTGTATGGATAAGAAAGCGGCGCAATCAGAGTGCTGCAGGTAAGACTTGATTGCTTCTGTGCTCCCCAACTGCATTTCAATATCCAAATCAGCAAGGCGAATCCCTTCTTGCTTCAGGGCATCCGCAATTACTTCCAACGTGCCGGAGCCTGGTTCTCTGAGTAAAAGAGGGATTTTTCGGAGCTCCTCCGGCCTTACTTCTTCCTTTTTTGACAGCGGGTTTTTGCTGCTGCACACCAGCACAATTTCATCTTTCAGAAAGGGGGTGTAATGGATTTCCCTGCGCTTGGATTTTCCCTCCACAACGCCCACTTCGATCTTTTTATCCAGCAGTGCCTGTTCAATCTGCTCGGTATTGCCACTGAGCAGTTCCACTTTCACTTCCTGGTGTATGCTATGAAAGCGGGCCAGCAAGGGGGGTAATATATATTGGGTGATGGATGTGCTGGACCCCACGTGCAGCACACCCTTTAATGTGTGGTTCAGTTGGTTTAAATCAAACTCCACCTGTCGGTAAATTTCCTGCATGGCTTCTGTATGTTTTAACAGAATCTCTCCGGCAGGTGATAGCAGCACTTTGTTTCCTCTTCTGTCAAAGAGTGCCAGGTTAAACTGACTTTCCAACTCCTTGATGTGCTTTGTTACGGCAGGCTGGGATATGAGCAGTTCTTCAGCAGCTTTAGTGAAATTGAGCCTCCTGGCCACAGTGTAAAAGACTTTCAGACGGAAATCAAACATGTGCAAGTATAACCATATTTACAGAATCGGTAGCGAATGCTTATAAAGCTTGTGCAACTATGATTTGTTCCATGTGGAAAGCTAGCGTTGAAATTTTTGCTGGCAGCCAATCCTGTCAAGCCCCACAGCTTCTCATTTAGGGAAATGGGTTTAATGCTGTTCTCCGCTGCGGTACTACGCAAAGCTACAGATACAGGATATCCTGTCAGGCTCCTGCTGGCTCAGCATTTCATGTCCAGTGGATTTGGAAAGGCATCCGATTCATCTTCATGTGGTCTCTCCTGCAGGCACTTGAAGTCTTTCTCTATCAGGATGTACAGGTGCCTTCCTTCTCCAAACGGCATCTGTACATCCAGGCCAACCCGATTTGTCTGTGCCCACTCTTCTCCTAATTTTGCCGGGACAAACACCTCAATGTTGTTGGAGATAAAAGTGGCTGTCACTACTTCGGCTCCCTCGTCTTTTATCAGGGAGTAGCGAAGAATTTGCGTCAGCGACGGACCCAAATGCGTTGCGGTCATCACCTTACCTTCCCTGTTAAACTGCTCCACCTCCTGCTGCATGAGCCGCAACCTGAGGGAGTTCTCGCTCATTCTAATCTTCATAGTCAGATAATCCAGACGGAAAGGTACAAAAAAGTTAAGACTCGATATATTATAGGAACTTGTATCATCTTTCAGGTAAAGCAGATTTAGTATAAGATTATCCTAAAAAATGTATAGCTTTAGTTACAGTTCATACTGTGGCATTTCTAAATCGGGTCATACTATTAAAAATTGACTATATGAGAGCTTTATTTTATGTGTTATTGCTATCCTTTTGCGCCTTGCAGGGATTCCGCGCTGAAGCGCAGGAAATTCCAAAGCTGGGCATGATGGCCTCCCTTGACAAGGATAGCCTGCTGTATGCATCCGGTTTCGAAATGCAGGGTGAGTCTGTAGGAAGAATGCTGGGACCTGCCTTAACAGAAGCTGAATTCCAGACGAATGTGCAGCGAATAAAAGATGCAAAAACAAAAGTGTACGTATGTAATGTCTTTTTCCCCTCTGACCTGAAAATAGCAGGGCCTGAGGTGGATGAGAAAAAGGTGTTGGCCTATGCAGATCAGGTGTTCCAAAGAGCAAAAAAGGCAGGAGTGCCCGTGATTGTTTTAGGGAGCGGAGGCGCACGA
Source organism: Pontibacter diazotrophicus (assembly GCF_003367245.1). GTDB lineage: Bacteria > Bacteroidota > Bacteroidia > Cytophagales > Hymenobacteraceae > Pontibacter > Pontibacter diazotrophicus. Next base: position 40,483 of record NZ_QRGR01000030.1, on the reverse strand, counting down.
AAGCTGCCGGAGAACTATGACTACCAAAAAGCAACAAAAGACTTTACCCAGCTAGCCCGCAAGATAGGGCAGGCTGCTCAGAAACACGGTATCACAGTCGCTTTGGAAAACCTGAACAGCACAGAAACCAACTTCCTGACCACGCTCGAGGAAGCAGCCGGCGTGGTAAAAGGAGCCAATCATCCTAACTTCAGGCTGAATGCCGACATTTACCACATGATGAAAGAAAATGAGCCACCGCAGCATATCATCGATGCGGGCAATGTGATTGTGTATGTGGAGATTGCGGAAGAGGAAAACCGAACGCTGCCCGGCGTGGTAGGCGAAGACTTCAGACCTTACTTCCAGGCTTTAAAATCCATCGGGTACAGTGGCCCCATGTTTATTGAGGGGCGTGTGAATAACCCTGAAGAAGAAATACCAAATGCCCATAAGTTCCTGACGCAGCAACTGCAGGAGGTTTATCAGGGAAATAAGCAATAACGCTTTACCTCAAATACAGGGAAGCAGCAACAGCATGTATTTCAGAAAACCGAACAGGCTTTCTGTGAAGATAATTCTCCTGCTGAATCACAGCTGACATGCACAGTGACATCGATTTAAATTAATTCCGTACCATGCCCTTTACCATACCCAGAACATGGCTCATACTGTTCTGCATTAGTCTCTGCTGGACAGGTTCCTCTGAAACTTCTTTTGCTGCCCAAGTAGATACGCTGGAAATCACCAGTTCTTCGATGCAGAAGAAAATTAAAGCTGCCGTAGTGGTTCCTGCCGGATATAAAAAGTCAAAGAATAGGTACCCGGTGCTTTACCTGCTGCACGGTGGCACCGGCAGTTACCGCGACTGGCTAAGCAAAACACCGGACAAAGCACTGCTCCACCGCCTGGCCGATGAATACAAGATCCTCATTGTTACCCCGGATGCGGGACCTACCAGTTACTACTTCGACAGCCCTACAGATAAAAGCAGCCAATACGAAACCTTTATTTCAAAAGAACTGATAGAAAAAATAGATGGAACTTACCGGACGGTTCGGGACCGTAATGGCAGGGTGATAGCCGGCCTCTCTATGGGCGGGCACGGTGCTGTTTATATCACGACCAAACACCCGGATGTTTTCTGTGCGGCAGGAAGCATGAGTGGGGTAATGGACATCAACACGGCAACCTGGAAAGTGCCCGCTGAGTTTGCAGAACTTCGTGCTCAGAATTTTGCACGGTTATTAGGGCCTCCACAGGATCAGCCTCATCCATACCCGGCTTACACGGCAGTAGGCCTGACAGACCAGATAAAAGCAAATGATGTGAGGCTGATGATTGACTGTGGCGTGGATGATTTCCTGATAGAAACAAACCGGGAGTTGCACCGCCTTTTACTGGCCAATGAAACGCCTCACGTTTATATAGAAAGACCCGGCGCGCATACCTGGGAGTATTGGGGAAATGCGCTGCCCTACCATGTGTTATTCTTGCATGATGTATTGAAGGATAACGGTGTTGCCGTGCCTTAATTTGCTCAGGTTGGGTGCTATTGAAACAGAACACTTTTCCGATAGCTTCAAAAAGCTTCTAGTTAACGACGATAGTACAAGCCTCGCCAATCGCCGCAGGATAAACTAAGATTTGTGATGATCAGGCTATGCATGTGGGGGAAATAAATGCCCGTTTTTCAATGTGTTATTTTGACATAATGGAAAAGATGGTTATTATTAAGTCAGGATCAGGTATAAAACAATTCCTCTTAAAGAAACATCAAATGAAAAATAAGCTATTAATCTTCTCATTCCTACTTTTAATGGGACCAACGGCGGTAATGGGGCAAAAGAAAGCTGATGCCGTTACACCCATCATAGCCAGTGCCGACCAGGCCATTGTAAATACAGGATATGGGAAAGTACGCGGCTACATACATAATGGCATTTTTACTTATAAAGGTATTCCGTATGCCAGGGCAGAACGGTTTCAGGCTGCCCAAAAGCCAGCATCCTGGGAAGGTGTCCGCAGTTCCATGTCCTACGGTCCTGTTTGCCCTACTGATCCCACTACTACTGTTAATGATGTATTTGAATTCCCTTTTCAACATAATTGGGGCTACACCAATGAGCATTGCCAGAGCCTGAATGTATGGACACCCCAAATAAATGATGGAAAAAAGCGCCCCGTTATGGTATGGCTGCATGGAGGTGGTTTCACCGCCGGTTCATCTGTAGAACTCCCTTCATACGACGGCAGGAGCCTGGCAACGAAAGGAGATGTGGTGGTGGTAACGGTAAATCACCGTTTAAATGTGCTGGGCTTTATGGATTTGTCAGCCTATGGAGACAAGTACAAAGGATCGGCCAATGCCGGTTTAACTGATCTGACCATGGCACTGCAGTGGGTGAAGCAAAACATTGACCAGTTTGGCGGCGACCCCGATAACGTCACCATCTTCGGCCAGTCCGGAGGAGGCGGTAAAGTCACCTCCCTGATGAATGCCCCATCTGCGAAAGGCTTATTTCATAAAGCCATTGTGCAAAGCGGCAGCTACATCACAGAATTCACAGATGCTGCCCTGGCCAAACGCGTGAGTGCCGCGCTGCTGGAAGAACTAAAACTACAGCCAAACCAAGTCGATTCCCTGCAGAAGTTGCCGTATGATCAGTTGAGCGCTGCCAGCAAAAAAGCCATCGCCAAAGTTCAGAACGACTTGAAGGCAGAAGGAAAGCCTGTCGTGAATATAGGTTGGGGCCCTGTGCTGGATGGTGAATTCTTGCCCTACCAACCAACTGAACCGGCCGCTATTGCGCTTTCAAAAGACATTCCTTTGCTGGTAGGCACCACTAAATCTGAGTTTGCTCCTTTCAATCCGGGCAACCATGGGTTAACCATGGAAGCTGCAAAAGCAAGTCTGCAGAAAACATACGGCGATAAAACAGAGGCTTATATGGCGGCTGTAAAAAAAGCATATCCTGAAACAGCCAAACCGGCTGATTATGTCCTCTTCGATTTCAACTTCCGCTCTTTAGCCATAGAGCAGGCCAGTCAGAAAGCAAAGCATGGTGCCGCCCCGGTTTATATGTACCTGTTTACATGGCAGTCTCCTGTGCTGGATGGCACCTATAGCTCCATGCACTGCATGGAGTTGCCCTTTGTGTTTGATAACATCAGCCGTTGCGAAGAAATGACCGGTGGCGGAAAAGAGGCGCACGTGCTGGCTGACAAAATGAGCCAGGCCTGGATAAGCTTTGCAAAGTCCGGGAACCCTAACCATAAAGGTCTGCCGAAATGGCCTGAGTACTCTGCCGAAAATGGTGCTACTATGCTGTTCGATAATGCCAGTGTGGTAAAAAACCACCACGACAAGGAGTTGATACAGGTAGCCACTGCAAAATAGATTCTGATGCAAAGGAGCCTTCACATAATACCCATCGTATTAGCTGTATGTGCCTTCGCCCTAGCCGCTTTTACTTCTTTTATGCCGGTGCCCGAGGTCATAAAAACACAGGCAGGCAGGGTGAGCGGGGTCATAAATCAGTCCGGCGATGTTGTCAGTTTCAAGGGCATTCCCTTTGCGGCACCACCGGTAGGCGACCTGCGCTGGAAAGCTCCTCAACCGGTAAAACCTTGGGCTGGCGTACGCAAGGCCGATGCATTTGGCCCCAGCCCGATGCAGGCGGAGCCAGCGCCTTTCAGCATGTGGTCAGAAGAGTTCCTGATTCCCAAAGAACCTATCAGCGAAGACTGCCTTTACCTGAACGTATGGACGGGTGCCAAATCAGTTAAAGAGAAGCGGCCGGTGCTGGTCTGGATCTACGGCGGCGGATTTAACAGCGGCGGTAGCGCGGTGCCCATTTACGATGGGGAAGCCATGGCTCAAAAAGGGATTGTGTTCGTGAGCATCAATTACAGGGTGGGGCCCTTTGGCTTCTTTGCCCATCCTGAACTTACGAGGGAATCGGGAAAGGGTGCTTCAGGAAATTATGGCCTCATGGACCAGATAGCTGCCTTGCAATGGGTACAGCAAAGCATCGCTGCTTTTGGCGGTGATCCGGCCAATGTCACCATTGCCGGACAATCAGCAGGCTCTATGAGTGTGAATGCGCTGGTAGCTTCGCCACTGGCAACAGGGCTCTTCATAAAAGCAATTGCCCAAAGCGGAGCCAACTTTTCGAGGGGAAGTGCAACCTTACAGCAGGCAGAAGAAGAGGGGGTAAAAGTAGCGCAGGCCTTGAATGCCCCCTCACTTGCTGCGTTAAGAGACATACCGGCAGCAGCGTTATCAAAGAAAGCACAGGGAACACGCCCTATTATAGACGGATATGTATTGCCTGCTGCCATTCCGGAAATTTTTGCTGCCGGTCAGCAGAACAACGTAGCCCTGCTGACGGGTTGGAACGAAGATGAAGGACTGCTGTTCGGGCCCATCAAAAATGCAGTAGATTTCCAGAAAGAGGCAGAAGCGCAATATGGTTCTGAGGTGAATACATTTCTGCAGTACTACCCGGGTGCCACAGATGCGGAAGCGGCAGCATCGCAGTTGGAGATATCCAGAGACATGGTTTTTGGCATTCAGAATTATACTTGGGCCAATGTGCAAAGTGAGCAGGGGAAGTTTCCGGTATATGTTTACCGTTTTGCACGTAAGGTTCCGGCAACAGGAGAGTACGTGAAATACGGTGCCTTCCATACCGGAGAGGTACCTTACGCTTATGACAACCTTAAATTTGTAAATCGCCCTTGGGAGCAGGTAGATCATGCCCTTGCGAAGATGATGTCTGCTTACTGGGTGAATTTTGCTGCTACCGGCAATCCCAATGGCAAAGGTCTCCCCCAGTGGCCTGCCTATACCACAGGGCAGAAGCAGGTAATGGTTCTGAGTGAGAAGGCCGAAGCTAAACCTTTGCCGGACAGAGCAGCGCTGGATTTCCTTTATAAGCAGATGGTGAAGTAGTAGCCCTGGATATGAGGCCGGTTCTGGACTGTCTTGGTTATAAATCTCCAGGTATCCTGAAATTCACAGGACAGTACAGCATAGCTGCACCACATCTTACTCCTATATTTAGAATCGCTTGTAAGCATCCTGAAAGATCGAAACTCAAGGCTTATCGCTATTAACCGCAGGTGAACACATGAGCGTTTGAGGCTAACACCTGCACACCCATCATCAGAACACATGAAAAGAAGAACATTCCTGAAAAACACCAGTGCCGCCGGGCTACTGACCCTTATCACCCCGGCAGGTATATTCCAGACCTTGCGGCAGAATCCGCAGTCAGGTTTAGAAGAGAGTTTTATAAGGCCAGCAGCATCGGCCCGCCCCCATACCTGGTGGCACTGGATGAACGGGAATGTAACGAAAGAAGGCATCACCCTGGATCTGGAAGCCATGGAGCGCATTGGTGTGGGCGGGTTTCAGAATTTTGATGCAGGCACCGGCATCGTGGAAGGTCCTGTTAAATACCTGAGCCCGGAGTGGCTTGAACTTAAAAAGCATGCTATCCGGGAAGCCGACAGGCTTGGCCTGGAGTTCACCATGCACAACTGCCCGGGCTGGTCGTCGAGTGGAGGTCCCTGGATAACACCCGAGCTTTCGATGCAGCAGTTTACCTGGAGCGAGGACAGTGTCAGGGGCGGCAGAAGAATTAAAAGAACATTGCCCCAACCGTTTACCAACCTGGGCTACTACCGCGATGTGGCTGTAGTGGCCTACCCCTCGCTGCAGGGAGAGGCACCTCAGCAAGAACTGTTGAAAAGCGTTACCTCCAGCAGCGGCCCAGTTACGCTAAAACAGCTGACGGGGAAGGGCTCGGAGGGAGTGGCTGTTCAGCCGGGGGCAGATGGCCAGCCTGCCTATCTCCAATTTGAGTTCAGGGAATCATATGAGGCGCGTTCTCTAACGCTTGTTGGTTCACCCATAAGCTCAGGGGGCTGGGGCGGTGGTCAGGAAGGAGATCTTATACTGGAAGCTTCCAACGATGGAGTACGGTTCCGGCAGGTATCGCCTATTACTTCAGCTGCTGAAATGGGGCGATCTGAAGAAGAGGCCCTGATGTTCGCCGAATTTCCTGCCACCAGCGCCAAATACTTCCGGCTGATATCACCTAAGGCAAGGCAGTATGCGCAGGTGCGATTCTCCGGCGCTCCCCGCCTGGAGGACTGGATGAAGAAAGCGAACTACAGGTTCACCGGCGACGGCGTTACTGACACACCTGACGGCAGAAAGGAAATGACAGCTTCATCCTTCATTGACCTGAACCGCGTGATGGATATTACGAAATACATGGACAAAAACGGGCAGCTGAAGTGGAAAGCGCCTGCAGGAAACTGGACGATCCTGCGCATTGGCTTTACCTCCATGGGCACCCTGAACCGCTCTGCTCCCGATGCCGGTGTAGGGCTGGAGTGTGATAAGTATAGTGCAGAGGCCATTGAGTTTCATTTCAATAAGATGATGGAAGAACTGTTGCCCTCGCTGCACCCGCTGGCAACAAAAGGTAAAGTGGGCCTGCTGATTGATAGTTACGAGGTGGGCATGCAGAACTGGACTCCCGGATTTGAACAGGAATTCAGGAAACGGATGGGCTACGACCTGCTGAAGTACCTGCCTGCTATGACAGGCCGCGTGGTTGGTAGCGTGGAAGAAACAAACCGTTTCCTCTGGGACCTGCGCCGCTCGCAGGCAGACCTGATGGCCGATAACTACTATGGTAAATTTACTGACCTGTGCCACCAGCACGGCATTATCTCCTATTCGCAGCCTTATGACAGGGGACCAATGGAGGAAATGCAGATTGGAGCAAGGATGGATATAAATCTGGGTGAGTTCTGGAACAGTCTCTCCACAATATTTCAGAATAACTGGACCATGCGCAGGACCATGAAACTGTCTGCCTCCATTGCGCACGTAAACGGGCAGCAGGTGATAGCGGCAGAGTCCTTCACAGGCGAACCTGAGTCTGCCAGATGGCAGGAATATCCTTTCGCTATGAAGGCTTTAGGCGATAAAAAATTTACGGAGGGTCTGAACCGGATTGTCTTTCACCGCTTCGCGCATCAGCCGCACCCTACTGCCAAACCCGGTATGACCATGGGCCCCTGGGGCATTCACTTTGATCGCACCAATACCTGGTGGGAGCCAGGCAAGTCGTGGATAAGTTACCTGACCCGTTGCCAGAGTCTACTGCAGCAGGGGCTGTTTGTGGCAGACCTGGCCTACTTCACCAGCGAGAGCCCCGGCGGGTACACGGTAGTGGATAGGAGTGAACTGAACCCGCCGCCGCCGGAAGGTTACGATTATGACCTGATAAATGCCGAGGTAATCATGAAGCGCGTGAAGGTGGAAAACGGCCATATCACGTTGCCGGACGGCATGAGTTACAGAGCATTGGTGCTCCAGGAGCCGAAAGGTATCACAGTAGCGCTCCTGCGGAAGTTGCAGGAACTAGTGAACCAAGGAATGATACTTATTGGCCCAAAGCCAGAGTACACGCTGGGGCTGCAGGGCTATCCAGATAATCGGTCTGAATTTGATAGCATTACAGCAAATTTATGGGGCAATGGCAGCGGTACCACCATTAAGCATACTGTAGGCCGGGGCCGCGTATATTGGGGCCAGCCACTGCAGACAATACTGGATGCGCTGGCGCTAAAACCTGATTTCCAGGTATCCTCCCGCTCAGGCGATGCCCCCATCACCTATATTCACCGCCATATCGATGGTACAGATATTTATTTCCTGGCTAACCAGAGAAGGAAGCAGGAGAATCTGGTGTGTACTTTCCGCGTGAAAGGCATGCAGCCTGAATTGTGGGATGCCGATACAGGCATGATGACACCAGTAAGTATTTATGAGCAGATAGGTGAGCAGGTGTGCGTGCCGGTGCAGTTAGAGCCTTCCGGTTCGGTATTCGTTGTGTTTCGCACACCAGCCCCGGCGCGGCATGTGCAGGCGGTGCTAAAGGGCAATACCCCCTTGCTCAGCACCAAGCCTTTTCCGAAGGAGCCACGGAAGCTTTATAAGGATGTATCGGGCAACTTCACGATCAGCTTCTGGGCCAAGCCAGAGTTCAACGTGATGCTCAGTACTCAAAATTTTATGGACAATATCAAAGATCCCTGGACAGACTACTACTCCATTTATCCTCCTTCGGGCGAGACGCAGTACGGGCCGGGGCACGCTACGGCTGGACTCGCGGTAGGCCGCAACGGCGTGGCGGTGTGGGAGCACGGAGCGGGGAAGCCAACGCTGGCGCTTGCTGCGCCTGTCTCTATCTCAGGGTGGAGCCACGTGGCACTGGTTTATCAGGACAATGTACCCTCGGTTTATGTGAACGGGAAGCTGGTGGAGAAGGGAAAAGGAAGCGGCGACATGGTGCATCCGGGATTGGGGCAGGCTTTCCTGGAGGAGGGAGCCTCCTATTATAATGGAGATATGACGGAGCCAGAACTCCTGAGTGAGGCCGTAAGTGAGGAGCATATTCAGCAGTTGGCTATACAAAACGTGCCGGTACGGCAGGAAATGCCTTCAGTAGAAATGTTCGGCAGCGGAAAACCAGGGCTGCTCTTCTGGCAGGATGGCCGCTATACGCTGCATGACAGCGCCGGACGCAGTATTAATTTGCAGGTCTCAGGACTTGGTAAGCAGCAGCAACTATCAGGACCATGGATGGTAAACTTTCCGCCAGACCTGGGGGCGCCCGCAAGTGTTACCTTACCCCAGCTTATGTCGCTGCACCAACACTCTCAGGATGGCGTAAAATACTTCTCCGGCACTGCTGCCTACCACAAAACCTTTGATGTGCAGGCAAACAATATCTCAGCCGTAAAGACCAGGGACCAGCGTTTGTTCCTGGACCTGGGGCAGGTGGAAGTAATGGCACAGGTACTGATGAACGGAAAAGATTTGGGCGTTCTATGGAAGCGGCCTTATCGCGTAGACGTGTCAGATACTGTGAAAGCGGGATCAAACAGTCTTGAAATCAGGGTGACAAACCTATGGCCTAACCGCCTGATAGGTGATGAGCAGTTGCCTGATGTAAACGATTATACACCAGGTGCCGGCGGCAGTGGCTTTGCCAGCCTGAGTGGTGGCGCCATAAAGCAGTTGCCGGAATGGTATAAAGAAGGCAAGCCAAAGCCTGACAACGGCAGAGTCGCCTTTACTACCTGGAAACACTACAACAAAGACTCTCCCTTACTGGAGTCTGGCCTGGTAGGGCCGGTGGTGTTGCGGACAGCATTACATAAGCCATTAGCTGATTACGTGTTGAAAGGGTGAGGGAGCAGGGACTGCATTTGCTGTAGAGGTTAATGTGAATCTTGGGCGGCTGCATCCTTTATGCACATTTATAACAGCGCCTGACTCATGGGTAGAACTGGAGTTTGACTTCAGCCCTTACGCCGACAGAACTGATTTGAACCCTGTTCAAATTAGTTCTGTCGGTGGAGAAGGAAACTTCATTCCGGGCATCTTCTTTATTGATGATATCAGAGTAGAAGGAAAATGTCCTAAATCAGAAACAGGCCAGAATCTTTCGCAGGGTTCTGGCCTGTTTTACTAGAGAACAATTGGAATATAGCGCAAGGCTTCATGAACGATACTGCTCAGAAAGCCTGTTGCCAGGTAAATCCAACCCATACATATGGCTACTATAAGAGAAAGTAAACGACAAGTGGTATTTAAACGGACTGCGCTGCTCTGCTTTGCATTGCTTGCAATATCCTGCGGTTCAAAATCAGAAGCTCCGGGACCAATCATTACGGCACCCAAGCCCCAGGTACCGGTGGATAAGAACTGGTCTTTTGAAACCACTCCTGTCTGGGCCGATGAGTTTAACTATACCGGGGAGCCGGACCCTGCTAAGTGGGGTTACGATATTGGCGGCAGTGGCTGGGGGAACAATGAACTGCAGTACTATACCGACAGCAGGAGCAACTCCAATGTAGCAGACGGCACATTGAAAATCACAGCACGCAAAGAAAACATGCAGGGCAAAGAATACACATCTGCCAGATTGGTGTCTAAAGACAAAGGGGACTTTCTGTACGGCAGGTTCGAGATAAAAGCAAAACTTCCGACAGGCAGGGGCACCTGGCCCGCCCTTTGGATGCTTCCAACCGATTGGGCCTATGGCGGCTGGCCAAAGTCCGGGGAGATAGACATTATGGAGCACGTGGGCTACGACCAGAACAGGGTACACATCACGGTGCATACCGAAGCCTATAACCATGGTAAAAATACCCAGAAAGGTAAAAGCAAAATAATTGAAACTGCAAGCACAGCATTTCACCTGTACCGCGTCGACTGGACCCCGTACGCCATCAGAGGGTATATAGACGACCAGCCCGTGTTCGAATTTATTAACGAAGGCAAAGGTTTCGAAGAATGGCCTTTCGATAAGAAATTCCACTTCCTGATGAACATTGCAGTAGGAGGTAACTGGGGCGGAGCAGAGGGCGTTGATCCTGCTGTATACCCACAGTCAATGGAGGTCGATTATGTGCGGGTGTATGAAATGATTGAGAAGTAATTTAAAATCAGAAGCTGTAGTACCTGAGGGAGTTGATATGCATTATTTTGTGTGGTGACCAGGGGCGAAAATCTTCATAATAAATCCCATACTTATAGAAAGAGAAACCCCGTTTCTATAAGTATGGGATTTGTTGTATCTTTAAGTGTATAGTTTACATTTTCTATGGCAGCCTGGTTGTCTTTGGCGATAATGTACACACCTCATAAATTATTAATAAGATGAAGATGCGGTTTCTGAGTTATATTCTTTTATTTCTGGTGCCAGTTGTTGGTTACAGTCAAACCAGCCAGCTTAAAAGCTTTCCTCTTTCTTCTGTTACTTTGCTGGAAAGTCCTTTTAAGCAGGCGCAGCAGACAGATATGGCTTACATCCTGGCGTTGGACCCGGACAGGCTGCTGGCGCCTTACCTGCGGGAGGCTGGAATAGAGACCAAAGCAAAATCCTATGGCAACTGGGAAAACACAGGTCTTGACGGCCACATAGGCGGCCATTACCTCACGGCGCTTTCCCTGATGTATGCTGCAACAGGTAACGAGGAACTCCTGCAAAGGCTCAACTACATGGTGGACCAGTTGGAGGCCTGCCAGCAGAAGAACGGGAACGGCTATGTTGGGGGTGTGCCGGGTGGCGAAGCGATGTGGCAGGAAATTGCGAAAGGAAACATCGATGCTGAAACGTTTTCCCTGAACGATAAGTGGGTGCCCTGGTATAATATTCACAAGACTTACGCTGGATTGCGGGACGCTTACCTGTTTGCTGGAAACGAAAAAGCAAAAGAAATGCTGATCAAGCTTTCTGATTGGTGCCTAACTCTCACAGCTGACCTTTCGGACGAGCAAATACAGGACATGCTGCGCAGTGAGCACGGTGGCATGAATGAAGTATTTGCGGATGTGGCAGAAATCACCGGTGACAGGAAATACCTGGAACTTGCCCGCCGGTTCTCCCATCGTTCCATACTTGAGCCGCTGCTGGCTGAAAAGGATCAATTAAACGGCTTGCACGCCAACACACAAATCCCAAAAGTTATCGGGTACAAGCGAGTGGCTGAGGTAGCGGGAGATCAGCCATGGGCAGATGCTGCCGCGTTTTTCTGGGATGAAGTTGTCAATAACAGAACAGTATCTATTGGTGGTAACAGCGTAAGGGAGCATTTTCACCCATCCAGCGATTTTTCCTCTATGGTAGAGTCGAAAGAAGGACCGGAGACATGCAACACGTATAACATGCTGAAGCTAACAAAGCAACTGTATTTGTCAAGTGCCTCGCCTGCCTATATCGATTATTACGAGCGGGGCCTCTACAACCACATTCTCTCTTCGCAGCACCCTACACGGGGAGGTTTCGTCTATTTCACGCCAATGCGGCCAAGGCATTACCGGGTGTATTCGCAGCCGGAAGAGGCTTTCTGGTGCTGTGTTGGCTCAGGTCTGGAAAACCATGGCAAGTATGGAGAGCTTATTTACGCTCATAACGACAGAGACCTTTTTGTAAACCTGTTCATTCCATCCAGCCTTCACTGGAAAGAGCGGGGAGTAGAGGTAATACAGCGCACCAGCTTTCCTTTTGAGGAAGCATCCGAAATACAACTAAACCTGAAGAAGCCACAGAAGTTTGCCCTGCACATCCGTCGCCCGTATTGGGTAGAAAAAGATGGGCTAAAGGTGCGTGTGAACAACAAGGAGGTAAAGATAAAATCAGCAGCGGCCTCTTACGTAACAGTGGAGCGAAAATGGAAATCAGGCGATATTGTTTCCATTACGCTGCCCATGGAAACGAAGGCCGAGTACCTGCCTGATAATTCGCCCTGGGTCTCTTTTGTGCATGGCCCGATTGTGCTGGCTGCCGCCACAGACTCAGCAGACCTGGAAGGGCTGATAGCTGATGACAGCCGCATGGGGCACATTGCCAGCGGCCCGGATTATTCTATAGAAGGAGCCCCTGTGCTGGTGCCTGAGGGTAACAACCTGGCAGCAGGCTTAAAACCGGTGGCAGGAAAACCCATGACTTTCACGGCCTCCAGCCTTATTTCTTCTGACAGATATAAGAATGTGGAGTTGGTGCCTTTTTTCCAGGTGCACGACACACGCTATATGCTGTACTGGCCCGTATCCAGCCCCGAAGAGTTGGAGGCCAGAAAGAAAAAGCTGCGCGAAGAGGAAGAAGCAAGAATGGCCCTGGAAGCCAGTACCATCGACCAGGTAGCACCGGGAGAGCAGCAACCGGAGTCGGACCATAACTATCGGGGAGAGAAAACTGAATCAGGTGTGCACCAGGACCGACACTGGCGCCATGCCAGCGGCTGGTTCAGTTACGACCTCAAGGATACAAAAAAAGAAGCCCGCAAGCTGCGCGTGACGTATTTTGGACTAGACAAAGACCGGCATTTTGATATTTATATAAATGGTTCGCTCCTGAAGTCTGTCAGTTTAGATGGTGCAATGGGAGATACTTTCTTTGATGCGGACTACGCCATCCCGGAGGAACTTGTTAAGTCATCAAATGGGGTCTTAGAGGTGAAATTCGCTGCGCAGGAAGGTTCTGTTGCAGGAGGAGTATATGGCGTTCGCCTGTTAAAGTGAGTTGTCTGTAATATGAGTGGCTTAGAGTCTGCCATCCGTTTATTGTCCGCAGGCCGAAGGCAGACGAAGGGCTTAATTTCTAAAGTTGTACTGACATCACCCAAGAGTCCCAGCGGGACGACCTGTTGATAGAAAAAGAGCCTCACTATTCTTTAGCTCCAGCGGAGCGGCCTGTTTGGGATATGCTTACAGGCCGCTCCGTTGGAGCTATGGGTGGTTTCTGACCATCAGGCTGTTAATAGGATATCCCGCCGGGACTTAAATCAAAATATAATCTGGTGTTGCCTAACGTCAGTTGTTAATAATATGCTTTATAAAGTTAAATACCTTTCGCTCAGGTTATCCTTGCTCTTAATGCTGCTCACTTACTTGTCAGGCTGCCAGGAAAGCGTTACCACCCAGACCAGCAGTCCTGCAGCTACTGCCAGCGCAGCGTTATGGCTGACCACGCCAGATAAGTCTGCTTTATTCGAAAAGCAAAACACAGCACTTCGTTTCAGCGACAGCACCAACCAGTTTCCGACAATTGAGGTGAATGATGCGCAGACGTATCAGACCATGGATGGCTTCGGGTATACTTTAACAGGTGGCAGCGCCATGCTACTGCACCAGATGGAGCCGGCGGCTCGTGCGGCTTTGCTAGGGGAGTTGTTTCGCACTGACGAAGACAACATTGGCGTCAGCTACCTGCGCATAAGCATAGGCGCATCCGACCTGGACGACAGCGTGTTTTCTTATAATGATTTGCCTACCGGAGAAACAGACCCAAACATGGATCGGTTTAGCCTGGAACCTGATCGGGCGCATCTTATCCCGGTGCTGAAAGAGATACTGGCCATCAACCCGGAGATAAAGATTATGGGCTCCCCCTGGTCGCCGCCTACCTGGATGAAGACCAATAACAACACCAAGGGCGGTAGCCTGAAACCAGAGTATCACGATGCCTATGCCAGGTATTTTGTGAAATACATACAAGGTATGGCGGAGGAAGGCATTGACATAGACGCTATCACCATTCAGAATGAACCCTTACACCCGGGCAACAACCCCAGTTTGCTGATGCTGCCGGAGCAGCAGGCTGAGTTCATCAAGAACAGTCTAGGACCTGCCTTTGAGGCTGCTAATATCGATACAAAAATCATCCTCTACGACCACAACGCTGACCGGCCGGATTACCCGATTAGCATTATGGATGATCCGGAGGTGAAAAAATATGTGGATGGCTCCGCGTTTCATTTATATGGCGGTGATATAGAGGCCCTGACGAAGGTACATGAGGCGCACCCCGACAAGAACCTGTATTTTACCGAGCAGTGGATAGGTGCACCGGGTAACTTCGCAGGCGATTTAGCCTGGCATGTTAAAAACCTGATTATTGGCGCTCCCCGCAACTGGGCCCGGAATGTGCTGGAATGGAACCTGGCTGCCGACCCTAATCAGAAGCCGCATACGGAAGGCGGCTGTACAAAGTGTTTGGGTGCTGTCACCATCGATGGCAATACAGCAACCCGTAACCCTGCCTATTATATTATAGCGCATGCTTCTAAGTTTGTTCGTCCGGGGGCTGTTCGTGTCGCCAGCAATATTCCGGAGGCGCTGCCTAATGTGGCCTACCAGGCACCAGATGGGCAAATGGTTGTTATCGTGCTCAACGACGGTAAAACAGAGCAAACCTTTAACATCCGTTATAAAGAGCAGCAATTCAGCAGCTCATTACCTGTTGGTGCAGTGGGCACTTATGTTTGGTAGTTGTCTTACGTTCACAACCTGTTCTTCTGCTAACTTGCCTGGCTTATTCAATACGGATGACTACGCTTAACCATACCATATATGTCGGAATGGAGGGTTTACTGCTGTAGGTAAAGGAGTGATTACTAGATGATGTCGGAAAGCTTTATCATAGCGAGGTAAGGTTCCAGAGCTATCCTGTCCCGGAGGCCGCGCACAAGTACGAACTCGTGTCTTCTTGGCTCATACCACATTTCAGCGAAGAACTGGTTGATGTAGTACAAACTGATGATGTACTGCGACCTATGCCGGATTGCCAGAAAGGTGCCATGCTTCATCACAATGCCTGCCCGCTGCTCCAGTGGTCTCCTGTTAAACTGGTATAGATCCATAGTAGATATACGAAACTTGTTCCTGTAGATAACGCTTCTGCAGTGCAGAAAATTGGCAGTTCGGCTTTTAACTGCTCCTTTATCATTACAGTTTTCTGAAATAGAAAAACACCATATTAGATTTGAGCTTTAGCTATGGTAGCTGAAATTCCATATTCTGCCGTACACAGCCTGTTATGATCAGCTAATACTTCTGAAGCGGGAAAAATTGATTTAAGTGTACAACTCGTATAGACAGCGAACAGAGTATGTCTTTTCATATTTCGGTGAAATTGTTTTCCCAATTATCTAAACCTTTCTATATAGATGACAGTATATGGATGCAGGATATCTGTTAATTTAGATAATAAGGTTGATTGAAGGCCCGTAGAGTGAACGCTACGGGCCTTATTCATTTTATGCCACCATTCTATAATAGGCTTCATCAATCAGTAGAACCCTGTGCCGCGTTGGCTCCTGCCAGATAGCGGCTGTTCTTCCTTTCAAAACAATACAACCGGAATTTATCTAATCGTTAAGAAGCAGCAGGTGTCGTGCTGGGGCAGGCTCTGAAGGATATATCCAGACCTGCCGCCTTTATAGTTATTCAGAAAAATATAAATGATGCAAGAGGCTAACGACTTTAGTGTTGGTAACAGTACCTCAACAATCACGAGGGTTGTAAATGAATATTGGGAAGCATTTCTGTTCCTGCTGCCGAATATTCTTTTGCTATTGTTATTTTCTTTGTTGCGTTGTGGATTGCCGGTAAAGAGAAAGCTTGGCTGGACGGCAGATTAGCAAGCAAAGCCCATGATCAGATAACAGGAAAGTATATTGCACTGGTATCTAAGTGGGCCGTTATTATTATTGGGCTGTTGCTTGTGCTTCAGACCTTGGGCCTGAGCGGCGTTGCTTCCGGATTGCTGGCAAGTGCCGGCTTGTCAGCGGTTGTAATAGGTTTTGCCTTCAAAGACATTGCAGAAAACTTTCTGGCCGGTCTGATTCTGGCCTTCAACCGGCCCTTTGAGATAAATGACACAATTGAAGTAGACGAGACCATTGGCAAAGTGAAAGCCCTGCACCTGCGTACCACGCACATCCGTACCTTCGACAGCAAAGACGTATTCATATCCAAACGGCACCATTCTCACTTCTAAAGTGACCAACCTGACGCAAAATGGCCTCATCCGCATGGATTTTATAGTGGGCATAGACTATAATGACAACATCAAGGATGCCATTGATTTAATCGAAAGTACAGCATTGCAGGTGGAGGGCGTTTTACAGGAAGAACCTCCGTATGCCACCGTGGATGAACTGGGTACCAGCACCGTCAACATAAAAGTTTTTTTCTGGGCTGAGACAAATGAAAGGTGTGGTACTCCTGAAAGGAAGTATTATGCAGGCCGTAACAAAAGCGCTGCTGGATAATGGCTTCGGTCTGCCTGCCGACATTCAGGAACTCAAACTTTACGATTACCAAAAGGATATCCCGGTTCAGATTGTTAGGGGAGCAGAAAAGGCAGGGGAGCCTCAGCGAATTTAATTTTATAGGAAGGCATAACAACAGGTGCATTGATATATATTTTCAGCTATATTGTGCCACCATCAAGCATCTGTTTATGAAATTAAGTTTATTAAGAGGGTTAATTATGCTGTGTGCCGTTGTGCTCATGGCCTCCTGCTCCAGTTCCAAGAAGCAGCCCTCCCGAATAGGGAAAGTCATCATCCTGAAAGAGGGCAAAGCAGCCGGAAAAGACAATGGCTTGCACAAGGGCTGGTACAAAAATCCGAATAACCCGCATTACCCACGAACCACTAACCCCGGGCATACAAAGTCAAAGCCAGGCAAAGGCAAAGCTGCGAAAGGTGGCAAGGTAGCCAAAGGCAAAAAAAAGTAAATTGCTTTTAAATCCTCGAAGAGCCACAGAAGCTGTAACGCAGCTTCTGTGGCTCTTTTTATTTGTTTATAGTCTTTAGTTGGCTTTTTCCTGTAAAATTTAATACTTTTATCTTTACTTTGCGTTAAGCTTCTCTGAAAATCAAAACAATTAAAGAGTAAAGTATATATGAACATTTCTAAGCAGTTCCTGATGGTGTTGGTGGTGGCGTTGTTAACCTTTTCCTGTTCACCCCTCAGAGGAAAAAAAGCAATCGTGGTAAATGATGATGGCCGAAGCATGCGCTATAACAATGGCCGCGCAGAAGGCAACACTAAAAAGTGGAATAGCACCAGAAGCCTGGGCAAACAACAGAAGAAAAGAGACAAAGCCTTTAGAAAGAGGAGAAGAAATTAAGCCAGAAGCGCTACAGCTAGGGAAGCAGGCGCCGATAGAGTACCTGAAATTGCACCTTTCGGCTGCCGCCGCCGTATAAGCGCTTATGGCACAAGAAAACCTGCGCTACACCCGCACGCCGCAAACAGAGCGACTGAAGTGGGTGGAATATGTAGCGCGTCTGATGGATAACCAGTTTACGCTTCCGGGCACCAAGTTCCGCTTCGGCTTAGACCCAATTCTGGGTTTATTGCCCGTAGCTGGTGACCTGGCCTCTTTTGCTATGTCTGCTACTATTATTTTGACCATAGCACGCCACGGAGCCAGCGGCAAGCTGGTCGTGCTCATGCTCATCAACCTGGCCATAGATACCGTTGTCGGCAGTGTGCCCATCCTGGGAAATCTTTTTGACTTTGCTTTTAAAGCCAACGAAAGGAATGTACGGCTCCTGCGCCGCCACTACGAAGAAGGGAAATACCAGGGCAGCGGCAAAGGTATATTCATCATGGCTGTTGTGAGTATACTAGTTGTGCTGATGCTACTGCTGTGGGCAATGTGGGAGTTGATAGAATGGCTGTACCAGCTCATTTTCTAAACCACACGCCTTAAGCGGGCACACGCCCCAATGTCCTGGCCAAGGCAATTGCCTTCAGAGCGCTTTCTTCCTTGTCTTTTATCTCCAGCATGATGTCCATGTCCAGATCTTCGGTCTCGGCCAGGAAGTCGTGGAAAAGCTCCTCCTGTATGCTTTGCACGTGTTTACCTTTTCGCTCGTTCGGCGCCTGTGAAGAGTAATCCATCATCAGAATGCCGTCACGCTCCGGTTGCCAGGTGCTGGCAGCCATTTGCACCGCTTCGCGCATCGGTTCACCGTTGTTCACGCACTCGTGGTGGAAATTATCAAAGATGATGGGCATGCCTGTTTCCGCGTGCAGTTGCAGGCAGTCCTGTAGCGAATAGGTACGGTCGTCGTTTTCCACGCAGAGGCGGGCCTTTACAGCATCAGGGAGCAGGGAGTGATATACCTCTGCAAATCGCTGTATAGCGGAAGGTTTGTCGCCATAGGCGCCGCCGCCGTGTATCTGTAGCTTTGCGGTGGTGTCGAGCCCCATCAGGTCCAGGATAGTTGCCTGGTACAGCAGTTCTGCCACGCTGTTCTTCACCGTCTGCTCGTTCGGCGAATTGAGAACCACAAACTGATCGGGGTGCATGGAGATGCGCATTTTGTTATTTTTGATATAATTGCCCAGCTTCCGGAAGGTCATCTTAAAATGCTCCTGCCAGTTATACTTGTTCACCTCATGCGAGGCGAAGGGTACAAGGTCAGAGGAAAGCCGGAAAAAGAACAGGCCGTGCTGTACGTTAAACTCCAGGATGCGGTGCAGGCAGGCGAGGTTTTGCTCTACTGTCTCTATCAGGCGCTCTTCGGAGTAAGAGGCAAGGCGAAAGGTGCGGGAGGAGCTACAGTCGAGGGTGTTGTTCATACAAGGGTATCCGATCTTCATGTAAGTAGTAATTAGCTATACATATAACCTACGGAGCATGCCCTTGTTTAGCTGCTCTTAGCGGCAAACGGTGTTTTCTTAAAGAATGCGGTGTGGTCTCGTTTTTTCTGCGATGCAGCACACATGCTATAGCAACAAAGCCTGCTATCGAAGCAGGCTTTTGGTTAGTTTTTATTCGTATCCTCTGTTGTCTTTAAAAAAGCGGTTGTAATCCTCTTCTTCCTTCTGCCTGCGCTCTAACTCTTCCCTTTGTTTCAGTTCTTCCAGTTTGCGGCGCTCTTTGCCTTCTTTAGAGAACATGTCGTACATCAGGCCGATGGGGCTGGCGATGGTGGGACCAGGTGCTGGCGGTGGGGGAGGCGGCTCTAAACCAGGTATGTAACCTGGCTTCTTTGTCTGGCTTGCCTGCTCACGCTTCATGTTACGCAGTGCCCGGTCAATCATTTCCTGCGAAGGACGGCTGGTAACCTCTACCTCGCCGAGCATGATACTATCTTCCTGCAGCACAATGTTTACGCGCAGCTCAGAAACGGGCAATTTGCTGGGCAGGTACAAGAGCGGCTTAAATCCGACAGCGCGTATAAGTAAAGTGTCACTCTGTGATATATCTATTTTAAACTGCCCCTGCTCATCTGATAGTACACCCAGGTTGGTGCTCACCTTCACAATGGTTGCCCCTGGTACAGGGGTATTACGATCTGGCTCCACCACAGTGCCGCTCAGCCTGATGCTCTTTTGGGCGTGCGCAGGTAAGCAGCACAAGAGCAGCAATGCAAAAACGGAAAGGAAAAAGTATCGGAGCATGTAATAGTGTGAAGCCGTAGCAGCGGTTGGATATATGGTTTAATACGAATGAGAAACCCAAATAGTATGCCAACCTCATTAAATTAAAAAAATGGCATATAAGCAATCGTACAAAAGTAAAGTAAAATAGCTAAACAACAAAAGCCTGTAGTTACGTGAGCTACAGGCTTTTGTTAGGTTTAACGGGGTTACGCTTTACTGGTTGCCCCCAGTAGTTCCCTGGCCTGTCTGATTGCCTGAACCGGAAGTGCTCCCACCAGTATTACCTGAACCGGAAGTGCTGCCACCAGTATTACCACCGGAAGTATTACCTTCTGTCGTATTTCCATTAGTAGTGCCGCCGCCACCGCCAGTGTTACTACCACTGGTGCTACCTGTAGTGGTGTTCATGTTGGCAGAATTACTTCCGGCAGAATTCCCACCGGAAGTTGTGTTACCGGAGGTGACGTTATCCTGTGAAGTGATGGTGCCGTCGGCGTTAGTGGGGGTACCACCGGGCGTGTCATCATAGCCTCTGATGTGGTTTGGGTTTACTTCTTCATCCTGGTTGGCATCACGCACCTCTGTCGTAGTACCCCTGTCTTCGGTGCAGGAGGTGGCAGTGAACATGATGGTACTGAAGGCGAATATGGAATATAGTATCTTCTTCATAGCTTCTTTTGTCAGTTTAAATTATCAGTATATCCTTTTAAAGATACCCTCTGTTTTACGAACCGGGCCTGAACTGGTTAAGAACTTAGCTGCCCTTATGCCTTTAGGCTAGCCTAAGGGTGTGTTAGGCGAAGCAGAATAATGGCTGATGATACAGAGAAGGTAGGTTCAGCTTCCGGATCATTTTTAGTACGGTAGCCTCTAAAACAGCAGCGCCAGCCTTATGGGCTGGCGCTGCTGTTTTATGTTTTTGTCTGTTTAAGCTTTCTTCAGCTCAAAAACGGTTATCTCCGGTAAAAAGCCGACACGGCCCGGATAGCCCAGGAAGCCGAGGCCCGTATTTACGTACAGGTGCTGGCGGCCTTTTTTATAGAGCCCAGACCACTGCTCGTATACATACTGCACCGGGCTCCACTTCCAACCCGGAATGTTTACGCCAAACTGCATGCCGTGCGTGTGTCCGGCGAGCGTCAGGTCAATGTCGTCATACTTTTTATTGATCTCCCCGTCCCAGTGCGAAGGGTCGTGGGAGAGAAGTACTTTGAACGGAGAGTCCTCGGTTCCTTTGTATGCCTGCTCCAGGCGGCCATATTTCGGGAAGCCTGCGCGGTTACCCCAGTTCTCCACGCCTAACACGGCTATCTTTTCCCCGTCTTTCTCAATGATGCGGTTCTCGTTCATGAGAATCTGCCATCCCATTTTGCCGTGGCTCTCGATCAGGTTCTGCAGGTTCTCCCGCTTCGCTTCGGCGCTTGGCCAGGCCACATAGTCGCCGTAGTCGTGGTTGCCTAGTACGGAGAACACGCCCGTCTTTGCCTTTATCTCTTTCAGGGTACCTATATGTTGCTGTACCTCCACCGCCATGTTGTTTACGAGGTCACCGGTAAAGAACACCAGGTCGGCCTCCTGCTGGTTAATCAGCTTCACGGCCTCTTTCAAGGGTTCCGTAGAGTTAAAGCTACCTGTATGCAGGTCCGAAATCTGTAACATCTTATAGCCGTCAAAAGCCTGTGGCAGGTTCGGTAAACGGAGTGTCACACGCTTCACCTGGTAGTCGTAAGCCCCTTTCACCATGCCATAGATGAAGGCGGAGAAAGGAACAGCCGCCACCAGAAGCCCCATCTGGTTCAGGAACTTGTTGCGCGAGGGGTCGAAGTCTGTAGTGCCGTTGGCATTGTTCAGCACAATTTTGCCGATACGGACGGCATCGTCTACAAACAGGAACAGCACCACCACCAGCTTAGAGGCAAAAATGATGAAGAGCGTGCTCGCTAGGTAGGTTTTAAAAGCATCGGGAGGCGTACCACGTGTGGCAGAGGCCAGGGCAAAAGTGCCTGCCGTTATGGCAAAAACAGCCCAATGCAAGAAGTATATCACCTTTTGTGTCGTGGGTGCCAGGTTCTGTGTCACAGTCTTTATCGCCTGAAACACATACAGGTCTATCACGAAAAGGAGGAATACTACAATTCCGATTGAAATCATACGTCTCATATAATTGAAAAACCGCTTGTATTGTGGCTGAAAGCCATTACGGTTTTATATCAAATAATTAGGATTAAAATTATATCTGCCTGTGCTGAACTTATTTTGGTAAAAAGCTCTTGTCACTGACATCTCCTGACTATCAAAATCTATACCGCAAGTGGAAGAAACCGAAAGCATTTTTATAGCACCTTATCAGCAGCCGCTCAACATCAAAACATGGGCGGAGGAAGACCGCCCCCGCGAGAAACTTTTAATGAAAGGCAAGGCCGCACTAAGCGATGCGGAACTCATTGCCATACTAATCGGTTCGGGCACGCCGAAGTTAACGGCGGTAGATGTGGCAAAGCTCATTCTATCGGCTATAGGCAACGACCTGAACGAACTGGCCAAGCTGACAGTGAAAGACCTGACAAAGCATAAAGGAATAGGGGAGGCCAAGGCCATTTCCATTGTCAGCGCGTTGGAGTTGGGCCGTCGCCGCAAAGAAACCGCTGCTACAGCGAAAACCCGTATCACTTGTTCCACAGACATCTATAACTACATGAAGTCGCAGCTGCTGGACCTGCCCCACGAGGAGTTCTGGATTATACTGCTCAACAGGGCTAATGTGGTGATGAAGAAGGAGAGCATCAGTTCCGGCGGTGTGGCCGGTACGGTGGCAGACCCGAAAATGATTTTCAAGAAAGCATTAGAGCAGTTGGCCAGTTCCATTATCCTGGTGCACAACCACCCGAGCGGCAACATCAAACCCAGCACCGCCGATATCTCTCTGACCAAGAAAATGAAAGAAGCCGGCCAGTTCCTCGACCTCCCCGTGCTCGACCACATCATTTTCACCGACAACGACTACTATAGCTTCGCAGACGAGGGAGCTTTATAAGTTAGAAAGTTAAAAAGTTAGAGGGTTAGAAAGTTAAAAGTTGAGCATCTGGAATTATGAGTGAGGTGAGGTTGAGCAATTATGATTTTGCAGTACAGTTTAAGGCGCGAACGAAGACATTTGCACTACGTGTAATCAAATTGTTTCAGACGCTGCCGAATAGGCCCGATGCGCAAACTCTGGGAAAGCAGTTGCTTCGTTCGGCTACATCTGTTGCGGCAAACTATCGTGCGGCCTGCCGCGCAAGGTCTAATGCTGAGTTTATATCAAAGATTGGCCTCGTGTTAGAAGCAGCAGATGAATCCCTTTTCTGGCTGGAGATGCTGGAAGAATCAGACATTGTAAAAGCTGAACTCTTAGTCAATTTAAAACAAGAAGCAGCAGCGCTTACAGCTATTCTCACCACCATCAGAAAGTCATCACAAACAAACAAATGACTTTTTAACTTTCTAACCCTCTAACTTTCTAACTTAGAGATCTTCCTCCAATATCTCCTTCACTCTTCCTACTTCGCCGGTTTCCAGCCTTACTTTAATACCGTGCGGATGTGTGGGGGAATTGGTGAGAATTTTGTCTACGTAGCCTTCTGTTAGTTCTCCGGTGCGCTGATCCTCCTTTAGCACGATGTTGACACGGAGGCCAGGTTTAATGTTTGAGCGTTTTGTTCCGTCCATTTTTAAGGTATAGTATAGCAATGATTGGTAAATTATCGGTTCAGTATACTCTGCAGCGCCTATATCCGGCTGTTGCCCCTGTGACAAAGGGTTTCTGAAGAAATCGTGTGCTGCAGTTGAGACAGGCAAGGTGTCCTGCAGGTTTACGCCTTTGTCTATAAGAGGAGAATGCGCCTCCAGCCGGTAGGCCGTCAGCTTTGCCAGGTCAAGAGGATAGCCGAGTGTTTTGCCGGTGCCCGGGTCCTTTAAGCCCGGATTAGCTGTTATAACCACCATCTCCTCCTCGTTTGGTATTAGTTTGTAGTTTTCTTTAAATGCTACCAGACTTGAGAAGACGGTATCGCCCCACTGAATCAAAGGCTCACTGTTTTGGCTGTAGAAGAAGTTGTTGCTAAACGCCAGTTGGTTGGTGGTGTCAGTGGCTTCTATGAGAGCGGCCCCGTTGGCAGTATAAAAGATGTTGTTGTAAAATGAGGTGTTGCGATGGTTGGCACTCATAATGCGGAGGCCACCGCCGGTAGGCACAAATCGACTGTCGGCATAGATGGTGTTGTTATGTACAAGTAAGTTCTGATTCCCCCCGTTGTTGTTTTTGTCCGCAACCCATAAAGTAATTCCCTTATAGTTGTTCTTTCTGCCGTCGTTCTCTGATATGTTGTAGCGCACCACGTTGTTCACCATGGGGCGTGCCCACTCAAACTGCGCGACCAGGTAACCGGGGCCGTCGTTGTCGTGGGAGTAATTGTACTGCATCACAGAATTTGTAACACCGCCATCCAGGTCAAAGCCACCGCCGTCGCAGCCGCGGCCTGCGCTCATGTTATAAGCTTCGTTAAACTGGATAGTCACCGCATTGGCATCCCAGGCCCATATACCGACAGGCCCGCCGCAATGCAGGTTATTCATACCGCAGGTGTGCACTACACAGTGCTCTATGGTGGCGGTGTCAACATCGGAGAGTACAATGCCGCTGCCGCTATGGTTATCCGGAAGGGGCAAGCCAAATACCCGGTATACGTGGCAGTTGCCCACATAAATGTTCTGATGGGAATAGCCCTGTTTTTGCTGATTAAAGAGGCCCCAGCTGTTGATGCCTTCAGAGCCGATATCATGTACAACGGCACGCGTAATCCTTACATCGCTGAAGCCGCTGTTGCCATTGTTGCTTCCAATGGAAATGCCTGCTTTCCGGAAGCCCTGCACTTCCGCATCATCAATGTAAACATGCTGTAGCTTAACGTCTCCCGGGAGGTCGTTGAAGAAGAGGATGCCGTTTTCTTTGTTCTGGGCATAGCCGCTGCCTGTAAAGGCAATGTGGCGCACCTCGATGCCGCCAATGTTGTACACATAAAGGCCGTAGCTGGTATCTGCCGCTATAACGGCCTTGCCTGTGCCCCAGGAACTGATAATAACAGGAGTGTTGGATGTGCCGGATGTGTCTACATTCCCCTGATGGAAGTAAAGGTTGCCGGGAAAGGTAGCGCCGCCTTCAAACAGGATAGAGTCGCCAGCACTGAAACGGATGCTGTCCAGCCTGCTGATGCTTTGCCAGGGGGTTTGCAGGCTAAGGCCATTGTTATCATCGCTGCCACTGCTGCTTATGTAATAATTTGTAGCGTATCCGGATAGCGGCAGGGCAAGCAGCAACAGGTATAGGATACACTTCAGGTACATAGCAGGAACGCTGATTACTGAACGGTTACAATGTTGAGGTACTCCTCATCAAATGTCCAGCGGGAAGGGGCGGTAACATCAAACGGTTTTACTTCTACTTTCTTTATCTGGCGCAGGTCGGCCAGCAGCAATTCCGGTTCAGAGACGTGTTTGCCATCTATGGCAACAGTCAGCGTTTGCCCCTTCTTACTCACATTAAACTGCTCAAAAATTTCCGGCAGTCTTGCCAGAGGCACCGTTTCTTTCAGTTCCACGACAACCACGCCTTCTTTGCCTTTGTCGCCAAACTTTTCCACTGCCTTTTCTCCCTTATAGACATTTAGATGCTGAATATTAGTGGGATCAAGGATCAAGGCATCAGAAGTAGTTTCCTGTGAACCTATGACTACCAGAGGTCGTGCTACATCATTAGCTATAGATACGTTTTGCGTTGCTGGCGGGAAAAACTGTTGTTCTATTCCCTGTGCCTGTGTGGTAAGGCAGCAGGCCAGTAGCAGACAGGAGATGAGGGCGTGCAATACTTTCATAAAATACTATCTTTTCTTTAGCGACTTCTTTTCTTTGAGTGCTGCCCGTTTCTGCTCCAGTTCATTTTCATACTTCATGTACAGGAAGATAGCGATGACGCCTGTTATAAGCCCTGACAAAATTAAGTGCAGCCCGAAGTAACTTTCAGAAGAGTTCAGGAAACATGCCAATACGCCGCATACTACCAAAAGAGCAGCAATCTTGTAAAGTAGCTTTTCGATTATTCTGTCTTTCATCAAACCAAAATTCGTTAAACAACAGCACTATCCTTTGTGCTCTTCGCTATTGCCGGAGCACAAAGGATAGTGGTAAATTTAATCAATCTATGGAAAAGGTTATACTGATGCCAGTGTGGCAGGTTGCCCTAATTCTATTTTTGTGCCCAGCACGTCCAGAAAAGCACGAATAAATTTCGGGTGGCCAGGCCAGGCAGGAGAGGTGACAAGGTTGCCATCCACTACTGCTTCAGTTGCCTCCACCGAAACAAATGTGCCGCCTGCTATCTCTACTTCAGGGCCAACAGCAGGATAAGCCGTCAGCCGACGACCTGCTACCACACGGGCAGCTGTCAGTATCTGGATGGCGTGGCAAACAGCGGCTAATGGTTTATTGTTGTCGGCAAAGTGTTTCACAAGGTTGAGTACGTCCTGGTTCAGGCGCAGGTATTCCGGGGCACGGCCACCGGCAATTACCAGCCCCTCATAATCGGCAGGGTTTACGTCGGCGAAAGAGTAGGTAAGCTGGAAGTTGTGGCCCGGCTTTTCGGTGTAGGTCTGGTCGCCCTCAAAATCGTGAATAGCCGTTTTAATGAAGTCGCCTTTTTTCTTGCCCGGGCACACGGCATGCACTTCGTAGCCTACCATCAGGAGCATCTGAAAGGGCACCATTGTTTCATAATCCTCGGCAAAATCACCTGTCAGGAACAGGATTTTCTTTGTGTTTTCCATAGTGTTCATGTTTATAAGTAAGCAAGAGGCAACACCTTTCACAGCGCGTTTGGGTGCATTGCTTGTAGAAAGGTAGGTATAATGTTTTAGAAAGTACAGTGTATGCAGTTGAAATTCAATTAGATGAAGCTGCAGCTGTAGCTACACAGGCTTACTGCTTCAGCTAATTACTCCTGTAGCGCCTCCATGTCTGACACTTGCAGGCTGCGCAGCATCGATGTTTTTTTGTGCTGATGCTCCTGCATGCGTACCATGATGTCGTGCAACATTTCGATGGCCTGTACCACATACGGACCTTTGTTCAGCATCACGCAGTCGGCACGCTGGGCCATGGCGGCATCCGTTATCTCTGCCCTGGAGGGGCGGCCTTTCTTGGCTAGCGTTTCCAACACCTGCGTTGCCCACACCACCGGCATATGTGCCGCTTCGCAAAGCCACAGAATCTCTTCCTGCACCTCAGCCAGCCGCAGGAAACCACATTCCACTGCCAGGTCGCCGCGTGCTATCATGATGCCTGCCGGGTAGCGCTTCATGCAGGCAAGCAGCAGGTGGGGCAGGTTACGGAATCCCTCCTTCGTCTCTATTTTCAGCATCACGCTCACATTATCTGCCTTCAACTCATTTAGTTCGTGGTGCAGCGCCTCTACATCTTCCACATAGTTCACGAAAGAGAAGTTGACGATATCGGCGTGCCTGGCTACAAACTTCAGGTCATGCTTGTCTTTCTCCGTCATGCCCTTGAGCCGGATTTTACTTTCGGGCAGGTTAATGCCTTTGTCGTCACGCAGCTTACTGCCGGTGGGGCTGGCATAGGTGATTTTCACCATAATGGAGTCTTTGTTGACTTCCATGATTTTACCCTCTATTTTGCCGTCGTCGAAAAGAATAGGTTGTCCTTCTTTTACCTGTTTAAAAACCTCAGGAAGAGTGCAGGAGATTTGAGCAGGCTTCACCACATGGCCCTGGTCGTCGTATAGCGCCGGCTCACCGGGTATCAGTTCCCGTGTAAGTACCAGCAGGTTATCTTTTTTGAGGATGATGGGCGCAAAAGTGGGAGGCAGTTCGCCTACCTCGGTTGTTCGCTCCGCCACGGCTTTGTTTTTGATGCGCAGCTTCATGCCTGTGGTGATGTAGGAGCTTTTGAAAAGGTGCGCTATAACGCCATTCGCTTCCTTCTTCAGAACAGAGAAAGAGCGTTTACGGCCACGCGTATCGGTAAAGAGGATGGCATCGTTCTCCCGTAGTTGCGCTACCCACTCGGCTTTTACAGGCAACCAGGCATCCATGTTGACAGGTGGAGGCGCATCCGGTGGTGCCAGCCAGACATTAGCTGCTTCCGTGGTTTGACCCAGATTATTCTGGGCAGGTCGAATAGTAATCAGTTTCGGACCCTCTTTCAACGGGCCCGTGCGTAGTTTCGGTCCCATCAGGTCCATCAGAATTTTGCACTTGACGCCTGTTTCTTCTTCGGCCTGATGAATAAGCTGCACCATCTGCAGCCACACCTTTTCGTTGTCGTGGGCGCAGTTAATGCGGGCGCAGTTCATGCCGGCTTTTAGCAGGCGAAGCAGCAAATCGTAATCTTCGGCCGCCTCGCTGGGGAGCGTCACCATAATGCGGGTATTTCGCTTTTCGGGTTTTGGACCCAACAATGCCTCAGTGTGTGTCTCCAGCAATTCGCTGTACTCAAAAAAAGAAACCGCGAGTTCCTTTTCTGCAGGTGTGCAGGCAGAGAGGAGGCAGAGCTGGTTCCGCACCGCCTGCAGGCTAGCCAGTACATGCCCCTCCGCGCGCCCCAACGACGACAAGCCCAGCTGCGACAGGTTCTCCTGCAGGTTTCGCATATCATGCTTGCGCAACGACAGGTAGTGCAGCAGGTTCTGGGCACTCTTCCGAAACTCCGGGTGCACCAACTCAACCGCCGGTGCGAACTTCTGTTCCAACGCCACTGCCCCCTCGTGCAGAGTGTCTATTTGCTCTATCAGTTCTTCCAGTTGCTTTACGTCTTGCTGCATACGCTTATCAAGTTTTATACAGGCTTACAAAGTGAGGATTTGATACTTAGGTTGTGCTTGTAGTATCAAGTTAACTCAAAATATTTATTTTTATAATACGATTAGTAAAATTTAATTGCTGCACCAGAACAGAATGCTGTCTCATCCATTGCTTTGCTATTCCACATAGATGCTGTAATCTTATCTTGTTAGATCCGGGATAGATCTGTCTGGCTGATTCATCAGCCGGTGCCACCTTGTATAAAGTAAAACAAGGCAAATCCTAAGTAGAACAGACCTGAAAGGGTCATCACAACGGTGGCGAAAATGCCGGGCGAAAGTTGTTTGGGTAGCTTCTTGTAGTTCAGGTACATGGTCAGGAAAACGACGATAGGAGTGTGGGCTGCAGCAACTGCCCCGCCAATAGACAGGATGTCAACCGGGTCCTGCACAATGAAAAGCAGCAGAATAGGAATGACCGCGCAAAAAAGAACCGCATATATGTTTTTTAGCTTCCGGCGCTGTGTAATAGAGCTATAGAAAAGATGCTGCCTCCTGGGAAGATCTTCTTTTGTATGTATCTCGTTTCTGTTTTTGAACTCTACCTTGTCGTTTTTCTCGAACCATGGTGCCAGCAGCACGATGGTGGCATCGGCAAACATGCGCCCCCAGCCATCCTGGTTCGCCAGTACTGTTCCGCCCAGGGCAATGACAATAGCCGTTATCAGCATCCAGTAGCCTGCTTCTCCCCATACCTCAGACAACAGCCTGGTCAGGTCCTTCGCCACCTGAATGCCCTCCGGCACAATGCCTTCCGGGGCGAGGAGCTCGGCACCAAGTATGGTAAAGGCAACGATGATCAACCCTCCTCCCAATACACCGATAGCAGCGGTTGTACTCATAATCTTTACCCACTGCCTCAGCTTATTACTTCGCTCTTCGTTTTCATCCGCATCCGCATCTATATGATCTACATCTGAAGGATTTGCCTGGGGACCGCCATATTGCCGGGCCACCACCCAATAAGAGAACCACATAATGCCAGCGGCACCAGCCAGTATAAAGCCGACCCATGGAAGTACAAAATCGATATCGAAGTCAGAAGGTATGTTCGGTACGGCGCCCTTTAGGAGAGCCTGCCCCGAAGAGATGACACGGGTAGCGGTGACGACCACAATCACCACCAGAATTGCGGCAAGTGCGTTAGTAGCACGCTCTACCCATACATACCGCCCTGATACCACCAGGATGATGGAAAGCACAATCAGGCCGATGGCATAGGTAAGCTGGTTTCCGGGAAAGGCGATCATGAGCGCGCTGCCAGCCAGCGCAGCAATTCCGGCAATGGTTACCACGGCGGCAACTATCTGGGGAACAAAGATCAGCCAGAGCGCCCAGCCACTTTTGCCGGATATGTCTCTGTACCCATCCAGTATGGTTTTGCCGGTTACAACAGTATAGCGGCCAACTTCTTTTATCATGACCCACATCAGCACGAATACTATCAGTGCTATCCATAGGAGAGAGTATTCATACCTGGAGCCAACCCGTGGCGTGAAAAGAACGGAGCCAGACCCTACGGAGGAGAGCATCCAGATGAGCCCAGGCCCGTACCACTTAAATCGCTCCTTACCGCTGGGTGGGGACGGTGTTGAGGCGCGTACTTCTTTTACTTTTTTATCTTCGGTATTGTCTGAAGCCATAGTTAATGCAATTTTACTTTAACTATTTATTACCCAGACAGGCAAGTGAGGTTTCTTATATTGGGTGCAATTTTTTGTAAAACGACAAGAGCATTTAGTTACAGGGCTCTTAAATGTTTCATTATGTTAAGCTTCCCTTTGCTGAAAAGACCAGCGCCTGTAAAAAATGGTTTTTACAGGCGCTGCTACCTTGTTTGGTTCCTTATGGACTATTTCTTCACATAGAATGGTATGTTGGCGGTAGCCACATTGTTGTTGCCGTCATACACATATACAAACAGGCGATAGGCTCCTTCCTGCTTTGGTGTTTTTAACTTAGCCTTTCCTGCAGTAGTTCCAGACACACTACCCTCAACTGCGGAGGGCCTGCTTTCACGATCGCCGCCTTCTTTCAGATCAGTACTTTCGTGCAACAGCTCATAGCGATACGTCAGCTTATCATTATCCGGGTCGGTGACAGCAGCTGTTACTTTGTAATTTTTGTTTGGCTTCAGGTAAACACTGTCGGTAGCTTTTTTGTCATCTAACTCAAACGTACTGAGGTGCGGCGCGCGGTTCTCAGGCCAGTTGCCCGTCCAGAGGTACTGCATCACATCAATTACCTCAGACTCTTTACCGTCTTCTGTAAACAGGCCATACCAGGTAGGTGTTCTTTCCTGCTTCTGCCCCCACAGAAATACATAAGAGCCTAGGTTACGCTCCTTGTCCTGCAGCATGGAGGCCTCGTAGCGGCTTTTGTAGACAGCTGCTTTCTGGCTGCTGGTTTCCTCCACCGATGCGCCCCAGGGCGTCTGCGGGCCTTCCCAGTGCCCTGTTGGTCCCCATTCTGTAATCATGTAAGGGCCTTCCCAACCGAACTCACGCACCCGTTTCGGTACATCCGGTAAACCACCGTAGGCGTTCACAGCCAGTATGTCCAGTTCAGGCACTTTCTCCTTTATATAATCCACCTCCATCTTGTTGATGCCTGCCAGCATGGTGCTGGTCGGGTGATTTGGGTCTACCTCGTGAATCATTTTCGCAATGTCGTTCACAGCATCCCACACCAGTGGATTCGTGTAGTGCAGGTTCAGTTCGTTACCAATGCCCCATATCAGCAGAGCGGGGTGGTCTTTGTATTTGATTACCTCTTTCCGCAGTTCCGCCAGTTGCTGGGCAACGGCCTGGGGGTCGCTGTAGTCGAAGGCGTGGCGCTCGCGACCAACTTCGAGGCCCATTGTAACGGTTAGACCATGCTTGTGTGCCTCGTCCAGTATCTCCTGTGCATTGTCGGTGCTCCAGGTGCGGATGGAATTGCCGCCATAAGCCGCCAGTTGCTTCAGATACTGGCTACCGCCTGCACCCTTTATGTAATAAGGGGCACCACCTCTGTAAAGCTGGTATTCCCCGTTTTCTTTGCGTACTTCTACTTTTATCGCTTCCTGCATTGGCTTGCCAGGTTGTTCTGTTTCAGGTAATTTACCAGCGTATGCCTGCGCAAAGGGGAACATGAGCAGGAGAGCAAGCGCTGCTAAGATTAAGTTTTTCATGTTGATAGGATGTCTTTTTGATAAAGGGGACACAAGTATCAAGCCACAACGCTTTCTTACATTTCGTCCTCGTAAAACTCAATCAGGGCACCGAAGTAGCTGTTGTTCCAGCCTTCTACCATGTCCTCAAAATCCTCGTCCGGAATGTTGGTGTGCCTGAGCTCTGCCGAAGTGCCGCTTTTGTGTGGGTGCAGTTTAATAGTGACGATTGAGTTTTCCTCCTGCTCCCCGAAGTACCACTGCTGCACGATTTTATTCCCCTCTTCAAACTCCAGATTCTTGCCCACAATGCTGCCGTCCCACAGCGAAAACTCAGATCCGGGCTCCGCCGACATGTCTGCTTTGTCACCCGTCCAGGCCTGTATGGTAAGCGGGTGCGTCAGGGCCAGGTATACTTCTTCCGGAGATGCGGGTATGATGTAATATTTCTTGAAGTCTTTCATGGTTTGTAAAAGGAGCTTAGTTGAGGCAAAAGTACGGATTTGGTAATAGTGCTGATAACTGATAAATACCTATGGCAGTTAAACTGTTTTTATTTTGATGTTTTACTACGCTTCATGTCCTATTATGCCGTCATTTGACATTTCCAGATAATTACATGTTTCAAATAGGGTCTTAACTATCAATTCATTATCTCTTATTAAAGAGAAAAGCCTTCTATTCCTGATGTTACCTGTTGTAATCAGAAATAGTCTTTTTGGCTGGCCTAGAATCATAGTGATAAAAATCAGAGTCTTTTGTAACTACGATAAAGTCCTCTTTATCTGCATAAGCGCAAATAACATTGTCAGGAGTCTCGTCTCCAGTTGGTAAGGAATCTACATAAATAGAATGAAACCCTACCGATTCGAGAATCTCACATAGCTTTGATGGCAGTTGGGCGTCTACCAGAAACTTCATGCAGTCTTGGTATAAGATTTTGTCCTGGTTAGTTTAGCAGCATACGCCAGGCAAGCATAAATATCCTCTTTTTCTAATGCAGGATAATCTGCAAGTATTTCAGCCTCTGTCATGCCTGAAGTCAACAGGTCGAGAATCAAGTCAACTGTGTACCTTTTATTCCTGATAGTCGGTTTCCCATGACAAATCTCAGGATTAAGTGTTATTCTATTCAACAAGTTTTCCATGCTTCAATTTACGGAATTATTTTGTTTCGGTCTTTTCTATGCGTCTTCACACAGCGCCAAAGCAGAACTGCTCCCTGGTAGAAAGTGATTGCCTTCATTATTTTCCCCAACAACCTCTCCAAAAATTTCCGACCTTTGCATAAAATAGCTATTGAACCTTATGCAACGACCACTCAGGCTGATCATATTTGCGGGCATCGCATTGGTGCTCTTCTACTTTGTGCAGGAAACCTTCTTTAACGAAGACAACTACATAAAGCCGCTGCAGCAGGAGCGTACAGACAAAGACCTGACTTTCCGGAGTCGCGCTAACAGCCCTTTCAAAGATGAAGACCGCCGCAATTTTAAGAACCTGGTGTATTTCGAGCCGGACCCTGATTACCGTGTGAAGGCGGAGGTAGAGCAACTGCCACAGCAGGATACCCTGCTCATGCCCATGACCGACGGCAGCAACGAAGCCTACGTACGCTATGCCACTGCCTCATTTGAGTTGGAGGACCAGCCGCAGCGCCTGACGCTGTATAAAAAAGCGAGCACGGCGTCTGACGAGGAAGAGCAACTGTTTGTGCCCTTCACCGATAGAACCAACGGCTACGATACCTATGGCGGCGGCCGCTATCTGGACATCCCTTTCGAGGAAGATGCGAAGACGGTGGTGCTGGATTTTAACCGCGCCTACAGCCCTTTCTGCGCCTATAACCCTGATTATGTATGCCCGGTGCCGCCAAAGGATAATCGCCTCGACATAGCCATTCCGGCAGGGGAGAAGACGTATGAGGGAGCACATTGAAAGAGGACACAGGACGTTAGACACAAGATTTAAGGCATAAAGTTGCTTATTTATGAAATAAACAACTTTACAGAATGAACCATAAATTAGCTTACAAATACATGCAGGCATTCAAGTGACGCATTCATGTAAAAGTCTTATGTCTTGTATCCTGATACTTGTGTCTCCTAAAATTTAAATTCTTAATTTTGAAAAGCA
Source organism: Pontibacter diazotrophicus (assembly GCF_003367245.1). Lineage (GTDB taxonomy): Bacteria > Bacteroidota > Bacteroidia > Cytophagales > Hymenobacteraceae > Pontibacter > Pontibacter diazotrophicus. The sequence goes on along the minus strand of NZ_QRGR01000030.1, from coordinate 6,517 downwards.
TTGGCTTCTGCTGCAGAGGCTAAGTAATAAAAGAAACAAAAAATAACATGCTGATTTCATTCGACTGGCTGAAACAACTGATTCATATAGATAAAGATGCGGAAGAAGTAGGTGCTTTGCTGACAGGCGCAGGCCTGGAGGTAGAGGGCATCGAAACGTTTGACATGGTACAGGGAGGCTTGGAAGGCATTGTGCTGGGCGAGGTGCTGACCTGCGAACCTCACCCGGATGCGGACCGCCTGCGCATCACAACCGTGGACATCGGCAACGGCACGCCAAGCCAGATTGTGTGCGGTGCGCCCAACGTGGCGGCTGGGCAGCGCGTGGTGGTGGCAACTATCAACAGCACCTTATACCCAACAGGCGGAGAAGCCTTTAAAATTAAGAAATCCAAAATACGCGGCGCCGTTTCGGAGGGGATGATTTGCGCCGAGGATGAGATTGGAATTGGCCAATCGCATGCCGGTATCATGGTGCTGGACACGGATTTGCCAAACGGTACACCAGCCGCCGAGTTCTTCGGCCTGGGCTCTGATAAAGTATTTGAAATTGGCCTGACGCCGAACCGCGCCGATGCTGCTTCGCACTACGGCGTAGCCCGCGACCTGCAGGCGCTGACAGATGCTAAAGCGGTTCTGCCCTCAGTAAAAGACTTCAAGGTAAGCAGTACTTCCCGCCCAGTTGCGGTGGAGGTGGAGAACGCAGAGGCTTGTCCACGCTATGCCGGTGTAACAGTGTCTGGTATAACCGTGGGGCCGTCGCCGGAGTGGATGCAGAAGCGCTTGCGTGCTATCGGCTTATCGCCGATAAACAACGTGGTGGATGTGACCAATTATGTACTGCACGAGTTGGGACAGCCGCTGCATGCCTTTGATGCAGATAAAATAAAAGGCGATAAAATCGTTGTGAAAACCGTGGACGAAGGCACCACCTTCAAAACGCTGGATGGCGTGGAGCGCAAACTGCAGGCAACGGACCTGATGATTTGCGACACAGAAGGCCCGATGGCGATTGGTGGCGTGTTTGGAGGCGAGGAGTCCGGGGTGTCAGACGAAACCACCAGCATCTTCATCGAGAGCGCCTACTTCTCCCCGGACTGGGTGCGCCGCACCGGCATGACCCACAGCCTGAAAACAGATGCATCGTTCCGTTTCGAGCGTGGCACCGACCCGAACATGGTGCTGCATGCCCTGAAGCGCGCTGCCTTGTTGATGCAGGAAGTAGCAGGTGGCGAGGTGTCTTCTGAAATTGTGGATGTATACCCTACACCGATTGAAAACAAAATCATCACACTCAGCATAGAACGTGCGCATACCCTGATTGGGCAGCACGTTGGGGCAGAGCGTATTAAAAAAATCCTGACCGATTTAGGAGTGGAGGTAACCGGCGAAACAGGAGAATACATTCAGTTTTCAGTGCCCCCGTTCAAGGTAGATGTAACCCGTGAGGCCGATGTGGTGGAAGAAATCCTGCGCATCTACGGCTTCAACAACATTGAAATGTCTGAGGATCTGGCGACGACTTACCTGGCCAAGTTCCCGAAGCCGTATGCTGAGAACGTAACGGAAGCCATCTCAAATTATATTGCGGATAACGACTTCCATGAGATTATCACTAACTCCATTACCAACTCCAATTACTATCAACCTGCCGGCGAAGCAGAGGTAGCGGGTCTGGTGCGGGTCGTGAACTATAACTCCGAAGACCTGGATGTGCTGCGCAAGAGCATGGTGTTTTCAGGGCTGGAGGTGCTGCGCCGCAACATCAACCGCCGACAGCGCGACCTGAAGCTGTTTGAGTTGGGCAAGGTATACGAGCAGCTGGAGGACGGCAGCACCAGGGAGAGCCGCAAACTGGCCCTGTATATGGCTGGCAACGTAACCGCTGAGAGCTGGCAGCAGCAGAGTAACAAATCTTCCTTTCATGACCTGGCAGGAGTAGTGCAGAACGTGCTACGCAAGCTGAATGCCGGTGATTTTGAGGTGCAGCCACTGCAGCCAAACAGCTATATGCGGCAGGGCATCGCCTACCTGAAAAATGGTATTGTGATTGCCGAGCTTGGCCCACTGGATGCCGGCGTGAGCCGCTTCATGGAAGTGAAGGAGCAGGTGTGGTATGCGGAGCTGAACTGGGATTACCTCCTGAAGAAGTACAAAGACAACCTGGTGGCCGAAGAGCTGCCTAAATTCCCGGAAGTGCGCCGCGACCTGTCGCTCGTACTCGATAAAAATGTTACCTTCGACCAGATCAGGCACATCGCCTTCCGGACAGAGCGCAAGCTGCTGCAGGATGTGAATGTGTTCGACGTGTACGAAGGCGACAAGATAGCGCCCGGCAAGAAAGCCTATGCTATCAGCTTCACGTTGCTGGACAAACAGCAAACCCTGACCGATAAGGTGATTGACTCAACGATGAATCGCCTGATGCAACAATTTGAGAAACAGTTGGGAGCTTTAATTCGCAAATAGTGTTATGCCAAAGGAAAAGCAGATACAACAACTTCAGCATATTGAGGATAAGTTGCGCAAACTTGTCGCCCGCTACACCGACGTGCAGCAGAAGCTAAACAATGCCCAGGAGGAAATTAAAATCCTGGAAGGTTTAGTCGATGAAAAGGATCAACAAATAAAAAATTTTCAAAATCAGGAGAATATTGTTAAAATTGTAAACACGATAGCAGGAAACCCTGCAAATTCGACAGAGTTAAAGCTCAAGCTGAACGAATATATCAGAGAAATTGATAAGTGTATCGCTTATCTACAGGACTGAGCACCAGCATATAATGGGCCGGTAGGGCCCAACGCTATGAAAGCACCTGAGAAAGCACAACCCTTAAAACGCAACGGATGGGAGAATTAGCTATAAAGATTCGCATCGCGGAACGCGAGTATCCGATGCGGGTAAAGGAGGAGGAAGAAGAAAGAATTAGAGTTGTTGGCAAGATTCTGAATGAGCGCCTGCGCTTTTTCAAGGATCAGTTCGGCTTGCAGGACAAGCAGGATCTGCTGGCCCTGGTTGCCTTTGAAACGATGGTGGACAAGGTGAAACTGGAGGAGGACAAAGACACCCACGGTGCAGACATCGGACAAAAACTCAACGTTCTGGAAGAACTCTTATCATCAGTAAATGTGAAGTAGGCAACATGGCCATTCTGGCCAGCCGCTTTTATTTTTCGTTAGGGCTATAAGTCATACCCTGTCCCTTTGCAGGCACTGCTATATGTTTTTATTCACTATAAAAGCTTAATAGTTATGCCCGATATCCTTTATATTTTATTAACTGCCGTTGTCGCGCTCGCAGTGGGCGTGTTCATTGGGCGCGCCATGCTGCAGAAGGTCTATAAGCAGCAGGAGGAAGATGCACGCCAGAAGGCAAAAAGCATCATCCGTGAGGCGGAGTTGAATGCTGAGAGCATCAAGAAAGACCGCATTTTAGAGGCCAAGGAGAAATACCTGAAGCTGAAGTCTGAGTTCGATGAGGAGATGAACAAGAAAAAGAACATCATCATCCAGAACGAGAACAAGGTAAAGCAGCGCGAGCAGCAAGCTCAAAAGCAGTTGGAGCAGACCAAGCGCCTGGAGACAGAGCTTGAAAAAGAGCGGGAGAATGTAGCCGCGCAGCTGGATAAGGAAAGAGCGCAGATGAACGCCCAGCTCGACAAGGAAAAAGAGAACCTGACCACACAACAGGAGCAGCTTAAAAAGCGCAAAGAGGAAGTAGAAAAGAAGCACAACGAGATTGTAGGCCAGCTGGAGAAAATAGCAGGCCTTACTGCTTCTGAAGCACGGGAGCAATTGGTAGAGGCGCTGAAGAGTGAGGCGCAGACACAAGCTTCTTCCCATGTTAAAGACATTGTGGCCCAGGCCAAACTGACGGCTACGAAAGAAGCCAAAAAAATCGTTATCGAAACGATTCAGCGTACTGCGGCAGAGCATGCCATTGAAAACTGCGTGTCGGTGTTCAATATCGAGAGCGATGACATCAAAGGTAAAATCATTGGTCGCGAAGGCCGTAACATCCGCGCTTTAGAGGCTGCCACTGGTGTGGAAATCATCGTGGACGATACGCCTGAGGCGATTATTATATCTGGTTTTGACCCGGTTCGCCGTGAGATTGCCCGTCTGTCGTTGCACCGCCTGGTAGCAGATGGCCGTATTCACCCGGCCCGCATTGAGGAGGTGGTTTCCAAGACACGCAAAAATATTGAAGAAGAAATAGTAGAGATTGGAGAGCGTACTGCCATTGACTTAGGCATCCACGGACTGCACCCTGAACTGATTCGAATGGTTGGACGTATGCGTTTCCGTTCATCTTATGGGCAGAACCTGCTGCAACACTCACGCGAAGTAGCCAACCTTTGCGCCACCATGGCCGCCGAGCTTGGCCTGAACGTGAAACACGCGAAGCGCGCTGGTCTGCTACACGATATTGGTAAGGTAACACCGGATGAGCCGGAACTGCCACACGCTATCATCGGTATGGAGCTGGCCAAGAAATACAAGGAGCATCCGGATGTTTGCAACGCCATTGGAGCCCACCACGATGAAGTAGAGATGACTGCCATGGTGTCTCCGCTGGTACAGGCCTGCGATGCTATCTCCGGTTCAAGACCAGGTGCCCGTCGCGAGATCATGGAGTCTTACATCAAGCGTCTGAAAGAGCTGGAAGAAACAGCTGTTTCGTTCGAAGGTGTAAACCAGTGCTACGCCATACAGGCCGGCCGTGAGCTGCGCGTAATGGTAGATGCAGATAACGTATCAGATGAAAAAGCATCCCAGATATCTTATGATATCTCTCAGAAAATCGAGAAAGAGATGCAGTATCCCGGACAAATCAAGATCACAGTTATCCGCGAGATGCGCGCCATCAGCTACGCCAAGTAGCAGTTGCTATAGAGATTTGATTTAATAAGAAACCGCCTGCTACATTTGTGGCAGGCGGTTTTGTTTTAAAGCGTAATTATAACAAGCGTTAACCTGCTTTAAGCTGGAAGCTTACGGGAGGTGAAGGCTTTTACTACGCAGCTTATCCAGGCTCCCATCCTTGGACAAGGAGGGGCAGGGATGGTTTGACCCGGTATTACAGAAACGGGGGGAAGGATGTCCCCGGCAGTTTGGTTTCGGACAAAGATGTCCGAAACAGCAGCAGGTAGTTTGATCCAGTAAAAGTATTTTTTAAGCTTTACCTACTACACCAATCCCAACAGCTCCGAAGCGGCAGCAAAAGCAGATTTCTGCCCTTCCTTTACCTGCGCCGCAATACCGGGAAGCTGTTCCTTTACCTGCTGATGCTGATAGAAATGCTCCTCCAAACCCTGCCGAATGGCTTCATACATCCACTGCAGGTTCTGACTGTGGCGCTTTTGCTCAAAAAAGCCGTTGCTGTGCGTAAGCTGCAGGTAATCGGTCATGGTTTGCCAGATAGTGTCGAGGCCGGTTTGCTGAAGGGCAGAGCAGGTGCTGACCTGCGGCAGCCAACCAGAGGCTGCTTTTGGGTAGAGGTGCAGGGCGTTCTGGTATTCGGCGCGGGCCATTTTGGCTTTGTCTGCATTGGTGCCGTCGGCTTTGGTGATGGCGATGGCGTCGGCCATTTCCATGATGCCGCGCTTGATGCCCTGCAACTCATCGCCGGCGCCGGCGAGCATTAGCAACAGGAAAAAGTCTACCATGGCATGCACCGCTGTTTCTGATTGGCCTACGCCCACCGTTTCTACAAAAATCGTATCAAAACCGGCTGCTTCGCAGAGAATGATGGATTCGCGTGTACTCCTGGTTACGCCACCCAGTGATTTCCCTGCCGGAGAAGGCCGTATGAATGCCTGCGGATTAGTTGCCAACGTATCCATACGGGTTTTATCCCCTAGTATGCTGCCGCCGGAGCGTTGGCTGGTCGGATCGATGGCCAGCACAGCCAGTTTCTTTTTTTGCTGCTGAATCAGGTATATACCGAAGGCTTCTATAAACGTGCTTTTCCCTACACCCGGTACTCCTGTTATACCTATCCGTACGGAATTACCCGCATGTGGAAGCACCTGGCTGATAACCTCCTGCGCCAGTTCCTGGTCGGAATGCAGCTTGCTTTCCACTAAGGTGATGGCGCGGCTCAGCATCACTCTGTCACCAGCTAAAATGCCTGCTACATATTTTTCTGCACTAAATCGCTTAGCCAAGAGTGTCCGGGTTTTAGGTTAAGGAGTAGAAATCGTCTTCTACAAATTTAAGATTATTGCACTAAGAGCCATAGCACAGGCTACATAAGGTGCTTAACGGTAAAAGCTTCTCTTTTGCTGCTTTCACTTTTCTGCTCCACTGAGCATGTAAGAAGTAGACTCTTAAAGATGAATCAGGTTTTCTATTCTGCCATCCTGTTAAGGATCTTGTAGATTACCTTTGTCAGCTCCCCAGCAAATAGAACTGTTTTGAAGTAGAGTAAAACCTTTAACTTTGAACAGTTATTTATGAAGAGAAAGACATTTACCCCGCAGCAGATCGCCAAAATCCTGAAGGAGTTCGAGGCA
>NZ_QRGR01000029.1 GCF_003367245.1 Pontibacter diazotrophicus | reverse complement strand
ACATCGAGATCTTCTACAACAGAGAAAGACTCCATTCAAGTCTGGGATACCGTACACCCAAACAAATGGAAGAAATGTTAAACATTTAGCAGCTTAATCCTTTGTCCAATTTATTGTTGCAAGTTCAACCCCCATCTCTCCTCTCATCGAAGAAGACGAGCTATAACCCCCAAAGACCTCGCAGCGTGCGCAGCTCCTGCGAGCGTCTGGAGCCGAAGCTGTTGGTTCAGACACTCGCAGGACCTTCGCACGCTGCGAGGTCATACACTGCATTGCTATTATCAACATTCTTCAAAACGGCGGGAATAGGGACAAAAGCGCAGGTTTCTAGCATTTGTTGGAGACCTGCGCTTAGAACATTATACATCAGAAAGGTAAATCGCTGACTTCATTATTTTTGAAAAGTAACGATGAGTTCAATCGATGATCTTTTTCAAAATTATGTAATATCCACTCTTCTCCCTTTTCTGTGATCTGACATGCAGTGTATTCCCCATTATTCCATTCATCATACTCTTTAGAAGTAACAACTAGCCCTTTCTTAACTAAGCTTCTCATAGATAACCCAAAACTGAATCCATCATAACCTAAATCAATGAAGGCTTTGTTGACCTGATATAGTCTAGCTTTTTCCTCATGGGTTGGCTGTTCTTCCAATATGAACTTCAAGAGCATTACTTCACTGTCTGTTAATTGCTCATTTATAGAAGCTGCATTTACTGGAGTCTTTATTGGATGTATATTCTTAGCAGTTTCTAATAGAGCTTTTAATTTCTCAGTAACAGCCTCCTCAAGAATTGTAAATCCACTCTTTGAGCTAAGGCTATAGCTAATAATTGTCTTATGCCTAATGTCGAAAGGATAACTACCTTGTCTTTCATCTTTAGAACAAACCATTACCACATCCTTATTACAGGCATAAGCGAATCCTAACTCATACCACACATTCGGGTTATCAATGGTAATATCTGCTAAGCATATTGATGCCCTTAGGATTTTCCTCTCTATTTCATCAATTGGAACGCGAACACCTGGATTTCTGTCCACTCTGTATGCTTCTAAACCAGCTTTCTCTATAGCTGGTTTAAAAACATCCTCAAATCGACTGTCAAACTTTCCATTGTCAAAAGGTTGAATAACGAAACATGTATCTCTATTTATCTCCATGACTGATTTTAATAACATAAGATGTACTAGAATTCCCCATAAAAGAGGGAGAGCCGATAAGCCCTCCCTCTTTTCTATTTTACGATCCGCAAGCTTCGCAGCCCTCTGGGTCATCCAACGAGCAGCTCATGTCGTTGCGATTTTGATCCTGCTGGCTGTAGACCGGCGACAGTGTTTCAGCGGCTTGTTTCTCCACCGTGAACTTGATGGCGTCTACCGCGGACTTGGTGCGCAGGTAGTACATACCTGTTTTCAGGCCCCTCTTCCAGGCGTGGAAGTGCATGGAGGTCAGCTTACCGAAGTTCACGTTCATCACGTGCAGGTTCAGCGACTGGCTCTGGCAGATATAAGCGCCACGGTCAGCGCTCATGTCAATCACTGTACGCTGGCTGATTTCCCAAACCGTTTTGTACAGGTCTTTGATGTTCTGCGGGATATTCGGGATATCCTGAACAGAACCGTTGGCTGCAATGATGTCGTTCTTCATTCTGTCGTTCCAGATACCCAACGCGATCAGGTCTTTCAGAAGATGCTTGTTCACCACCATGAACTCACCAGACAGTACGCGGCGCAGGTATATGTTAGACGTATAAGGCTCAAACGACTCGTTGTTACCCAGAATCTGTGCAGTAGAAGCAGTCGGCATTGGGGCAACTAACAGCGAGTTGCGCACACCGTGCTCCACTACCTCCTTGCGTAGTTCTTCCCAATCCCAGCGGCCGCTCTCCGGCGTTACGCCCCATAGGTCGAACTGGAATTTACCTTCAGACAGCGGAGAACCTTTAAAGGTATCGTATGCACCCTGCTTCTTCGCCAGGTCTTTGGAAGCCGTCATGGCTGCAAAGTAGATGGTTTCAAAGATATCTTTGTTCAGACCTTTCGCCTCATCGCTCTCGAACGGCATGCGCAGGTTAATGAAAGTATCGGCCATACCCTGCACACCTAAGCCGATTGGGCGGTGGCGCAGGTTAGAGTTGCGTGCCTCAGGCACCGGGTAATAGTTGATATCGATTACCTTGTTCAGGTTCTTCGTAACGTGGTAGGTTACATCAAACAGCTTCTGGTGGTCGAACGTTTTATGGCCGTTCTCCTCTTTCACGAAACGTGGCAGGGCAAGCGACGCCAGGTTACAAACCGCTACCTCATCTTCAGCGGTGTACTCCATGATCTCGGTGCACAGATTCGAACTCTTGATGGTGCCCAGATTCTGCTGGTTGCTCTTTCTGTTTGCCGCATCTTTGTACAACATGTATGGTGTACCAGTTTCTACCTGCGACTCCAGCACGGCAAACCAAAGCTCCTGTGCTTTTACCGTTTTGCGGGCACGGCCCTCGCGCTCATACTTCTCGTACAGGCGCTCAAAGTCCTTGCCCCAGCACTCAGCCAGGCCAGGGGCCTCATGCGGACAGAACAGGCTCCAGTCGCCGTTCTCTTCCACGCGCTTCATGAACAGGTCTGGTGTCCAGAGGGCGTAAAACAAGTCACGGGCGCGGTTTTCTTCTTTACCGTGGTTCTTCTTCAGATCCAGGAAGTCAAAGATATCAGCGTGCCATGGCTCCAGGTAAATAGCGAAAGCACCTTTGCGCTTGCCACCACCCTGGTCTACGTAGCGGGCTGTGTCGTTAAACACCTTCAGCATCGGGATGATACCGTTAGAGGTACCGTTCGTGCCTTTGATGTAAGAACCCGTCGCACGCACATTGTGGATGCTCAGGCCGATACCGCCGGCGCTTTGCGAGATTTGCGCGCACTGCTTCAGTGTATCGTAGATGCCCGGTATGCTGTCGTCTTTCATCGTCAGCAGGAAGCATGATGAAAGCTGCGGCTTTGGTGTGGCGGCGTTGAATAATGTTGGCGTGGCGTGGGTGAACCACTTCTCAGACATGAGGTTATAAGTCTCAATGGCAGATTCGATGTCCTCCTTGTGAATACCCACGGCAACACGCATCAACATATGCTGCGGGCGCTCTACAATCTTGCCATCCAGGCGAAGCAGGTAAGAGCGCTCCAAAGTCTTGTATCCGAAGAAATCATAGTTATAATCGCGGTCGTAGATGATGGTGGAATCCAGCAGCGCGGCGTGCTTCCGGATAATCTCATATACGTCTTTGGCGATCAGCGAAGCGTTTTCCCCTGTTTTCGGGTCCTCATAAGTATAGAGGCGCTTCATGGTGTTGGAGAACGACTTGCTTGTAACCTTGTGCAGGTTAGAAATAGCAATACGTGCCGCCAGCACCGCGTAGTCCGGGTGCTTTGTGGTGAGGGAGGCCGCTGTTTCGGCAGCAAGGTTGTCCAGTTCCACGGTGGTTACCCCATCGTAAATGCCGTCAATCACTTTTTTGGCTACCTCAATCGGCGACACATAATCCATGTGCAAACCGTAGCACAGCTTCTCAATGCGTGCCGTAATCTTATCGAATTTAACGGATTCACGTCTGCCGTCTCGTTTAACTACTAACATAGGCGTATAATATTAGCGGGGTCTAAAAGCCCGGGTTATTAATAAATAGGTAAGGTATATATGCTTAAGCGCTGCCGTTGCAGCTGCTGATTCTAAACAGGTTTTGCGTTCCATCAGCTCATACGCATATAGCGATATAAGCCGTTGTAGTACAAACGATTATAGGTTAAGCCAAATGCTTTTTCTATATAGTAGGGTAGAGATACCCTGTTAGGTGGCTACGGCCATCTATGAATTGATTGGGCCTGCCATTACGCGCGCCTGCGGCTGCCCGGTAAATTATTGGTAAGCGTAATATAAGTATTGGTAAGCGTAATATAAGGAGGGGAAAAAGATTGCTTTTTCCCTTTGGCTCCTTAAATATAACAAGATTTAGATATATATTAAAAGTCTTCGTCCAGAGAGAAAACTTTTTTGTCTTTGTCGCCGCCAACGCCTGCTTTCTGGTACTCGCCCACGCGCTTCTCAAAGAAATTTGTCTTGCCCTGAAGCGAGATCATCTCCATAAAGTCGAATGGGTTTGTTGAGTTGTACAGTTTGCTGCAGCCCAGTTCTCCTAAAAGGCGGTCGGCCACAAACTCAATATACTGGCTCATCAACTTCGAGTTCATGCCAATCAAATCTACCGGAAGGGCATCTGTTACGAACTCCTGCTCAATAGCCACGGCGTCACGAATGACTTCGTGCACGCGCTCTTCTGAAAGCTTGTTGTTCAGCATAGAGTACAGCAGGCAGGCAAAATCGCAGTGCAGGCCTTCGTCACGGCTGATGAGCTCATTGGAAAAGGTCAGGCCTGGCATCAGACCGCGCTTCTTCAGCCAGAAGATAGAGCAGAAAGAGCCTGAGAAGAAAATACCCTCCACAGCGGCAAAGGCAATTAAACGCTCCGCGAAGTTCTCACTCTCGATCCACTTCAGCGCCCACTCTCCCTTGCGACCCACTGCCGGCACTGTTTCCAGCGCGTTGAACAGGTGGTCTTTCTCACTCTGCTTCTTTACATAAGTATCTATAAGGAGCGAATACGTTTCAGAGTGGATGTTCTCCATCATGATCTGGAAGCCATAGAAGCAACGCGCCTCCGGTATCTGCACCTCGTTCATGAAGTTTACGGCCAGGTTCTCATTCACAATGCCGTCTGAGGCTGCGAAGAAAGCCAGTACGTGGCTGATGAAGTGGCGCTCGCCGTCGTTCAGGTTTTCCCAGTCTTTCAGGTCCTGCCCCAAATCGATCTCTTCGGCTGTCCAGAAGCTGGCTTCCGCCTGCTTGTACATCTGCCACACCTTATCATTCTGAATCGGAAACAAGACGAAACGGTTAGGATTCTCTTTCAGTATTGGCTCCATATCATGCATATTTTTAAAAGTTTAAAGGATTAGCTTTAGAACATCTGCTCTCAAAACTCCTGAATACTGTATTTGTTCAGCAGCTGGCTATCAGCTGTGGCAAGTACATCAGGAGTTCAAATATATAGAATTGAACTTGAAAGTCGGGGCGAAAGTTGTTCAATTTATGCACACCCTCCCAAAAGGTGATTAGGGCAATATTTAGGGGTTAATGCACATAGTTATCCACACGGTGGATAACATACATAGGTTAGCTAAAATATTGAAATGTATACATATATGGCCTGTTGTTGGCCTGTAATGGCTGCAAAAGCAGCTTTTTAGCCCCTGTCTTGTGTATAAGTGTGGAAAAGAGGAATACAATAGTTGATTTGTGTAGGAAGGGAGGGTGGCAAGCAGGACTTTTAGTGCAATTTGTGGAAAACACAAAAGTGGATAAAACAGTGCAATGTGTTGCTGTTTAGGTAGTTGGCTAGGTTTTTAACAAGCTGTCGAAATACGAACAGAGATACCAACATAGTTATCCACAAAAATGTGGGAAACCGGATACAGCTCCTGAACAAATTGTGGTACAAGCCGTTGCAAATATAAAATAAGACCCGTACCTTTGCGGACTAAATCTTTTAAACATACATTGAAGCTGATGTACGCAATTGTAGAAATCGCAGGTCAACAGACCAAAGTAGAGAGCGGCAAGTTCATCTACGCTAACAAGCTTTCCGGCAATGAGGGTGACGCCGTTGAGTTCACCAATGTTCTTCTTACTGATGATAACGGCACTGTTACTTTAGGTGCTCCTTTCGTTAGCGGTGTTAAGGTAACAGGTAAAATCCTTACCCCGATGGTGAAAGGCGACAAAGTGATCATTTTCAAAAAGAAGAGAAGAAAAGGATACCGCAAGAAGAATGGCCACCGCCAGCACTTCACGAAGGTCCTGATCGAGAGCATTGGTTAAGCAGTAAGAAGAAATTAATCGTAAAATCTTTTCAGGCTTGGTCCTCCAACCTGAACAAAAGTAAAAAAACATGGCACACAAAAAAGGAGCAGGTAGTTCTAATAACGGCCGCGAGTCGCATTCCAAGCGACTTGGTGTTAAAATTTACGGTGGCCAGGATATCATCGCTGGTAACATCATTGTAAGACAAAGAGGTACTGCACACCACCCAAGCGTAAACGTGGGTATGGGCAAAGACCACACACTGTTCGCCCTTACTGACGGCATCGTGCAGTTCAGAAAAGGAAAGAAGAACCGTTCTTACGTTTCTGTAGTTCCTAAAACAACAGAAGCGGAGGCGTAAGCAAAACAGCAAGCTGCTTCGGCAGTAGCACTTAGAGAAAGGGTTGCCATACGGTAACCCTTTCTTTTTTACCCATATTTAGCTGCAGGCTTATTTTATAAACAACATATTTCGTTTTTATACATATATATGCTTAACTTGCAGCTTCTTATCAAGAAAGACCGAGGGATAGGGCCCTGTGACGTCTTAGCAACCATGTAAAAGCTTGGTGCTAACTCCCTTCCTGCACCATATAGCAGGAAAAGATAAGAATGTACTCCTCCCCAGGTGTCTTTCTTGATAAGCCGAATGCAGCAGACTTACGAGAAGAAAGAAGACACCGAAAATGACAAAACACCCCATTCATAATTTACTGAAGGAGCGTGTGCTCGTGCTGGATGGCGCGATGGGCACCATGATTCAGCGTTACCAGCTTTCAGAGGCAGATTTCCGTGGCGATCGTTTTAAAGATCATCCCAGCGACCTGAAGGGCAATAACGATCTGCTCTCCATTACCCGCCCGGACATTATCAAGGCCATACATGTTGAGTACCTGAACGCCGGTGCCGACATTGTGGAGACCAACACCTTCAGCGGCACCCGCATCGCTATGGCCGATTACCACATGGAGGACCTGGTGTATGAGCTGAACTATGAATCGGCAAGGCTGGCCCGTGAGGCAGCTGATGAAGTAACAGCCCAGAACCCGGATAAGCCGCGTTTTGTAGCCGGCGCCATTGGCCCGACCAACCGTACAGCTTCGCTTTCGCCGGATGTAAACAACCCCGGCTATCGCGCCATTACTTTTGACCAGCTGGTAGAGGCCTATTATGAGCAGGTGCGTGGCCTGGTAGATGGTGGCTGCGATGTGCTGCTGATAGAGACGGTGTTTGACACACTGAACTGTAAGGCCGCCCTTTTTGCGGCAGAGCAGTATGTGCAGGATGGCGGCAAAGAATTACCCATCATGGTGTCTGGTACTATTACGGATGCCAGCGGCCGTACCTTGTCTGGCCAGACCGTGGAAGCTTTCTGGAACTCTATCTCCCATGCCCCCATCATTAGTATTGGTTTTAACTGTGCTCTGGGAGCGCGCCAGCTCAAAACACACATCCAGGAATTGTCCCGTATTGCCGACGTGCACATCAGTGCCTACCCGAATGCTGGTTTGCCAAATGCCTTTGGTGGCTACGATGAGACGGCGGATGAGATGGGTGCTATTGTAGAGGAGTACCTGAAAGAGGGCCTGATAAATATATTAGGTGGCTGCTGTGGTACCACACCGGATCACATTCGCCGTATTGCGGAGCTTTCTGCCAAACATAAACCGCGTGTAGTTCCTGAGCTGCCTGCTTACTCCCGCTTCAGCGGACTGGAACCACTTACCATCACACCAGAATCGCTGTTTGTGAATGTGGGGGAACGCACGAATGTAACCGGTTCCAAGAAATTCGCCCGCCTGATTGTAAACGGAGAGTTTGAAGAGGCCTTGTCAGTAGCACAGCAGCAGGTAGAAGGTGGTGCGCAGATCATCGACGTGAACATGGACGAAGGTATGCTGGACTCTGAGGAGGCCATGACCAACTTCCTGAACCTGATTGCCTCTGAGCCGGACATCTCCAAGCTGCCGATCATGATCGACTCGTCTAAGTGGACGGTGCTGGAAGCGGGTCTGAAGTGTGTGCAGGGCAAGTCCATTGTCAACTCCATCAGTTTAAAAGAAGGGGAAGAAAACTTCAAAGCACAGGCCCGCAAAGTGCGCCAGTATGGTGCCGCTGCTGTTATCATGGCGTTTGATGAGGAAGGCCAAGCCGATACCCTTGCGCGAAGAATGGAGATTTGCGGACGTGCTTACCGCATCCTGACAGAGGAAGTAGGCTTCCCGCCACAAGACATCATCTTCGACCCGAATATATTAGCCATTGCCACTGGTATAGAAGAGCATAACAATTATGCGGTAGAGTACCTGGAGTCGGTAAAATGGATAAAGGCCAACCTGCCGCATGCTTTAGTGAGTGGTGGGGTAAGTAACCTGTCGTTCTCGTTCCGTGGCAACGATTTAGTGCGTGAGGCCATGCATACCGTGTTCTTATACTATGCGGTGCAGGCTGGTATGGACATGGGTATTGTGAACGCCGGTATGATGGGCGTGTATGACGAGATTCCAAAGGACCTGCGCGACCTGATTGAAGATGTGATTTTCAACCGCCACCCGGATGCCACTGAAAAGCTGGTGACCTATGCGGATACAGTAAAAGGCAAAGGAAAAACAGCCGCAGGAGCAGATACTGCCTGGCGCGAAGCCCCTGTGGAAGAGCGCCTGAAGCATGCCCTGGTAAAAGGTATTGTAGAGTTTATAGAAGAAGATACCGAAGAGGCACGTCAGCGAGCCACCAAAACGCTTGATGTGATTGAAGGTCCACTCATGGCGGGTATGTCAGTGGTAGGCGACTTGTTTGGTGCCGGTAAAATGTTTCTGCCGCAGGTAGTGAAGAGCGCGCGCGTGATGAAGAAGTCCGTGGCGTACCTCTTGCCTTTTATGGAGAAGGAGAAGCTGGCGTCCGATACGTCCAAATCAACGGCAGGCACTATTCTGATGGCTACCGTGAAAGGCGATGTGCACGACATCGGCAAAAACATTGTGGGCGTGGTGCTGGCCTGTAACAACTATGAGGTGATAGACCTTGGTGTGATGGTGTCGCTGGACAAGATCTTGTCAGAGGCGGAAGCGCAGAAGGTAGACATCATCGGTCTGAGTGGTTTGATTACGCCTTCGCTGGACGAGATGGTGTATGTGGCGCAGGAAATGGAGCGAAGAGGCCTGAAAATTCCGCTGCTGATTGGTGGCGCCACTACGTCACGCGTACATACGGCCGTGAAAATCGCACCGCAATACAGCGGGCCGGTGGTGCACGTGCACGATGCCTCCCGTAGTGTGACCGTCGTTGGTAGCCTGCTGGGAAGCAATAAGGAAGAATACGTGGCGGAGATCAGAGCAGAATATCAGAAGCTGAGAGAAGATCACCTGAGTCGCACCAAAGACCGTGCTTTTGCTACCATCGAAGAAGCACGTGCTAATAAGTTTAAAGTAGATTGGGACGCAACGCAGCCAACAAAGCCAAGCTTCCTGGGCAATAAAGTATTCACAAACTACCCGCTGTCGGAGCTCGTGCCTTACATCGACTGGACACCGTTCTTCCATACCTGGGAATTGAAGCGGCAGTATCCGAAGATTCTGGACGATGCCGAATACGGAACAGAGGCGCGTAAATTGTTTGCCGATGCGCAGCAAATGCTGCAGGAGATAGTGGATAATCAACTGCTGGAAGCGCGTGCGGTGGTAGGTTTCTACCCTGCCAACGTGGAAGCCGATGACACCATAGAGGTATACACCGATGATTCACGTGAAAACGTGCTGACGGAGTTTCACACACTGCGGCAGCAGGGCAAAAAAGGCGGTAATGTGCCGAACATGGCTTTCTCAGACTTTGTAGCGCCGAAAGAAACAGGCATCCCTGATTATGTAGGCGGCTTTGTGGTCTCCACTGGTTTTGGCATCGAGAAGCTGATAGAAAAGTACGAGGCAGACCATAACGATTACCTTTCTATTATGGTGAAAGCACTGGCTGACCGTTTGGCCGAAGCCTTTGCCGAACTGATGCACGCCAAAGTCCGCAAGGAGCTGTGGGGCTACGCGCCGCAGGAGAGCCTGGATAATAATGCGCTGATAAAAGAGCAGTACCAGGGTATTCGTCCTGCGCCAGGTTACCCAGGTTGCCCGGACCATACCGAGAAAATCACGCTGTTTAACCTGCTGAAGGCCGAAGAGGAAACAGGCGTTATCCTGACGGAGAACCTGGCCATGTACCCAACAGCAGCGGTAAGCGGTTTATACTTCTCGCATCCGGAGTCGCGCTACTTTGGCTTAGGCAAGATAGGCGGAGACCAGGTAGCTGATATTGCCCGTCGCAAAGGCATGCCACTGGAGGAACTGGAGCGCTGGCTCTCGCCTAACCTGAACTACGAGCCGCAGCCACTGGCACAGCAGGTAGAGGCAGCAGAATAGGAGCTAGGCCTATGTATCCAACCACCCCTGCCCCTCCTTGTCTAAGGAGGGGAGTTTATTACTACTGCTGCTATCTGCTCAGTCTTATAGCTACTGAAGCTCTAATACAGTATTCCTCATAAGAGGAGCAGGAGTGATAACAGAGGTGCTTTGGAAGGAAAGATGAAAATGTAGGTACAAGTTCCCCGCCTTAGACAAGGAGGGGTTAGGGGTGGTTGGACCCGGAATAGCAAACAATCCAGCCATTTAACAATTAAAAAAGCATCACCCGAAAAATAGATGAAAGTAACGGAACACTTCCAGAACGCTGATAAAACACAGTTTACATTCGAAATACTGCCTCCTCTGAAGGGGGAGAACCTGCAGGTGCTCTACGAGCACATCGACCCGTTGATGGAGTTCAAACCGCCCTTTATTGACGTGACGTATCACCGGGAGGAGTACGTATACAAGCAGCGCGACAATGGATTGCTGGAGAAAATCAGCACGCGCAAACGGCCGGGTACGGTCGGTATTTGTGCCGCTATCCAGAACCATTACAAGGTAGACACGGTGCCACACCTTATCTGCGGCGGCTTCAATAGAGAAGAAACAGAGAACGCACTCATCGACCTGCATTTTCTGGGTATTCATAACGTGCTGGTGCTACGCGGCGACTGCGTAAAAACCGAATCCCGGTTTGTACCGGAGCCAGGTGGCCACAGTTATGCCACCGAACTGTTGCAGCAGGTAGTGGGCATGAACAACGGCTGCTACCTCGACGATGAGCAAATCAACACCAACGGGACAGACTTTTGTATCGGCGTGGCCGGTTACCCGGAAAAACACTCAGACGCTCCGAATTTAAAGGCTGATTTGCGCTGGCTAAAGAAGAAAATAGAGATGGGGGCAGACTATGTGGTCACGCAGATGTTCTTCGATAACCAGAAGTACTTTGATTTTGTGAATCTGTGCCGCTCAGAAGGCATCAATGTGCCGATTATACCAGGTCTGAAGCCCCTGACAACAAAATCACAGCTCACCATACTGCCGGGTATTTTCCACATTGATATTCCCTGCGATTTGGCTGATGCCGTAGAGGCTTGCGCCGACAACAAAGCCGCTGCGCAAGTGGGCGTAGAGTGGGCCATAAAGCAGTCTAAAGAACTGATGGAGTTCGGTGTGCCGTGCCTGCACTATTACTCAATGGGTAAATCAGGCTCAGTGCGGAAGGTAGCGGAGGCGCTGTTTTAGAAAAATAATATTTCAGATTAGAAGCCACGGCCATAAAGGTCGTGGCTTTTTTTGTTTCTGTAGCCGAAACAGTCTAAGCTTAATTCAAATTTTGAGTATTAGCCAGATTAAGTGTGTAATAAGGCAAAAGAATTGGGTGTTTCAAAGAGAATACCCAGAAGTAGGTATTGTAACAGAGAATTTAAATGGTAATATTTGAAGGTTATTTTAAACTTTAAAGAAAATGCTTCATTTCTAACCAAAGCTTATTTACCTCTTTTACCTTTTACTTATGAATGTAAACCTCTACTCGTTCAAGTTTGTTCTTTCCGTTGTTTTGCTGGCAAAGGCGCTTGCCCCAGATACTGCCCAGGCGCAGCAGTTGGGTATAGCCAACAGCAACTATGCCGGTACAAACAGTTTGTACACCAACCCTTCGGCTATTGCCGACTCCCGTCACGGCTTTTACCTCAACCTTTTTTCTGCTGAAGCCGGCGTAACAAATAACTATTTAAGTTATGATGCCCCTTTTTCACTCTATAAAGCCTTTAAAGAAGAGCTGGAGATTACGGAGGAATACTTGAAAGAGGACCTTAACGGCAAGCCTAAATTTGTGACGGCAGGTGTCGATTTTAAAGGACCTTCCTTCATGCTCCGCCTCAGTCCAAAACACAGTGTGGCTTTCACATCAAGAGTGAGAGGGAGTTTTCAGGCTACTAACCTGTCAG
Source organism: Pontibacter diazotrophicus (assembly GCF_003367245.1). Taxonomy (GTDB): domain Bacteria; phylum Bacteroidota; class Bacteroidia; order Cytophagales; family Hymenobacteraceae; genus Pontibacter; species Pontibacter diazotrophicus. The sequence goes on along the minus strand of NZ_QRGR01000029.1, from coordinate 67,134 downwards.
AGAACTTCGCGCAGCTTGTCAACTTGTACAGAGAAAGCGGGGATGATTTCGAGGGCTACAAGTCAGAGTATGAGGATCTGGCAAACCAGATGGCAGAAGACAATACCTTTAATTTTAATGCCGACGTGTATTCTGAGCTTGGCCTTTCTTATGCCCGTGTTTTATATGAAAAAGAAAATCATTTCCTGAAAGCTGGCCTAACGGTTAAAAGACTGGCAGGTGGCTATTCCGCTCACTTGATCAATGAAAACGCCAAGTTCAAACTAGAAGAAAGGCCGGAAGCCGGTACCGATAACGAGGAGTATGTTTTGGCCATCGATAACATTAAAATGAAGTATGGTTATCTGGACGAGGATGTTTATTGGGACCTGGAGAACATGGAAACTTCCGATATCATGAAGATGCTGGCAGGCCGCAATAGTGCGGGTAGAGGCTGGGGAACTGATTTGGGTTTTACCTATGAATTCAGGCCTGAACCGGAGCAGTACCGTTCGATGATGGATGGCAAAGAAGTTGTAGATCAGGAAAAAAATAAATACAAATTCAGAGTTGCTGTAGCCTTGATGGATGTAGGCGGTATAACGTACGACAACCCAAGGTATGTAAATGCCTTTGAAGCAGATAAGAGCGATAAAGAGGTGAGGTTATCAGATTTTGAGGGGAACGAAGATGGGGAAGACATAGATGAAGGAGATGTAGAAAGATACGCCGACATCCTTTATGAGTCCTTGGGTATTACAGACGCTGACAAAAAAACCTCTTTCCGTTCTGGTTTGCCAACCACTTTAAATGTTAACGTGGACTATAAAATTGCGCCTCATATTTACGCAAATGCGACCGTGATACACAATTTGCGCCGCGAAGGTACCATTGGCATGAGGCAGAGCTCTTTGCTGGCCTTAACTCCCCGGTTCGAGTTCAAGAAGTTTGAGGCGGCCTTTCCGGTAGCGCTTCAAAACGGATACTCGGTTCTTACAATGGGAGCGATGGTTCGGTTCATGAATTTCTTTGTCGGCTCTGATAATATTGGAGGTGCCTTCAACCTCGGGAACCCGTATGGCGCCAATGTTTATATGGGTGTGTCGCTGTTGCCTATCTTAAAGCGCAACAAGAAAGACAAGGACAAAGACGGAGTGTCTAACGCGAAAGACAACTGCAAGAAAGTACCCGGCACCTGGGAACTGATGGGATGTCCTCCATCCGTACCTGCTACTGGTACTACAACTTCCCTTGCACCTGATTCAACCGGCACTGCTCCTGCAAGTCAGCAGAAGCAGTAATGAAACTGGTAATACCAGTATCAAGTTCATTGCTTTTTAAGTCCCAGCGGGACGTCCTGTTGATAGAAATCAACTAGCAAACACTAGAGCCCCAGCGGAGCGACCTGTTACCAATCCTAAACAGGCCGCTCCGCTGGAGCTAAGGACGCCTTACTAAAATAGAGCTATTAACAGGACGTCCCGCTGGGACTATGTGTTGATACCTTACTTCAAAGCTACTCCACAAACAGCTCCAGCGTAATCTGGTCAGCCAGCAGTTTGCCTTTGTCTGTCAGGTAAAGTACCTCCTCTTCTATTCTTGCTAAATCCTTATCCTGTAGCTCCTGTAAGTATGGAGCGTAGCTTTTTCTGAAATCATAGCCATAGTCCTGGCTGATTTTAAGGAGGTCGCAGCCCCAGATAGTGCGGAGGCTGGTGAGCAGGTAATCATTGGCCTGGTCTGCCGGAGTAAGTTCTTCCAGTTCAAATGGCACCTGGCCCTGCGCGATGGCATCTACATACTTTTTATTATGCGACACATTGTACTGCCGTGAGATGCCGTTGAAAGAATGGGCACTGGGCCCTACGCCGAGGTAGTGGATGCCACGCCAGTAGTTGCTGTTATGCTTTGACTCGTGACCGGGCAGGCTGAAATTGGAAATCTCGTACTGCACATAGCCGTGCTTGTTCATCTGCTCCAACAGAATTTCGAACTGCCGGGCTGTATACTCGTCCTCTGCAGGTTTAAACTTTCCCTTCTTGCTCCAGCGGCCAAGGGCCGTGTCAGGCTCAATAGTAAGGGCGTAGCAGGAAACATGTGGCACTCCCAGCGAGAACAGTGTTTCTAAATCACGGTGCCAGATGCTGTGGTCAGGGGCCGGAATACCATAAATCAGGTCTACGGTAATGTTATCGAAACCAGCGGCTTGGGCGTCTTTTACACACTGTAGGCTTTCGGTGGCACTGTGGGCGCGGTTCATCATATGCAGGTGCGGACCATGGAACGACTGCAGACCGATGCTCAACCGGTTGATTCCTGCCGCATGTAACTCCTGCAGTTTTGCCGGTGTCAAGTCATCAGGATTTGCCTCCAGCGTTATTTCGGCATCCTCCGAAACTATAAACAACTGCTTTATTGTTGCCAACAGCAGTTGGAGTTCCTGCTGGTTCAGCAGCGAGGGCGTGCCACCGCCAAAGTAAATAGTGTGCACCGGCTGCCCCTGCAGGTAACCCTGGCGCAAGTCCAGTTCGCGGGCAATGGCTTGCACTGTCTGCTCCTTTAGCCCCATAGAGGTGCTGAAGTGGAAATCGCAGTAGTGGCAGGCCTGCTTGCAGAAAGGTATGTGAAGGTATATTCCGGACAAAGTTTGATTGTTAAATTGTTGAATGGTTAAATTGCTGTATTGTTCAACGGGTCTTTAGATTTGAGACAGGTACAGCTGTATTTTTCTGCAGCATCAATAGCCATTGTTAGGTACACTTAAGCGCACAATAGTTTAACCATTCAACAATTTAGCCATTTAACAGTTCAAACTGCAAATGTACAAAATAGCTGCCTTTCTCTTCTGCTTTCTACTGTGGCTGCCGTTTGTGCAGGGGCAGAGCCAGCAGGCGCCCCCGAAAGAGCAGTTAGAAGTTCAACCTCAGACCCAGCCACAGAAACTGCAATCCGAAAAGGCGCTGCCTAAGGTGACGCTGTCGGTGAAGGCGCTGGAAGAAAAAGGCAGGCAGGTGCTGCGGCGCTACAATTACCGCAATGCCCTTGCCGACTCCGCAGAGGCTCATAAAGAACTGAAGGCGCTGGTATATCGGCTGCAGCAGGATTCTTACCTCATGGCATCTGCCGACACCTCTTACCTCCGCAATGATACGCTTCACGTGAAACTCCATATGGGGCAGTCTTTGGAGTGGGCACAATTGCGCAACGGCAACCTGAGCGAAGGTATTCTGGTGGAGTCAGGGTTTCGGGAGAAGTTTTATCACGACACTCCGTTTAAACCTGCCGAATATGTAAAGCTGCAGCAGCGCATCCTGGATTATGCCGAGCGCAGCGGCTACCCCTTTGCCTCTGTCTGGCTCGACTCCATCCGGATAGAAGGCAACAAAATAGAGGCGGCGCTGATGGTGGAGAAAGCCTTTGTGGTCACCTATGACTCGCTGCAGATAGTCGGCGATACGCGCACCCAGCCGAAGTTCCTGATGCACTACCTGCAGCTGCTACCCGGCCAGCCTTACAACCAGGACCAGATCAATGCTTCGCAACGCATGCTGTCGGCCTTACCCTATATAAAGGTAACAAGGCCACCGCAGGTGCGCTTTGCCCGCGATAAGGCGCAGGTTCATTATTTTATAGACGACAGGCAGGCAAACCAGATAGATGGCGTGGTGGGCTTTCTGCCGGATCCGGTGCGGAAAGACAAATTGCTGATTACGGGCGAAGCAAACCTGAACATCCGGAACATAAAAGGCTCCGGAAAACAGCTGGGGCTGCAGTGGCGGCGCGTCAACAAAGGCTCCGTTATCCTGAACGGCGAATACCTGCACCCGAACCTGCTGGGAACACCTTTCGAGGTGGGTGCCAAGTTCAACCTCCTCAAGCAGGATTCCTCGTTTATAACAGTGCAGCCGCGAATGCAACTGTCTTATTACACGCTCAAGTACGGAAAGTTCAGTGTGTTCACAGAGTGGCGGAACTCGCGCATTCTTTCCGATGCCAGTCCGCAAAGCCTGCAGCAGTTTGACCTGGCTGATGCGCAAACCACGACCTATGGCCTGAACTACCTTTGGAACAACCTGGATGACTTCTACTTTCCGAGGCGGGGCCGCTTAATAGAGATGCAGTTATCAGCAGGGGCAAAGAAGCTGCTCCGCAACCCAGGCCTGGAGAAAAGCTTTTACGATACGCTGGATGTGAAAACAACACAACTAGGGCTGGCGCTGCGCCTGGAGAATTTTTTCCGGCTCGGCAAGAACAGCGCCCTACTTGCGCGCCTGCAGGGGCAGGCCCTGCTCAACGACCAGCTCTTCCTGAACGACATGTACCGCATCGGCGGCCTCTCCTCCCTGCGTGGTTTCGATGATTATTTCTTTTATGCCTCCTCCTACGCCGTCAGCACACTGGAGTACCGCCTCTTCACCGCCGCTGACTCCTACGTGCTACTGTTCTACGACCAGGGCTACTACCGCAGCGATCTGGAGCAGTCTTCGGAAAGCGACATGCCTTTTGGAGTGGGAGGTGGTATTAGCTTCAGTACCGGGGCCGGCATTTTCCAACTGGTATATTCCTTGGGAAAATCAGAACAGCAGCCGCTATCATTTAAATATTCGAAGATACATTTTGGAATAACAAGTAAATTTTGATTTTGGGTAAATTTTTAAAGGTTTTTGTGCGCATTACTTGCATGTTAAACTTCAATAGTATACTTTTGCATCATAATAACAGTGCGGGGTGGAGCAGTTGGTAGCTCGTTGGGCTCATAACCCAAAGGTCACAGGTTCGAGTCCTGTCCCCGCTACCACAGATTATAAGGCTTGTAGGTGAAAAACCTGCAAGCCTTTTTTGTTTTTCAGGTGACCAGAAAGGTGACCATTTCCTTTTGGAACAAGCCGAAAATGTTTGGGGCCATACCTTCAGGCATAGATTGTAATTAATCGAAAGAGGAAGAAAGCAGTGTCTCTTACTCCTCTTGAGGTGGCCTTGAAGGCTTTGAGCTTAGCATTTAAAGATTCTGCAGCGGCATTGGCGCTTTTGTTGTCAAAGAAGGTGAGAATGTAGAAATAATATGCCTGCATACAGTTCTATAGGCGCCTATTCCGGCATCTTCCACATCGTTATACCACAGGGCCAGCTGTTTAAACGTCCGCTCTTTTATCCTGCAGTTTGTAAATACAGCACCCAACTTCATCCTAAGCCAGCTTCTTAACTTGATCCGTGTAAAAACAAGGAACACCGTTGCGCCGCTGACAGGTTGAACTATCCGCCTAGCAATAGCAAAACCGCTAAATACTTGTGGACAAAGCGCAATAATGCTTTTCTTCGATCCACATCATTTTAAAGGCCTAAACTGCTGTATAAGCTCATCTAAGGTGTTAGCGTAACAGCAAAGCAACGAAAGGGTAAGTATCTGAAAATATAGCCTGATGATGAAAGACTAGTCAGTATATTTACGAACCATACTAATATAATAAACTCCTATTATTTGAGAGCGGGTTGTTTTATAAGGTATTTTAAACGAGAACAGAGGGCATAAAGGATTTTTATGATACTGTACATTAAATACATGGTGAGTTTACGCTGTAAAATGATGGTGAAGGAAGAACTGAGTAAAATCGGCCTGCAGTATGTGGTGGTTGACTTAGGCACCGTGGAGATACTCGAAGACATAACACCGGAACAGCGCTTACTCCTGAAAAACAATCTTCTTCTTTCTGGTCTTGAATTGCTGGATAATAAGAAAAGTATCCTGATAGAGAAGATAAAGAACGTCATCATCGAGATGATCCATTACTCTGATGAACTTCCTAAAGCAAATTACTCAGACTTTATCAGCAAGAAACTAGGCCACGATTATACGTACCTGGCCAACATTTTCTCCGAGGTAAAAGGCATTACCATACAGCAGTTCATCATCTTCCATAAAATTGAAAGGGTAAAAGAGTTGCTGTTATACAAAGAGCTTAACCTTACAGAGATAGCCCACAGACTACATTACAGCAGTGTTGCCCATTTATCGAATCAGTTCAAAAAAGTCACTGGCCTCTCCCCTTCCTTTTATAAACAGTTAAAGCAAAAGCGGATAGCCAATCTGGAAAACATGTGATTTATGTAACATATATTTTTCTATATGTAACAAATCCTCATCCGAATCGCCCCACCTTTGTAATATCAAAACAGGTGTGCCACAGCAGGCACATCTTCCGCCAGTAACGGATACTAAAGCACCACTAATTGATATTAAATCTTACAACACCCGCATTACTAGAAGCAACAACAGCATGCCAGCAAGGCATCCAAAAAGATGTTCAGCGATAATGCAGCTTCTCCTTTCCTGAATTCAACAATTCCAGATCAGGTTCCAGATCACCAACCCCTACCATAATACTCATACAGGCAGTTCATACAGGTCACGCTACATTTCAATTAAAATGAAAAGCAGGTTCTATAGTGCTGCGCTTTAAAAATTAAACCCATTACTTGGCAAGCTTTGCTATAACCTACCCACAAATTATAAAACCACCCTTAACAGAAATTATATGAAAAGATTATTTACCATCGCATTAGCCATCCTGTTTATCAGCTTTTTTCAGCCTGATGCAACTGCCCAGGAAAAACACGGCAGCACCTTGAACTTAGGAGTAGGCATTGGCGGCTACGGCGGCTACTATAAATATGCCAACCGTACCTTACCAGTCATCAGTGTTAACTATGAGTTTGATGTAGCAAAGCGCTTTACGCTTGCACCTTTTATAAGCTTCTCTACTTTCTCGAACGACTACCAGGCTAACAACAACTACTATACTTACCGCGAGTCAGTGATTCCTGTCGGTGTAAAAGGCACTTACTATTTTGATGATTTGCTACAGGCAAACTCCAAATGGGATTTTTACCTGGCCGGGTCATTGGGTTTTGCCATTGTGAACTCACGTTGGGATGATCGTTATGATGGGGACAAAGATTATTACCGCAGAGGCAACCCCTTGTTCCTGGATTTGCACATTGGCACAGAATACCACTTTAACAACAGGGTGGGTGCCTTCCTCGACCTCTCCACAGGTGTCTCAACCATAGGCATCGCCATACATTAATCAACATTAGCAAATCAGATTTAGCCTATCCTGTTGCTGATGTGCCGGATTAAAACTCCGGTTGTTAATCTCAGGATAGGTTTTTTTATTTCAACTAACTGACAGGGCTGCTTTTAAACCGTGGAGGCATCTTTATAAATTTATAATTTACAGGTTAATGAATTAATGTTAGATTACAAACGTCATAAGCTTAAATCACAGAACCTGTTTTACATTTCCTTGTAGAATTCTAATCTCATTGCTTATCACTTCGCACCAGGTTCTGATTATTTTACCAGCAGCAACGCCGCACCATACATCCGGATTTGAGCATGCACTTTACGAACACAAATGAAACTATACATTAAGTACATGGTCAGTAACCGCTGCAAAGCCCTGGTGCAGGAAGAACTCATAAGTCTTGGACTACAATCGGAGTATGTGGTGGTTGACCTGGGCATGGTTGAATTACATAAAGACATTACCGACATTCAGCTTGAACAGCTAAAAGAAAACTTAAGCAAAGCCGGCCTGGAGCTGCTTGATGGCAGCAAAGGCAAGCTGATCGACAAGATAAAGTCACTGATAACAGACATGATACATTCTTCGGAAGAACAGCCGAAGGTGAACTACTCCGTTTACATCAGCGAAAAACTGGGGTATAACTATACATACCTTGCCAACATCTTCTCCGAAGTGAAAGGCATTACCATTCAGCAATTCATCATCATCCATAAGATAGAGAAAGCCAAAGAGCTGCTGTTTTATGATGAACTCTCCCTTACCGAAATTGCCCACCGCCTGCATTACAGTAGTGTTGCCCACTTATCCAGCCAGTTTAAGAAAGTCACAGGCCTTTCTCCAACATTTTATAAGCATATAAAGAATAAACGTGAAGGTGTTCTCGAAAACCTGTAAAATTTGAAACATACCTAAAGAAGTATGTAAAACATTCCCCTGGCGTACCACTCATCTTTGCATCCTGTAGTTTGATATTTCATCCTATCGGGATGCATTTATTTTGTCTGATTTATCAGGACCCGGTTGCTTATCCTAACAAAGGATATAGTGATTGGAAGGCTTGGATGCCATTAATTTGCTACGATTTACATAAAGCTTGTTTCAAACTTCCTGTCATGGTAACTCCTCGACCTGAAAATCCAGCACAATATCTCTACTTCCAAAACAGCTTATGCATACCTATGAACCTTAAAAAACTAGAAACCGGAAATGCGTCCTTCGATCATATTTCTCATGGCGGGCTGCCATTAGGTAGAACTACTCTTGTTGCTGGTTCCTCCGGCAGCGCGAAAACGCTTTTTGGGGCACAATTCCTGGCAATGGGTATCGAGTTGTTCGATCAGGCAGGGGTTTTTGTCACGTTTGAAGAACAGATAGACGATATCCGGAAAAACCTGAAAAGCTTTAACTGGGATATTGATACCTGGGAAAAAGAAGGGAAATGGATATTTGTGGATGCCGCCCCGAAAGAAGAGAATGTCGTAGCTGTTGGCGATTTCGATCTGAGCGCTTTCAGAGTCAGGTTAGAAAGGGCAGTTCAAAGATGTAAAGCGCAAAGGGTGGTCATCGATTCCATTGGCAGCATTTTCACGCAGTTTCATGAGGAGACGCATACTATCCGACGGGAGTTGATACAGGTAGCCCTCACCTTGTCGCGTTTAGGAGCCACGTCTATCATTACAGCCGAGCGCCTGGAGGAATATGGTAAAATCACGCGCTTCGGAGTAGAAGAATTCCTGACAGATAATGTGGTTATACTTCGGAATGTGCTGCACAACGAGAAGCGCCGGAGAACCATCGAGATTCTGAAATTCAGGGGAAGTAATCACGAGAAAGGGGAAAACCCCTTTACTATAAACCCTGAAAAGGCTATTGTTATTATCCCGCTGTCGGCGATGAACCTGAAGCATATCTCTTCTAATGAACGGATTACTTCTGGCATACCTGCTCTGGACGACATGATAAACGGCGGTTTTTACAAAGGCTCTATCAATCTTGTTTCCGGGGCAATCGGGGCTGGTAAAACATTGCTGATAGCCAACTTTGTAAACGGTGCTTGGGAGAAGAAGGAACGGTGTCTGCTGCTGGCTTTTGAAGAAAGCAACGAACAACTAAACCGTAACGCAGCCGGCTGGGGCATCGACTTTAATCAACTGGAAGAAGAAGGGCTCCTGAAAGTGATCTGCGTTTATCCTGAAATCTCTTCCCTGGAAGATCATTTCATCAACATCCAGGAAGTAGTAAAAGACTTTAAACCCGACAGAATAGCGATCGATAGTTTGTCCGCGCTGTCGCGCGCATCTTCTGACAAAGGTTTCCGGGAGTTTATCATTGCCTTTACCTCCTACCTGAAGCACCATGAAATTACCGGTTTGTTTACGTCCAACACGCCCTTGCTGGCAGGCGGCACATCCGATACGGAAGGCAATATCTCTCCCATTACGGACTCTATTATTCTGCTGCGCTATGTAGAGATGAACGGGGAAATGCAACGAAGCATAGCGGTGCTCAAAATGCGCGGCTCCAGGCACGATTCCTCTATCCGGAAATTTTCTATCACAGATGAAGGCGCTAAGATAGGAAAGCACTTCGCAGGCATCAGCGGCATCCTGACGGGCAACCCGATGCTAATTAAACTTGAGTAGCAATTCATAACAGTACACCCACACCGGTACTTACCGGAACTTTTAGCCAAAACAACAAGATGAGCATGCATGTATTTCAGCTCTTTATTAACGGACACAGTCCCAATTCAATTGAGGCAGTGGACACACTTCTTAAAATCTGCGAGGAAAAACTAAACGGGAATTATAAGCTCGAAATAATAGACATACAGAAAGACCCTGACAAGGCAGAGGAAGCAGGCATTATAGCCATTCCTACTCTAATTAGAATGATGCCAACACCCGTTAACCGCATCATAGGAGCCTTAAACGTAAGGAGCCGCGTACTAGCCGGATTAGGAATTTCGAGTATGCATGTCTAAAGTATACCCTTTAGCCATGCATGTTCATTTCTACCACATAACACGGCCTGTTAGTATAAGTAAACATCATACTATACGTCAAGGCACCACATCTTTTCTGTTTACCTCATCTATTTGTTCCGTTGGTCAGCAATCAAATTAATTTATTTTCAAAACATGTGATTTATGTAATATATAGATATTAGTATGTAATACATCACAAGCTGATCACCCCCATCTTTGTCCTATCATAAAGCTGTGCATAATATAAGATGCACACAACCGCCAGTAACGGAACATTAATCATTTACCACATTGAAATTAAAAAGACTATTGACATCCCTTGCCATGGCATCGGTTGTTGTGATTGCCGGATGTAAGGAAGATACATTCATTGAAAGTTTTGGCGTCTGCCCTGTTGTCCTATCCACCAGCCCTGAAGATGGCGCCACGGAAGTATCCCGGGAAAAGACAGTAACGGTTACTTTCAACGAAAAAATCAATCCTGAGACAATCGACCAAACATCCTTCTCGTTGGTGGGCTCAGAGCGTGTTTCAGGCACCATCACCTACAACACTGAAGACAATACACTCTCTTTTGACCCAACCAACCGGCTTGAACCCGCTACTACCTACACAGGTAGGGTAACAACATCAGTGAAAGACCTGATGGGCAATGCCCTGCAACGAGATTATGTCTGGACGTTCAGTACCGGTGCACTTGTATCGCCTGTTGTTGTTTCTACTGACCCGGCGAATACGGTAACGGGCATCATGCTGAATAAAGCAATAGCCGCTTCCTTTAGTGTTCCCATGGATCCGCAAACGCTTAACGCAACCACTTTTAGCCTAAGCCAGGGTGAAACAGCTATTGCAGGAACAGTTACCTATTCCGGCACAACAGCCGTGTTTACGCCTGCCACCAACCTGGAAGCAAATACAGTGTATACCGGAACCATTACAACTGGTGCCAAAAACACTGAAGACACCCCGCTGGTAAGTAACTATGTGTGGACTTTTACCACTAAACCTCATACCATACCAACAGTTACTGCTACTGAACCTGCTAACCAAGCTACAGGCGTGGCACTGAATGAAGTTGTCCGCGCTGCTTTCAGCGAAGAAATGAATTCTGAAACGTTCACAGCAACTTCCTTTACATTAAAAGCAGGAACAACAACAGTGGCTGGCGACATTAGCTACACCGGCACTACGGCAAGTTTCACACCTGCCAATAACCTGGCTGCTAACACTACTTATACAGCTACCATCACTACTGCAGCTAAGAGCACAAATTATGTCGCCTTAGCCGATAACTATGAGTGGACATTTACGACGGTAGCCAATAATACTTCGCAACCAGGTACACCGGCAACACCACAAATGGGAGTTGATTTGAAAACTGCGGGCCGGTTCGGCATCTTTGCAGGTGTAGGCATCAGTAACAATGCAGGGTTTAGTGAAATCAGAAATCTGGATGTAGGTATAACACCGGGTGTTCGCTCCTCCGTAACCGGTTTCCCGCCAGCTATTGTTGTGAACGGCGCCATTTATGCATCCGATGACATTGCACCTCCGGGCACTGCCGCCATGCTGTTAGAGGCGAAGCAGGACCTGCTGGAAGCTTACCTTTTTGCTGAAGGCGCATCTTCTTCGGCACCAGCCACAGTAGCCGGCGACCAGGGTGGCAGAACACTTGCCCCGGGTATCTACAAATCTACCTCCACTTTATTAATACAGGCCGGTGATTTAACACTGGATGCACAAGGCGACCCGAATGCAGTATGGATCTTCCAGATAGCTTCAGACTTTACCACAGTTGGTGGTGCAGGCGGTAACATTATACTTACTGGCGGCGCACAGGCTAAAAACATCTTCTGGCAAACAGGTAGCTCTGCCACCATCGGCGACGGCACCTCCTTTAAAGGAAACGTGCTTGCCCTGACCTCTATCACCATGAACTCAGGTGCCAGAGCAGTAGGCAGAATGCTGGCGCTGAACGGCGCAGTAGTAATGACCAACACCAACATCATCGAGAAGCCTTAATCAACACGAAAATGACCATCAGAAATAACAATACCAGATCGCGCAAAGCGTGGTCTGCCTCTAAGCTTACAATCAAAAGTATAGCGCTAAGTACCTTACTTATCACCGGAGTACAGTCGACAGTACAGGCACAGGATGCTCCGTTCACGAAACCATCGTGGTGGTTTGGCGCAGCAGCTGGTGCAAACTTTAACTTCTACAACGGTTCAACACAGAAGCTGAACGCACAGCTAACGCCGCCGGTAGCATTCCATGAGGGCAACGGCATCGGTCTTTTCGCGGCACCGCTTATAGAGTACCGCCGTCCGGAATCAAGATGGGGGCTTATGCTGCAGACAGGCTACGACAGCCGCAGAGGCACCTTTGATCAGCAAATTACCCCGTGCGATTGCCCTGTAGGCCTAAGCACCAAGCTCAGCTATATCACTGTGGAGCCAAGCCTGCGCTTCGCGCCTTTCAAAGCATCCGGTTTCTACCTGATGGGTGGCCCGAGACTGGCCTTTAATGTGAAGAAGGAGTTTAGGTATGAACTAGGCGTTAACCCTGCCTACCCGGATCAGGAAAAGAACCCTGTTGTGAATGGTGACCTGAGTGATGTAAAAGAGAGACTTCTTTCGATGCAGGTTGGGGCCGGATACGACATTCCGCTTAACTCACAGGATAACCGTAACCAGCTTGTACTTTCTCCTTTCGTGACGTACCAGCCATATTTTGGCCAGTCGCCACGCAGCATCGAGACGATGACGGTAAATACCTTACGGGTAGGTGCCGCCCTTAAATTCGGACGCGGAAAGGTGAACACACCTGCAGTTGTAAACAATGTGCAGTTCTCCGTTAACTCGCCTACCAACATCACGGCAGACCGCAGGGTAAGAGAAACATTCCCGCTTCGTAACTATGTATTCTTTAACCAGGGTTCTACTGCCATTCCAGATCGTTATGTGCTATTAGAGAAAGATCAGGTAAAAGACTTCAAAGAAGACCAACTGGAAGTGTTCACTCCTAAAACACTATCTGGCCGTTCGGAACGCGAAATGACGGTGTACTATAATGTACTCAACATTCTTGGTGACCGTATGGGTAAAAACCCAGCAGCAACTATAACCTTGGTTGGTTCGTCTGAGAATGGCCCGCAGGAAGGCAAAGTAATGGCTGAAACTGTGAAGAGCTACCTAGTGAATACGTTTAATATCGAGGCTTCGCGCATCACTGTTGAAGGACGTAACAAACCTAAACTTCCTTCGGAACAGCCGGGTGGCACAAAAGAACTGGATTTGCTGCGTGAAGGCGACCGTCGTGTGTCTATTGAAAGTAACTCTCCAGCCTTGCTGATGGAGTTCCAGAGTGGCCCTGAAGCTGCCTTGAAACCAGTGGAGATTACGGCCATACAGGAAGCGCCGCTTGATTCCTATGTTACTTTTACGACAGCAGGCTCAACTGAAGCATATACTTCATGGTCTATGGAGCTAACAGATGACAAAGGCACCGTTCAGAACTTTGGTCCCTACATGCAGGAAACTGTGAGCATACCTGGCAAATCCATTTTAGGAAGCCGCCCGAAAGGCACTTACCTGGTCACCATGCTGGGCACGAAAGAAGATGGCACTATTGAGAAGAAAGAGGCAACCGTGAACATGGTGCTCTGGACCCCGGCAAAAGACGAAGAAGGCCAGCGTTACAGTGTGCTCTATGAGTTCAACGATTCCAAGGCTATCAGCACCTATGAGAAATACCTGACCGAGATCGTGACGCCTAAGATACCCAAAGGTGGCAAGGTTATTATCCATGGCCATACAGACATCATCGGGGATGAAACGAACAACAGGAACCTTTCTTTAGCGCGGGCTAATGATGTGAAAAGAATCATCGAAAGCAGCCTGGCTAAAGCAGGCAGAACAGATGTGACCTTTGAAGTGCAGGGATTTGGCGAAGATCAAAACCTGGCACCCTTCAACAACAAGTTTCCTGAAGAGCGCTTTTATAACAGAACAGTTATAATCGATATTGTCCCCGGGAAATAATCAACCATCATATTACAGTTTATTATAAAAGCAAAAGCCGTCTGAATGGACGGCTTTTGCTTTTATTAAAGTTTACCTACTAATCAAGTGGATTTAAACAAACTAAAAATTTTTGAAATATCATCCCTTCTGTTAAGTTTCAAGCCACCAGCAAAATTCAAAAAATGATTTTCAGACGCTTAATGTTAAAATAGCTTACTATACATATACTTAAGCAGAATAATAAAATATACCTTTTCCTGCGGTAGCGCCGCTTCATCTACTTCTACATGCCAATAACCAACGTCGCGGTAGAGTTGTGGTGTGTGCCAATTAAACGTTCAGGATGTAGTTATTTCTTACGCGTTCATTTAATATAATGAACGAACGGAACGGATAATCAACCTAAATATCCTCATCTGTTTATATATAGGGTATGGCGTAAGATAAAGAGACTATTTGGTCACCTTCACTTTATTTTCTGGTCTGTACACACAATATCTTCTATAATTTCTACGTATTAGTATTATACTTTCATTATTTAGAACTTAATTGTAATAATCATAGTATAATGCTCAGGTGAAAACTAATTTAAACAAAAAGGAGCCATGCAAGAGTTAGGGAAAGTGTTGCTTGTGGATGACGATTCGACAAACAATTTCTTAAGCGCGCGCACGCTTCGCCAGGCAGACGCGGCCGCACAGTTGTTTGAGGCCCGGAACGGGAATGAAGCGCTGGAACTGATAAAAAAGGAGGCACTGGATTTCATTCTGCTGGACGTAAACATGCCCGTGATGGACGGATTTCTGTTTCTGGAAGCCTTACAGAAGCTTCAGGGTACCCCTGGATTCAATGCCCCTGTTGTTGTGCTGCTGACGACGTCGGAGAGTTATCTGGACAGCGACAAAGCCCTGCACTGCCCTATAGTGAAGGGTTTCCTGACAAAGCCCTTATCCCAGGACCATGTGAGTTACCTTTTGAGTCTGGCTGCAGACAAAAAGCGAACCTGTACAGCAGCTTAATTAATTTCCTTTGTAGTTTCCCCGCTACAACTGAATACTTCTGTATGAAATATTCTTCCTACCCCATAATAAACTAAATATGGTGGAAGGGCAAAGTCCAATGTTGACTTCAAGCCCAGAATTACTTTGAAAGAAGTGCCATACAGCCCATTCAACATGCTCTTCTACAGAGCTTCAAGTGCAGTTCAAAAGCCTTTCAATTATTATCATTAACTTTAAAGGGCAGTTCAGGAAGAATCTTCTAAACCAGGACTAACTACTTTAGCAGTGCTGCGAAAAGCTTACATCACCTGCTTTGGCAATATTCTAGTGCAGCTGAATTGCATGCAGTGCAAAAGCTGTTTGGAGCGGCGAAAGCAAAACCTTACACCTGAAGGCGAACGCTGTAGTTCTGGCGGCGATGCACGCTTTTTTTATGTAGGATTCTAATGCAATTTGCAAGCATTTAGGACGTTAGATATTTGTTCTGATAAAATATAAGCTGCTGTGTAACCTTTTTTAGCTTTTATCAATAGAGGTATTGGGTGCATTTGCCCTCAACCGTCGGTTCTCTTTCTGTAGGCCGGGCTTCTGATACCCTTACCTTGGCCTGAAATACCTGGTTCATAGCCGGAGTAAGCTATTCAATACGAACTTAAAACATATGAATATAGTAATATGTATTCTAAAACAAACTAAGCCTATAGTTCACCCTTAACTCCGATCTAATGCATTTTCTTATACAAAAGCACTTTTACATCTGCTGGCTGCTGCTGTGCTTTCTGTTTGTAGGGCATTCTTACGCCCAAACCACCGTTACGTGTACCTTGGCAATTGTATCGGATCAATCTTCCAATATTTGTGAGGGAGAGACTATCGAGCTAAGGGCCAGGCCGGGAAATAATTTTACTCCAACAGCCTATCAATGGTTCCGCGACGGGGAGGAGATCGTAGGAGCCACAGGAGCTTCATACGAGACAAATATTGGTGGTATCTATACGTTGCAGGCCAGTAGTGCAAGCTGCCAGGGCACTATTACAGCCGGAGAAATCAGAGTTACAGTTGACCCAACGCCCGCACGACCTACTTTTAATATCTCCCCGACAGGCACTATCTGCTCCGGCACTGAACTTGAATTCAACATCACAAATCCTACGGAAGAAGTTATTTATGTCTGGAGCTTTGGAGATGGCGATACAGAATCTACCAGAGGATCCGCGCCTGTTACACGAACATTTGAGTCTATAGGAATAGGTACTGAATCCGTTAATGTGCAGGTGTACGGTGTAAACCCGCAAGGATGCTCTTCTGATACGCTGTCCCAGTCTATCAGCATAAGGCAGGCCCCTGAGATTTCCTTTACAGAAGAAAATGATTTCCAGGTGTGTTTGCCTGATTCCGTTGAGCCCGGAGACACCTCTATTGTTGCTATCATCACAAACACCACACAAGATCCTTTTCTGGACGATATTTCCCGCTACTATGTAGACTGGGGAAAAGGAGAGGGCGAGGTAGAATACCTGCCCAACCAATTTCCGATCGAAACCCCGGAACCGTACGACACGATAGGTAGTTACCCCATCAGCATACGGGCCGTAAACAGCAACGGCTGTGAAACTGTATTCACGCAGGAATTCAATCTAAGCCAGGAGCCTAAAGCAGACTTCACACTGGATAACAAGGAGCGGGTAGAGGAAGACCAGATACCACCCTGCGTGCCGGTCCGGGTAACCCCAACCGACAGCTCTTCGGGCGGCAACCTGTCCTATACATGGTCGGTGCAGCCGGACCAGGGCTATACCCTGGAGTCAGGCACCCTAACTGACCCTGACCCTGTTTTTATATTCGACGTGTCAGGCGTTTACCAGATTGAACTGATAGTAGAGAACGGCTGCGGCACCGATACCACTTCCCAAAGTATTGTAGTAGGATGGCCACAGGTGCAAATTCCTTCCAGTGTTACCACTTGTGGCCCTACCACCATCGATTACAGCAGCAGTGGCCCTGGCGGCGGAGGCGGCGCTATTCCGGGAGCAGGCGGTGCAGGTGGTGGCGGCCTGATGGTAGACAAGAACCTGGGCGAAGAAGTCACGGTTACGATCACCATTACCGGCCCTACCAGCACAACGCGCACGTTTAATTCAGACACGTTCGACTTTGAGTACGACTTTACCACGCCCGGTACTTATACCGTCTCGGTGGAAGCGGTGAACGAGTGCGGTAGCTCAGATGACATTTACCAGGGGCAGGAGCCTCCAACGCAGGAAGTAGTTGTTTTGCAGCAGCCGGCAAGGCCAACGATACAGGCACCGAGCACTGCCTGTATCGGCGATACGGTAACGTTAACGCCATCAGGCGGAGGACCCATTTTTGTATGGTTTAACTCTGATGCTCCGGCAGCTATTCCTATTGAGGTGGGGCCATCTTTCACAACTCCTCCGCTTACAGCGGATATCACCTACTATGTGGCTGCAGTAGACACGGCGAACGGGATACAGTGTGTTGGCCCAAGAGCACCTGTCGCTATTAATGTGGAGCCAGCCGTCACCAATAACACCATTGCCGTTGACGAAGAAGAAGTTCAGAATGTATGTGTGGGGGAAACACCCGCTGAACTCACTGGCAGCACGCCATCAGGCGGCGATACCAGTGTGCCATACAGCTATACCTGGGAACTGAGCACCACAGGGCCTTCTTCAGGCTTTACAGCGGCGCCTGGTGTAAACAACAATATCAACTATACACCAACTGCGCCGGTAACCACCGATACCTGGTTCAGGCGTCTTGTATTCTCCGGAAACTGTACAGCTGACACCAGTAACGTAGTAGCTGTTATTGCCGTTGACCCAGTGCCAGCCAGTGCCAATACCATCGGTCCTTCGCAGGAAATCTGTGAAGGCGACACTCCGGCACCACTTATCGGGTCGCGTCCTACGGGCGGAGGGGGTGCTCCTTATACTTACATGTGGGAAATCAGTACCGACGGACCTACCGAAGGGTTCGTCAGCGCTCCGGGAGCTAATAACGGAGAGAACTATACCATTCCGGCAGGCGCTTTAAACCAGGAAGAGACGTGGTTCAGGCGTGCCGTTACCTCGGGTGGCTGTACAGCCTATTCCGAGCCAATCAGTATCACCGTTTATCCAGCTCTCGCGAATAACACCATCAGCGAAGATCAGGAGGTGTGCACAGGCACTCCGCCCGAGGTACTGACAGGCTCCGCCCCGACAGGTGGTAACGGCAACTATACTTACCTGTGGGAAAGCAGCACGACCAGCCCAACCAGTGGATTTACACCTGCAGCGGGTACCAACACGGGCCAGAGCTATACACCGGGTAATATTTCCAGAACCACTTATTACAGACGTGTGGTATCAGCGGGAGACTGTACTCCCAACATAAGCGATGTGGTCACGATTGAGGTGAATGAAGGTATCCTGAACAATACCATTACCGCTACGGAGTCTACAGTATGCGCGGAGCAGACTACAGTTGAGTTTAGAGGCAGCACGCCAACAGGCGGCACAGGCACTTATACTTACCTGTGGGAGAGCAGCACCAGCGGTCCGGATGTTGGCTTCAACCCGGCTCCAGGCGACAATGCTGCGATTAACTATACTTCGCCTACAATTAGCCAGACCACCTGGTTCCGGCGCACCGTAAGTTCTGAGGGTTGCACCAGGTCATCAGAGGCAATAGAGATTACTGTTACCCCGCTGCCGGAAAACCCGGTGCTTACGGTGCAGAACGCCACTGCCTGCCCGAACGGTTCTGCCACGCTGGAGGTCGCCAACGCAGACGGCAATACCATTGAGTGGTATACTGCCCCTGAAGGTGGCTCACCTATATTTGTAGGTGAAACGTTTGAAACACCAAACCTGCAGCAGAACACGACCTATTATGTGCAGGCCGTGAACGAGAACAGCTGTACCAGTGCTGCCCGCACGGAGATAACGGTAACCATTGTGCCGCCTGTGGCCGATGCAGGACCGGATGTAACCATCATACAAGGCGGGACAGCAGAGTTACGGGGTAGCGGAGGCGTGTCTTATAGATGGGAGCCGGCCGAAAGCCTGAACAACCCGGATATAGCCCGTCCGATTGCCACGCCAATGGAGACGACCACCTATACCCTTACTATAACAACGGCAGAAGGCTGTACCGCTACCGACGAAGTAACCGTGACGGTTATACCGGCTATCACTGTACCAAACGCCTTTACACCAAACAACGACAATGTAAACGAAGTCTGGGAAATCGAGAACCACGAAGAGTATCCGGACATGCGGGTGGAGGTTTTCAACCGTTGGGGCAATATCATATTCAGCACTTCCGGTGGCTACAACGAGCCGTGGGATGGCTCTTATAACGGCGAGGCCTTGCCAGTGGCTACCTATTACTATATCATTTACCTCAACAGCTCCGAGAAGCCTATTTCCGGAAATGTGACCATTATCCGCTAAACATGAAGAAGCAGCTTCTATTTATACTTGTTTTTATAGCACTGGCCATGCAGGGCATGGCACAGCAGCGCCCGCAGTACAGCCAATACATGCTCAACAATTTCCTGCTGAACCCTGCCATTACAGGCATTGAGGATTATGCAGATATCAGGGTCAGCAACAGAAGGCAGTGGGTTGGCATAGACGGCGCGCCTACCACCTATTACGTCACGGCGCACACGCCACTGAACAAAGGGGCAGCCGGCAACAGGTATCACCGGGCCCTGGCACACCATGGTGTCGGAGTTTCGATGCACACCGATAAAACAGGGCCGCTCCGCAGGACGGGTGTCAATTTCTCCTATGCCTATCATTTGCCGATCACGACGTCTATCAACGTTTCAGCGGGAGCAGCGGCAGGCTTGATTCGGAATTCTGTGAATGCCGGCGAGTTACAGTTTACGAACCCTAACGACCCGTTAATCGGCGGGGGAGATATTAACAACAATGTTTTTGATCTAAACCTCGGCCTTTGGGTATACTCCCGTAACTTTTCTGTAGGCGTATCGGGGGCTCAACTGCTGGAGAACACCGGTAGCTTTCAGCCGGAGGGAAGCCCGAATGCAGCACTGGACCTGCAGCGGCATTACTTTTTAACGGGTAGCTACCGCTTTGAGCCAATGGAGCGTATTGATGTAATTCCATCGGTGATGCTAAAACTGGCGAACCCGAGTCCGCTCTCTGTTGATGCCAACCTGCGCGTGCTGTACGATGAACGCTTCTGGGTGGGAGCTTCTTACCGCCATAATGATGCATTGATTGGCATGATAGGGGTTTATGTAAGCCCTTTGCTTGATGTTTCCTACTCTTATGATGCCACTACTTCCAGCCTGAACAGGGTAAGCGCCGGCACGCACGAGGTAGTTATTGGATTTAAACTACTAAACGACCGCCGTATTATCTGCCCACAGTGGGTGTGGTAAATAAGGCGTAGAAATAAACATAAAAAAGCCGCTACGGCGCCTCAGATAGAGGCGCCGTAGCGGCTTTTTTATGTTTATTTCTATCTGTGGTTAAACAATGTTTGGTATACAAAAGTCTTCCTTCCTGCTTATGCACAGATGTTGTATTACCTGTGTCCTATTCTGTTGGTTTTCAACGATGGTTCTTTTTTTTGTCAGATAAAATAATTTCAAGCAAGTATATTTATTAATCGCTATAATTGCATAATTATTTAATGCCTAGAAAAGTAAAATTTTAGAATCTTATTTGTATTGTACTCTTGTTTTTAGATATTTAGCAGTACCAAAAGATATAACATCCAGTAAAGTGTTTAAACCGCTTTTTCATATTAATATTTCATCTGTGGATTGTTTGTCTTACTCATAATTACAAAATGAAATAAGTTTAAGTAGTTGTTATTATACAATATGCTTAAAAAATAACAGTGCCGGATACCTGGGGAGAGAATATTAATTTGAATAACATTTACGATAGGACTTAATGAGGAACTTTTTAGGAAAAGTCATATTCTTGCTGATTGGCTTTTATGCGTTCTCAACTGCTGCTTTTGCTCAAACTGCTCCTTCGCTTGGTGCCGTCTATGAATTTAATGCACTCGCATCGCAAAAAATAGTGAATGAGGGTGGCACTGTCGTAAATGCAAGTGTAGGTACTTCTGCTGGCCCTATAGAGGGGTTTCCACCGGGAGAAATCAAACGGGAAAGACATGAGCAGAACCTGTATGCAGAACTGGCCTTAGCAGAGGCACTCTTGGCACAAACGTTCCTGGGCAGTCAGCTTCCGACTGCTACCCTGAACGATGGACACCTCGGAGGCAGGACTTTAACTCCAGGCGTATACCGCATTAACGGAGATGCCAGTCTCAACGGAAAGCTGACCTTTAACGGGCAGGGCCAGGAAAATGCCATGTTCATCATCCAGGTTGCAAATAAGCTTCATATTCAAAGGGCAGAATATGAAATGCTGAACGGTGCAGGCAGCATCAATATTTACTGGGTAGTAGAAGAAGAGGTGACAGTGAGAAGAGGTGCCTCAGCCATCGGCAATATCTTCTCCAAGAGTAACATCACCATGAATGAAGGGGCACAGCTGCAGGGGCGCCTGATCGCCACACAAGGAGAAATCAGGCTGACGAACAACGTGCTTCATTTTCCTGCGGATTTAGAAGTGACGCTAAGCAAGACACCTGGCTCTAAAGGTGTGAACACGTATGAATTCGGTGAAACTGTCACCTACACTATCCGAATCAGGAACAACGGCCCTGTAAACGAAAACGGTGTTATGGTGCCGGTACAGTATAGTGGCAACCTCCTGAGCTATACCTCTTCTAAGCCGGGCACTACTTTCAGTGGCAACACCTGGACGGCAGGAAACCTGAACTACAAAGAGGAAGCCACGCTCACTATAACCGTTAGGCTAAACATGGCAGGCTCCGGCTTCCTGATGGCAGATGTGTCTGGCTACGGGATTGATGAAATACGGGGCAACAACAACGCTAACCTCACTTTCTGTGTGCTCCTGTCAGAAACAGGAGAGGTAACAGGGCCAAGCGAGGTGTGCGTGGATGAAAGCTATGTCTACAGTATTGCCTTGGTAGAGGGTGCTACACGCTATACCTGGAGTGTGCCTTCAGGTTGGAGCTACACCTTGCTTAGCCCTACCAGCATTCAGGTAAAAGCAGGCGAAAATACTGGCTTTATAAAGGTTACGGCCAGTAACACCTGCGGAGAAGGCCCGGCCAGGCTCTTTGAAGTAACTCCTATGAGTGGCCCGCCTGCAAAACCCGGTCCCATAGAGGGGCCAGGCAGTTTATGCCGCAACGCAGAAACACTTACCTACAGCATTGCACCGGTAGCAAACGCCAGCAGCTACAACTGGACGGTCCCTGGTGGCTGGACGATTTTAACCGGGCAGGGCACCACAGCAATCACCGTGAACCCCACCGGGAGCGGTGGCCAGGTGCGTGTGCAGCCTGTAAACCCTTGCGGTACCGGTGAGGGGCAGGCGCTGGATGTGCTGATATACGACGAAGCTCCCGCAGCGCCAGCCGCTATACGCGGCACTACGCAAGGTTGTGTGGGCGGTACAGCCGCCTATGAAGTAAGTCCTGTGGCAGGTGCTGAAAACTATAACTGGGAGGTGCCGGAGGGGTGGGACATTCTCTCAGGGCAGGGCACGAACAGGATCAGCGTAAGAGTGGGTAGCAGTGCAGGAAACGTTTCGGTGCAGGTAGAGAACGCCTGCGGTACCAGTCCTGCTACCACTTTACCAGTGGCGCCTGTTACAGCTGCCCCAATCGCTCTGGGGCCTATTACGGGCGCATTACATACCTGTGCCGTGGAAGTGGGGCTTATTTATTCAGTTGATGCAGTTGCCACGGCTCTAAACTACGACTGGAGGTTGCCGGAAGGCTGGGTGATTACAGCAGGACAGGGCACACATCAGATTACGGTAAATGCCAGCAGTAATGGCGGAGAGATTTCAGTAGCGGCTGTGAATGATTGCGGCACCGGTGCCAGAAGCGCTATCACAGTAGGGTCCACACAGGGCGCACCCGCTACTCCAGGTCCAATTACCGGAACATCCCATGCCTGTGTTAGCAGCACAAATAATACCTACAGTATTGCCGCTGTGCGCAGTGCCACTTCTTATGTATGGACAGTGCCTGAGGGGTGGAGCATCACTACAGGCCAGGGCAGCACGAGCATTCAGGTTACGGTGGGCACAGGCCGTGGCAGGGTTACAGTAAAAGCGGTAAGTGCCTGCGGCACCAGCCCTGAAAGCGCCTTGTCTGTAGCCCCTGTCGCTACTGCTCCCATAAATGTTCAGTTATCAGAGGGGAATAACGATGTTTGCGTGGGCGCTACTGTCAGCTTTGAGGTGCTGGATGCTGTAAACATCGGCACGTTTATATGGGAAGTGCCTGCTGGCTGGGCAATAGTATCCGGCCAGGGCACACCGCAGGTAACAGTAAAAGCAGGAAGTACTAATGGTATTATAAGCCTGACTGCCGGCAATGGTTGCGGAGAAGCAAGGGTGGAGAAGAGTGTAACTGTTTCTACACTGCCTCCTGCTGCGCCTGGTGCTATAACCGGGACACAGGCTGTTTGTGGAAGCAGCAATCAAAACTATAGTATAGCTGCTGTGAGCGGCGCCACTTCTTATGCCTGGACGGTGCCTGCTGGTTGGGTTATCCTGAATGGACAAGGCACCACTGCCATCGAGGTAAAAGCCGGCACTGCAGCAGGCGACATTACCGTGACAGCAGTAAACGGGTGCGGGGACAGCAATCAAAATGCTACACTGGCAGTAGCGCCAACAGCAGCCGTGCCGGCAGCCATAGCAGCTATCCATACACCGCAAAGCAGCTTTTGCCAGGGCACAGCAAATCTCACCTACAGTATTACTGCCCTGCCAGACGCATCTTCTTATACTTGGGAGGTGCCAGCGGGCTGGACAATTACCTCAGGGCAGGGCACTACCAGCATCAACGTAACAGCAGGCGCAGAAGGAGGCGAGATAGCAGTAACAGCGGCCAATGCCTGCGGCGCCGGTAGCACAAAAGCAATAGCGGTAGCGCCACAGGTAATGCCGCTTACCCCACAGATAACCGCTGGCTCCCAAAGCCCTTGCGTAGGCGTTGCAACTACTTATAGTGTAGCAGCCTCAGCAGGCATCGATTCTTATGTATGGGAGGTGCCGGCAGGCTGGGCAATAGTGTCGGGCCAGGGTACTGCCACTATCCAGGTGGAGGCAGCCTCCGCTGCAGGTAAAGTGAAGGTAACAGCAAGGAACAGCTGCGGTGGTAGCGGTGCTGCAGTGTTAGAGGTTATACCATCAGAGGGTGTGCCTGCCGCACCAGCAGCTGTTGAAGGTCCCGCAAATGTTTGTATAGGCCGTTCGGTTGTTTACAGGGTAGCTTCAGGGAGTGAGGGAGCTGCTTATGAATGGAGCGTGCCAGCAGGCTGGACCATTACCACAGGCCAGGGAACAGAGGAAATCACAGTCGTAACAGGAGAGGGTGCAGGCGCAGTCGCAGTCGCAGCCGTCAGCGGGTGTGGCAGCAGCCATGAAACTGCGCTGCAGGTGAATGGTGTGCCTATAGCGGCTCCGTCTACTATCTTTGACCGCAGCACTCCTTGCGAAGGACTGGTATATGAAGTGGAGGTAGAAGCCGTTGCCGGTGCCACTACCTATACCTGGGGAGTACCGACGGGCTGGACTATCATGTCAGGCCAGGGCACTCCTAGAATTACCGTTACACCCGGCGAAAGCACAGGGCTTATCTCCGTGACAGCCAGTAACGGAAGCTGCAGCAGTGACCCTATTAGCATAGTGCCCAACAAGGATCTGGCAAAACCAGACGTGTCGTTCCCAAATGTATTCTCACCGAACAACGATGGCAACAACGATACCTGGGTTATCCAGAACCTGCAGAATTACCCGCAAAATGAACTGGTAATTCTGAACCGCTGGGGCAATGAAGTGTATAAGTCCAAATCATACAGAAACAGCTGGGACGGCGACAACCTGAGTGAGGGCACCTACTTTTATGTGGCGCGCCTGAGAATGTGCGATGGCAGCGACAAGACTTTCAAAGGATTTGTGACGATAGTAAGATAAGGAGATGGCAAATCACGTGAAAATACTCAGGATACTAGTGGTATTATTTGCCTTGTCGGCAGCTCCGGCCGCCATGGCGCAGCAGGCGCCGCAGTATACCCAGTACATCTTTAATGAACTGGTGATTAACCCGGCCTATGCCGGCAGCAAGCAAATCCTGAACATCAACACCACCTACCGCAACCAATGGACAGGCTTTGAGGGCGCACCAACTACCCAAACCCTGAGCATAGACGGGCCCACCCATACCAAAAATCTTGGATGGGGCCTGCACCTGCTGAACGATGAGATAGGAGTCCAGCGCCAGACAGCCGTATATGCCAACGCTTCCACCCGTATCGACCTGGACCATTTCTCTACACTGTCGTTGGGTGTGGCGGTAGGCGCCTCGCAATATGTGTTTGACGGCACAAGACTGGACCCGGGTACGGTAAGTGAAATACCGGACGCGGCGATACCACAGGGGCGTGTGTCGCAGATACTGCCGGACCTGAAAGTGGGCCTGTTCTTTAACACCGAGCGGTACTATGCGGGTTTGTCGGCGGCCAGCCTCATTCCTTTTAAGGATAGCGAAACAGAAATCGCCACCCCACGCCGCCACTTCTTCCTGTCTACAGGTTACATGTTTGACTTAAACCAGAACATACGCCTGAAGCCAAGCATTCTGGTGAAAGAGGATTTTAGAAGCCCTACAGGTGTTGATCTGAACACTTTCCTGCTGCTATACAACCGGCTTTGGTTTGGTGCCTCTTACCGCACAGCCCTGCCTATGTTCACAAAGCAGGAGATGAAGCAGCTGGACAAACGAAATGCCCTCGCAGTTATAGCGCAAGTATATGTCACACAAAAATTCCGGGTAGGTTACTCTTATGACATGAGCCTGACCGCATTGAGAAACTACGGTAGTCATGAGGTATCGCTCGGCTACACCTTCCTGCAAAAGAAGTATGGCCGCATCCTGACGCCACGAAACCTATAATATTTAGCGTACCCTTATGAGAACAAAATTTACCCTGCTGCTCTTGCTGTGGCTGATGATTGGAGGGCCTGTGGCGGTGACGGCACAGGAGATGAAGCAAGCAGACAAGTACTTCCATAACTACGAGTTTAGCCTTGCCCTCGAGGCTTACAAAGGCATACTGGATAAAGGAGAACCTAACCTGACGGTGGTGCAGCGCATTGCCGACAGTTACCGCATTCTGAATAACAGCCGGGAGGCGGAGTTCTGGTATGCACAGGCCATTGCTTTCCCGGAAGCTGACCCATCAAATATCTACCTTTACGCTGAGTCTGCGAAGCGCAACGCGAACTATGCCAAGGCAAAAATGCTTTTCCTGGACTATGGCCGCAAAGTACCCGGGCAGGCTGCCTTAGCCTTACGGATGGCGGCCTCCTGCGATACTGCGCTGCTGTGGATGCAACGGCCGGAATCCTTTAATGTGCAGAAGCACGAAGGGGTAAGTGGTGAGGGGGCAGATTTTAGCCCGGTTAAAACGAATGATGGCCTGCTGTTCGCCTCCGACAGGTTGGTAGTAGATAAAAAGCAGCAGACGGAGCGCAGTAACTGGACAGGCAACGGCTACATACAGCTGTACCTGGCCAAAGCCACCTCCGACAGTACCTATGCTGCACCTGTACCGCTGCCCGCTTCAGTAAATACCGCCTACCACAATGGTCCGGCTGTTTACCTGGCCAAAGAGAATACCCTGTACTTTACCCGTACGCATGTGGTAAAGCGCAGCGCCGGCCACACGAACCCCGATCCCACCAGCTGGTTTAAAGGCACCGACAACCGCACCCACACCAACCGCCACGGCATTTATACGGCAGAGCGCAAAGGGGAAAAATGGGAAAACGTAAAGCCCTTTAAGTACAACAACACAAACGAGTTCTCCATCGGGCATCCGGCGATAACGCCTGACGGGCAGGTGCTGTACTTTGTATCAGATATGCCTGGAGGCCTGGGTGAGACGGATATTTATTTCAGCGAACGCCAGACCGACGGTTCCTGGGGGCAGCCTGTGAATGCAGGAAGCGCCATCAATACCAGTGGCCGTGAGAGCTTTGCCAGCCTGGGGGAAGACGGCAGTCTGTATTTCTCTTCGGATGGGCACCTGGGCATGGGTGGTCTGGATATGTTTAAAGCTATTGGGTCGCATAAGGGCTGGACGAAAGTAAAGAACCTGAAGTACCCGCTCAATACCGCGCATGATGATTTCGGGATACTGACAGACAGCACCGGCAGCAAAGGAATGCTTTCTTCCGGTCGCCTGGCGCAGAACGGCTCTGACGACATCTTTACCTTTGAAGCCTTTAAAGTGCCGTGCACCCTGATTGGTAAAACCATTGAGCACTTTGCGATTGCCGGTACCTCTAGAAAGGCAGAGGAGCCGGTGGAAGAGGTGTTGCTGCAACTCACTGAAGAAGGAAGCGCCACGCCACTGGAAGTATACTCCGATAAGAATGGCGGCTTCATGTTCCCTGTAAAAGCAGGCACAAACTATACCATCAAAGGCACCAAGCCTGGGTACCTGACGCAGACATTGAACATTACACCAGACTGCCGCTACAATACCGACTCTGTGAAGGTGGAGATGATATTTAACCGCAGCATACCAGACAAGCCTATTGTGCTGGACAACATCTTTTATGACCTGGACAGGCATAACATACGCCCTGATGCCGCCAGGGAACTGGATAAGCTGGTACAGACACTGGTAGACAACCCTGCTATTCGCATAGAGTTGAGCTCACACACCGACAGCCGCCAGACCAACCGCTATAACGATATGCTGTCACAGTTAAGAGCTCAGGCCGCCGTAGATTACATCATCTCCAGGGGCATTAACAGAAACAGGTTAACAGCAAGAGGCTACGGCGAAACTAAACTGATTAACAGGTGTGCCGACGGCGTGGTTTGTTCTGAAGTACAGCACCAGGAGAACCGCCGCACCGAATTCAAAATTCTGAAATAGTTTGTTTCAATGATATAAAAAGGAGGAGCTGCAGGGTGTTTCCTGTGGCTCCTCCTTTTTATAAATGTTCAAACCTCGCAGCGTGCGCAGCTCCTGCGAGCGTTTTGCCAACCACGGAGCTTCTTCTAAAAGCATTTCCTGCCTATGAATTTGAAAATCCATTTTCAATAATAGAAACAGGAGGCAGAAAGAAGGGCTTTATTTCCCGGACTTAGCCGGAGCATAATCCACAACAAAGGCATCTTCCAGCACATTTAGCTGGCCCAGCAGTGCACCAAATTTCTTGTGCTCAGGGTGCGGCAGGTAATTGTCCCGCGCTGCAGCATCTTCAAACGTTAGTTGGTATACGTGGGTAAAGCCAAGGTTTTTGTTTTCCGGGCTGTCGTTAACGCCATGCTCATAGGCTGTAATACCTGGAATTTTGTCTTTTAACTCACCAAAGGCTTGTGTCACTTGCTCTATTTGTGCAGGAGTTGCACTTGGCTTATACTTAAAAACAACGATGTGTCGCATTGGTTCTTTTTCTGAGCTTTGAAATCCTGAAAGGAATATAACGGCAGCGAACACTGCCAGAACTAAACTAAGACCTGTTAATTTCTTCATGCTTTAATTTGCTATATGTGCCACCATAGTTAAATTTCGTTCTAGTATAGCCATAATTAACAGGATATACAAAATCCTATGCTGGATATTCTGCATGAAAAACTGATGGGGGTGTAGAATGATATCTTGAAGGCCTGGCAGCGTGCGCACCTGACCTTAAGTGCTTTGGAGGCTTATGTATGCCTCTGTACCAGAAGCCAAATGAATCTAGTCTGCAGAAGAAGCACCAGCCCCTGTAGCCTTTTCCTGTTCAAGAGGTTGCTTTAGCCACTCCATAGCCTCCGCCAAATTGTTGAAGTCGCGGAGGGCAATATCGCCGAGGCCGCCACTGCGCTTCAGCATCTGCTCAACTGCCATGTTGTTGAATATGTCTTCAGAAACAATAGTGGCCACGCGGCGGAGCGGACTTGCTAGTACTTTAGGTATGAATTCTTCTACTGTCCATTGCTGGTCCTGCTGCCGAATGGCTTTCATTTTTCTGCGATCGGAGAGCCAGCGGGTTATACCGTGCGTATTTGCAAATTCCAGGGTGTGGAGTGCCGTAGCCCGAAGTTCATTACTGCTCACAAAGCCCTTCCAGTGGCCCATTCCCAGCTGCAGTTCCTCATCATAGCGCAGGCGTATGTGTTCGGTTTCGTAGTATACTTTTAACATGTCATCAAAGCTAATGGCTCCATCTACAGCAAAGGTAGTATGGGCTTAAGTGTTTATACGTACAATACGTATAAATTTACTTTTATGCGTCATAATAAAGCCTTTATAGCTAAGGTATAGTGCATTTTATAAGCGAAGCGAAGGCACTGAAAGGATGTACGGTTGTAATAAGTACTTACCAACACCATATTTATACGTAATATACCGGGGTGCCATGGATAAACAAGCTCTCTGCTAAACCTCAACCTCCTTTTCTGCGATCCTCTACTATACACACTAAAGCAAGAACAGGATGGCAGCAGATCACATCACACAAGCATTATGGAGTGCAACCACTACTTTTAAAACGTATCCCCAATTATCAGGGGATATAGAGGTGGACGTTGCCATAGTAGGCGCGGGCATCACCGGGCTGAGCACAGCCTATAATCTGGCTAAAGCGGGTAAACGGGTAGCGGTCCTGGAGGCTCTGAAAGTAGGTTCCGGTACTACGGGTTCCTCCACAGGCAATCTTTACGCTCCCATAGATGAGCGCCTTCACTCCATCGAGTCGAAGCATAACGAGGAAGCGATGCGGACAGTAGCCAACTCCCGCAGCGCTGCCATCGATTTTATAGAGCAGCGGGTGCAGGAGTTCAGCATCGACTGTGAATTTGTGCGTGTGCCCTGGTACCTGTTCACTACCCCCGAAACCAGCAGCCAGAATAAGCAGGTAGAGAAGGAATTGGAAGCAGCCAAAAAAGCAGGTTTACCCGCTACAGGGGAAGTTCCTGCGGGCTTCCCTTACCAGGTGGAGGCTATGGCTAATATTGCACACCAGGCACAGTTTAACCCGCTTAAATATGTGCAAGGGCTGGCTGCTGCCATCGAGAGCGATACCTGCCGGATATATGAAGGCACGAAGGTAATGGATGTTGAAGACGGGGAGCCGTGTATTGTGAAAACACAACAAGGTACAGTAACAGCCAGACAGGTGGTGATGGCCACTCATTCTCCCAAAGGAATTTACATGGTGCACACTGAAATGGAACCACACCGCGAGTATGCCATGGCTGTGCGCCTGAAAGGTGACCCATTGGCGGGCGGCGTATACTGGCACCAGATGCAGAGCCAGCAGCACTCTGTGCGCCCCTACAGCAACGAGCAGGGCAACTTCCTGCTGGTGCTGGGCGAGCCGCATAAGGTAGGGCACAAGGAGCACAACGAGGAGAGCTTTCTGAAGATAGAGGAGTACATGACGAAGCATTTCGATGTAGACCACATTGTATATAAGTGGGCAGCCCAAAACTATAAACCAGACGATAACCTTCCCTTCATCGGTACCAGCCCGATGCAAAATAACACCTATATCGCTACTGGCTTCGCTGCTGACGGACTTGTTTGGGGTGCTGTATCGGGTATGCTTATAAGTGATTTGATAGCTGGCAGGGAAAACAAGTGGGCTGAAACCTACGACCCGAAGCGCTTTACGCCTGTGGCTTCTGCGCCTAAATTCATCAAAGAAAATGTGCACGTGGCCACGCACCTGATAAAGGACTATATGTTCTATGGTGAAACAGATCAGTTAAAGGACATAAAGGCCGGGGAAGGCAAAACGATAGAAATAGACGATGAAAAGCTGGCGGCATACAGAGATGATACGGGGCAACTGCACGTAGTTTCTTCTATCTGCACGCACATGGGGTGCGTCGTGCATTTTAACAACGCCGAAAAGAGCTGGGACTGTCCCTGCCACGGTAGCCGTTTCTCGGTAGAGGGAGAGGTGCTGGAAGGCCCTGCTTACCACAACCTGGCAAAGCCAAATGATATAAAGAAAGAGTAAAGGAAAAGAGGTATAACCAGGAAGAGTCAGGGGCGCTATTCGGAGTCCCTGGCTTTTTTCGCCTCAGGCAACTCCCTCAGCCATGCCGCTGCCTCCTCTTCGCTTATAAAACTGCGTACTGTTAGCTCCTTGTCCGGGATGTTGGTTTTGTTGTAGATGGCTTCCACTGCCGTCCGGTTTTGCTCATTCTCAGAGGGAAGGTTTGCCAGCCGCAGTAAAGAACTCTCCAGCAGTTTCGGCAAAAACACCCTTACGCTCCACTCCAGGTCGTCAGGGCGTATAGAGTTCATTCTGCGGTTATCGCCAAGCCAGCCAATCAGCTCATGCCTGTCTATCAGGTCCAGGCACAGCAGAACGGCTTCCCTGTATTCAGCTCCTATTAAATCGCCTTTCCATTCAGCTTTGCCCAGACAAAGATCCTTGTCATAGTAGATGTTTACAAAGTTGTTCCTGAAGTAGATTTGTTTCATAGGTAATACTGTGCTTATAGGCCATGCAAAGGCAGAAGTATAGCAAATACAATATTCATTTTAACAAATACAAATTACACGAGCCATGAGATACATAATAAAAGCAGAGGGGAGGCACGTATGCCTCCCCTCTGCTTTTATTAATAATTCCTGTTTGGGCAATTCTTCATATGCCAAAATTTAATTCAATTTTTGCAGCTACTATTCTTCTCACGCATCAGGTAAGATGTGAAGCTGCGGTCACAGCCAAATCCAATTATGGCTGCTGCGGTTGCATTTGTTGCTGCTGCTGAGCAGGCGTGGCCTGCGCTTCATCTCCTGTAGCCACCGCTATTGCCACGCGTCGGTTAAGCTGGCGGCCACGAGCTGTCTCGTTTGTGGCTCTTGGTTGCTCCTCTCCTACGGCATGCGTGGTCATGCGGGCAGGGTCTATGTCGGTGTTGTTCGCGAACCAGTCTCTCACAGTGTTGGCACGTTCCGCCGCGAGTTGCTCATTGTAAGAAGCACTGGCAAGTGAGTCAGTGTGACCATAAATTCTGATTGGGCCGCTTGGGCTCACCTCGTTGATAGACTCCGCTACACTGCGCAGCTTATCTTCGGCTCCTTCGCGTAACTGTGCCTTGTCAAGGTCAAAGAGCACCCGCTCATCCATGGTGTAGAGGTCATATCCCTGGCCACGGCGGGTCTCTACGTCAGTGTCCGTAATGCGGGGGTTTTCTACAACAGGTGCATTCACATCAACGCCGGTCCAAAAGCCTTCGCCCATGTCCTTTACCTCAAGGCCATCGGCGGTAAGTCTTTCCCGTGCTGCCATGTCTTCATACATTACAGCAGTGTCTTCGGAGGCAAGTTCTTGCACATCTCCGGTGTCTTCTACTTCTTGGTTTGTTTCACTGCAGCTAGCCAGAAGGCCCGCTGCCAGTAGTAGTGTCATTATTCTTGTACTCATAGTTTTATTTGTTTAGGTTGCTTAATTGTATGATTGGATGTACGGGTGGTTTCGGGATGTTGTTCTGTATTCTGGTTTTGTGCTTACTCTGCAGGCAGCTGCCTAAGGCAAGCTTCTTCCTTATTTTGAGCTTTTTCTTTGGTAGTTTTATGGTGCTCAGGGATTGACTGAAGTGGGGGAACAACAGGGTGTTATGGTTTATTAATGCGGATTTTTATCTACTACCACAATCCCTGTAAGGTGATTCTGCTGGCGGCTTTCTAGGGCCAGGATGGTAGCTCCAGAAACCTGCTGCTATCACTGCTACGCACATGCAGGATGCTCTCTACAGCAGCCCTATAATTGGTTAAGCTTTGATGATAGCCTTTATGCGCTGTTGCTGTATTTTTATTGTACTATACCTCTTATTACTATTTATATAGTATGACAATTTGGCTTTTGTTTTATTGCCCTTTCTTAATTTTAGGCCATTTTGGCGCAATATGTATTAGATTGACCTCATAAGATAATTGGCATCGCATTTGCAATATTCTCTTTGTAAACGAAAAGAGGAGAAAGAGATGAAATTGATAAAAGATAAAGAACTACTGAAGAACATAGCCTTGCAAATCGACTTGCTGAACACTTTGGGAGGCGGCGTGAGCGAGACATATGTTGATATAAAGAAATACAAAAAAGGAGCTGTTATTAATGTTTGGGCAGCCGGTGTAGACCCAGAGGCATTTAAAATAGTGCTTCATAATAATAACCTGACTGTTTTCTCTGTACTGCAAAGCAAGGAGAACCCGGAAATGGCCGCGCCCTTGTTCAACCGTATGTTTATGCTACCTCCGCAGGTAGATTTAGGACGCGTTGAGGCGGTATACCAGGAAGGTCAGCTGATGGTAAAATTACCTTACCATGAAAGCACAGGCCAACCAAGAGAAATTGAAATCAAACAACTATAAGACATTTAAACAAAGAAGGCTGCCGTAACAGGCAGCCTTCTTTGTTTAAGCAAATTGCTAGGGTAAGAATTTAGCTTTAATAATGGAAGTCAGGAAGTCATATACTTCCACTGTCTCTTTATCAAAATCAAAGGTTTTGTAAGCTTCGGCAGACGACTTCACTACACGGCAGCCATTCTCTATCATCATAAAAACGAGCTCACGAAGGCGGTACGGGTGACCGGCTATGTTTAGCATACACACCGCATCGCTACTTTCTACATGCAGGAACATGTGCTGCACCTGGCTCTCATCGGCCATGATATTTTCTTCAGACATAGGCACTATATTACACGGGCTGTATCACCCAAGCAAATTTTAATCATAAAAAGTGCCAAGCTAATCAGGCTTCTGCGTTTTCGGTGTAAATTCTTCAATAAAGTGAGGCTTAATCTGTTTTGAGTACAATGCCTGCAGCCTTCTGAGGTACCTCTTATTCAAAGCTATAGTAGTATAACCATTGTTTGACCAGAATTGTTTGCAGCCTGATGCTGCTGCACATTTCAGCGGCGTGGGTGTTCATTCCGCCATCCCACTATAAACAGTATAAACCAGATAGAATACAGCGGAGACAAAATAGAGGCAAAATACGGGTCTACGGCAAAAAACAGAATCACCTGCAGCAACAGGTTCAGCACTAATCCAATGGCCGCGATTCTATAATAGCGATTTTCTATTTTCATGCTCAGGTATACGCCACTGTATCCAAAAAGCTGAAGGTATTTTTCCTGCGGCAGCTTCTGCCTCAGGCTGCCGTACTTCATTTTTGAAATCAAAAATTCCATACTGATAGCCCCTGCTTGTGTAGGAGGGCAGGGTTTTGGCTTCTTAACCTTAAGGTAAAATGTCGGACGTTTCTTAAGTTAGTGCAAGGCAGAAAAGGAAATCGGGGAGTGGGCCATAATAAATATGTAAGAACTATGTATGAAAAGGGTGGTTGCACCTTCTCAGAAACACAATACGATAATAGAAAAGCAGATGGAACACGAATACCCGTCCATTTCTTTATGGGCGGGTATTCATTAAACGAAAAGCCTGTGCTCTCGTAATGTCCTTTTCTATAACAATAGGAGGGTTGTCGTCTTTGGCCACTACCAGTTTATAGATGTTCTTACCATCCTGGTAATAGATAAAAGTAGTGAGGTTTTCATAGCCTACACTAAATATTTTTCTGGCCTCCCCCTCGCTATATAATTTATAATTATCTAATCTTATGTTGCGTATTAACTTCATGACCCTACAATATCCTGGTATTTTAACGATATATGCCCCTGCTTTTGTTTCAAAAAAGCGTAAAGTTTAGCAGGATTGTCAGTATTTCTGTACAATCCCACCAGTGCCTGTAGGTGTACTTACAAGAATGGGGGCTGATTTTTAATTTCTGAGTCTTATATTTGTTCTCTTATATACAAGTAGATACAGTACAAAAGAGCTGCCTGGCTACAGCACGAGGTAATTCTATTTATGCTTTCAAATTTGCTCACAGGTACTATGGCAACTTACAGTGTACGCGAGATAGCGGGGCTGGCTGAAATGCTGGCGCAGCATCCCCTCATACTGCAGCTAAACCCAAACATGGGGCTGTCTCGCTATGAGGAACTGCTGCAGCAGATGCTGCAAAACGGCTATCGCATGGTGGGTGCTTTTGACGAAAGGGGGAACTGCGTAGGGCTCTCGGGGTTCTGGATCAGCGCCAAACTGTACAGTGGCAAATACCTGGAGGCAGATAATTTTGTGGTGGATGCGGCGCACCGTTCCGCAGGAGTGGGCAAGTTGCTGTCTGACTGGATGCTGGAGGAGGCGCAGCGCCACCGCTGCGATACCTTAATGTTGGATGCTTACGTTACAAACAGTGCCGCTCACCGGTTCTACTTCCGGGAGGGCTTTCACGTAAAGAGTTTCCATTTTTTTAAAAGCCTTTAAACATGAATGCTGGCAAACACAGCTGGGTACTCTGGTTATTTTACTTCCTTATATTTGAGACAGTCGTTTTCTTCGGGCTTCAGTGGCTCTTGTCCGGCATGGGGCTTAGCAACCAGTACCAGGCCGAGAACACGATTGTGCCCAACTGGGTAAAGGCAGTTACGTTTATACTATTGTACCTGCT
The DNA here is from genome assembly GCF_003367245.1 of Pontibacter diazotrophicus. GTDB lineage: Bacteria > Bacteroidota > Bacteroidia > Cytophagales > Hymenobacteraceae > Pontibacter > Pontibacter diazotrophicus. The sequence goes on along the minus strand of NZ_QRGR01000029.1, from coordinate 31,404 downwards.
GTGTCTTTTGTTTATGGTGATGCTGATAAGCAACATGGTGCCCAGCAAGCACCGCAGGCATTTAATGCTTTGGGTATACCTGGCACTATTAGGTATGGTTGTGATGTTATTTGTGCTCTTCTGAGGCAAAATCACTACTGAAACAGCACAATATTTTTGACTTTTCTGTGTTATTAAAATGATGAAACATAGCTATTTAACCCTGATACTCTGCCTTCTGACCGGCTATGCCAGCATGGCACAGACGGAAAGTAACCGCCCGGGCAGACAATTTATACAGCTCCAGAGTGGAGACGTTGTATATGGTAACAAAATTCAGTACAAATCCCCTATCTTCAAGTCGAGCCATTTTCTGGTAGATGACTCGCTGAAGTATAACCCCAGCATGGTAAACGCTTTCCAGAACGACGAAGGCTTTTTTGCCCGTGTTGAGGCTGGCAACAGCTACGACAGTTTTGCCAAGCGCATTCTGGATGGCCCGCGAATCGACAGGTTTTACACCAGCCGCACGACCTATAACCAGGGCTACGGCTACTCTCCTTATGGCTATTCTCCTTACGGAATGGGAGGGCCACGCAGCAGCCGCAGGCGTATCTACTTCTTCTCAAAAGACAACGGACCGCTTTACCTGGTAAACTACGAGAACCTGGAGCAGGTACTTGCCGATAATGCGTCCAGTATGGCACTGCTCCGCAAACACAAAAAAGATAAGCTTATCAACACAGGGATTAGCATACTTGGTGGAGGTTTGCTGGCAGCCGGGGCTATATCCTCTTTTAACAGCTCGCAGGATATGACCAACGGTGGCAGCGTGAGCATTTCCCCGCTAATGTATGCAGGAGCCGGTGTGCTGGGTGCCCAGTTTGTCATCAACCTCTTCCAGAAAGACAAGCTGACCCAAGCCATGGAGGTGTATAATTATCAACTAAAGCAGCAATAAAGAAAGCTGATAGAAAGACAAAAGCCGGAGTAGCCTATACAGCTGCTCCGGCTTTTTTTATACAAGCCAATCCTGCTGAGCTTCACCGCTGCTGTAGCGCCTGCTGCACCTTTTTCGGCAGCTTAGCCACTACCAACTCATATGCCTTCCGGGCGTGCTGTGCCCACTCCTGCCTCGTCAGGTGGTGTATGCTTTTGGCTAATACCCAATGGTGCCTCGCCAGGTAAGGTGCCGGGGCAAAGCCTGAGCGCTCTGTCATGGCAGCAAACTCTTCCGGGGTAGCTTTAAAGGAGGCTGTAGCGGGCGACTGGTTCAGGCCCACAACCAGAAATATTTTGCTCTCTACGCAAAAGCATAAGTCATTCTCCCATTTAATGTCCTCTGTTACGCCGGGCAGCTCCCGGCAAATGTCCTGCAGTTCTTCTATTGTCATGCTGCAATATTCTATTTTGTGTATATTAGAGGACTTTTAATGCTAATTTAGGAGTTCTGTAATTTAGCAACTGTAAAAGTTTAACTTTGGGCTTAGCCAAACCAAGCCGTTACGTTACCTATGGAGAATTTATTGCTGCTGCACGGCGCCCTTGGCGCCGCCTCTACCATGGAACCTCTTGCGAATGCCCTGCAGGAGCGGTTTAAGGTTCATACTTTGGATTTTACAGGCCATGGAGGGAGACCTCTCCCGCAGGAGCCTTTCAGCATGCAGCTGTTTGTGCAGGATATTCTCCGGTTGCTGGAGGAAAAGGAAATCAGCAGCACGCATATCTTTGGCTATAGCATGGGTGGTTATGCCGCGCTAAGCCTGGCGCAGCAGCACCCGCAGTGCGTAAAAAGCGTTTTTACGCTGGCTACCAAGTTTTCCTGGTCCCCGGAAACGGCAGCAAAAGAGATAAAGCTACTGAACCCGGAAAAGATAGCCGAAAAGGTGCCCGCTTTTGCCCAGGCGCTGGCCACGCGGCACCATCCGCAGGATTGGAAGCAGGTGATGCATAAAACTGCTGAAATGATGTTGTACCTGGGGGAGCAGCCCGACCTTACTTCCGATGTGCTGCCGCAGATACAGGTGCCCGTACACCTGGCTGTGGGCGATCAGGACAATATGGTGAGCGTGGAGGAGACGCTCTGGGCTTACCGGCAGCTTCCCAAGGCACAACTACAGGTGCTTCCTGCTACGCGCCACCCTCTCGAAGCTGTTTCTGTGGATAAGTTAAACCAGGAAATCAGGCAATTCATCAGTCAGGCAACCGTTTCAATATAAAATATCATAATATACCTATGTTACAGCCCTTGCGCTCCATTTCTACACCCTTACACCCTGCTGTTATTTGGGCAAAACGCGTGATAGCCGTTGGCTGTATGGCTGTTTGCCTTAGCTCCTGTGCCAACTCGGCCCCGGCTTTCGGGGAGCGCGGCTATACCGAGGAGGGAAAAGCTTCTTACTATGCCCGTAAGTTCCAGGGCCGTGACATGGCCAATGGCCAGCCATACCGCCGGGGAAAAATGACCGCTGCGCACCGCACGTTGCCTTTAGGAACCAGGGTAAAGGTGACTAACGTTAAAACAAATAAGAGCGTAAAGGTGAAGATAACAGACAGAGGGCCTTTTATAAAGGGACGTATAGTTGACTTATCAGAAAAGGCAGCGAGGCGGCTGGATTTTATCAAAGCAGGCGTAGTACCTGTAGAATTAAAAGTAATTCAACCTGCCAAAGGCAAGTAAGGGTAAGGTAACTGCTTAAGTAGTTAAAATGCTAGTAATAAGGGCGATGTGAAGGTTATAGTAAAAATCATATTCTCTAAATTATCCTACTAAATTGTTGTTCGTTGTAAATTTTATTCTTACTTTTGAGCATGAAAAACCTGTGGCAGCAAATGCGTGAGTATGTACCTATGGCAGCAGTATTGCTGCTATGTATGATAATAGTGCCTACTGCCCAGGCAAGCACGAATAATAACGGAGGAGCTAGCACCACATCAACTGCAGCTACTGTCTCTGAGCAAACAAACAGTCAGTCTGCAGTTACAGCTGTTGCCGGTGATACTAATCCTGCGAAGGCCAAGCAGAAAGTGATTACCAAGCCCCCTGAGAAATCGATGCTGGATACGGAAGTGCTGGCCAGCCCGATGGCTTATTTCAAGAATGCCTTCTCTTCAGAGGAAGATAGCGCAGATTCTGCTTCTAACACTAATGTGGTGATGCTTGCAGTAAAAGCATTAATTGCGACGCTGCTTTCTACTATTATGTAACTCCTTCTTTTTCTCCACAAGCTTTCATTTCCAGCATTACTACATACCTTACCTGCGGCTGGCTTTAAACCCCTGCCTGCCCCGCAAAATATCAAAAAAGAGTTTAAAGTCTGACGCTAAGCTATAGAACGGGTATTTGAATGTAGCTGGCTTGTTGCGTTCAAAAAAGAAGTGTCCCACCCACGCAAAGCCATAGCCGATAACAGGCACCAGCAGCAACCACAGATAGTTTCCTAAGGCAATAGCCACCACGGCAACTAGAATCAATAAACCGGTGCCTGTAAAGTGTAGTACACGGCTGGTTGTATTCTGGTGCTCCGATAGGTAATGAGGGTAAAACTCTTTGAAGGAAGTATAGCGCTTTGGGGAGGCTGGCTGACTCATGGCTTTTTATTTCTGTTGCTCTTCTGGAAGATACTGAAAATGCCTTTTCTGTTCAAGAAAAGTTCTGGCAAAATAATGCTATGCTGACCAAACAATTACAACTTGAGCTGGTTCTTATCATAGCAAAGCTAAATAGTGATGCATTAAAGTTTTTGTTTGTTTAAGGTGTGTCAGGCCGAAGGTTCCCTCCTTCGGCCTTTCCTTTTTCCGGCACTATAGCGCATGTACTCAGGGAGCGGCTTGTACCAGCTGTTCCCTGAGTACATGCGCTGTTACGGCCGTTAGGCTCACGTTTACAGGAGTAAAGCACAAGGATAAGTGAATTATACTTTCTATCTTTACTTATACTCTGTGAGCAGGGGAAGCAATCCCGCTGCTCCCCTCGTACAACAAAAAACGTGCACATGAAACGCATCTCCCTCCTGGGCTCTTTGCTCCTGCTGTCGTCTGTGGTGATGGCGCAACAAGCTTATACCATCTCCCTTGATCTGCAGAATGTTCCTAATGACAAAGTGAAGGTAGTGGTGAACACGCCGGAGGTGAAGGAAAACAAAATCACCTACATTATTCCAAGCGTAATTCCGGGTTCTTATTCTCAGAAAGACTATGGCCGCTTCATCAGCAATTTTAAGGCTTACGATGCAAAAGGGAAGAAGCTCAAAGCAAAGCGACAGGGAAAGAACCTCTTCGTGATTGAGAAGGCAAAAAAGCTGGCTCGCCTCGAGTATTTCGTGGACGATACCTGGGATGTAGAGAAAGAGGATAATTATATTTTCCAGCCGGGCGGCACCAACATTGAAGCCAACAGCAACTTTGTGATCAACCATTTCGGCTTTTACGGCTATTTGGAAGGCTATAAGATGCTCCCTTACACGCTGAATGTGCAGAAGCCGGCGCACCTGCTGGCTGCCACTTCTTTGCCCGTCACGCACGAGTCGCCGGAGCAGGATGTGGTGCAGGCCCCTGACTTTGTGCGTTTGGCCGATGCCCCTATCATGTACAGCCGCCCCGATACCGCCAGCTTCCGCACCGGCAATACTACCGTTTCGGTAGCAGTGCATTCCGAGACGGGCATGGTGCAGGCAGATAGCATCCGGGAGATGATTAAACCGCTGGCCACGGCGCTCACCAACTTCTTTGGGGGTATGCCCGTGGACCGCTACCAGTTTATTATGTACTTCCCAAAGATGGGAAGGTCTGCTGTTACCAGGTATGGTGGCTACGGCGCCCTAGAACACTCCTATAGCTCCATGTACTTCCTGCCCGAACAAACCGGAGACGATTTGAAGAGTATGGTGCTGGACGTGGCCTCGCATGAGTTTCTGCACATCCTTACGCCGCTCAATGTGCACAGTGAGGAAATAGAGTATTTCGATTTCAAAGAACCGAAGCTGTCGCAGCACCTGTGGCTGTATGAAGGGGTAACAGAATACTTCTCGCACCTCGTGCAGTTGCAGGAAGGCCTTAAAACCTATGAGGCGTTTCAGAAGGAGATGATAGACAAAATGCGTGGCGCGAGCGAATATGAAGATGTGTCTTTCACAGAAATGAGCCGCCGTATTATTGAGCCGGAGTACCAGGAGATGTACAGCAATGTGTATCAGAAAGGCGCGCTCATCGGTTTCCTGCTCGATATCCGCCTGAAGGAACTGAGCAATGGGCAGATGGGCCTGCGCGAACTGATGCTGAACCTCTCAAAGCAATACGGCCCTAACAAGCCGTTCAGAGATGATGAACTGATTGATGTGATAGTGGCCAGTACCTATCCTGAAATCCGCCAGTTCTTCGATGACTATGTGATCGGCAGTACACCGCTGCCTTATGAAGAGTACTACAACAAGATTGGCTGGGCCTATGCAGACCAGAAGGAAGGCACAAAGCTAACCTTCGGGGAGTTCAGGCTGGGCTTTGAGAAAGAAAAGAAGTTCTTCTGGATAGCCGAGCCAATGGACAATAGATTCGGTCTGGAGAAGTATGATATCCTGTATGCGGTAAACGGTGAGCCCTTGACAGAGGAGAACATTTATGAGCTCATAAAGCCGCTGATTGAGGTGGAAGGCAAAGATACAGTGGAGCTTGCCTATTTGCGGCAGAACGAGTTACACAAAAAGGCTTTTACGCCGGAAGAGGAGCGTGTGGAGCTTAGGTTTGTAGTAGAAGATAACCCGGATGCCCTGCCAGCGCAACAGCAGTTGCGCCAGCGCCTGCTGCTAAAGGCACCTCAGGATTTGTAGTGACTGCAGATAGAAATCATTACCGGGAGCAGCCTTTGAAGAAGCTGCTTCCGTTGGTTATGTGTAAATCTTGATTTGGATTAAATCAAATCAGCTTGTGTCTTGCATTTGCTCTATCAACATAAAACGTTAACGCTATGAACACTTTAGAGAGCTTAACCCGGATTACACGCAGCCTGTCCCAAACCGTAAGCTCCGAACTTGCATCGCTGGACTTGAGTGCCCTCAACTTCAAAGCTGCTCCTGATAGCTGGAGTATACTGGAATGCCTGGAGCACCTGAACCGCTACAGCCGCTACTACAATCCTGCCCTCGCCAAGGCTATCGAAGCTAACGCTGCTGCTGCTGATGATGTACAAAGTATAAGCTACAGCTGGCTCGGGATGAAGTCACTGGAGATGGTGCGGCCGCAGCATGCAAAGAAGCATAAGACCGTGAAGCACATGAACCCGAACAACAGCTCCCTCGGGCCTGCCACAGTAAAAGAGTTTCTGAAGCACCAGGAGGGGCTGCTGCACCTGCTAAAACGTGCTGGCAAAGCCAACCTGCATAAAAAAGCTGTGCCCGTGGAATTTTTCAAGTTATTGAAGCTGCGAATAGGGGAAGCGCTGGAGTTTGTAGTGCTGCACGAGGAACGCCATATACAGCAGGCCCTGCGGGTAAAAACGCAACTTGCAAAACAGGCCGCTGCGTAGGGCATTTTTCATTTGTATATTCTCATGTAACATTAGGCGGAACCGCATCAGCTTATTCTTTAGTCCCAGCGGGACGACCTGTTGATAGTATGATGGCTTAAAGACACCTTTAGCTCCAGCGGAGCGGCCTGTTTAGAATACATTTACAGGCCGCTCCGCTGGAGCTGGAGAAGGAATGAATTTCTTTCTGTCAACAGATCGTCCCGCTGGGACTCATGCGCATAGCAGCAGTTATTATTTCTACAACATTGCCCACCCAATGCCTGAGCTTTACCTTCTTTTTGAGCTGTTCCCGTATAAAATTGCTTTCTTGCGGCGCTTTTGTTGTTTATACACAGGTGCGAAGCACTAGCTATTGAGAAATGCGCGATCGGGTTATACAGTATACTTTCTTTTTTCTGGGGTTGATCTTATTCGGCTTTGGCAATGCCATTGCTGTTAAAGTAAAGTACCTGGGCCTGCATCCCTGGGAGGTGCTGAATGTGGCGCTGTACCAGAAGTTTGGCCTTACCATTGGCGCATGGAGCGTTGTAGTGGGGCTGCTGGTGGTGGTAGTGTCTTGGTACATGAACAAGAAGTACATCAACATTGGTACTTTCCTGAACGCCTTGCTCATTGGTCCTATCATGGATTTTTTCCTGTGGGTGGGGATTCTGCCGGATGCCTCCCACACGCCCTGGGATTACCTGCAGCTTGCCTGCTCTATTGTCATTGTAGGAATAGGAGCAGGCTTATATGTAGCAGGAGGCGTAGGAGCAGGTCCGAGAGATGGGTTCATGCTTTCCGTTGCCGAAAGAACAAAGCTATCGGTGAGCCGTGCGCGTATTGTGGTGGAGTGTATCGTGCTCGGCATCGGCTGGCTTTTAGGCGGACCTGTATTCATTGTTACGTTCTTCTATACCTTTATCATCAGCCCTATTTTCCAGGTCACACTCCGTTTCTTCCAGAAGCTGCGAGTCTCCCTCACATCAGAGCAGGCAGAGAACGTGAAGGCGTAAAAAAGATACGTTGGTTCTTGAAAGGGAATTGTGCGCGTGCTTTCTTATAGCCGTACCACCAGCTCCTCCTTTTCCCCGGTATGTGGCTCTACTTTGAAGATTTGGTGACTGTTAGTGCTGGTTACCCACAGCTGCCCGTTCAAGAACAGAACATCATTGGGTTCGCTGAGCCCGTCTGTTACCGTGTGCACGCGCAGCCTGCTCATATTCAGCATTTTTATTTTGCCGTTATAAGTGTCGGCTATGTATACGTTGCTGTCAATAATATCCAGGCCCACACAATGCTGTAGCAGCGCATCGTCTACGTGGCCGTCCACATCCCCAAAATCAAACAAGCCCTTTCCCAGCGGCGTGAGCACCATGCCGGTGTTTGTGTGCACAGTCCGGATGGCGCTGGCCTCGGCATCAGCTACATACAACACTGGGCCGTTGTTAGCCAACCCGCTGGGCTGGTTAAAAGCTGCCTCGAGTAAATGGCCGTCTGCAAGTGCTTCATGGCCATTGCCGGCGAAACGGTACACTTTTTCAGTGCTGAGGTCCATGCGCAGAATCTGGTGGTTGCCGGCACTGGCAATATAGATATTGTCTTCCAGCAGCAGCAGGTCCCAGGGACTGTTCGGATTGACGGGCACGTCCACCTTATCGTCCATAAAATAGTAGTCTAGTTCCCCTGTTCCTGCGGCAGTGCTTACGTGCCGTTGCGCTAAGTCTATTTTCCGGATGGCGTTGTTCTTGGCATCGGCCACATACAGAAAATGGCCATGCAGCGCCATGCCGTGTGGCTCGTAAAAGCTTGCCTTAGTATAGCTGCCGTTGTCGAAGCCCTGTCTGCCGCTGCCTATTACCTCCAGCACCTGGCCTTCCTGGTTCAGTTTCAGGATGCGGTTGTGGCCACTGTCAGATAGATAAATATTGCCATCGTTATCGCTGATAAGCTTAGATGGGAATGATAGCACCGTCTCCTCTTTGCGCTGTTCTGCCTGGAAATCGATCGGCTCCCGGTTTAATTTGCCTTCGAACTCCTCTTTCAGTTTCTGAATATAAGGCTGCACCGTCTGGTACACGCCTTCCCCGGCATGCTGCCCTATTACCTTCCCGTTTGGATCGATGAGCACAGTGGTCGGCCAGGCCCGTATACCATATTCGTTCCACAGCTTATAATTCGCATCGTTCACAACGGGGTGCTCAATGCCGAACTTCCGGATAGCCTGTTGAATGGTCTCGCTCTGCTTTTCGGCATCGAACTTGGCGGAGTGTACGCCCACCACCACCAGCACATCGGCAAACTCCTCCTCCAGTCGCTTCAGGTCCGGCACAATATGCTGGCAGTTGATACAGCCGAAGGTCCAGAAGTCGAGGAGCACGATTTTGCCTCTGAAGTCTTTGATAGACCAGTCGCGGCTGGTGTTAAGCCAGCCGTATTCCGTTTTTATTTCAGGTGCGTTTACACGTCCGGTTAGCATAAGCTTGTTTTAATTTGCTGTACGTGTTTACTACGGGAAGTGGCAGTGCTGCGGTTAGCTTTGAAGAGTTGCTTATAATAGAGCCTGCTCATTGAAACAAGCTCTTATTATACTTCTAAGGCAAAGTGAAAGCTTGTGTTCATTAACGGCAGGCCATCATTAACGGATTGCCAAGCCCTATCCAGTGTGTTCTAGTCCCGGCGGGACGTCCTGTTGGTAGTCAATGTTCCATAAGCAGTTTAGCTCCAGCGGAGCGACCTGTAAATTCATCATACAGGTCGCTCCGCTGGAGCTAAAGCAATACAGGGGTTAACTCTATCAACAGGCCGTCCCGCTGGGACTATTGCGCAGCTTTGGTCAGCAGAGCTAAAATATAGCGGGAGTAAAAGGCTTGCGCGAGAAAACAGTTACTTCGTCTACATCTTTTAAGCGGCATATAAAGCGCGTCATCCGTTCTACACCAAAGCCTCCGCCGGCAGATTTAGGTAAGCCGCCTTCTTTCGCGACTTCTAAATAATGCCTGAAAATGTTTTCGTCCGTACCAACATCTTCCATGCGTTTGCGAATCTGGTTATACTCATTCTCGCGCTCCGCTCCGGATAATCCTTCTCCGTAACCTTCCGGCCATATCATGTCATAGTTCAGGTAGGTACCGGGCTTCTTTGGATCTTCCTTGTCGTAAAATTCGCGGCGGTGGTTCTGCAACCAAAAGGGAGTAGTGGCCTCTTTCGATTGAAGGTGCTCATAATCAGGCCCTAAGCTAGCTTCCAGTTTTTCGGTTCGGAACACCGGCCATTGCTCATACTGTGGCAGCAGCTCCCCGCGAAGTTCCAGCAGCACTTCCGGTATTTCTGAATTAAGGCGGGCAAAAACAAAGTTCACCAGCTCTTCCATAAACTCCATCACAAAGAAGCGGTCTTTGCCCTTGAATTCGAAATCTATCTGCGTGAATTCAAACAGGTGGCGGCCCGTGTCGGCACGGTCTGCGAACTCAAGGCGCACATTGGGTGATATGATGTAAATACTATCCAGGTCTTCGTGCAGCAAGGCCAGTTGCTTATGAAAAATCATGGACTTGGTCAGGCTCCAGTGTTGCCCGGCGTATTGGATGGTGGCATCTACCACGCCATGGTTCAACGGGTCGGTAATGGGAGAGAGCATGAGCGGCATGAGCTGCGTCAGGCCTTTCTTAAACATGAATTCATGCGTGGCGCGAATAATGCCCTGCTGCACTTGCAAAACTTTTGGCAGAACAGTACGACTTAGGTGACTCAGTGTAGCATCCAGTGCTGTTGGTGTTCCTGTGGTTTGTTGCTCCATTATTTTGCGGATTTATTAAGATCTTCCAATTTTATACTTAACAAATATAATGACCCTAATGCTTAATTGATAATACGATAAATATATTTTTCACAATTGATATATTTATATGAAATAGATGTTATATTTGAAACATTGTCAAAAACAGCAAGTATAGGAGCTTATGAATTATGAAATCGATAATCTGGATAAGCAGATTTTGAGGCTGCTGATGCAGGATGTAACTCGTGCTTATACTGATATCGCCAAAGAGTTAGGCGTTTCGGGTGGTACTATTCACGTTCGGATGAAGAAGCTGAACGAGATGGGGGTGGTAAAAGGCTCCCAACTATTGGTTAACCCGGCGGCGGTAGGCTTTGATATCTGTGCCTTCATCGGGGTATTCCTGGAGAAAGGCTCAGAGTACAAAGATGCCGTGGAGCAGTTAAAAGCGATACCGGAGGTGGTAGAGCTGCACTATACCACAGGCACCTATAGCATGTTTGCCAAGCTTATCTGCCGCGATACCAAACACCTGCGCGAAGTGCTGAACGAAAAGCTGCAGGCAGTAGAGGGCGTACAACGCACGGAAACCCTGATTTCGCTGGAAGAAAGTATAAGCCGGCAGATTCTGCTATAAGGCTAAAGCCACAACACAAAAAGCCGCTGCAGTATAATTTGCAGCGGCTTTTCTGCCTTACAGACTCTTGTCTGTAAGCAGCTGTCCCTCTGCTTCAGCTTCTGCAATGCCTCCTGCAGCCGTTCAAAAAATATCTTGATTCTTCCAGCGAGGCTCCGCCAACGGATAGCCGGAACCAGTTTAGTTCGCGGACAGAGCCAAAGGTGGAGAAGGGTGCCGCTGCAGCTTTGCCTTGTGCAAAATATAAACTGCCATAGAGCATAAGTGTAGCTAAGTCTTGCACAAGGTGAGGTTAATCTAAAAAGTACCTGAAGTCGATCCTGAAGTTTTTAGCAACGTGCTGAGTTTAGGTTCTGAATAGCGGCAGGCAGTATTTGCCCGGGCTCCTTCACTACTTTTGCACGAGGGGAAACGCTCAAAAGCGATATAATAAAAGCTTACTTCGCTCAACACGCATCGGGTTGGAGGGATAATAAATGCAAGCCAGAATATTTTTAGAAGGTAGTGCTCACTTTTTTAGCACGTTTAATAAAGCTATACTTGCTTTTGATGTAATTAATGGCCTATATTTATAAATGTAAAAATAACATTTAAAAAGTATTGAAGTATAATACCCTTTCTTTTATGATTTACACCAACTCAAGCTTTAACATGAAAAGAATACTAGCAGTTTGCCTGGCGCTTGTCTGCAGCTTCACGGTTTACGCGCAGAACTCCGGCGAACTAAAGGTGCCAACGAACACAGACAGGGTCATCAGCCGTCATATTTACGGGCACTTTGCCGAGCACCTGGGGCGCTCTATTTACGGAGGCTTTTATGTAGGGGAAGACAACACGAAAATCCCGAACACAAGAGGTGTGCGAAATGATGTAGTGGCAGCTCTAAAGACACTGAAGATTCCGAACCTTCGCTGGCCCGGCGGCTGCTTTGCTGATACTTATCATTGGAAGCATGGCATTGGCCCGAAAGAAGAGCGTCCTACCATCGTAAATGCTTGGTGGGGTGGTGTAACCGAGGATAACAGCTTCGGTACGCACGATTTCCTGAACATGTGCGAGTTGCTGGAGACGGAGCCTTACCTGGCGGGCAACATGGCCACCGGTCTGGTGCAGGAGTTGGCGGACTGGGTACAATATGTGAACTTTGCCGGCGAGAGCCCGATGTCGAACCTGCGCCGTGAGAATGGTCGTGATGAACCATGGAACGTGAAATACTGGGGGATTGGCAATGAAGCCTGGGGCTGTGGCGGTAACATGACGGCAGAGTACTATGCCAACGAGTACCGCAAATATGCCACGTTCGTGTCTGACTGGACCAACTCAGGCGGCCTCTTCCGCATAGCTTCCGGTGCCAATTCCGCTGATTACCACTGGACGGAGGTGCTGATGAAGAACATCCCCAAGAACCTGATAGAAGGAGTGGCGCTGCACCATTATGCAGTGATTGACTGGGATAAAAAAGGACCTTCCACTACTTTTACTGAGCAGCAGTATTTTACAACCATGCAACGGGCGCTGTTTATGGATGAGTTGATAAACAAGCACACTGCCATCATGGACCAGTATGACCCGGAGAAAAAAATTGCCCTGGTGGTGGATGAGTGGGGTGGTTGGTATGAAGTGGAGCCGGGCACCAATCCAGGTTTCCTGTACCAGCAGAACACCATGCGCGATGCCATGATAGCCGGTACTACCCTGAATATCTTTAATAACCATAGCGACCGCGTGCGCATGGCCAACCTGGCACAGACCATCAACGTGCTGCAGGCGGTTATCCTGACGGACGAGGAGAAAATGCTCCTGACGCCTACTTACCACGTGATGGAGATGTACAATGTGCACCAGGACGCCAGCTGGTTGCCTCTGAATATCAAGAGCCAGGATTATACAATGGGCAACGAGAAGCTGCCGGCCGTGTCTGGTTCGGCCTCCAGAGATAAGAACGGGCTGACGCATATCTCGCTTGTAAACATCGATTCCAAAAAAGCACAGGATGTTACCATCAACATTGATGGTGCAAAGTATAAGAATATAACAGGCCGTGCGCTGACGTCTAAGAAGCTGCAGGATTATAACTCCTTCGATAACCCGAACAACATTAAGCCGGAGAACTTTAAAGGCGCCAGGCTAAGAGGCAATAACCTGACTGTAAAGCTGCCACCATTCTCTGTGGTTGTGCTGGAACTGAAATAGATAGAGCCGAAGGATAGAATAGGAAGAGTACAAGGCAAACAATCAGAATAAAGTAGATGAGGTTTTCCCAGAAAATAAGCAGTATAACCAGCTCGTTGGCTGTGGCGGTAGCATTACTTGCTGCCGCCCCCGCATCGGCGGGCACCGTTTCCGCTCCTGCGGATACGGTGTTCAAAGCGAACGGCAATCCAATTATCACACACAAGTATACTGCTGATCCGGCAGCCCTTGTGCACGACGGAAAGGTGTATTTATATGCCGGTCACGACGAAGCACCGCTCGACTTTCATTTTTACAGGATGAACGAATGGCTGGTATTTTCGTCACCGGACATGGAAAACTGGACAGAGCACCCGGTGCCTTTAAAACCATCTGATTTTAAATGGGCTAAGGGCGACGCCTGGGCAGCAGAGGTTACCGAGAAAGATGGCAAGTTCTACTGGTATGTAACCGTTACCCACGACGATACCAAGCCAGGAAAGGCCATAGGTGTTGCCGTTGCCGAAAGCCCTATAGGTCCCTTTAAAGATGCCCGAGGTTCAGCGCTTATCACAAATGATATGACCACCGGAACCTCCATCGACTGGGATGATATTGACCCTACTGTTTTTATAGACGATGACGGCCAGGCATATTTGTTCTGGGGCAATACCAAAGCCTATTACGCTAAACTGAAGGATAATATGGTAGAGCTGGATGGCCCGATCAAAACGATTGACAACCTCCCTCATTTTACCGAAGCTCCTTTTGTGCACAAGCACAAGGGCAACTACTACCTTTCCTATGCCTACCAGTTCCCTGAAAAGACCGCTTATGCCATGAGCAAGAGCATTGAGGGACCGTGGGAGTATAAAGGCATTTTAAATGAATTGGCAGGTAACTCAAACACAAATCACCAGGCCATTATTGACTTCAAAGGGAAAACGTACTTCATATACCATACCGGTGGCATCCAGCCGAACGGGGGTAGTTTCCGCCGCTCAGTGGCCATAGATGAAATCTTTTATAACCCTGATGAAACGATGAAGCGCGTTGTGATGACAACGGAAGGTGTGGCGCCAGCAAAAGAGGGCACAAAGTCCGCGGCAAAAAAGAACAGAAGGAAGTAAGTGTTTGAACAGCAGTTCTTTTTTAAAACCAAAGCAGCCATTTACAGTATATATAGCTTCTAAAAAACAGGTAAACAATATAGAAGTTTGCCTGTTTTTTTTACTACATTTTATAAATGTAAAAAATACATTAATAAAAGCGAATTGCTAAGCTAATACAGCAACGGGAAGAGTACTTTCAGAGTAAAACAATATGATGGAGAAGAAACGGGGGAGGTTATTCGCAGTAGCTGCTGCCTGCTTACTAAGTATGGGCATGTTTTCCTGCTCAAAGGAGAAGGACGAGCCGGTGCCAACCGGGCCGGGCACAACTCCTCCTGTAGTAAATGTCCCGGACTTTGATATAGACCAGCTTAACGACACCTACGCTAACATTGCGCCTTATGAGTTCCGCCACAGGTGGGGGCCCTACAACACGCATGACCCGTCCATTATCAAGGCGGGGGAATACTACTACAGTTACAGTACAGATGTCGCGTTTGGAGGTGGAGTGCCGGCAGGCATACAGGTCCGAAGGTCAAAAGACCTGATAGACTGGCAGTATGTAGGGCTGGCCTTTGACGGCTTGCCTCAAAAAGGGCGCGAATTCATTACGCAGCGCGGAGGTACTCCATTCAACTCTTTGTGGGCACCTTATATCATGAAAGTTGGGAACGAGTACCGGCTTTATTACTCTTTGTCCTCGCCTGAGCCCACTCCGCGCTTAAGTGTCATTGGCCTGGCTACATCCTCCAGTCCGGAAGGGCCTTGGGTAGAGAAGGACCTGGTGGTGACATCCCTTAACGATAACAGCATACAAACCAACGCTATCGACCCTGCAGTAGTGGTAGACAAAGCTGGTGACCATTGGTTTTACTATGGTTCCGCCTGGGATGGCATCTACGTGCTGAAACTGGACGCTGCCACAGGCTTAGCTGCAACGGCAGGTGACAAAGGCCGGAGAATAGCCCAAAGAGGCTTCACCGGAAACAGCATTAACGGCAATATAGAGGGGCCGGAGGTTATCTACAACCCGGAACAGGACAAGTACTTTCTCTTTATCTCCTACGACTGGCTGGAGACAAAATACAACGTGCGCGTTGGCCGCAGTGATTCCCCGGAAGGCCCTTTTTATGATTTCAATGGAAACGATCTAAACGAGGCAGAGGATAACCTGCCGATGATTCTGGCGCCTTACCAGTTTATGGGCCACAGTGGCTGGCAGGGCACCTCGCATCCTGCTGTGTTCAGAGCAGATGACGGGCAGTATTACATGGCGCACCAGGGAAGGCCGGGTGAGAACAAATTCTTTATGGTGCTGCACGTGCGCAAAATACACTGGACGGAAGGTGGCTGGCCTGTGGTATCTCCGGAGCGCTACGCGGATGTAGAACAAACGGCAGTTGCTGCCGATGAACTGGCTGGAGACTGGGAGCGGATAGTGCTGGAGTATAATATTGTGCCCGGCTATGCCAACGAGCAGACTTCTCCCGACTTTCAGGTAGCTACCAGCTTAAAGTTGAATGCAGATGGCACACTTAACACCGACCCCGCCAGTACCTGGGCATATCAGTCTCCCTGGCTGGAACTGAAATGGAGCAGTGGCAGCACCGAAAAGGTGTATGTGGAACGAGGAAGAGACTGGGAAAATAAAGAGGCCAGCACACTGCTTTTTACAGGATTGGATGAGCAGGGCACTGCTATATGGGGAAAGAAGCGTTAGTAGTAGCAAGGGGTATTTTGATTGTTACGGTAAAGAGCAGGTACAGTGCTTTTCTCTCGCCGTTGTTTCTTGCACTCATAAGGATGTTTTATAAATAAAAACCAAGTCTATGTTGTATAACCTGAAAAAAGCAGGCGTGCTAAGGTTAGTGGTACTACTTGCTTTCCTGCTGGCGGCAGTGCCTTCTGCGTTTGCTCAGATACAACAGAGCAAGCAGATTTCTGTGCATGATCCGGTGATGACTAAACAGGGCAATACCTACTATCTTTTCGCCACAGGGAGAGGTATAGCGGTGTGGTCGTCGAAAGACATGGTAAACTGGGAAAGAGAGAAGTCTGTTTTTGAAGAGGCTCCGGGATGGGTTAGCAACGTGGTGCCGGGTTTCAGGAATCATATATGGGCTCCGGATATTGCTAACCACAACGGTCAGTATTATCTCTACTACTCTGTATCTGCATTCGGTAAAAATACTTCTGCTATCGGAGTGGCGACAAATACGACGCTGGACTCCAATGACCCGAACTATAAATGGCTGGATCATGGTATTGTGGTGCAGTCGGTGCCGGGGCGGGATATGTGGAATGCCATTGATCCTAACCTGATTCTTGATGAACAGGGCCAGCCGTGGCTGTCTTTTGGCTCTTTCTGGAACGGGCTGAAAATCGTGAAGCTAAAGAAAGACCTGCTTTCTGTAGCGGAAAATCCGCAGGAGTGGCATACGGTTGTGCAGCGGGAGCGCATCGATACATTAGATGAAAGATACGCAGGCAATGGTGCTGTCGAGGCGCCCTTTATTTATAAAAAGGGTAACTACTACTATCTCTTTGCCTCCTTTGACTATTGCTGCCGCGGCCCTGAAAGCACCTATAAAATGGTTGTTGGCCGCTCTGAGAAGGTGACCGGGCCTTATATTGACAGAGAAAGGAAGAAGATGACGCAAGGGGGCGGTAGTCTGCTCCTGGAAGGCGATAGTAACTGGCATGGCGTCGGGCATAACTCCGTATATGATTTTGACGGGCAGGACTACCTGGTTTTCCATGCATATGACGCAGCAGACAAGGGCAAGCCAAAGCTTAGAATAGAAAAGCTAAGCTGGGACAAGAACGGTTGGCCTAAGGTAACCGGAGGGGCGACTGAAGCAAGAAATGAAAAGTGACCTCCAGTTTTCTGGAGTACAATAAAATAAAAGTATCGTATAACCTACAAGTGGGTGTAGATACTGTGTTTTGTGCTGAAAAACAACCGGTTCCTCCAGGGGCTCAGGCCTGTTTTCTGTTAAATATTTTTTAATCGTCAAAAAGACGCTTATATTTGAGTAGTTACTCACAGGCTTTGTCTGGCAGGCTAAAGCTCATCGATATAGTGACGGTGCTGCTGAATAATAAGCCGGTAGCAGGCCAGGGCGGAACTTATGCTTCTGCCACAATTGATAGAAACACAAATGAGCTGATTCTGAAAGTGGTGAACACCTCAGATAAGCAGCTGCAGAGTGAGTTTGTGGTGTACGGTGTGAAAAGGCTCTAACAAAGAGGTGCTATCACTGTTTTACAGAGCAACAACCTGAATCAGGAGTACTCTTTCGAAAAGCCTGACACTGAGCCCTCAGCAGAAGCAGCTTTGCTTTGTTGATGTTGTCAGGGTTAAAATGTCATAAAGAAATAGGTGGCGCACCTTCTTTTAACAAAGCGGATGCGCTGGCAGCTTAGCAGGTGAATGAAGCAAAAAAGGGCGGGAGAAAGAAGAAAGCGTGAAAGATAACATCGAATACAAATGCTCGGCGACAGTTTCTTTTACTCATGCCTTTTACTGAACCGAGCAAGAAGTTGATTGCTCACTAATGAAATCTGTATGATTTGTAATAAGATAATTAGCTCAGACGCCCCACTTACCTCGGTAGCCCAGGTACAGCAAGATAATCAGCATAGAAGGTCACCTTATCAAGGGCTGGTATGGTCAGAATAAGGTCAGCAGTGTATTCCGGTTAAACGGATAAAAATCTGCACTGCGTTGAAGGTGTTATTTCGTCTTAAAAACCAAAAAAGAGGAATGGTCAAAATTATAAAAAGCCAGTGTGAACCCGCCACCAGGTTAAATAGGATAGAAGTAATTCCAGATAATACACTACACACACACACAAATTTAAAACTACATGATGAAACCTTTCCGCAAATTTCCGCTACTGATGCCAGTAGTGCTGTGTGCCGGGCTGCAATTTCCCGCCCATGCGCAGGCGCTCACGGCAATGTCAGGGCCGTTGCCTGACAAGAATTTGTTTATTGAGAAGCTAAAGAATAATTCACCTCTGCTTCCGTCTGCTACCCAGAATGAGAGCATCGTGCTGGCTGTAAAATCGGCTGTTAAGTCAGAGAAAGCAGTTGCCATCACTGTATCCGGTAGAGTGACAGACGAAGACGGTACCGGTTTACCAGGAGTAAGTGTAGCCTTAGAAGGGACGTCTGTAGGTGCTATCACAGATGTTGAAGGCAACTACACATTAACTGTGCCTGATGGACAGGAGGAAGGAACCCTCATTTTCTCCTACATCGGTTACACGGCACAGGAAGTGCCGATAAACAACAGGAGCACTATTAACGTGGAGCTAGCACCCGATGTAACAGCACTCGAAGAGGTGGTGGTGATCGGTTACCAGACCATACAGAAGAAAGACCTGACGGGTGCGGCCTCTGTTGTAAGTCCGGAAGCAGCTAATCGTGTTACAGCCGCTACCGTAGCGGAGTCAATACAAGGCTTGGCCCCAGGGGTAACCGTGCGTAACTCAGGCCGGCCGGGAGCAGGCGCAGCCGTTGATATCCGCGGAGTTGCCAGCTTTACAAATACAAATCCCCTGTATGTGATTGACGGGATGATTGCAGAAGCGACTCCTACAATGAATCCCAACGATATCGAATCGATCCAGATCCTGAAAGATGCCTCTGCGGCAGCTATTTATGGTTCAAGGGCCGGTAACGGTGTTATCATCATTACAACTAAAAGAGGAAAAGAAGGGCCGGCCAGAGTCGGTGTTTCTGTAAAACATGGTGTACAGCAGCTGCCAAGGCGATGGGACGTGATGAACTCAGAGGAGTTTGCAGCGACGCAAAGGCTGCAGTATGAAAACTCCGGTGCTACACCACCCGCCAGTGTTTCCCTTAACCCCCCTCCTGCTACCGGCCCTAACAGCGTAAGGCACTGGACCGTGACAGACACAGACTGGCAGGATGAGATAACACAGCTAGGTACACTGGCTGATTACAATGTTACGTTGTCAGGCGGTTCAGAATCCGGAAACTATTTAATTTCCGGATCATACTTTACAAATGAAGGCGTTGTAGTCGGCAATCAATTTGACCGCGTTAGTGCGCGCGTGAATACGCAGGGTAAAAAAGGCAGAGTAACCTTTGGTGAGAATCTGGTGTTGACACATTCCTGGGAAGAGCGGCCTTTACTGGCAAATCCTTTTTATGACATGCCGCAGTTACTTCCTGTTATCCCGGTGAGGGACCCGGCTTTAGTTAGTCTTCCGGATAACCCTGGTGGCTGGGGATTAGGAGACCAATCGGCAGCCCCTATTTACGCATGGAACTATATTGCGATGACAGAGCTTTTTAACACCACACACAGATTCTCCAGGCTGGTAGGAAATGCTTATGCCGATGTGGAAATCACCGACTGGTTGAGCTACCGCTTCAATGCAGGTATTGATGGAGGCTTTGATTGGCATCAAAATGTCCGGACACCCGGCAACTGGGTTCTGGCCCAGGCATACGAGCCAAGCCACGTTTATCAGGATCGGCAGAGCTTTTACTCGCTGCTCTTCGAAAATACACTTAATTTCAATAAGTCATTCGGACTCCACGAAATCAATGGTGTAGTCGGATACACCCAGCAGCGCACCAACAGGGACAGAATGGAAGCGCGTCGCAATGAACTGGTAAATTTTGGTAATCAATATTTCACTACAATCAGTTCTGGTATTGGTGATCAGACATCAGAGGGCGAAATATTAGAGGATTACCGCCTCAACGGTACCTTGGGACGAATAAACTATACCTTTAATGATAAGTACCTGCTAACGCTCACCGGCCGCTACGACCAGGACTCTCGCTTCGGGGCAGATAATCGAAGCAAGTTTTTCCCATCTGTGGCTTTGGGCTGGAGAATAAGTGATGAAGAGTTCCTGAACCTTGATTGGTTATCTGACCTGAAGCTTCGGGCTTCTTACGGGCAGCTGGGCATCGCTACAGTTGGGTCATGGGATTATATTGGGGTAATTAATAATAACCCGCGTGTTGTTTTTGGGGCTGATAATCAGACCATTGCTGTAGGTGCCTACCAGGCAAGTCTGGTGAACCCGGATTTGCGTTGGGAAATAAGGACTTCTCAGAACATTGGTTTTGACGCAGCCTTCCTGAATAATAAAATACTTGTGACTGCTGAGTATTATCATTCCCTGTCTGAGGATGTGTTAGTGCGACTGCCAATTGCGTTCTACACCGGTAACCTGGGTGGTGACCCATTTGTGAACGCAGCTTCTATCAGCAACCGTGGAGTGGAGGTGTCTGCCACTTACCGCAGTATGGAGAATGCCTTCAAGTGGGATGTGTCAGCTAACTTTACCACAATCAGGAACAGGGTAGAGGATGTTGGTAACCTGGGCGAAGGAATAGATTACTTGCAAGCTGGTGCAACCCGTTCTCAAATAGGCCGCGGTATCGGTGAGTGGTATGTGGTGGAAACTGACGGTATCTTCCAAAGCGAGGAAGAAGTGCTGAATCATACGAATTCAGCTGGAGAGTTGATACAGCCTTTCTCTCAACCCGGTGATATCCGTTTTGTGGACCTGAACGACGATGGCCAGATAAATGACGAGGACCGCACTTTTGCCGGCTCACCATGGCCTACCCTGCAAACGGGAGCTCAGTTCAATGCCTCTTACGGTGGCTTTACACTCAACCTGCAACTGGTGGGGGTGTTCGGCCATACTGTGTTCAACGATGTGAGAAGAGTCCTGGACTCATACGAGAACACCAATTTCCGAAGCGACTTAAGTCCCTGGACGCCTACGAACACTAACACCTCAGACCCACGGTTAGCCCGACCTTCAGAAGAGGGCGTAGCGCTGAATAACCGTTACGCCAGCGACCGCTGGCTGGAGGATGCCTCCTATGTGCGGGTCCGTAACCTCGAAATAGGTTATAGCCTGCCGGCAACTTTCTTGAGCCGCCTTCACACCGATAATGCCCGCGTGTTTATCAGTGGTCAGAACCTGCTAACCTTTACAGGCTACTCAGGTCTTGACCCCGATGTAACCGGTGCTGGCATTCTGGAGAGAGGCCTGGATGCCGGTAACTGGCCAGCGAGTCGGGTGTACTCGCTAGGTTTAAACTTTGAGTTTTAGGTATTAAATAGAAGAACTTCTTTATGAAAAAGATACTATATTTTGCGTTGGCAGCCGGCTTGACACTGTCTAGTTGTGAGAATGACTTAGATATTGTGAATCCGAATGCGCCTACCACAACAGTTTTCTGGCAGAACTCAACGGATGCGGTACAGGGGGTAAATGCTGTTTACAGTACCCTGCACCGCGACCGGATGGTGCTGTGGCAGTGGTTTTATTACACAGTGCGTTCCGATGAGGCTTTTAGCCGCAGCCCTGACTCGGCTATTCCGAACAACATGGACAGGTTCCTGATTACAGACTACAACTTCGGAAGGACAAACCTGGTTTATTCCGATAACTATGTAGGAATCTTTCGGGCAAACCAGGCCCTGGCCAATATACCCGAAATAGAAATGGATGAGTCTCTGAAGGCACGCTTGCTTGGGGAAGCAAAATTTCTTAGGGCCTTTTTTTACTATAACCTGGCCAGCTTATACGGCAATGTACCGCTTATACTGGAGCCTTCTACTCCAACAGACCTGCCACCAAATGCTACAAGAGAGGAAGTTTGGGCACAGGCAGCTCAGGACCTGAGAGAGGCGGCAGAGGGGCTCCCAACCACCTACAGTGGCGAAGACGTAGGCCGTGTTACAAAAGGGGCAGCAAATGCCCTACTGGCGAAAGTATACATGCAAACGCGGAACTATGAGGCCGCCTTAGAGCCACTGCAGTGGTTAGTAGAAGGAGAGGGCAGTGACATTTATGATCTGATGCCTAACTACCGTGATAATTTCCTGGCATCAACAGAAAACAATATGGAGTCGGTGTTTGAATGGCAGTTAGCAACCAACGAGTCAGAATATACGCCTGAGGATACCGAAACACCAAACCAGAACTACGGTTCGCCCCTTGCCCAGTTTATCGCACCGGCCAACGTGGGTTTCTCCGATGCTGAATTTCACCGTTGGGTGGTAAATGAGTTTCATGAAGAGGAAACTGTGAACGGGGAAAGAGACCCTCGTCTGGAAGCTTCCTTCTTCTTCGACTCGACGGATGTGCGGGGGCCTGAGTTTAGCATGATATATGGGCAGACGTTTGCGCAACGGTACGGCCTGGACGACACAAGGGTATGGCTCAGAAAGTTTGCCAACGATGCTGAACCAGGTCGTACAGGAGAAGGATTCCGCTCCGCCAATAACTACCGCTTTCTCCGGTATGCGGATGTGCTGCTGATGTATGCCGAGACGCTGAACCAACTGGGAAGAACACAGGAAGCATATCCGTATGTAGACCGGGTAAGAGAAAGAGCAAACCTTGCTCCTCTCTCAGAGGTTAGACCTGGCATGACGCAGGAGCAGTTCCATGAGCAGATTGAGCACGAAAGAGTAACAGAATTAGCCGGTGAAGGTCACCGTTGGAACGACCTGGACCGATGGGGTTACTTTGAGAGCCAGGAGAAACTAAATGAACTCATTCAGCGAGATCCTGGTTTTGCAAACTTTGTGCTTAACAGGCACCGCTTGTTGCCTCTTCCACAGCGGGATGTTGACATTAACCCGAACTTAGAGCAGAATCCGAATTACTAAGGCTTACACTTTATCTCAGGGTTCTGAAAGTTGCTCCGGCAACTTTCAGAACCCTGAGATTTTTTATATAGCTGGCAACCTGTTCACGCAGTAGAAGGCTAAGCTGCCAGAATAAATCTAACTCCAAAAGTATGAAGTTTCTCAAAATTAAAGTTCTTGTACTTCTATTAGGGCATCTGTTTTTAGTTTCCTGCAAAGAGGACCCGAAAACTAACCCCGTTACCCCGACTCCCGTCACGGCTGCGCCAGATGACCTGCCGCCGGTAGATACCTCCACGCCCAGCCTGAATATCACCTGGGAAGAGGATGCCATGAAGATGTCGCATGACGTGTATTTTGCTGAGTACGGGCGGGCACACAGGGTAAAAGGAGATACCGTTTTGTTCACCTATCATTTTGGTCCTTTTCAGAATGAGTGGGACAATATCGCCATCAGAAGGAGTATTGACGGCGGTAACACCTGGTCTGAGGCAGAAACCATTGTGGCCGACGACAACCCCAACTACTACGGATTTGCTAACCCGGAGCTGATCACGCTCCAAAACGGAGATGTGATACTGGCCTACACCGGTCGTGGTAACCCCGATGATAATGCACACGCTAATATTCAGATCCGTGTCAGCAAGGACAGAGGCTGGACATTTGGCCCGCCCCAGATAGTAGCGACCGGCCGCTCTTGGGAGCCTGCCATGATACTACTGCCGGATGGTGAAATAGAACTCTTCTATTCCAGTGAGGCCCGTTGGTGGGCCGGGCCGGGCGCCACAGCCGAGCAGCAGGAGATACTGATGGTGCGTTCCACGGATAACGGAGCTACCTGGTCTCATCCTGTTCAGGTGGCCTATACACCGGGTATGCGCGATGGCATGGCGGTACCGCTTGTGCTGCAGGATGAGAAAGGCATTGTTTTTCCTGTTGAGTCTGTAAACAACACAGCCTCCCCCTGGATTGTATGGTCATCGTTGGAGGCGAGGTGGGATTATGCAGGTGTAGGTACCATACAAAATGAAAGGCGCTGGCTTGCCACAAGAGAACCTATATGGGGAGGAGCCCCTTTCATTATTCAGTTGCCGACCGGTGAAACGGTGCTGTCGGTGCAGGACAGAGGCGGCAGAGCCATAGGTTCTGACTGGAAAAAGAACACGATGCTGGTGCTGGTGGGCAACAGTGTTGCCAAAAATTTTACCAACATCAGCTATCCCTGGCCAGACCTGCCTTTGAACGAAGGAGCATACTACAGTTCACTCTTTCTAAAAGATCCGCAGACGCTGGTCATTATCACAACCCGAAACTATGCGGACGGGCACAGTGAGGTGTATTGGAAGGAAGGACATATTCAATAATTTCTAACTTATCTGCAGCGGGTAGATGTAGCGTATAGCAGCCTGCTGCTGCGAAAGAGCTAGTATGCTATAGGTGCTTTTGGTGTTCTTTCTTATACTGCAACGGCGTAATGCCTGTTAAATCTTTAAACTGCTTGTTAAAATTAGAGAGCGTGTTAAAGCCGCTCTCATAGCATACTTGGCTTATCGTCAGGTCTTGTTCATGCAGTAGTTTACAGGCATGCCCAATCCTCACCTCGCTCAGGAAGTCGGAAAAAGACTTATTAGCCCTCGATTTAAAATAACGGTTAAAGGAGCTTTGTGACAAATTAGCAATAGCAGCAACTTCTTCGAGGCTTATCTTGTTTTTAAAATGGAGCATGATGTGCTCATAAACCCGCCCGATACGATCTGTATCCGCTTCTGTACTCGGGTTAATATAGCCAACATGTGCTATTTCAGTACATTCATCTGAGAGGGCCAGCGTATTCATAATACGGAGCAATTGAATAATGCTTTCTACCCCTGTCAGGTGCAGCAGTTCTACCATCATATGGCTTACCATACTTTTTGTATAGCCATGAACCTCCAGCCCCTGTTTAGCCCTTTTAAATAAATGATCAAGCGATTCCAGTTCTTCTTTCTTAGAGATGCTGCCGCCAAGAAAATCTTCCTGAAAATAAATGACGATGCCTCTTGTCTGCAGTAAACTGTTCTTATGGAGGTATTCATTGTCGCTTCGCCAAAGGTGGGGCAGGTTAGGCCCCAGGAACACAAGATCACCTTCCCGGAAGGTCCGGATGCTGTCACCGACAAAACGCGTCCCCCTGCCTTCCTGTACCAGGAAAATCTGGTACTCCTGATGGAAGTGCCAGCTTCGGTCAAAGTAAGGGGCAATGAGCTCTTTTAGAAGAAATGATTTCGAGCCTGGGATGGCTGATTTTCTGACTGCTGCTTTCATTAATTGTGCCTAATGATGCGCTGAATACACTGATAATCTCTCTAAGATAGCAAGAAACAGTCAGAATTGGCTTGGAAAGAGTAATACTTATTAAAATTTTATTAGGAATATTGTTAAGCTTTAAAGATGAGTGGGTGGTCACATGCAGTGGCGGGAGTTATGTCGCAAGCCGCCCGGTCTTTTTTAAAAGAGGCTGCCTTGTTGTCTGCAGATATCTAAATCAGGAAAGCTTATGAAATTTGCATGTTGGTTGTCGTTTTTGCTGGTGCTGGCTCTACAGGCTAGAGCACAGGACATGCAGCAGAATATAGCTGTGCACGACCCCGTTATGATAAAGCAGGACAATACCTATTACCTTTTCTCTACAGGTCGGGGGATAGCTGTCTGGTCATCAAAAGATATGCAGAACTGGAAGCGTGAAGAGGCCGTGTTTTCTGAGGCACCCGCATGGGCCGTTGAAGCAGTTCCTACTTTCAAAAACCACATCTGGGCACCTGATATCAGCTATTATAAAGATAAGTACTACCTATACTATTCTGTATCAGCATTTGGTAAAAACACGTCTGCCATTGGCCTGGCCACGAATACTACCCTAAACCCAACCGACGAAAATTATAAATGGGTAGACTATGGCAAAATTATTCAATCAGTGCCAGGGGAAACCAACTGGAATGCCATCGATCCGAACCTGATCACTGATAATGCCGGCACACCGTGGCTTTCTTTCGGGTCGTTCTGGGATGGTTTAAAGCTTGTGAAGTTAAAGGAGGACAGGATGAGCATCGCAGAAAGCACAGATAATCTGCCTACCATTGCAAGCCGCAAAAAGGATGCTCCTGCAGAAGGCGATAAGCCTGTAAAGGCAGGCGGTAATGCAATCGAGGCGCCTTTTATCTTTAAGAAGAATGGCTATTATTATTTGTTCGCTTCTATTGATTATTGCTGCAAGGGCGAAAACAGCACTTATAAAATGGTAGTTGGCAGAGCCAAAGATGTAAAAGGGCCATACCTCGACAAAGAGGGTGCTTCCATGGCAAAAGGCGGTGGCACCCTTGTGTTAGCAGGCAACAAGGACTGGCATGGGGTAGGACATAACTCTGTTTACAATTTTGATGGGAAGGATTACCTGGTATTCCACGGATATGATGCTTCCGATAAAGGCAAATCAAAGTTGAGGATAGAAGAACTGGCATGGGATAGTGCTGGCTGGCCTGAAGTAGCAGTTGAATGATGCCGGGCTTCCCTGCAAATGCTCAACAGGTTTACCCTTTTTAACTCAGGCTATGTTGGCTTCCTGTAAGTGCACAGGTGCAGCTCAGATGAGCAGCCAGGGAAGTAAAGAAGATAATACCTTAGGCTGTATTTGGGCATCTAAGTGATTAATCACAAAAAAAATAATTATGGGCTTGCTTTAATTTGTGTAAGTAAATTTTTTTTAGATATATTTAGAAATGTGGAAGTAACATTTCTAAAATCCTTTCCCTGATTTAGCTGAGTTTACAAGATTAGAGCCTAGAGTTGCTTTTAGCAAAATGCAACACAAGCATAATATGTGGATGGTTACAAGTGTCAATAGAACACCATAAATACCAACAAAAGAGTGTATCATACAAAATTGTTTTTATGAAGAAGTTACTGTACATACTGGCTTTTGGAGGCACCCTGCTGGGCGGCTGCTCACAAAAGACGCAAACAGAACAGAGTGCACAGGCGCTGTCCCCTGCCAAGCGCGTTGAGATTCTCTTTCTCGGGCACAACAGCAGGCACCATAATTCCGAAAAATATGCGCCTATGCTGGCCATGCCTTTGTTTCAGAAAGGGATTAACATCACATACACTGCCGATCCTGCGGACCTGACGCCAGAGAACCTGAGCAAGTATGACGGCCTGATGATTTACGCCAACCACGAAAAAATTACGCCAGAGCAGGAGCAGGCGGTGAAAGGCTTCGTGGAAGGTGGCAAAGGACTGATTCCGGTACACAGCGCTTCCTTCATGTTTAAAAACTCTGACTGGTATATCAATACAGTAGGCGGGCAGTTTCTGAAGCACGATACGGCCACTTTTGTTGCTGACATTATAAAGCCAGAGCATGAAGTAGTAAAGGGGCTTTCTGAGTTTCCAACCTGGGACGAGACATATGTACACACCAAGGTAAACCCGGATATGACCGTGCTGATGGAGCGCGTAGAAGGGAGCCACCGGGAGCCGTGGACCTGGGTGAGAAAGCAGGGCGAGGGCAGGGTGTTCTACACCGCCTACGGACATGACGAGCGCACCTGGAACAACCCCGGTTTTCATCAACTGATGGAGCAGGGCATCCTTTGGGCGGTAGGCGATAAGGCGAAAGACCAACTGGCGCGCCTGAATATTCCTACCCCAACATTCAGCGAGGCTGACATCCCGAACTACGAGAAGCGTGATCCAGCCCCTAAATTCCAGCACCCACTTTCTCCGGAGGAGTCTCAGAAACTGGTGCAGGTGCCTGCTGAC
Source organism: Pontibacter diazotrophicus (assembly GCF_003367245.1). GTDB lineage: Bacteria > Bacteroidota > Bacteroidia > Cytophagales > Hymenobacteraceae > Pontibacter > Pontibacter diazotrophicus. The sequence continues at coordinate 3,759 of NZ_QRGR01000029.1, read as the reverse complement.
TTCGAACTACAGCTTTTTGCCTCTGAGCCGGACATTATCAACCCCATCGCCATGGCTTGGGATGAAAAAGGCCGCCTCTGGGTAATTGAAACAGAAGATTACCCAAACGAGGTGCGTGACGAAGCGGGAGTAGGCAAAGACAGAATCAAAATACTGGAGGACACAGACGGTGACGGCAAAGCAGACAAGTTCACTGTTTTCGCAGATGGCCTGAACATACCGACCAGCCTTACATTTGCCAACGGCGGTTTAATTATCTCCATGGCTCCCAACTTTGTCTTTCTAAAGGATACAGATGGAGACGATAAGGCTGATGTAAAGGAAAACATCATCACAGGCTGGGGCAAAAGCGATACGCACGCCGGTCCCTCTAACCTAAAGTATGGCCTGGATAATAAAGTATGGGGCGTGCTGGGCTACTCAGGCTTCAAAGGAACTGTAAGCGGTCAGGACCTTGCTTTCAGCCAAGGTGTTTACCGCTTCGACCCGGACGGAGAGAACCTGGAGTACCTGGGCAGAACCACAAACAACACCTGGGGACTGGGTTTCTCCGAAGAGTTTGACGTGTTCATCTCTACTGCCAACGGCCTGCACAGTGCTTACTTCGCCATGCCGAACCAGTACATCAAGAGGGTGTTGGTGGGTGGGTCCGGAAACACTGTTTTCAGGACAGACTCTCACTACGACATGCCGCACCTGACACCTTACCTGCGCCAGGTTGACTGGCACGGAAGTTATACCGCGGCAGCCGGACACAACCTATACACTGCCAGAAACTATCCGAAGTCCTATTGGAACAGGGTAGGCTTTGTGGCTGAGCCAACAGGGCGCGTGCTGCACAACGCCATACTGGAGCGCAAGGGAGCCGGTTACACAGAAAAGAATGGCTATAACCTGCTCGCCAGTTCAGATGAGTGGTTCTCGCCGGTGCACGCAGAGGTAGGTCCGGACGGAGCCGTATGGGTGGCCGACTGGTATAACTTCATCATACAGCACAACCCAACCCCGCGCGGTTTCGAGAACGGGAAGGGCAATGCCTACATCAACCCTTTAAGAGACAGCAAGCACGGCCGCATCTATCGGGTGGTATACAAAGGCGCCAAGCCTTACGAGCCGATGCAGCTCTCAAAAGACGATACAGAAGGGCTGGTGGCAGCGCTAAGTCACGACAACATGTTCTGGCGCACCACGGCGCAGCGCCTGCTAGTGGAGAACCAGAAGAAAGATGCCATACCAGGCCTGTACAAGCTTATAAATGACCAAAGCATGGATGAGATCGGGCTGAACAGTCCGGCAGTGCACGCCCTCTGGACGCTGCATGGACTGGGTGCTTTGGATGGTTCTAACGCAGAGGCAATGGAAGTGGTGAAGAAGGCTCTGTCTCACCCTGCTGCCGGTGTCAGAAAAAATGCCGTGCAGGTGCTGCCTGAAAACGAGAGAAGCCTGAACTACATCATAGAGGCCAACCTGATCAAAGACCCGGACATGAAAACCAGAATGGCAGCTGTGCTGGCCGTTGCTGATATGCCTGCCTCCGCTGAAGCCGGAAAACTGTTGTACGAAGCAAGTGTGAATGCCGATAACGCGGAGGATGAATACATTCCGCAGGCATTCTTTGCGGCTGCACTTACGCACCAGGCAGGTTATTTCGGGGCAGCCCCGAAAGATGAGCACCTGGCCCACAAGCCTGACTCTGTCCTGTCCTTATCAGAGCGAATCGTGAAGAGCGTGAGCCAGGAGCAGTACAACCTCGACAGGAGAGCCGCCATCATGTTCCCACCGGATGTTACCGGGAAGGAAATCACAGTAAAGGCTTCTATCGGTCCGTCAAGTAACGGAATAGAGGGCGTATTAGTGGCTCAGGGTGGAAAAGACGCAGGGTACAGCCTGTATGTGCAGGACAACAAACTGCATTGGATAGTAAAACAGAACGGCAAGACTTATAAAGCCTCCACTACTGCTGCGCTGCCAGAAGAAAGATTTAACGTAGTGGCCAGACTCCTTAATGAGGGCAACATGAGCATTGACGTGAACGACAAAACGGTGGCAAAGGGGAAGGCGCCAATGTTGTTTGCCTCGGCCCTGACACCGGCAGATGTACGCGTAGGCCGTGACCTGGATGATGAGGACAGAATCGGGGATTACCCGAACAGGTTCTTCTTCCGGGGAGATTTTGGAAGTGACGGGATATTAGCCCTCAAAGAGCCTGCTGCAAAAACAGCGATGGCCTCCACAAATAAAAAAGCAGCGGCATCTGCATCCAAAGCGGGTAATAAAACAACCACAGCTTCATCAGCCAAGCCTGCCGCTAAAACGGCTGCGGCCAAAACAGCAGCAAAGGCAGTCACCATCAACATCAAGGTAATCGAGCACGAGATGAAGTTCGACAAAGAGACTTTTACAGTGAAGGCCGGCCAGAAGGTGACCATCAATTTTGAGAACCCTGATTTCATGCAGCACAACTTCGTCATCGCAAAACCCGGGACTCTGGAGAAGGTAGGAAAGGCCGCCGATGCACTGGCCAGAGACCCGAAAGGAGCAGAGAAGAACTATGTGCCTCAGATACCGGAAGTGATTGTGGCGACACGACTAGTGGACCCGCAGGGAAGGGAAACATTAGTGTTTACAGTGCCTGACAAGCCGGGCGAATATCCTTTTGTATGTACTGTGCCGGGCCACTGGCGCCTGATGAACGGAATCATCAAAGTAGAAGCGAACAGTATATAAGCCTCTGGCATAAATCACAAAAGAATAGCTAAATGAGTTTGCAAGACATAAAATTCGGCGTGAGCACCTGGCTCTGGACCTCGCCCTTCAGCACAGAAACAGTTTCCCTCTTCCCCAAGATAAAGGAGATGGGCTACGAGGTGGTGGAGATACCGGTGGAGGACCCGGCCCTGCTGGACGTGGAGAAGGTGAAGCAGGCGCTGGCGGAGAACGGGCTGCGGCCGGTTATCTGCGGCGCCTTCGGCCCCAGCCGCGACCTGACCCACGAGGACCCCGCCTACCACCAGACCAGCTTTGACTACATAGAGGCCTGCCTGGACATCTGCGTGGCGCTGGGCGCCGGCTTCCTGGCTGGGCCCATGTACTCGGCCGTGGGCAAGGCCCGCCTTGTCTCCCCGGAGCAGAAGAAGGCCGAGTGGGAGCGGGCGGTGACCAACCTGCGCAAGGTGTGCCAGATGGCCGAAGACCGGGGGCTGAAGATTGCCCTCGAGCCCCTCAACCGCTTCGAGTCGGACCTGGTGAACACGGCCGAGGACGTGATGCGCCTGGTGCGGGACATCGACCACCCGGCCGCCAACGTGCTGCTCGACGGCTTCCACATGAACATCGAGGAGCCCGACATCGAACGGGCCATCCGCCTGGCCGGCGACAAGCTCATCCACCTGCAGGTATCGGAGAACTACCGCGGCACCCCCGGCACGGGCCAGACCCGCTGGGACGCCTACAGGCGGGGGCTGGAGGCGATAAACTACAAAGGCGCCGTCTCCATCGAGAGCTTCACTCCCGAGGTGAAGGAGCTTGCCGGGGCGGTGTGCATCTGGCGCCCGCTGGTGCCCAGCCAGGACGACTTCGCCCGCGAAGGACTGCAGTTCCTCAGGCAGTGGGCCGAAGGCGCAGCACCCGCCGGCCGTGAGGCAAGGGAGAAAGCGACCGCTGAGACAAAGTAAAACATCTGTTCAACTGTAAATAAGACATACTACATCATGAGCCAGAAGAAGATAAACGTGGCAATCGTGGGGCTTGGCTTTGGGG
>NZ_QRGR01000028.1 GCF_003367245.1 Pontibacter diazotrophicus | reverse complement strand
ATTGACGCAGTTGATTTCTCAATCACCCGCGCGGATTACCTTAAATTTCTGTCTCAATCAATCTCTCAAAGAACGTAGTGAAAAGAACATCTTTCTTTTCCTTGTGGCAGTACAACTGCCGGTGTTTCTCTCTTGTTTCCCGCAAGGCCTATCACCTTGTTTCTGGAAGCGGATGCAAAGGTAAGAACTTTTTCTCAATCCGCAATGGAAAAGAAGATTTATTTTCCCGCCTCTTTTTCCTTCTCAATCTCCCGGCCTCCTTCTGAAGCGGGTTGCAAAGGTACGAAACACTTTCCTTTCCGCAATACCCGAAGAGAAGTTTTTTCTTTCTGCCTTCTTTAGTTCGTGGAGCCTGTGTTAGCAGCCCTCTCACTGACCGCCTCCTTCCGAAACGGGATGCAAAGGTAAGAAGCTTTTCTGGCTTTGCAAGCAGTGAGGACAACTTTTTTTTCTCTGCGCCTTCACTCCCACTCTCTCTTTCCCGTCCCTGCCGAACGGGGATGCAAAAGTAGGAATTTCTTATTAATCCGCAAGCACTGCCTGGTGAATTTAGCACCAGACTATCACAAGTACCTGAGGCTTTGAGGGAAAATATTTATATAGATTTCAGGCTTAATCAACCTGCTGCCTTTCCTTATCTCTTTAGGCACTGGCGCTGATACTGTATATCAAGAGACAATGCCGGCGTATGCTTTAGTTTCTTTATTGTTTTAACTTCAGTATTGTTTTAACTTCAGTGTCCGCGGCATGGGCACTGGAGGATAACACCCTCACAGGCTTTTGAAATACCACTTATCAAGAGATTTCTGTTAGGTCTTTCTTTAACCCTACCTCCGTGTCGGAAGAATTTTATACACTCTTTCTGCCTATAATGTTACACTTCACCAGAAAAAAATAAGGTCCAGGCAACATTGCCTGGACCTTATTTTACATGCTAATCGCTTTCTGCGCCTTAAGCTGTTACTGCGTCACGCTTCAGAGTACTTTTTCTATCCGGGCCAACTGATACTATCGTAATCGGCACCTGCAGGTGTTCTTCCAGGAAAGTCAGGTAATTCTTGAATGGCTCAGGTAGCTCTTCTACAGAATCAATCTTATTCAGATCCACTTTCCAGCCTGGCAGCTCTTCGTAAACCGGCTCCAGTTTTACTGTATCTAAATTGTGCGGCACCTGATCTGTTACTTCTCCTGACTCCAGTTTATAATGCGTGCAGACTTTTATCGTCTCAAATTCTGTCAGCACGTCTGCTTTCATCATGTTCAACTGCGTTACGCCATTCAACATGATAGAGTACTTCAGGCTTGGCAGATCTACCCAACCACAACGGCGTGGACGACCAGTGGTGGAACCGAACTCCCGTCCAGCCTGACGAATCTCCTCCCCTACCTCATCTAACAACTCTGTTGGGAAAGGACCGCTGCCTACGCGGGTACAATAAGCTTTGAATATGCCGTATACGTCGCCGATATGCCGTGGCGCCACACCTAAACCGGTGCAGGCACCTGCCACCAGTGTAGTCGAGGAAGTCACAAACGGGTATGTGCCAAAATCAACATCCAGCAAAGCTCCCTGAGCTCCTTCCGCTAAGATTTTCTTTCCGTCCCGGATGGCATTGTTGATCATATATTCAGAATCTACCAGTTGTAGCGTACGCAGGTAATCTACAGCCTCAAAGAAAGCCTTTTCCTGTTCTCCAACTTCAAGCTCCTCTCCATAGAATTTCACAATGCTGCGGTGGCGCTCTAACAGTCTGTTATAATCCTCCTGGAAATCATCTGAAAGAATATCTCCTACCCTCAAACCTACACGCCCGATTTTATCCTGATAAGTAGGGCCTATACCTTTTAATGTAGAGCCAATCTTACCGCTACCTAAAGCTTCTTCTGATACCCTGTCCAGTACTCTGTGAGATGGCAGGATAAGGGATGCCTTTTTAGAGATAAACAGGTTTTTCGCTGCGTCTACGCCTCTGTCGGTTAGCTTCTGCATTTCGGTGCGGAACACGATAGGGTCCAGCACCACCCCATTACCGATGATATTCTGAATATGCGGATGGAAGATACCGGAAGGAATCTGGTGCAGCACGTGCTTTGTACCTTCAAACTCTAATGTATGCCCTGCATTCGGACCGCCCTGGAAACGGGCTACGATGTCATAGGTCGGGGCCAGTACGTCAACGATTTTTCCTTTTCCTTCGTCGCCCCACTGCAGACCTATTAATATATCAACTGCCATTTAAGTATTTAATAAATTGATTCTTTTAAGAATTGCGCCGCAAAGTTATCATTTTCTGCGATAGTGAAAATCGCATTTAGCTTTGTCACGATTAAAAGCTTGCGGATGTGGTCGGATGGTTTGATGAGCACGAGCTCGCCGCCACGGTTTCGGAACTTAGTGAGCAGCGATACCAATACGCCCATACCACTGCTGTCCATGAAGCGCACATTGGAAAGATCGATGGCGCAAAGCAGCGACACAAGCGGTTTCCCGCCATCTATGTCGTCAATCATGCGCTGCGTATCCGGGCCGGCTATCAGGTCTCCTTCCAGCCTAACGAATAAGATGTCATCTTTGAGCTCTGTCTGATACTTCATGTTGCTTTTCCTCTGTCGCTTTTTTGGCGCGGCAATCGCCGCAGATACCGTATAGGTTAAGGGAATGATGCAAGATATGAAAATTTAGCAGGTCCCCTACCATGGTCTGTATATTATGGATACGCGGATCGCAGAACTCCACCACCTTGTGGCAATCCGTGCAAATTACATGGTCGTGCTGCCGGAAACCGTATGATTTCTCGTACTGCGCCAGGTTACGGCCAAACTGGTGCTTGCTCACCAGGTCGTTCTCCACCAGCAGGTCCAGTGTATTGTATACGGTGGCGCGGCTGACGCGGTAATTCTTGTTTTTCATGCTGATGTAGAGCGATTCCACATCAAAATGCCCGTCGCGGGAGTAGATTTCTTCTAAGATAGCATAGCGCTCTGGCGTTTTACGCAGGCCTTTGCTTTCTAAATATGCCGTGAAGATTTTTTTTACTTCTTCGAACTTTACTGTATTTAATGCCATATCTGTTTTAATAATAGCCTCACTTAATCGAAACGCTCAACGGTGAGCACTCCGTTCACTTTGCCCATGCGCTGCATCAGCATATCGAGGTGGCCGGTATCGTTTACGAAAACCATAATGTTCCCCTCAAAAATCCCATCATTGGAGTCGATGGTGATGGAGCGCATGTTTACTTTTAAGCTGGTGGAGATAACCTTTGTCAGGTCGTTTACCAGGCCCACCCGGTCTGTACCCTTGATACGGATACCCGCCAGGAAAGCAAGTTCCTTCTGGTCTGTCCACTTCGCCTTGATAATGCGGTTACCATAATTAGACATCAGTTCGATGCCCCGATTACAGTTTGTACGGTGAATTTCGATGCCTCCGTCTTCGGTCTGGAAACCAAACACATCGTCGCCCGGTATCGGGTTGCAGCATTTGGCCGCAGTATAATTTTCCATGTTCGCGGTATTCTCCCCAATCACTAACATGTCGGAATTGATACCCCTGATCTTCTGCACCTCCTTATCAAAAGACTTCGGCTCCAGCATAGAAGCCCCCTTCTCGGCAGTAGCCGTAAAAATAACTTCTTTGATACTCTTTATATCTATAAACCCAGTGGCAACTCTATAGTATAAATCCTGCACCGAAGGCACGTTAAAGTAAGCCTGCAGTTTATTGATATTGTTTTGTGTGGCTGCTATCTCCAGTTGCTCCAGGCGGTTCTCCAGCATCACCCTGCCCAGTTCTGCCTTGCTTTTGCGCTCTTCGCGCAAGGCTTCCTTAATCCGGGAACGTGCTTTGGAAGTAACGGCATACTGCAGCCACTCCTCGTTGGGCTTCTGCTTTTGCGAGGTCAGGATCTCTACCTGGTCACCGTTCTTCAGCTTATAACTCAGCGGCACCAGCTTCTGGTTTACCTTAGCGCCCAGGCACTGCAAGCCAATGTCCGTGTGAATCTCAAAAGCAAAATCAAGCGCTGTTGCCTTATCCGGAAGTATAATCAGTTCTCCCTTCGGTGTAAACACAAACACCTCCTCCACAAACAGGTTCTTGCGGAACTCATCCATGAACTCGAGAGCGTCGGAGTTATTCGCTTCCAGCATATCACGCACCTTGTTAATCCACATCTCAAGGCCTGACTCACCGGAGGCGACACCCTCTGTTTTATACTTCCAGTGGGCAGCATAGCCTCTCTCGGCAATTTCATCCATTCGCTTGGTCCGAATCTGCACCTCTACCCATTGCCCCGACCTACTCATCACCGTGGTATGCAACGACTCGTAGCCATTTGCCTTCGGTGTGTTCACCCAGTCGCGCAGGCGGTCAGGGTTCGGCTGGTAAAAGTCTGTTATAATAGAGTACACCTGCCAGCAGGCTGCCTTCTCGTTTTCTAAAGGCACATCTAAAATTATGCGGATAGCAAAGAGGTCGTAAATCTCATCAAAGGTGATGTTCTGCTTCTTTATCTTCTTCAGGATAGAGTAGATAGACTTCGGCCTGCCCTTGATCATGAACTTAAACCCATACTTGCGCAACTCCTCCTCTATGGGGTGCAAAAAGTCTTTTATAAACTTGTTGCGGGCACTGCGCGTCTGCCGGATTTTATTTGAGATGTCCTTATAAGTATCGGTGTCGGTATACTTGAGGTACAGGTCCTCCAGTTCCATTTTAAAGGTATACAAACCAAGGCGGTGCGCCAGCGGGGCGTACAGGTACATGGTTTCGGATGCAATTTTGAGCTGCTTGTGGCGGGGCATGCTGTCGAGGGTACGCATGTTGTGCAGGCGGTCAGCCAGTTTGATGAGTATCACCCGCACATCGTCGCTCAGCGTGAGCAGCATTTTACGGAAGTTCTCCGCCTGCTGTGAGGTACCGTAGTCGAACACACCTGAAATCTTGGTAAGCCCTTCTATGATCTTGGCCACACTCGGACCAAACTCCCGTTCCACATCCGAAATCTCCATCTCGGTGTCCTCCACCACATCGTGCAGCAGCGCCGCCACAATGGAGGTGGTACCTAACCCGATTTCCTCAACCGCGATCTGTGCCACCGCCAGGGGGTGTAAAATATAAGGCTCCCCGGATTTACGGCGCATGCCACCATGCGCTTCCAGCGAAGTATTAAAAGCTTTCTTTATGATCTTGGCATCGTTGTCCTTCAGGAAAGGCTTGGCGTACCGAAGTAATCTTCTATAATGTCTTAAGATCTCCTTGCGTTCTGCTTCTGGATCGTTCATGTTAAAAAGTCTGGGAACAAATAAGTTGATACCCTAAAAAGAGCACACTTACCTCCTGTATTTTATTTATACAATACTGTAGCTGCTTTATAGGTTCAAATATAGCTGAATATAAAATGCAACCAATAACCTGCTGCAGCAAAGGCCCCGGAGTGATCCGGGGATACGTAAGTTAAAAAATATTTAAGAAAATTTTATGCCAGGTATTGCATTTAAAAAATCAGGTAGTAACTTTGCACCACTATTACAAACAAGCACAATCAAGCGGATGTGGCGAAATTGGTAGACGCACTAGACTTAGGATCTAGCGCTGCGAGGCATGGGGGTTCGAGTCCCTCCATCCGCACAAAACTCAAACCCTCAACAGCCATGTTGGGGGTTTGTTTTTAGAGCTTGTTTGGGTTTTATTTTTGCAGGCGAGAATGGTTCAGGCAAGGTTCTGCGGAAGCGTTTTTGGAGTCACATAGCAGCGCTACGTGGCGAGAAAAAGGCGAACGCAGGTTCTTGCTTAAACCGTTCGTAGCTTAAAATATAAAGCCCATACAAGCTCTTGGTAGATATTTCAAAAAATTAAAACTTATAAGCCTTGAATATTACATTAAACCAAACCGACAGCACCAACGCACAACTGAAGGTGGTACTGGAAGAGGCCGACTACGCTCCGAAGGTAGACCAGCAGGTAAAAGAATACAGCAAGAAAGCTCAGATAAAGGGCTTCAGACCTGGTAAAGTGCCTGCAGGGCTTGTAAAGAAAATGTATGGCAAGAGCATCCTGGTAGAGCAAATCAACAAGACGCTACAAGAAGAGATCTCCAAATACATCCGTGAAAACGATGTAAAGCTGCTAGGTGAGCCGCTTCCGGAGCCAAGCCAGGAGCAAATTGACTGGGATACGCAGAAAGAGTTTGAGTTTAACTATGCGGTAGGCCTGCTTCCTGACTTTAACCTTCCGCTGGATAAAAGCGTAGAGGGTTACACCATTGAAGTAGACGAGAAGACACTTGACGAAGCATATACCAACCTGAAGCGCCAGTTCGGCAAAACAGTCAACCCTGAAACATCTGAGCAAGGCGATTTTATCTCCGGCGAGTTAAAAGCTGTAGAAGGTGAGTTTCTGTCTAAAACACTTATCCCTACAAACCGTGTGGTAGAAGGACAGGAGCAGTTTGTAGGTGTGAAGGAAGGTGATGTAATCCGCTTCGACATCCGTAAGACTTTCGGCGACGACGATTCGGCACTGGCACACGTAACAGGCCTGAGCAAGGATGAGGTGGCTGACCTGAATGGCGAGTTTGAGTTTACAGTAGATAAAATCAACCGTACGGAGGAGGCCGAGTTAAACCAAGAACTTTTTGACAAGCTTTTCGGTAAAGACGAAGTAACAACAGAAGAGGCCTATCACGAAAAGATCCGCGAGACCATCAAGGAGAACTACGAGCGTGAGGCTGACAACCTGTTGTATCGCAACATCATCGATACCCTGACAGATAACGTGGAGGTAGAACTACCAACTGAGTTTTTCAAGCGTTGGCTACTGGTAACAAACGAAGGCAAACTAACACAGGAGCAGATAGAAGAGAACTTCGACAAGTACCTGCGTGAGCTGAAGTGGTCGATGATTAAAAACAAGGTGGTAGAGGAGAACGAACTGAAAGTAAGCAACGAAGAAGTAGTGAACGCTACAAAGGAAAAGATGCTTGCCCAGTTTAACATGCCAGAGATACCTGAGGAACTGGTGGAGAGCATGAACAACTATGCAAACCAGTACCTGCAGCAGGATAACGGCCGTAACTACATTCAGGAGTACGAGCAATTGCTGGCTGAGAAGGTGCTCGCTAAACTTAAAGAGCAGGTAACTGTTGTAGAGAAGACAATTACCGCAGAGGACTTCAAAAACAATTCGTTTGAATAACCGAACGAAAAAACTATATTAGCAAAAAGGTCCTTTTTTTAGAGGACCTTTTTCATTTTTGAATAAACCGTAAACCTAAACAAGATATGTTTAACAAAGACGAGTTCCGGAAATTTGCCGTAAAAGGCCAGGGCATGAGCGGCCTGGGCGTAGACCAATACATTAACCACGTGGAGGGCAAAGCCATGCATACCATCGAAAGCATGACACGCTCCGTGATTGAGGAACGCCCTACTAACTTCCGTGAGATTGACGTATTCTCCCGTCTGATCATGGACCGCATCATTTTCCTCGGCACACAGGTAGATGACTTCATTGCCAACATTATTACAGCGCAGCTGCTGTTCCTGGAGTCAGCAGACGCGAAGAAAGACATCCTGTTGTACATCAACAGCCCGGGTGGCTCGGTATATGCCGGCTTGGGTATATATGACACCATGCAATATGTGAACCCGGATGTGGCTACTATCTGCACAGGCCTGGCTGCCTCTATGGGAGCTGTATTGCTGGCCGGTGGTGCCGCCAACAAGCGCTCTGCCCTGCCGCATTCCCGTGTTATGATTCACCAGCCAATGGGTGGTGCCCAGGGACAGGCTTCTGACATCGAGATTACAGCCCGCGAAATTATGAAGCTGAAGAAAGAGCTTTATGAGATCCTGGCATCCCACTCTGGTAAATCTTACCAGGAAGTGTATGACAACTCTGACCGCGACTACTGGATGAAAGCAGACGAAGCAAAAGAGTATGGTTTGATTGACGAAGTATTAGTGCGCAAGAAAGCATAAGTACTATCCCAATTTAAAATTGAACAGAACCCACTTCGGAAACCGGAGTGGGTTTTTCTTTTCCTCTCTTACCTTGCTATATGCAGGCTTTCCCACTCCTTTTCTTATTAAAATCTCATAATATTAAAATAATTATCAACATGAAAATGTGGATATATACCACACATAAGAAATTGATAATAAGGTATTTACCTAATAATATAAAAATATACATCTTAAAATCTATGAAGGTATTTTAATGCTTTCGTAACATTTATGATAAAAAAATTGTGCCCGTATAAATTTTCAATTTTGTACCTTTGCTACAGGCCTTGACATTCAAGGTTGGATTAAAGTGAATCAACTGGTTCTTATGGCAGAAATTACTTGCTCATTTTGCGGCAAAAACAAGAAAGATGTATCGGTGATGATATCTGGTATCAACGCGCACATTTGCGACCGTTGTATCGGACAGGCACAGCAGATCCTGAACGAGGAGAATAAAATACGCGCTAACAGCCGTACTCCAAAGTTCAACCTGATGAAGCCGAAGGAAATGAAGGGATATCTTGACCAGTTTGTCGTGGGGCAGGATGAGGCGAAGAAGGTGATGTCGGTGGCTGTTTACAACCACTACAAGCGCCTGATGCAACCTACCGAGAACCAGGATGTAGTGATTGAGAAATCGAACATCATTATGGTGGGCGAAACAGGCACAGGTAAAACCTACCTGGCGCGTATGATGGCCGGAATCCTGCAGGTGCCTTTCTGTATTGCTGATGCCACCGTACTGACAGAAGCCGGTTATGTGGGCGAAGACGTGGAAAGCATCCTGACGCGCCTGCTGCAAGCCGCTGACTATAATGTAGAGGCTGCCGAGCGTGGTATTGTGTACATAGATGAGATTGATAAAATAGCCCGCAAGAGCGATAACCCGTCCATTACCCGCGACGTAAGCGGCGAGGGAGTACAGCAGGCGCTACTGAAACTCCTGGAAGGAACCCATGTAAACGTGCCGCCGCAAGGAGGCCGTAAGCACCCGGAGCAGAAAATGATCTCCGTGAACACGGAGAACATCCTGTTTATTTGCGGAGGTGCCTTTGTCGGCATCGACAGACTGATTAAAACCCGCCTGAACACCCGCCCTATCGGCTTCTCAAAATCGAAGCAGGATGAGGCCGAAGACAACGAAAATTTCCTGAAGTACCTTACAGCGCAGGACCTTAAGAGCTTTGGCCTGATACCAGAACTCATCGGACGCCTGCCGGTGCTCACGCACCTGGACCCGCTAGACAAAGAAACGCTACGCCTGATACTGATTGAGCCTAAGAACTCTATCGTGAAGCAGTACAAGCGCTTGTTCGAAATGGAGGATATTATTCTCAGCTTTGACGACAGCGCATTGGAGTATATTGTGGAGAAAGCAGCGGAATACAAGCTTGGTGCCCGTGGCCTGCGCTCTATCTGCGAAGGCATCATGACGGATGCCATGTTCGAACTGCCCTCAGAAGAAGGCACAAAAGAACTGATGATTACAGGAAAGTACGCCCGCGAGAAATTTGAAAAATCGACCCTGAAGCAATTAAAAGTAGCGTAAACCGATAGGCCAGCGCCTGCATTCAGCAAACGAACAAAATCTATAGAACGAGAAGAGGTAGCCTGTTACGGGCTACCTCTTCTCGTTTGTAATTAACCTGTCTTGCTACTGTAAAAAGCAGGAAAGGCCAGGTCCACAATCAAATCTTTACTCAGGCACGGGGTTTGGGTATGTATGAGTCATCGTCCAGCAGGTTATTATCATCAACCGAGGAGGCAGTGGTAATCAGCAAGACAGCAATCGCAATACCGGTAAGCCCTAAGGCAATCATGATAGATTTCATAGTTATTCATGTTTATGTAGTGGAACATTAGCGGCTTTAAAAGCTACTAATATCCTATACGGTTCCCTACTGGTAACGAGTTGTATGAGCTCTTGCTGACTGAGTATATGAAATTCTTATTGTGACACCTGATACCGGTTTACTTACCCCGGCTGTTGCTCCGCCTGCAGGTACTGTACCATCAGCTGTGCTGCCCGCTCTGCTGTTCTGAAATCACCAATTTTCTGGCGCACCAGGGCGTACCCCTCTTCCTGCTTTTTGATGAAGTGTTTGTCGAACAGCACGTTCTTGAGCTCGGCGATGATCTTTTTCGGCGTGAAGTCGTCCTGTATCAGTTCGGTGACAACAGGCTTGTCTGCAATCAGGTTAACCAGCGAGATGTAGGGCACTTTGATCACCATCTTGGCGATGGAGTAAGAAATAGCGCTGGTGCGGTAGCAAACCACCTGTGGCACGCCAAAAAGCGCTGTTTCCAAGGTAGCCGTACCCGAAGTTACCAATGCCGCCTGCGCATGTGCAAGCAGATCATAGGTTTGGTCGTAAATAACCTTGATGTTAGAATCTTTATTGTATTGCTCGTAGTAGGCCTTAGAAAAGTTTGAAACGCCTGCCACCACAAACTGATAATCCCGGAAAGACGGCAGCACGCTCAGCATAACATGCAACATGCCCTCTATTTCCTGTTTGCGGCTACCTGGCAATATGGCAATGATAGGCTTGTTGTTGTAAAGCCTGTTTCTGGTTCTGAAATCCGGCGTACGCACATGGTCTGTTACGGAGTCATTTACCGGGTTGCCCACATAATCTACTTTGTAGTCGAAACGGGCGTAAAAGTCCTCCTCAAAGGGCATGATCACGAACATGCGGTCTACCACCTTTTTGATTTTATGCACGCGGCCCTGGTTCCAAGCCCAGATTTTAGGGGATATATAATAATATACCTTCAGCCCCCGTGCTCTGGCAAACTTGGCAATGCGCATGTTAAAGCCAGCATAATCCACCAGTATCACCACATCAGGTTGGTAAGCTTTTATGTCGGCTTTACACTCTCGCAGAAAACCCAGGATCTTAGGCAGGCTCTTCAATACCTCCGCAAAGCCCATAAAGGCCATTTCCTGGTAGTGATGCACGAGCTCCATACCAGCTTGCTGCATCATATCGCCGCCCCAGCCTCTTATCTGCGCCTCCGGGTCTTGTTTCCGTAGTTGCCTGATGAGGTTAGACGCATGTAAATCACCGGAGCGCTCCCCGGCTATAATATAATATTTCATGCAGTTTGTTTCTGTTAAGGCTCCCGTACAAATGCAGGAAGGATAGCAGGTAGGTTATCTATAACACTGCCTGCTTCAGAGTTGTTTTATTCGCCGAAATACTCTACGTAATTGCGCGGGGTTTCGTAAAGCTTCAGGCTGTGTAGCTGCGCATTTTTGTTGGAGATGTCAAGAATACGGGGCTCCAGAATCTTCCAGAACTCCACGATCAGGTTCTCTGTGCTGGCCAGCTTATCCTCCATAAAAGCCACATCAAGGTTCAGGTTCTTGTGATCTACTTTTTCGATGATGTGGGTACGGATGAGGGTGCTGAGTTTTTTAAGGTCAATTACAAAGCCTGTGTCCGGATCAGGTTTTCCTTTCACGGTCACGATCAACTCGTAGTTATGCCCATGCCAGTTGGTATTCGCACATGGCCCGAATACCTCCTTGTTCTTCGCCAACGACCAGTTCGGGTTGTGCAGCTTATGTGCTGCGTTAAAGTGCTCTAACCTGCTTACGTAAATCATCTAACCTTTAAAATTGTAATTCTTTCTGATTAGCAAATATACAAAGAAAGGAACACCAAAGAACGAAGTAATGATTCCAATCGGCAAACCCGCCGGCGGATATAACAAACGCGACAGCAAATCGCAGAGCAGCATGAAGAAGCCCCCCACAAAAGCGCAGAAAAGCAAGTTTGAGCGTCCGGTGGTTCCCATCAGCCCACGGGTAACATGCGGAATAATCAAACCCACAAAACCGATTGGCCCGGAAGTAGCCACGGCAAAGCCAGTTACGACAGATACTGTAATCAGAATCACCCAGCGCGTGCGCGCTACCTGCACGCCCAGCGCCTGTGCCCGCTCCTCCCCCAGCAACAGAATGTTCAGGTGCTTCTGGTAGTATACGAACAATAGCAAAGCCAGCAGCAATGCCACGGCAGGATAAGGCAACATCGCCCAGCTGGCGCGCTCAAAGCTTCCCATCGACCAGAAAATCACTGTCCTTAATTTACTTTCCGAATCAGAGAGAAAAGTAAGCAAACCCACAATGGAGGTTCCCAAGGCACTGATAGCAATACCCGCCAGCAGCAACTGCGACGGAATGAGCTGTCGTTTCCGGTAACCCAACATCACCACCACCAGCGTCACCAGAAAAGCACCTGCCAGCGCAAAAATGGGCGGCATATAAATACCAAGCAGCGTTATGGGCACAAAACCGAAGAACACGATAATGGCTCCTAAAGACGCTCCCGAAGCAGTGCCTAACAAGTAAGGATCGGCCAGGCCGTTGTTTACCATCGCCTGCATCAGGTAGCCTGCCAAAGCAAGAGAAGCCCCCACCACCAACGCTAAAAGCAGGCGCGGCAGGCGCAGATGCACTAACACAAAATGTGTGGTGTCGTTGGGGTTATAATGCAGCAAGGCTTCGGTTAAGGTACCTAAATCAGACTCAAAGGAGCCCACCTGCAGCCCCAGCACCAGTACCACCAGAATTAAAAAGAAAGCAAAGAGAAAGTATAGCGCCCTGCTCATGGATAAAGAAACCTCTCCAGTTCGCGTATAGATTCGACTACGCGCGGTGAAGGCCGTGCCATCAAATCAGTCGTTGGAGCGTAAAGCCGCCTGTTCTGGTAAGCGTTTGTTTTGCGAAGCTCCGGGTATATGCTGAAGAAGCTCTCCTCCAGTTCCTGCGGCGTTCCGCCCAGCACCACATCCGGGTTGCTTTTGAGAATATACTCTCTGGTCAGCGGCTCATAGGTTTCCTCCACGACATTCTCAGCACCTAAAATGCGTAGCTTATCAGTGATAGCCGTATTATGGCCATATACATAAATCGGATCATAGCCTGCCAGGCCCAGCACACGCAAGGGTTGTTCCTGTTGCTGATGGCGGGCTTTGATCTGCGCTACCTGCTCTCTTAGAGAATCCGCCAGGTGTTCTGCCTGTTGTTCTCTGCCCATCAACTGGCCTATGTCCTCCAGCGCAGTAAAGATGTCCTCTACCGTTTCGTAGCGCTGATAAAAAACCGGTATGCCTAATTCCTCCAGCCGTGCCGCCACATCCAGGGGTGTAATGCCTTCCACAGTAAAAATGAGGTCCGGCTTCAGGCGCAGCACCTGCTCATAATCCACCGGATAGTTGTTCACGACCGGCTTGGTAAGCGCGGCTGCAGGATAATCGTCATTCTGGGTGCGGCCAACAATGGTACTGGTATCGAGCACGGCGAACAGCATCTCTGTCATTGATGTGGCCAGTGCCATCACGCGCTTAGGCTGCCTGTTCAGCTTTACCTCCCGCCCCAGGTCATCTTCCAGCACAATTTGCTTCTGCGTTACCTGGTCTGATTGGTTACAGGCTGCCAGCGCCAGTAGCAGGCAAAGGCACAGCTGCCATTTTATTTTACAATACAAGCTTACGTTTTGCTTCTGTTTCAAACTCCTGATTTTGATTATGCCGCCTGTATACAACAAGGCGGCTCCATTTATTTTCGTAAATTTAACCGAAATTTCGTTAGAGGTTTAAAAACTGAAATATGATCATAGTAACCGGCGCCGCAGGTTTTATTGCCAGCTGCCTTGTCAGCAGGCTGAACCAGGCTAATTTTAATGATATTGTGGTGGTAGACAATTTTTCTATCTCCAAAAAAGAGCGAAACCTACAGGGCAAAAAGATAAAAGAGTTCGTAGACCGCGATGGCTTTTTTGAGTGGCTGGATGAAAACTACGAAGAGGTGGAGTTTATCTTCCACTTAGGTGCCCGCACCGATACAACAGAGTTTAACAAAGACGTATTTGACCTCCTGAACCTGGACTACTCCAAAAAAGTATGGAATGCCTGCTGCGAATACCAGATTCCGCTGGTGTATGCTTCTTCTGCAGCCACCTACGGAGCCGGCGCTTTAGGCTACGACGACGATGAGGCTATTATTCCGTTGCTGAAGCCACTGAACCCTTACGGCGAATCGAAAAACGACTTTGACATATGGGCCCTGGAGCAAACGGCGAAGCCTTTCTTCTGGGCTGGTCTAAAATTCTTTAACGTGTACGGCCCGAACGAGTACCATAAAGAAAGAATGGCCTCGGTTATTTACCATGCTTATAATCAGATTAGAGAGAAAGGAAGACTGGCGCTGTTCCGCTCACACAACCCCAATTATGCTGACGGCGAGCAGATGCGGGACTTTATATATGTGAAGGATGTGGTGGATGTATGCCTGTTCCTGATGCACCACCGCAAGAACTCCGGCATTTACAACCTTGGCTCCGGCAAGGCGCGCACGTTTATGTCGCTAGCCCTGAACACTTTTGATGCCATGGGCGCAGAAGTCAACATCGACTTTATGGACACACCGGAAAACATCCGTGATAACTACCAGTATTTTACGGAGGCTAACATGAGCAAGCTTCGCTCCATCGGGTATGACAAACCGTTCTATACCCTAGAGGAGGGCGTACAAGACTACGTGCAGAACTACCTGGTTCCGGGAAAGTTTTATTGAGAATTATGGATTATGAATGCTGAATTATGTATGTGTTTTGTGATTCAGCTGCTATACTTAAAGCCCACTTGCATTGCGTGAGTGGGCTTTTCTTTTTACTGTGGGTATAAGCTAAACAGCAGGAAAGAAGCACATTCCCAAGTATACCTTTTTTGCCGCTGTTGGTGTTTTTCACCACAGCAAAACGTATTAGCAGAGGCTAATGAATTGTTGGTGAAAAACACCAACAATGGCGGAGTGACAAGAGAGTCATCAAACAAAGATGTTGAGAACCTAAAACAGCACCGAAACCTGCGTTCTTCCTGTGTGCACAGCGCCGATGCCATTCGCCTTGCGGCCGTCGTAGTTCAGGGAGATGTTGAGGCCGTTGCTGAGGCGCTGCTGCAGGTTCAGGGACCAGGTCATGTTATTGCCGGGGCGCAACGCGTTTAAAATCTCGTAGCCCACGTAGGAGAACTCATCTCCTGCAAAATCAATATTCACATACTTCAGGTTGCCTGTAAACGTGCGCTTGCTTACCTGGCTCAGTTTGGCTTCCACACCAAATTCATGAAACAGCCCCTCCTGCTCTGCCTCCGGCGAGGTCAGTGCATCCTCCCGTAGCGCGTACTGGTACTTTCCGGTAAAGCGGAACCGCGTGTTAGGCTGATAGGATAATTCCGGCGAAACTTCCCGACTCTCAATCTTGAAGTTTTTGGAAATAAGAAAGTTGGACTGGTTCTCCCGTACATTTAGGCCTAGGATAAGCTGGGAACTGAGCACCTCATTCAGGTTCAGACGCCCTGTCAACAGCTGGCTACTTACATTCCGGGTTTCGGAGCCATTTGTTAACAGAGACTTCTGCTGGTTTTGCTGCACCGTGTACTCCATACCATACAGCGGATTACTGCGGTTAAAGTACACCGTATGCCGCATTGCCTTCACCAATGAAATCAGAAACTGATCGGCTATATCGTCTGCAAAAGGGTTGAAACGCTGCTTCAAATCTTCGTCCGTTGTTTTCTTATCGATGCTGACAAAGGTGAGCATAGAGAAGCGGGACATTTGTCCTTTTAACCCTTTCTCTGCTCTCCAGCTGCGGGGCGTGTTGCTGGTGAGGCGGTAGGTGAAGCGGTTGGTATAGGCATTGATGTACTCGTCTGTTGGCAGGAATATCTTGATGTAGCGCCGCTGGTCTACCGTCTGAGCCTCCAGGTAATCATTTAGGTTATTAGGATTTGCGCCATCGCGCAGGTAATGTGTTCCCTGCCCTGGCAGTGTCTCCTGGAAAATATAGATGCGCCGCAGTTCACGGCCCGTACCCGTAGCGTAACTCAGCTCCGAACGGAAACTGCCATCTAAAAAGCCCGCGTTCCAATCCACCCGCGACTGAACCGTTTCCTCATCATCACCGGTCACAACTTTTAGTTTGCGATAGGTACCTTGCAGAGCCAGGTCGTTTTCTGCGCCCAGGCGTGTTTGCATCACCGCATTATAGGTCTGCCCTACTTCCGGCTGCCCCATGGTGCCGGCCCCTGTCGGACGCTTGTCGGTGCGGTGGCTATAGTCCAGCCGGAACTTTGTACTGGCAGAGTCGCCGCTCTCCACATACACCAGGTGCTCCTCGAAATACATGGCAGAGCCGACAACAGAATCTGTTTCCAGGGAGGTCAATCTGTTTTTATCAAAGCGGTAGACATAACCAGGTGTTACTTTGCCCAGTTTATACTCCGCTCCCAAATCGCCACGATACCACTCGGATTGCCGTTGCCCCTGCTCGCTGTTCAGCATGAAAAGGTGATTGCGCAGCACCAACTTTCCCACTGTCTTCAGCACATCTACGTAATGCTGCACCCCATCCAGCTGTGCCTCCCGAAAACGTCTGCTGATGCGGTAGTTAATCAAATTCGCTACATCCTGCGTGGCTCCTACTGAAAAGTTCAGAATATGATCCTCTGCTTTTTCGGTTGTCAGTAAACTCCAGTCGCGGTCAAACTCGATGGGGCGGTAGCGGTCTATCGGCACAAAGTTCTGGTCTGTGTACTCGTAGTTGAGCGTGCTGTTCAGCCTATATTTCCCCAGCAGAGGCACCTCCTTGTCCTGCACCACATACCCTACCCGCACTGCTTTTCCCTGGTCATCTTCGGAGTCTATATCAGAAAACCGGTTAATGTCGTTTTCAGAGGCAGCACCTTCCATAAAGACACTGACGCCCTTTTGCAGTTCATAGCTGCTGCCCAGCGTCATCAGCTGTTTCTTTTTAGGCGTAGGCAGCACCCGGAGCGGTGCATAGCTTCCCTGTGGCCTTCCGTCTATAGGTGCCACCCAGCGGTACATACGCCCGTTTACAGCGCTGTTCGCCAGTACGTAGTCTCCGTTATTCAACCCGACTTCTGTAAAGCTCACATTGTAAAAAGCAGAATCAGGGGAATTAGAATAGACGAAAATAGAGGCTGCGGTTTGCCCATCGTTGTAAATGGTATCACGCTTGGCATAAAGCACGGCTGTAGGGTCGAAAGCGACGCTGTCTGCGCCGGTGCTCACTGCTAAATTCAGGCTATCGCCCACACTTGCCAGCAAGCGCTTTTCCTCGTTCTGCAGGTTCAGGTTGATGAGGTTGTTCGGGTTATCGGACTCGTTGTAGTAGTTACCATATATCTTCAGCTTGCCCAGGTTCTGGTAATGGTTGAGGTGGTAGATGCCCCGGCTATAGTTTTGGTCAAAATACTCGAAATCTACTTTTACACGGGTATTCTTCGTGATGACGTGGCGGGTGGTGAAGGTAATTTCCGCCTGGTTATAGTCTATGACATAGTCATAGTCGTAGCCGCGCACCAGCAGCCTGCCATCCAGAAACACCCGTTCTGAGTTTGCCAGCACAATGATAAAACGCTCGTTATTCGGGCCGCGCAGCCTGTAAGGACCCAGCACCCCCTCCTGCGGCTGGAGGTTTTGGGAGGCAAACTTACCCTTGGCCACAGAGGCTGCTACTGTGGTCACACCTTCGCGCCCTGGCCTGCTGCCAAACTTTGTTTCAAAAGCACCGCCCTGCACGTTCTTGTAGAACTGCAGAAAGTAAGAGGGCTTGTTCTGCAGCACCACATCTCCGGCTGTCAACTGCCAGAGCCGGTGTTTGAGGGTGATGTATACTTTGTCAAACTCCTGTAGCTGCTGCGTGTTCCCCTCCGGCTGAAAAGGAATGTTCTGGTCTGTGATGGCTGCCGTAATGCTGATATCCTCTGTTAGCTTGCCGTCCAGCTGCAGGTTCAGAGCAGAATTCACGAACACGTTCTGCGTGTTTCCGAAGGAAATCCCCCTTGAGATGCTTCCTGTCTTGTTCAGCCCCGGAGTCTTAAAAATCTCTTCTTTGGTGGCTATTTCCTCCTGGTAAAAACGGTCCTGAAAGGAGCTCATCTCCAACTTGGTGATGTCGCGTCTGAAAGCGGGCTTCGTCAGGTTCAGGGGCATTACCCGAAAACATACCAGCACAGAATCACGCAGAGCCTGCATAGTGCCCAGCGTATCTATTGCCACAGAGTCAGGACCCGGGAAACGGGTGAGGGTAAACTCGTTCAGGCTGTAGTTATAGTCAAAGGAGAATTCCTCTTTTTTAGGATGGGAAAAGGTAACAGAGCCGGGGTCCAGCGTGAGCGAGTCGAGTTGCTGCGGCATGTCGGTAAGGGGCATCCAGCGGCAGCGTTGGTTGTTTACAGGCGACTGTGCCAACAGCGGCAAACTCAGCCCGAACAAGAGCAACATGATATAAACCCCTCTCCTGCTCATGCTAGGCCAGCGGTAACGAGATAAAAAACGTGGTGCCTTTCCCCTCTTCTGATTCAAACCAAATACGGCCTCCTGCGTTTTCGATACCCCGTTTGGCTACAGCCAGCCCTATACCAGAACCTGTATACTTTGTGCTGAAGTTAGGTATAAACACTTTACTGCGGACATCCTCCGGTATGCCACTGCCATTGTCACGGATAGCAATCAGCACCTCCTTGTCATCCTGCTTCTCTAATTTCACCTCAATATGTGGTTTACGGGTGGCCGGCACGGCCTGTATCGCATTCAGCAACAGGTTATTGAAAGTGCGCACCATCAGGCTTTCATCCGCCTTCACAATCACCTCTTCCTCCGGTATGCATTTCTTCATTACGGCGGTAGCCGGATCGTTGTGCAAGTCGGCGGCTTTGTGCAGGGCAGCAGCCACATCCATTGGCTCCGCCTTTGGCTCCGGCATGTTGGTAAAGCTGGAAAATGAGGTGGCGATATCGCTGAGGATGTTGATTTGTGTTATCAGCGTATGCGATATCTTTTCAATCATCTGCTCCGTGTTCGGACGCTTCTCGGAAATTGCTTTCTGCAGGTACTGCAGCGAGAGTTTCATCGGCGTGAGCGGGTTCTTTATTTCGTGCGCCACCTGCCGGGCCATCTCGCGCCAGGCCGCCTCTTTCTCCTGCACCGCCAGGTCCTGCTTGTTCTGCTCCAGGGTGAGCAGCATCCGGTTATACTCGTTCACCAGCATGCCGATTTCATCCGCGCCTTCGTAGGCCAGCATTTGGTTTTTACCGGTTAAGGATGTCCGCTTCAGTTTATCGGCCAGCATGCGCAGGGGTACCGTCAGTGTTCGTGATGCAAAAAATGTTAACACCATAAACGTAATAAACATTACCGTAAAAATGTTCATTGTGGTCGTAATCAACTCAATAAGTTTCAGGTCGAGCTCATTTTCCGAGTCAAAAAACGGAATACCGATGAAGCCCGCTAATTCCCCAGGGGAGTCTTCGTCCTGCAGCGGCAGGTATACCACATTAAAGGAGAGGCTGGCAGTTTGCTCCTCCAGCAGCACCCGAAGGGCCTGCCGCTCTGAAATGGCAGCAAAAGCTCTTGGGTTAACCAGCTTCGACAACAGCCCGGCCTCAAAAATTAAAGGCTGACTTGTTACAAGCAGTTTGCCATTGCGGTTATAGAGGTTAATATCTGTTTTGGAGATAGCTGCAATCTCTGTTATCAGGCCCTCTAGCCTGCGCCTGTTCTGTAGCGTTCTGTCACTAAGCTGCCGCGATAATGCCTCCTGCACGGCTTCTCCCCGTTGTTCGTACGTTTCCATTAAATCCTTTTTATAGGATGCCGTAACCAGGCCTGCCGTGGCGATACTCACCATCAGCAAAGGCAACAGAATACCGAAGTTGAGGAATATCTGGATCTTGGTGCTGAAATTGGGGCTGAACTCCTGCAAACGGTGGCGCTGCAGCAAAAGGTAAACCAGCCCTCCCAGTACCAACCCCGCCACAAACACTAGAAACAGGAAAGAGAAATTGGATAGAATCTCCTGCGCACCATACTGCTCTGTGGAAATAACAAGCGTCTGGCCATTGGCACTTCGCACCCCGAAGTGATGGAAATCGTTCTGGTTCGCGCCCTGCTTGTAAAGCTCCTGCCGCCGCAACAGGCGCCGGTCAAAGTTGGTGGCATAATCATAATCGCCCTCACTGTAGAGCAGTTTGTTGTCGCTGTAGTACGCATAGCTCAGCATGTCGCGCCGGAACGGCTGCGTATACCGCTGATCAACCAGTAGCTTTGGCACCAGGCTGTTCGGCTGTAGCTTTTTAAGGGTTAACTGTAATGCAATGGTACCTACATGAAAATTCTGAATAGGCACTTTTATCAGCTTGAGGTAAACACGGGCATCGGCACGGGTAGGCTCCTTTAGCAGAAACAGGTCCTCATGTTCTGTCTGCGATTGAGGTGTATCAAAACGCGCCCGCAGTTCCCGCAGGCTTGTGGCCGCTGTATCGGCACTTTCCAAGGCATTTCCCTGACTATCGAACAGCATCACCGAAACCTCATACTTGTTGAAGTGACTCGGCAGGTACTGCTTTGTTATTTTTCGTTTAATGAAGGAGACATCCACATAAGGGCTTATCAGTTGCATCTGAATCATTTCATCAGAGGCAACCCTATCCGACACCTCTTCAACCAGCAGGTACTCCCCCAGCACATCATTGTCCTGCAGCATGTTATAGGCAAATTCCTGTTTATACAGTTTCAGTTCGCTGTGATAGTGCGAATAAAGCGCCAGAGCACCTGTAAAGGCACTCACAATAAGCACCAGGAAAAAGAAGAGGTAGGTACGGTAGGCCAGGCTTACGGCATTGCGGTGTTGCGCGGCCAGAATAATAATCAACCAGAAAAAGAAGCCTACCAGAATAACGATGGAGAGCTCCTGAAAAAATACGCTTGTGAGCAGCAGTAAAGTACCGCCTACTCCTCCAAGCAATTTTAAGCCCCACAGCCCTTTATCCTTATGCAGCAGCACCGATACCACTGTTGCCAGCATATAGGTGAACATGCACAAAGCAACTGTCTGCAGCAGCATAATGCCGAACAGCACCATTTTATACTTCGTCAGCTCCAGTGAGCGGCTGATGTCCAGCGTAAGCGGGGTATTGTGGTATATGTTAAAGTAAAACTGGAAAAGCAGCAGCAACAGCAGGTAAAAAATCACCATACAGCTGACTTGCAGCACCCGTGCCTGCTTTCGGTGCATAACATGAAGCTGAGCTACTACGCTGTTGCGGACAAACAAGTACAAACCTGAGCCGGCAACAGTAACCAGCAGGAGCATGTTCAGCGCCAGGTCGCCTATGGAGGGAGACCAGAAGGAGGCGGCATACAGCTTTGGGTCGAAAAGCTTTATTTCAGCGATGGCGTAAGGCAGGTCCAGCAGCAGCAGCGCCAGGCGGAAAACCGCCAGCAACACAAGAAAAAGCAATATTCCTTTACTGTACTGTTGCCGACTGATGTAATGCTTTGCAACCGCTATACTAAACAGGATGAAGAAAACCCCACCCGCTGCCAGCAGAATGAGCTCAAGTGTGTCGAAGGGTGTCTTCTCTGCTGCCTGACTAAAATCCACGGCAAACAGGAAGTTACCACTCCTGCTATATACTTTAGGAAGATCTGCCGCCGGGTCCCACACTAGATTGCCGCTGACTGTGTTAAAAACCCCTTTCTCCAGCTCCGGGCTTAAGTGAGCAGTACTTATCTGGTTACTTAACTGCAGGGGAATGTATACCTCTATGTTGAAATCATAAGCCTGATGTGGGACGACAATAAAACTACCATACTGATTCCGGACGGCCATGAGCCGGTTTGCAGGTGAAGGGAAGTCAAGCTCAGGCGCTATCGCGTGGTTTGACCAGAAAACAAGCCTGTTTCCCCGGTACACAAAGACAGGGTAATCTGCTGTGTGCAGTAAAGAAGTGAATGAAACGTTGCTTTTGCCTAATTGACGGCCAATGGCCTCGGCATTTTGATGTGCTTTATCTATATCCTGCTGAACATGCGCTGCAATGGTAGCTATCTCGCTGCTATGGTCTGTAGCAGGCGCGGCAAAAGGTATATTCAGATGTAATGCGGCAGCTGCTAAAAAGCACAGCAGCGACACAGCAAAAAGAACTAAAGGGGTGTATTTCCGATTCAAAACAGCGTAGTTTATCTACGAATTTAAGCAAAACGCAGGATATCGCCTATAGATTCAAAAACCGTGCTATCGTTTGCTGTAGCCGGGCCTGTATTTAACTCTGGAAAAGAAACAAAGCATCAGGATACGGACGTATCTGAAAAGAGTGGCGGTAGACAATGATAGTTGCTACCACTGTGAGTAATAACCACATGGGTGAGTCGTTCGTTTGCCAGGTAGAACAGCATCATACCAACTGCCGGCAAAATGGCTCCAGAATAACCTTAACTGATGTACATCGCTCCAGAACAGCCCCACTTCTACCTCATAATACAATCCACAGACAGTGCAGGTGGTATATATCTGGTTAAACTTCTGCAGATTTAAGCAAGAGTGAATAAAAACCTCTCCCTGCCTGCACCGGGTGCACCGGCAGGCAAGAATGGCTCCTGCAATAGAGGGTTGACTTACGCCTTTTTGCGGCTGTTTTTATACCATAGGAAGCCAACCGTGCCAATCAGCAGGTAAGGTATCACCATCAGGTAAAGGATACCTGTGTTCAGGCCTGAACCAACTTCTGACTCTGGTTCATGATTATGCCCTTTACCGGTGCCCACATTAGATTCAACAGTGGCACGGCACATGGCACATTGGCTATAGGCATCGGTGCCGGCAAAAACCAGCATCAGGCTCAACACTACAGCAGCGAATATTTTATTTATCTTCAGTCTCATCTTATGAAAAACAGTTAAGGGTACTGAGAAGTTTAACTATAATACGGCGATATCAGCAGATAAACTAATACACCAGTCACGGCGACGTACAGCCATATCGGGAACGTCCAGCGGGAAATGCGGCGGTGACGGGCCAATTGGTTGGAGATACCAAAATAGACAGATAGCAGCACCAGTGGCACAATAACGACAGCCAGCACAATATGCGTCAGGAGTATGAAGTAATAAATAAACTTTAAAGCTCCCTCTCCGCCATAGGTCGTGCGCTCTCCCAGAAAGTGGTACGTCACATAAGATACAAGAAAGATGGCCGATAAGCTAAAAGCCGCCAGCATGGCCGCTCTGTGCCCCTTTACATTCTGCCGCTTCACGTTATAGTAGCCTATCACCAGCGCAATAGCTGTCAATGAGTTTAGGATAGCATGAAAAGCCGGCAGATAAGATACATCTACTGAACTGCCGCCCTCTTTGGGCATAAAAAACAGCGCAGCCACCACAATGGGTATCAGTACAGACAGTACTGCAATGAGGGTCAGAAACTTCTTGTCTGCACCACTCGTCAACCTGTTATTACTTTCTTTTACTGTATTCATCCAGCAACACGTTTATTTCTGTCTTTAACCGGTCTATCTCCTTTAGGTCTGTACCTTCGTATACACCTCTTATTCTTCCTTCCTTATCTACCAGCATCAATTGCTCACTATGTGTAAGCCCCTGCTGCGACTCGGCCTCAGGCAGGAAAAAGCCTTCTTTGGCCAATCTGAAAATCTCCTGTTTGTCACCTGTTAAAAAGTACCACTTACCGGCCTCTGCACCATAATTAGCAGCATAGTTTTGCAGCGCTTCTACAGAATCTTTTTCGGGTTCAACTGTAATGGATACAATCTTAACTTCAGGTTTGTCCTCAAAAGTTTCCTGTATACGCACTAACTGCGAGGATATATTTTTACAGGCCGGCGGGCAATCAGTGGAAAAGAAATGTGTTACATAAATATCTCCCTGCAGTTCTGCTTCTGTAATTACCTTGCCTTCGTTAGAAAGGAGTGTAAAATCGGGAATCTCATGGAAAACAGTATCGCCCTGTGCTGTATACTGCACTTGACCGGTGGCGTCAAGCTTCGGATAGTAGTTTGGCAGCGTGAAATGATGTTCTCCAAAAACAGCTATAAAGCCTAAAATAAGAATAGGCACTAATAGTAGGGTTCCTAATATTAGTGCCTTTAAATTACTCATATTGATTTTAACTTATTCGAAGTAGCTATTAATCGAATTAAAGTAGTAACTACCTTCAGAAAGCAACGCTACCATCAGCCACACTATCAGCGCTAATGGAATGATGATGGTCCATATCAGCGCTTTTGTTTCATGCTTCAGGTGCATGAATTCCGCTACGATATAGAAAGCTTTAAATAGCGTCAGGATAATAAAGATAACGTTACGGGTAGTACCTGCATCCATAAAGAAAGCAAACACGAACTCAAGTGCCGTAATAGCTACAAGAATGAAAAATGTTTTCCAGATACCTCTGGTTTGTGCCTCAGGAATATCACCAGTATGGTGCATGTCGTTATTAGGATGATGTGCCATATGATTCGAATATCTATAGTTCTACAGTAAATTGCTCTTGTATATGTATACTAAAGCAAACGCTGTAAGTTATTTTCTTTAAGATTAGATAAGGTAGAAGAATGTGAATACGAATACCCACACCAGGTCTACAAAGTGCCAGTAAAGGCCTACTTTTTCCACCATCTCATAGTGCCCCCGCTTATGGTAAACACCATTCACTGTGTTGATGAAAATCATAATCAGCAGCACAACCCCTGAAAACACGTGTGTACCGTGGAAACCCGTAATAAAGAAAAACAGGTCGGCGAACAAGGGAGGTCCGTATTGGTTTACGGTCAGGTTAGCGCCAAAAATACGCGAACCATCAGCTAAAAGCATACCTTCTTCATCACCTGTAATAAAGTGACCCCACTCCCACGCCTGGCAACCTAAGAAAGTAGCACCAAACAGGATTGTCCACAGCAACCACTTCTGGACATCATTCTTGTCCATTCTATGCCCTGCCTCTACCGCTAACACCATGGTTACGGAACTTAAGATAAGTATCATGGTCATCAAGGCCACGAAGGCAAGCGGAAGATCTACCCCATGAAAACCAGGGAAGGCATTGAAGACTTTCTCTGGTATCGGCCACCACTGGGTGGAGTAGGCAAAAGCCTCCGGATCACCTGTGTAAGGCAAGTGCGTGTGGCGGGATAAACCATAGACAATTAGAAAAGCTCCAAAGGTAAACGCATCAGAGAGCAGGAAAAACCACATCATGAGTTTACCATAGCTCGCCTTCAAGGGCTCGTTACCACCGTCCCATGTACCTGAATTTGGTTTTTCCAGTGTAGTTGAAGTAGAAGACATAGTTTATGTATTGAAAAACGTGTTTAGTGATTTACTCTTAAGAATATATACAAATATAGCCAAAGTCCTCCCAAAAAGTGCCAGTAGGTGGTACACAATTGTATGCGGAGCATATTTTTAGAGTGCACTTTGTACTTTAAACTGCTGAAGAACGTGATAGCCACGAATATCAACCCTGTTATCAGGTGAAATCCGTGCACTCCTGTTAGCACATACAGGAATGAGCCGGCAGGGTTACTTCCTGTTCCTCCAAAGTATATATTATTCTGCACCAGGTCAGCCCATCCATTCCACTGCCCTATCAGGAAAGCGACCCCTAAAATCAGGGTGCCCAGTAGCATGAACTTAAGCTGCTTCAGGTTATTCTTCTTAGCCGCATTGTGCGCCATTTGCATGGTAACGCTGCTAAGCACAATGATGACCGTGTTTATCAGAAGGATGTTGGGCAGGTCAAATTCCAGCCAGTTACCTTCTTCCCGTCTTACGATGTATGCGCTCGTAAAAGCTGCAAACATCATGATAATACTTATAATAATCAACCACAGGGAGAATTTTAATGGGTGCACCCCTGTCGTGGTGTTAGATTCTTTTATTTGCTCGTTAGCCATGGCTACCCCTCTTATAACTTATCTAATACAAATGCTATCTGCACAATAGGCAGATACAGAAAAGACCCAAACATGATGCTCATGGCTGCCTTCTTTGAGCAGGTCCGCATCAGGTAAAATGTTTGGGCCAGGAACAGCACACCACATACCACCGCTATCATAGCTGATGTAACACCTGTCATACCGAACTGCAAAGGCAGCAGGCTCAATGGTATTAGCATCAGGGTATATATCATGATTTGTATGGCTGTTTTGAGGTTCTTGCCTCCTTCCATCGGGAGCATCTTGAACCCAGCCTTCTTGTAGTCGTCGTCCAGCACCCAGGCTATCGCCCAGAAATGCGGAAACTGCCATATAAACTGAATACCAAAAAGTATCCATGCCTCGGCACTTAAAACACCTGTAGCCGCAACCCAACCGATAAGCGGTGGCATACCTCCTGGTATGGCACCTACAAACACACAAATAGGGCTTACTCGCTTCAGGGGTGTATACACAAAACCGTAAAGGACAAGAGACAGAAGCGAAAGCGCTGCTGTTAGCCAGTTAAAGTAAAAGCCAAGTAAAGTTAAGCCTGCAACACCCAGCAACACACAGAAAATAACAGCCTCTGTTACCGATACCTCTCCTGTAGGCAAGGGTCTTTTTGCTGTTCGCTTCATATGCTTGTCCAGGTCTTTCTCAATTACCTGATTAATGATATTAGCAGAGCCTGTTACTAAAAGCCCACCTAACATCACCAGGGCGATACTGAGGTAATGGGCTCCCGGGTAACCTAATATAAAACCAATAGCACTGGAAAAAGCCACAGTAAAGCTTAATCTGAACTTCAAGAGTTTAAAATACGCTTTTGCTTTTTGTGCCATAGACGACGCAGGCAGTAACGACGAAGTTTGCTGTACTAACATTATCGATGAACTACTACTGACTTTTTAATAGCCTCACGAGAGGCATAATGATAAACTATCAACAATTGAAACTGCAGACCAAACAGTAAAGCGGCAAAGGTTAAGTGCAGCGGTTGTAGCACCGGGGGTATAGCAAAATAAGCCAAACCTATACCTAGCACTATTTCCAAGGCTACTATTGCCAGCATAAAGTGAGTCATTTTCCTAATGGCCCTGTCTTTTAGCCCGTAAAGCAGGAAAGCAACATATAGGTGCAGGCCCAGCACCAGAATAGAAAAGGAACGGTGTATATAAAAATTGATACCTAGCTCTCCAATCCATTGCTCTCTGTTTGCGTCTCCTAACACAGACGCTATAATATCTACCTCTTCCCGTACCTGTGTGCCCAATAGTATCTGCCCGAAAGTTATCAGACCCAGCAACCACAAAAGCCCGTTTATCTTTGGTGAGTAGACAAAATGACTGTTAAAATCATCTTTTTGCGCACGTGCAACAGCATATTGCAGCATTGCCACCAACACCAGCGCCAGTGCCATGTGCACTGTTACTGTAATTGGCAATAGATTAGTAGAGACAACAATAGAACCTAACCAACCCTGCAGCCCCACCAGCACAAAACTTCCCAGCGCTAAATAGAAAACGGCTTTGTCGCGCCTGAGATACGGGACAGCATACACAACTGTCAGAAAAACAAAAATACCTATCAGTACACCTACTAAGCGATTCACGTACTCGATCCAGGTCTTGGTTGCATTGAACTCTGTTTCGATGTACTGACTTGGATGGGAGAAGATAGAGGCGGCCAGTTGTTCAAACCCAAGTTTGTCTAAATTAGCAGCTAACTTCTCGTTTTTCTCTATTCGCTTCTGTTTGTATACCTCCAGGTAATCTTCTGGTAATTGGCTGACATCAGTCGGAGGAACCCAACTGCCGAAGCATTTCGGCCAGTCTGGGCAACCCATTCCGGAACCTGTGCTTCGTACGATTCCTCCGACTAATATCAGGAAGTAAACAGCAAAAACTGTTACTAAGCCAATATTTCTAAATCTTGTACTGTAAAATGACTTTTTAGCCATTAATAAATTTATTCAAAATCTCGCTCCTGCGGCAGGTTTGATGACTGCGTTTGAGAGAAAGGTATGTTTTGTGGAATATAGTCTTCAACAGAACCAGGCTTGCTATAGTCGTAAGGCCATCTGTAAACAGCAGGAATCTCTCCTGGCCAGTTACCATGCCCTGGCAACACCGGTGTTGTCCACTCCAGCGTGTTAGAGTGCCATGGGTTAGCAGTTGATTTACGGCCACGTATAATGCTGTAAACAAAGTTGAACAGGAAGATGAACTGTGCAGTAAACCCAAGAATGGCAGAGATACTGATAAACGTGTTCATATCCGCGAATCCACTGAATGCCTCAAAACCAGTCCAGGCGTAATATCTTCTTGGGAAGCCTGCAATACCGATGTAGTGCATCGGCATGAACACCAGGTAAACAGACACGAATGTCAACCAGAAGTGAACGTAGCCTAGTTTCTCATCCATCAGGCGGCCGAACATCTTAGGGAACCAGTGGTAAACACCGGCAAACATACCGAAGAAGGCAGCTGCACCCATTACAAGGTGGAAGTGAGCCACTACGAAATAAGTATCGTGCAACTGAATATCCAGCGCAGAGTTACCCAAGATAATACCTGTCAGACCTCCTGAGATGAACAGGGATACAAAGCCAACAGCAAACATCATGGCAGCTGTAAAGCGGATGTTACCTCTCCAGAGGGTTGCCAGCCAGTTAAATACTTTTACAGCAGAAGGTACTGCAATAATCAGCGTCAGGAACATGAACACCGAGCCAAGGAAAGGGTTCATACCGGTTACGAACATGTGGTGCGCCCACACTACGAAAGACAGCAGAGAGATACCAATCAGGGAACCAATCATCGCTCTGTAACCAAAGATTGGCTTGCGTGCGTTTGTCGCGATTACTTCAGACACGATACCGAAAGCCGGCATAATTACGATGTATACCTCCGGGTGACCCAGGAACCAGAACAAGTGCTGGAAGAGGATTGGACTACCACCTGTGTTAGAAAGTGCCTCACCTGCGATGAAGATATCAGACAGGAAGAAGCTTGTACCGAAGCTTCTGTCAAAAATCAACAGAAGGGCAGCAGAGAAAAGAACCGGGAAGGCAAGCAAACCCAGGATAGCTGTCAGGAAGAAGGCCCAAATAGTTAGAGGAAGCTTCGTCATGGACATACCTTTTGTTCTCAGGTTGATAACTGTCGTGATATAGTTCACACCACCTAGCAGCTGCGATACAATAAACAGGGCCATACTGATAAGCCACAAAGTCATACCGCCTTTAGAGCCTTCCATCGCTTGTGGCAAGGCGCTTAGTGGCGGGTAAACTGTCCAGCCACCAGATGCAGGACCTGTTTCCAGGAACAGGGAAGTGAACAGGATAACACTTGCCAAGAAGAATATCCAGTACGACAGCATGTTCATGAAACCGGATGCCATGTCGCGGGCACCAACCTGCAATGGAATCAGGAAGTTACTGAAGGTACCACTCAGTCCTGCTGTTAACACAAAGAACACCATGATGGTACCGTGCATGGTTACCAAAGCCAGGTAGAACTCCGGGTTCAGCTTTCCGTTTTCAATCCAGCCGCCCAGGATTGGCTCCAGGAACGTGAACGTCGCCTCTGGCCAGCCCAGCTGCAAGCGAAACAGAATCGACAGGAATCCACCTATGAAAGCCCAGAAAATACCGGAAAAAAGGTATTGTTTGGCAATGGTTTTATGGTCCTGGCTAAAGATATACTTCTCAAAGAAGTTTTGGTCAAGATGGTGATCATGCTCATCATGCGCATGATGTATATCGTGATCGATGTGAATATCTGTACTCGACATAGTCAAAAGTATTTAAATGCTACAACTCTGTTTTTACTTCTTCTGCTTTCTTTTCAGTTGATTCCCCAAGCACAATTTGTTCAGGGGCTTCAGTCGAGAATTTAGCTAGCACGTCAGGGTTTTGCTCAACAAAAGGTGTCTGTGCAGCTAACCATTCTTCATATTCCTCCTCCTCATCTACTACAAGTATAAAGCGCATGGCAAAGTGACCACGTCCGCAAACTTCTGTACAGGCCAGTTCATAGTTGAAATCAGGGTTACCTGTTTCATTGCGCATATCCTGGGTGGTTTTGGTAGGCACAAACCAAAACTTGGTAGGCATACCAGGCACTGCATCCATCTTCACGCGGAAGTGAGGCAGGAACACACTGTGAATCACGTCTCTGGAACGGATTTTAAACAGCACCGGCTTACCCTTTGGCACGTGAATCTGCATCGGCATAAAGTCATCCATCGCGTTTCTGTCTGAGAAATCAACGCCGAACTCATTTGTAGCAGTAATCAGTGTAGTTTTTGCTACACCTAATTCGCCGTCAGGGCCCGGGTAGCGCACCATCCAGTTAAACTGCTTCCCCATCACTTCCACCACAATGGCTTCCTGAGGGGCAGCACTCGTGATTTTGGTCCAGGTCTGCCAGCCTCCGAATACAAGCAGCGCCATCACGATAGCTGGAATCATGGTCCAGACAATTTCGATCTTGTTGTTATGCGGATAGTAATAGGCTCGTTTGTCATCCTTGTGCTGGTACTTGTAAGAGTACAGGAACAGCAGAATCTGCGTGATAACAAACACGATACCGATGATGATCATGGTCGTCCAGAACAGGCTGTCCGTCCAGTCTCCATGCACAGAGGCAAGTGGCTGGTTCATTTCATCCCATGAAGCAATGAAAGACCAGGCAAAAGCGGCTCCGCCACCAAAAAGGAAAAGCAGGAGCAATGTACCGTTTACACGGTTACTTGTTTTAGTAGTACCTGCAGCTCGTTCCGATGAACCTCTGAAAATTGAGGCCAGCGTCCCTATCCTGAAAAGGAGAAACAGGATGACTAATAAAAGAACTATGGATAAAACTATGGCGATTGTAATCATTATAGAACGCTTTTAGTATAATCTCTTCTAAACATGATGATGAACACTCTCCTCCACAAATGGATGGTTCAAGGGAACCAGGGAAGCCTTCGTTAATCCTTTTGTGAATGCCAGCAGGAAAATCCCCAGGAAAAGCAGTGCTGTACCTATTTCAATTAAACCGATACCTGCACCTTCGCGCATTGTTCCTGGCATCATCATCAGGTAAAAATCAAGCCAATGACCAACAAGAATGGCGATTGTCACAAGTTTTAGCATGATCATCTGCCGCTTCGCATCTCTCGTCATAAGAACAAGGAAGGGGAACACAAAGTTTATTAATAAGTTGGTAAAAAAGATCCACTTATAGTGTCCTCCGTTACCGCCTAATCTCTCCAGGTAATAGATGGATTCTTCAGGAATGTTGGCATACCAGATCAGCATGAACTGGGAAAACCAGATGTAGGTCCAGAAGATGGAGAAGGCGAACACAAATTTTCCTAAATCGTGCAGGTGGTTCGCATTTACCATACGCAGGTATCCGTTCTGCTTCAGGATGATAACTGTCAGCGTGATGGCTGCAAGACCTGATACCCACCAGCTAGCGAATACATACCAGCCAAACATGGTAGAGAACCAGTGTGTGTCAATTGAAAGTACCCAGTCCCAGGCTGAAGTAGACGAAGTGATACCAAATACCACCAAGAACATCGCTGAAATGCGGATACTCTTGTGGTAGTAAGCTGTACCACCGTATAAATCCTCATTGATTGATTCTCTTCTCAACCACATGAAGAAGAAAATCCAAAGGGCGAAGTAAACTACCATGCGAATCAGGAAAAACGCCGTGTTCAGGTATCCTGATTTACCCGCTATGATAGGGTCATAACGCGGGTCGTTTACATCGTAAAGGTATTCGTGTGTCCAATGGAAAATGTCATGGGAACCGAAAAGGTAAATAAGCAGCATCAGTACCCCTCCGATAGGAAGGTAGTAGCTGAGCGCTTCCGGGATACGCTTGATGAGTACAGACCATCCCGCATAGGCTACATATTGTACCGCCACGAAGAATGTTCCTATCAATGCTATACCTGTGAAATAAACATTATTCATCCACAGGTTCACGAATAAACGCTTGCTCCAGGAAGCTGCTTCATGGCCAGCTGCAGCGGCCTCATGCCCTCCTTCTGCTCCATGCTCAGCTCCTCCGCCTGCAGCTGCAAAGATGATACCTGCTATAAGTAAAACTGCACCTACAGCTATCATTATGAAAAACCTGTTATTCGTTTTCCTGCTAATGATGAGTCTTTCTTCTGTCATTATCCTAAAATATTATGCCTAGACTTAGTTTTGAGGAGTATCGTTAGCTGGAGCATCTCCCGTTACAGGATTGTCCGTATCAGGATTACCCCCGGCTTCATTTTCTGTTTCTTCGTCTGTAACAACAGTCGCTCCTTCTCCTTGCTGCAACTGCTGCACGTACATCACCACTTGCCAGCGCTCCATAGGATTAAGCTGTGATCCGTATGGCATCATACGTCCTCTACCCTCTGCTATTACATGGTAGATGTGGCCTTCAGGAAGTTCAGCAACTCTACCAGCCTGGAAAGCAGGAACGCCTTTGTACTTCACTCCTACCAATCCCTGACCATCCCCTTGCTCTCCATGGCATGGCGCACAGAAACGAGAATACAAAACTTTACCCTCTGCCAGGTGTGCTTCAACGTTCTGCTGCGCCCGCAATGGGTTTGTGAGCTCCACACCAGCCACCTCAGCCGTGTCTGTTGATAAGTACAAATTGTACCCTTGCTTACCACGTGCTACAGAGCCTTTTGCCGGCTCGCGCATGTTTAGACCTCCTGGGTTAAACTTATTTTCCTTGATTTGAGAATAAGGGTCCAGGGGAATTGAATGATACATATCGGGGGCATATTCCAGACCCGGGTTCTGTTCATCGCTGCAGGCAAACAGTATTGCAGACGAGAAAAGTACAGCAGAGGCTTTGAGGCCTATATTTGTAAATCTTTTCATTATTTTACTACCTCCTTCTCATTAACTTCCACTGCGCCATTCGTGCGAAGTAGTTTGTTCAAAGCTGAAAGATCCGTTACACCATCCTTTACTTCGATTGCCATCACAAACTTATCGTCTGTAGAACGCTTGTCAAAAACATTCACCCGCAAGGACGGTTTCAGCCTGCTCACAATAAAGAAGGTTATCACCATTCCGAATGCGGCAAATAGTACTGTCAGTTCAAACGTTACCGGAATAAATGCCGGAAGCGCAATATGCGGCTTACCACCAATAATCATAGGCCAGTCAAATCCCAGCATCCAGATCTGCATCCAAAGGGCAAACGATGTTCCTGTTATACCGCAGAAAAAGGCTACAATAGGTAATCTTGAACGCTTTATACCCAATACGTCATCAATGCCGTGTACAGGATAAGGAGAAAATACATCGTATATCTTAGTACCGGTAGCCCGGATATTCTCGATGGCGTGCAACAGCACATCCTCATCGTCATATATACCTAGAACAAATTTCTTATTCATCTCTGTGCTCTGGATTAGTAGTGTTCAAACCTTTATCAGTACCATGCATGGTGTTTGCAGGTGTATGTGTCACCTCTGAAGATGACTTTAAGATAGCCTTTACTTCTGCCATGTTCACCACTGGGAAGAACTTGCAGAACAACAGGAACAGGGTGAAGAACAGTCCGATTGTTCCGACATAGATTCCCACGTCAATGATAGTCGGAGAGAACATAGCCCATGAAGAAGGTAGGTAGTCTCTGTGTAGCGAGGTTACAATAATCACGAATCGCTCGAACCACATACCGATGTTCACGAAAATGGAGATGATGAACGTCAGGACCAGGCTTCTTCTGATTCTTCTGAACCAGAAAAGCTGTGGTGTAATTACGTTACACGTCATCATGGACCAGTAAGCCCACCAGTAAGGACCTGTTGCACGGTTAATGAACGCGTACTGCTCATACTCTACTCCTGAATACCAGGCGATAAAGAACTCTGTTGTATAAGCGACACCCACAATAGAACCTGTCAGGATGATTACCTTGTTCATCGACTCCACGTGCTCCAGGGTAATATAATCCTCTAAGTGGAACAGCTTGCGCGTGATAATCATCAGGGTAAGCACCATCGCGAATCCGGAGAAAATCGCACCTGCCACAAAGTATGGAGGGAAGATAGTAGTGTGCCAGCCCGGAATAACGGACGTTGCAAAGTCCATGGATACGATGGTGTGTACAGAAAGTACCAGTGGCGTTGCAAGACCTGCCAGAATAAGAGACACTGTCTCGTAACGTGACCAGGCTTTTGCGGAACCCGTCCATCCCATAGACAGCACAGCATAAGCTCTTCTGGCGATGGGCCCTGTAGCACGGTCACGGATGGTTGCAAAGTCCGGAATAAGACCGATGTACCAGAAAACCAGTGATACTGAGAAGTAAGTTGAAATCGCGAATACGTCCCAGAGAAGCGGTGAGTTAAAGTTCACCCAAAGCGAACCGAATGTGTTTGGCAAAGGGAGCACCCAATATGCCAGCCAGGGACGGCCCATGTGCAGTACCGGGAACATGGCGGCACAGATTACGGCGAAAATAGTCATCGCCTCTGCTGCGCGGTTAATGGATGTTCTCCATTTCTGACGGAATAGCAGGAGGATAGCGGAAATAAGCGTACCCGCGTGGCCGATACCTACCCACCATACGAAGTTGGTAATGTCCCAGGCCCATCCTACAGTTCTGTTCAGACCCCATTCACCAATACCGAACCAAAGCGTCCGGTAAACTGAATATATAAATATGGCTAAACCTACCAGTGCAACAGCAAGGCCGGCGGCCCAACGTGGGTTAGGTCCTGCCTCCACTTGCCTGCAGACATCTTCTGTGATGTCGTGGTATGTTTTGCCCCCCGTTACTAGAGGCTCTCTTATCGGAGATACATGCTGCATAACGCTCTCGATTTATTTATTAAGCTAAGTTTCTAATTTTAGTCAGGTACGTTACGTTCGGCTGCGTATTAAGCTCTTCCAGCACGTGGAACGCACGCTCACCCTGCTCACGATACAGTATCTGCGAGATGCGGCTGTTCGGATCTTTCATATCACCGAATACAATGGCCTCTGTTGGGCAAGACTGGGCGCAGGCACTTACAGCTTCCCCATCACGTGGTCTTCTGTTTTCGCGCTTCGCTTCGAGTTTTGCAAGCTGCACACGCTGCACGCAGAATGAACATTTCTCCATCACACCTCTGGCTCTTACCGTAACATCCGGGTTCAACACCATTTTACCGAGGTCGTTGTTCATCATGTAGTTCTCAGTGGCGAACTTGTCGTTGTTGAAGTAAGCGAACCAGTTGAAACGACGTACTTTATAAGGGCAGTTGTTTGCACAGTAACGGGTACCTACGCAGCGGTTGTACGCCATCTGGTTCATACCTTCCGAGCTGTGCATGGTAGCGGCAACAGGGCAAACTGTCTCACAAGGAGCATGGTTACAGTGCTGGCACATCATTGGCTGGAAGATAACAGATGGGTTATCTGCCGGATCCTCCATGGTTGCGTAATCCTTCTCCTCGTGCTCTACCGCGCTGTAGTACCTGTCGATACGCATCCAGTGCATATCACGGCGGTTCAGCACTTCGGCCTTACCTACTACCGGTACGTTGTTCTCTATATGGCAACTTACGCTACAGGCACCGCAACCAATACAGGAGTTCAGGTCTACAACCATACCCCAGTGGTGGTTCTTATACTCGTAGTCATCCCAAAGCGAGATAGTGGCCGGCTTGGCAGGTCCTTCGTGCGTTGCGATGCGAATATATTCTGTTACCTCCTTTGGGTTCTCCTTATACTTGGCCAGCGTGTTCTCCTGCACTACCAGGCGGTCCATAATAGTATGGTGCGTCTGAAGTTGTGCAATTGGTGACGTTGCGCCTGTTTTTTCTAATGTTACCGGGCCTGTGTAAAGAACGGTGTTATCTACTACTGTTGCGGCAGGATAAGCGTTTGCGCCCAATCCGTTTGCAACAGGCATCATGTCTGATTTGCGTCCGTAACCAATCGCGATACCAACTGTGCCGTTTGCCTGTCCTGGCTGCATCAAAGCAGGCAACTCCATTGATGTTCCGTTGGCCAGCGTTACTAGTAGTACATCACCTTGTACGATTTCCATTTCTACGGCCATGCTACGCGGCATGGCAACATAGTTACCCCAGGTTGCTTTAGAAATAGGGTCTCCCATTTCCTGTAGCCATGGGTTGTTCACACCATCACCTGTACCAATGCCAACTTTCTCATACAGAACCGCCTCAATGGCAGCAGCACTTACCGGTTTAGCAACAGGAGAAGCGGCTGTGAAAGTATTATTCACAGTCAGCATGGTAGTGCCATTTTCTACTACACCATCATGCACAGCCTGCTCCCAGAACTGGTTAAAGTCGCCTGTTGCTACTTTTCTCCAGTTATTGCGGATATATTCGTAATAGTTGGTATTGCTGCCACTCCAGGTCAGCAGGCTATCCTGCATCTGGCGTGTCAGGAAGATAGGGCTGATAGTAGGCTGCGTTAGGCTCAGGAATCCTCTTCTTGGCTCATTGTCGTTCCACGACTCCAAGTAATGATGATCTGGCGTTATGAAATCGGCTAATTGTGATGTTTCCTCCACTCTGTCAGAAAAAGACACTTTCAGAGGGACTCTCTCTAAACCGCTTACTACTTCCGCGGCAAGTGGATGATCATAAACCGGGTTTGAATTGTAGAAGAAGACAGCACCTACAGTACCTGCGTTCATCTCACGAATCAGGCGAATCATGTCCGCATCGTTACCCTGCTTGGTATAGAAAGGTGCATTGGTATCAATTGTTGTGCCTTCAGCGCCCAGGGCTCTGTTGATGGCAGTAACCATCGCCTGCGTGCCCGGGTCGTTAGAACCGGCTACTACAAGTGCTCTGCCCTGGCTTGCTCTCAGTTCTGTGATAGCAGCTGCCATTGCATCAGCAGCGGCAGCAGGAACTTCGCCTCCGCCTCCCTGGCCCGTAATACCATTGTATAACGCAGTTATTACCGCAGCCTCCTCAGATGGTCTGATAGGCACACGAATGTCTGCGTTAGCACCAGTCAGCGAGTAATGCGTCTCGAACTGATAGTGCTTTGACATAGTCGGGTTTTCAGCCGAAACCTTTCTGTTCTGTATATATTGCTTTGCAAAAGGAATCGGAGCAATCCAGGTTCCCAGGAAGTCAGCATTAATACTTACGATAACCTGTGCTTGGCTAAAGTCATAGCCTGGCACAGTGCCACCGTTTGCACTTAACAAGCCAGAGGCTGAATTAGCATCATAGGTTACGTGTTCGAAGTTGCCGAAACGGGAGCCGAACT
This sequence comes from Pontibacter diazotrophicus, assembly GCF_003367245.1. Taxonomy (GTDB): domain Bacteria; phylum Bacteroidota; class Bacteroidia; order Cytophagales; family Hymenobacteraceae; genus Pontibacter; species Pontibacter diazotrophicus. Next base: position 49,092 of record NZ_QRGR01000028.1, on the reverse strand, counting down.
CGTTGATAAGCTGCTTGGTAGAAGGGCTGATGATGGTAGAGGAAACAAAAGCCACCTTGCCTGTTACATTGCCCAAGCGTGAGGCTATTTCGTTGTCTACCTGCTGCCACTGTGCCTCTTTACCACCAATAAGCGGCGTTCTCAGCCTGTTATGGTCATACACTCCCAGCACAGAAGCCTGGGCACCCGGGCTTGTACCGTAGGGTGTAAGTGTCGACATTGGGTTAGGCTCAATCTTGATAGGCCTGCCCTCCCGGGTTTTTACCAGGATGCTGTTATAGTTACCATTCTGGTAGTAGGTAGAAGCATACCAGTTGGCCACTCCTGGCTCTACATCCGCTGGTTTGTTCAGGTAAGGGATTGCTTTTCTTACGGGTGCTTCGCAGGAAGCCAGCGATACAGCAGCCACGCTGAAGCCCATCAGCTTCAGGAAGTCTCTCCTTTTGGTTTTACCACCTAAAGAGCTTTCCGCACTGGTTTCCTTTACAGGCAGGAATTCTGGAAACTCGTTATGAGCATGCTTAGCGAATTCCGGAGTATTTTCTAACTCCTCAATTCCTCTCCAGTATTTTATTCTGTCTTGCATATTATATTTAGAAAACTCGAATCTGTATTGATGAAATAGAATAAATTAGTAGTGACACTTGTAACACTCTGTACCACCATTGGATGACACCGTGAACGCGCCTTTAGAAGTTGCCTCGTGCAGCTCTACCAGGTTATCGTAATAGCCATTGCCTTCTGTGTTAAGCGGAGTTTCGCGGTGGCAGTCAATACACCAGCCCATTGTAAGTGGAGAATACTGGTACACGACATCCATTTCCTGAATCGGACCGTGACATGTCTGGCACTCTATCCCACCAACCTGCGTATGCTGCGAGTGATTGAAGTAAGCCAGGTCAGGCAGGTTATGAACACGCACCCATTCAATTGGCCTGTTGCGCTCTATTGCTCTGTAAATCTTTTGAATCTCAGGAGACTCTGTCTGTATCTGGCTGTGGCAGTTCATACAGATATTGGCGGAAGGAATACTGGCACTCTTGCTCTTATATACAGTAGTGTGGCAGTAGTTACAGTTAATCTGGTGCTCGCCGGCATGCAGCTTGTGCGAGAAAGCAATTGGCTGCCGCGGCTGGTATCCTTGCTGAATACCAATACCCATTGCTGTATCCAGCGTCAGGTCAAGGAGCACCACCACAAAGATGAGTACCACCAGGGTGCGAACAGCCTTGGATTTGTAAATCTTGGAAAAGTCGAAACGCTGGTTAACTACCTCGTTGTCATACTCGTTCAACTTACGGTTAGCGTTCAGGTAGTTCTTCAGGAGCGACGTAATCAGCAACAAGGTTACCACCAACACAATCAGCACAACAATCAGCACCACCAGGATAATATCCAGGTAACCGCCTACCGCGCCAATTGCATCTGTACCAACACCTTCACCGGGAGTCTGCGACCCATCTGAACCAACAGTTGTTGGCACTGCTGCAACCTCTGCCTCAGCAGAAGCGATATAAGTAAGGATAGCGGTGATTTCCTCGTCAGTAAAATTGAACGAAGGCATCGCCTGCTTGTTATACTCATTATAGACAGCAACTGCCTCAGGGTCACCTGCCTGTATTAGTGCCTGCGAGTTCTTTATCCATCGAATCAGCCAGTCATGGCTTCTTCTCTCGTTTATACCCGCAAGGCCAGGGCCAACAATTACATCAGAACCGGCAGAGTGACAAACGGCACAGTTGTTCTTGAACAGTGCATCTCCTGCAGTCACTACGGCTTGATCATCAATAGGGAGTCCGCTTGTATTTGCAGCCGCTGCAGCTCCTTCTGTCGCTCCAGGCGTTACTCCCTTTTGTGATACTTCTGCCTGCTCGCTTTCTCCCTGGGCATAGGCGCCGAAGGAAACAACCAAAGCGATCAGGAAGGCGAGGAAAACTTTGATTTTTGTTTTAACTATACAGCTAATCATAGCCAAGATCTCTTGAGTGAGTGTTTAGTTGTGGTAAAAATGCTTAACGGCCACAAATCTACTATGCGAATTCCATTAATCAAACAGAATAAGTTTATTATTTGGCCTTAGAAGAACCTATGCTTATGCTCGAACCTTCTGTTCAATATAATGCCCTCTCCGATGATATTACAGGCTTTTTATTTAGAATTATTATAAATAGAACAATCCTATACACGCCTCCTCTTGTATAAATTTTTTCATATTTTTTATACTCATTATCTTAACAAGATATTGCCGCACTTGTTTTGAACAGATACAAAATAACAGTACAATTCCATATTATATATGAGTTAATGAACACACGTGCAGAAGTTCTCCTATACCGTTCGTGTGCTTTCTTAAATGACTCCTTATATATAGGAGTTAGCAGACCAGCTTCCGGTTCTGTTAATTAACTTCCTGTTCAGGTAGTTACGCGCTGTCTTCATCATAAATTATATGACAATAACTTGCTTTCAAGAGATTTAACTTCTACCTTTGCAGGCTAAAATTAAAATCATAATCGAACCGATGGAATTGAAAAATTACGAAACGGTCTTCATCCTGACGCCTCTGTTGAACGAGGCGCAGATGCAAGAAACGGTCGAGAAGTTCAGACAGGTGCTTAAGGAAAATGGCGCCGACATTATTCACGAAGAGAACTGGGGTCTTCGTAAGCTTGCTTACCCAATCCAGAAGAAATCGACAGGTTTCTACCACCTCGTTGAATTTAAGGCACCCGGCACTGTTGTGGATGTTCTTGAGCTGGCTTATCGCCGTGATGAAAAAGTTGTTCGTTTCTTGACTACTGCCCTTGACAAGCACGCTGTGACTTACAACGAGCGCAGAAGAAACGGTGAATTCAAGTCTCAAGCTAAAAAAGAGGAGGTTAAAGCATAATGAGCTTAGTTAACGAAAGAGTACACAAGCAAGAGAATCGTCAGAAATACTGCCGTTTCAAGAAAAGCGGTATCAAGTATATCGACTACAAAGATGGTAACTTCCTGCTGAAGTTTGTGAACGAGCAGGGCAAGATTCTTCCTAGAAGACTTACAGGTACAAGCCTGAAGTTCCAGCGCAAAGTATCTCAGGCAGTTGCCAGAGCAAGACACCTTGCGATTTTGCCTTATGTTGGAGATTCTTTAAAATAAGGAGGGAACTAGATGGAAGTAATACTTAAAGACGACGTAAAAAACCTGGGTTACAAGAACGACACCGTAACTGTAAAGCCAGGTTATGGCCGTAACTACCTTATCCCGCAAGGGCTGGCAGTTATCGCTGATAAATCAAACAAGAAAGTTGTAGCGGAAAACATCCGTCAGGCTGCTCACAAAGCAGAGAAAGTTAAAACGGACGCGCAGGAGCTGGCTAACAGCATCAGCAATGTTACGTTGGAAATTCCTGCTAAAGTAGGTGAGTCCGGCAAAATTTTCGGTTCAGTTACAACGCTTCAGATCTCTGATGCTCTAAAAGCTAAAGGATTCGATGTAGACCGTAAGCGTATCTCTTTTGACCAGGATGTGAAATCAGCTGGCGAGTATACTGCTACAATCAACCTGCACAAAGAAGTGAAGCCACAGGTTAAATTCAACGTGGTTGCTGAATAAGCACAACGAATCATCATTAAAAGCGTCCTGCCCCACAAAGGCAGGACGCTTTTTTTTATAGCTGCCTTCGTATAAATAAGTGACTATATTCGACTCTTCCATAACAGATAAAGACTATGTTCCGGACAGAAATACAGGTAGCTCCCACAAACATACAGCTCACCCTTCAGGACAAGGTGCTCACCATCGGCTCCTGCTTTGCAGAAGTTATTGGCTATAAGCTACAGCAGAACAAAGTGGATGTATTGGTAAACCCGTTTGGGACCATCTTTAACCCGCTGTCGGTTTGCCTGTTGTTACAAGCTGCAGTTGGTAAGGCCTATGACTTCGGGCAGCACCTGGTGGAGCAAAACGGCATCTGGTACGCCTACGACCTCCACTCCTCCCTCTCCTCCCCTGACAAAGACAAATTACTGCAACAGATTGAGGAAAGCCTGCAACGCACCAGGCAACAACTGCAGCAGGCATCGCTCCTCATTGTTACGCTGGGCACCGCAGTGGCTTATAAGCTGCACGAGGGAGGGAAAGTAGTGGCAAACTGCCATAAACTGCCTGCAAAGAACTTTGAGCGCGTGCTTTTGTCTTCTGAAGAGATGGAACAGGCTTTTGAGCAGGCACTACCGTTGCTTAGGGAAACTAACCCTAACTTAAAGGTGCTGCTAACCGTGAGCCCGGTAAGGCATGTAAAGGAAACGCTTACCATGAACAGCGTGAGCAAATCAACCCTGCGGGTATTGTGCCACCAGTTAGAGGTAGCGCATGATAACGTGCAATACTTCCCGGCCTTCGAAATTATGATGGACGACCTGCGGGATTACCGTTTCTATAAGCAAGATATGCTGCACCCCACCGAAGTAGCAGAAGACTATATATGGCAGAAATTTGTGGGGGCTTATTATGATAAGAGCTTTCATGTTTTTCTGGAAACCTGGCAGAAAATGCAGCGAGCGGTGGCGCACAGGCCGTTTCACCCGCAGTCGGAGGCGCACCAGGCTTTCCTGCGCAGCACGTTGCAGAAGCTGTCAGAATTGGCCGGCAAGTATGGTCTTGAGACATCGGCAGAAGAGAAGGCGCTGCGTGACCAGTTGCTCTAGTATACCCGGCGCCATATGCGCAAAACTAAGGGTTCTTACAGGCAGTATACAGGATAACGACCTAATCCTAAAGCCAATGAAAACGCTGTACCTTGCCTTTGTATTATTCCTTGCAACACTTGTTAATGTAAGCGCGCAGGCACCAGTTAATGACCTGAGCAAATTTTTAGGAAAGCTGCAAACGTACGTAGCCACGCATCCAAGACATATAAAGCCAAACATGCCAATCGCAAAGCCTGAGCCAGAGAATCCTCCTGCTGATATGCCTTCTCTTGATGTATCGGGCTACATGGAAGACCCTGAAACCGGGTTACGCTACTATGCTATATACGACAAGATAGTGGACCCCGAAACAAAATACTCCTTTCATGTAGCTACCGGAAAGATAACGTTAGAGCCAATCAAGGAAAAAGACACAGCCTACAACGGGCAATAGGAATTGCCACAGCAAACTGGCTATAAAGCCAACACACTATTTAAGAACCTGAATCCTATATAACCTGCTGAAGCGCTCCTCAAGAGTGCTGCAGGAATTACCCCTATAACTATGGAAGAAGACAAAAAAGCAAACCGACTCTTAAACGAAAGTAGCCCCTACCTGCTGCAGCACGCCTATAATCCCGTAGACTGGTATCCGTGGGGTGAGGAGGCGCTGCAGAAAGCGAAGCAGGAGGATAAGCCCATTATTGTGAGCATCGGCTACGCCGCCTGCCACTGGTGCCATGTCATGGAGCACCAGTCGTTTGAGCAGGAGGATATTGCCAAAGTGATGAACGAGCACTTCGTGTGCATTAAGGTAGACCGTGAAGAGCGCCCGGACGTGGATGCGGTATACATGGATGCGGTGCATGCCATGGGTCTGCAAGGTGGCTGGCCGCTCAACGTGTTCCTGAATCCGGATGCCAAGCCTTTTTACGGGGGCACCTATTTCCCGCCACAGCAATGGGTAGGGCTGCTGCAAAACATAGCCGTAGCCTACCAGAAAAACCGCGAGGACCTGGATGAATCGGCGGAGCAGTTTGTGGAGCACCTGAACCGGAGCGAGTTGGATAAATATGGGCTGCGCGAGAGCAACTTCCATGTGCGGGAAGAGGACTTCAAACTAATGGGCTACAACTTCAGCACACGCTTTGATAAAAAGCTGGGCGGCTTAGGACAGGCGCCCAAGTTTCCGATGCCTACGAACTATCTATTTTTGCTGCGCTACCACCACCACACCTCCGACCAGTCTGCGCTGAACCAGCTACACCTGACGCTCCACGAGATGGCCTATGGCGGTATATACGACCAGGTTGGCGGTGGCTTTGCCCGCTACTCCGTAGATGCCGAATGGCTGGTGCCGCACTTCGAGAAGATGCTGTACGACAACGGCCAGTTAGTATCCCTTTATGCCGAAGCGTATCAGGCGACACGTGAAACATTATACCATGAGGTGGTATATGAGACCATCGCTTTTGTGGAACGGGAGCTGATGAGCCCCGAAGGCGGTTTCTACTCTTCGCTGGACGCCGATAGTGAGGGCGAAGAAGGAAAGTTCTATACCTTCACGAAGGATGAGTTGCAGGAGATTTTAGGGGATGAAGAGCCGCTCTTCTCGAAATACTACCATGCCACGGCAGCAGGCAACTTTGAGCATGGCCGCAACATCCTGCACCGCCGCAAGAGCGATGAGGAGTTTGCCCAAAAGCATGAGCTGGAGTTGGAGGTACTGCAGGAAATGGTACAAAACTGGAAGCGCAAAATAATGGAGGTACGGGCCACACGCATCCGGCCGGGGCTGGATGACAAAATCCTGACCTCCTGGAATGCCCTGATGCTGAAGGGGCTGGCCGACGCCTACTATGTTTTCGGCAACGAGCACTTCCTCGAACTTGCGCTGCGCAACGCTAACTTCCTGCTCCAGAACCTGAAGAAAGGCGATAAGCTTTTCCACAACTATAAAGAAGAGAAAGCTACCATCGATGGCTTCCTGGAGGATTATTCTTACCTCATCCGTGCCTTCACCAGGTTATACGAGGTGACTTTTGATGAGCAATGGCTACAGGAGGCAAAGCGATTAACGGATTATACGCTGGAAAACTTTTTTGATGAAAAAGAAGGCATGTTCTTCTTTACCGACCAGCGCTCAGAAAAGCTCATTGCCCGCAAAAAAGAGATTATCGATAATGTAACTCCCGCCTCAAACTCTGTCATGGCTAGTAACCTGCACTTCCTGGGGCTGTATTTTGATGAAGAACGTTACTCCACCTTGTCTAATGATATGCTTGCCAGGGTAAAAGATTTGCTGATAAAAGAACCCTCACACCTGAGCAACTGGGCCGCACTCTACTACCACAAGCTCACGCCAACTGCCGAAGTAGCCATAGTAGGAGAAAATCCAGGTAAAATGCGGAGTGAACTCAGCGCTTTCTACCATCCTAACATGTTACTGCTGGGTAGCAGCGACGGGCAAAGCAACCTGGCCTTGTTAGAAGACAAACTGGCCATCAACAACAAAACCACTATCTACGTCTGCTACAACAAAACCTGCCAGCTGCCCGTGCACGATGCCGCCTCCGCGCTGGAGCAACTACAGGGGATGCAGCAAAACACGAAGTTTCCGCCGCTGTAGTTAGACAAAGGACTTTTGGAGAAAAGACAAAGTACGTTCTGCCTTTGTTATGCCTTCTGTCCTGTAAAAGGAGCTGGCATTTCTCCGCTCGCCTTTGCTGCGTCTTTTGACCAGCAAACTGTTGTTGGTGAAAACACACAACAACGGCAACGGTTGTTGCTAGCACCCATTCTTAAAGCGGTAACACATTAACACAAGAAAAGCCTCACCTGCCCCAGCATCAGTGAGGCTTTTTTCTTTATCCCTGAACTTGTACTATCCTCTAGGTGTCCTATACTCATCTGGCACAGGTAGAACACTGTTTTTTCTGCGGCCAAACTCCTAAATTTGATAATCTAATCTAACATTCAACCTACACATGAATAAACGTACTTATCTGAGTATGTTACTGGTTGCCACGCTGGCGCTCCCTATCGGCGCGGCACATGCCCAGGACAAAAAAGAAGAAGCCAAATGGAAAGTGGAAGAAAACCACGGCCCGCAGAAAGAAGTCACCGTTACCACCAACGAAGGCACCTGGATGAGCGTGGACGTGAGCCCGGATGGCAAGGAGATTATCTTCGACATGCTCGGTGACATCTACAGCATGCCAATGACAGGTGGCAAGGCAAAGCTCATCAGAAGCGGCCGTGCCTACGAGGTACAGCCCCGTTTCAGCCCGAATGGCCAGTACATCTCCTTCACATCTGATGCAGGCGGTGGCGACAACGTGTGGATTATGAAGCGCGATGGCTCTGATGCGAAGCAAATCACGAACGAGAGCTTTCGCTTGCTCAACAATGCTGTCTGGACACCGGACGGAGAGTATATTGTAGCGCGCAAGCACTTCACCAACACCCGCTCACTAGGTGCCGGCGAAATGTGGATGTACCACAGAAGCGGTGGTGCAGGTGTACAGCTGACAAAGCGTAAAAATGACCAGCAGGATGCCGGGGAGCCGTTTGTTTCGCCTGATGGAAAGCACGTGTATTTCTCCGAAGACATGAGCGGCGGTTCTAACTTTGAGTACAACAAAGACCCGAACGGCCAGATTTACGTGATTCGTCGCGTAGACCGTAACACAGGAGAAATTGAAAACGTGGTGACCGGAAACGGTGGCTCTGTGCGCCCCGTTATCTCCCGCGATGGAAAGCAAATCGCTTTTGTGCGCCGCGTGCGTACCAAATCTGTGCTTTTTGTGCACGACCTGAAGACAGGTGAGGAATGGCCGGTTTACGATAAGCTGAACCACGACCAGCAGGAAGCCTGGGCCATCTTTGGAGCATATCCTTACTTCTCCTGGACACCAGACAACAAGAACATCGTGTTCTGGGCTGATGGTAAAATCAACAAAGTAGATGTGGCCACCAAGCAGGTGAGCAATATCCCGTTTGAAGCGACCGCTAGCCACCAGATTACGGATGCTGTTCGCTACGACCATAGCAAAACCGGTATATCGCCAAAGCAGTTTGAGGCAAAAGCCATCCGCCACGCTGTGACCTCTCCTGATGGAAAAACACTCGTGTTTAACGCGGCCGGTTATATCTATAAGAAAGAACTGCCAAACGGAAAGCCGGAGCGCATCACCAAAGGGCAGGATTTTGAATTTTACCCTTCCTTCTCGCCAGACGGTAAGTCTATTGTATATGCTACCTGGAACGACGATAACTTCAGCGGCCTCTACAAACTGGACATCCGCAGAAAGAATGCGAAGCCAACCAAGCTGACGACAGAGAAGGGCTTTTATACAGAGCCTAAATTCTCTCCCAACGGCAAGTTCATCGTGTACACCCGCGAAGGCGGCAACCACCACCAGGGCTACGTGCACAGCAAAGAGAAAGGCATTTACTATATGCCGGCTGATGGCGGCAAAGCAACATTGGTACAGGAAAAGGGTTCTTCTCCACAGTTCAACGCCACCTCCGACCGTATTTTTTTTACAGCGCGTGAAGGAGACAAAAACGCTTTCAAGAGCGTGGACCTGAATGGCAAAGAAGAACAGACGCACTATACGTCCAAGTATACAGACCAGTTCTACCCAAGCCCGGACAACAAATGGATTAGCTTTGTAGAACTGTTCAACGGCTACGTGGCTCCTTTTTCCACGAACGGTAGTGGCCTTGACTTAAGTGCTGATACGAAAGCCGTGCCTGTTGCCCGCTTCACCCGCGACGCCGGTACCAGCATCCACTGGTCCGGAGACAGCAAAAAAGTAAACTGGGTGCTGGGCGATGAGTATTTCTCCAACGACCTGAAAGACCGTTTCGCCTTTGTACCTGGTGCGCCGGATAAACTGCCGGCCATCGACACAACCGGAATGAAAATCGGCCTGGTGCTGAACACCGACATTCCGGAAGGCAAAGTAGCCTTCACTAACGCCCGCATTATTACGATGAAAGGTGATGAAGTGATTGAAGGCGGAACAGTTATAGTAGATGGAAATCGTATTGTAGCGGTTGGTAAAGACGTACAGGTACCAAAAGATGCCAAAGTGATTGATGCAGCTGGTAAAACCATTATGCCCGGTATCGTGGACGTACACGCGCACCTAGGCACTTTCAGGTTAGGTATGAGTCCGCAGAAGCAGTGGGCCTACTATGCCAACCTGGCCTACGGCGTTACCACCACCCATGACCCTTCTTCTACTACCGAAATGGTATTCAGCCAGTCAGAAGCGGTGAAGTCGGGCGCTATGATTGGTCCGCGCATCTACTCTACCGGTACGATTCTGTATGGAGCTGATGGTAATTTCAAAGCTGTCATCAACAGCCTCGACGATGCCCGCTCGCACCTGCGCCGTCTGAAAGCGGTCGGAGGCTTCTCAGTGAAGAGCTATAACCAGCCACGCCGTGAGCAGCGCCAGCAGGTGATTCAGGCTGCCCGCGAACTGGACATGAGCGTGTATCCGGAAGGTGGTTCTACTTTCTTCCATAACATGACCATGATCCTGGACGGCCACTCCGGTGTAGAGCATAACATTCCGGTAGCACCACTTTACAAAGACGTGATCGAGGTATGGAAAGCTTCTCAGTCTGGCTACACTCCTACCCTGATTGTGAACTATGGTGCTGTAAACGGGGAGTACTACTGGTACCAGAACACCAATGTGTGGGAGAAAGACCGCCTGTTGAAGTTCACACCGCGCTCTGTTATCGATGGCCGCGCACGTTTTGTGACGCAGGTACCGGATGAGGAGTACAAGAACGGCTATTTCAAAACGTCAGAAGCCTGTAAAGTACTAACCGACAACGGTGTGAAAGTAAACCTCGGCGCACACGGACAGCTGCAGGGCTTAGGCGCACACTGGGAGCTGTGGATGCTGCAGCAAGGCGGTATGACAAACCATGAGGCGCTTCGTGCTGCTACTCTGAACGGTGCCGAGTACATTGGCATGAGCAAGGAAATCGGTTCGCTGGAAGCAGGCAAACTGGCCGACCTGATTGTGCTGGACGCCAACCCGCTGGAGAACATCCAGAACTCGGAGCACGTGAAGTATACGATGATGAACGGCCGCCTGTACGACGCCGCTACCATGGCTGAAACCGGCAACTATGATAAGAAGCCTGGCAAGTTCTGGTGGGAAAACGACCGTTACGCCACCGCCTTTGACTGGCATGAAGGCACCGACACCCGCTTCGAAGGCATCGCAGGAGAACACTGCACCTGCCGTCATTAAGAAGTAAAAAAATAATAAAACAAGAAGAGCCACCTCGTAAGGGGTGGCTCTTCTTGTTTGTACGGCTCTAGCTCAAAAACCTCGCAGCGTGCGCAGCTCCTGCGAGCGTTTGATGCAACGGCTTTTGCCTTGTAGCTGGCAAGACACTCGCGGGAGCTACGCACACCGCGAGGTCATAGCTGATTCTTTTCCAAGGTTATGAACTACGCTATCGACTTAGATTTTGTAGCAACTACAGCAACAGCCAATCCCATCGCCGCAATAACAGTAAAAGATATCCGCAGGCTGGTGGCCCCTGCTATAAACCCGATGAGCGGCGGCCCTATCAAAAACCCAAAGAATCCAATAGTAGATACAGCAGCCAAGGCCACACCCGGCGACATAACTTTTGATTTTCCGGCGGCACTGTATACCAACGGTACTACCGCCGAAACACCCGCACCAACAAAAAGGAAGCCGACAATAGCGGTAAATAAATGGGGGAGCAGCACAGCAATCAATAGTCCGGAAGCGGTTAATACACCACTTGCCTGTAAGATGCGCTGCATTCCAAAGCGTCTTGTAAAGAAGTCGGCTACGAAGCGGGTGCCCGCCATCGTGCACATAAAGGCAGTATAACCTGCGCCAATCCAGGCTCCTTCGGCGCCTATAACCTTTCTGAAGTACACGCCACTCCAGTCGAACATCGCTCCCTCGCATATCATCGCAAAAAAGCAGATAACACCGAGGTCAATCAGCGACTTATCTGGCATAACAAAGATGGGCTTGTCGGTATCCGCATTCACATCCGTGCGCAGCACATACCGTGACGCTACTGCAATGGCTATATAAGACAGGAACATAATCAGGAGGAAGTGGTGAAAGGGGCGAACACCTTCCCCAATCATCAGGGTACCGATGGCTGCGCCGGTAAACCCGGCAAGGCTCCACATCCCATGGAAAGAAGCCATAATAGACTTCTGGTACAAGTCCTCCACACCTACTCCCTGCGTGTTAACGGAGATATTCATCAGGTTTCCGGCAAAGCCGAAAACGAACAAAGCCATTACTAATTGCACTGTGCTCTCTGAATAGCCGATGGCTACCAGTGTTGTGCTGTAAAGTATGCCTGAAAAGATAAGAATGCTGCGGCTCCCGACTTTCGCTATCGCCCAGCCTGCCACAGGAAGCGAAAGCAGCAGCCCAACCGGAAGTGCCAGCAAAACACCACCCAACTCAGCTTCTGATAAGCCCATCTGCTGCTGAATGGTGGGAATGCGGGAGCCCCAACTGGCAAAGGAAATTCCCTGCAGAAAATAAAAGCAGCCCACCGCAACACGGTAAACAAATTTTGAGTGGCTTTTAGTGGTGGAGGTAATCATTTATCAATTAACGTTTATCAGTTTCCTATATCAGCTGATATTATGAATGAGGTGCACATCTGTGAGAAGGTCCCCTTCGAAGGGGTGGGGGGATGAAAGGCCGCCAATAATTCTAGACAGCTGTGGATTAGATTAAAGCAAATTCAGAAAAGAAGTCTGTTAATTGATTGTCTGCAGGTGTAATCATCCCCCTCACCCCCTTCAAAGGGGGACAAAACTACCCTTAACTAACAACGAATAACCTACTTCACCGCCTCCAGCACCCGCTGAAAAAGCTCATCCTGATTGCCGTTGTGCCAGCGCCACACAATCACGATGTCATGCTCCGGGTCTACCCAAATAGTGTTTTGGCCTGCACCCAGGGCGGCATAGCTGGTGGTGGGCGCGCTTGGCCAGGCTTTCCCTTCGGTGTTCAGCCACCAGAGGTATCCGTAATCCGGTCCAACGGAACCACGATTTGTGGTAGCTTCCTCTATCCATGCCTCTGACACCACCTGCTTGTCTTCCCAGCGGCCGTTGCGCAGGAACAGGTATCCAAAGCGCGCCTCGTCGCGGGCGTTAATCCAGAGACCGCCGCCCCAACGGGTACCACCACTCACCGATGGCATCTCCTGGCCGTTTATCATCACCTTAGAGTTACGGTAAGGCACCCAGCGCCAGGTGTCTGAGGCATTTATCGGGTCCATCACCGCATCCTCCAATACTTCCGGCAAAGGCTTCTCCCACACACGCAGCAACGACAGCGCAAAGCGGTTGATACGCACGTCATTGTATTCATAAAAAGTGCCGGGCTCCTGCAGCTCCCGTGGCTTGCGTTCTCCGCGGCCATACTCGGCTGTGCCAACAAAATCGCTGTTCTTGCCCCACAGTTCCCCTTCCCACTCCGTCGTCTGACGGGCATGATGCTCCCAGGTTACCTTGCGGTTCTGCTCCGACTCATAACCACCGTCCTTTATATATTTCGCCACCGGGTCATGGATACTCTCTATCATACCCTTGTCGATGGTGATGCCCAGTATGGTGGAGAGAAAGCTTTTTGCTACGCTGTAAGTTGGGTCGGGTCGTTTTGTGTCGCCCCATTCTGCCACGATATAGCCGTTCTTCAGGATGATACCGTTTGTTTCAGCCCTGTCAGCAGGTAATGGCCCAAGCATCTTGCCAAAGATTTCCTCCTGCGTGGAGAAGTCTTTTGGCATCTGCTCTGTTTCCTGAGTCCTGGCCCATGCCACCGCCTCCTGCAGCTTTGCCGCATCCAGGCCTAGCTCCTCCGGGTCGCGGTGTTCCCAGTCATCGCCTGCACCGGGGTAATAAAATTCTGCTTCAGCTGTTGAAGTAGTCTGTGCGGTAACAGTAGAAGTCTGCTGAGGTTGTTGCTGGCATGAAAGCAGGCTTACAGCCAGCGCCAGTGATAATATAGTAGTACGAAGCATAAAGGAATCAAAATTTGAAGGGTTCAATCTACTAAAAAAATAGCTGTATATACTTCTATGTTTAAACAAAGGAAAACAAATTACTGGTTAACTGGTACAATAATCCAGACAAATGAGCCTACACATGCTACAGATAAAAGTATACTCTGACTATGTATGCCCCTACTGCTTTTTTGGAGAGGTAGTGCTGGAACGGGCACTGCAGGGAATGGAAGACAAGGTGAAGATAGAATGGATGCCTTTCGAGCTCCGCCCATACCCTACGCCCACGCTAAAACCGGAAGAAGACTACCTGCAAACAACCTGGCAAAACTCAGTTTATCCTATGGCAGAGCAATTGGACATTAAGATAGTACTGCCCAAAGTATCGCCCCAACCTTACACGCACCATGCTTTCGAAGGCTATCAATACGCGAAAGAGAAAGGCCTCGGCGACGCCTATACACACCGTATGTTCACCGCTTTCTTTCAGGAAGAGCAGGATTTAGGCGATTTGAATGTATTGACTAACCTGGCGAAAGAAGTCGGCCTGGATGCGGAGGAGTTTAAAACAGCAGTTGAGTCAGGCAGATACAAAGAGGCGCACCTGAAAGCGCTGCGCCATGCCTATGAAGAAGTAGGTGTATCGGCGGTACCCACTTTTATCATTGGAAACAAAAAAGTGCGCGGGCTGCTGCACGGAGAAGACCTTAGAAAGTTAATAGAGCAGGAACTGGGGTAAGCTCCTGCTCTGAAATTTGCTTACCAGCCTGTGCCGCCGCGTCGGCCACCACCGAGTATCCCTCCCAGTAAACCGCCCAGTCCACCGGAATTCCGCATGTTGCCATAGCCCCTGCGGCCGTTCAGGCCGCCCAGGATGGAGATGATAGAACCGAGTCCGCCACCGCTGCGGTACATGCCTCCGCCCATTCCGCCTCCCATCATACCACCGCCTAAGAGCCCACCGAGCAGGCCGCCGCCCATTCCGCCCATCATACCACCACCATACCGTCTGCGACGCCCGCCGCTCAATAGTTTAGCAATCACCAGAGGAGCAGCTATGCCTATAATGCCCTGTACCATCTGCGGGGAGATGCCGGCATTCTTAAACATATCGCCAAAGCCGTTCTTGTTCAGAAACGACTGCGAAGTTGGATCCTCCCCCTGCTTCTGCGCCTCGTCGGCTTTGTTTACATATTGCTCTAGTATGCTGTACTGCTTCTGGTTTACCTGCAGGTAATCAGCCATCCGCTGAATCTCCTTTTGCTCTTCCGGAGAGTAATGCCCGTCAGCTTTCGCAAAGCTGATGATATCGGTGATAAAGGAAAACCGCAACTGGCTGCCTTTCAGCACATCCAGGCACTTCTGCACGTTTATCTGCGACGGGTTTTTAGCGATATGGATAACCTCCTCCTGTACATTTTCCGGAAGCTCTGCAGCTTCGCTCATCAGGCTCAAAAACTCCAGCTCTTCCTCTGTTGTCTTTCCGTCTGCCGACGCCATGGTGGCCAAAGCACCAAAGTAGGCGCCTTTTTCCTCCATTGAATAGTCTTTCAATAAATTAGTCTGTTCCTGTTCCATTGCTTTTTGTGGGTTTTGTATAGTATACCTCTTGTTAATGTATGCTCTTTACTATCAATGCTGCCACTACTCCACCACCAGCACGATTTTACCGGCGGCATGTCCTCCTTCGCTGTAGCGATGTGCCTCCGCTGCCTCACGTAACGGAAACTCCTTATCTATTACTGGCCATACCTTTCCTGTCTCTATCCAGGCACGAATCAGTTCCAGGTCCTCTCCTTTTTCATCCGCCACCAAAAGCCTCAGCTTCTTGTCAGAAAAAACTGACAAGGCATACCCAAGGGCGATGTCCTTGGGGTTAGGCACGGTGGTAACATAGCGCCCGTTTTGGCAAAGGCTGTCTTTGCTGTCCAGGTAGGTACTTTTAGCCACAGCATCAAAGATGATGTTGTAGCAGTCTTTCTTTTCTGTAAAATCTTCTTCCGTATAATCTACAACCCGGTCTGCGCCCAGGCTCTTTACCAGGTCAATATGGTCGGTGCTGCATACACCTGTTACCTCGCCAGCTCCTAACGCTTTGGCAATCTGTACGGCAAAAGAACCTACCCCACTGGAGGCACCGTTTATCAGCACCCTCTCTCCCTGTGCCAGTTCCCCCTTGTCGCGCAGCGCCTGCAAAGCGGTGAGAGCCGTCAGCGGCACGGCAGCAGCCTGCACATAATTCAGATTTTCCGGCATCAGTACTGCCGCCTTCTCCGAGATAACTGCATACTCCGCAGCCGCTCCTCCCAGGCCCGTGTCCAGCATCCCAAACACGCGGTCTCCGGGTTTAAAAGTTGTCACGTCTTGTCCTACCTCTACTACCTCGCCTGCCATATCATGTCCCGGTATCTTCGGGAAATTCAGGCCGGACACCGGAAGCAAGTGCCCGGAGCGGACTTTCCAATCGACAGGATTCACACTGGAGGCATGCACGCGCACCAGTAGTTGGTCTTCTTTCACTTCCGGGGTTGGTTGCTCTCCATACTGCAGTACATCGGCTTCTCCATACTTTTCATAATAAATTGCTTTCATACGTTTTCGGGTGTCTGTTCGAACTCTGCTTTACGGCCTGTAGGTCTGTGTGTTTTGGCTGTGAGGGGATGGCCACTTAAAATGAGGAGCAGAGTCCTTGTGCGGATATTTCAGTTCTTAATTTAATAGAATAAGTGGAAGGGCTAATTAATGTTGTTATGTAAAATTGATTCTTCCTATGCTGCCGCTGCATTGTTTCTCTCTGAGCTCTTAAGGCCGAGAGGCCTCGTCGTGGGGGTAGGGGCCCTCTTAAGGGCATCGCGCTGTGCATTTGAAGCTGCCGGGGGAAGGGGCCCTCTTTAGCTCCGCTGCGGGCTGCCTCACTGCGTTCGGCACCGCATCAAATACAAGGCGCTCAACCCAAAGACTGGAAACACATCCACTCCGTGCTGAAGGAGTAAGTATGCTATGCTTATTCTTAACATATATAAAAGCAAAAGAGCCGGGTAAAATACCCGGCTCTTTCAGCTTTAAACCCTATTAGTTTCTTGTATGCATTATTCTTTAACCATTTTAATAAACTGGGTGAAACCTCCAATCTGCGTTCTGATGATGTAGAGGCCTCTCGGTAAGCCAGCGCCAAACTTCATTTTTTCAGTTGTGAAGCCTTTCTCTACCTGCACCTTGCGCTCTATCAGTTGTTTACCAACAGCGTCGGTTATCACGACCAGCATTTCACCATCTGTCTCCGAAGAAATGTCAAGCGTTATCTCGTCATTGAATGGGTTCGGGAAGGCAATCACTTTACTTGCTACACTGCCAAACGTCACCATTTTCGGACCGAAGAACTCAAAGGTTCCGGCATGGTCAATCTGCTTCAGACGATAGTAGCGTGTGCCATCCTTGCCATTCTCTTTGTCCGTGAACGCATACACCTGCTTCGTATTGGAATTGCCGTTCTTGCTTGGCACGAATTCCAGCAGTCTGTAATCTAAGCCATCCTCCGACACCTGCACTTCGAAACCTTTGTTATCTGTTTCAGAAGCCGTCGCCCACTCCAGCAACACATTGTTGCCTTGCTTGCTGGCGGTCAGGTAGATGATTTCTACTGGGAGAGGGGTGATATCACCGGTGACAAGCTCATACGGAATATAGCAGTTTGTTCCATCATTTCTTGGCGTAATCACCACTACCACATCAAAGTCACCTTCTTCTACCTGGTCTATGGTGAGAACATCGGTTGGAGAACTAACTGTGTGGGTTTCTTCTAATATCCAATCACCTGTTGATTCATCTCCTATATACCACTGATACAAGACTTCTACTCCCTCTGCTATGTCAGTATTAACAGTAAATGTAGCTGCCTCATCAATCATTATAGTGTCTGGATCAGATACAAGTTCAGCTGTTATGGTTAGTAATTGATTTACCGTTAATGTTCCCAAGCTAACTGTCTGCTGGTTACATGCTCCGGTGACTTCAACAGTATACACACCGGTTTGCTCTGGTTGAGCATTTTGTAAGCCAAGTGTACTGCTGTTATTGCCAATGGAAGCACCATCTCTGAACCACTCATAAGTAACGTCTCCACCATCAACTCCAGTACCTGTTGCCTCTACGCTAAGGGTTATGTTTTCTCCCTGACAGTACGTTCCAGCAGGTTCAGCTGATGCTACTATAGGCTGATTCACTGTTAATAGTGCACCCTCAGAAGTTATATTGTCACAAGCAGTTGTACCAGTGACACGAACACTATAGGTAGCTTCATCCTCTTCAGTTGGAGTAGTTATAGTAAGGGTGCTTCCTATTTCACTAGGTATATCAATACCGTCCTTCATCCACTGGTATCCTATACCTGAACCAGTTGCTGTTACAGTAAATGTTGCGTTTGAGCCATCACCTTCACAGACTGTTACTGCACTTGGCTGCGCTGAAATTATTGGCGGAGCATTAACAGTGATGGAGCCCAACGCGATGGCGTCAGTAACTTCACATCCATTATTATCAACAACTACACTTACTGGGTAAGCAACATCTGGCGTGAAAGTTCCATCAGTAACTATAGTCAGTTCTGCAGTTTCTGTTTCGATTGTTCTAACATCAGGCGCGACACCAACTGTCCAGGTATAAGTTACTGTGGCAGGCCCTGTCGTTGTAACAGGAGCTGTAAATATTTCTGTATCTCCCACACATACTACCGGGTTTTTGAGTGCTGGGGTAGCAGTTATGATATCATTGACCTGGATTGTAACAGGACTGGATGAAGGGCCTTCAATGCAATTGCTGCTAGGAAGGTAGCTTTCAATATTAGATGAGAATCGTGCCGACACTTTATCACCGTTCACAAAACCACCAGCTGCAGCAGCATCGGTAGTAAATGTAATAGTGTTTGAACCAGTGTAGGTGAAGCTAGTAGGATTCAGCACTACATTACCCCGTTCTAATACAAAGTCCAGTTGCAGGTTGGCTACGTTCCAAGGGAATGCTGCGCCTAGCGTAGCTGTAAAGGTAACAGCTGCTCCCTGGCAAATTGGGTTTGGATTGGCAGACAGTGTAACTGTATAGCTCTCCAAAACAGCACTGTACATCCTATTAGATTCCAGACTTACCGGTGCACACAGGCGATTAGACGTTACTTCAACTTCATAGTAATCCTGTGAAGAGAGACCGGCATCCGAAGTTTGCCAATCATCGTTCTTCCTGTTCACTTCATCATTTTTACCCCACTGGTAATTAAACAGACTCTGGTCAATTTTCCTTGCTGCCAGCGCATCACTCACGACAGGCTGAAAAAAGCGGAAAGCCATCGCTTTGATAGATTCTGGTGTTCCAGCAGGATAAGGATAATCAGGATTTGGAACAGGATAGCTTTCGGCTCCTTTTGGAATAGCGTTACCATCTTCATCTACTGGGACGCCATCTGCATCCACCAGGTATGGATAAATAATTTCACCCGGCTGAACATCCCTATAAACAGCAGAAGTATAATCTGTACCACCACCACCGCGGCAGAATGGATGCGGATTGGCGGTTATTACAGCTCTGTAGGTAGACTGCATAACTGTAACAGTCTTAGAAACAGTGCTGGTGCAGCTTCCTGTGCCGCGTGTATAAGTTATAGTGTGTTGTCCTGCCCCTGCATCACATGGGTTGAAGGTACTACCACTTACACCTGCCCCGGAGAATGTTCCTCCTGTTGGTTCGGCTGTAAGTGTAACAGATTCTTGACCTGTATAGAAGACACTGTTGTCAGCAATCTCACCTGTAAAGCTAACTGCTTGGTTCGGATTCACCGTCACGGTAAAGGTTTGCGGAGTTCCAGGGCAGTCGGCGGTACTAGGCGTCACCGTCACGGTGGCTTCTATAGCGGCCGCAGTCGTGTTGGTGGCCGTGTAGGCCGGGATGTCGCCCTCGCCTTCGGTGCCGAAGCCCACGTCAGCCGAAGAGGTC
The DNA here is from genome assembly GCF_003367245.1 of Pontibacter diazotrophicus. Lineage (GTDB taxonomy): Bacteria > Bacteroidota > Bacteroidia > Cytophagales > Hymenobacteraceae > Pontibacter > Pontibacter diazotrophicus. The sequence goes on along the minus strand of NZ_QRGR01000028.1, from coordinate 29,380 downwards.
CAGGTGTATTCAGTCCCGCTCACCGGGCCGCCGAAGCTGATGGCCGCGCCATCAGCCCCGTTGCAGTAGGTGGCGTTGGCGATGGCGTTCACTGTCGGCGTCGGGTTCACCGTAATGGTGAAGGTCTGCGCAGGGCCTTCGCAGTCGTTTGCCTCGGCTGTCACCGTCACAGTGGCGGTAACAGGGGCATTGCCTGTGTTGATTGCCGTGAAGGCGTCAATGTTACCCGTGCCGTTCAAGCCGAAGCCCACATTGGCAGTCGAGCTCCAAGTGTAGGTGGCATCGCTCACAGAGCCGCTAAAGGCGATGGCCGCGCCAGGAGCCCCGTTGCAGTAGGTGGCGTTGGCGATAGCGTTCACCGTAGGCGTCGGGTCCACCGTAATGGTGAAGGTCTGCGCAGGGCCTTCGCAGCCGTTTGCCTCGGCTGTCACCGTCACAGTGGCGGTAACAGGGGCATCGCCTGTGTTGATTGCCGTGAAGGCGTCAATGTTACCCGTGCCGTTCAAGCCGAAGCCCACATTGGCAGTCGAGCTCCAAGTGTAGGTGGCATCGCTCACAGAGCCGCTAAAGGCGATGCCCGCGCCAGGAGCCCCGTTGCAGTAGGTGGCGTTGGCGATGGTGTTCACAGTAGGTGTTGGGTTCACCGTCACTACCACATTCTGCTCTGGGCCTTCGCAGCCGTAGGCGGTAACTCTGTAGACATAAGTTACATTAATTGGAGCCGAAGTTTCATTTACCAGTGTCTCGCTTACAGTCGCGGTTTCACCACTTGCCGCTGCGTTACTGATTCCTGTCACAGCCGCACGTGACCATGCAAAGGTTGGGGCTGGCAAGCTTCTTGTAGCCGTTGTAGCTGTATAAGTAAATGGTGCATTGCTACAAACTGCCACTTCCGTATCTGTGTTGCTTAATACAGGGCGAGGATTAACCACAACTGTTACATACTGTAAGGCGCTTTCGCAATCCTCTTCCGTAGTTATTTGGTAAACATAAGTAACTTCAAGCGGATTAGGTGATGTATTGGTCAGTACCTCACTAATAGTTCCTGTACCACTGGCTTCTGGATTACTTATGCCAGCAACATCAGCCCGTGACCAGGAATAAGTGGAATTAGCTGGAGCATTGCTTGTTGGCGTATAAGAGAAAGTTTCGCCGCTACAAATAGCATCTGGTGTTGTTGTTCCAGGAGTTAATAATAGCTCTGGTTTTACAGATATATGAACTGTTTGAGGGCTTAAATTTGTGCAACTACCTACAATAGCCATTCTGCGGTACCATCTATCGGCAGTATGAGCACCTAGCTGAGCTCGGGTAAGACTAACACCTGTAGCACCAGTTAATGGCTCAAAAGTTGTGTTATCATCACTTACTAACCATTGGTATGTTAGTGTACCTACTCTTGCTTCTGCTTCCTCTCCAACAATTTCCTGAGGTAACGCACCATAGCACACTTCCTGATTACCATTCTCAACACCGATAATGTTGTTATTAACCACCGTCTCCTGTACTGAAATAGTAGCTGATTCATTTACACAACCGGTGTTGTCGTTGGTAACCACTACATAATACGTCCCCTCTACTCCTACATTAGCAGTTCGGGTTTCTGCCACAAGCTCAACATTATCACTATCTATAATTCTAAACCAATCGTACGAGTAGGTTCCTACTTCCTCTTCAGCAGACAATAGCGCCGTACCTGGCGAGCAGAAGTAAGTAACTCTTCCTTGGGTGATGGTAGCTATAGGAAGTGGATTAACTGTAACTGAAACTACATCGGTGAAACTAACACAGTTATCTGCCTCTACTCTCCTTCGATATTCAATTGTAGAAGAACTTGTTACAGTTCTTGTCGCAGGCTGGTAGTCTTCATCAGTATTTGCACCATCTGCATTTTCCCAAGTAGTTGTTCCAGCAGTCCTTTGCTCCCAAAAGTACTCCACCTGCAAGTCGCCTGCAGTTGCTGCGGCACCGTCTAATAAGGCAATGTCCTCGCCAGAACAAATATTTTGGTCAGCTGTATTGATAGTATTATTAACAATGGCTGGTGTTACGGTTACTGCTATTGGGTCAGAAGTAACTGTACAGTTACCAGAAGTAACTGTTCTTCTGTAGTACATGACACCGGCATCTGCAGTAGATGGATTGTAGGATGCTGCATTATTGGTTTCTCCAGCAGGTTCCCATGGCCCCTCCTGGCTTGCACTCTGCTCCCAGAAGTAAATTCTTTCCGCAACTCCACCCGAAACTGTTCCGGTAAGTGTTGTGGTTGCTTCATTCTGGCAGTATTGTGTGTTACCAGTTATAGCACCTTGCGAAAGCGCAGGCGTTACTTCGATTCTAATAGTTTTGGTAGTAGGGCAACTAGTAGTAACACCATCTACAGTATAAGTAATAGTACCAACTACAGTATAAGTAGTTGAAGTGGTTGGAGCCACATCAATTCTTTCACCTGTAGTTTCTGTAGGCAACCCGCCTCCAGACCACACATAAGATTCAGCTCCTTCAGCAAATAGTTCTACTGACTCACCCGCACAAATTGCTGTACTGCTGGCAGTAAGCACAACATCAGGCCTTGCATTAACAGTAATGGTTCTGGTAACTTCAGGACTAGGTTTGAGACAAACGTTATAAGATACTACCGAAAGAACAACCTCTCCCGGCTCCCCAAAATTAATACGAGGATTCCCAGTTGTTCCACCTGAAACTATTTCTGCATTTCCAGATTTTATAGTCCAAAGATAAGAGTCAATATTTGGTCCGGTTTCAACAGTGAAAGCACCAGAATTTTCTGTGCTTGCACAGATTGAATTTGGTCCTTGAATCTCACGAGAGAAAAGGGCTATAACTGCCTTGCCGAATGGTGCAGAGGCTCCATTGCTGCTGGCAGGCAGGGGATTTGTAACTATTACGTTTTTATTACCAGATGTTGCGAATGCAGCTGATGGTAATACAGCTGTTATAGTGGTTGCGTTATTAACAGTTACTGAGCTTGCTGAAACACCTCCAAATGTAACCGTAGCTCCTGATAGAAAATTTTCACCGGTTATAGTTACTGTTGTTTCAGGATCACCTACGGATAAACAGCCGCTTACTTCAGTAATTACAGGTTGTGGATTGTTTACAGTAAAGGCCGTACTGGTTGCGGAGGTTAAGCCACTGCTTGAAGCCACTAAAGTATAGCCTTCTCCTGCTGTATTTATACTAGCACCGGAAAAGGTTACCACACCATTAGAAGTAGTAGCTGTACCAAGTGTTAAAACGCCAGCTGCCGGAGGGTTTGGCCCAATAGCAATTGCTACCGTGTTGGTAGCAGTTGTTACTGTATTCCCAAACCGGTCTTGGATAACAACACTTGGGCTTGGTGAAATTGCGGCGTTAATCTCTACAGTTGTGGGCTGCTGCACAAAAGCCAAATCATTAGGTGCGCCTGGAATGAGCCGAAGAGAAATCGGAGATGATGAAGTAACACTTGTAGGAGTTGAATTTGTTGTGTTCAACACTTCCACATTGATTTCCCTTGGTTGCGGCGAGGAAATTACTCCAGTAGTAGGCTTAATCCTAAGGTTAGAAATAGTTACTATATCGCGCTTATTCTGACTTCCTTGACCTCCACTCAGGTTAAAGGTTAAAGTACTACCATCAGTACTAAAAACCGGAGTTGAGGTTAGTGTAATCTCTCCTCCGTCACCTAAGGTAGCAGCTATATCAGGATTTGAATTAGCTGTTGGAAAAGCCCAGCCTGCGGGAGCCCTTAATACTATACTGTAAGAATTCCGAGAAGCAAAGTCAGCATAATCAGAACTAGCCGAACCTTCACTTACTACTATATCAGTAATAGAAGTAAATGTGCCTGTGGCCGCATTATCCGCTGAAACATCATAAGAAGCATCACCACTTATTGTTATGCCAACAGCCGCCCAAACATAGAGCGACGACGCCAGAAACAGTAATAAGGCACCCGCCGGAACAGTGTACCTCTTTGCACTCAGAAAATGCGCAATCAATTGTGTAAAATTCTTTTGCATAAAAATAGGGTTAGGGTTTTAAAGCTGGTTGCTAGGGTAATAGTGGTACTAATAGGTTCTTATATTTAACAAAAGCTATACTTAGCTTTACAGAGAGGCAAAAGAGGTACTGGTAATGTAATTTCAGCGCGGGTTTAGCGGCTTCCATTGCATTACGAACTGGTATACAGAACGATAGCTGTATTAATTAGGCGGAAAAAGGGGCGAGTTCAGGTAATGCACCTTTGCGCATTGCCTTTTTTGGAGATTCATTTGATTTTTATGCTTGGTAAAACTGTTTTCAAATAGTATATATTTATTTTTATATATAATATATTCCTTTAATAGAATACATGTACAGCTATTAATTTATTTTGTTACACTAAATGCAAAGAAAATACCTCCAAATGTTACAATAAAAAACACCAATAAGTAAAAAACATTGCAGAAGCTGCTATAGAGCATGTAAACGGTCATATAAATTGATGGAAAGAGGTCTGAAATTTTATAGTGACTTCGCTATATTTGTCTAAATACTTACTTCATGAACCGTAGAACACACCTGCGCATCCGCAGAGCGCACCGCTACCTGGGCCTTCTCACTGGCATCCAGTTTATCTTCTGGACACTGGGCGGTTTATACTTCAGCTGGTCAGACATTGACGAGATACACGGGGACTTTCAGCGGAAAGCGCCGGCAAATTTCAGTAGCCAGATGCCTTTGGCCTCCCCGGCACAGGTGCTGGCACAGCTCCCGCAGGCGGACTCTGTGAAGTCGGTGCGGCTGGTGGAGGTTTTGGGTGAGCCCGTCTACCAGGTGGTTTATTTTGCGAGCCATCAGGGGGAAGCTATACCGCAAACGCAACTGGCTGTGGCGCAAGCCGGCACCTTACGGGGTAGCTTAACAGAGCGGGAGGCTGTGCAGATGGCCCGGAACAGCTTTAGCGAAGAAGTAGAAGTGCAGCAGGTAGAGTACCTGACAGCGGGGCAGGTCGGGAAACACCATGAGTACCGCGAGAGCCCCTTGCCTGCCTATGCCGTTACCATGCAGCACCCTACTAACACCACGGTGTATGTAGCGAGTGAGCGGGGCGAAGTAACCAAGTTTCGGAACAACAAGTGGCGCATGTTCGATTTCCTCTGGATGCTACACACTATGGACTACCAGGGCCGCGACAACTTTGGCAACCTGCTGCTGCGCCTGTTCTCTGTGGTGGGCATGGTCACTATCTTGTCTGGCTTTGTTTTATATTTTGTAAGTTCAAAAGGTAATCGCAGAAAAGCAGCTGCCGGCACGACACGCCCTGGTGTAATCCGGTAATTTATTTATGCGCATATACAGCAGAAAAGGCGCCTGGATAATTCAAGTGAAGGGCCTTTTGAGGCTTCCTCCCCCACTCCTATTTTACCGTTTGCAAAAGCCTTCATAAAAGAGGAAATTGCAGGTACAACCTGATCTAAGTAACTAACACTTCACCCTTATACATGAAAAACCTACGTGTACTTGCTGTAGCGGCTATGCTGGGCCTTGGCCCGGTGGCGGTGGCACAGCAAGCCGAAACCAGCCTGTCTTATTATCTGCCGGCTGATGCTTCGTACAGCAACACCATTCCTACTCCTAAAGAAATTCTGGGCTATAATGTGGGCGAGTGGCATGTGAGCCACGACCAACTGGTGATGTATGTGCGCCAGATGGCGGAGCTGTCAGACAGGATGGAAATAGTGGAATATGCCCGCACGCATGAAAACCGCCCCCTGTACCTGCTCACCATCACCTCACCGGAAAACCTCCGCAGCATAGAGCAGCTAAAGGCGCAGCATAAAAAACTGACAGACCCGGCACAGTCGGGCAGCCTGGACATCAGTAACATGCCTGCCGTGGTGTGGATGGGCTACAGCGTGCACGGCAACGAGCCCAGCGGCAGCAACGCGGCACTGCTGGCCCTGTACCACCTGGCAGCAGCGCAGGGCCCGGAAATAGAAAAGTTGTTGAGCGAGACAGTTATTCTACTGGATCCGTCTATCAACCCGGATGGCTTGAACCGCTTTGCCAGCTGGGTGAACACGCACCGGGGCAAGAACCTGGTGACAGATGCCAACAGCGCAGAGTTCGACGAAGCATGGCCACGTGGGCGCACCAACCACTACTGGTTCGACCTGAACCGCGACTGGCTGCCACTGCAGCACCCGGAGTCGAAGGGGCGGCTGGCGAAGTTCCATGAGTGGAAGCCGAATGTGCTGACAGACCACCACGAGATGGGCACCAACTCCACGTTTTTCTTTCAGCCGGGCATTCCGAGCCGTAACCATCCCCTTACGCCGGAAAACAATTTTAAGCTGACACAGAAGATAGGTGATTTCCATGCGAAGGCGCTGGACAAGATCGGCTCTTTTTACTTTACGGAGGAGAATTACGACGACTTCTACTATGGCAAGGGCTCCACTTACCCGGATGTAAATGGCGCTGTGGGCATTTTGTTTGAACAAGCCAGCTCCAGGGGACATGCGCAGGAAAGCCAGAATGGCGTACTCACGTTCCCGTTCACCATCCGAAACCAGTTCACCACCACCCTCTCCACGTTACAGGCCGCACAGGCCATGCGCGAAGAGCTGTTGGCGCACCAGCGCAACTTCTATAAGGATGCGCTGAGCGAATCGAAAAAGGCAGGGACAAAGGCTTATGTGTTTGGCTCAGAAAAAGACAAAGCCCGGGCGTACCACCTGGTGGAGATCATTAAGCAGCACCAGATAGAAGTTTATCGCCCAAAAGAAGCTTTCAAAATCAACAATACGACTTATACGCCGGAGAACGCTTATATCATACCAACGGAGCAGCCACAGTACAAGCTGATCGAGGCGATGTTCGAGAAACGCACGACGTTCCAGGACAGCCTTTTTTACGACATCTCCGCCTGGACTTTCCCGCTGGCTTTTGATTTAGACTATGCTGCACTCTCGTCCAGGAACTATAAGCAAAACCAACTGGGCCAGAAAGTAGAGGACCTCACTTTCCCGAAAGGTGAAATTGCAGGCGGCAAAAGCGACTATGCCTATGCTTTTGAGTGGCATGATTATTACGCCCCACGCGCCCTGAACACCTTGTTTGAGCACGGCATCACGGCCAGGGTAGCCACCGATAAATTCACCACTGCGGAAGGCAGGCAGTATGACTACGGCACCATCCTGATACCTGTCACCGGCCAGTCCATCAGTTCAGAGGCGCTACAACAAGTGCTGCAGGAGGTGGCAACCGATAACGGCATCCGCATACATGCGCTGAACACAGGCTTTAACCCGCAGGGTATTAAACTGGGAAGCCCGATGATGCAGACGCTGGAGCAGCCGAAGATACTCATGCTGATGGGCGACGGCGTGAACAGCTACGATGTAGGCGAGGCCTGGCACCTGCTGGACAACCGCTTTGATATGAAGCCTACGATGGTAAAGACAAACGACTTTAACCGCATCGGCCTGAACCGGTACAATGTAATTGTGATGGCAGAAGGTAACTACAACAGCATCTCAAAGGACAAGCTTCGCAACTGGGTGCTGCAGGGGGGCACTGTAATAGGCATGGGCGAGGCTGCCCAATGGCTGGCAGATAACGGCATCGGCAACACCAGCTTTAAAAGAACAGAACCGGACACAGCAGCCCGGAAACCGTACGCTGACATGGCTAACACCACCGGGGCTCAAGTAATTGGCGGCGCTATTTTCGAAACCACCCTCGACCTGACGCACCCGCTGGCTTACGGCTACACCGATGCACAGCTACCCATTTTCAGAAGCAACACGCTATTTATGGAGCGTTCCAAGAGCCCTTACGCTAACCCGGTAATGTACACTGCAAACCCGCTGATGGCCGGCTATATCTCTAACCCAAACCTGGAGCTGCTGAAAAACTCCGCCGCCGTGGATGTATCGGCAGTGGGTGCAGGCAAAGTGATTGTCATGCCGGACAATCCAAACTTCCGGGCCTTCTGGTACGGCACAAACAAACTGTTCCTGAACAGCATCTTCTTCGGCCAGATCATCAACGGCCGATCTGCCCGTGCGGATGAGGCAGCCCATTAAAAGCGCAGCAGGAGTATTAAAACAGGAAAGCCAGCGCAAATGCGTTGGCTTCTCTGTACATAGTGGGTATAACAGGTTCCATTAATTCAACCGGAAGCCCAGCATAATCTCATGTGAGCCCGCGCTGTAGTTGCTCATGGGCGAGGTGGTGATGTCGTAGGAGTAGCTTAACTCGTACTGCTGCTTAAACTGCAGCCCCATAAGCCCGACCACTGCATCATTCGTGCGGTAAGAAACACCCGCCCACACCATGTTATCATGCTTTGATTTTTCACCATCTGTAAAATGGTAAGCCCCCTTGATGTTAAGGTCTGCCTGCAGCGGGGCTGCGTTCACGTACTTCAGCAGCACAGAAGGCGTAACCACTATATTTCGGTGCACGTCCAGGTTATATCCTCCGGAAACCATTAAGTGGCGGGCAAGGCGGCTTGGGTCCTCCACGTCATCCATTTCAAATATCCTGTTTCCCAGCACCTGGAACAGCGAGACACCTGCAAAAAACTTATCGGAATGAATAAAGGTACCCACACTCAGGTCAGGCATAAATGAGTTAAGGTTGCCGTTCCGGGTAACAGGGTCCCGCTCGTTGGAGCCTTCTGCCAGGTAAATCTTATCTGCATCGAACCTGTACTGCTGGAAACCGGCAAAAACACCGGACGAGAGATATACCTTCTCATTCAAAGGAACATGGTAAGCGTAAGACAGGAGCATACCAGTACGGGTAGTAGGTCCCGTTTGATCTGTGTACACGTAGCCGCCAACTCCATGGTAGGCCTGCCCCTCCTGGATGTCCTTCTTGAACAAAGCGGCTTCCCCGCTCAGGTAGAAGGTTTTGGGTGCCCCCTCAAAGCCAACCCACTGGTTGCGGTAACCTGCTTTTAAATTCCAGTCCTTCTCTATTCCGGCCACTGCCGGATTAAGGAGATAGTAATTGGTCATGTACTGGCTGTACAACGCTTTCTGCTGGGCTACAGCTGCCGATCCCACAAGTAGAAAACAAAATATAAGTATATAATTCTTCATAAAATTCTGATGATAGGTTAAGGACCAATATTACCGCATGATGGTTAATGACTGCTTAAGTGCTGGCGTGGCGTCACCGAATTCAATGACACAGTAGTAGGTGCCATCCGGTAGCATCTTACCTTTGTGGGTGCCATCCCAGGGTTCCTGGTAACCTCTGGATTCGAACACCAGGCTTCCCCAGCGGTTGTACACGGTCACTCTGCAACCAGGGAAAAGCGTAGAGAGGTTCTTAATCGCCAGGCGGTCGTTAATACCGTCTCCGTTTGGCGTAAATCCGTTTGGTACGTCTATTTCATTGTTGTTCTCGATAGTAAAAGTCACTTCTGAAGTACAGCCAAAGCTATCTTTCACCACCAGCGTATGTGTTCCAGCACCTAAGTTGTTGAAGATGGAATCGGCAGTAAAGCCGCCACCGCTCAGTTGGTACGTATAAGGAGCGGCTCCACCACCGATGGCTGTAACCGCAGCGCTGCCACTTTTATCTGGTCCTATGGCTTTGGTTAACGGCGTCACCGTCACTTGTATAGGATAGCCTTCTGTCATTGTCACAGGCACAGCGAGCGTACAGTCGTTTGCATCTTTTACAGTAAGCGTGTAGCTTCCTGGTGCTACACCAGCTATAGTGGTGGAAGCCGTAAAGTTCTCGCCGTCCAGGGAGTAAGTATAAGGAGCTGTGCCACCGGTAACAGAACTCACCTTAATGCCGCCGGAGCTGGCGCTGCAGGAGGCATAGTGTGAAGTGGCTGACACAGCAGAAGGGCCGTCTATACTGGTTACTTCAACCTCCTGCACGCGTTTACAACCCTGCCGATCCACCACCGTTATGCTGTGTGTACCTTCTGCAAAATCGGTTAAGATGTTGCTTGTCTGCAGTGTAGTGCCGCCATCTTTGCTATACCTGTAAGGAGAGGAACCGCCTGTAACTTCGGTAATGGTTATTACACCATTGCTGTTGCCACAGATGGCAGGACTTGCACTTGCAGTAAATTCGCTCGGCCCGGAAGAGTCTTCTATCGTCACGGCTTCTGTGTAGGTGCAGCCATTGGCATCTCTAACAGTTATCGTGTATTCTCCTGCCACTAATGAGCCAAAAGTGTGAAAAGCCTGGAAGGGAGTGCCATTTCTGGCATACATATAGGGAGCGGTTCCACCGGTTACTCCAATTACTCTGAAATAACCGTTGTTCCGGCCGCAGAGAGAGGAGAAAATCTCCAGTTCCAGATCGGTTGGTCCGCAGTCACCATCAGACGTTTGTGCATACAAGCTGTGGGGCGCTACCAGCTGTAGCAAGCTCATCAGGCTAACGGCACATAATAAAATGAGTCGTTGTGTAAAATGTTTGTTCATATAATTAAGGTTAAAATTTTAGCTGTTACACCTATCAATTGTTTCCTTCACTTGCCATAGCAGAGGCCTCCCCTTTTCCCCTTGCCTTTCCAAAGCTTTATCTGCATCTTAAGCCTGCACTTAAACATTACTCTGTAGCACCAAGCCCTTTACAGCATGTTGAAGGTTTACAAAACATATAAAAAGGCATAGGAATAAAAATAAATTTAATGGTATATATACGATAATAAATATATAAACTGTTACATATTCTGGTAAAATTCCTAAACGCACTAAAGGCATCTACTGAGCGAATAAGCGCTGCTTTGCATGACAAGCCCCAGGAGATTCAGCAATCCTGGGAAAAAAAGAAAATAAGGACCCTGCAAAGTGCTATTCCGGGAGAGCATGTAGAAGCCAAACTGCAGCAAGTGCCAGGGAGTGTTTGTTCTGCTCACTGCATAAATTTCAGAAGCAAACGGTAGATACTTCTTGTGCTGCCTTTACCACCAGGCCACCTGTAGGCTAACAAAGTATAAACCACTACCTTTGCACCCTGAATCACACGAAAACAACCTATGAGCGCCAGAGCGTCAGAGCTATTACTCCAAACAGCCTACGAAAGCGAAAAACCACCTGTGCCAGTGGAAGAGGCAGGCAGGATTTACAATGATTTTGAAAAAGCCTATAAAGCGTCCAGAACCTCACCGGGTAAAGCAACTGAAGAACTTAACTACCGCTTTGAGCGCCTGCGCCTGCTGCTAGCTATCGCCTTTGTAAAAGCTTTCACCCGCCTTTCCAACAACGAAAAGAGCAAAGAAGCGCTGGATGTACTGCAGGAAGCCCTGCAAGCCCGAAGCACAAAAGAAATCGACAAGGTTATACAGAAGAAAATAGCTGTGTTCGACCAACTCTACCACGAAATGTTTGTAAACGAGCAGCGTGATCAGGTGCTGCACTTGTTTGAGCAGACGCTGGATGCCGGCACCAGGGAAGAATTGGACGAAATAATTTTTGAGGGTGTGGCCTTACTGCAGGAGGTGGATTGGGAAGCAAACGAGGAGGAAGACCAGGATGATACTGACCCACTGGACGAAGACTTTTTGAAAAACCTGTAAAAGAGCGCCTGTCGCAGCCATACTATGGAAATTTCCCTCACCACACCAGCCCTCTTGTTTCCGGCTATCTCGTTACTGCTGCTGGCCTATACCAACCGCTTTTTGACGTTGGCCAGCCTCATACGCAGCCTGAAAACCCGCTACGCCACTACCCACAGCCACCTGGTGTATAGCCAGATCCAGAACCTGCGCATACGCCTTAATCTGATTAAAAACATGCAGGCCTTCGGCATCTGCAGCATCTTCGGCTGTGTGTTTTGCATGTTCATCCTTTTTGCAGGCTACAGCACACTAGGCAAATATGCATTTGGGCTCAGTCTCATCCTGCTCATGGCTTCGCTGGCGCTGGCGCTACGGGAAACGCAGATCTCCGTAAGGGCGCTAACCCTGGAACTGAATGATCTGGAAGAGGAAGCCGAAGAGGGCAAGAGCAGCAAAAATACACCATAAGCACCTTCCTGCGCATCAGCAGCTTTAAGTAAACGAGGGCCGCGGCATCTGACTAACTCAGAACCGGGGCCCTTGTTCTTTATACCCTGCAGCTATCAGGCCTTCCTGCCATAGCTGCAGGTGCGCTATCTAAAAAGGAATAAAAATCCGAATAAAAGACTCACCTTAAACACTATATAAATATAGAACTAAACGCATATATTCAGATAGTATACTATTTAAAACTTAATCCATCTTGTTACGTTTCAAAAAAATATCTATATGTTCTAACTAATCTCTTTCAGGATGAAGGTACGCTTACTTCTCCTACTCCTCGTGCTCTGTATTTGCCGCCCTGCCGCTGCCACCCACATTGTGGGAGGCGAGATGGAACTACGGCATATCGACGGCTATAACTACCGGCTGTTACTTAACCTGTACTTTGATCAAATAAACGGAACGCCAGGTGCAAAAGACCCCGTTAACTACATCACTATATTTGAGAAAGGCACAAATAAAGCTATCACAACAGTTTCCCTGCCTATCCGGGAAGAAAAGCAGTTGAGTTACACTAACATCAACTGCACAACCGGCGAACTAAAAACCTCCCTGATCCTCTACTATGAGGATATCTTCCTGGATCCTGCCATCTACACACACGCAGCAGGCTACTATGCCTCGTGGGAGCGCTGCTGCCGCAATAGCACGGTCAGCAATATAGTTTCGCCGCAGGATGCCGGTATTACATTTTATCTTGAGTTTCCACCTGTTGTTAAAAACGGCCGCGCTTTCATAAACTCTTCTCCAAAGCTATCTCCCCCTCCTACCGATTATGCCTGCCAGGGAGAGCTGTTCTCCTATAACTTTAGCAGCACAGATGCTGATGGGGATGAACTGGTATATGACCTGGTGACGCCAATAAACGGCTATAGCACGCCGGGCGTACCTGCCCCGCCAGCCTCCAGTGCACCATACCCCGAAATCAATTGGCAGGCAGGGCATGATGCCAATAACCAGATAAGGGGAAACCCCGCTGTCAGGATAGACAGGAACACAGGGGTGCTTGTTGTAAACCCAACGTATGTGGGGCTTTTCGTTTTCGGCGTACGCTGCCAGGAGTTCAGGGACGGCGTGAAGATTGGAGAAGTAAGAAGGGATTTCCAACTCTTGGTAAAGGACTGCCCCCGCAACGAAAGCCCCGAGGTGTTTGCCCAGCCTCCTGGCAGCACCAACTATTACAGTGAAGGGCAGCCTATTCAAATCAACGCAACTGATCCGCGTTGCCTGAACGTCTTCTTCACAGACGGGGATAACGATGAGCCGCTGACGCTTACTGCCAAAGCTGTCAACTTTGATGCTAACAGCTTCTCTTTTACTGGCCTTACCAGCGGTGTTGCAAACGCAGGCGGTGTAAAGGACATGCTGCAGACATCCATCTGCTTTGATCCCTGCCTGGATTCAGAGGGCAAAACTTACTTACTTGATTTGAATGTAAGTGATGACGGCGATGAGGGATGCAGCCTGCCGCGGCAGGATACCCTACGGCTAAGCTTTGTGATTGCCCCTACACCGGAACAGCCTCCTGCTATTTCGTTTTCAACACCGAAGCGGGTGTTTGAAGTAGCTGAAGGAGACATCATAAACTTTGATGTAACAGGCACTGACCCTGACCAGGATAATGTCACGGTGTCGGCTACCGGCAAAGGCTTTGATCTCAGCACGCAGCAAATCAATTTTCCTGCGAATAGCAGTACCGGCCAGGTCACCTCCTCTTTTAACTGGCAGATAGATTGCGCTGCCCTTCAACAGGCAGTATACCAGTTAGAGTTTACCGTTACATCTACAACCTGCGGGAAACCGGTAACCACCACAGAAACAGTGGAAGTGAGAACGAAACAGGATAAGATATTGAATAACCGCATCTCTCAGGATCAAACTGTCTGCTCTGGCACCTCTGCTGCTGCTATTACCGGAACTGCCCCTACCAGTGGGCAGGGCACCTATACCTATCTTTGGGAAATAAGCACTGCAGACGCACCGGGTGTTTTCGTGGCTGCCCCCGGCAACAACAGCCTGCCCGACTATACACCAACTACCCTTACCCAAACCTGCTGGTTCAGGAGAAAAGTAACGGCAGGGGCCTGTTCAGAGGCATCTGTGAGTAACGAGATAAAGATAACGGTAATGCCGCAGCCTCTTGCGCCCTCCTTTACTGATGGCACCACGTGCTCCGGCGCAACAGCAACCTTAACAGCTACTGCTACAGATGCCGGAACAATCCTGGAATGGTACGACCAGCCAACAGGCGGTAACCTGCTGCACACAGGCACTACCTATCAGACCACGCCAGTCAGCACCACCACCCACTATTATGTGCAGGCAGTAAACAGCAACGGCTGTGCGAGTGGCGCCAGGGCCAAAGTAACAGCAGAGGTGCTTGATGCCGCAGCAGATGCCGGTGAAGACCTGACGATTATCATGGGCGGCTCCGCAGGTTTGAGAGGGAAAGGCGGGATAACTTATTCCTGGTCGCCAGCCACAGGCCTTTCTGACCCGAACGACGCGAAGCCTTTGGCCACACCCACTGAGACTACGACCTACACCCTTACAGTCACTACAAAAAACGGCTGTACCTATACCGATGAACTGACCATTACGGTACTTCCCCGTCTCGACCCCACCAACACCATTACGATGAACGGAGATGATATCAACGATAAGTGGCACATCCGCAACATTGAATACTACCCTGACTGCCGGGTGCAGGTATTTACCCGCTGGGGCGCCCAGATTTTCGACTCAAAAGGATACCAGGAACCATGGGATGGCACACACAACGGAAAGCCGCTGCCCATGGCTGCTTACTACTATATTATTGACCCTGGGATGAAGGAGAAACCGATTTCAGGCAGTATCACCCTTATTAAGTAAAGCCGAATGAGAGTATTGTTTTGCATCCTGTTTTGTTTCTGCTCGTATGCGGCTGCATTGGCGCAGCAGCGGCCACAGCACACGCAGTACTTTCAGAACAACTACCTCCTGAACCCTGCTGTGGCAGGCATTGAAAACTACATGGATGTGCGGTCGGGCTTCCGGAGCCAATGGGTTGGTATGGAGGGGGCACCTACCACCTTTTACACCAGCGTGCACACCGCCCTCAACAGGAACGACAGGAATGCCCGCCGGTTTGGAGCAGGCAAGCCACCGTCTTCTCAGGGTGCCCCCGCTGCCAACAAGAACAACCGGTTTTATGTGAGGCCGCACCATGGCGTGGGGGCCATCGCCCAGATGGATAACTCAGGACTGCTGTCTACCTTTACTTTTAACCTGAGCTATGCCTACCACCTGCCCCTCACCAGAAGCATCAACCTGTCAGGCGGTATCTCTGCGGGTATACTGAAGCAATGGATAAGCCAGAAAGACGTAGACGTTCTTATTCAGAACGACCCTTTTCTGAACGGAGAGGCCATCAACAGGAATAAGCTTGACCTGGGTTTGGGGCTCTGGCTCTACAGCCGCGACTTTTATGTGGGTGTATCGGGTATGCAGCTTGTCAGGAGCATCAATGATGTAGGTTCAGACGGCTTGCCCCGGGCGGAGCTCCAACCGCACTATTATGCTACGGCCGGCGTTCGGCTCCCCGTAACTGATGGTATCACGCTCACTCCCTCGGTGATGGCTAAGATGGCAGTTGGAGGCTTATCAGCGGTAGACGTAAACGCAAAAGCCATGTACTACGAGCGCTTTTGGGTAGGCGCCTCTTACCGGCACAAGGATGCTGTCGCCGCCATGGCAGGTATCTATGTCAATCACTTCATAGACGTGAGTTACTCCCACGATTTTACCACTTCTGACCTGAACAGGGTCAGCGCCAACAGCCACGAGGTCGTTGTGGGAATCAAGCTGAACAACCCGCAGAAAACGGTCTGCCCGCAGTGGGTGTGGTAAGCGCCCGGGGAGGCATTCTTGGCAAGTAAAAAATTAAACCGCAATTGCAATCATCCTGAAAGCACACTGCCGCCGCCGTAGTACAACAGGCAAATGTAGCAGCGCAACGGCTCTTGCACCTCTCATACAAGGGAGCAAAATATGCTTGCCATACCGAATATAAAACAACCACAACTATCAGTTCCTGATAATGGCCGCTCTGCCAGAGCTGAATAGCGTTGAAAGAAAGTCACACAGATAAAAATATAAATATTCCACTACTGCACAATACTTTATTTCAACAAAACCGGCACATCAAAATTGCACAGACCACTCTCGATAACTTTTTACCTTTTAGCTCTAATTTTACTACATTAGTAGCATTTATTTTTATCATTGCCTTTAATGCATTCATATCACCAATGTAAAACATAACTAAATAAATATTAAAAGCTTTTTATATCAGAAGTAAAAAAATATTCTCATCCCCGATTTTGAGCACAACATTGTTTAACTATATTTAGAATTCAATACATAGTTTACACCCTTCGCTCAAAAGGATGATACCACGTTTAGCACTGCTTTTTTTAACCCTGTTCCTAAGTTTACAAGCTTCTGCAACACATATTGTTGGAGGCGAGTTTGAGTTGCAGCACCTCTCAGGCAATAGTTACAGGCTGTCTCTGAACTTATACTTCGACGAGATCAACGGGACACAGAACAGAAAGGAAGCCGGCATCAGGGTTTATATTTTTGAAAAGGGCACCGATCTCCCTGTCACAAACACATTGCTGTCACTTAATGAAACAAGCTTATTAAACTACACCAATGTTGGATGCACCACCAGCGGCTTAAAAACTTCCAAGCTCCTCTACTACAACGATATTAACCTTAATCCCACCAGATACACACACCCGGAGGGATACTATGTGGTGATGGAACGCTGCTGCCGCAACAGCACCACCAACAACATATCCTCCACATTCGAGGCTGGCACTACTATTTATATGGAGTTTCCAGCTGTTGTTAAAAATGGCGCCCCCTTTGTGAACTCTACGCCCAGGCTTACACCGCCACCGAGCGACTATGCCTGCCAGGGAGAGCTTTTTTACTACGATTTCGGCAGTACTGATGCGGATGGGGACCAGCTAGTATACGACATGGTTTCTCCACTGAACGGGTATAGCACCGCTGAAGACTGGAGGCCGGCTGCCTCCAGTGGCCCCTACCCTGAGATAAGCTGGCTTCCGGGCTATAACAAAGACAATCAGATACAGGGGGATCCGCCTGTTAACATCGACAGAAGCACTGGATGGCTTACGGTAAGGCCAAGCTATGCAGGCCTGTTTGTATTTGGCGTACGGGTACAGGAGTTCCGGAACGGAGTGAAAATAGGGGAAGTCAGGAGAGACTTTCAACTTGTGGTGAAAGCCTGTCGCTTCAATTATGACCCAGCCGTCTCCATTACGCAGCCCGGCAGCCCCAGCCCTTCTGCTGACGGTGAAATACTGCGCATATCCCCTACCGACTCACGCTGCATTAAAATACTCTATACTGACCCGGACGTAAATGAACCCCTTACCCTGGAGGTAAAGCCCGTTAATTTCACGAACGACAATATCTTTAGCTTGTCCGGCACAACCAGCGGTGTGGCAAACATACCCAATGGAGCTAATACACTTGAGGCCACAATTTGCTTTGAGCAATGCTTTAACACGGGTGATCAGCCTATCCTGCTGGACCTTGTGGTAAGTGATGATGGGGATGATGGATGTGGCCTGCCGCGGCAGACAACCAAACGAATAAGCCTGGTAGTAGAAACGAGCCAGGGTAATGCTCCTGCCCTTTCTCTTTCTACCGGAACAAGAGTCTTTGAGGTCGTTAGAGGAGATCGTATCAGTTTCGACGTGACCGGTACCGACGCAGACCAGGAGGAAGTCACTGTCTCGGCTTCAGGCAGAGGCTTTCAACTGAATGCTCATAACATCAATTTTCAATCGAAAAGAAATAATGGGCGGGCAACCTCTCCTTTTAGCTGGACAATTAACCAGCAGGCCCTGCAACAGCCGTCTTACCTTATTGACTTTCTGGTAACTTCCACTACCTCCTGTGGCAGCACGCTCACCAGAACCGAAACGATAGAAGTAAGGCCGCTAAGACAAGATGACATTGCCAACAACACCATTTTAGCTGACCAGACAGTATGCGCTGGCGAAACACCGGCAACCCTAACGGGGAGTCTGCCTACCGGCGGAAGCGGCTCTTACGACTATACCTGGGAGATGAGCAATACAAATGAGCATACAGGCTTTACACTGGCACCTGGCCCAGGTAACAAGGCGCAGCACTACACACCACCAGTCCTTACCGGACCAACCTGGTTCAGGAGAAAGGTAACTTCTGGTTGGGAGGATGAGCTAATAAGCACAGCAGTGAAGATAACCGTGCAGGATGCTATTGACAATAACACCATCTCCAGCGCACAGGCAATTTGTGCCAATACCGTCCCTAATCTTTTAACCGGGCCGGAACCAACCGGCGAGGTCGGCACCTATACCTATCAATGGGAGTACAGCACGACTGGTCCGACCAGCGGATTTAAAGCCATTACCGAAACAGGTAAAGGGAAAGAAAAGGATTACCAGCCGGGGAGATTAAATCAGACGACCTGGTACCGGCGCGTGATAACGTCTGCCCCCTGCCCTCCTGTGGAAAGCAATGCAGTAGAAATCACCGTTACACCGGATATCAGCCAGAATACTATAAATGGGAACCAGGTAGTTTGTGTGGGGAGTACCCCGGGTAAACTGACCGGGCCTGTACTGACCAGTAGCACCGACAGGTTTTCCCATGAATGGGAGTACAGCACAACAAGCGCCACAGCAGGCTTCTCTCCTGCACCCGGCCTTAACACAGCAGCAAATTATACACCCGGTCAGTTAGAGCAGTCCACCTGGTTCAGGAGAATTGTTCGTACGGCGGCTGCATCCTGCCAGAGCACCAGCAACGCTGTGTTGGTGACGATAGAAGCGCTGCCAGCCACGCCTCAGGCGACAGATGTCACCATTTGCCCGGGCGAAACGGCCACGCTGCAGGGAAACGCACCGGCAGCGGGAGTTATCCTGCAGTGGTATGATAAACCCAGCGGCGGCAGGTTATTGCGCGAGGGTGCCACGTATCAAACCCCGCCACTCCACACCACGACGGATTTTTATGTGCAGGCTGTGACCAGAAACGGTTGCACCAGTACCGGCAGAACAAAAGTTACAGCCACTGTCCGGCCCTCTGTAGCCAATGCAGGCGAGGATGTAACGATCATGGAAGGCCAGTCGGTAAAGCTGCAGGCAACGGGAGGTACCAGTTATTCCTGGTCACCAGCCACCGGTTTATCTAATCCTTTTATCGCGGACCCTAGTGCCAGGCCCCTCAAAACAACGACTTTTACGGTGACGGTGACGTCAGAATTTGGCTGCGCTTACACAGACGAGGTGACGGTGACGGTACTCCCGCACGTGGTGCCTACGAACGCGATTACTGTTAACGGGGACAACATCAACGAAACCTGGTTCATCAAGAACATTGAGCTATACCCTAACTGCCACGTGCAGATTTTCACCCGTTGGGGAAATAAGATATATGAATCAAAAGGATACCAGGAGCCCTGGAATGGCACACACAACGGCATGCCTTTACCTATGGCGTCTTATTACTACATCATTGA
This sequence comes from Pontibacter diazotrophicus, assembly GCF_003367245.1. Taxonomy (GTDB): domain Bacteria; phylum Bacteroidota; class Bacteroidia; order Cytophagales; family Hymenobacteraceae; genus Pontibacter; species Pontibacter diazotrophicus. The sequence goes on along the minus strand of NZ_QRGR01000028.1, from coordinate 9,755 downwards.
CCTGGGGATGAATGAAAAACCGGTGGCAGGAAGTATTACCCTTATCAAGTAAAGCTTATGAAATTTTTTACCAGCCTGGCCTTTTTTGCCTGCCTTTGTTTTACCGGCCTCGCCCAGCAGCGGCCGCAGCATACGCAGTATATCCAGAACAACTTCCTGCTTAACCCGGCTGCTGTGGGCACAGAAAGTTATATAGACGTTCGGAACAGTTACCGAACCCAATGGCTTGGCCTGGAGGGGGCACCTACCACCTATTATACCAGCATCAATGCCTCCCTTGACAAAAACGACAGGAACGTACCGCTTCCAAAAACAAAAAGCAGCTACAACGCATCCGGGGTATCTGTTAACAAGAATAACCGCTTCCATGTGAGGCCCCATCATGGCTTGGGAGCTGTCATGCAACTAGATAAGTCCGGGCTGCTGAACACCTTTTCCCTGAACCTTAACTATGCCTATCACCTGCCCCTCACAAAGAAGATCAACCTCTCGGGTGGTGTATCAGCGGGCCTGCTGCAGTACCGCCTGAACAAGCAGGACTTAAACATGCAGATTTCAGAGGACCCTTTCGTGGCAGGAGAAATCCCCAACATGAATAAGTTTGACCTGGGAGTGGGCCTTTGGCTTTACAGCTCTAACTTTTATATAGGATTGTCGAGTATGCAGGTGCTCAGCAGCGAAACGAAAAGTAACAACAACGGACTGCAGGCCGCACTTCAGAACCATTATTATGCTACCGGCGGTATCAGGCTCCCAATAACGAACAGCATTTCTTTCACACCTTCGGTTATGGTGAAAGTAGCAGAGAACGGTTTATATATGGTAGATGTAAATGCGAAGGCCGCTTATGGCCGGCGCTTTTGGGTGGGGGCTTCTTACCGGCAGCGCGATGCAGTTGCTGCTATGGCCGGTCTATTCATCAACCACATGCTGGATGTGAGTTATTCCTACGACCTGACCACTTCTGAACTGAACAGGGTCAGCGCGAACAGCCATGAGGTAGTGGTGGGAATCAAACTAAACAACCCTCAGAAAACCATCTGTCCGCAGTGGGTGTGGTAAGCACCTGGCAAAGTCAGCATAGTGCCTAAATTACATTGGAAGCATTGCATCTAAACTGATGCTACACCAATAGTCCCAGCGGGACGATGTATTGATAGCCTGAAAATTCTGTAGCACCCTTAGCTCTAGCGGAGCGATCTGTAAATTTAACCCAAACAGGCCGCTCCGCTGGAGCTAAGGGTGGTCTAATATTAATTTCTATCAACAGGTCGTCCCGCTGGGACTTTATAGACAACACTGTTCTGCCTTTGAAGGAGCACTTTCTCACAAACGATACACCTTGCGTAAGGCCATTATTAAAACAAGCGCTACCTTTGCAGGAATACCAATACGTTTATCATGATTGACCCGAAGAAGCTGGCGATAAAGGATTTTGTGTACGAGCTGCCAGAGGAGCGCATTGCAAAGTTTCCGCTGCCGGAGCGCGACCAATCGAAGCTGCTGCTTTACCGGCAGGGCCAGATAGTAGATCATACCTTTACAGACCTGCCCCAACTGCTGCCGCCAAACACACTGCTGGTTTTTAACGATACAAAAGTAGTACAAGCGCGCCTGCTGTTTCAGAAAGAGACGGGTGGCTTTGTCGAGATTTTTTGCCTGGAGCCGGTGGCTCCTTACCGGGAGGTACAGCTTGCGATGCAGCAAACCGGTAACTGCGTCTGGAAATGCCTGGTGGGCAACAACAAGCGCTGGAAAAGCGGAAAGATAAGCCTTCGCTTTGATGGCGGTATGCTGCAGGCGGAGCGCGAGGCACAGCAGGAAGGGCATTTTCTGATACGTTTCACGTGGGAACCGGCGGAGCTGCCCTTTGCCGAGGTACTGGAGCGTTGTGGCAAACTGCCGCTGCCCCCCTACCTCAACCGCGACCTCACTCCCGAAGACCACACCCGCTATCAAACTATCTACGCCAATCAACAGGGAGCCGTAGCAGCCCCAACGGCAGGCCTTCATTTCACTGACCGGGTGATGGCAAGCCTGCAGGAGCAAAATATAGCTGCCGCATACCTGACACTGCACGTGGGTGCCGGCACTTTCAGACCCGTGAAAGCCGATGTAATGGAGGAGCACGAAATGCACGCAGAACAGCTCTACCTCACAAAACCTCTGCTACAGCGCTTGCTAAAGCAGTTGGGCAAGCCCATCATACCGGTAGGCACCACCAGCATGCGCTCATTGGAAAGCCTGTACTGGTTGGGCGCGAAAGTGCTGCAACAGCCGGCGCTACCGATGCAGGAACTGCAGGTAAGCCAGTGGCAGGCCTACGAAACAAAGGAACCGCCTGCTGCGGCTGAGGCTTTAAACGCATTGCTCCAGTACATGGAGCGGCAGGGCACAAATTACCTGCACGCCAGCACGCAAATCATTATAGCTCCCGGTTATACCTTCCGGATATGCGGAGGACTAATCACCAATTTCCACCAACCGGAAAGTACCCTGCTGCTTCTGGTTTCCGCCCTCATCGGAGAAGATTGGCGCAAGGTATACCAGCACGCCCTGCAAAACAATTACCGCTTCCTAAGCTACGGCGACAGCTCCCTCCTGCTGCCATAGCTCAAAAGACCTCGCAGCGTGCGCAGCTCCTGCGAGCGTCTGGTGTCAGAAGCTTGGAGATAAGCCAACATACAACAAAAGAGCCAGCCCCGCATCCATGCGAGACTGGCTCTTATTCATTATCACTGCAGCAAAATCAATCACCACATTTTCAAATCAATTACAACCCATACTGAGAAATAAGATAAGCCAGCGATGCCATAGAAGCAGCACCTAGTTGCATCTCGCGGCGGTTCACCTGCTCAAATGTGTCGATTTCTGTATGGTGGTAGTCGAAGTAGCGTTGTGAGTCTGGCCGGAAGCCAATAAGTGCAACGGTACCCTGTCCTTTCAGTGGTCCGATATCGGCACCGCCGCCGCCACGTGTCAGGTCGTGCAGGCCGTAAGGAGCCAGTAGTGCTTTCCAAGTTAATGCTTTGGAATATTGGGCATCTGTGCCATCAATACCAAATCCACGCGGTGTAAAGCCACCTGCATCAGACTCGATAGCGGCAATATGCTTCTCTCCTTTTGCCTTCGCTATTTCAGCATATTTACGCCCGCCGCGCAGTCCGTTTTCCTCATTCATGAACAGCACCGCACGTACCGTACGCTTTGGCTTAATACCGAGCTCATTAAACAGGCGCAGCACCTCAATCGACTGCATACAGCCGGTACCATCGTCGTGCGCACCTTCCCCTATATCCCATGAGTCGAGGTGGCCACCCACTACAATGATCTCATCCGGCTTCTCTGTTCCTTTAAGCTCTCCAATCACGTTGTAGGACAGCACGTCCGGCAGCGTTTCAGAAGTCATACGCATATAAAACTTCAGGTTTGGGTCATCCTTTAACAGGCTGCTTAGTTGCTCAGCATCCCTTGTGCTGATAGCTGCTGCAGGAATCTGCTGCACACCCTCCTCATAGCGGGTGTTGCCTGTGTGAGGCACATCCTGTATTTCGTTTGCCATGGATCGCACCAATACACCCACGGCACCGAGCTTAGCAGCTGCCACGGGGCCTCCGCCACGTTGGTCTACCGCACCACTATAAGCTGCCATGGTATGAATGTGCGTATTATCGAAGGGGCGGTTAAAGAACACAATCTTACCCTTCACCTTTTTTTTGCCCAGCTTCTCCAGCTCTTCGAAGTTCTGCACCTCTACTACCTCAGCACTTAGCCCTTGCTTGCCAGTACCCACGGAAGCCCCCAGCGCCGCGATGTTCATGTCTACCGTTCCCATTAGTTTGGAATTATAGACACGTCCGATCTCTTTGTCACCACGCACCCAATGCGGCACCATCACCTCCTGCAGGTATACTGTGTCCAGGTTCATTTCTTCCATTACCTGGCGGCTCCACTCCACCGCTGCCGCTGCCTGTGGCGAACCACTAAGGCGCGCGCCAATCTTCTTGGTGAGGTAGCGCAGGTTTTCGTAGCTTTCTGTGCTGGAAAGGGCTTCGTTATATAGCTTCTTGATAGTGGCTGAATCGGAAGCGTGATTTTGTTGTGCCATTGCCGGCAGAGCGAGTGCCGTGGCAGCAGCCAGCATCAGGCTGCGTAGGTTCTTTTTAATTAGCATTATTGAATTAAGTGTGATTTGAATTTTCGATTGCTATGTGTTTTAGCGGCTATAAGTTACTAAATTTTAATGAATGACAGGAATGGAGGTAACCTTCGCCATCTGAAGTTCATTTTCACATTAAAAGCAAAAGCGGCAGAAATTAGTTTCTGCCGCTTTTGCTTTTGGTTAATTCCACGTTTTTTATTTAATCCGCATCAGCTTCTCCATGTTCTGCTTGCTCACCGTCAGCAAACCTACTTCAGGTAAACGGCTGGTAAGTTCGCGCCAGTTGTCGTCTTTCTTGTACACTTCGCGCAGTAGTTTAGCAGCTTCTTCCACCTGGCCGCTGTTAGCTAACCCGATCGCGTGCCAGTACTTCATCTCGAGGTTGTTTGGAAACATCGTTTCTGCTTTACCATACTCCTGCATGGCCTGCTGCATCTGCCCTTTCTCTATCGCCAAATCACCAGCGTTCATGTGCTCGTAGGCCCGGTATACTTTCAGGAGGCGGGCCAGTTCGTCCAGCGGCTGGTCGTGGTCATCCACACGCAGGTCTATGGTCCGGTCGTTCCAGGGCTGGTCGTCTTTCTGTCCCTTCACCACTACCAGCGCAGCCGACTGCCTGCCCCGGATATCACCGCCTTCACGCTCTGCTGCCTGCATGGCCAGCAATACGCGCTCTGCCAGCGGCTGCCCTTCGCTCCTTTCAAAAGCTTTCGCCATGGCGGGCCATACTTTGTCCGTCAGCATCATGTTGGCCTGCACTGAGAAGTTTTTTCCTGTGATGTGGCCGGCGTAGCGGATACACTGTTTTCCGGTGTGGGTGGCCACACGGCCCTGGGCGTCCAGTATCGCCACCTGCCGCACCTCCCGGGCTTCGTCGTCAGCCAACAATATGGCGAGTGCTTCTTCCGGAGTTTTCCCTTCCTTTAGAAGTGCCAGGCCACGCAGGCCAAAGGACTTGTTTGTGAACGACTGCGTTGCCACCACGCCAACGCCAGCCTCTACCCAAGGCACTGCAGTACCCACCGAAAACCAATGGCTTTGTACGCCCACGGCCATTTCACCTGTACCTGGGTCGCGGGCTACGATGGAATACGTATGTGCCAACGGCTCCTCTGCCTTAAATACCTGCGCCTTTGCCGTACCCAGCGCGGCCACTAAAGATACTCCCATAGCGAATAATGTTGCTTTCAACTTTATCATGTTATCCTTTGTCTATACTCATATTTTTCGTACTATGCCTAAAGCAGCAACAGAGGCCGATGAAAATGAACAGATTCAGCCGCTGCCATAGTGCACAAACAAATATAAATGTTTTGGTTATACTACTGGTAGACTTTAGTGATAACAACCTCTATTAACAATAGCAGTATAACGATATTAGAAACCACAAAGAAATAGAAAGCTGCTTCCCTGCACCTTTACGCAACCCTAACACATGAAAAACTCAGTACGAGAAAAAAAACCTTCGCGCATGGCCATGCTTATAGATGGCGATAATGCGCAGCCAAGCCTGATTGTAAAATTAATGGCCGAAGCCGGTAAATACGGCGCCACTACCATCCGGCGCATCTACGGCGACTGGACTACGCCACAAATGAACGGCTGGAAAGACTGCCTGAATAACCATGCTATCCAACCCATACAGCAGTTCCGCTACACGGTAGGCAAAAATGCCACCGACAGTGCCCTTATCATCGATGCTATGGACCTGCTGCACAGCGAATATGTAAACGGCTTCTGCATCATCTCCTCCGACAGCGACTATACCCGGTTGGCTACGCGCATACGTGAGGCAGGCATTTTTGTGATGGGCATTGGCCAGCGCAAAACACCAAAGCCTTTCGTGAATGCCTGTAACGTGTTTATCTTCACAGAGAACCTGACGGATGACATTGATGATAAAAAAATAGCGGAGGCTGAAAAGGACCCGGCCAGTAATACGGGTAAAAGTGCACCTAACCCGGTTCCGCTATTGAAAGAAGCCTTTGTTATGTCAGAAGACGAGGATGGCTGGGCGCATTTGGGCGTGATGGGAGTAAACCTGCGCCAGCTCGACCCCAGCTTTGACCCACGCACCTTTGGCTATGGGCAACTGCTGCAGCTCATTAAGGCGCAGAAAGACCTGTTCATCATCCGGAAAGAGGATGACAAAGGCCCTTCAGCGGTTTATGTAAAACGCAAAGACAAGCCAAGAAGTCCCGCCAGGCGTAAGCCGAAGACAGAACCGAAACCGAAGGCAGAAGCTCCAAGCAATAAGTAACTAAGCCGGTTAAAGTATAGCCTAAGCACTTAAATCTATACAATACATATTTTTTGAAAGCCTGACCTGTGAAGGGTCGGGCTTTTTTATTTTCTACAACTCATGCTGCAGTGCAGGAAGCACCTCTATGCACTACTTCCTGCACTGCAGCATGAGTTGTAGTAAAGGTATTTGCTTTGTAATTCCAGCACTATATCAACTCTTTACCCTTAAAAGGCTGAACGTTAAATAAAAGTTAAAGTGCTAACATTGTAACAGATTAGTCCATATTTTTCAGTATTATTAAATAATTAATCTAAAACTATATTCAAGTCCTCCAGTACTGTGAAAACAAATCACTATGAAACATCTCCTACTTATCCTTCTATTCCTGTTTACAGCCTCCTTTCCTACACTGATACATGCTCAAAACTCAAAAGGTGAGTTGGGAGGTAAGGTAGTGGATGAGTCCAGCAAAGAGGCTTTGCCTTATGCCACGGTTTCGGTTTACAATGCACAGGATACGACGCTGCTTACCTTCAGAATGAGTGATGATGATGGGATTTTCAAAATTCCGGGCCTGCCCCTGGAGCGCCGCCTGCGGGTTATTATCACCATGATGGGCTATGGGGTGTACAAGCATGAGTTTACATTGACGGCACCGCAACCGGCTCTTAACCTTGGAGAAATAAAGATGGCTGTTTCCAGTAACCTACTGAGCGAGGTACTGATTGTGGCCGAAACACCGCCTATCCTTGTGCGCAATGACACGGTGGAGTTCAATGCTGCTTCCTTTAAAACCTTGCCTACTGCATTGGTAGAAGATTTGCTGAAGAAGCTCCCGGGTGTGAGTGTGGATGGCTCCGGTAATATTATGGTGAACGGAAAGGCTGTGAGCAAAATTCTGGTAGACGGTAAAGAGTTCTTTGGCAGTGACCCGAAGATTGCCAGCCGCAACCTGCCGGCAAATGTTATCGAGAAAGTGCAGGTGATGAACGACCCGGAGGCCCTGCGCCGCGACCCAGATATGCCGGAAATGAATATTCCGCAGGTCATTAACCTGAAATTTAAGAAGGGGATAAAAAAAGGTATGTTCGGAAAGCTGTATGGTGGCGCCGGAACGGATGAGCGCTATGAAGGAGGCGGTATCCTGAACATGTTTCGGGACACGATGCAGGTAAGCGTATTGGGTTACTCAAACAACCTGAACCGCCCCGGATTTGGCTTTGAGGATATCTCCCGCATTGGAGGCTTTGACAGAAGCGGGTTTAACTCCGTGATGTACAGAAGTGACGGTGGCTTTGCCCTGAATGGCATTTCATTCGGAGGAACCGACGAAGGCATTCAGCAATCGTCTGGTGGTGGCACCAACTTTAACACCGTATTCACAAATGGAATCAAACTGAACCTGCAATATTTTTACGGTGGCATTGACTCTGACCTGAACCAGATAATAAATTCCTCTCAGCTGGTTGAGGAAGACACTATCACTTCCCGCAGGGTACGGAACCAGTTCAGCAAAAGCAACAGCCACAGAATTGGTGGAAAGCTGGACTGGAAACTCGATTCCTTAACAGACCTGAGCATGACCTCTAACGTGACGATTGCTGATAACAGGTCAAGTCAACTTGCTTTTACAAATACTTACCTGAACTACCCGGAACTCATAAACGAAAGCAATAACAACCAGCGCTACAACAGTAATACACTCACGCTGGGGAACAACGCATCGCTGAGCAGGAACTTCCGGAAGAAGGGCAGGAACCTCAACTTTTATGGCGCTTATGAGTACAGCACGCTCCTGCAGGACCAGGTAAACAACGCAGAAAACCTCTTCTACAGGCCCGATCCAGGTGTAACGCTTCTGAACCAACTCCGCGACAATGACACCTACAGCACCAAATTCAACAGCTCTGTGGCTTATAATGAGCCCATTTCAGAGAACATAAGTGCTGTCTTCCGCATCAATTCGGAGTATTTTAATGATAAAAATGCGCTCCATACCTATGATGCTGATCCGGAAACAAACGAATACACGCTGTTGGTACCAGGCCTCTCGAATGAGCTGCAGCGCACTGGCTGGCGAAATTACCTGACAAGTGGTATCAGGTGGAAGATAAAAGAAGTTTCTGTGCAGCCGGCTGTTCGTTTCACATCTCTGGATATAACCAATACGTTCCAGAAGAACCCCACCATAAAGCAGAACTTCTTTTATGTGTTTCCGACACTCAACATTAACTGGAAATCACTTTACATTAACTATAGTGTAAACCTGAGAGAGCCAAACGCAACCGACCTGCAGCCGGTGATTGACAATACCAATCCCTTGTTCATTAACTATGGAAACCCGGAACTGAAGCCTACAGTCTCAAATTCCATCTACCTGAACTACGGCAAGTATGATACGAAACGCTCGCTCCAATACAGTTTTTACATGAACGGCAGTATCAACAACGATGCTGTTACCCGCCAGCGCACCATCAATGAGTTTGGTGTGCAAACTTCCCGGCCAGTAAATACTGACGGCAATTGGCAGCTTAACAGCAGTGTCCGCTTTATGAAGGACCTTAAGTATGATAATAACAGGCAGTACTCGCTGGGAGGCTCCATGTGGGCTGCCTATACACGGACGTTAGTTTTGTTCAACGACATCCAGAGTTTTAGCCAGACCTGGAGCCTGAATCCTACCCTGGAGGCGAAGATGAACCTGGATGATAAATTTGAGTTTAACCAGACTTTTACGCTGCGGCACCAAAGAAGCAAGTATGAGGACAATGCCTTCCGGAACCTAAAGTTTAACACCAGAACCTCCCGCTCTGAAATAGTGATACGGATGCCGAAAAAGCTGGTATGGGAGGCAACGCTTGACTACTGGTACAACTCCAATATGGCTCCTGGCCTTCGGAACCACTATAGCAGGCTAAACGGCAGCGTTACCTTCCTCTTTATGAAGGATGATCGGGCACAGCTTAAACTGTCTGTATACGATGTGCTGGACCAGAACCTGAGCGCTTACAGAAGCATTCGCGAAAACATTATCGAAGACGTACAGACCGTGGTACTGAACCGCTACGGCATGCTCACCTTCACCTATAACATCCGCAATTTTGGGGGTAAAGTTGGAGGCAGTAATTCTATGTTCAGATTTTAAGAATAATGACATTTCGTATCTCGCAGGGACAGGTCGCAATCCAATGCCGTTAACTTAAGAACAACGCTGCCGTTGTTGTGTGTTTTCACCATAGCCGTCAGGCTAAGGATAAAGTATATCATTTGGTGATGGTTTTAGTAGCCCGTTCTTGTCTCTTCTTTTTTCTTTCCTGCCTATCCTGATTACCCTTCTGAGCACTTTCC